>CAYQOM010000003.1:0-139303 GCA_964419145.1 uncultured Roseivirgaceae bacterium | reverse complement strand
GGCAGGTAACGCACCAATTATTGGAACAGGAACATGGTCGGTTACAAGTGCCCCTGCGGGTGGAACGTTAACCATCAATTCACCAAATTCGCCAACCTCTACAGTAGATCTTGCAGGGGCTATGGTGTATGGCACTTACCAATTACGTTGGAGGATTGCAAGCGGAACTTGTCCGGAAGAAGATGATTTTGTAAATATCACGTTTAGCCGCCCAGCTACAGCGAATGTTCCTGCAGGTTTTACAACCTGTGTTGATGGAACGTTACTGGCGCCTATACCCATTACCGGAACAGTTGGTGCAGGTGCCGGAGCAGGGCAGCAAGGACGCTGGGAAATTATTAATGGAACTGGAACTTTTACCAGTAACAATGCAAATCCAGGCGCGGCTATCGTTGGCCCGAATATAAATGATCAGTATAGGCCTACAGCGGCAGACTTTGCAGCGGGCTCAGTACAATTACGTTTAGTGGCTGTTGATCCGGATGGGGCAGGACCATGTTTGGATGTAAACAGTGCTACGTTAACAATCATATTTGATCGTCTTCCTTCCCCAGCGGATGCGGGTATTCCCTTTTCAACCTGTGATCCGGATGTCCTTTTGGCGGCAACTCCTGCCGACAATGGAGGAACGGGTACATGGAGTGTTGGTAATGCCTTGTATTATGAAACTTTTCCTACACTAGATAATGGATTAGGTCTTTCTGGTCCAAATGCACACGCCCTAATATTTACTCACCCGAGCAACACTTGGTCAATCGAAGCGCCTAATGCCAATACATTGCTAGCTGCGGATGATTACCTTGAAGTAACTAATGGATTAATGGAGGCGCGGGATGTTAATGCTGAATTAATTTGGCGTTCAGCCACTATTCCAATAACGGCTATTCCTAATATCTCTATATCAATTCAATTATCTGAATTTAATTCGGTCGGTAATATGGAAGGGCCTGAGTACATCAGGGCTTATTACCAAATCGATGGCAATCCAGAAATACTGATTGGAGAACTAGTAGGTGAAACTGGTAATGATGGCGTTTTTTCAACTTTCTCAGTTAATGGTCTCACTGGAAATAACCTTGTAGTTGTTGTCAGGGTTTTTAACAATGCTGGCGATGAGTTTCATCGTTTTGATAATGTATTAGTTTCTGGATCGGGCACAAGTCTTCCCCTAATTGCCGATATCAACGATCCGACCTCAGCAGTGACAGGATTACCTGTAGGCAACACCACCTTCACATGGACTGTAACAAGTGCTTTAGGTTTATGTAGTTCTACTAATAGTCAGGTTATTTATACGCGAAATCCCTTACCTCAAGCCATTGATCCTGCACCGAATAATCTTTGTGAAGATACATTTGGAAGTGGAATTGCGACAGGAATTGACTTGACTCAATACAATAACGCCATCTCAGGAGGTTGTGCAACTTGTACGGTCGAGTGGTTTAGGGATGCTGCGTTATTAATTCCTGTTCCCGATGTTACTAGTGAGGATATTACTAATAGTGATACATATCACACTCGTGTAACAGAAACCAGCTTGATGCCAAATTGTCAAAATATTGGTGTAGTAAACTTTACCGTTAATCCACTGCCGGCAATTGATAATCAAAACCCTGCCTTCTGTGAAGAAAATATTGGCGGTGGCGAAATCAACAATGTTGACCTTACTATTTATGATGCAGCTGTTGCTGATGGCATAGTAGCAAACAGATCAGTGGCGTGGTTTACGGATGTTGCACTCACTACTCCCGTTGCTTCTCCAACGGATGTAGATAATGTAAGTGATGGTGAAACGTTTTTCGCACGCGTAACCAATACACTAACAAATTGCGAAAATGTTGCGGAAGTAGAATTCAGGATTAATCCGCGGCCGGGTATCAATCCGATTATTGGGGGCACGAATGTTTGCGTTGGCCCTACAACGGTGTTGTATCAAATTCAAACCATCAATCCAGGCTCTACCTATACCTGGAATTTACCTCCTGATAACCCGGGCATCTATCAACGGTTTGCCGGTGGTGGCGTGAATGACTTTTTTGTATTGCTTCAATTCCCGGGCTTAACAAATGCTCCTAATCCAGATGTATATAACATCAGTGTTACTGAAACTTCTGCAGATGGCTGCGTGGGTGATCCGCAACCGTTCAGTATTACGGTTGAATCCAGTCCTGCAGCCAATGTAATCACTGGCCCCACTCCGGTATGTAAACAGCAAACCGGTGTGGTCTATCAAACTGCAACGTCAAACCCACTTTCAACCTATACGTGGTCTGTTATCGCAGGTGATGCTGCTATTGTAGGCGCAGCCAGTGGTGTAGGATTGAATCAGGTTACTGTTGATTTTGGAACAGCAAATTCTGTTACGTTGCGAGTAGAAGAAGTTTCACCTACGGGTTGTTCAGGTGCTGCTGCAACATTAGTCATTAACGCTAACGATCGTCCGGTCATGACTTCCTTGCCAACAGCTGCTTTGTGTAGCGGACAGGCCACGCAGGATGTTTTAACACTTACTTCGAGTATTGGCGCATCTACATTTAACTGGATTGTAACGAGTGTTACGGGCTTGGTTAGTGGAACAGCAGTGGGTAACAATGGCACCGGACAAATCAACCAGGCACTAACTAATTTTTCTGGTGCGGTAGGTTCAGTCACCTATCGGGTAACGCCTACATCCCCGGCAGGGTGTGCCGGACCTGCACAGGATGTGATTGTTACCGTTAATCCCGCTCCGGTAGTTGCTTCCGGTCAAACCCGAACCATTTGTAGTAATCAACCGGTTAACAAAGAAATTTTCTTATCTCCGCTTAACCTTCCTCCGGGTACCGTATTCAACTGGGCTGCTCCGGTTATGTCGGATGGATCTACTCAAGGTTCAGCCGGAATAAATGTGGCGGCCGGTGCCCCAGGTACCCTGCACATAACGGATGTGTTGGTTAACACATCAAATGCTCCGATTACGGCAACCTACACCATAACGCCAACTTCTGGAGCGGGTTGTACAGGCGTTGCTGAAACCATTGTTATTACGATTAATCCTGAGCCAACGTCAACCAATTCTACAGCCGCTGTATTTTGTTCCGATGTAGCGTTCAGCATAAATCCTCAGGGAAATATTACGAACACCCTAGTTAGTTCATTTACTTGGGCAGCCTTTTATCCTGCTGGTTTAACTGGAGGAGCAGGGAATGGTGTTGGGTCAATCAATGAATCGCTTACAAACATTACAACCAGCCAGATCAGTGCGGTGTACACGGTTACGCCAACATCTGCTAGTGGTTGTGCAGGAGCAACCTTTACTGTCACCGTTCCGGTTAATCCGAAACCAGTTGGTGCCAATACCACCGTGGCCGTTCAATGTTCCGATGTAGCGTTCAGTTTCGATCCGCAAACGTTTATCACCAATGGGGTAACGGCTACGTATACTTGGACAGCAGCCTATCCAGTCGGATTAACGGGTGGCGCAGCCAACGGTGTAGGTAATGTGGTGGGCACGTTGGTGAATCAGACCAACATTCAACTGAATGCAGTATTTACCGTAACACCAACATCAACTCCTGATATTTGTGTGGGAACACCTTTTACGGTAACTGTTCCGGTTAATCCTGAGCCGGTTGGAGCGAATTCAATTAAAGCTGTAGTGTGTTCCGATGCGCCATTCAGTTTTGATCCGCAGGCCGAAATTACTAATGGAGTTCCCGCTTCCTTTAGCTGGACAGCCGTTTATCCGGGAGGAATAACCGGTGGCGCAACCAACGGTACAGGCCCGGTTGCTGAAACATTAACTAACTTAACAGGTGGTGTGCTCAATGTGGTTTATACGATCATCCCACGTTCAGCCGCCAATTGCGATGGCAATCCGTTCACCATTACGGTGCCGATAGATACGGAACCTGTTGGTGCTGATGTGACCAAGGTTGCACAATGCTCCAATGTTCCCTTCAGCTTTAATCCACAGGATGATATCACCAATGGTGTAAACAGCACGTTTACCTGGACCGCTTCGTATGGCGCAGGACTTTCCGGTGGAGCCGGCAATGGAAATGGAGCGATTGCTGAGACGTTGGTAAACCTCACTTCAGCGCCAATCAATGCTGTGTATACGGTTGTGCCGGTTGCTGTAGGCGGAGGTTGTGTGGGTAATCCACCATTCGTTATTACAGTGCCGGTAAATCCTCAACCGGTTGCCGTCAACCAAACCAAAGCTGTAGTTTGTTCAAACGATGCATTCAGTTTTGATCCGCAAACACAAATCACCAACAGCGTAGCCAGCAACTTTGCATGGACCGCTGTTTATCCTGCCGGACTAACCGGTGGTGCAGGAAACGGTACGGGCAACGTAGCCGAAACGTTGGTGAATTTAACTGCTGGTCAGTTGAGTGCAGTTTATACCGTTACGCCAACATCTGTTGATGGCTGTGTGGGCGCAAACTTCACGATCACCGTTCCGGTTAATCCGGAACCTGTTGGCGCCAATGTTACAAAAGCCGCAGCATGTTCAAATGTTCAATTCAGCTTTAATCCACAATTGGATATCACCAACGGTGTTGCTTCAAATTTCACGTGGACAGCTGCGTATGATGGCGGTTTAACCGGAGGTGTGAATAATGGAACGGGAACAATAATTGAAACGCTTGAGAATTTAACAGGTGGCGCTTTGAATGCTGTCTATACCGTTACACCAACCTCAACGGCTGGCTGTGTTGGAAATTCATTTACTATTACCGTTCCAGTTAACCCTGAACCAGTTGGCGCTAATGATATTAAGGCCATCGTATGTTCTGATGTTGCCTTTAACTTCAATCCACAGGATGACGTAGCAAACGGTGTGGCATCAACGTTCACCTGGACGGCTTCCTATGCAGCAGGACTAAGTGGAGGTGCAGGTGCCGGAGTTGGAAATATTGCCGAGACATTAACAAACCTTACGGGTGCAGCATTGAATGCCACCTACACCATTACGCCAACCTCATCTAATGGTTGTGTGGGTGATCAGTTCACGATAACTGTTCCGATTGATTCAGAACCGGTAGCCGCCAACAGTACAAAGGGCGCTGTATGTTCTGATAGTCCATTCAGTTTTGATCCTCAGGCAGAGATCACAAACGGAACGGTAGCCACGTTCACGTGGACTGCTGTATATCCTGCCGGATTAACAGGTGGTGCTGCCAATGGTGTGGGTATAATCAATCAAACCCTCACCAACCAAACAGGAGGGCAACTCAGCGCGGTGTACACCATCACACCAACCACAGCAGGTTCATGTGTGGGTACAAACTTCACGATTACAGTTCCGGTCAATCCTGAACCGGTGGGTTCAAATGCGGTTCGCCCTCCGGTATGCTCCGATGTTGCTTTCAATTTTAATCCGCAAAATGATATCATCAACGGTGTTACCAGTACGTTTGCCTGGACAGCCGTTTATGATGCCGGGTTATCGGGTGGCGCAGGTGCTGGTACAGGATTGCTTTCAGAAACATTAACCAACCTAACCGGTGGTCAGTTAAATGCCGTTTATACCATCACGCCAACCTCTAACAACGGATGCGTAGGTGCTGATTTTACCATTACGGTTCAGGTCAATCCTGAACCCGTTGGTGCGGATGCTGTTAAAGCTCCGGTATGTTCCGATGTAGCTTTTAGTTTCAATCCGCAAGCAGAAATCACCAATGGCGTTACCTCAACCTTTAGCTGGGTAGCAGCATACCCTGCTGGTATTACAGGTGGTTCGGGTAATGGAAATGGTGCTGTTGCAGAAACGCTCACCAATCTCACATCTGCACAATTGAATGTAGTCTACACGGTTACACCGATCTCAACCAACGGCTGTACGGGCAGTACGTTTACCATCACCGTTCCGATTGATCCCGAACCGTTGGCGATTAATACCGTAAAAGCAGCGGTATGTTCCGATGCGGCCTTCTCGTTCGATCCACAGGATAATGTTTCTAACTCCATTACGGCAACCTATTCCTGGACGGCTGTGTACGATCCGGGCCTTACTGGTGGATCGGGCAATGGAACGGGATTGCTTGCAGAAACACTGAATAACGTTTCTGGAGGAACACTGAATGCGGTGTACACCATCACGCCAACCTCAACAGTTACAAACTGCGTGGGGTCTAACTTTACCATCACTGTTCCGGTTCGTTCTGAACCTGTTGGTGCCGATGATACCAAGGCGGTTGTATGCTCAGATGTTCCATTTAACTTCAATCCGCAACTGGATATTACCAACGGCATCACGTCAACGTTCACCTGGACGGCCACGTATGATGCCGGACTAAGTGGTGGTGCCGCAGCAGGTACCGGGCCTATTGCTGAAACATTAAGTAATAATTCGGGAGGCGTATTGAATGCAGTTTATACCGTAACACCAACATCCAGCAACGGTTGTCCGGGAACTCCTTTTGTGATCACTGTTCCGGTAAGTTCTGAACCGGTTGGTGCAGATGCCATCAAGGCTGCTGTTTGCTCCAATGTAGCTTTCTCTTTTGATCCGCAAGATGAAATCACCAATGGAATCGTTTCAACGTTTACGTGGACTGCGGTTTACGACTTTGGTCTTTCCGGAGGGGCAGCTATTGGAACCGGAAATGTTACCGGTACTTTACAAAATCTTACCGGAGGTGTATTGAATGCAGTGTTTACACTTACACCTGCTTCCGGAGGTTCTTGTCCGGGCAGTACATTCACCATTACCGTACCGGTTAACCCGCAACCGGTTGGTGCCAATGTAACGCGCGCTGCCGTGTGCTCCGATGTTCCATTCAATCTGAATCCGCAGGACGATATATCAAATCTTGTTCCTTCCACCTTTACATGGACAGCCACATATGCTCCTGGTATTACCGGTGGGGCAGGAGCTGGTGTAGGTCCGCTTGCTGAAACGTTACACAATGAAACCGGTGGGCCATTGAACGCTGTTTATACGGTAACGCCTACATCGAATCCGGAAGGTTGTGTGGGTAATCCATTTGTTATTACGGTTCCGGTTAATCCTGAGCCTGTATTGAACCCGAATCTGGATGTAACGGTATGTAGCGATGTTCGAACAAACATTGTACTTTCTACTAACGGTTTGTCTGTTCCTGCAGCCGCATTCAATATTGTTAATATAACAGTTGCAGGTGGACTAACACCTGCTGCAGGAAATTCAAGTGTACAGAATGGTGTGAATGCAAATGCCATTTTGAATGATCGTTTTACAAACACGACAAATGGAAGTCTTACTGTTGAATACACGATTGTTCCGGTAAGTGCGCAAGGCTGTTTGGGTGATCCTGCAACAGTTGTTGTTACAGTTGATCCTGAACCGGTACTTGATCCTGCCTTAAGTCCGTTGCCGGCTTGTAGCGATGTAACCACAGGTGTACTACTTGCAGTGGCACCGGGTTCTGCACCAGCAGTTTCTTACAACATTACCCAAATCAATTGGGATATTGGTTTACAACCCGGCCCTGGTAATGCGTCTATCGGAAATGCGCAGCCGGCTACCGCTATTCAAAATGATTTCTTCACCAACACCACCAACAGTCCGTTACAGGCGCGTTATCGCGTGGTACCGGTTTCAGCTGACGGTTGTTTAGGTGATGAAGGAACCGTGATCTTTACGGTAAATCCTGCGCCATCCATGGCCTCGAACCTGGATGCGATTGTGTGTAGCAATGAAGCTTCGAACATTATTTTAGGCACCAGTCCAACCAGTGCCATCGCAGCGGATTACGATATTATGTCGATTGTGGTGGATGCCGGGTTAACACCGATCACCTTTAATGCAGCAACACCACGCAATACAACCGACATCAATGAAATCCGCAACGATGTATTTGTCAACAACACCAACGGGGTATTAACCGTAACCTACAATGTTGTTCCGGTTACCGCAGCGGGTTGCCGCGGACCTGAACGTGCCATTGTATTGCGTGTTGAGCCTGCCGTAGTAGCTGCTCCAGTTAACAATACAACTGATATCTGTAGTAATACACTTACCAACATTGTATTAAATTCACCAACAGTTCCTTCTGCCGGTATCATCACTTTTAATTATCAGGCATTTGCCAGTTCAGGTCTTGTTTCCGGTTTCTTCCCGATTCAAAGCAATTTGCCGCAAGGGCATGTAATTACGGATAACCTGGTCAATAATGACGACTCACCTCAAACGGTAACCTATCGCATCACACCTGTAGCCAATGGTGCCAAAACCGGCAATGGGTGTACGGGCAATTTTGTAGATGTGGTAGTGAGCATTGAGCCAAAACCAAAAGTTACGGTGACGCCTATTAATGTTACGGTTTGTGAAGGAATACCAACCGGGTTTAGTTTAACATCCACCACTGCTCCATCTGCAGGTGTGGTTGAGTTTGAATTGGTTAATGTAGTGCCTGAAGGTGGTGTTACCGGATTTTCTCCAATTGGCACCATATTTACGAACAACAGTCTGTTGGATGATATTCTGGATAACCCAACTGCGTTGCCACAAAAAGTAACGTATACACTGCGTCCTCAAACGCCTACAGTTGGTTGCGTTGGTGATGGTGTTCAGGTGGTTGTTACTGTAAATCCAAGGCCAACTATTACAGCATCTTCACTAGCCGAACAAATCTGTAGTGGAAGCAACATCAATATTTCGTTTACCTACGATGTGACGAATACCATTGGAGTTTGGACGGCTGTTGCTGACGCCAATATTGTGGGTGCATCACCCGGTGCAGGAAGCTTGTTATTCCAGACGTTATTTAATAATAGTAATACCCCGGGCAATGTGGTGTATACGGTTACACCAACAAGTCCTGCCGGATGTCAGGGAACACCAGTAGTGATTAATGTTACCGTTGATCCGATACCAAGCATAACAGGCTTGCCTCCGGCCATAACCATATGTGATGATGAGTCCATTAATGTTCCGTTAACCAGCCCGGTAGCTGGTACCGTATTTAACTGGACAGCCACATCATCCAGTACAAATATTACAGGCTTCACATCACCTAATACAGGCAATGCTATAAACGAGACGTTAAGTAATGCTGATTTCTTCCCAGGTACCGTTTTATACCAGATAACACTAACAGGTCCGGCTCCAACTGCATGCGTAGGCAACCCTGCCACGATGGTCGTTACGGTTGCACCTACAGTAGGTGGTCGCTGGTTAACGAATGACCTGGCGCTTTGTGTGGGACAAACTCAATTCCTGGTATTGCAGTTGGATGGTCAGCCTCCGTTTGAAGCTACCTACACAGCCACAGATGCAAACGGATCAACACCGATTACGTTAACCGGACTTGGAAACATTCGCGTGATTCCGGTATCACCAACACAAACGACAACATATGAATTAACAGCAGTATCCGATGTGAATGGTTGTCCGTTTACTCCGGCAGGAGAGACGGTAACCGTAACGGTAGGAGAGACCGATGCAACGTTTAGCATTGTTGGACCGGTAAATGGTTGCTCTCCGTTCACTGCTGAATTTCAGTACAACCAGGTAGCAGGTGTAACGTATACCTGGCGCTGGTTTGATGGAACAGAAACGGTGTTCACCGCAGGATCAACGCAGGCCAATGCCACCATTACTCATGAGTTTGTGAATCCTTCACCTACGGGTACCATCGATTACAAGGTGACGCTACAGACTACACTTGATCCGCCATTGGATATTTGCCAGGATGTACACTTTGAAACTATTTCTGTATTCCCTGAAATTTTTGTAAACATCTTCCCGGATAAAGATGAGATCTGTAGTGGAGAAACCATCAACTTCTTCAACAGCTCCATCGGTGCGGCCACGCATCGTTGGTTCTATCGCGAGCAAGGAAATGTTGGTCAAGAACTTGATGTGCGCACCACGCAACAGGTTAGCTATACCTTTACGAATACATCCACACTTAATCCTATCATTTACGAAGTGGTGTATGTGGCAAATAATGGAAATTGTCCTTCACCGGAAATGATTATTCCGATTACGGTTTATAGGTCGGTTACAGCTTCATTTGATGAAGGAGTTATTCCACCTATGATCGGCAATGCTGCAACACTTACATTCACAAATACATCAAGTCCGGTTGATGGTTCTGATTTCTCGTATGAATGGGATTTTGGTATAGGAGCTACTCCTCAAACACAATCTGGAGTTGGACCGTTTGTTGTTGATTATACCGGTCCGGGTCCAAGAGATGTCAGTATAACTGCCATCAATATTGATGCACAGGCTGCTGGCCTTGATTGTAGCAATACCTTTACTAAAACAATCAACCTCATTCTTCCTCCTTTGGTGGCAGATTTTGATTACACTCCGCTTGAGGCGTGCTTCCCTTCCGCTATCCAGGTTACGAATAACTCTACCGGTAATTTATTTGAGTGGCAATTGATCGATCAAAACGGAGTGGTACAGGCTGTTTCGAATCTGGATAATCCAACTTTTTTTATTGCTAACCCGGGTGACTACACTATTTTCTTGCGCGCGTCCAATACCATTACCGGACAATTCGCCTTAGCCGATAACTCTGGTGTGGGAGCGAACGCAATGCCCGGGAAAAGCCCGGTAAGAATTTACCCGACCCCTCAAGCTGCCTTCCAGGCACGTCCTACAACGTTGTTTGTTCCGGATACTGAGTTGGTAACGTTTAATTTCTCACAGCCAACCAATGTGCCTTCCGATGAAGTTTCATTCTTATGGAATTTTGGTGACACAGATGATATTGTAACCCGACTGTTGGGAGAATCTGATCCCACCTATTTCTATCCGGTGGAGGGGCTTTATACCATTACCCTGGTGATGCAGGAAACACGTGGTAATGTAGTGTGTAGAGATACGGCCACGCAAGAAATTGTTGCACGTGAAGGTGGTCAGGTACGTATACCTAATGCCTTTACACCTGACCCATCCGGACCGAATGGCGGTGTGCCGGGGCCGGGAGGTGTGAACGATGTGTTCCTGCCATATGTACGCGGTATCAACATCAATGAGCCCAACTCGTTCAACATGCAAATCTTTGATCGATGGGGTAATTTGATTTTTGAAAGCCGGAATTCACCGGGACAACCGTTACGCGGTTGGGATGGCTACGACCGAAATGGAAATTTACTTCCTTCGGGTGTGTACGTGTATAAGTTGGTGCTGCGCCTCGTAGATGGGCAACGAACCACACAGATTGGAGATGTAACCTTGATTCGATAACTTGAAGACCCTATGCGCTTGAAACTATCAGGTTTATTTTTTGGAATGTTGATTGTACTAAGTGCACATGCGCAGGACATTCAGTTTTCTCAATACTATCAGGCTCCGCTGTATTTGAACCCGGGCTTTACGGGTATTACTCCGCAGCAACGTGTAACGTTCAACCATCGCGTACAGTGGCCCAACCTGCCGCAAGCTTTTGCCACGTATGCCGCTTCGTATGATATTTTTATTGATGAACTGCGCAGTGGATTTGGTATTCTGGCTACAACGGATAAAATGGGTTCGGCTGGTTGGCGTACCTCAACCGTTGGGGTGTTGTATTCCTACAAAGTAAAGATTACCGACAACTGGGTTTTTTCTCCGGGGTTATATTTTGGTTATGGTACAAATGGAATAGACAGAAGTAGGTTGCGTTTAGGCGATGGCCTGGAGTTTGAACGTGATGGTCAGTATTACTCCATTGATCCGGATCAGGATCGCATCGGCCGACAAAGTTATTTTGATTTTGGATCGGGTGCCTTGTTATACAACCGTGCGTTTTGGATTGGCGCTGCTTTCCATCATATGAATCAACCCAACCTTTCTGTGCTTGGAGATGTAAGCCGCCTGCCTATGAAAGGAACCTTGCATGCCGGCTTTCGTTTGGACCTTTCAGACGGAGGGCTTCGTTCCAGGTCGTATCGTGTTTCCTACCTTACGCCCTCTATCATGTATCGTTGGCAAGGCAAATCTTTTTCGCAATTTGATATGGGCGTAAACTACCATATCGATCCGGTATCGGTAGGTATCTGGTATCGTGGAAAGCCTTGGGAAAAGAATGTGATCAACAACATGTCTTCTGATGCGTTGATTATTCAACTCGGACTTTACATGAAAAACCTAAACATCGGGTATAGCTATGATTTCTCGATATCCGAACTGCAAACCACATCAGGAGGGGCACATGAAATTTCATTGGTGTATCAGTTTTCAACCAAACCGGTACAGCGAAGTGTGAAGCAGAAATACCGCCTCATTCCGTGTCCAACCTTCAATAGCAAGGAAGGTTTCTGGAATTAACCCCGTCCTTTATCCCCATATTCCGGTAACTGGTTCCCCTAAAGTTCCACTCATCGACAATCAGTAATACGCATGGTTTCTTTTCGGTTCCATAGGTATTAATTCGCAGTTGTCTGTAGTGTGTTGGCTTTAATCGGTTAGCTAACTAATCGATTTTAAGATGGGAGTGAGGTCAGGAGTTTTCCTGCTGTTTGCATTATTATTTTTAGGTTGGTATCAGGCGTCTGCGCAATGTGCCGGGATTATGGAGCCCGGTTTTGCCTTTCTTACCAGCAGTCGTGGGTGTGCGCCTTTTACGGTTCAGATTGAAACACTCTATCTATCTTCAACACCGGGTACACAGTATTTTGTTAATTGGGGAGATGGTAGTCCTGAAGAAGTGTACGTTCAGGTAAATCCCACAGGTGTTGTGATTCAACACACCTATCCGAACTCTCCGGTTGAATGTGGGTATGATGTAATCATTGATGCATCGAACGCCTGCAACCCACGTGGAAGTGTGGTACCTATTCAAACACAAGTTGTTGTCTGGACGAATGATATCATATCCATGGATCCTGCCGAGTACCGGGTGTGTGCCGGATATGCTGCAAGTGTTCGCTTCACCGATAACAGCGACTGGAATTGTTTTCCGCGCGCCACACGCGAGAATAATGAAGCACGTTGGATTCAATGGATTTATGGAACAGGTCCATTAGGCAATCAGATTCCAGGTGTGCAGGTTGGGGGTGTTACTCCGGGTGGTTTTCCATACTTCAATCCTGCACCGAACACAAATCCCATTTATCCCGTGTTGGCACCCGGACAACAGAGTTTGTTGATTGATGTTCCCGTTACTACGCTTGCAGATATTGGTCGCGAGTTTGAACTGACCTTAAAAAACTGGAATCAATGTAATCCGTATGACAATAATTTATTAGATGCCAATCCATTCAATCCCGTTAATGGTGATTTGGTTAACGGTGACAATCCTCCGCAAATAACAACAGGACGTGTTGTGATTGTACCGGCACCTGTGCCTTCCTTTCTAACACGTTTGGGTAATTCAGGCGGACCGGTTCAGTCCATCTTTTGTATTGGAGATGACATCTACTTTGATAATGAAACGCCAGGCATAGCAGGAGCAAACTTCGTTTACAATTGGCAGTTTTATGATAACAACACGGGTGCAGGAGCACCCTTGGGCACCAGTTCGCAAACCAATCCGACATTCAGTTATCCAACCTCTGGTCAGAAACTTATCCGGCTAACCGTTCGCGATGCCAATGCAGCCGGAAACTGCGAGGTGATTTTTGAAAGCACCGTAACCATTTCGCCTTCGTTGGTGGCACAAATTCAGGTGCAGGATTTAAGCGGAAATCCCATAGCTCCGGATTTTTGCCAGGAAGCCAATGCACCTTTCACCACATTCAATGCGCGATTGGCAGATGTTTCAGTAGGAACCATTACCCCGGAAACGCAATGGCGTTGGGAGTTTTATGATGAAACGAACGCGCTCATAAGACGTGAACCTGCTGCCGGATTTTCCAACACCCAACTCGGTCCGTTTGATGAAAGCTATTTGAATCCGGGTATCTACCGGGCACGGTTGGTTATTCGTGATAACGTGACCTCCTGCGAAAGCATTGATGAAATACAGATTCAGGTATGGAACAAGCCTGATCCCGGGTTTACATTCAATGAAGTTTGTGAAGGATCTGAAACTTCTTTTACAGACATCAGCACGCACAACTCAGTTAATGGGCAGCAAATGGTGTTGTGGGAGTGGGATATGGATTACGATGGCGTAACGTTTACCAAAGATACTGCATTGGATAATCAGCGAAACTTTACGCACAATCTTGGCCCAGCCGGAAGTTATGAGGTTGCGCTGCGCGTAACAACCGATCAGGGAGGCTGTTCAGAAATGATTGTGCAAACCGTAGTAGTTGATCCGCTTCCGAATGCTGCATTTGTTTCTGATATCACTTCAGGGTGCAGTGTGTTGCGCGTTACGTTCACCAATAATTCAGTAGGCGGACAACCAGCAACCATCGATCGTTTTATTTGGGAAGTGGATTCGGGTTCGGGTTTTCAGGAAGACTCCATTCAACGACCAACCGACCCGGGTTTTTCAAATCAATTCATTCGCGATTTTGATAACTTCGGTACAGTCAACAAAGATTACCAGATTCGCTTACGTGTGGTAACCGTTGATGGGTGTGAACGCATATCGGCACCGATTACGATTACCGTGTTTCCCGGGCCACAATCGGGTTTCATCTCTACAAACTATTCTCCGTTCGACACGAATTGCTCTCCGCAAACCGTAAACTTTTCTGTCGATAATTCAACACAGGCGCTTAACCCCTCTGAATACCGATGGTTAGTGAGTGATGCAAATGGTGTGTTGGATGACATCAGTACGGGAACAATACCTTCGTTTAGTTACTTGTTTGAAAATACCACACAGGTAATCAAAGATTTTCAGGTAACGCTTCGCGCGACTTTGAATACTGGTTGCTTCAGAGACTCAACCCGAACCATACGCATTGCACCGATACCTTCTTCTGACTTTATTTCCGATACGTTGGCGTTTGATTGCAATCATATGCTCATGCGTTTCGAGGCGGAGCAAAAGGGATTACCAGAATACACCTGGATAATAGAAGTAAATGGAGTGATTATTTCCAGTACAACATCAGCCAACGCCATATTGGATTTTGATTTCAACCGCACGGCCACGCAACAGGATGTTCGCGTTACCTTACAAACGCGAAATTTTGCCAACTGTCAAAGTGGAATAATCGAGCGACTTTTTACGGTACCGATCTTTGATAACATCGTTGTCGATTTTACAGCCACACCGGGTACACAAACACTTCCAAATTCAACGGTAACCATCACCAACAACACAACAGCAGGTCCATGGCAATACGAATGGGATTTTGGAGACGGAACATCGTCTTCTGTTGTAAACCCAGGATCACATACCTATGCCACGTATGGCACGTACACCATCATGCTCACGGTAACGAACAACATTTGCGTTCAGCAGCAATCGGTTACGGTTACCATCAATCCCATTCCGCCCATACTTGAGTTTACCTATGATCCTGCTGCAGGCTGTGCACCATTAACCGTTACGTTTACGAATCAATCGCAATTTGCTGATCCAACAACTTACTATTGGGAGTTTGGAACAAATGAAGGCACATCGCGCGCCATTAATCCGGTGTACACCTATACGCGACCGGGAATTTATTCGGTAACACTTTCAGCCAGCAACGCAACGGGTCAAACGGTTCAAATTACCAAAACGGCTATCATAGAAGTGTACGAAAGTCCAACCGCACTCTTTGTCATCATGCCCCAGGTGGTGTTTATTCCGGGCGACAGGCTGTACACAAGTAACAGAAGCTTTGGCGCATCCAGTTACCTATGGGATTTTGGTGATGGCACAACATCAACGGTATACGAACCCATTCATGATTATACGGAAGAAGGAATTTACGACATCACCCTGATCGCCTCCAATTCATCAGGCTGTGCAGATACAACGACACTTCAATCGGCAGTGCGTGTGGAAAAAGGGTCGCAGTTGTTAATTCCCAATGCTTTCTCACCCGGGCGTTCAGGCCCCGGTACCGGTGATGGTCGCAACGATGTGTTTTTACCCTTGATGCGAGGCGTGGTAGAGTTCAATATGATGGTATTTAACCGTTGGGGTGAATTGTTGTTCGAGACGAACAATGCGGAAGTAGGTTGGGATGGTTATTATAAAGGAGCACTCTGCCAGCAGGATGTGTATGTGTATAAAATAACGGCTAAGTATGAGAATGGAAACAGCATTACCCGTACAGGCGATATTCATTTGATCAGATGATGCAGCGTGGATTATATATTGCTTTTCTATTGTTTGTAAGCCAGTTGGTTCAGGCGCAAGATCCTGAATTCTCGCAGTACTATGCGGCACCATTGTACCTCAATCCGGCTTTCAGTGGTACTGGTAACGATCAACGCTTCATTGCCAACCATCGTAACCAGTGGCCCAATATTACACGTGGGTATGTTACGTATGCTTTCTCGTACGATTTCAGTATTGATTACCTGAACAGTGGGTTTGGGATTTTGGCTATGGTGGACAAGGCCGGAACTGCTGGACTGAAATCCACACAGATAAATTTACAGTATGCCTACCGGGTGAACGTGTCGGATAAATTTGTTTTTTCTTCTGGATTGAATTTCGGTGTGGGTAACCGAAACATTGATTTCAATAAATTGATTTTCAGCGATCAACTTGAGTTTGATCGAAATGGTGACCCACCACCAAGTGGCGATTACAACAACATACAGAGCGCGACTTACTTTGATTTTGGGGCAGGCGCTTTAATTTACAGTCGTAGGTTATGGCTTGGCTTCTCCGCATCGCATTTGAATCGCCCCAACCGGTCAATGATTGATGAGGAGGCTATTATCCCAATCAAGACAACTATTCATGGAGGGATACGCATTCCGTTGTATCAAGGTATGTTAAAGCGCGATCGGGTAGCAGCCATCATGCCCTCATTTGTGTATAAAAATCAAGGTATGTTCGATCAGTTGGATATTGGAACGTACTTCCTTTACGAACCAGTGGTATTGGGGTTGTGGTATCGGGGAATTCCCATACAACAAAATGTGAGTGATAACATTAGTCAGGATGCCATGGTGGTGGTGTTGGGTTTCCATCTTGAAAAAATTGAGATCAGCTATAGCTATGATCTAACCATCTCCGAACTCGGACCAATCGGTGGAGGCGCCCATGAAATCGGGGTGAAGTACCGGTTGGCGGCCAGTTTGCGTACGAAGAATAAGAAAAAGGAAAAACTCATTCCTTGCCCGACTTTTATTAAAGATTAGCAATCAGGTTAGCCCACGATTTATCTGTAAATTTGAGTTTTTCAGGTTTACATGAACTACGCAGCGTCCTTAACTCATCCCATATTCAAGATAATCGGAGAAACGGCTGATCAGCTTCAGCTGCAAACCTATGTGGTGGGCGGCTTTGTTCGCGACCTGATCCTGAACCGGAAAACCTCTGATGTAGATTTTGTTTGTGTGGGCAGTGGTATAAGACTGGCTGAAGCTGTGGCGAAAGCATTGGGGTCAGATGTACAGGTTCATGTCTATAAAAATTTTGGAACGGCTCATATTCCGTATCACGATTTTAACCTCGAGTTTGTAGGGGCACGAAAGGAATCTTACCGCGGTGATTCACGGAAGCCGATTGTGGAGGATGGCACATTGGAAGACGATCAGGTCAGGCGAGACTTCACGATCAACGCGCTGGCGATAAGCTTGAATAAAGAAACGTTTGGTAACCTGATTGATCCATTCGATGGAGTAGCGGATATGAAGCGAAAAATCATCCGTACTCCGGTTGATCCGGTTGTTACGTTTTCGGATGATCCCTTGCGCATGATGCGGGCCGCACGGTTTGCTTCTCAACTCGGTTACGACATTGATCCCGATACATACGAAGCCATGATCAGTCAGGCGGAGCGCATCAAAATTGTTTCGCAGGAGCGCATCACGGATGAACTCAACAAAATTATTTTAAGTCCGGTGCCCTCGTATGGTTTTAAGTTATTGTTTCATTGTGGACTGCTCAAAATTTTCTTCCCTGAACTCGTACTGCTTCATGGGGTAGAGTATGTGGGCAATCGTGCGCATAAGGATAATTTCTTTCACACACTGCAGGTATTGGATAATGTGGCAAAAGTTTCTGATGATTTATGGTTACGGTGGGCGGCTATTCTGCACGACATCGCCAAGCCGCAAACCAAACGGTACGACAAAGAACATGGCTGGACGTTTCACGGACATGAAGACAAAGGTGCACGCATGGTGCCCGGGATTTTCCGCAGAATGAAACTCCCAATGAATGAAAAGATGGTGAAGGTGCAAAACCTGGTGCGGTTACATTTGCGTCCGATACCGTTGGCAAAAGAAGTGACTAATTCGGCCATACGCAGGTTATTGTTTGATGCCGGTGATGATATTGATGACCTGATGAAACTATGCCGGGCGGATATCACCTCCAAAAACATGTTGAAGGTTGATCGTTTTCTGAAGAACTTCGACCTGGTGGAGAAGAAAATGGCCGAGGTTGAGGAAAAGGATCAGATTCGGAATTTTCAACCCCCCGTTACCGGTGATGAGATTATTCGTATTTTCAAGTTAGCTCCTGGGCCTATTGTTGGCGAAATTAAAGACCGGATTAAGGAAGCCATTCTGGAGGGGGAAATCCGGAACGATAGGGAGGAAGCCTTAGCCTTTATGCGCAAAATAGCTGAGGAAAAGGGGCTTTCTGAAATAAAAAAATAGCCCTTTCGTGCAACGGTTTGGCCGTTTGGGTGTCTATTAAACCGGAACTTGTTGTGTTGGATCAGAATATCCTGAATTTGCATCATGATTTACTGGAGCGTTGCCGGTCGGGCGACCAGGATGCGCATTTCAGGATTTATAAGCTGTATTCCAGGTCGATGTACAATGTGGCGTACAGGATAACCGGGCGTGAGGATGAGGCTGAAGATGTTTTACAAGAATCGTTTATCAACGCCTTCCGCAACCTGGACAATTACCGTGGCGATGCTACGTTTGGATCATGGCTGAAACGCATTGTGGTAAACAAGTCGATTAACGCGTTGAAGAAGCGCAGGTTTGAGTTGTTGCCCGAGGGTGAAGATTTTGATTTACCTGAGGAAGAAGGAGAGGAAGTATACAAGGCGGAGTTAACGGTAGATAAAGTGAAGCGCGCCATCGAGTCACTTCCGGATGGTTACCGATCGGTGCTTTCGCTGTATTTGTTGGAAGGATACGATCATCAGGAGATCGCAGAGATATTAGGAGTGACGGAATCAACTTCAAAGTCGCAGTTGAACCGTTCAAAAAAGAAATTGAAGGAACTTTTAACCGGAATGTTATGAGTAAAAAACTGGAAGAATTTGTGCAGGCCAATCGTCAGGCATTTGATGATCGGGAGCCATCAGAACGGGTGTGGAAGAATATCAAGACAACGATGTTTGGTAATCAGTCTGCCATAAGCCTGATTTTCTGGCGGGCTGCGGCTGTTTTTTTTATGGCACTGTCAGCTTACTTGTTATACCCCCGTATCATGCCGACAAGTGATAACCAGGTTGCTTTAAAAGAACTGCAGGATGTGGAGAAATTCTATTTCCGTGAAATTGCCGATAAGGTTGAAATGATCGAAGCGCACCATGGTGAACCTAACCTGAATGGTTTTACCAATGATTTCAAGCAACTGGAAGCTATGTATGAAGTATTGAAAGAAGAAATGCGTACGAGTCCCAGTAAAAAAGTAAAAGAAGCCTTGGTGCTGAACTTACTGATTCGGATTGATTTACTGAATCAACAGCTTCATAAAATTGATCAACAAAATCAGGAAGAAGAAGAGCGCGGGCAGACCGAAGCTTAGTACCCGGTAGTCAGTTCAAAGGGTTCTTTAGCCGAGTCGATCACCTTACCGTCTTCGCATTTCAAAATCCGGCAAGGGAATTTTTTAATCAGCCCGTAATCATGGGTAGCCATTAATACCGCAGTTCCACTTTTATTGATTTCCTGAAAGACTTTCAGAATGCCGTACGATACTTCCGGATCCAGGTTTCCGGTGGGTTCATCAGCAATCAGAATGGATGGTTCATTTATGAGTGCACGCGCAATGACTACACGCTGCTGCTCGCCACCCGAAAGTTGATGCGGCATTTTTTTCTCTACTGCACCCAATCCCACTTTCATCAATACCTCTTGCAGGCGCGTTTTCATTTTGCTGCTGTCGGTCCAGCCGGTGGCTTTCATGACAAACAACAGGTTCTCTGCCACGGTACGATCAGGAAAAAGTTGAAAATCCTGGAAGATGATGCCGAGCTTTCTGCGCAGCATCGGAATTTCCGAATGTTTGATACCACGAATGTTAAAGCCTGCAATTTCAATATCACCCAAACGCAAGGGCAGGTCGGCATACATTGTTTTAAGTAGCGATGATTTACCTGAACCGGTTCTTCCTACCAGAAAAACAAATTCCCCTTTTTCAATGTCAAAGCTGATGCTTCCCAACACTGTGTTATGGTCTTGAAAAATACTGGCTTCTTTAACGCGTACTACGGGGTCGGTTGAGAACATTCAGTTGATTCAAAGTTTAAAATTCATAGTTTAAAATCTTGGCGCCTAAGTCCCAAATCTTATGATTATCCGTTTACTTTTTTGTGATCAGCAAGGAATTTTTCCAGGCCGATGTCTGTGAGTGGATGCTTAAGCAATCCGGTAATTACACTAAGTGGACACGTGGCCACATCGGAACCAATTTCGGCACACTTGATCAGGTGCATGACGTGGCGGATGGAGGCGGCTAATACTTCGGTTTCAAATCCGTAGTTATCATATATGTGGCGAATCTGGGCAATCAGTTCCAAACCATCTTGCGAAACATCATCCAATCTTCCGAGAAACGGAGATACATAACTTGCTCCGGCTTTGGCAGCCAAAAGCGCCTGACCTGCTGAGAAAACAAGTGTACAATTTGTACGAATGCCTTCATTGGAAAAGTAACGCAAAGCCTTCACACCATCTTTAATCATCGGCACTTTTACCACGATTTTATCATCAATCTTAGCTAGTTCTTTGCCTTCTTTAATGATGTTGTCGTAGTCGGTAGCGATTACTTCAGCGCTCACATTATTGTCAACAATGTTGCAGATGGCTTTGTAGTGTGCCTTGATATTATCATGACCTTTAACGCCTTCTTTGGCCATCAACGAGGGGTTGGTGGTTACGCCATCCAGTACGCCCAGGTCGTATGCTTCTTTGATTTCGTTCAGGTTCGCGGTATCGATAAAAAACTTCATGTTTGGTAGTGGTTTAACAGGGTAAAAATAAGGAATCTGATCGGAGGGGAGAAAATAAAAATGGCAAACCGAACATCGCACCGCTACAACCGCCTACCCTTGCTACCTTCCGGTCCTGGGGGAGTTCAGCAGGAGCTGGTCGTGCCGGCTTGCCGGGTGCAAATATAAAAGGTTTTCCGGTTTTGATTCGGATAAATTCAGGCCAGACCGGATAAATACAGGTTGAATTCCAACGGGTTACACCGTTCAAACCCATCTGCTTCCAAATCTTCAAAAATGTGTTCATCAAACGTAAGCTCACGAATGTGCGTTTCGTTCTGTGGAGAAATGGTGATCTCCGTTCCGGTAAAGCGGTAAGGATTTACCTTCACCAATATCCGGATGCCATCTTCCAGTTGTTTCTTGAAATATTCGTGAACAATGTTCTGACTTTTGGCCATGTAAATTTGCTATGTTTAACCTGTGCAGCGTCTATTAATTCCTGAGAAAATAGAAACGGAGCGGCTGGTACTTCAGCGGCTAAGGTACGAAGATGCCGAGGAAATCTTTTATGCTTATGCCAGCAAGGATGAGGCCACCCGGTTTGTATCCTGGCCAACCCATCAATCCATTCGCGATACCCGTAGTTTTTTACGGTATGCCCGATCAGCCTGGACGGCAGGCTTGGATTTTTCCTTTTCCATACGCTTGAAAGATTCGTTCAGGCTTATTGGTGGCTTTGGCATAGTAAATGATTTTGGAAAAATTCAGTTCGGATATATTGTAAGTCCGACCCAATGGGGGAAGGGGTTTGCTACAGAGGCCACCCAAGCTGTATTGAGAATCTTAAAGAGACAGCCTGATATCTATCGAATCGGGACTTTTGTTGATGCGGAGAACACGGCCTCCATCAAAGTGTTGCATAAATGCGGATTGAAAGAAGAGGCTCGCCTTCCCAACTGGTTTCGGTTTGTCAATCAAGGCAATGAACCGAAAGACTGTATCCTGTTTACACTTCCGCTGTAGCCGGTAGCTCAAGTTCGGGCAATGCAATCGAGTTTACCAGGTGTTGTTCGAGGAGATTGGCCCACGCATTCAGGTACCGGATTACATCTGCTTTACTGTTGTGCTTAAGGTTTCGTTCCTCCAGTGGGAAGGTTCTCAAAATATTGGGGTCGGATAGTCTTTCCAGGTGTTTCAGGTCATCGGCATCAAAGCCAAAAGCTATCATTTCGGAAATTACATCGTCCAGGGGAAGTCCGCTGGTAGGGCAGTAGTCGTTTAGCTGTTCGTTCCAATCGCCATAGCGTTCCATCGCTCTTCTATGAATTTCGGCTTTGTTTAACCGGGTGATTTCCTGAGCAAGAAACCCACAGTTACACGAACCCATATGCCCCCACTGATAATCCGAACTTTGGGAAAGTTTACGGGCTGTTCTGCGCAAAGCGTCAATGAGTGGTAAAGATGCCTTAGCCATAACCTCAGTTTTATTCTATAACCGTTTAACCGGTGATTAAGTTATAAAATAACCCCGATTTGGCCTTGGATTTTGTAATTTCAAACACGCTTCTTATACTTGCTCCACAAAAGTTTACGTCAATGGGTAAAGGCGATAAAAAATCGAAACAAGGAAAACGCTGGAGAGGCTCATACGGTGTATCCCGTAACAAGAACTCGATCAAGGCACGTTTGAAGCGCGCAACCTCGAAGAAAGTTGGTAAACCTAAGGATGAATCAAAAGCTGAAAAGCCAAGAAAGACAGCACGAAAAAAGGCTGAATAAAATTTTATGATTAGAAATTATTCATTTGCATGGTGGTGGCACGGGTTCAAATCGAATCGGTGGATGGCTATGCTTTAGAATGACTAAAAAGTATACATGCGGAAGGCCCGCCCCGATTCAAGGAGCGGGCCTTTTTATTTTTAATGCTGTTAAAGAATGAAAGTTGAACTGAACGTATTTACAAAGAAGTTACTGGCCGATACCCTCACACCGGTAAATATTTACCTGAAGCTGCGCGATGTTTTTGCCGGAAGTATTTTGTTGGAAAGTTCCGATTACCACGGGCACGAAAACAGCTTGTCGCTGATCTGTTGTGATCCGATTGCTTCGTTTGAAGTAGATCGAAATAAAATAAAGGTTACTCAACCGGATGGAGTAACGAAGACAGAATTGATTGCTGAACGCACGCATGTGTTAAGCGCGTTGGAAAAATTCCGTTCTTCTTTTTCCATCAAACAAAACGGAACCAAAGCCACTCCCGGCAACGGATTGTTTGGTTTTATGGCGTATGATGCCGTGCGGTATTTCGAAGAAGTAGAAGTTGATCAACGCGAGTATCAGGTTCCGGATATCGTGTACAAACTTTACCGGTACGTAATCGTGGTCGATCATTTCTCAAACGAGTTAACCTTAACGGAGCATCGGGCGGATGAGCAGGAGAGTACGCTTTCACGTATTGAAAAGTTGATTTACAGCAATCGGTTCTCCACCTATGCGTTCAAAACGGTGAATGGTGAAACCTCCAACCTGGATGACCAAGCTTTCATGACATCCGTTGAAAAAGGCATAGAACATTGCAACCGGGGCGATGTTTTTCAGCTTGTGCTTTCCAGAAGATTTACGACCTCGTTTAAAGGTGATGAATTCAATGTGTACCGTGCACTGCGATCCATCAACCCATCTCCATACTTGTTTTATTTTGATTACGGTAATTTCAAATTATTTGGATCTTCTCCGGAGGCGCAATTGAAGGTGAGTAAAAATCAGGCGAGTATATTTCCGATAGCCGGAACCTTTCGCAGAACGGGTGATGATCAGAAAGATGCTGAACTGGCGAACCGGTTGGCCGAAGATGAAAAGGAAAATGCAGAGCATATTATGCTGGTCGACCTGGCGCGCAACGACATGAGCCGCCATGCGCATGATGTAAACGTAGCGGTGTTCAAAGAAATACAATATTACTCGCATGTCATTCACCTCGTTTCGGAAGTGACCGGGAAACTCAAGGATCAATCAGAAACCGTACAGATGGCAGCGGCCACGTTTCCGGCCGGTACGTTATCGGGTGCACCGAAACATAAAGCGCTTATGCTGATCGATAAATATGAAAATGTTAACCGGGGGTTTTATGGTGGCGCCATCGGCTTCCTCGGTTTTAATGGCGACTTCAACCATGCGATTATGATTCGTACCTTTTTGAGTAAGGATAATGAGCTGATCTATCAGGCTGGAGCCGGTGTGGTTTCCAAATCAAACCCGGAGAGTGAATTAAACGAAGTAAACAATAAGCTTGGTGCCTTGCGCAAAGCGATTTTGATGGCTGAAGAAATCTGATTCTATGAAAATTCTGATTCTCGATAACTACGATTCATTTACCTATAACCTCGTACACATTGTACGGGAACTGAATTACGACTACGATGTGTTTCGCAACGATAAAATTGCACTTGAAGCAGTAGGTAAGTACGATAAAATATTGTTGTCGCCTGGCCCGGGTATTCCGGATGAGGCGGGCATTATGAAGGCACTCATTCAAACCTATGCGGCCAGCAAAAGCATTCTGGGTATCTGCCTTGGGCATCAGGGCATTGCCGAAGTGTTTGGTGCTTCGTTGTTCAACATTCCGAAAGTATTGCATGGTGTTACCTCCCAGACTTCGGTAGAGGATAATGACGAAGTGCTTTTCAAGAACGTACCGCCAACATTTCAGGTGTGTCATTACCATTCATGGGCTGTATCGCCTGAGTCACTTACACCTGACTTAGTCGTAACTGCCCGCAACACAGAAGGGATGATTATGGGTATCCGGCATAAAAAATACGATGTACGCGGATTGCAGTTTCATCCGGAGTCGATCATGACACCGGAAGGACCGAAGATGATGGCGAATTGGTTAAAGAATTGAAGAAATTATGAAACAGGTATTAAATGAATTGATCGACCACCAATCGCTGACCAAGCAGGAAGCCCGGCACGTGCTGATTGAGTTGGCATCCGGAAAATACAACCCAAGTCAGATGTCTTCCTTCATGACGGTGTACATGATGCGCAACATTACTGTAGAAGAATTGGAAGGTTTTCGCGATGCAATGTTAGAGTTGTGCATACCGGTAAGGTTTGATGAACCAGTAATGGATGTTTGTGGTACGGGTGGTGATGGAAAAAATACCTTTAATATTTCAACGCTCTCTTCCTTTGTTGTAGCAGCTGCCGATCAGCCGGTTGCCAAGCACGGTAACTATGGAGTCTCGTCAGCGTGTGGTTCGTCCAATGTGCTGGAATACTTTGGTTATCAATTTACCAATGATGTGGATGAATTGAAACGAAGTCTCGACCGCGCCAATATTTGTTTCATGCATGCACCGTTGTTTCACCCCGCTATGAAAAATGTAGCACCCATCCGTAAAGAGTTGGGGGTAAAAACATTTTTCAACATGCTGGGACCAATGGTGAATCCTGCCTTTCCAACACGACAGTTGGTAGGGGTGTTTAGTCTTGAGTTGGCGCGCCAGTATGGGTATTTATA
This sequence comes from uncultured Roseivirgaceae bacterium, assembly GCA_964419145.1. GTDB lineage: Bacteria > Bacteroidota > Bacteroidia > Cytophagales > Cyclobacteriaceae > UBA2336. The sequence goes on along the minus strand of CAYQOM010000003.1, from coordinate 113,676 downwards.
TCAGGATACTGATAAGGACTTTGTGATTCTGCATGGATTGGATGGTTATGATGAGATTTCATTGACCGGTCCGTTTAAATATTTCTTCAATAAAGGCGAGCGTGTATCAACGCCAACCGATTTGGGTTTGCCTCAGGTAACCTATTCGGATATAGCCGGTGGAAATTCCGTTGAGGAATCGGCAAAGATTTTTCTGAACATCCTGGAAGGAAAAGGAGCCGAACAACAAAATGCAGCGGTGATTGCCAATGCTTCCATGGCTTTGTTTTGTGCGGATCAGGAAGCCGGAATTGAGCAGGCAGTTGCGAAAGCTACCGAAGCACTTGCCTCGGGTAAGGCGTATGATGTATTTAAAAAACTGTTGAACACGTGAACATACTCGAAACGATAACGGCCCATAAGCGAAAGGAAGTTGCTGCACAAAAGGAGAAGGTTCCTTTTGCTTTACTGGAAAAGGAAGCTGGATTTTCGCGAACCTGTTTTTCGTTGGTGAAAACCTTAAAGCAATCGGGTGCTTCCGGTATCATTGCTGAAATCAAACGCAAGTCTCCATCGCAAGGTGCCATTCATCCAAACGTGGTGGTGGATGAGATCGCCTCGGGTTATGCAACTGCTGGGTGTTCGGGTTTGTCAATACTAACCGATCATGAATTTTTTGGCGGAACAACCGATGATTTAATACAGGCAAGAAGGGTAGTGGATGTGCCGATATTGCGTAAAGAGTTTATTGTAGATGAATACCAGATTGCAGAAGCCAAAGCTATGGGCGCTGATGTGATCCTGCTGATTGCTGCTTGTCTGGAGCCCGAGCAAATTAAATGGTTCACGTCTGTTGCACACGGATTGGGGCTAGAGGTTTTGCTGGAAGTTCATGACGAAGCAGAGTTGATGAGTAACCTGGATTCAGGTACTGATTTACTCGGAGTAAACAACCGAAACTTGAGAACATTTGAAGTATCCGTAGATGTATCGCGTGAGTTGGCGGAAAAAATTCCTTCTTCTTTTGTGAAGATATCGGAGAGTGGGATTGATCAGGCTAACACAGTGTTGGAGCTTAGGAAGTATGGGTATGAGGGTTTTTTAATGGGGCAAAATTTTATGAAGCATGAAAGACCGGAGGAGGCGTGTAGGAGGTTTATTAAAGAGTTAAGCGTGAAGTGAGGTGCGGGTATTGAGTTACGAATTCCGAGCTGCGAGTTTCGCGTTACGAGTTGTGGCAATTTAGAGTTGTTGGAGATGATTAAAAGATAGGTGAAAGTGGTTAAGTTGAAGATTTGTGGTATGAGAGATGCTTCCAATATGTTGGAGGTTGGAAAGCTTCTTCCGGATTATATGGGGTTTATTTTTTATCCGCCATCTCCACGGTATGTGGGTGAGGATTTTCAAATACCTGTTGGTTTAAATAACGCTATTCATCGGGTAGGTGTGTTTGTAAATGAACAAGTGGATCGGATGATTGAATTGCGTGCCAGACATAATCTCTCGCATGTGCAGCTTCATGGAGATGAATCCGTAGCCGTCTGTGAACAACTGAAGCAGGAAGGAGTAGGGGTGATTAAGGTTTTCAGGGTGGATGAAGCATTTGATTTTTCAGTGACACGGCCTTATAAAAAAGTTGTGGACTTTTTTTTATTTGATACAAAAGGAAAGCATTATGGAGGCAATGCACAGGTATTTGATTGGTCGATACTGGATCAGTACGACCAGGAAATTCCGTTTTTTTTGAGTGGAGGGTTAACGGTCGAGAACATTCAGCATGTTCAACGGTTGAAACTGATGAATTTGCATGCACTTGATTTGAACAGTGGAGTAGAGGATTCTCCGGGTGCCAAGAATGTTTTATTGATTAAAGAAGTGATTAAGAAATTGGAGAATATAATATGAACCACATAGACACATAGCACACATAAATTTCTTTGAATAATTTCCTATGTGAACTTATGTGCCTATGTGGTTAAAAAATCGATTAGAGAAAAGGTGTAAGTAAATTAACGCTTATGAATTACCACGTAAATGAAAGAGGTTATTTCGGGAATTTTGGCGGAGCCTACATTCCAGAAATGTTGTATCCAAATATTGAAGAACTTCGGGAGAATTACCTGAGCATCATTCAGCATGATTCTTTTCAGCAAGAGTTTCATCAGCTACTTCGGGATTACGTTGGCCGCCCTACTCCGTTATATTTCGCAGCCCGCCTGTCGGAACAATACCGTGCAAAAATTTATCTGAAGCGGGAAGACCTATGTCATACCGGTGCACATAAAATCAATAACACGATCGGCCAGATATTGTTAGCCAAACGTTTAGGCAAGCAAAAAATCATTGCCGAGACTGGTGCCGGTCAGCATGGTGTGGCTACGGCTACCGTTTGTGCGTTGATGGGCATGGAGTGCATCGTATACATGGGTCAACTGGATATGGAACGACAGCGTCCCAATGTAGAACGGATGCGCATCCTGGGAACAAAAGTGGTTCCGGCCACTTCGGGTAACATGACGTTGAAAGATGCTACCAACGAAGCCATGCGCCATTGGATCAATCACCCGACAGACACACATTATATTATTGGCTCTGTGGTTGGTCCGCATCCTTTTCCGGATATGGTTGCGCGGTTTCAATCGGTGATCAGCGAAGAGATGAAGAAGCAATTGAATGAAATCGAGGGTAATCCCTATCCCGACTATGTATTGGCCTGTGTGGGTGGGGGTTCAAATGCTGCGGGGGCTTTTTATCATTTTCTGGATGATGATCATGTTAACCTGATCGGTGTGGAGGCTGCCGGAAAAGGATTAACCTCAGGTGAATCCGCAGCAACTACAGTTTTGGGCAAGCCAGGTGTTTTGCACGGAAGTAAAACGTTACTGATGCAAACCGAAGATGGCCAGGTGGAAGAACCTTACTCCATCTCAGCCGGTCTGGATTACCCGGGCATTGGCCCGCTGCATGCACATTTATTTGAAACGGGACGTGTACAATTTCTCAGCGCTACTGATGACGAGGCTATGCGTGCCGGAATTGAACTTAGTCGTACGGAAGGGATTATACCGGCTATTGAGACAGCTCACGCTATTGCAGTGTTGAGTAAAATGGAATTTAATCCGGGTGATGTGGTGGTCGTGAATCTTTCCGGAAGGGGAGATAAGGATTTGGAGACGTATATTCGGTGGGGGAAGTATTAAAATTTAAGATTTAAGATATTGTTGATTTAAGATTTCAGATTTATGATGAATGTTCTTAGGCTCTTTATTCTTTTATTCATAACAATTGCAGGATGCAATTTTAAAGAAAAGCCAGCAAGTGATTTGGATGAGGATGACTATTTCAAAGAAATTGAGGAATGGCAACAAAAAAGGAATGCATACCAGGTAAGCGAAGAAGGTTGGGTGAACTTGGCGGGGTTGTTTTGGTTGAAGGAGGGAATTAATACGTTTGGGAGTGGTAAGGAAAATGATCTGGTTTTTCCGGGAGGAAGGATTGCTGAGCGAGGTGGATTTATGTTGCTGAAGCAAGGTGTTGTAACACTTGAGTCAGCGCCAGGTGTTTCGATTGGTCTTAATGATCAGGCCTCTTCATCAGGTGTGCTGTATCATCCGGACTCATCAAGAATAATTGCTGCACACGGATCACTCCGCTGGTTTGTGATCAAACGCGATGACAAATATGGCGTGCGCCTGCGCGATTTTGAAAATCCGCTGTTGAAGTCATTTACACGCATTGAATGTTTCCTCATTGATCCGAAATGGCGCCTGGAAGGTCGTGTGGAATGGGCCGACTCTTCGCGCACCATCGAAGTAACCAATGTATTGGGACAAACCGGTCCGCAACGCTCAGTAGGTACATTGGTATTTGAATACGATGGCAAGGAATACACACTGGATGCATTGGATGAAGGTGGCGATGAGTTCTTTATCATTTTTGGAGACGAGACCAATGCCCGCGAAACGTATGGTGCGGGCAGGTACATGTATGTGCCCGTTCCGAAAGAAGGCGATCGTGTAATTATCGATTTTAACAAAGCCTACAATCCGCCTTGTGCCTTTACCGAATTTGCCACTTGTCCGTTGCCCCCGAAACAAAACATATTACCGTTCGCCATCCCGGCAGGAGAGAAGAACTATGGAACACATTGAGACTATGAATCGCATTGAAGAACTTTTTTCAAAGAAGAAACAGAATATTTTATCGGTATTTTTTACCGCGGGTTTCCCATCATTGAATGATACCGGAACGATTGCGTTGAGTTTGCAACAAGCCGGTGTCGATCTGATTGAAATTGGTATTCCGTTTTCCGATCCCATAGCCGATGGTCCTGTGATTCAGCAGAGCAGCAAACAAGCTATTGATAACGGCATGACGCTGAAACTTTTGCTGGAGCAGGTGCGCGAGCTGCGGAAGCAAGTCTACATCCCGATTATTTTAATGGGATACCTGAACCCGGTGATGCAATACGGCATGAATAAACTTTTTGTGGATGCTGCAAAAGCCGGAGTTGATGGGCTCATATTGCCCGATATGCCTTTCGATGAATATGAATCGATTTACAGACAGTCGATGGAACAAGCAGGACTGAGAAATATTTTTCTCATATCGCCCACCACATCGGAAGCCCGCATTCGTAAAATTGATCAGGCAACTGACGCCTTCATATACGCTGTTTCCTCCTCCAGTACCACCGGAGCGAGGGAAGGTTTTCAGACGGATCAGGTGCAGTACTTTGAACGATTGAAGCGCATGAATCTGAAAAACCAATTCCTGATCGGCTTTGGTATTTCCAATGCTGAAACGTTTTCAACAGCATGCACGTATGGCGCAGGCGCGATTGTTGGCAGCGCGTTTATTAATATGCTCAAGCAGTCGAACGATATTCCTGCTGATATTCAGAATTTTGTATCCTTACTTAAGAGCAAAGCTTCGTGACCTTTGTGCCTACTTGGTGCGCTTTGTGGTTTAATAAATTTCTGCTAAGGAACTCAGAATAAATACGCAAGTGGCTTCACTTGATCGATCAGAACTCACAGATTTCCTTTAAATTTATTGAGCTAAATCTGAGACAATGAAAAACATGTTCCTTGCTGTGTTGGCGTTACTCATTTCGTGTTCACCAAAACAGGATAAAACTGATTCTGCTACACCACACGATCGCCTGATCAGCCTGTTCGATTCGATTGAAAAATTCAATGAGTCATCGGAGGATAGCGTTTCACAGGGCCTTCACCCGAAAGGAGCGTGGTCGTCCGTTGCCGAACCTGCGCAACAACAACGGGCCGATAGCCTGGAAGTATTTATTGGCCAATTAAAAAGTATAGATGATGCATCCTTGGATGAGCAGGATCGCATCAGCAAACAGTTAATGATGATGGATTTGCAGGATCAGGTTGATCTCGTTCGCTTCCGGATGTACCTGATTCCGTTTAATGCCGAAGGTGGTTTTTATAATACCATGGGCTATTCCTTTTCGCGGTTGCCTTTTAAAGCGATTGAGGACTTTCAAGGCTATTTGGGATGGCTGCCAAACTACGAAAAGCGGTTGCGTGAAAACCTCGACTTATTGAAACAAGGCGTGAAGGATGGCATTGTTGCACCAAAGGTAATTGCGAACAATACGCTTTTGCTGATGAAGCCCTATGTGGTTTCTGATTATAAACAGCTTACGTTTTACACTCCATTTACCACACTTCCTGAAAGTATCGATGAAACGGACAGGCAGTCTGTGTTGCAAAAAGCTGAGACAGTGGTGTCGTCACTTCAGCGCACCTATCAGGAAATGTATGACTACATCGGTAGCGATTACCTGCAAGCCGCTCGCGAGCAACCCGGAATTTCATTTGTACCTGGAGGAAAAGAATACTATGAAAACCGTGTGCTTCATTTTTCAACGCTACCCTTAACGCCCGATTCTGTGCATAACCTAGGGCTGGCTGAAGTGGCACGCATTCGGGCATCGATGAACGAAATCATTAACAAGCTGAACTTTACAGGTTCATTTGCCGACTTTCTTAAATTCTTGCGTACCGATCCACAGTTCTATGCGAAAACACCACAAGAACTATTGAGCTATGCTGCGTGGTTGAGCAAGAAGGCTGAAGCCGGGCTTCCAAAACTTTTCGATAAACTTTACAGCCTGCCGTTTACGGTTGAACCTGTGCCCGATGCCATCGCGCCAACCTACACCGGTGGACGGTATGTACCGGGCTCGTGGGATGGTAAGCGTGCCGGAATTTATTGGGTAAACACCTACAACTTAAAGAGTCGCACGTTGTATACGTTGCCCGCGCTTACGCTACACGAAGCTGTACCCGGCCATCACTTACAGATTATGCTGGCTGCAGAACTGAAAGACTTGCCCGGTTTTCGAAATCGTTATTACATCAGTGCCTTTGGTGAAGGCTGGGGGTTGTACAGCGAATACCTGGGTGAGGAGATGGGCATGTACACCACGCCATACGACTTGTTCGGGCGCTACACGTACGAGATGTGGCGTGCTTGCCGGTTGGTGGTGGACACCGGTATTCATTACAAAGGGTGGACACGCGAACAAGCCTTGAACTACTTAGCTGAAAATACTGCACTGTCGTTGCATGAAGTAACCACCGAAATCGATCGGTACATTGGTTGGCCCGGTCAGGCGGTGAGTTATAAGATTGGTGAAATAAAAATTAAAGCCTTGCGAAAGAAAGCGGAAGAAGCATTGGGTGATCAGTTTAAGATCGGGGCCTTCCATCAGGCCATTCTTCAAAACGGCTCTGTGCCACTAACACAGCTGGAAGCACAGGTAGATGCGTATATTGAGCAAACGTTAAATTCAAAATCCGAACTCTAAAATCCAAAATCGCGATATGATTGTTTATGGAATCAAAAACTGCAACACTGTAAAGTCTGCCCTTGAATGGTTAAAAAAGAAAAAAATTGAATTCGACTTTCATGACTATAAATCAAAAGGCATTACCGAAGCCAAACTGAAAGCGTGGTGCAAACAGGTAGGGTGGGAGAGCCTGGTAAACAAACGCGGCACCACCTGGCGCCAGTTGGATGAAGCCGTTCAAAAGAAAGTTACCAACGAAAAAGCCGCCATTGCCTTAATGCTGGATAAGACCAGTGTAATCAAGCGGCCGTTGATTGAAAAGGACGGCAAGGTGTTGGCGTTAGGGTTTGATGAGGGGGTGTATAAAAATACATTTTAAAACTGGAGAGTAACCTTGTTTGATTAACCACATAGACACATAGAGCACATAGTTGGTTTTGCCATTTTTCTATGTGTACTTATGTGCCTATGTGGTTATAATATTTAAATCAGAAAGGCATACCAAGTCTTCCTTTAGGCATATGAGAAACTCCTATTTGAACTGCCAACCGGATTCTATTATTATGAATCAATTCGCAAACCGCATCACCGTAACCACATGGCAAGCCGTACCGCCCAGCACAAACAGGTGCCAGATAAAATGGGCATAGGGTAATCGCTTCATCAGGTAGAAGATAACACCTGCGGTATAGGAAACTCCGCCAGCCAACAGCCAGTACAGTCCTTCACGTTCCATGTTGGCCGTCAGGGGTTTTATCATCAGTATGCCCATCCAACCCATGGCCACATATAAAATAGTGGAGAGTATATTCTTGCGTGTGCCGGCAATGGATTTGAAAACAATGCCGGCAATGGCTAACGTCCACATAACGCTTAACATCACCCAGCCCCAAAAGCCTTGCAAAATGCCGAGCGCAAAGGGCGTGTAGGTTCCGGCTATGAGTACGTAAATGGCGCTGTGATCAAAAATCTGAAATAGCTTTTTGGTTCGGCTAATGGGAAACGCGTGGTACAGGGTTGAGCTCAGGTACATGATAATGATGGCTGCACCAAATATAGCCGCGCCCACTACAGCAGCTGCGCCATGCGGTATGGCATTGATGATCAAAAACGGGATAATGACAACACCACCAACAGCGCCCAGTCCGTGGCTGATGCTGTTGGCAATTTCTTCACCCAGTGATTGATCTGTTTTGTAAGCCTCCTTCATTCTTTGCCAATGGGAGGCGGGCCATCCGGAATTAACCCTGAGTAAACATGGTCGCCCCTGCGTTGTTTGAATTCTGCTTTTACAGCTTCAACTTTTTTCGGGTCTTCATACAGGTCAACCATAGTAAGCGCCAATGCTTTTGATGCATGCAACATGCCTTTATGCCCAATGGACATGCCACCGCAGGCGACTACGGCCCATGAGTGCCACGGTGTGCCAATGGGTGCTGTTGCTGCGCTCAAGCGGATAGTGGGAGCCACCCAGCTCACATCGCCCACATCGGTAGAGCCGCCTCCGGCATTTTCTTTGGTTTCCTCCAAGGGTTCAACTTTACTGTGCAAACCCACCTGGGGATTGCCGGTGGCTTCCTGTATTTTTTTTGCAAAGTCTGTTTCTTCAGGTGTGTACGTGAGTGGACCAAGAAATTCCAGGTTCTTTTGAAGATAGCCTGCTCCGGTTCTGTTCACGAGCACTTCATAAATTCCGGAAACTAATTTTACTTCATAGTCAACATTAGCCATAATGGCTGCACCTTCGGCCATCTTTTTAACACGTTCGTACACTTCGTTCATGCCTTCGCGCTTTACATCGCGTACGCGCACCCACAAACGAGCGTAATCAGGTACTACGTTTACCACCTGTCCGCCATCCTGTATGTGGTAATGAATGCGCACGGTAGGCTTCACATGTTCGCGGTAGTAATTGATGCCGGTGGTATAAAGCTCCAGCGCATCGGAGGCGCTGCGTCCGTTCCACGGATCGGCAGAAGCATGAGCCGCCTGACCTTTAAACTCCACGGTAAAGTCAACGAGTGCCAATCCGGTTTGTACAGCAGCTTTTGTTTCCGCTCCAGGATGCCAGTCCATCACTACATCTACATCCTTGAATAGTCCTGCACGGATCATCCATAGCTTACCGAAAAACTTTTCTTCTGCTGGTGTTCCAAAAAACTTGATTGTGCCTTTTAGTTTGCCTTGCTCAATCAATTCCTTAATCGCGATAGCTGCACCAAGACTGGCTGTGCCAAACAAATTATGTCCGCAACCGTGACCGGGTTTTCCTTCTGCTAAGGGATCTTTATTAGGTACGGCTTTTTGAGAGAGGCCGGGCAGGGCATCAAACTCGCCCAGGATGCCAATCACCGGACTGCCGCTGCCGTATGTGGCAACAAACGCAGTTGGTATTTCGGCCACACCACGCTCGACTTTGAAGCCATTGGCTTCTGCCAGATTGGCTAATTCCTGGTAGGATGCTGTTTCCTGAAAAGCTATTTCGGCATGCGCCCATATGTTATCACTGGTTTCAATTAGTTTGGAAGCATGCTTTTCAATGGAACTCAATACCTGCTTTTTATTGGCTGTAACTTTCTGAGCATGAAGGGCTGTGGTGAAAAGCAACAAGACGATGAGTGTGGAAACGATGCGCATGAGTAGTGATTATTGTTGTTCGATGCCTAGTTAGAGAAATTTCTGTAAATCCTGTAAAACAATTCTATAAAAACTAAATTATTTAACACCAATCCGCTAAACAACCGGGTAATGTTTGTCGTTTTTAAGCGACAGATTGACCGTTATGCGTAAGATTATACAAGAAGCCATCTCAAAAAAAGAAAGTTCGTCATTGCGAGGGATCCCGATAACTATCGGGAGACCGAAGCAATCTCGTTCCAACCTCAAAGTGGGGGATTGCTTCACTGCGTTCGCAATGACGGAGCCGTTTTTGAGCCGGCTCTTGGTAAGTTTATTTATGTTTTTTTTATATCCACTTTCAGCACAGGATAAAGCGACCCTGAGCGGCTACCTGAAGGATGCTGCAGATGGGGAAGCACTGATTGGTGCAACCGTTTACATCCGCAGTCTGGGTGCAGGAACTACCACCAATGTGTATGGATTTTACTCTCTCACCGTGGCCGCAGGCGAATACGAGGTTGAATTTTCGTACGTGGGGTATAACCGCGAGTTGCGAACGGTTGACCTGAGGCAGAATCAGCGCCTTGATCTGGAGCTCATCTCGGAGAGCCGCCAATTGCAGGAGGTTGTGGTCACGGGATCAAAGGATATGTCGCCCGTGCAAGCCGTTGAAATGAGCGTGAATAAAATTGACATTGCCACGATAACGAAGATTCCGGCTTTTTTGGGTGAGGTGGATGTGATTAAAAGCATTCAGCAGTTGCCCGGAGTAACCACTGTTGGTGAGGGGGCTTCTGGCTTTAATGTTCGGGGTGGAAGTGTTGGCCAAAACCTGATTTTACTGGACGAAGCCACAGTCTATAATTCTTCGCATTTGCTGGGGTTCTTCTCGGTTTTCAATCCCGATGCGGTTAAGGATGTTAAGTTGTACAAGGGAGCCATACCCGCACAATTTGGTGGGCGCATTGCCTCGTTGCTGGATGTGCGCATGAAAGAAGGAAATAATAAGGAGTACGAAGCGAACGGTGGCATTGGTACCATTTTCAGTCGTTTGTCGGTGGAGGGCCCTTTGTTCAAAAATGAAGGTTCATTTATTGTAGCGGCAAGGCGATCGTACATTGATATTCTCGCCCGACCGTTTGTAGATGCGTTGCGCGATGGTGCGCGTTTGAATTTTTATGACCTTACTGGAAAGCTGAACTACAACATCAACAAACGCAACCGCATTTACCTTTCAGGATACAGCGGCCGCGATAATTTCTTTTTTGATCGGGAGCAAGGTTTTTCGTGGGGGAACAATACGGCAACCTTACGGTGGAATTCAATCCTGAATGACCGGTTGTTTTTAAACGTATCCGGAATTTTCAGCAAGTATGATTATGCCTTAAAGTTCGGTGAGGATGACCGTGATTATTTTAAATGGAATTCATCCATCACCAATTACACGTTCAAACCCAGCTTCAGTTATTTTATCAATAGCGAGAACGAAGTGTCGTTTGGTGTAGAAAGCACGTACTATACGTTTGAGCCGGCCAACGCGTCCGGTGCATCCAACGGTGAAGTGACTGACATCAGCCTGCCTGAAAAATTCAACCTGGAATCGGCTGTGTACCTGAGTAACAACCAAAAAATCAACGAAACTTTTTCTGTAGAATACGGCTTGCGCTACTCGCGCTTCTGGGGTTTTGGTCCGGGTACGCAATACACGTACAACGACACCACAGCCGGAGTAAGACGATTTCCGGTAGCTCAAACACAATTTGGAAGGGGCGAAGTAACGAGTAGTTATGGAAACTGGGAGCCTCGTGTAGCGGTGAAGGTGCAGGTAAATGAAGCAAGTTCTTCCTTCAAGGCAAGTTACATCCGCATGGCGCAATATTTACATCTGATTTCCAATACAACAGCCTCAAATCCGTTGGATGTGTGGACACCCACCACAAGAAATATCAAGCCTGAGATTGGCGATCAGTATACCCTTGGATACTTCCGGGGTTTAGGTAAAGAAAAGGAGTACGAATTTTCAGCGGAGCTTTATTATCGTACCGCACAAAACCAAATCGATTACATTGATGGTGCTGACTTGTTAATCAATGAATTTCTGGAAGGTGATTTGTTAAGTGGTGATGCCCGGGCATACGGACTTGAACTTTATCTGCAAAAGAAAACCGGAAAGCTGAATGGATGGATTGCCTATACGTTGGGACGATCCGAACTTCAGATAGATGGTATTAACAATAGCGAATGGTACCCGGCACGTTTTGATCAAACGCATAATTTGAAAATCACGGGGTTCTATGATATCTCCAAACGCGTTTCCTTGTCGGCCAACTTTACGTTAGTTACGGGTACGCCTACTACGTTTCCAACCTCGCGATATATTATTCAGGATATCCTGATCCCATATAATGCCAACGAAACACGCAACAATGTTCGCTTACCTGCCTTTCACCGGTTGGATATTTCTGCGCGATTGGAAGGAAAGCAAGTGAACCGGAAAGGAAAGATGCGGAAGAATACCGACTACTGGGTATTTGGTTTATATAATGTGTATGGTCGTAAAAATCCGTTCTCCATTTTCTTTGCGCAGAATGATGAACGCATTCCATCGGGTCAGGCCATTGAGAGTCAGGCGCGACAACTATCCATTATCGGTACGGTAGTGCCTTCCATTTCTTACAATTTTCATTTTTGATGCGTATGAATAATTTGAATAAAGCGATAATATTTCTCCTCGGTTCCTTTATTCTGTTTTCCTGTGAAACAGTGATTGATCCAACCCTGCAAACAGCAGAGCCTATTTTGGTGGTGGATGCCTGGGTGAACAATAAACCTGAGCCGCAAGTCATTAAGCTTACCAAAACGCAACCCTATTTCGATCAGTCGTTACCTCCTGGGGTTTCGGGTGCACAAGTAATCGTTGAGGGTAGCGATGGAAGTGAGTATGTATTTTTAGAAAGTGCTACTCTGGGTCATTATACATGGACACCCGGTGTGGATGAGGTGTTTGGTGAAACCGGTGTTACGTACACGCTTACCGTGGTGGCAGAGGGAGAGACGTATCAGTCCATTACCCGCATGGGTCGAGTTCCCGCTATCGACAGCATTACATTTAGAAGAGAAGAAGGAAACCAGTTTATTGATGAATTGTTTCTTGCAGAGTTCTGGGCTTTTGATCCGGTAGAACCGGGTGATAGTTACTGGATCAAAACGTTTAAGAATGGTCAATTGTTGAATAAACCTTCCGATCTTAACCTGGCTTATGATGCAGGCTTTACACGCGGAGGCAATTTTACCGGTGCTTATTTTATTGCGCCCATCCGTACGGCCATCAATCCGTTTGATCTGGATGAAGATGATCAGTTATTGTCGCCTTATGTGGTAGGTGACTCGCTGTATGTTGAAATTCATTCGCTGTCAGAAGCCTCTTTCGATTTTTTAACACAGGTAGCGATCCAGACCGATCGGCCCGGTGGTTTTGCCGAGTTGTTCGCCATTCCGCTGGCTAACGTTTCATCTAATGTGGCAAACGTAAATCCTGCCGGAAAAAAAGTGGTTGGCTTTTTTAATGTGGCTTCCGTTTCCGGATTGGGAAAAAAGTTTTCGAGTTTGGATGATTTGACGGAGGAGGAATGATCCAGTCTTATTGTGTTGATAAATAAAAAGTCCCGATGCCACTAACACCGGGACTCAAAACGTGTGCACATAACCAAATCAAACCGTACCCCTTGTTGACTGGTTGGGATGCTTTGTGATCCCGTTAAACCGTGCGGTGGATGTGCACTTGTTTTACCTGTTCAACTTACTTAACCTCAATCATCTTCACGGGCTTTTCAGGGGTGAGTGCTTTTTTGGCAATCATAACCCTGAGCATACCGTCCTCATAGCGGGCTTCAACTTTCTCCGGATTGATGTTTTCCGGAAGGTTGAAGGAGCGAGTGAAGCTGGAGTAATTGAATTCTTTGCGGGTGTAAGCATCTTCTTTTTCTTCCTTCTCTTCTTTCTTTTCGGTGAAGATGGTCAGCACTCCGTTTTCAATGTTAATGTTGAAATCTTTTTTGGTCATTCCAGGAACGGCCATTTCAATTTCAAATCCTTTTTCCAGTTCTTTTACATTTACTGCGGGAACGACCTGAATTCTTTTCATCCAGTCTGCATCAAAGAACCGATCGTTATCGAAGAAATCAGACAGCCACTTGTCGGTAAACAAGTTGGGTAATACCGGTGACTTAAGCAGTGTCATAACTACCTCCTTTATTTTAAATTAAGAACTTTTATTTTTTACTGAGACGAAGGTGCATTCGCACTTCTTAAAAAACTATGAGTCCGGTCATGCTTCCGCATGATCTTTATCATTATCCCCGGTAATTTCAACCGATTGAATACCGCAAAATCGTTATCTTTAAGCCTTAACCTGATCAACTAAATTATGGCCGAAATGGAGCAAGTGAAGGAGCGGAAAATGACCAAAAAAACGGGTATTGACCGGGCTGTTTTGCTGAAGGCGTATGCGTTGATGTGCACCGCCAGAAGGATGGCAGAAACCTATGATGAGAATCGGGAAATTTGTAGCAAATACGTTCACAGTACATCACGCGGGCACGAAGCCATTCAGTTGGCTACTGGGTTGCAATTAAAGGCGTGGGATTATGCTTCCTTATATTACCGGGATGAATCCATTTTGTTGGCGATCGGCATGCAGCCGTATGAGCTGATGCTTCAATTGATGGCCAAGCGCGATGATCCCTTCTCCGGTGGTAGATCCTATTACGGTCACCCTTCACTCAAGCGCGAAGGCTTTCCTATAATTCCTCATCAAAGTTCAGCCACAGGCATGCAGGCCATCCCCGCCACGGGTATGGCACAAGGCATTGCTTATTTGGAGTCACAAAATTTAGCAAACTCAAAACAGAAACCTGTTGTACTCTGTTCGCTGGGTGATGGCTCAGTAACGGAAGGTGAAGTGGCAGAAGCTTTTCAGATGGCGGTGTTGAAACAAATGCCAATTATTTATTTGGTTCAAGATAATGGTTGGGGTATTTCAGCAACCGGTGATGAAATGCGTGCCATGGATGCGTATGAATATGCGGCCGGCTTCAAAGGCATGCAACGCATGCGCGTAGATGGTTCCGACTTTGTTGATTCATACGAAGGCATGAAGAAAGCCATCGCTTATGTGCGTAAGAATCGTGCTCCGATTTTGGTGCATGCCAAATGTCCGTTGCTCGGGCATCATACTTCCGGAGTGCGCAGGGAATGGTATCGTGGTGAAGACCTGGAAGCACATCAAAAAGATGATCCGATTGTAAAGTTTGAGCACTATCTTAAAAAGCATGGCGAAACGGAAAAAACGTTAAGCGATACCCGAAAGGAAGCGGCTGAAAAAGTAAAGCGCGATTATGAGCAAGCGTTGGCAGCCGCTGATCCGGATACATCCGAATATGATTCGCATGAATTTGCACCTACACCGGTCACAGAAGAAACAGGAGTGCGTGCACCAAAAGGCGCAGAGAAAATCATTATGGTGGATGCTGCCTTGCATGCGGTGGATGAAATTCTGCGCAAGCATCCTGAGGCGTTGTTTTACGGACAAGATGTTGGCCGCAGGTTGGGCGGTGTTTTTCGTGAGGCCGCTACGTTAGCTGAAAAATATGGCGATCACCGCGTGTTCAATACGCCTATCCAGGAGGCTTACATTGTCGGTTCAACCGCGGGTATGTCGGCCGTGGGGGCAAAGCCCATTGTTGAAATTCAGTTTGCCGATTACATATGGCCGGGTATCAATCAACTGGTTGAAGAACTTTCAAAAAGTTGTTACCTGTCGAAAGGAAAATTTCCGATACAATCCTTAATACGTGTGCCGATAGGTGCATATGGGGGTGGTGGTCCGTATCATTCGGGTAGTGTGGAATCAACGTTGCTCACGATACGCGGCATCAAAGTGGTGTATCCGTCCAATGCTGCGGATATGAAGGGATTGTTGAAGGCTTCCTTCTATGATCCAAATCCGGTAGTGCTGTTGGAACATAAAGGGTTGTATTGGAGCAAGGTGCCTGGAACGTTGGATGCTAAGACTCTGGAGCCGGATGAGAATTATATGATTCCGTTGGGCAAGGCTCGCATTGTTCAGGAGGCTAATCAGGAGAAAATTGAAAGCGGTGAATCTGCTGTAATCATTACGTATGGCATGGGTGTGTATTGGGCAAAAGAAGCTAGCAAGTCGTTTGCAGGGCAGGTAGAGATTCTGGATTTGCGTACACTAAACCCGCTGGACTGGGAAGGAGTGAAGGCATCCGTGTTAAAACATAATCGCGCTTTTGTATTAACTGAAGAACCCTTATTGAACTCGTTTGCTGAATCGTTGGCTGGAAGAATTCAACGCGAATGCTTCAGGTACCTGGATGCCCCTGTGTGGACATTAGGCGCAGCTAATTTGCCGGCAGTACCACTTAACGTTGATCTTGAGAAAATGATGTTGCCTAATGCAGAGAAGGTGGCGAATGCATTAGAGGAATTGTTCAGGTATTGAGATCAGAAGGGGAAACCTACCCCCACATTGTAGATAACTGGTTCTCGGTCTGTACCAAACGGTCTGAGAAATTTAATTTTATTCAATACAAACCGTTCGCCTTCTGGTCGGCCCGGATCATACGCTTTCAATCCTACATCGAAACGAAGGATTAGGAATGAAAAGTTAAAACGTAAACCGAACCCGGTGCCCACGCCAAACTCTTTGTAGAACTGATTGATTTTGAATTGGGAGTTTCCATTTTCAATGATGTTGTCATCGGCATCGCGGATGATACGCGGTTCAATGGTCCACACGTTTCCGGCATCCACAAATACGGCACCTTCTACAAAGCCGAAAAGTTTTCTGCGTAGTTCTACACTGGCCTCCAATAAAACGTCTCCCGGTTGTTCAAACCGGTAATCGTACAAGCCATCCTGATCGGGGTCCGCACTTTCGCGTGGTCGGTAGCTTCCCGGCCCAAGTCTTCGTGGTCGCCAGGCCCGCACACTGTTACTTCCTCCGGCAAAGAAGTACTTTTCATATGGCAGTACTTTGTTTTCGTCATATGAAATACCAACCCCGCCATTGATGCGGTAAGCAAGTATGGTATTTTTATCGATGACGCTTAGTCTTCTGAAATCAGCATTTACCCGAATGTAACGAAACGACTTCAGGCCATTTCGTTCAATGATGCGATAGTTAATCAGATTTTGCAGGGTTCCGCCACTTTCTACCGACCACCTGAAAAAATTCGAACTCTCTTCCAGGTTACCGTAATTCCGGTGATTCCAGGTCATAGAAAATATCATGCTGCTGACAAACGAAGGTTCAAATGTTCGGAAAAGTGTATTGCCTTCATTGGTGAATAATTCTGACAACACCTGATCGAATGCAGGATCCAGTTTGGAGTTGATAATGCTAAGGTTGTTTAATGTAAACTCAAATCTGCGTATGCGCAGGTTCTCCCAACTGTACACGTAATTGAAAGTTGTGGCTGATCGTTTGTATTCTGGGCGATTAGTGTAATTGTATCCGAGTGTTGCCCGGGTTCGCGGGTTTATTCTTCCCAGGTTGTAACGTGTTTCTTCTTTCAGAGGAAATAAAAATTGAGGAAACGTTATAGAGGCGTTTATACCGGCTTCCACGCTTTGATAAATGTTGCTGGATGCTGTGGCAGAAGCAACTCCTTCATACCCAATCCGTCCGTTTATTTCAAAGTTCTCGAGTCCTTTAAAAATGTTTCGCTTTTTAAAATTGATATTATAGAATGGACCTGGAAATCCTTGTGTTACGTTAACGCCCACTTCGTTCGACCATTGATAGCGATCCAGTGGGTTGGTGAAAATATTGGCTATGAATTTACCGCCTGTTGTATCGTAGTTGATGTTTACAAATTTAAAATTATCGAGGTTGGCAAGTTGCCGTTGTGTGTTGAATGTTTTATCGCGACTATAATGTTCACCCGGTTTAATAAAAATACGTTGGCTTAGAATTTTGGCACTGTACAAGCGCTCATAGTACTCGAAGTCAGTTCCACGATAGTGCTGCGTGGTTCGGGTTACGCCCGGTAAACTTACCCCCGCATCCGGGGTAAAGTGCACCTCATCAATAATAAACTTTTTATGATAGCCCCGTTTTGCTGGTTCGCTGATAATCATGAGCACCCCAACATTATGTCCTTCACGAAAGGCTGTGTCAACATCGAACTCTACGTATTGCCTACTGAAATCATAATACCCGTTTTCCTTAAACAATAAATCGATGCGTTCACGTTCACGCGAAAAATTATCCTGATCGTATGGATTGCCACGTTTCAGGTGACTTGCCGGGAGTGATTTCATGGTCAAGGCGTACAGCGCAGAATCTGGAATGCGGTACATGATGGAATCTATCCGATACAAAGGACCGGGAATCACTTCGTATACAACTGATACCAGCTTGCGGCCTTCCGTTGAGGTGCGTGTTAACACTTGATTTTTAAAATAACCATGATTGAATAAATAATCTTTAAACCTTTCGGCTGTTAGCTGAACGTTTGCAGTATCGTAGACACTTACCGGCTCTCCCCATTTCATCCAAATGTTTCCATTGGTCAGTTTCTCTTTGAGGGAGGTGGTTTTACGTTGCTTTTTAAACTGAAGATTGGCTACCTTCTTTTCAGTTTTAGCCTTTTCTATTTTTGCATCGAATTCTGTCTCTGTTCGGGTTATTTTCTTTTCAATTTTGGCCGGTTTGAAGCGCTTTTTTCCGAAGTAGTACATGGCCACGAGGCTGTGTATGCGCATGCCCAGAAATTTCTTATTGGTGGGTTGGGCATAGAGGTCTTTCAGGGGACTGGTGCTCACGCTTTTAGGGGCTTCTATGCGTTGCTTAAGCAGCATTTTTTGATCTTTACCCAAATGCCTGGTTCCAAGGCATCCTTGTAACATCGTAAAACCGATGAGGATCAAAAAATAATATCTAATTTTCGCGAATACCAAGGTTAAACAAATGCTTTCAAAAGCCCGGATTAAGTACATTAAATCTCTGCAAGTAAAGAAATACCGACAACTGGAACAACGGTTTGTAGTGGAAGGGGCAAAGACAGTGCTGGAATTGCTCGACTCCGATTATGCCACTGAAGTTGTGCTTGGAACACCTTCATTTTTCGAGCAACTACGCTCCAGGTCAAACGCATTTTCAGGTGAAGTAATTGAGGTTACCCCAGAGGTGCTTGCCACACTGGGTGAGTATCGCACAAACGATGGTGCGTTGGCTATTGCAAGGTGTAAACCAAATGTTGCGCCTGCCTTAACCGCATCGGATTTTGCGCTTGTGCTGGATGACATCCGCGATCCGGGTAACCTCGGTACCATTATTCGTATAGCCGATTGGTATGGAATTAAAGCGGTTATTGCTTCCGATGAAACAGCAGAGTTGTATAACCCAAAAGTGCTCCACTCCAGTAAAGGATCCTTTACGCGAATTCCGGTGTACTATACCAATCTTCCTGAATTTCTTTCAACATCCAGATTGCCTGTTTACGGAGCATTTTTGTCGGGTGAGGATGTGCATCGCGTAAACTTTGGTTCTGGTGGATTGATTGTTGTTGGCAACGAGGCGCATGGCATTTCACAAGCGGTTGAGCAATTTGTAACGAAGAAGATATCCATACCCCGCTATGGGAAGGCCGAGTCATTAAATGCGGGTGTAGCCACGGCTGTTATCTGTGATAATATCAGAAGGCGTAAGTAAGCTTATTTTAAAAAAATCCTTTACTCTGTTCAGCGGCTTCATCTGAGATCTTATCAGCTTGATCTTTGCCCAAGTACCGGTCGATGATTCCATGACCCAAATAGATTACAGGAGTAAGCGCAATGGCAATCAAAAACTTATAGATGTAATTGGTAATGCCTATGGCAAGAATTTGGGTGTTTGAGAATATCCCATAAAAAGCGATAAAAAGCACCACAAAACTATCCACCAGTTGCGATACCAGCGTTGAGCCTGTTGCTCTGAGCCATAACATTTTCGGACCGGTGAACTTTCGCAATCGTTGAAACACAAAAACATCAACCAATTGACCGATCAGAAATGCTGTTAATGAGCCAACTATAATCCGTAATCCCTGACCAAAAATTTTTCCAAATGCAAAATTGATGTTGAACGGATTTCCTTGTGCGTCTCTGCTGTTGGCATCGAGCCACCATTCGGCAGGGGGAAGTTCAATCGCGAAGAAGATCACGATAAAACTGTATGCAATTAAAATGGCCGTGAGGTAGCTGATGCGTTTAACACCGGGTTTGCCGAAGTATTCATTGATCAGGTCGGTAGTGATGAACACAATCGGCCAAATGACCACACCGGCTGTCAGGTTGAAATCCATGACAAAGCCAAGGATGTTCAGGTTTGCCGGGTTCAGCCCAACGGTTGATTCGGCCGAGAAGATTTTTGTACCGATCATCTCGGCCAAAAGCGCATTGGTTAGAAATATCCCGCAAAGGATAATAAACAACCGATTCATTTTTTGTTCAAGCGTTGCCATTATTCATCAATGGTGAAGGTGTTGCCTTCGCAGGCCAGGTAACAGTTTGAAAATGCAGCACGGGCTTCATCGAGCAAGGGTTCAAGTTCCTTATACCGCGCAGAAAAATGCCCGAGTAGTAATTTACCAACATTACCTTGTTTGGCAATGGTGGCAGCTTCAGCAGCCGTGCTGTGCAGGGTTTCAACGGCTTTGTCTTTTTCACGCTCCATAAAGGTAGCTTCATGATACAAAACATCAACCTGCTGTATGATGTTTACCAGACTTTCGTCAAAAGCGGTATCGGAGCAATAGGCATAGCTTCGGGATTTACGGGGTGAAAGCGTTAGGTCTGTATTCTTGTACAGTATTTTTCCGGATTCGTCCACCACGTCAGCACCTGTTTTTAAACCCGCAATCTGTTGCAGACCAAGTCCCTCAGGAAGTCTTTCTTTATCGATTCTTCTTGGTTTTTGCTTTTCGCGAAATAAGAAACCCGTGCAATCCAATTTATGTTTGAGTGGAATCCCCTCAATGGTAAGCAGGTTATCCTCGAAAATAACTTCGTTTACACCTGCATGTAATGTGTGAAAGATGAGCTTAAAACGCAGCGCTGAGTTGGAGTGTTTGAGTTGGGCGATGATGATTTCATCCAATCCACGATGACTGTAAAGGTGCAGATCAGTTGTGCGGTGATTCAGGTGCATGGTAAAGAGCAAGCCCATCAGTCCGAGGTAATGATCGCCATGCAGGTGCGAAATAAAAATATGATGGATGCGATGAATGGGGCAGTCGTAGTGCATCAATTGCATCTGCGTACCTTCTCCGCAATCCACCAGAAAAAATTTATTCTGGATTTCAACCAATTGCGCAGAGGGAAATCTTCCGTAGGCCGGTACCGCACCGCTTGAACCTAATATGGTTATTTTAAAACTCAATCCTGTAAAACAAAAAACCAAAACCCATATGAGTTTTGGTTTATGTGTATGCTGTTAATAAAATTAATTCTCATCCGGATTTTTCAGATCTTTTTCAATTTCGTGCATGAACACGGCATCAATCGCTTCTTCCACTTTGGGTAGAATGTTCAGTACGCTGTCAAGCTGTGAAATTTTGATCAACTTCATGGTGTGATCAGAAAGTGACGTGAGGATGAAGATGCCACCATCTTCCTGAACGATTCGATTACCCACCAGTAGGGCGCTTAATCCGGATGAATCGGTATACTTAACTTCGTTCAGATCCAATATGATATTTCTTACACCTTCCGCGTGAAGGGTTATCAATTCTGATTTTAACCCTGGGGCCACACTTGAATCCAGTTTCTCTTCGTGCAGGTGTAATAAGCTGTATTTCTCTTTTTTGTCTATGGTATACTTCATTGTATGGAATTAACGTTTCAATTAAGCTTCTAAATTAACGGATTTTAACGAATTAAGGATGCTTTGTTCGATTCTTTGCTCCATGGGAGCACCCGTTAACGGTTCAAGTGTGTTTCCGGTTACTTGCTGATACAACTCTTTGTATCGGGCAGAAATGGACGCCACAACGGCATCGGTCATTTCCGGTACCTGTTGTCCTTCTTTGCCCTGAAACCCGTTTTCAATCAACCATTGACGAACAAATTCTTTTGATAGCTGTTTTTGGGGTTCGCCCTTCGCCTGTCTTTCAGTATAACCATCGGCATAGAAATAGCGTGAGGAGTCAGGCGTGTGCACTTCATCAATCAAAAAAATCTTACCCTGATTTTTTCCGAACTCATATTTCGTATCCACCAGAATCAGTCCGCGCTCGGCAGCCAGTGCGCTTCCTTTCGCGAATAAGGTGTGGGTATATTCTTCCAGTTGGGTGTAGTCGCGTTCACTCACCAACCCCTGACTGAGAATTTGTTCCATGGAAATATCCTCATCGTGCCCCTCGTGTGCTTTTGTTGTGGGCGTAATGATGGGGTGGGGAAGTTTGTCATTTTCTTTTAATCCTTCCGGCAGCGGTACACCACAGAGTATGCGTTTACCGGCTTTGTACTCGCGCCAGGCATGCCCGGCCAGGTACCCACGAATGACCATTTCTACCGGAAAGGTCTCGCAGGTGAAGCCAATGGTAACATTGGGATCGGGTACTGAAAGCACCCAATTGGGTACCAGCGTTTTTGTGGCCTCAAGATTTTTGGCTGCAATCTGGTTGAGCACTCTTCCTTTATCGGGAATGGCGCGGGGCAACACTACATCAAAAGCTGATATGCGGTCGGTGGCCACCATGGCCATGATGTTACCGAAGTAATACACATCACGGACTTTGCCGCGGTAGAAACCCGTTTGGCCGGGAAACTTGAAGTTGGTTTCTTTCAGGGCTTGCATGTAAAATTGTAAGCCGCAAGGTAAGTAAACTTGTCCAACGTGTACAAGGGGGATGGAGGTCAATCGACCAAAATGCCTGCTTTGAAAATCAGGGTGCGCACCAGGTTTCCGTTTTCATCAAATTCTTTCCATTCCTTATGCTTTTTATCGGCAACGTATTCACCCTGTTCCTTGATTTTTCCATTTGCATGATACGCGGTGAAAAGGCCATGCTTACGTTGTGATTTACATTCACCTTGTGATTCAAGCGTGCCCGTTTCGTAGTAGGTTTTAAACGGGCCATTCAGCATGTTGAATTTGTAGGTTTCTTCTATCTTAACCTTTCCGTTGGCGTAATATTCAGTCCGTAACCCGGTTAATTTTCCAGCCTCATAATTCTCTTTTATTTTTTCGGTAGTTCCGTCTTCATGGTAATAGACCCACTGGCCGTGAGGCAGGTTATCCCGATAGCGTTTTTGAGAAATTTTCTTTTCTGTGGCTGAAAACTCATCGCTTACCCATTCTTTTCCAGTAATGGATGCCTGTTCGCGAAATTTAAGTTTACCATTGGGATGATAAACCAGACCGGTACCGGTTTTTGCACCTTCTTTGTAGTTGAATTTATGTTTTACGGTACCATCAGCATAGTAGGCGGTGTTGTCACCATGTAGGCTTCCATTCAAGAATGAGCCTTCCAGTATTAAATGCCCTTCGTGATCATAATTTTTAAAGGATCCGTTTTTGGAACCTTCGGCCATGGTTGAAACCGTTTCGAGCTGACCGTTGGTGTAGTAGGTTTTGAAGTAACCAGTTAGTACACCATGCTTGTAATTGGCTTCTGTTTCAACTACGCCTGTTTCATAGAAGTGACGGGTTATGCCATTTGGTTTTCCTTGTGCATAGTAGATTTCACTTTTCAGATTTCCATTTGGATAGTATTCACGAACCACGCCTTCTGGTTTTCCTTTCTTGAAAACCGTTTCGCTTTTCATCACGCCATTGTCGTAGTATGACTGAACACTATCAACAAGAATATCATTTTGGTAATAGGCACGCTGAACCTTTTTTCCAGTTTCATCAAATACTTCAACGGGTCCATGACGCATGCCGTTTACGTAAACCAATTTACGCGCGGGCTGGCCCGTTTCGTGATACTCGGTAAACTGCCCCGATTTTTTGCCGTTGTTGAAATTTCCATCAACAGCAAGTTTTCCATCCGGAAAGAAGCGTTGGTATTTGCCTACCAGTTTTTCATGATCATCATTAGCGACCACATAAACTTCCTGAACATGTTGGCGTGAGCCATCGTAGTACGTTCTGATTTCACGTTGTGCAAATGTGCTGATGGGGGTTATCAACACGATCAGACAGATAAGGCGTATGGACATAGCGTGTACAAAATAAAAATAGCCCAGCAAATAACGCAAGGCTATTGTTGATGTTGTGTTGATTTGGTCGATTAATGCTATTTATTCTCAATAACAATAGCAGATGCGCCACCGCCACCATTACAAATACCCGCAACACCTATGGTTGCGTTGTTTTGTTTGAGCACATTTACCAGGGTAGTGATAATGCGGGCACCGGAAGCGCCAAGGGGGTGCCCCAAAGCAACGGCACCACCGTTTACGTTCACTTTTTCCGGGTCAAGTTCGAGCTTGATGTTATTGGCAATGGCTACCGCAGAAAAGGCTTCGTTGATTTCATAATACGAAGTATCCTTTGCACTTATACCCGCCACCTTCATAGCCTTCGGAATAGCCAGCGAAGGGGTGGTGGTGAACCACATCGGATCCTGTGCTGCATCGGCAAAGCCACGGATCTTGGCGATGGGCTTTAATCCAAGCGCTTCCGCTTTTTGTTTGCTCATCAGCAGCAGGGCAGAGGCACCATCGTTAATGGTTGATGCATTAGCGGCAGTTACCGTTCCTTCTTTTGTAAACACCGGACGCAAGCCTGGAATCTTATCGAAGTTTACATTTTTGTATTCTTCATCTTCGTTGAACAAGGTTTTGTTGCCTTTTCGGTCAACAATTTCAACCGGTACAACTTCATCCTTAAATTTTCCGGCAGCCCATGCCGCGGCAGAACGCTTGTATGAATTGATGGCATAATTGTCCTGATCCTGGCGAGAGATGTTCATCTCTTTCGCTGTATTGTCGGCACAAACGCCCATGGCGCAATGATTATACACATCGGTTAAGCCATCATACGTAAGCCCATCAATCACTTCTCCATTTCCATACCGGTAGCCATAACGCGCCTTCAATAAATAATAGGGAATATTCGACATGCTCTCCATTCCGCCCGCAACAACAACATCGTTTTGGCCCAGCATAATGGATTGAGCACCCAACATAACGGCCTTCATACCCGAAGCACAAACTTTGTTTATGAGTGTACACGGAATCTCATAGCCTAAACCTGCAGCTACTGCAACCTGTGTGGCGGGTGCTTGTTTAAGGCCCGCAGAAATAACATTGCCGATAAATATTTCCTGCACCAGTTTCGGATCAACACCTGCTTTTTGCATGGCGCCCTTTACGGCAATGGCACCGAGATCAACGGCTGAAACACTGGCTAAGCTTCCGCCAAAACTTCCAATGGGTGTGCGTACGGCTGAGATGATGTATACTTCGTTCATATTTGTTTAGTTACAGTTTCGGGTAGTTACGCGCCCTGAGGCTCTCGAAGGGCGCTTTTACCAATCTGGTTTTCCTTTATCCTTGGGTTTGGTAGCCTTTCGTTTGTTTTGTTGAAGATATTGAAACTCCTGATTTTTCATGGCTTCGAGAATTTTGGCCGCCTGCTCCGGAGTGATTTTCATCTGTTCCAGTTTTTCTGAAGAAGGAGGGATGTCTTTCTTTTCACCCTCTTGTTGTTCCTGCTTTTCTTCACTTTGTTGTTCCTTTTGCTCCTGATCTTTTTGTTCATCAGGTTTTCCGGAATTGTCCTTGTTTTGTTGATCCTTTTGCTCCTGGTCTTTCTTTTCTTGTTCCTTCTGCTCGTCTTTCTTTTGCTGATCTTGCTTTTGTTGCTCTTGTTCTTTTTGCTGGTCTTTATTCTGATCCTGATTTTGCTGCTCCTGCTTTTTCTGTTCGTCCAGCTTTTTCTTCAGCAATTCGTAATTGTAACGTGCGTCTTCATTGGCGGGGTTAGCCTTGATGGCTTCTTTAAAATGATTCAGGGCTTCTTCAAACTTTCCTTGCTTGTTTCGTACCACACCAAGCTGTTGTTGGGCAACCGATCGGATGCGCTTGTTGGCGCTTTGAGTTAGACTTTGATACTGACCGATTGCAGAAGCAGTATCACCCAAATTATAGTATGCATTGCCCAGGTTCATCAGTACCTCATCCTCTGTTACCGACAAGGAATCAGCAAGGTATTTGTATTTGGCCGCAGCCGTTTCATAGTCACCAGAGAGATAAGCCTTTTTGGCCTCCTCTTTGGCACGATTAATTTGTCCGATTTTGGCCGGATCGGTAATGATTGCCGACAACAGAAATAATAGGAGTAGTCCGCCTTTCATATCTTAATCGTCTTTACGTGTAATAACACATCAAGGGCCAGTAAAATTACAGCGATTAGCAGAAAGTAGAAATATTTATTGGCCGATACGTCCACCAAACGGGCATCCATAAGTTCGCCTTCAATGCTGTTAATGGTGTTAATCATGCGCGAAACATCATTACGGCTGTCATTAATTTCAAAATAGCGGCCTCCGGTTTGGTTAGCCAGCGACTGCAATGCCTTTGGGTTAAGTTTTGTAACAATCACATTACCTTGCCTGTCGGTGCGATACCCTGAACCAGCGCGGATACTTCCTCCGGCTTCGGTGCCTACACCCAGCGTAAATAATTTGTATCCTTTCGATTCAATTTGCTGGTTGATTTCGGTTGTTTCTTCGCCAAAGTCCTCGCCATCACTAATTAATACAATAATCTTGGATGTGGTTTGCGAAATACGGCTATTGTCCTGTTCAAGTTTTTCAACGGCCATGCGCAGGGGTGGGCCAAAGTCGGTGCCGGCACTAGGCACCAGGTTGGTGTTCATGGCCTCAATGAATAAGTTCAGCGCATTCTGGTCGAAGGTTAGCGGACTTTGCATGAAGGCCTCGGATGAGAAGATGATGATTCCGATTCGGTCTGAGTTGAATGCGGCCACTATCCGTTTCATTTCATACTTCACTTTTTCCAATCGGGTGGGGGTAATGTCGAATGCGTCCATGGATTTCGACAAGTCTACGCAAATCATGATATCCTTTCCTACCGATTGAACTTCGCGTTTCGCGGCTCCAAAAGAGGGTCCCAATAAGGCTACAATCAACAGTGCAAAAGCAACGCTGCGAAGAAATAGCTTAAAGAAGATTGTACTGAAAGGTGTGTTAAGTGACCGGGCAATGCGAATTACCCGCGCCATGTAAATGCCATACAACACCACAAATAATGTGATGAAGACTATCTCCGTAGTGCCGAATTCACGATACCAACTCACGGTCTGCAAGTAACAACGAAGTGTTAACGGTTGCAAGCCGATTTCGGATGGATGGAGCTTAAAAATCTTTGATCAAATTAATTTTAGGCAGTTTCTGTTCATCCCTTATATTTGCAGTTCTTTCAGCCCCGGAGAGGTGGGTGAGTGGCTGAAACCAGCAGTTTGCTAAACTGTCGTACATGTCAAAGTGTACCGGGGGTTCGAATCCCCCCCTCTCCGCGAAGGCCCTGTTAGTAGCAGGGCTTTTGAATTAGGTCCGATAGCTCAACTGGATAGAGCAGCTGCCTTCTAAGCAGCAGGTTCGGGGTTCGAGTCCCTGTCGGATCACTTGGAAAGGGGTTTTCCCCTTTCCTTTCTCAAATATAGCTTTTTTGTAAAATAATAACACATAATATCATTTAATTCCTTGCCCCCAACCTTGACCCATGCTAAATTAGGGCAATGAAAACGGGGTACTTATTCAAGAAAAAGCGCAAGGAAGATACGCAAGGTCTGGTTTACATTGCGCTTTACCTCAAAGATCACACGGAATTAATCAGCACCGGGCACCGTATTGATGCAAACGACTGGGATGCGGACAAAGGCTACCTGAGAAGTAAACGCCACCTGCGCGAAATTGATAAGGCTATAACCGAAATAAAATCCAAGCTCGACCACGTTGAAACTACACTTAAGGCACGAAAGGAAATAGTTACCCCATTGGCCGTAAAGATGGCCTACAAAATGGAGGAAAGCCGGGCAATCAATGAGCAGCTGGAGCGGGATAAGAAAGCGAAAGAGGATCGGAAATCCCTTACAGGCCTGGTAAATCATTGGCTTGAAAATAACCTGTTCCAGTATCAACCATCAACACAGCGAGCGGTCCGCAGCTCACTTAATCAGTTCACTGAATTTTTGCAACGATCAGGCAATAGTAGGGCTACCAAAACAGAATTAACGGCCGAATTAATTACAGCATACGAAAGGTACCTTCAGGATTCCTTGCGCCTGGCCAACAGCACACACGGTAAATGTATGAAGCACCTGCGTTGGTTCCTTAAAACCATTGGCTACGATATTGGATCAATCAAAATCCGTAACAACAAGCGCGACATTATTACCCTTACCCAGGAAGAAATCACAGCGCTTGAAAACATTGACGTGAGCCACAGCAGCGAGCAGCAAAAGGCAAAAGATTTATTTTTACTTGGATGCTATACCGGCCTGCGGATATCAGACCTTAAACGGATAAATGAAACCCGAATTATTGACGGTAAAATCTGCATGACATTGCAGAAAAACAAGAAGGAGGTAACTATACCGATCGTGCCTAAGACAAAAGCGATTTTAGAACGTTACGGAAACAGATCACCCCGATTAGCTGAGCCGGTATTGAACCGAACAATCAAAGATGTATGCAAAGCTGCCGGCATTGATCGGGTGTTAACTATTCGTGTAAACATTGCCGGCAGGGATATCGATCAGCAAAAGCCAAAATACAAGTTGATCAGCTCACACACAGCAAGTAAAACGTTCATTACCCTGGCACCACAATGGTATGGGTTAACACCGGAGGAAGTGGCCTCAATTGTAGGTAAAGACCTACGGACTTTATTGAATCATTACTATCAGTTACCCAGGGAAACAGCTATCAAAAAAATGACTCAAAGCTCAAGTAAATGAAGTTTATTTCTATTGGAGAAAATGGCGAAATAAAGGGGTTGACTGAAACCGAATGGACATTAATTGTGTGCCTGGATGCCAGCCCTGATTGGGCTTCAATAATCAATGAATTAAAGCAATCTGTTAACATTGATCGTGTGATTGAATTGCTTAAATACTATTACAGAAGACTGCCAAGTCAGGTGGATTTGCTAAGAGCTCAGCATCTGGATAAGCTTGCTTTGTGGCGCGGAGAATCCATGCACCACACTCAATATTATTTTCTTTCAGTTGACTACAGATCAATAATTACTTCCATCATTGATTCACTAAACAAGAGAAAGTTTACATCTGAGCTTACACCACTTGAAGAGGCTACCTTGTTATATTTCAAAGTTGAGGCGAAAATAATTGAGAGACCTCCCGCAAAAGAATTAAAGAAGCCTACTTCGAATAAACTTTACACAAATCTCAACGACTTGATCAATAATAAGACTCGTCCAAAAAGGCATGTGATAGAAAAGATACTACCACTGCTTAAAAGTTTTCCAGCGGCCTACCAACTGGCAACTGATGAGCTGAAAAAATAGTACCATAAGTAAGTACCGGTACTCTCGAATTGGTGAAAGTAATATCACCAATATTTGGTTCATGGAAACGAGAATACCAGATGATGCTTGCAGTCTACAGCGTGCCGGTGAAATTTTGGGCATAAGTATTCCTTACATCAGGAAGCTTATTCGTCAGGGAAAAATCACCCCTTACAAACTTGGTGAAAAGCGTTTATTCATTTCACCGAACGAAATCCGAAACCTGCTAATTCAAGAGGGTCAAATAGAGCTTTCTACAAGACTCCAACAAATTATCAATAGCCTGGACGAACCAAGACGTATTTGGCTAATTGAGGTCATTGATCATTGTAAGAAATTACCAGATAGCGAAGGAAGGGATTTTTTAAAATCGGTGACTGATCAGTTCAATGAGATTCGAAATCACACAACAGTTAACAAATGAAACGCTGCACTTTTTGTCGCTGTACTTATGGTTCCGGAGATTTTACTCACGGAAAATTCTGCTCTGATAAGTGCAAGCGAAATCATCACGAACTACGTGAAATCGCAAAGGAAACTTATCCAAATAAATCTGCCGAGGAGATTGAGCAGCTTATCACATCAATTGATCTGTGGGCAAAAGAGGAAGTATTAGTCAATGATCGTGATAAAAGAATTTTCTACTTCGAGCTGAAATTTGGTAACGTCCAAAAAAATTAATCTATGCACCCACTCGACCAATTTCAAAAGCAATGCCCGGAGTGCGAGAAACCTTTTAAGGCCAGGTCGAATAAGGTTTACTGTTCGCACAAATGCCGCTCAAAGGCATCAGTTAAAAGAACCACCGGTTCACTTTCATCACCCCCAACAATACCCATGAAAAACACTGATAGTTTTAACACATACCTCCAGAGTGAAGTTACCTACTGGCGAAACCGAAGCGTAGAAGCTGAAAAGAAATTACAAGAGCTTGGAGCTGGTAAAGCCGGATTAAACGGCCTGGCTGATTCACCGCTTGTACAATCGTTGGCCGGATCCATTCCTCAGATACTTGAATTTCTTTCAGCTAACAAACAGAGCCAACCCGGCCAGGGAGGAAACTCACCTGTTGATAAAGTGGCTGCATACTTCAACGCTCAACCTAAAGACCTTCAAGATGAATTGATTGCTTTTTTAGCAATGCTTGATAGTAGTGGTCCTGAAAGGGCCGTCCAAATACTTAAACAACTCAACAATTTTAAACAGAGACCATAATGATTAACTACTCATATCCACACTACATTAACTCCTCACTTTTGACCGGTGGCCGGGCACAATTTGAGGGGCCGTTTGATTCATCACTTTTAGGTAATGGGCCACGCCTGGGTTCTCCACAACAACCAACACAGGCACCGGTACCACCTAAAGACTGGACGAAGGAAATCATTATTGCCGGGCTTGTCATACTGGCATTGATCATCCTGCTTTACATCCTTCAAAATTCGGCTTAAAGAGGTGAGAGCCGATGCCCTGGGGGTGAGTGTACCTGTCCCTGGAAACGGGGGCAGGTTTTTCAACAAACTAAAAAATCTAAACTATGAACAGTAACTTATTAAATGGTCATTCTCACATTTCAGGCGGTAGCCTTAATTGTAGAATGCTTGGCGGTTTTCCAACTGAAATTCAAAAGCTCCAGTTTAATGTAAACTCTAAGGGCTTTTTGGTTTTGTCGGACGTAAGCACCGGCAAATTGTATTACCCTTCTACTGATGATGGGACTTTCATCAACTACACACCAGATCAATATAAAAGCGTCAAGTACGTTTCCGATGCTGTTGATGTTTTTCCTTTTCAACTTGAAGGATCCGGTCTTGGATGGATTGGTGCCGCGATTTCTGCGGTTGGTGCTATTGGTGGAGCACTGATAGGCGGCAGAACAAGTAAGCAAGCTAACCAGAGTGCTGAACGACAACTGCAAACACAATTGCAGATGCAACAACTTGCGGCCATGCAGGCAGAACGGGAGGCAGCGAATAAAACCAACTGGACACCGATACTCATTGCCGGTGGTGGTGGGCTTGCATTACTGACTATTGTTTACCTCGTTACCAGGCGCTGATGGTACCGGTTAAAAAGGCAAGAACCCCATTGTATGTCCGTTGCTGGCTTAACGATGGGGTTCTCAGTGAGAAACAAAATATGACCATCTAAATCATACTTCAATGAACAAAGTAAGTATATCGGACCCGGAGTTCCAAGAACTTCATAAAAAAATTAAGGCACGGGTACTTAGCCATATAACATCAATCATTGATGTTTCAAATGCGCTTGAGGATGCGCAAAAAATTGCGCAATCAAAGGGCTGGAAAAACACCTCACTTAATTTTACTACAGTCCAGGCAATGATTAAACTGCTTATCGATGCGGTTTATGAAATTAATCAGCACGTACACGACCTTGACCAGGCAATGTTGATGGCAAACAAAATTGCCCGTGCGACCACCAACGCGCTGGATAGGTCCATGGACCTACGATCAGCCATCAACGACTATGCACACGGTAAAATCAGCAAAGAAAATTTAGACACTCACTTCCAAAACTTCTTAGATGCTTAACAAACTTGAACAGGTTGAGAAATCTATCAGGCTTGAACAGGCGAAGCTCCAGCCTTCAGATAAAACGGAATACACTCTTGATGATATTCTTTCAACGAGGATAACGCATGCCAGCAACATCCAACCCATCGAACCGATTATTGAGATTAGCGGCCGCATCTTTGCAGCAAGGGGAGACTTTAGTGTGATCGGGGGCCTGCCGAAAGCTGGTAAAACATCTACGGCCGTTCCTATCCTGGCCACAGCTTTTATGAAAGATGTTACCGGCATAGACACCCTGGGAATCAGAACGAAGTACTGTGATGGGAAACCGGTTATTTACATTGACACAGAGCAAAGCGAACCGTTTACCGATAGGATCCGGAAGCGGGTGTGTAAAATGATTGGTTGCGACAAGGAGCCCGATAACCTGTATATTTTTAACTGGAGAATGTTCAGGTATAATCAAATGCGGTCCATGTTCAATTCATTGGTTAAGGTGCTTCCGGAAATTCACCTCATACTGTTGGATGGTGGAGTAGACCTCATTCGTGATCCAAATGATACTACCGAAGCGTTTAGCGCAATTGAAGACCTTAAGACATCCGGGTGTACGGTTGTTGTTTACGTGCATGAAAATCCAGGTTCATCCAACAAGCTGCGTGGCAATTATGGCTCTGAGGCTGAACGGAAATGCTTAGGAACTATTGTAGTCAAAAAAGACCGCCAGCACCAGGATGTACACATCATTGAGTGTAAGCTACTTCGAGCTGATCGCAACTTTGCTCCCATCCCTTTCACCTATGACGCTGGGAAGGGCCTGCATGTAACGCTTGATCATACCATAGCTAAGGAGGTACTTAAAACCAAAGAGCAGGTAAAAGCTGAGAAATTGAAAGAGCTGGCTAAACGGTGTCTGATTACTGGAGGCAAGAAATCCGGGGACCTGGTGGAACTGATTATACAATACACTCCGGACATCGAGGGGAAAAAATGCAGCGAGCGAACGGCCAGAACGCGAATAAAAGAAATGGAGGATTCGGGTTTCATTAGCAAAAAAGATGATTTTTTTCATCTTAATGACCTGAACACAGATATATAACTACTGCAACTGCAATCTGTATATATAGCCGTTTTGCAGTTGCAGTAGCTGATTACTGCAACTGCAATTCCCTATATACGCCCCTGATTTGCAGTTGCAGTTTGCAGTAACCCAAAAAGCCTTACCCAAAAGCGCAAAAAAAATGCGCATCGAAATGCGCATTTTATGACGGTTTTAATTCTTTATCCCGCGTGAACAATGTGCTCCCTCCGCAGTTCAACAAGCTCAATTCGGTGTGATTTTACCTTCAGCTTACGTATTTCCTTGGCATGAATTTTCTTGTAGGCCTGCTCTCCCTTTTTTATGGCTTCATCACTTGCATTAGCCACAACAAACACGTGGTCGAGCTGTCCGAACCAATGTTCAAGCCGGTAACCGTTCTTATCTACGGGGGTAAATTGCATTTTATAGGATGCTTTCATGTTTGCTCAAGGTTTAGTTTTTCTTACTCAATTTCCAAAACTGCATGTCAGCCTCAGCTAAAGCCTGGTCAAATGCCTTTCTGATGTAGGCCACTGAATTGACATCAAACTTACTATTGGCAAGCTTGAACATTATGTGCTCCTGCATCATAAAAATACAGTGCAGCATCAACGTGTGTGGGTCATTGTAGGTGTGAGTACCCCAAAATGATTCCCAGGGATGTTTACAGTTTTTGGTTTGTGCTATCAAAGCATCTAACCATTCCTCGTAATTGAATTTGAGATTGCCGTTCTGCGGGCAGTTCTCAGCATCTTCTTTCCGGACTTCTTCTTTGGTTTTTGTCATAGTGATTTGTGTTAAAGTGATTAATAAAAGCCTTGACCCAATTAATGACCCGGGGGGATGAACAAAGGGTAAAATCCTTAAATTTGCACCGAATCAAAGTTTTTCGGCAATCCCTGTCGGATCACTTGGTGCATAAGATTAAAAGTATATCTTTGCGCCTCATTTAACGTTCGGGGTGTAGCGCAGTCCGGTTAGCGCACCTGGTTTGGGACCAGGGGGTCGCAGGTTCGAATCCTGCTACCCCGACAACCAAAAGCCTTTTGCAAAAGCGAAGGGCTTTTTTGTTTTCAACGAGCCGACAAAAGAAAGTCCTGGTGGTAACGCCAGGACTTTTCTTTTGAGTGCACTGCTAAAGTCTTCTTTTCAGTATATATTAATATATTATTTAGGTGTAAGGTTTAATGCATTAGACAAAACGAGTAAAGATTATTTAGTTATGCCTGAGTACGATTTTGCCACCAATTCATGTTCAAAGAAAACCAGCGGTTTTGCAGTCGGATGCTCCTGGGCACTGCAGTAGTAGATTAAACCCACATGATTTCTTATAATGAGGTTTTGAGCGGGCCTGATCCGTTCGTAAACAATTTCTCCAGCTTTAAATTTCGGTTCCATATTAATTACTACACTTTCGATCTTCTGATCAAAGTTGGGAATCTTACCTGGTTTAAGCGTTTCATACTTTTAAATCAAGATTGCATATTTTACAGGTATTTTTCACGTTGAGTGCAAATCTTTATACAGATCATATAATACTCAATAAAAAATGAAAAAGCGGGAGAGATCTCCCGCCATAACCAACCTGTAAGTTGATTCGATCAAAGCCAAACTTTATGGTTCTTGTTATTTAGTATTTTCTACGGTCAGGTTTTTAAAAGCCACTCCAAGCGCATCTAGATCACGGTTAAACTCCGCCTTAAAGGCTTGCCAGCTATCTTTGTTATTTGATTGATAGCTATCAATCTTATTTTTGAGCTCGGTGTTTTTCTTTTCCAATTCAGCCAATTCAGCTTCATAGGCTGCTTTAGCATCCTTTTTTGTATTTACAATTTTTACCCGGAAGTCAGCAGCAATTTTTTCATTTTCTGCAATTTTCTCCGCAGTTGCTTTTCTGTAATTGGTAAGGTCTTCCATGTACTCTTGCTGGGCTTTGTCCAGCGCTACCTTAGCGGCTGTTACATCTTCTTTGGCATTTTGTACTTTTTCGGCTGGCGTGTTACAGCTCATTAGAAGTGCGCCTGTCGTTAAGACAACTCCCGCCAGTATTAATATTGATTTTTTCATCGTATTTAGTTTATATCTGTTAAGGTTTTAATGATTTGTATTGGCCTCAGCCTACAACTCTTTGATGAGTTTCTGTACCTCTTCCCTGGTTTTACCCAGTTTATGCTGAAGTCTTCCCAGCATCTCGTCATACTTGCCCTCTACCATCAATACGTCATCGTCAGTTAATCGTGCATATTTTTGTTTCAACTTTCCTTTTAGTTCGTTCCAGTTTTCTGGAATTGCTGTTTTATTTTTCATTGTGTTATGAATGTTAGGTACTGCAAATGTGCGGGTATTTACAAAGTAAAATTTTACACATAAGGTAAGGAAGCTTACATAGTTTACGGGTCTTAAACAGGTGACTATAAGGCGTAGGAGCAAATGTTACTTGAGACAATATTTGTTTTGTTTAATCAATCGGTGGGGTGAGTTCCCGTTCAAAGTAGGCAAAGTGTTTGTGTGCAGGATTGTTGATTACGGCACAGTAATAGATACGTTGATAGTACCTGATGATAACCAAGGGTAATGTAGGATTAGCCTTTGCTGTAATGCGTGTTCCTTCCGGGTATTTATTGTCGTTCTTCGGTATTTCCATGACGCTTGTTTGTATAATGGGTCTAATTCAATAATGGTTTAACCTATTAGGGAAAAGAATGCTGGTGTTCACGTAATTGGCATGTTGTGGTTTCTAAAGGTGTTTTTTCTACATAAAAATTAAAGGGACACCATCAACAATGAACAGTGCCCTTTAAAAAACAAGTCACCTGCAGTATACCTACACTGACTTGAGTTTCTTTTTTGAAAAGGATGCAGTTATCGGGGGTTGATCCGGTATTGTGCGCTGGGCTGTCATGCGGTGCTGCTTACTATCCCATTCAATCATCGAGTTAATTTGATCGTTCTCAACATCTGAAAATCCAACCGGTCTTCCGTTGATGTGATTCAGGTGAATTTCCAGGTTAGAGAAGAAGTCCATTCTATATTTAAAGATAAGCTTACTACCAATTGCCTTTTTAAAGCCACGCAATCCACCTCTTTTCGGCAACCAAAACATCAATAGGTTATTTTCACCCTCGGTACCACCACGCAACCATCTCGCATGTAGTTTTGTTAGAACCGCTTCTTTAAACCCTTCTTTTCCCTTTATGTATATCGGTTCCCAGCACATGGTTTCTTTGCTTGATAAGCAATTGCAAGATGGAAATACCCCGAAGCTTTTTTATTACATGTCGCATGTAGAATTTTGCAGAATTCACAGGTAGGGTTAAATGGGCAGCTCAGGTATAAAAAAAATAGCAGGAAAAGAACCTGCTATTTGATTGAATTTATTGAAAGCTTCTATTTGCCGGGTATTATATCGATTAATACAGTGCGATTATAGGCACGTTCTTCGGGCCATTTGTTATCAAAAGGTGAAACGTTCTGATCTTCACCAAAACCATGTAATTCAAACTTTACATCAGTTCTTCCAGCCCTGGCTAAGCTTTTTTCTAAAATGGTTTTTACATCATTAGCCCTTGCCAATGATAATCGCTGATTATTGTCTGCATCCCCAATGGTATCGGTATAACCGTGAACAATCACTTTGCTGTTTTTTGGAATCTTAGCCGTAACAATTTCTGTAAGATATTTCTCATACATAGCAATTGATTCTGAATCGTTGAATTCATAGATCACACTGTATCGCGCGCCCTGTTCATTTGAAGGCGGTGTCCAGAGTACCATATTTACCTGTGTTTCTCTTTTTACTATTTGGTTATCTTTTGTTCTGCCAACCATCGTTACAGTATAGTCACCGGAAGAGCGTGTGCCCAGAATAGATTTTCCAGGTATACTCACTTTATCATAAAAATAAGGCCCGAAATTTTGCACGGTTCCTTTTTCATCCTTTACATCCACTGACCATGAACTCAAGCGATCTCGGGCACCATCTGCATTGAAAGTAATATAGCTGTCAACAGGTGCAACCTGTACAGCAATAATTTCTACAGGTTTCAGTGGTGCATTCGGTCCACTCCGGAATTCCATAAGCATGGCGGCCGAGCTGCTTTCAATGGAAACCCTGCGGTCGTCTTCTTGCAACAGCTTAAGCTCCTGAGTGCTTCCTCGTTGTGTTGAAGGAATTTTTGGTTTGTCGCGCCCTTCTATACTAATGCGTGAGGGGTTAATGGCAAACACACTTGTCAGGTAGTTCTTTACTGACTCGGCCATTGCCTTGGCATCATCAGTTCCTTTTTCGGATGATCCTACAAGTGTAATGTTGGCTGAAGGATTTTTCCCCATACGATCTCCCACAATGTTCAACACATTGTAATATACCGTCATGCCACGAGCCGAACGGCCCGAAAGTTGCTTGGGTGTAAAAACTTCCAGTTGATCTTCTTTAAAATCCTTCACCTGGCTTTTTTCGAGCAACATGTAACGCTCAGGTATATGTGTTGAACCCAGATTAAAGTACACATAGTTGCGTAACGGGAAGGTTTCGCTTACTCTGCGATCTACCGGAATGTTTCTTGGCGAGTTGACGGTGAAATGAATAACCGGCAGCGGATCAATGCCCTTAATCACAGCCGCTCCGGGTGTTGCTGCGATTTCACTTCCACGACCAAACTTGATGGCTGCACCTACACGTACTGTGGTGACATTCCAGGTTTCTGACGACCTGGGGGCCTGACCAAAATGGGGTTGGAATGAAACAAATGGTGAAAGTATGGTTTGTGTTTGCCTTGCTGAAGAAGAAAGCTGAATGTCGTACCCAGCTCCAACTTGCATGGAGATCAGGCTTTTGTTCACGTTACTGAAATCTCCGTTTATATCCGCATTGGGTTCCTGGTCCGGAAAATCCGGATTGATTCCTAGCTCGTATGTGAATGCATGATCTCTGTTAAACGCAAACCTTGGTCCGGCATACAGATAAAAACCCGATTTAAACAGAGCAAATCTCAAACTAGGTTCTACACTGATGTAGCTCAGGTCGGTCGTTAAATCGGCCGGACAGTTACAAGGCGTGATCACCCGATCAAAAGAACCTTTACGACTATCGAAACCCACTTGCAACATTACACCGAATCTTGAATCAGGACGATGATATTCCAATAGCGGAGCAAGATAAAGTCCAAGCCCCTTGCCATGACGAAAGGCAGCAGGTACGGTTAAGTCAGCATTTAACTGTTGTGTTGTGCCGCGATAAAAATTAAAATTTCCACCGGCAGCGGCACCAAACCATAGCGAGGGCCTGGTGTACTGTACAACCTGCGCCTGTAGTGGCGTAAGCACGGTAGCCAGCAGCAATACGCTGACAAGTGCATATCTAAGAGACCGAACTATCGGTGTTCTTATTTTAAAATAATTGTAGACTTTCATATTGATTTTGAATTAAAGTGAAACGCGATCTGGAAATTCCGGGATCAGGTATTGTACTCCCGGATCATTCACAGTGATATAAGATGTTGCGCATGCCGGTATGTTGACAAAAGAAAACTCGTGAGATTTATTTTCTATTTCGGCTTGCGTTTTCATGGTGCTGAATTATGGTTTTTCAATAATGTTTGTGTTGGTTAAAACCACGGAACCATTTCTGGCCAACATTCTGCCTGTTGCAGTTGCTCCGGAATTCATGGTGATGCTGGTTAACGCCAGTATATTTCCATTGAATGAAGTGCCATCGCCCACAGTTGCTGAACTTCCGGTTTGCCAGAAAACGTTTTTCGCTTGGGCGCCACCACTCAGTATTACACTACCTCCTGCACCTCCAACGGTTGTGAAGTCGGAAGCAACCTGAAATATCCATACCGCATTGACATCGCCTTGCGCATCCAGGGTAAGATCGCCTGACTGGATTAAAAGTGTTGATGTTGACTTGTAAATACCTGGGGCCAATGTCATGCCGCCTAAATCGCCAGCTACCGTAGCCGGAGCCGGTGAGGTGGCACCTTCAGCGAAGAGATACGCCCCAGTTAAGTCTTGTTTGGCTTGTGTTAACATGGCTGCTACTCCTGCAGGAGCCAGATCATCAGAAGCGAAAATGGCTCCGTTAACTACAATGGCAGGAGGGAAGCCGGTAATGGAGGAACGCACACCGGGGCTTATGCCCACATCCTGATTGCGGATTTCACTAAAGCCTGCATTGTTGCTTATGCCAACACCAGCTAAAATACCAAACAACCCGGCTGAGTTTAACTCAACACCAGAAGCGCCAACAGTTGTGCCTGTGCTGAAACTCCAT
The DNA here is from genome assembly GCA_964419145.1 of uncultured Roseivirgaceae bacterium. Classification (GTDB taxonomy): domain Bacteria; phylum Bacteroidota; class Bacteroidia; order Cytophagales; family Cyclobacteriaceae; genus UBA2336. The sequence goes on along the minus strand of CAYQOM010000003.1, from coordinate 74,791 downwards.
ACATAAGCAGTTTCCATAGGTGTTCCATCCATGTTTTCTGCAACTGTGGAAATTCGTGCAGTATAGGTTCCTGATGCAAGGTTGTTGTCAGGTGTAAAGCTGGCCGTAGTGCCGGAGTAACTTACTGTACCTATAATCGGGGTTGTGCCTAAACGCAACGTAAATGACGAAGAAGTTATCGTGGAAGGCTCCATCGTTACGCTGAATTGCGCGTTTACAACCTGATCGACCACAACATTTGTACTTTGGTTAGCCGGATCAGTAAAAACTACGGTAGGCGCTGGCGCTGGGCCGGTAGTAAATGTCCAAACATAGGCTTCCTGCAAGGCATTTCCTGTTACATCTTTTACACCTTGAGTAACCGTACCGGTATAGGTAGTGTTGGCTAATAATGGGCTTGCAGGTGTGAAACTTGCGGTTTTATTGTTGTACGTGATTGTACCCGCAACAGCGGGGCTGGCTCCTATACTGATAGTACTGAGGTTGATGCTCTCAGGATCCATGTCGGTATTAAAGGTTACAGTCACAACCTGGTTAATCGATACGCCATTGGTTAAATTGGCAGAGTTGGTAGACACTACAAGCGGACAAACTCCCTCTATACCCACATTTTCATCTTCACAAGCGCTGATATTCATTAACATGAATATTGCTGCGGTTGCGAACGTCCAAAAATTCAATTTTTTTGTTTTCATCTTTACTTGGTTAGTTGTTGCAATCACTTTTTTTAACGTTGTCAGTTTGACTACCTTGATAGCGATTTGATCATCGATAGTTTCATAACTTATCTTTCCATGAAAGAATTGAACAGCTGTTCCGCTGTACAGAATTAGCGGGCTGAAAGTTGCGCATGCACGTTCAGTGAACTATAAGATTTGACAGTACAAAACTATGTTCTTACTATGTCGAATGAATTACATTCGAACAATTACTTGTTACACATGTTACGTGAATTCAGATTGAAAAACGTTGGGAGTTTATAGGTCTTCCAGATTTATGCGCTTCGACTTGAGTTGCTTGTAAAAGGCGGGTGAAAGCCCTGTTACCTTTTTAAATTGATTGGAGAGATGCGCTACACTGCTGTAATGAAGTTTATAGGAAATTTCTTTGAGGCTTAATTCATCGTAGAGTAGTAATTCCTTTACACGTTCAATTTTATGAATGATAATGAACTGTTGAATAGTCACACCTTTCACTTCGGAGAATATATTGGATAGATACGTGTAGTCGTAACCCAGTTTTTCACTGATAAAGTCTGAGTAGTTGACGTATGGCACTTCTTCCGAATAGTGAATCATTTCAACGATCAACGAAGTAATCTTATCAACAAGTATGGCAGCCTTGTTATCTAATAAGAGCAGGCCGGATTTAACCAGTTCGCTCCTCAGTTTGGTGCGTTGTTCTTCCGTGAGGTCTTCAAGAATTTCGACAACGCCAAGGTCCAACGCCACGTAATGCAATCCAAGTTTGGCAAGTACATCCTTGACCACCATTTTGCAGCGCAAACTCACCATGTATTTTATATAGAGCTTCATCATACGCGCAAGTACCGTTCGTTATTTGGTGGTGATAGTTCGCCCGAAGCGTGTACAGCGGGAACTTAAAGTTAAGTGAGCTGGGCAATAAGGGTTCAAAGTAGCATATTTTAAAGGTTCGTAAGGTGGAAATTACCCGTGGTATACTGTTGCATTTCGTGTATTATATGTTACACAATTCACGGGTGGGACGGTGATTGGCACGTACCTGTGAATTATGTAACAATACCCCCCATTATTGCAATTGCTGGCGGGATTGGTAGAGCTATATTAACTCCTTATGAATGAGGCTACTCAGGTGGTTGCGCACCCCATCTATATTAACTGTTTCTTTTTCGATAAAAAGAACGATTGGGTGGTATACATTTATAAAATTGAAACCTCACCAAGTAGTCACTTACCTTTTCAACTGTTCAAACGAAGCACGGGTATGCCATTAGCCTGGCAGAAGCTTTCTGTGTATGCATCGGTTTATGATGCAATCCAGGTTTTGGTTAAGGAGTTGTTACCGAAAAGACAATTCGGTAACGCGCATAAAAGTGAGGTATCGGTAAGTCCTCAACCCATACTCGATCGGTTAAACCGGGGTGAGCGTTATGTCTCAGTTTTCAATTCAATCGATAATGTGCTGTTCAGAGTTAGAGACGATGTGTTTTTTGAAGAATTGATAGACAGAAGCAACACCATAAATAAAGATGATCACAAGAACAAATGTGTTGAATAACGTGTTGCTAGGAAAGAAAGGTTAACTTGCCTACACAACTTACTGATTATATGCTTACCTATTCATTTGAAAACAATCCGGATTCCTTCTTTTTTGTGCTAAAAAAGCGGGTAAGCAATTACTTCACAGAAAGTGGCCTTCAGCCAGTTGGTAATCGTAACTTATTGCTTAAGGCAATTCTGTTGCTTTCGCTGGCAGCAAGCTTATATGTTGTGTTGGTTTTCTTCACGCCATCGGTTTGGCTATCGCTGCTGTTAAGCGTAGCGTTGGGGTTGAATCTGGCGTTGATTGGCTTTAATGTGATGCATGATGGTGGGCATCAGACTTTTTCCCGATACCAATGGCTCAATACGGCAGCAGCGCATGTACTAAATGCATTGGGTGGCAATGCTTATTACTGGAGGGTTAAGCACAACGTAAACCACCACACCTACACCAATATTGAGGGCATGGATTCAGATATAGATGTTAAGCCATTTATGCGTTTGCACGATGGGCAACCGTTGCGGAGTTACCATCGGTTCCAACACATTTATTGGGTTATTCTCTATGGTATTTCTTATCTGGTATGGGTGTTCTATGATGATTTTCAGAAATATTTTAGTGGTCGTATATCTGCCAATTCTCAGGTAAAAAAATTAACACTTGTTCAACACGGTATTTTCTGGTTTACTAAGGTTGCCTATGTACTCGTGTATATGGCGCTCCCCATTTTCTTTGTAGGTTGGTTGCCGTGGCTGATTGGTTTCCTTATTGTTACGTTTGTTTGTGGGATCACCATCAGTATTGTATTTCAGTTGGCTCATGTGGTGAAGGGAACGCAATTCTTTTCACCTGTTCATACCGATCAAAGACACGACTGGGCTACCCACCAGGTTCGGTCTACAGCCGATTTTGCAACACAAAACCGGTTTTTGCATTGGATGTTGGGTGGCTTGAATTTTCAGGTTGAGCATCATTTATTTCCGCGCATCAGTCACATCCACTATCCGGTAATTGCACGTTACGTTAAACAAACCTGTCAGGAATACGGAATTGTTTACAACGAGTACAAGTCTATGTTTTCTGCGATAGTTGCGCACCTCTCACATTTGTACAAGCTGGGGCGTGCAGCCGGCTAATTTCCTGTACGGGGTAGATGGGATAGGTATGATCTGAAGCATTTAATAAAATGCATGAAATTATACGTCAAGTATATGGTCAGTCTCCGTTGTAAACTAATCGTTAAAGACGAGTTAAAAAAACTTGGGATTAACTGGCACTCGGTAGACCTGGGTGTTGCGGAGCTACCGGGAGAGATTACTTCCGAACAATGGCAAATGCTGAACCGGAATCTTCAAAAATCAGGACTTGAATTGCTGGATGACCACAGGAGTATTCTTATTGAACGGATAAAAAATGTAATTATCGAACTGATTCATTATTCTGATGAACTTCCAATACAAAACTATTCGGATTATATAAGTGAAAAATTAGAGTACGACTATACCTATTTGTCGAATATCTTTTCAGAAGTGAAAGGCATGACCATACAGCATTTTATTATTCTCAACAAAGTAGAACGTGTAAAAGAGCTATTGCTTTACGATGAGTTGAACCTCACAGAGATTTCATACAAACTACACTATAGCAGTGTAGCCCATCTCTCTAATCAGTTTAAAAAAATAACAGGCCTTTCGCCATCGTTTTTTAAAAAAATGAAAATGGCCAGAAGGAGCAACCTCGAAAACCTGTAACTGCTCACGGGCAGCAACACCCTGCAGTTGTGACTGTGATATGTGTAACTTTCCCTTTAAAATTTGTAAGCGTAGATAAACTAAGGTGTTGCATCTTTAACCCGGGTAAGGAGTGTTATTCCATACGCTCCTGCAACTTTTAAAGTTGTCTGGTTTTGGAATTGGACAGGAAAGCAAAATTCCTGTCCTTTTCTTTTTTGCCTGTAGCTATTGCAGAGCTGAGTTTATCATTGAAATGCATTTTTTGTGATGAGATGTTTTGTTACGTTTTAAAAGGATATGCATAGCCTAACCTGTAACATATGTAACTCTGTTGGTTGCGGGTGTAACGCTTTTTGTATGCGAAATACTGAATTTTACTGCGTGAAAGGGTTTCACAACTGCTCCACCAGACTGTGGATAAAAAATTATGTCATGAAAAAAGTAATGTTGTGTTTAATTGTGCTGGCGACCGTGGTCCCGACACTTGGAAATGCTGCCGCATCTTCACCTCCTGTTGCACCCATCAGTAATGGTACTGAACCTATTGAAGTCAGGTTGATGCTCAACCGGTTGGAAGAGATTAACGCCCTGGATAAGTCTAACATGAGGCCATCCGAAAAACGAGCGTTGCGCAAGGAAGTGCGTGTGTTAAAAAGAGATTTGAAAGCCAGTAACGGAGGTGTTTACCTTTCTGTTGGTGCATTACTGCTCGTTATTATTTTACTCATCGTTTTACTGTAATGAAAAAGTTGGGAATTGTAGTTTTCATAGTAGGTGCTGTTTTAACGCTTTACACCAGTTTCAGTTTTTTTACCCGCGAGAAGGTAGTTGACCTGGGTGAGGTTGAAATTATGGCTAACAAAAAGCAGAATCTGAATTGGTCGCCACTTATTGGTGTTGGTGTAATGGCCGTGGGGGCCGGTATTTACCTGGTTGGAATAAACAAGAAATCTTAAAATCGTTAGTTATGCAAAATTTACTCTATTTAGTTGCCGTTGTTTTGGTAATACTATGGGCAATCGGATACCTGGGATACAACGCAGGTGGACTTATCCACATTTTATTGGTGATTGCGCTTATCGCAATTCTGTTCCGAGTGATTAAAGGAAAGAGTGCGCTTTAATTTCTGGGGATTACCTCCAACTAGAGAAAATTCATAGCATTTTAAATTATGGGCAAGCAAATTCATCTGGTAATTCCATCAACATCTTCATTTTCTGATAAGGCCCAAATGACGCTTGAAAAAGGTTATCCACATGAATTAGGAAATACCGTGCCAGAACCTGGTTTTTATAGGACAACCGGTTCACTGATTATTCAGGATGGAAACTTGATTCTTGATGCTGTGGGAAATGCGGATGCTGTATGGATATTTCAAACAAATCATGATTTGATTACACGGGGTGGTGCAGGGGGAAATGTCATTTTATGTGGAGGTTGTAAGCCAAATAACGTTTTCTGGCAAATCGGTGGATTGGTCAGTATAGGAGAAGAGACATTGTTTAAAGGAAATTTAATTGAGCTGACAATTCCATGAGAATTTTTTGATGGCCGCTAAGTCTTTTTCAGTGTTATTGTATCAGTAAGGTTTGCAATCATTGTTGTTTTTTGTGTAAGGTATTTACGACAGAATAGCCTGATTTTTACAACCGGTTGAGTGATTGCGTATCACTTTAAACAGAAAGAATAGAGGAGTTATAATATGGACAACAGTGAAGTTGAAAAATCGAAGGCATTTATTATTGTTGAAATAATAGAATATGTACCCAATTCTGTGGTCATTAAAACTATAATCAAGAAAACAACTGGTAATGTAAGTGCCGTATCTTTTGATTCGGGTGAAGCATTGACAGAGAAGACCTCACCGTTTGATACATTCATTCAGGTTATCGATGGAACTGCAGAGATTTTAATTGATGACAAATTGAATTTGCTTACAATCGGTCAGTCAATTATTATACCGGCACATTCGCGCAATACCATTCGCGCCAACGTACGGTTCAAGATGATTTCAACCATTATTAAAAGCGGTTATGAGGATTAATGGAATAAGGGAGTTGATTAATAATTAAGAAACTTTTGATTCACACATAATACGCTGCAGGTATAGCAAGTAACCATTTAAACAATTAATATTATGAGTACAACAAATGTTTCGAGTCCGTTTCAAATAACAGGAGTTTGGAAAGATCATGCAAAGAAGCTTCAGGACAAGTTTCCTAAATTAACCGATGCCGATCTTGAATTTACAGCAGGAAAAGAAGAAGACCTTCTGAAGCGAATTGAAGTTAAACTCAACAAGAAACGCGAGGAAGTAGTCGGTATCCTGAAAACGATACAACAGTAACGTGGCATTGCATCGTTTTAAATTGGTTTTCAAAGGAAGGAGGGCGATCATTAACCCTTCTTTTTTACATAGTTTTATTTGATTTAGACTTTTGCTGAATTATTATTTCAAACCGCATCATTTGAATATTGTTTTCGATCTTAACTCATCGTTTGATCGATACTCACCTTACCTTACGACCACTCTTTAACAACGCCCCCGAAAGCGTAGCGAAACCACCAACCAAACCACCGATTACCGCGGTGAGTAAGAATAGCAGTATCTTGTTTTGTACCATCAGTAAAACGGCAATTTTTTCAGCAAGCGGGGCAGATGCCTGCAGGTCGATGATGAACGCATGGATAAACCACAACAACGCAATGGCCAGAAAGCCTGCCACAAAATTTGATTTGGATCTGAAGGCAAAGCCTCCGATGAATCCGGCAATGGCAATACTCCACCATGGTAAAAACATTTCGAGTAGCCAACTCATAATGACAATCGCGACCAGTTGTACCGTAAATTTCATGTCATTTTGGGTTTAAGGTGGTGGAAAATAAAATTCTATCGGCAGACTGATCGACTTGCCGCAGAAACAGCATCCTAAAATACGTTCCGTTCGCCCACCGGTCAAGCATGGAATTGTAGTGAACACTTCCCGGATTTCCGGATTGCCCACCCGGGTAAGTGGCAAATGCTTTTGGTCCGTCAGGCTCTACGCTTACAATCATGCGCCACGATGGGCCGTGCCTTCGGGAGGATGCGTTTACTGCATCGCCATGCCCGCCATGTTCCACATGAAAGCTAAACGGAGCCTGGCGGGTAAGATGTTCAACGTATGTATCCTTGAAGTCAGCCCAGCGCAATGGTTTTGTGTTTTCTTTTTTCCAGGCTTCCACTTCCTCTACGGACTTTTTAAAAGCTTGCCGGATTAGATCAGTGATCGTTTCCTTTTCGGGAGTAGATTGGATATCAAAAAAAGGTAATTCGGGTTGCGTGCGTATTAAATAACTTGTGTTCCATGAAGTGGGATAGGATAAGGAGACAGAATCATTTCGCATCTCATCCCAAATGGAAACCACCAGGTTGCGCCACCAGCCTTCAAAGTAGGGTGGGGCCTGTGCATCTTTATGGTAATAGTAATCCCAACCTGATAAAATGTTGTATGCTTCCTTTTCTACTGGCGATAATGCAGATCCATCAATGGCCTGAACTAACGTAGGTAAAATTTCTTCAGCCTTTATGCTGTAATTATCAAGCTGAAGGTTCATCATATCTTTTACGGTAAGGTTATTCTTCTCACGAAGCACATTGTTAATTCTTCTGTTGCGATGCGCTTCATAGCTTACGGCATTGATGTAATATGGATAGGTTGAATCAGCCGGGTATTGATTGGCAGAGCTGACAAAACCACGTTCCGGATTTTTATCCATTACGTTGTGTTCAAAAGGGATGTACCCAAGCGGGCCTTGTGTTGAATGACTCCCGTCCAACACAAATTTCCCTTCATATTTTTTACGAGCCGGAAATTTTCCCTGTATGCGCATGGCGATATCTCCGGTAACGGAAGCAAAAACAAAGTTTTGAGCCGGAGAAGAAAAGTGATCCAGTGCATTCATGTAATCGCTATGATTTTTTGCCCGGTTTAGTTTGTAAAAAGTCAATAACTCCTCCGATTCATCGTGTGCAATCCATCGGAAGGCAAAGTGCTTTCGTTCATTTTCCGCGCGAAAGTGTTCATCGTATGGAATCGGACCCCAATGGGTGTAGATAACGGTGTCAAAAAGTACTTCACCACCACGCACTGCAATTTCTTCCACTACTTTGTGTGTATCTTTCCATTCACCATCCAACAGGTACTTATCTTTTTCATTGTTTTCAAACGTAATGCGGTACCAGTCCACCAGATCGCGTTGCGCATTGGTCACGCCCCACGCAATGGAATCATTAAACCCGATGATGATGCCGGGTGCACCGGGAAGGGAGACACCCATGGTATTGATGCCAGGTGCATGCAATTGAATGGCATACCAGATGGACGGCAAGGTTATGCTCAGGTGTGGATCGTTACATAAAATCGGGTAACCCGATTGTGTTTTACTGCCGCTTACAGCCCAGTTGTTGCTGCCGATGTTGGGCTCCGGTGTGGTTAGTCCGCTTATGGCGATTAACTCATCAGGCAAGGCCAGAATGGTGTCATTCAAGTGGGCGGGTTCGAAATTCCAACCCTCCGGTTTATCCACAATCGGGTCGCCCATGGGCTCGCGGTCGGGGTAGAGGACATCAATCATCTCCTTGCCGAACAATTTCAGGGCGTTGGTCATCTGTATGTCTTTATCCCCACTGTTTAGCGTTTGTGCCATGCTACGCAGGAGCAAAGCCGATTTCAGCATGGTCCATTCCTCCGGTTTATAATCCAGTATTTTGTATTCCAGGGGAAGGTCTCTGTACGAAAGTGATTGGATGTAGGTATTTATTCCCTCGGCATATTTGCCAGCCACCATTTTGGCCACAGGGTCATTCTCCATGCTACGGTATGCATTTTCGGCAGCGTATACCATTCCCAATCTACGTTGGGTGCGGTCGTAATTCAATATGGCATCATCGGGGCCGCTTCCTAAAATTTCCGCCAATCGGCCTGCAGCGGCATGGGTTTGAAACTCCATCTGCCAAAGCCGGTGAAACGCAGTTACATAGCCTTGTGCCAGGTAAAGGTCTTCATCGTTTTGTGCAAAAATGTGCGGGATCATGATGCTATCGAACGCAACTGTAACGGGTTGCTGTAATCCGGGAATGTTCAACGATTCGGGGAGCCTGAATCCTTTTGGTTCAATATTTTGCCAGAAACCATGCGCGGGATCAAGGAATTTGCCCGGAGGTGGAATGCGGATGGAGCCAACTTCCCAGCTTTTGTTTAGGGCCCAAATCAATAACAAGGTAACTGTAAGGCTAATCAGGAATTTTAAATTCATGGAGGATTGGATTTCAACAACTTTCCAACTTAAAAACTTTTCCTAATTTTCGAGCTACATTCTTCAAAAACTTTAAATCCTTTCTGTTTGAAAAAGATTCTGGAACGATACACCAAAGAACAAGTTGAAAAGGCAACTGCTATTAAGGCTATCTTTTTTGATGTAGATGGAGTACTTACCGATGGACGAATTATCTATGATGAGACCGGCAAGGAGACAAAGGAATTCAATGTAAAGGATGGCTTTATCGTTAGCTACGTGAAGAAGAGCGGAATTATTTTAGGAGCCATTACGGGGCGTGAGTCTGCTACCGTAACCAAACGCATGGCTGAGTTAAAGGTAGATTTTTGCCATCAAGGCATTGTAGATAAAGCTGAGGTATGCCGAAAACTGATGGAGCATTATTCTTTAAAAAAGAAGGACGTAACCTATGTGGGTGATGACATTAATGATTTGGGTGTGTTTAAACTCGTTGGTCTGAGTGTTTGTCCTGCTGATGCTTTGAGTTATGTTAAAGATCAGGCTGATCTTGTTACCTTTGCAAAAGGAGGAAAGGGCGTATTTCGTGAAGTGGCCGACTTGGTGTTGGCCTCACAGGGAAAGCTCTCCAATTTGATAGCATGATGGAAAAATTTAAAGAGACGGTCCGTATTGCCGATAAGATTACGTTAGGTGGAACACGCATGGTGTTGTTTGCCGGCCCCTGTGCTGCCGAAAGTTTTGATATTTGTTATGAAACGGGTGTTCAGGTGAAAGCCATCTGCGAAAAGCTGGATATCGATTATGTTTTTAAATCTTCATTTGATAAAGCAAATCGCACTTCTTCAGGTTCATATCGTGGTCCGTCTATGGATATGGGGCTGGAAATACTTGATATGGTGAAACAAAAGTTACACGTACCCATTGTTACCGATGTACATGAATCCTATCAATGTGCGGAAGCAGCCCAGGTGGCTGACGTGTTGCAGATTCCAGCATTCTTGTGTCGCCAAACCGATTTATTGAAGGCGGCAGCCAGAACGGGTAAAGCGGTTAAAGTGAAAAAGGGTCAGTTCATGGCACCGGAAGACATGAAGTATGCCGTGGACAAGGTAAGAGGTGAAGGCAACAACAACGTATTTCTTACTGAGCGCGGTGCTAGTTTTGGCTACCATACACTGGTCGTGGACATGCGCTCCTTGCCGATTATGCGCCAGTACACGCCTGTAATTTTCGATGTTACCCATTCCGTTCAGCAACCCGGAGGAAAAGGTGGATCATCTGGCGGACAGCGTGAATTTGCTCCTTATCTGTCGCGTGCGGCCGCAGCGGTTGGTGTTGATGGTTTTTTTATTGAGACTCATCCTAATCCCGACAAGGCGCTAAGCGATGGTCCAAACATGATTCCATTAGATCAAATGGAAGAGTTTGTTACGCGTTTAAAGAAGTTCTGGGATCTTCATAAGTCGCTGGAGGACTAACCACCGTCTATTGAAACAATTTTCGGCTTTATGCCGCAGGCTTGCCAGTTTCACTGTTTTCTTTAAATTTGCCTCTTAAATCTACCGAATTAGTGGAGTTTACGCTCATTCAAGGCCTTGTTTTAGGTATTGTTATCCTGTTGGTGGTATCACTCTACCGGGAGTGGTTCAACCCTGCCTTGTCGTTTTTTATTGCCGTGCTGGCTTTGCTGCTTATTGGTGTAATTAACCCGGCTGAGTTACTGAAAGGGTTAAGCAATCAACAGATTGTTGTGATCTTTTTGCTGATTCTGGTAACGGCAGGAATCCGGTCGGTATTCGGCCCGGAATTTTTTACCCGATTGTTTAAGGCCACACTGAAACCCAAGGCTTTTCTGTTACGCATGATGGTGATTTCTTCATCGGTGTCAGCATTTTTAAATAACACGCCCATTGTAGCGTTTCTGATTCCTTATGTAAAGGATTGGGCAGACCGTACCGGTACACCAGCCTCCAAATTATTGATTCCACTTTCGTATGCTACCATTCTTGGCGGTATGATTACCGTTATTGGTACATCTACCAACCTGGTTCTGATTGGTTTGATGACGGAATATAAATTACCCCTTCTTGGCTTTCAGGATTTCCTTTATCTCGGTTTGTTGGTAACTGTTGCCGGATGGATTTACTTATATTTTTTTGGATACAAGTTGTTGCCCAAAAATGTAAGCAAGCTGGACACGGTGCGCCAGAACCTTAAAGAATATATTATTGAGACAGAAGTCTTTGCTGATTCAAAACTAATCGGTAAAACCGTGAAGGAAGCAGGGCTGCGAAACCTGCAGGATTTATTTCTGGTAGAAATTATACGTAACGAAGAAGTAATTTCACCGGTGTCACCGGAAGAAAAACTTCAATCGGGCGATGCACTTTTTTTCTCCGGGCACACCCAATCCATTTATGACCTGATCCATCAGGATAACGGACTACGCATTCCTGAACAGGATGGCATGGAGGCGGAGAATCAATTTAATTTTATTGAAGCGGTTATTCCAGCCAGTTCAAACCTGATCGGTAGAAGAATCAAAGACTCAGATTTCCGAAAAAAATTCAATTCTTCCATTGTAGCGATTCATCGAAACGGTAAACGCGTTTCCGGTAAAGTAGGTGAAATGCACATTGCCGGTGGCGACTTTATGCTGCTGTTGTCGGGCGATGAAAATAATTCAGCCAATCACGAGAAGGACTTGTTTTATTTGTCCGTTCCTAAGAAAGTGGAGTACAAAAAGCCTGTTTGGAAATACTGGGTAGGGGTGGGAAGTTTCCTGATGTTGTTGGCTGGTATATTGGGTTTTATTCCGTTGTTCACCGCATCGTTGGTGGTATTATCAGCGCTGATTTTTTTAGGAATATTGAACCTGGAAGAGATCAGGCGCCAACTTGATTTTAATTTGTTGATGGTGTTGGTATGTTCCCTGGCTATCGGTATTGCCCTTGAGAAATCAGGAACAGCGGCATTGGTGGCTACTGCATTGATTAACGTGGGGGAGTCGATTGGATCTGTTGGCGTTTTGAGTGCATTGTTTTTGGTAACCATCTTTTTAACGGCATTGGTAACCAACCCGGCAGCGGTTTCTATTATGTTTCCCATTGCCATGTCGCTTGCTGAACAATTGTCGTTGCCGGCAACACCGTTTTTCGTGGCCATTGCTTTTGGCGCTTCCGGTGATTTTATGACGCCCATCGGTTATCAAACCAACCTGATGGTGTACGGTCCGGGCGGTTACACGTTCAAGGATTTCGTTCGTGTAGGCACACCATTAACAATTATTTATGCGGTTATTTGTATCACCTTTATAGCCTGGTTTTATAACCTATGAGTAACTACATGACCAACCTGTATCCCATACAAACAAAGGTTTCGAAAGAGCAGCGTGAGCAGTTGATGCAGCAGCGCGCGAAGTTAATCTGGTTTACGGGTCTTTCGGGTTCAGGAAAATCAACATTGGCGGTTCAGTTGGAGGCACAACTTTTTGCTCGCGGTTTTAAAACGTATTTGCTTGATGGGGATAACATTCGTACGGGATTGAATAAGGATTTATCCTTTACGGATGAGGGAAGGGTGGAGAACATCAGACGAATAGGTGAGGTGAGTAAGTTGTTACTTGATTCAGGTTTGATTGTATTATCGGCCTTTATCTCTCCGTTTAAAGCCGATCGTGAACAAGTAAAAACCATTGTTGGGGCATCAAATTATATAGAAGTATTTGTAGATACTCCGTTGGAAATTTGTGAGCAGCGCGATGTTAAGGGCTTGTATAAAAAAGCGCGTGCGGGAGAGGTAAAAAACTTTACAGGAATTGATTCTCCTTACGAGAGACCAGAATCAGCTGATCTGGTAATAAAAACGGAAACGCTCACTGTTGAGCAATCCGTTGAGCGACTTTTGAATTTTGTTTTACCCAAAATAAGTATCTGATTACGTTATGAGTCAATATTATTTAAGTCATTTAAAAGAACTGGAAGCCGAAGCCATTTATGTTATCCGTGAAGTGGTGGCACAATTTGAGAAACCTGCCTTGTTATTTTCGGGTGGCAAAGATTCGATTGTGCTTGCGTATTTATCGCGTAAAGCATTTTACCCGGCACGCATTCCGTTTCCATTGGTGCATATCGATACCGGTCATAATTTTCCTGAAACGATGGAGTACCGCGATTGGCTGGTGAATGAACTGGGCGTGCAACTGGTTGTTGGCTCTGTTCAGGAGAGTATAGATAAAGGCAGGGTAAAAGAAGAAACCGGTTTTAATGCCAGTCGCAATGCGCTTCAAACCGTGACGTTGTTGGATACCATTGATAAACACAAGTTTGATGCGGCTATGGGTGGTGCGCGCAGGGATGAAGAAAAAGCACGTGCAAAGGAACGTTTCTTTTCACACCGCGATGAATTCGGTCAGTGGGATCCTAAAAATCAACGACCTGAGTTATGGAACATCTTTAACGGTAAAAAGCACATGGGCGAGCACTTTCGTGTATTCCCGATATCCAACTGGACGGAGATGGATGTGTGGCAGTATTTATTTACGGAAAATATTCCTATACCTAAATTGTATTACGCGCATAACCGTGAAGTAGTCGTGCGTGATGGAACCATTTTATCAACTTCTCCTTGGTTGAAGCTTAAGCCTGATGAGAAGCCTGTAATGAAGCAAGTACGTTTCCGTACGTGTGGTGATATGCCCATTACCGGAGCGGTTGAATCCGATGCAGACACCATGGAAAAAATTATTGCTGAAGTGGCTGCTTCCCGCAAAACCGAACGGGGTACACGTGCTGACGATAAGCGTGGTGAAACCGCGATGGAGGATAGAAAAAAGCAGGGCTATTTTTAACTCGTAACCCGAAACTAAAATGAATCAATTATTGAGATTTACAACTGCAGGTAGTGTTGACGATGGCAAGAGTACATTGATCGGGCGGTTGTTATACGACAGCAAATCGATTTTTGAAGATCAACTCGAAGCTGTAGAAGCCTCCAGTGCCAAAAAAGGTTTCGACTATGTCGATCTTTCATTATTGACTGATGGATTAAAGTCGGAGCGGGAGCAAGGCATTACTATTGATGTGGCATACCGCTATTTTGCTACACCAAAACGCAAATTTATCATAGCGGATACACCCGGACATATTCAGTACACACGGAACATGGTTACGGGTGCGTCTACGGCAAACCTGGCTTTGATTCTTATTGATGCACGCAAAGGATTAATTGAGCAAACGTACCGGCATTCGTTCATTGCCTCGTTGTTGAAAATACCGCACATCATTGTTTGTGTGAACAAGATGGATCTGGTGGATTATGATGAAACGGTGTTTGATAAAATTGTAGAGGACTACAAAGCATTCTCCTCGAAATTGGAGGTTTCCGATATCCAGTTTGTGCCCATCAGTGCTTTGCTTGGCGATAATGTGGTAAACCGTTCTGAAAAGATGACCTGGTATCAGGGCGCTACATTGCTGCACATGCTCGAAACGGTGCACATTGAAAGTGATCACAATCATATCGACAGCCGGTTTCCGGTGCAGTATGTGGTGAGGCCGCAGACACGTGAACACCGGGATTTCCGCGGGTATGCGGGCCGCGTGGCGGGTGGTATCTTCCGGGCTGGCGATGAGGTGTTGGTGTTGCCATCAGGATTTGCAACAAAGATAAAATCCATACAATTGGGTGAAGAAGTGGTTAAAGAAGCTTTTGCACCGATGTCAGTGGTGATGACGCTGGAAGATGAGATTGATATCAGCAGGGGAGATGTGATCTGCAAACCAAACAATCAACCGTTGGTGGAACAAGACATTGATATGATGTTGTGCTGGATGAATCAACGACCGGTAAACCTCAACTCAAAATTTTATGTACGTCACACCACACGTGAAACGCGGGGAATATTAAAAGAGATTCAATATAAACTGGACATTAACTCGCTGCAGCGCCTGGAGGGTGTTGATCAGTTGGGCATGAATGACATTGCCCGTGTAAAAATCCGTACCGCACAGCCTTTACCATTTGACAGCTATCGCAAAAACAGAATTACCGGTAGTGTTATTTTGGTGGATGAAGGCACGAATGAAACGGTGGCAGCAGGGATGATTGTTTGAGGGATGGAATGTTTACCGCGGAGGCGCAAAGGCGCAAAGCAAACACCCGTAAAAGTCCATGGAAAAAGAACAATACAATTTTTTATCAAAGGAGATTCTGGATAGTTCTATTACAGTGCATAAGGAAATGGGTCCTGGTTTGTTAGAAACTGTGTATCAGCATTGTCTTGTTAAAGAGTTGCGAATGCGAAACATTACTGTAGAGACTATGGTGCCCATCCCTCTTATCTATAAAGGGCATGTATTGAATAAAGACTATGTTATTGATATCCTTGTCGAAGATGAAATAATTATTGAGTTAAAGTCTGTTGAAGGTATTTTACCCGTGCATGAAGCCCAAATCATCAGTTACCTGAAGCTGGCAGACAAGCGTTTAGGGTTCCTGATAAATTTCAATGTACCTCTACTAAAAAATGGATTCAAAAGATTCGTAAATAACTTCTAACCTCTGCGTCTCTGCGCCTTAGCGGTGAATTTTTCAACCAACATTTAAAAACATGAACCATTCTGAATTACTTCACATTGCTATCAACGCTTCCGAGCTGGCAAGCAAGGAAATCCTTGACGTGTATCACTCCGATGATTTTCAGGCGGAATCAAAAGAGGATAAATCGCCATTGACGTTGGCAGATAAGCGGGCGCATGCGGCAATTGTTTCAATACTTAAGGAAACCGAATTACCGATTCTCAGTGAAGAAGGGAAAAAGATTCCTTATGAAGATCGTAAGCAATGGGAATACTTCTGGATGGTCGATCCGCTTGACGGCACCAAGGAATTTTTAAAGCGCAACGGAGAGTTCACGGTAAACATCGCGCTTATTCATAACCAAAGCCCCATACTCGGGGTGGTGGCTGTTCCGGTAAGTGGTGACGTGTTTTACGCAGCCGAAGGAAAGGCATTGCTGAAACGCAACGGACAAACCATCAGCTTACCCAAACGAAATCCGGTTTTGTTATCACAACCCGGTTTGCGTGTGGTAGCTTCGCGTTCACATATGAGTCCGGAAACGCAGGATTTTATCAACGCTCTGAAAGAACCCTCTCTCGTTTCGAAAGGCAGTAGTTTGAAGTTTATGCTCTTGGCAGAAGGACTTGCTGATGTTTATCCCCGTTTTGCACCTACCATGGAATGGGACACGGCCGCAGCCCATGCAATTGTTAATGCGGTGGGTATTTCTGTGAAGCAAAAGGATAGCGAACAGGAACTCGTATATAATAAGGAGGATTTACTGAATCCGTATTTTCTCTGCCAGTAAACGGGTGATGATAGCCGTATTAATTAATGGCTTTAATAATTTATTAATACGGAAGATTTACAGATTAATTCTGTTCTAAAAACCCTAATTTAGCCCCTTCAAATTTTACTATGGCTGCAAAAAAACGTGTCCTCATTACCGGTGGTGCCGGTTTTCTCGGATCTCACCTGTGCGACCGCTTCATTAAAGAAGGCTTCCATGTGATTGCCATGGATAACCTGATTACTGGGGACCTGCGCAACATTGAGCACCTTTTCAAACTCCCTGATTTTGAGTTCTATCACCACGATGTGTCCTCTTTTGTACACGTACCGGGTGAACTCCATTATATATTACATTTTGCCTCACCGGCCAGCCCGATCGACTACCTGAAAATTCCCATTCAAACCCTAAAGGTGGGTTCATTGGGTATTCACAACTTACTGGGCCTGGCCAGGGTAAAGAAAGCACGCATCCTGATTGCATCAACATCCGAAGTATATGGCGATCCGCTGGTGCATCCACAAACTGAAGAATATTACGGAAATGTAAACCCGGTCGGACCGCGTGGCGTGTACGATGAAGCCAAGCGTTTTCAGGAGGCCATGACTATGGCGTATCATACATTTCACGGACTGGAAACCCGCATTGTGCGCATCTTCAACACGTATGGGCCGCGCATGCGCCTCAATGACGGTCGTGTGTTACCGGCTTTTATCGGTCAGGCGTTGCGGGGTGAAGACTTAACCGTATTTGGTGATGGCTCCCAAACCCGTTCATTCTGTTATGTGGATGATCAGGTGGACGGTATATACCGGTTACTGATGTCGGATTATCATTTGCCGGTAAACATCGGTAACCCCGATGAGATTACCATCATGCAATTTGCCGAAGAGATCATCAAACTCACCGGCACCACGCAAAAAATCATCACCCAACCGCTTCCTAAAGATGATCCAAAGCAGCGCCAGCCCGACATCCGCAAGGCAAAAGAAATTTTAGGTTGGCAACCGAAAGTTTCTCGTGCGGAAGGATTGAAGATCACGTACGAATACTTCAAGAGCCTGCCGCGCGAAATATTGTTTGAGCGCGACAACAAAAGTTTTGAAAAGTACATGCGGTAGTCTTGTCAGAAAATGAAACTTTATATTTGCGATTTATTCATAAGCTGTGAGCGCTATTAAATTTGCTGTTGTTGGATTTGGGCACATCGGGAAACGTCATGCTACCATTATCCATGATTTTCCGGGTGCTGAACTGGTAGCGGTTGTTGATGTTGATGAGGAACAACAAAAACACAACCTTTACCCAAAGGGGATACCATTTTATACGAGCATTCAGGCTTTGTTGGATTCAAAAAAAGATGTGGACGTAGTTTGCATCTGTACGCCAAATGGCTTACATGTTGAGCATGCACTGCTCGCGTTGGATAACCGTTGCCATGTTGTGATTGAAAAACCGATGGGGCTATCCCGGGCATCGTGTGAACGCGTGGTGGAGAAATCACTTCAAGTGGCGCGACATGTTTTTGTTGTCAAGCAAAACCGGTACAGTCCGCCCAGCAAGTGGTTAAAACAAATTGTGTCGGATGGTACGATAGGTGAGGTGTTGATGGTGCAGGTAAATTGTTACTGGAACCGTGATAACCGTTATTATAAAAAGGGCTCATGGAAAGGCACACTGGCGCTGGATGGAGGCACACTGTTTACACAGTTCAGCCACTTCATCGATATCATGTTCTGGGTGTTTGGTGATGTGAAGAATATTCATGCGTCATTGAAAGATTTCAATCATCAGGATTCAACCGAGTTTGAAGATTCCGGTATTGTTAACTTCGAATTTGTAAACGGAGGATTGGGTTGTATTAACTTTTCTACTTCGGTTTGGGATACGAACATGGAAAGTTCCATTGCGGTTGTGGGTACAAAAGGATCGGTAAAGGTTGGGGGTCAGTATATGAATGAAATTGAGTATTGTCATATACAGGATTATGTGATGCCTGAACTTCCTGAGACCAATCCGCCCAATGATTACGGTCCGTTTAAAGGGAGTGCAGCCAACCACCACTATGTCTTCGAGAATGTAATCAATACCCTGAAAGGAAATGACACCATCACGGCCAATGCCCTTGAAGGCATGAAAGTGGTGGATATAATTGAACGTATTTATCAGTTCCGCAAGTAACATGAGCGATTCATATTTCGTGCATCCCAGTTCAATAGTTGACGAAGGATGTGAAATCGGAAAGGGAACCAAGATCTGGCACTTCTCCCACATCATGCCCAACTGCCGCATTGGTGAAAATTGTAACCTCGGTCAAAACGTGGTCGTGTCGCCTGATGTTGTGTTGGGCAACAATGTTAAAGTGCAGAACAACGTTTCCATTTACACCGGTGTGATCTGTGAGGATGATGTCTTTCTGGGACCCTCCATGGTGTTCACCAACGTGATCAATCCGCGAAGTGCGGTTAACCGTAAATCGGAATACAAGAAAACGTTCGTCAGAAGAGGGGCGTCCATTGGCGCAAACGCTACGATCATTTGTGGTATTGAAATCGGAACATTTGCTTTCATTGCAGCTGGCGCTGTGGTTACCAAAGATGTACCTGCGTATGCCCTCGTGGTGGGTAATCCTGCGCGACAAAAAGGATGGATGAGTGAATTCGGACAGAAACTGGAGTTTGACGCAACGGGTGTGGCCATTTGCCCGGAGAGCCAGGAGAAGTATCAACTGAAAAATGGTGTGGTGAGCAACGTAAGTCATGGATAAAATTCACATGGTAGACTTGCTGGGGCAGTACCGGCATATCGAAGAAGAAGTAAACGATGCCATCCGGCAGGTAATTGAAAGTACGGCCTTTATCAATGGCCCTGCGGTTAAATCTTTTGAACAGGAACTGGGTAAGTATTTGAACACGGAGCACGTTATTGGTTGTGCCAACGGAACGGATGCCCTCCAGGTAGCGCTCATGGCGCTTGATTTGCCACACGATGCCGAGATCATTGTACCGGCATTTAATTACGTGGCTGCGGCTGAAGTGGTGGCCCTGCTGAAATACAACCTGATTTTCTGCGATGTGGATGAGCGTTTGTTTACACTCGACATTGAAGATGTAAAGCGAAAGATCACCCCAAAGACCAGGGTAATCATTGCCGTTCATTTGTTCGGGCAGGCTGCACCCATGGAGGAATTGATGGCATTGGCGGCTGAACATAACCTGGTCATTATTGAAGACAATGCACAGGCCATTGGTGCCGATTATATTTTCAAAGATGGCTCGCGAAAGAAACTCGGCACCATCGGGCACATAGGCACCACCTCATTTTTCCCCAGCAAAAACCTGGGCTGTTACGGTGATGGCGGGGCAATTACCACCAACGATGCTGAACTAGCAACTGTCATGCGAAGTATTGCCGGTCATGGCCAATCAAAAAAATATTTTTACGAGTGCGTGGGAGTAAACTCCCGGCTCGATACCCTGCAGGCTGCCATTCTTCGTGTTAAGTTGAAGCACCTGGATGCTTATATTGAAAGGAGGCAACAGGCTGCAAAAGTCTACACCGAAAAACTATCGGCACTGCCGTGGTTGAAAACACCTACACAGGCTTCTTACAGTACCCATGTGTTTCATCAATACACCGTACAGGTGTTTGGTAAAGACCGTGATGAGGTTAGCGCGCAATTAAAAGCGAACGGAATTCCTTCCATGATCTATTACCCGGTGGCCCTTCATCAAACACCGGCATATCAGCCCATACATTCTGGCAAGCTGCCGGTTTCTGAAAAACTTTCAACCTGTGTGCTTTCCTTGCCGATGCATACTGAACTTACTGCTGATCAGGTTCAATACATCGCAGACACGTTACGTGCACGGTAAGCAATGCACTTATGGCCGAAGAGAAAAAATGGTTTGTGTTTTATACCAAAAGCCGGCAGGAGAAAAAGATACGCGACCTGTTGGTAAAGCGTTCGTTTGAGGTCTTCCTTCCGCTTACCAAAGTTTTGCGCCAATGGAGCGATCGGAAAAAGAAAGTGGAGGTACCGCTGTTCAACTCTTATATTTTTGTTAAAACAACTGAATACCAGATTCCTGAAGTACTTGCCTTGCCCGGTGTTGCCTGGGCTATTCGCCACAATGATAAACCTGCCGTTCTTCGTGAAAAGGAGTATAACCTGATCAGGCGTTTGCTGGAAACCGGATTAACCCTTGAGGTGGTTTCAGTGCCCGATCTGGAAGAAGGTTCAACGGTACAAGTGATGGACGGCCCCCTGAAAGGCGCGGTTGGGTACGTGCTATCCAAAAGCCCTTCAAAATTTATGGTGGTGCTGGAGGCCATCGGGCAGGCCATGCGGGTTGAAATAGACCCCAAACTGCTCAAAAAACTATAATTATTGAGTAAATAATTTACTCGTAATCGATCCGTTCCTATCTTTGACTCCGTGCTGGATACGCTGATTACATCGAAAACCCGGCTGAAGATGCTGCTCAAGTTCTTCCTGAACAGCCATTCATCGGCCTACTTGCGTGAATTGGCCAAGGAGTTTGGTGAATCCACGAATTCCATTCGTCATGAGCTCAATAACCTTTCCAGTGCAGGCTATCTCGTGGCCCGTGAGGAGGGACGCTCCATTTACTACAGCGCCAATACCAAACACCCGCTTTACCCCGAAATCAAAAACCTGGTGCACAAATACCTGGGGATTGACAAGCTTTTGGATACCGTTATTCATAAGATATTAGCCCGATTGGGTACACTCCATTTTGCTTTTATAACAGGCGACTATGCCAAGGGGCGCGACAGTGGCATTATTGACCTCGTGTTGGTGGGAGACATTGACCAGGCTTACTTGCAAACCTGCGTGAGCAAAGCTGAAAAGCTGATCAACCGGAAAGTGCGCACCCTCGTGCTTTCACAACAGGAGTATGAAGGCAAAAGAAAAACATTAAATCCTGACAAGGCCCTGGTGCTTTGGCAGGCTGAGTAACAGCGGCTATCCGCTGATTGGATGGAATTTTTAAATTCCTGCTCTTCCCGTATGGGACTGAGGAGGCGAAGCTGCGAAAAATTGGGGTTAAAGCGGTTTTTTAGTAGGTTTGAAGCTTCGCTTTGTTTACCATGATTAAAAATTTGTTTTATGCGGGGTTCATGTTGGTGCTGGCCACCTCGTGCGTCACCAACAAAAAATTCACCCTGCTTCAGAAGGACGATTTACACGTTAAGGTTCTGCCCTTGGATACCGTAGTACGGGAATACGAACCCACACCATTTGACTACCGCCTTCAGCCGGAGGATATTATCTACGTTCGTTTTGAAAGCCTTACACCAACTGAATACGACTTTTTGAGTCAAAGTAGAATTGCGCAGGGAAACAACTTTAACCTATTACAAGGTAGTGGATTGCTTATTGGAGAGTTAATTGATCACCAGGGGGAAATACCTTTTCCCTTTATTGGTAAGGTTAAAATTTCTGGACTTACGGTGTATGAAGCCCAGGATAAGTTACAAGAAATTGTTACGCCCTACTTAGATAAGCCAGTAGTGAAAGTTAGGTTAATTAATTTCCGGTTTACCGTGTTGGGTGAAGTGGTTCGTGAAGGGAATGTAACCGTAAACAATAACCGCATTACCATGTTGGAAGCGCTTGGCCTTGCTGGTGGCATGACCGACCTGGCCGATCGTGCCCATGTAAAACTGATCCGGCAAAGCGGTGGAAAAACGGAAATCCAATACCTCAACCTGTTGGATGAAAATTTCATTAACTCGCCTTATTTCTACGTCAATCAAAATGATGTACTCATTGTTCCTCCGTTGCGTCAGCGCCCATACCGGAAATATTTTGGGCAAAATCTTTCCCTCATCATTTCATCGCTATCGCTTTTGCTGATAACGTTGAATCTCATTAACACCAACTAACCAAAATGGATCAGCTCTTCGATCAGGAACCTCAGCAATCTTCACAAGGTGTTGTGCTCGATTTTAAACGGGTGCTGGCACGGGCTATCCGGTTCTGGTATGTTATTATAATTTTTTTAGGAGCCGCATTAGCCATAGCTTTTTACAAGAACCGATATACGCAACGCGTTTATCCTGTCCAGGCCTCCATTTTGATTAGAGAGACCCAGGAAGTTAATGGTGCAGAATTACTGTACAAAAACTCTTTAATTGATCCTTATCGAAATTACCTAAATGAACCTTATATAATTAAGTCTTATCCGCTTATTGAACAAGTTGTTAAAGAACTTAATTTTCATATTGGTTTCTTTTTGGAGGGATATATTGTTACGAGTGAGCAGTATAGTAATCTTCCTGTGCGGGTGAGTTGGTGTAACCCCGCAAGCTTTAAAACGGGTACATTCATATTTACCCTATTGGATGAAAACCGGTATTCATTGGTGGAGCAGGCTAAGCGGGAACAGGATACGGATCCCATGATTTTTAATCTTAATGATTCTGTTTCCTTTAATGGATTTTCCATTTGTATTAACCGAATTCGGAAGAATGAAATCAAGCATTATATCGGACGCCCCTTCATTTTACAAATTAGTAACCCAACAAACATTGCGAGTGCTTACATCGGCCGTTTAAAGGTGAATTGGGCTGAGCAAGGGGCAGGGATTATAAATCTTAGTTTAACAGGCACTATTCCCCAGAAGGAAATTGATTTTCTGAATGCCCTTATTAAAATTTATGGAGAGCAGGATCTGAAAAACAAAAATGAAGCGGCCTCCCGAACGGTGAAGTTTATTTCTAATCAACTGAAAGAAATAAAAGATTCGCTGCGTACGGTTGAGTACCAGTTGGAACGTTTCGGTAATAGTTCACGCATTAAAGACATGAGTGCCGAAGCACAACGGTTATACGCTAAGCTCGAAGCCTTTGAGGTGCAACGGGCCGAACTGCTCATGCGCAAGAATTACTACCAATACCTGCGCGACTACATGAAACGTGGAGAGGGAGAAATGGATCAGATCATTCTGCCTTCGTCCATGGATATTTCAGATCCAATTTTAAATTCTTTGCTTTCAAAAATATTAGACCTTCAGCTTGAGATTAAACTTTACGCTGTTCCTGAGCGTAGGGGTAACCCACTTATTCAAGATAGGCTATCTCGTATTAATGAGCTTAAACGAGATGTAGAAGAGGCCGTTAACTCCCTTGAGTCAACGGATAAAATCAAAATGGATTTCCTGAAACGGCAACTCGGCAGCACGGAGCAGGAATTGTCATTATTACCGGCCTCCGAACGGCAGTTGATTTCGGTACAACGCAATTATTCATTGCTTGAAAACCTATACGTTTTTCTCATGCAGAAACTTTCGGAAGCCCGCATTTCGGAAGCTGCCAACACTTCGGATATTGTTCCAGTAAACCCGCCCATGCAGGGAGGAGCCATTACCCCCAAGCCCACGCAGAATTATACCATTGCCCTGATCCTGGGAATTATCATACCCATGGGCATTTTTGTGTTGTTCGAATTGATGAATAATAAAGTGCAGTCTAAGGAGGATGTTGAGAAAATGACCACCATGCCTTTTTTGGGTGGTGTGGGGCATAACAACTCCGGCAATAACCTCACGGTGCGCGAACGCCCCAAGTCGGGTGTGGCCGAAAGTTTCAGGGCGCTGCGCTCAAACCTGAACTACTTTACGGGTAACAAAACCAAGCAGGTGTTCATGGTGAGTTCATCCATCAGTGGTGAGGGTAAAACGTTTACCACCATCAACCTTGCCACGGTGTTTGCGCTATCCGGCAAAAAGACACTCATTGTAGGTGCGGATATGCGAAGGCCCAAAATTTTTGAAGACTTTAACCGCAGCAATGCTACCGGCCTGAGCACGTACCTTTCAAACATGCATGAGTTTACCGAGGTGGTGCAGCAAACCGAAATTGAAAATCTATTTTTAGTAAGCGGTGGCCCGATGCCACCTAACCCATCTGAGTTATTGTTAACCAACCGGTTCGAGGAATTTGTTAAAACTGCGTTACAGGAATACGAATACGTAATCATCGATACACCACCATTAGCGCTCGTAACCGATGCCTTCGTAATTTCTAAGTTTGTGAACCATACCGTGTTTGTGTTACGCCAAAATTACTCACCGAAAGAGTTTGTGCGCAGCATTGATGAATACTACCGCAGCGGCAAGTTGAAAAACATGAGCATCATGCTCAACGATATTTATAAGTCTGGTCTCGGGTATGGATACGGCCAGGGTTATGCCTATAACTATGGCTACTCGTATGGGTATGGCTATGGAAAACGAAAAAACGGTGAGGGATATTACTCTGACTAAGAATTATCATGTCGCTGGGTAAAAAGGTTTTCTCCAGCGCAGTTCTTCTTTTTGTTCGAAAAATCTGGGGAAATGTCATCAATCTAATAGTGATGGCATTTCTTGCACGAATATTATCAAAAGAAGATTTTGGGCTGTTGGCTATTAGTTCGGTTTTATTGAGCATCATTAATTCATTAGCAACTTCAGGGATTTCCGAATACATAATCTCATATAAGGGTGAATTTGAAAAAGAAGTTATCAATGCAACTTTTTGGCTTAATCTATTACTTACATTTGGTGTTGTTCTTGTTTGTGTCACTGCAGGTCCTTTTTGGGCAGAATTTTATGAAAATGAAAAGATATTCAACCTTATTCTTCTACTGCTTGTATCTTTTGTGTTTCATATGACTTCTACAATTCCGAGATCATTGTTGCGGAAAGACCTTGATTACAAAACAATTGTACTTTATAGCACCGTCTCCATGACTTCGATTTCTATTGGAAAGTTAGTAGCCGCTTTCTTAGGGATGGGTGTATATAGCTTAGCATTGCCTCAGGCTATAGTGTCTCCACTGCTTATGATTGCATTCTTTTTAAAGGCTGATTGGAAACCAATGTTGAAGTTGGGTATAATTTACTTCAAAGATATCTTTAGATTTTCAGGTAATGTAGTAGGTGCGCGAGTTTTAACCCGAATAGTGAACGAAGGTGATAATTTAATTGTTGGGAAATTTGTTGGTCTCGAAGGTCTTGGTGTGTATACACTTGCTTTCAATTTAGCCAACTTAGTTACGACCAATGTGGTTTTTATTGCAAATGATATTTTTCTTCCTCTATATAGTAAAGTAAAGGACGATGCTGAGCGGCTTCGGGATATTTATAAACGCATGATTAATGTGTTAGCTTCGATTTCCTTTCCTGCCATTACTACGCTTGTTATTGTTGCTGAGCCTATTGTTAGTTTAATCTATGGTGAAAAGTGGTTTGAAGCGATTGTCCCTTTTCAAATTTTATGCATTTTCGCGATCGGTAGATCACTCAGTAGTCCATCAAGTGCAATTTTTAGTGCTATGGGCCGACCAGATATTAGTTTTAAGTTTGCGATTTTTTTGGCACCTGTTTTTCTTATTGCAGTTTTTGTAGGCAGTCAATATTCTGTAATAGGCGTTGCGATAGCAACAACTATTGTGCGAGTTAGCGGTTCGATTATTTCATTATCTCTTTCACTTAAATTGATCAGACTTACTTTGGCTGACTTATTTGAGATAATCAGCAGAAATTTCATTGTTTCAGTTCTTTTTGTTTTGATATTTTTTTCATTTTTCAAGAATGTATTTAATGAACAGAATAATTTCTTAGTGTTGTTGGTGGTTCCGGTTATAGTTTATGCTCAATATATTTTGCAACGATTTCTATTTAGAAGGAATTTTATTATGTTCCTAAATGAAATAAAGCATTTAATAGGAAAAAAAATGTCATTTCGAATACTGGATAAGTTTCTTTTTATTCATTAATTCAAAAATGAAAATTAAAAGAGTTCTTCAAGGGTATATAGATATTGGGGGACAGGCCAGTAGGTATTCACGGGCGTTGATGTTGCAGGGTTGTTATTCGGAAAGCTGGGCTTATGATCAGGTTTTAAAAGACGAGCCTATAGACAAAAGACTTCAACTTGATAAGTCTGGTATGTTTGATGGTCGTCTAAGGAAGTTTGTTTATTTTCTTGAGGCTTTTAGGAAATTTAATGTATGGCATATCCATAAGGGTTTTACACTTTTTCACAATGCAAGAGATCTTGAGCTGGCAAGGCGTGCAGGCAAATTTATTATTATTCATTATAGAGGTAGAGAGATAAGACCAACGATGAATACTCATGAACTCTCACCAAAAATCAGGGAGAAAGTGTTACGGGAGCAGGATATTGCAAATAAAATATTTGTTAAAGATGGTCAATTAGCTGAGCTAATTGCGCCATATGTTAAGCATCCAATTGTTTTTCCAAACATAGTTGATGTTAGCAAATTGAAGATAGATAGATTTTTACCTGATGATTTTCACGATGAGAGAAGAAAGTTGAGAGTAGTTCATATACCATCGAATCCAAAGTATAAAGGAACTGATTTAATTCGTCAGGCAATCAAGAGAATTGAAGATAAGATAGATTATAGTGAATTTTCTGGGTTACCACATAGGGAACTTCTTGAAAAATATTGGCAAGCAGATGTGATTGTAGATCAGGTCCTAACCGGTACTTATGGAAATGCTTCTCTGGAGGCAATGGCTTTAGGTAGGTGTGTTGTAAATTATTTAAAAAAGGAATTTATGTTATATGAGCCTGAGCAACCACCTATTGTACATGCAGCTCCAGAGCAATTGACTGAGGTATTAGCGCATTTGTGTGAGAATAGAAAATTGGTCTGGCAGGCAGGCGAAATGGGAAAAATATTCGTTGATAGGCATCATAGTTTTGAGGGTGTTGGAAGGAAATTATTAGAGTATTATTCGGATGAAGAATAAGCAAGAATTAAAGGTTTATTTTGTATTAGCATCTCTGCCGAATTATTCTGAAACATTTTTGCGTTCCTTGTTTGAAGGTTTAGGAGAAAAGAAAATCCGTGCTACTGTATTCTTGCAACAAAGAGCGGAGGGACAAGAAAAATTTGCATATGTAAATCCTTTCCCGATTCGTTGGCCTGCCTTATATTTTTTTTTTCCTTCCGTGATTACTTATCTTTTACTTACTAAGTTTAGCTCAGTTTATTCTTTTTTTAGTGCTGAGCAGATGAACGGAAGTTCATTATTAAAAATATTAAAACGTATTTACATCAATGCGCATATATTCTTGGCGCCAAAGCCTGATTGGATTCATTTTGGTTTCGCGACATTGGCAGTTGGAAATGAAAATTTGGCAAAGGCACTTGGGGCAAGACTTGCTGTAAGTATTCGGGGCTTTGATATTGCGCTTTATCCCTTAAAGCATAAAAATTGTTATCAACATCTATGGGCTCGGGTTGATAAACTTCATACTATTTCAGATGATCTCTATGATCTTGCTGTGCAACAGGGTTTTCCTTTGGATAAGCCGTTTAGAAAAATCCGGCCAGCCATACGTGTAGAAAAATTGATAACTAAAACTTATCATGAATTGTCTTCCCCAATACAAATTGTTTCTGTTGGTCGATTGGTATGGAAAAAAGGTTTTGAATATGCGATCAGCGCGATTCACATTTTAAAGACAAGAGGATATTCAGTACGTTATTCCATTATTGGTTCAGGAATTATGGAAGATCAGTTGCTGTATGCTATCCGTGATCTTGATTTGATAAATGAGGTGAGTTTGATTGGCAAAGTTGAACATCTGAGGGTATTTGAAATTTTATCTGAGTCAGATATCTATATCCAACCAAGTATACAAGAGGGTTTCTGTAATGCTCTGCTGGAAGCGCAAGGTTCTGGTTTGTTATGTATTTGCACTGATGCGGAAGGACTACAAGAGAATGTTATTGATGGATTAACTGGTTGGGTGGTGCCTAAAAGGAATTCAATTCAGTTAGCCAATGCAATTGAGAGAATAATTAAACTCAAATCTGAAGAGAGAAAAGTTATTTCGCAACAAGCAATTTCGCGGGTGCGTACAGAATTTAACCTTGGTCGTTTGTTAGACGAGTTTGAGATGTTTTATTCGGAAGCGTAATGCGTAATAATTTGTTTTAAGTTTATATTTTAATAATGAAAAATAGTAGTGTTATACGATTTGCTCGAAGGGTCATCGGAGTATTTGGCAATGTGCTAACCCAAGAAGTTGCTAATCAACGATTGGCGAATATTACTCGTTTGGATAATACATTTAATGATTTATTCTGGGTTACAGGTTTTGATAAGTCTGGTACAACATGGATGATGTCATTACTAAATGATATTCCAGGGTTGGTTTGCAGAGGCTCCGGGCAGTTTTTTAACTATTGTCGACCTGATATTCATTACTTAAATAATGCAGGTGGTTTTAATTCAATTGTTGAATCTATTAAATCATTAAAATGGTATAGCGGTAGCGGTCACACATGGTTTGATGAACGTATTTTACCGCAATTGGTTCGTTCGAATATTGGCGTTGCTATGAAAGCTTTTGGTGGTTCAAATGCCAAGCTTATTGGAGATAAAAGTACATGTCAAGATTTAAAAATGATTCAAAATTATTTCAAAGATGCAAGAATCATTGTAATGGTGCGTGATCCAAAAGATGTTTGTGTTTCATTTGCATATCATTTTAAGCTTAGAGGAAAGGATAAATTGATTGATGGGAGGATATCTACAGATTTTGCAAAGAGTGTAGCGATGGCATGGCATGAGTACTATAAACATTGTTTAGAACATAAGAGTAACGCAAAGTTTATTCTTTACAATGATTTACTTAATAAATGTAGTCAGAAAATGGAAGAGATAGTATCTTTTTTAGGGCATTCTGTTTCTGAAGTAGATATTAATAATTCGGTAAAGAAGAATGACTTTAAAGAGCTAACAGGTAGAGAAAGAGGGGTGCAAGCTGAGAGTTTCTTTAGGAAAGGCATTGTTGGCGATTGGGTTAACCATCTTTCTCAGGAACAGGCAGATATTATTAACGAAATCTGTCGTAATGAAATGAATTTGCTAGGGATTCCAGAATGATCTGATTTTCAAATTCTTATTGAACTAATTACCAATGGAAGATATAAGTTGTTCGGTTTGTAGGAGTAGCAATAATGTAAGCTTTCCTGAGGCTTCATTTCATTTAAGCCTTACTAAGCCTTTAGATATTAAGCGTTGTGCATCATGCGGTTTTGTATTTATGAGTCCACGCCCGGATGAACACGAACGGCAAGCTCTTTTTTCTGATCAAGTGCCCGAGCTCTTATTGCCGTATGCCAAAGCTGGTGCAAACTATGGAGCGGTTACAGAAGGTCGTCTTCCTTTTTTTAAAATGCGTATAAAACATTTGTTGGACATGATTGGAAAGGACCCGGCCGAGTTGTCTTTATTAGATATAGGCGCTTCCAGCGGGTACATGGTGCAGGCTGCACGGGAAGCAGGTATCAACGCAACAGGCATAGAACCTGGTAACTCGGGTATTATGGCAGCGCAAGAACGTGGCATTCAGTTAGACCAAGGGGTGGCAGAAAACCTCCCTTATCAGGACCATTCATTTGATATTGTCCATTCTCACCATGTATTTGAACATGTGGCTGATCCGATGAAGGCTGCACTAGAGGCCTACAGGGTACTGAAACCTGGTGGTACTATATTAATTGAGGTTCCCAATCAATTTGATAACATTCGCTTCAGACGTGATCAATTGTTTAGGCGGGTTCACCAGCGTGAACGGAACATTCGTTCTGTGCATCATCTTTCTTTTTTTTCAAAGAAGTCATTAAAGGATTTACTTGTACGGGCAGGGTTCTCAGATGTTAAGATTAGTGCGCCTTACGCAGTTAAGCCGAAGGGGGCAAATTTATTGGTAGGGTATTTAACTATGTTTATTGGCTTGTTTTTTTTAGGTGGCGAACGTGTTCATGCGATAGCGAAAAAAGCTACTAGTTAATTCTACAATATTTGGTTTTAAAACAACCATGCACTCTGCGAATAAAGTAATTTTTTTTGTTGGTACATTAGGTAGCGGTGGTTTAGAGCGGTTCGTTACACGTGTTTCCATTGAAGCGGCTAACCGTTCGCTGTTCACCCCCGTGGTGATTTGCCTGGCTAAGCGCGAGGGAATTTTTTTTGAGCAATTGGTGCAACTTGACATTCGGGTTTTACATGCACCGGTTAATTGGCAGCGTAGTATAAAAAGTCTATGGAAACTTAGAGCGTTGATCAGGCAGGAAGGAGCAGATATTATACACTCACAAGTGAATTTTTCGTTGCTTCAACAATGGATAGCTACCTTGTTTACCGGTGCAATGTTTATGGTTACAGAGCGCAATACGTATCCGCTGCGAGGTATGGAGAGGATGCGCAGGTTGGTGCAGTTTTACGGATTGAAATTGATGGGTGTGCATTACTCGGCAAATTCTGTTGAGGTTGCCCGCCATCTTTCCAGGATGCTGTGGTACCCTGAACGCAATATTCCGGTAATCCCGAATGGTGTAGATATACCTGACCTGAACGCTGTTAACCGAAACGAACTTCGGGCAAGGCAGGGTTGGCAAGCCGATGATTTTGTAGTGGGGTATGTGGCGCGCTTTGCAGAACACAAAGGGCATCGTTACTTTGTGCAGGTTATGCAGCACGTATCGAAGAAATTAGGTGGCCATCTTAAAATCTGTTTTGTGGGCGATGGACCAGTACGCAAAGACATTGAAAAAGCTGTTAATGATGCGGGTCTTCGGGAACAGGTCATGTTTACAGGCATTGTTTCAAACATGACAGATTACTATGCAGCGTTTGATTGCACAGCGTTATTGAGTGCGTATGAGGGTATGCCCAATGTGGTAATTGAGGCGATGGCCTTCGGTTTACCTGTTGTAGCGAACCCGGTTGGTAATGTTCGCGAGCTCTTTGCGGATGATTGTGGCGTGATTAATCTGGATACAGATGCGGCAGAGACCGCGATACATTTTCTTGACTTGGAAAGTCAATCACAACTTCGGTATCATTATGGTCAGAAGGCGAGAAAAAAAATCGCGAAACAATACTCCATTGCCAATACCTTAAGCCTGCTATGCCATGAATATGGTTTCGAGCAATAGAGCTAATTCAGCTGCGGAAGCCTATTACTTTTATGCGAAAAGCAGAAATAGGGTTCCGTATTGGCCGTTGATCTTATTGATTGTATCTTTTTTCTATTGCCTTCCGCTTGGAAGGTTTAACTTGGGCGGGTTTGATTCTGATTTCAGAGTCTTTGATTTTGCTATCGTGTTTGTTTTTGGGTATTACTTCACGCATGAACTGGTAATGCACGAGATTAACAGAATTATTCATGACAATCAGTGGTTTACCCGTTGGTTAAAAGTACTGATCATTTTATTGCTGCTCAGCTTACTGGTGGCAACAGCCTACAGTGGTACAGATTTTATTCTCCCCAGGCTTATTCGTATTTTTAGATTTCTGGCTTATTTGTCCGTTCCATTTTTAGTAATGGCGGTTGTACGTACAAGGTCACAGTTTATAGCATTATTTAACACGCTTTTTTGGGTAATTGCTACAGTGAGTGTCATAGCATTTCTGCAAGGACTGGATTTATTGCCAAACTTTTGGCCGGATTACTGGCGTAAAATGTATGATGAAAACGAAGCGCCAGTCGCCACCTTGTCGCCTCACCACAAACATATAGGTGTTGTAATGATGGTTGGGTTGTGCTTAGGTATAGGTTATTTTTTTCGTGCAAAAGCCTGGTGGTTTAAAATGCTGATTGCAGGATTTATACTCATCATGTTTACTGTTCCGCTATTTGCAGGTACACGTACGTACTTACTTGCTTTTGTCGGTGTAATACCTGCCATGCTTTACATCGGAAGATTAAATCTTATCATTCCCATGGTGGTTTTGGTTGGTGGAGGCCTTTTATTTTTACAATTTGGTAGTGGTAGTGGTGAGGTAACCTCAAGGGTGGAAGAAAAATTTGAAGAACGTGTTACTGCCCGCGTGGATAAGCTTGGATATGAAGGACTTTACCGCGAGCGTACCGTTATCTATTGGGATATTTTGAATGCGCTTATTGAACATCCTTACATTTTGGTTACCGGCACGGGCTTTCAAAATATATTTGCCTTCGTAGGCGCCAATGGCGCGCATAATAATTACATGCAGGCCCTCATGGAGCTTGGGTTGCTTGGACTTATCGTTTTCTTGAGTTTTCTCGCGCTGTTGTGGCGCAACCTGCTCGATACTGCAAGGATAAGGGACCGTGAAATCTCGTCAATGGCGCAATACACCTGGGTGGCGTTGTGCGGAATAATCATGACCATGTTTGTGGGGGAAACGTTTTGGGGGCAGGCTGCCATGTTTACACTGGCCGGTCAGCTTTCGTTTATGTTTGCCTTGGCTGTTTCTCCATTGTACTGGCTAACCCGTTACCAAAACCAGATTGTAAAACGAAATAAAGCGGCACAAGAACAGTGAGTTCTCAGGAAATGGATATTTGTTGGATCAATCCGCAAGAGATTGATGACATTACGCAACTCAACGATCGAATTTCCAAAACTTCATGTGCCCGGGTGTGCATTGCACTGCCTGTGGTTTGGCATCAGGTATATCAGCATGTTATTGATGAAAGGCTCAAGCATGTTCAGGTAATGCATGCCGGATTAGGGGTTGGTAGAGGTGAAGCATTTGAAGCGTTAACTGCGGTATCATTTAATTGGAATTTTCTTACCCCAACCAAAACCAGTAACAACTACTCGTGGAAGGCGACCGAACACATCATGGCATTTCGAGCAGAAACCTTCCGGTTGCTTGGTGGATTTGACATCAGATTTTCACTCACAGCATCGTTGGCGGAATTCTGTTACCGGGTGATGAAGTCAGGTGGCTTGGTTCAATGTGTAGCCTCTCTTATTCCCAAAGCTGAAACGTTACCAGTAGCTCAGGTTACCCCGGCTGATGTGGTACAATTTGCTGAGATTCATTTAAGTCCCAATCACGCCCGGCTTTTGAAGGCATTCTACTGGCTTCGGTTTAGGCCGGTTCGTTTCCCGGTAAAATCACCAAGTGCATTGCCTGAAGAGAAAATACTTTCCGGAATTGTGCATGAAAGAGTGGTAAGGACCGTGGGTGATTATACAGCCATTATTCCAACCATTTTGCGCTACGATTATATCGGTAAAAGCATTGACTCTTTATTAACAGATGTATATCCACCTAAGGAAATTATTGTAGTAGATCAATCTCCGGCTCAACAACGACAGCCACAGGTGTATCAACCGTATATCGATAGGGGTTTACTTCGGATATTTTATTTGGATGAAGCGGGGCAAAGTACTTCGCGTAACCTGGCCATTCAGGAAGCAAAAACAGAGTGGTTATTGTTTTTTGAAGACGATACAGAAGCCTGGCCAGCAATGATGCAGGAGCACCGGTATCTCATGGAGCATTCCCATGCGGATGTCAGTACCGGAGTTTCACTTGCCCCCTGGAAAGATGAGACGTACATCCCCCAACGATTAAGAAAGTATCACGTTTCGGATGTGTTGGCTACCGGCAATTGTTTTATGAGGCGTGACACGGCACTGGATGTCGGTGGCCTGCACATGGCGTTTAATCGCGGTTCGGGTGCCGATGACGATTTTGGAAGACGATTATTTTTGGCAGGCAAGCTTATTATTTTCAATTATAAAGCCATTCAAACGCATCATAAGGCACCTTCGGGTGGCATGCGGGTGCATGGTGCCTGGTGGCGTAATACCTCATCTCTATTTGGCGCCTATCCTCCTCCTACGCAAATGTTTATGATTGTCGAGTACTATAAGCGTAAGTACAGAGCATTCCAGATTTTGTATTTCTTTGGCCAGCTTAAGAAACGTAGCAGCACAACTCATTTTATATTGAGCATGATATTATTGCCAGTAAAAGTGCTTCGCAGTTTTCGGGCAGCCGGTGTTCTTCAAAGAAGGTATGGGAAGGCATAGACTGTTAATTATCAGTTCAGAGTATCCTCCAGGTCCGGGAGGAATTGGTAATCAAACTTTTAGCCTGGCTCAGTATTTTTGGGATGGGGGTTATCAGGTTAAAATTTTTGCTCCTTCACGCAGCGAGTTTGAAAATGCCTTTTATGACAGCCAGTCATCGTGGCAGGTTTTACGTTACTCGCCTGATTTATCTTCTTTTTCAAAACTGCTGGGTGCATTGCGGATACTAACCAAACAACCCAGAAATACCAGAATAATCTTATCAGGAAGTGCTCATGTACTGTTAGCGATTCTGATTCGCATGTTGGGATTTTCTAAGGTAATGATCATTCTTCACGGTAGTGAGTTAGGGGGCATGTCTTTTCTGAGGAAGAATATATTTTCTCTCGCGCTTTCGTGTGCTCAGCGGGTAGTCACTGTTTCTGAATTTACAAGAAAGCTTGCTGCCAAAATTAATAAGCGTGTAAAAGCCCATGTAATTCCAAATGGTGTCGCTATTCAAAGCTTTAAAATAAGTGGTTATCCAAAGAGAATACCTGGTAAGCCACTTAGACTGATTACCGTTGGATCCATAACTCCCCGTAAAGGACAGTTAAATGTGGTTAATGCTTTACCTCGTCTACTGGATCATTTTCCAGAATTGGAGTATCACATTATCGGCATCAACCGTCAAGAGAAGGAATTAAATAAAGTTCTCAATCAACTAGGTGTTCAGTCTTTTGTTTTTGTTCATGGTCCAGTTCCGGATGATGATAAGTGGAGACTACTTCAATCGGCCGATATTTTTATGATGCTAAGCAATAACCTGGATGACGGTGATGTGGAGGGATTTGGAATAGCTGTACTTGAGGGTAATGCATTTGGATTGCCGGCAATTGGCTCTTCTCAAACTGGAATTGAACAGGCTATTGCTGATTTTCGAACAGGAAGACTTGTCAAACCGACTGACACGGAAATGATTTTAGAGGCGATCAATGATATCACCCAAGCTTATTCCAGTTATAGTGCTGAAGCCGTAAAGTGGGCAAAGGAACATGATTGGAGCATTATCGGTCGAAAATATCTGGAATTAATCGAAGAATGATTGTTAATGGATAGGCTTCGTTGTTTGATAGTTTCTGACACGCCTTGTATGAAGCATGATGAAGGCTTTAAATTATTTGAGCCTACATTATTCGAAATAGAACAAGTAAGTAAACTAGTTGAAGAAATTCGATGGGCAACGTATGTAAGGGATAGCGAGGAGGGAAGTTTACTAAGAGCCCCAAAGGCTGGCAATATTTACATTGAGCCGTTAAAGTTTAAACGCGGAGGAAGACAGATTCATAAAAAAATTGGCGTGATTCTTTCTTTGCCGTTACAGATGATGAGCCTGATAAAGAAGATTCGAAAAGTTGATGCTGTGCACTCACGAGGCCCATCGGTACCAGCCATG
This sequence comes from uncultured Roseivirgaceae bacterium, assembly GCA_964419145.1. Classification (GTDB taxonomy): domain Bacteria; phylum Bacteroidota; class Bacteroidia; order Cytophagales; family Cyclobacteriaceae; genus UBA2336. The sequence continues at coordinate 38,873 of CAYQOM010000003.1, read as the reverse complement.
TTGGTTATTCTGTTCTCTTTTTTCGACTCTAAACGAATTTACTGGCATAAGTATGGCGGGAACTGGAACGAAATAAATTCTCCAGCTGCATATCGCCTACAGCGGTGGCTTTTAAAAAGACTTAACAAACCAAATATCCGGATTACCGTCAATGGTTTTTGGCCTGGGTTGCATGATGGCTTTATTTCTTTGGAAAATCCGTGTATCTCTGAGGATGTCCGGAGAGATAATTACAACATATTGAATAAGAATAAGAATTTTGATTCAAATTTGAGTTTGTGTTTTGTTGGAAACCTGGATGAGAATAAGGGTGCCTATCGTTTACTTACCGTATTGAATGAAAATCCTGGTCGTTGGCCTATCGAACAGGTGACCTTTATTGGTGATGGTCCTTTGTTATCTCAGCTTGAGCAATTAGCGCAGCGTAGTTCGTATTCAATCAAGCTACTTGGGCTTAAATCCCGCGAATTTATTTTTGAAAAAATTTTCCGAACGCACCACTTATTACTACTCCCAAGTAGATCGGAAGGATTTCCAAAGGTAGTTGCTGAATCTGCTGCGCATTTTTGTATACCCGTAGTAACAAACATGTCTTCGCTAAGTCAGTTCATTAAACACGGAGAAAATGGATTTTTGATGACTGATTCGACTGAAGGATCAATAGTTGAATGTCTTGATACGATTTTTAGTCAAAGAGTTTTGCTCGAACAGATTTCTTTTCAGGCTTGGGAGATGTCGTCAAAATTTACCTACGAGCACTTTCTAGATAGAATTAAAACGGAAGTTCTCACCTAATGGCAAAGCGGATTTGTTTCATTGGTCCAATGTTGTCGGATTCAGGCTATGTAAGAACGCAAGGTGAAATATTAGCTGATTTGCTCCAAAATGATGGTTATACAGTCTACCGCAAATCGAGATTTCCAAATCGCTTACTTAGATTATTTGATACAATTTTTTTTCTGTTGTTCAAGTCATCACGATACGATGTATTAATACTTCAGGTGTATGGAGGGCTAAGTTTTTACCTCGAGGATGTTGCAAGTTTTTTGGCTTCATTGTTCAAAAAAGAAATCATTATGACCCTTCATGGTGGAGCGCTGCCTGTTTTCTTTAGTAGTAGAAAGAAATGGGCTATGCGAGTTTTGAGTCGGGCAAACTGGATAACCTGTCCTTCACCCTTTCTTATCCATCAGTTAAGCTACCTGAATGTTTCCTTTTTGGAGATTCCGAATATCATCAAGGTAAAGGACTATCATTTTTTGAAGCGCAACCATTTTTCTCCTCGTATTTTATGGATGAGAGCATATCATGACATTTACAATCCTCATCTGGCTATTGATTCATTTTATAAGTTATTAGAGAAATACCCCGAAGCCAAACTTACCATGGCGGGTCCTGAGATGGGCCTTTTTGATGAAATACGTAAACGTTGTAGTTCTTTTCCATTAAGGGAAAGCGTGACGCTATTGGGAAAGATAGACATGACAGAGAAGCAGCTGCTGGCAGCAAATCATGATATTTATTTAAATACGAATCGTATTGATAATGCTCCTGTTTCAATGTTGGAAATGGCAGCGTTCGGACTGGCACTTGTCAGTACCAATGTTGGGGGTATCCCTTATCTCTTTCAACATGATGATACCGCCATTCTTTGCAATCAGGATCCGATTTCAATTATTAATGCGATTGATGGCATCATTCAAAATTCTGATCTAGCGGTAGAGCGGAGTGAAAGGGCAAGAAATTTTGTAATGCGATTTGATGAGGACACGGTTTTAATGCAATGGAAAAGTCTTATATAGATGTGCGGCATAGCAGGTATTGTTCATTTTGATAAAACCCGATTGATTGCTGAAAGCGAGCTGACCGCTATGCGCGACTCTATGCAGCACCGCGGTCCGGATGGTGCCGGTATCTTTCTTGATCAGGAATGTGGCCTGGCGCATCGCAGGCTTTCCATAATTGATTTATCGGATCGGTCCGCTCAACCTTTTGTTAGTGCAGATGGACGCCTCGTTATCATCTTTAATGGCGAAATTTTTAACTACCGGGAACTGCGATCAAAACTTCAGACAGATGGATTTACTTTCCGTACAGAAAGTGATACCGAAGTGTTGTTGTATTTGTTCCAACGCTATGGAGTAGGTTGCCTGGATATGTTGAACGGCATGTTTGCTTTTGGGGTGTGGAACACGGTGGAGCGAAGTTTATTTCTGGCGCGAGACCGGGTAGGGGTTAAGCCGTTGTATTATACTCAAACTGAATCAGAACTTCTTTTTGCCTCCGAACCAAAAGCCTTGTTCAAAGCGGGTGTTTCACCAGCTGTTAATGAGGATGCGATGGAGGAACTTCTTCTATTTAAATATGTAGCGGGGGAGCAGACGGTTTTTAAGCAGGTGAAGCGTTTGTTACCAGGTTATTGTGGATGGCTAAAGGACGGACAATTGAGTATCAATCGTTGGTGGCACCTTGGTGATAAAATTCAGCTAAATCGTGAACGTATATTGTCGAATCCATTTACCTGGTTTGAAGAGACATTTTATAGCGCGGTAAAATACCGAACCATCAGCGATGTGCCTGTGGGATTGATGTTAAGTGGTGGGCTTGACTCCAGTAGTGTGGCAGCAGCATTGCATCATAATGGTGAGCAGAATTTGTCTGGCTTCACGTTCACATTTGATGATCCCCTCTACAATGAGGAGCCATTGGCAAGGGAGGTCAGTGCAAAATTTGGACTCCGCCTACACCCAGTTTCTTCAACTCATGATGAATTGATTGATGCCTTGCAGGATGCGGCATGGTTTTATGACGAACCATTGGTTCATCAAAATGATGCCCAGATGTTGCTGTTGTCCAGGGAGGCAAAGAAAAAGGTCACGGTATTGTTGTCTGGAGAGGGGGCTGATGAATTAATGGGTGGTTACGTGCGGTACAAAGCCTTAAACTATTATTCAATATTAAAGGCCGGTGCTTTTTCATTTCGTTTACTCAGGCATGTTCCATCCGCTGGTATTGTTAATCGCTTTGAAAAGATGTACCGCTACCTTAAGGGTAACCGGTTGCATGATTTGGTGCTGTTGAATGCCTCAAATATTTTCCCGGCTGATCTGCATGATCTTGGAGTTTCCATTGATCTGGAGAAATTCACCTACAGAAACACCTTATTAAAGGAAGCTACACAGGTGTACCCAAATGAACCCGCCAGGCAGGCCATGTATATGGATTTGTTTGTTCACATGTCGTCAGTACTTGACCGCAATGACCGAATGACCATGGGTGCAGGGATAGAATGCAGGGTGCCCTTTCTGGATTATAGATTTCTTGAGCAAATCCCGGCAATTCCATCAAAGCATCTGTTAAAAGGGAAGAAGGGAAAATACTTGTTGTTCAACAGCGTGGGCAGGAAGTTACCCGAGTCGGTACGTAAATTTCGTAAGCTTGGCTTCAGTGTTCCATGGAACAGTTACCTGAAAAAGGATAGTCAACTGGGGCATGCTATAACAAACATCCGAAATGGATCTTTGGCTGATTTTTTCCCGCACCTGCAGGTAGAAAAACTATTTCAGTCAGGTGTAAATTCTACTGGAGTTAATGAGGCACTTATCCGACAGTTGTTGATGACGGAGTTGTGGTCTTCAGGGTATTTGAAACGATTGTAATGAATTGGGGAAAGCTTTATACCACATTACCCGTTAGTTTTCAAAATCTTGCCGTATCAGCTTATGGCTTTCGTTGGAAGAAAAGAAGATTTGGTGGCATCTTTTCAGAGGAACTTAAGAAGTTTAAGCAGCGAGAAAAATTTTCCGCAGCAGAATGGCAAAACTACCTGACAGCCCAATTGCGGGTTATGCTGCTCCATGCGTTTGACCATGTACCGTACTATCGGGAGTCGTTTACTCAAGCTGGGATAAAGCGAGCGGAGCTTGAAAAGTTTGAACTTACCGACTTGAACAAGCTTCCATACTTATCCAAGCAAGCATTGCGTTTGGAGGGAGAACATAAATTGCTCTCAGACAAGAGAGAGCATAAAGGTGAGTTCTTTGCCAGCAGTGGCAGTACAGGAACACCCACTCAAATACTATTTGCTTATCCGATGCACCAGCGTTGGAGTGCTGCTTTTGAGGCACGCATTCGGCATTGGGCAGGGGTTAACAAAGATTTGCCAAGGGGAATGATTGGTGGAAGAAGAGTAGTGCCCGAAGGTAAAGCAAAGCCCCCGTTTTACCGGTACAATTATTTTGAGAAACAAACATACTTCTCAGCGTATCATATTTCAGCGGATACGGTGAGGGATTATGTAATGGGTATGAAACGTAATCGGGTAGAGTACATGACCGGTTATGCCATGAGTAATTACTTTTTGGCCAGGTTTATCAAAGAAGCCGGATTAAAGGCTCCACAGCTTCAGGCGGTAATTACCTCCAGCGAAAAATTAACAAATGAGATGCGCGCATTATTTGCAGAGGTGTACGGGTGCAAAACATTTGATAGTTGGAGTGGGGTTGAGGCGTGTGCGCTTGTTTCTGAATGCGAACATGGCGGTTTACACATAAGTGAGGATGTTGGAGTGATTGAATTGTTGGATGATCGTGGCAAACCGGTTGAACCCGGACAGGAGGGAGAAGTAGTTTGTACAGGTCTCTTGAATTTTGATCAACCGTTAATCCGCTACAAGATTGGTGACCGCATGCGATTGGGAAGTAAGCCCTGTAAATGTGGCCGGAATATGCCAACCATTGAAGAGATTGTTGGTAGGGTAGAAGATACCGTGGTTGGTCCTGATGGGCGGGAAATGGTGAGGTTCCATGGCATTTTTGTTGGTATTCCAAAAATTATAGAAGCGCAGGTTATTCAGTGGAGTATGACGCGACTGGAAGTTAAACTGGTAACGATGTCCAGACTTTCTGAGAATGAATGTCAATTAATAGTGCACCGCATGCAAAGCCAATTGGGTGATGTTGAGGTTGAGATTAATGATGTTGATTCAATTCCGCGAACGGCTAACGGAAAATTCAAATCTGTTATTTCACACATAAAGCGGTACGTAGATTGAAGAAGATTTATATTCTTACGCAATATTATCCTCCCGAAACCGGTGCGCCACAAAACCGGTTGCATAGCTTTGCACAATACCTGGTGGGTAGGGGCTATGAGGTTAATGTGTTTACCGCTTTTCCAAACTATCCACAAAACCGGATTTTTGATGGTTATCGTTCAAAATGGAAATCTGAAGAGGTAATCAATGGTGTTACTGTTTTAAGGTCATGGATATTTGTAGGTAATTCTAGATCCATATTGTCTCGGTTGCTTAATTATTTCTCCTTTGTTGTTTCCTCATTTTTAAGACTGGTTGTAAAGGGTAAACCGGATTATATCTTTTGTGAGTCACCTCCATTATTTCTGGGGATTACCGCAGTTTTCATCAGTTGGATCAAGGGTTCGAGATTGATTTTTAATGTCTCTGACTTATGGCCTGAGTCTGCAGAAAAACTCAACGTGATTCATAACCGATTCTTACTTAAACTTTCTTATAAACTTGAGTCTTGGATATACAAGAATGCATTTGTTATTTCCGGTCAAACACAAGGTATCGTAGCAAATATTAAGCAGCGTTTTCCGGGTAAACCAGTCATCTGGTTTCCGAATGGAGTTGATGTCGATTTTTTTGCTCAAGCTGATTTCACGGAGAATTGGCGAGCGCGTTGGGCTATCAATCAAGAAGACATGGTTGTGTTGTACGGTGGAGTTATAGGTCATGCCCAGGGATTAGGACTGGTATTGGATGTGGCAGAGAGTCTCGTAGAGCGTGCTATTCAATTTGTTTTAGTAGGAGATGGACCAGAAAAGGAATCACTCAGTAAGGAAATTGCGAGAAGGCAATTAACCAATATTAAACTGGAGCCGGCCATAGCAAAGAACCGTATTCCATCCATGATAACAGCTTGCGATATATATTGGGTTCCATTAAGAAAATTGGATTTATTTAGAGGTGCAATACCATCAAAATTATTTGAGCCATTGGCAATGGGTAAGCCTATATTATTGGGCGTGGAGGGGGAGGCACATGAACTGTTTATTCGACAAGGTCAGGGGGGGAGGGCCTACGAACCTGAAAATGCGTTGGATATGAAGGATCAACTGCTTTGGATGATAGCGCATCCGATGGAGTTGTCAGCTATGGGGAGATCGGGAAGAATATATGTGCATGAAAATTTCGACCGAAAGAGGATTCATGAAAGATTTCTTCAGGAACTTGAAACTGTTGTTAAAGCTTCTGGAATATGAATAGTACTGAAATCATAACTACTCCCGCTCTTACTGATTTGCCACTGCTGGCAAGATGTCATCGTAAATCCTTTCCGAGAGCACTTTCAACGGCTATGGGTCAAGCCTATGTAGAGAAAATGTTGGAGTGGTACATCGTTGATGAACATGCTTTCCTTTTCTATTTAAAGATGGGTAATGCCTGCATAGGTTATTGCGGAGGTTTGCTTGTTGACGGTCAACGCGTAAAGGGCTCTGCCAGTAGCATGATCCAACACAGTTTTAATAAAGCAATGGTTTCGATTCTGAGCAGACCCTGGCTTTTGTTTCATGCTGAATTTTTGAAAAAGTATAGATTGATACTAAAGAATGTGTGGAGGCGTATCAATCGCAGCTTTCGAGGGCATGAAAAGAAGCGGGATGTTGATGTAAACACACCTTCGCACACAGGACTTATTGTTATTGGCGTTGATCCTGCGTTTCAGGGCAAGGGGTATGGAAGTATGTTATTGGTGGAGTTCGAGAATCAATCGAAATTGCGGAAATACAGCCACATGATGCTCACCGTGTTGCAATCAAATAAGGCGGCAATAGAGTCCTATAGAAGAAATGGCTGGGAGATTACTCGCCAAGAGGGAAATGCATTGGTGATGGAAAAAAGTATTAATTAAGAGCATGATCAAAATTTTAACGGTATTAGGTGCACGCCCGCAATTTATTAAAGCGGCAGCACTCTCACGTGTTTTTCAAAAGCGCCCTGGTTTTAATGAGGTTATCGTCCATACCGGACAGCATTTCGATGAAAACATGTCCGATGTTTTTTTTCAAGAGTTGTCTATACCCAAACCTGCTTATAATTTGAATATCCATGGGTTATCGCATGGCGCCATGACGGGCCAAATGCTGGTAGGTGTTGAGGAGATTATTCAAAAGGAAAAACCCGATTATGTGTTGGTTTACGGTGATACAAATTCCACCTTGGCCGGTGCATTGGCCGCAAAGAAAGTAAAGGTAAAAGTAATCCATGTAGAGGCCGGGTTGCGAAGTTTTAATATGGATATGCCTGAAGAGATCAACCGGATACTGACTGATCGCATAAGTGATATTTTGTGCTGTCCAACAGAGGCTTCAATGATAAACCTAAGCAAGGAGGGCTTTGCTAACTTTGGTGCTACCATCGCAAAAACGGGAGATGTGATGCAGGATGCAGCCAGTTACTATGCTGATAAAGTTCAAATCGAAGAAGTTTGTGCCCGATTGGAATTAACTCCAAATCAATTTGTACTATGTACATTACACCGTGCCGAGAATACAGATAATACGGACAGATTAAGAAAAATCATTGAGGCTTTACGAACTATTGGTAAGCAGGTTCCTGTGGTTATGCCTGTGCATCCACGCACCCGAGTAAAACTTGAAGGGGTTTCACTAGATGGCATTACCTGTATTGAGCCGCAGGGTTACTTAACGATGATCGGATTGTTGAAATCATGTACCTTGGTGCTAACGGATAGTGGCGGACTCCAAAAGGAATCCTATTTTTTTCAGAAATACTGTTTGACCCTGCGAACAGAGACAGAGTGGGTAGAACTGGTTGAAGAGGGAGTTAACAAAGTTGTGGGGTACGAAAAGGAAAATATATTGAAGGCTTTTGCTGAATATTATCAAAAAGCGTGGAAATCCGGTAGGGCATTGTACGGTGGTGGTACAGCTTCCGAAATGATTTGTCAGATTATTGAAGAACACTACAATCAATTAAACTCAGCCTCGTGAAAATTCCCTTTTCCCCACCCTACATCGATGACGACATCAAGCGTGAAGTAATGGAAACGCTCGATTCCGGGTGGATTACCTCTGGTCCAAAAGTGTTGGCGCTTGAGAGACTCGTGGCGGAACAAATCGGCCTTACGCATGTGGCGTGTTGTAACTCGGCTACTTCAGGCCTGATGCTGCTGTTACATTGGTTTGGTGTAACGCGGGGAGATGAAGTTATCATACCAGCGTATACCTATGCGGCTACAGCTTTAGTGGTGATGCACATAGGAGCCACTCCGGTGATGGTAGATAGTGGAGAAGACTTTAATATCGATGTTGCTAAAATAAAGGAGAAGATTACCTCAAAGACAAAGGCAATCATTCCGGTTGATATTGCCGGTTGGCCATGCGATTATCATCAGCTCTTTGATTTGGTAAATGCACCCGATATCAAAGGAAAGTTCAAGCCTGTGACAGAGAACCAGAAAAAACTGGGTCGTGTACTGGTGTTGAGTGATGCTGCACATTCGTTGGGAGCAACGTATGCTAATAAGCCAATTGGTGTTTGGGGGGATTTCTCCGTATTCTCTTTCCATGCCGTAAAAAATGTAACTACTGCAGAGGGTGGTGCCATATGTATCAACCTGACGCAAAAAGATTTTAACCATGAAGAAGTTTATCGAACACTGAAGTTGTGGTCGCTAAACGGCCAGACGAAAGATGCATTGGCCAAAACCAATGGAGCCGGCTGGAGATATGACATTGTTTACCCGGGTTTTAAAATGAACATGCCGGATATCTGTGCGGCTATTGGGTTGGCACAACTACGAAAGTATCCAACGCTGATGTTACCGGAGCGCAAACGTGTAGCGGAGACTTATGTTAAAGGGTCATCAAAGTATTCGTGGGCAATATTACCACCCATGAAAGATGCCGAGCGGGAGTCTTCTTACCATGTATTTGCCTTGCGTATTAAGGGCATTACGGAAGCACAACGCGATACGATGATCGAACGGATTACGGAAGCAGGTGTCTCTGTTAATGTGCATTTTCAACCACTGCCCATACTTACTGTTTTTCGAGAAAAAGGTTATCAGATCGAGGAATATCCTGTAGCCTTTTCCTGTTACGCTACTGAGATATCGCTTCCAATCTATCCGCAACTTGATCAGGACAAGATTGATTACATCATTGATGCTGTTGTTCGTGCGTATGAGTCATTATAAGTTGTTGCACAAAGAACTCAAAGCGTCCACAAGGTTCACAAAGTACTTTGTGTTCTTTGTGATTCTTCGTGCAACTTTGTGAAACAACCTTAAGTAATGTCTGAGAACGAATTATCCAATATTGTCTTAGGTCATGCCATTGAGGTGCATCGGAGCCTTGGTCCAGGCTTGCTTGAGTCTGCATACCGCGAATGCTTATTCTATGATTTAGTACAGAGTGGCTTGTATGTAGAGAAAGAAAAACCTATGCCGATTGTTTATAAGGATGTTAAGCTAGACCATGGCTACCGAATCGACTTATTGGTTGAAAATAAACTGGTACTTGAGCTTAAAACCGTTGAATTTTTCACAGACGTTCATACCGCTCAGGTGTTGACCTATTTACGTCTGGGAAATTATAAGTTGGGTTTGCTGATTAATTTCCATACCGGGTTGCTGAAGGAGGGAATAAAGCGAATAATTAATTAAAGGCAACTATTGCACAAAGTACACAAAGGATGCACAAAGGTTCACTAAGTTCTTTGTGCTCTTTGTGAGTCTCTGTGAAACTTTGTGAAATAGCTTTTGCGCAAGACACTTAACATGCTAAAACGCCTGTTCGATTTTGTGGCCTCATCCATAGGACTTCTTATACTTTTTCCTTTTTTTATACTGATTGCTTTGTTGATCAAATTTGATTCACCCGGCCCTGTATTTTATTTACAAGAACGCGTTGGGAAAGATAATGTACTTTTTAAACTCTTTAAGTTCAGAACTATGCGTGTTGGTTCAGATAAAGCCGCGGCCATAACCATTGGTGCGCGTGATTCACGGATAACACAAATCGGATTTTGGCTGCGCAAATTCAAACTGGATGAGTTACCCCAGTTGATTAACGTGTGGAAAGGCGAGATGAGTTTGGTGGGTCCCCGGCCGGAACTAAAAAAATTTGTTGATTTATACACGCCAGATCAACTGCAAGTGATTTCTGTGAAACCAGGTATCACCGATTATGCCTCTATCCAGTTCAAAAATGAGAATGAGCTGTTGGAAGGTAAAGAAGATCCAATCGATTTTTACATTCGGGAAATCATGCCGGTTAAACTTGATCTTAATATGAAATATATCCACAACCAATCATTTTGGTTGGATGTCAAAATAATTTTTCAGACTATCTTTTCCATTTTCCGGAGTTAAAAGATGTATACGCAATGCGGCAAAGTTATTATTGATAGGGCAGGGAGTTCATTTTTGTTTTTAGTACTAAGCGTGTTGTTTCTTGCAATACTCTTCCTTTACATTTTTTCTTTTGAATTTCCATTTTTATATAAATCGGTACGGATTGGTAAATCAGGAAATCATTTCACCATGCTTAAATTTCGTTCGTTAAAATCCAATGATCAACTTCCTTTAAAAGAGCGCCAGTTTTGGTTGGGGAAACTCCTTCGTGCCACCAACCTCGATGAATTGCCCCAACTGTGGAACGTGCTGAAAGGAGAGATGTCGCTGGTAGGACCACGGCCATTGCCTATAGAATACGAACCACTGCTTTCTGATGAGCAAAAGCAACGACATGAAGTTTTGCCGGGCATCACCGGATTGGCCCAGGTGAATGGCAAGAACACGTTGTCGTGGGATAAGAAATTTGAATACGATCTTAAATACGTTCGGGAGATTTCCTTATGGCTTGATCTAAGGATTCTGTTGAAAACAGTAGCTTTGGTAGTACGGATGAACAAAGATGTTTCATTGGATGAAAAACGATTTTCAGGGTGAGTGAGCTGAAAAATTTAGCCATTGTAGGCGCAGGCGGTTTCGGAAAAGAAACATGGGTGATGATCAACCAGATCAATGCCATCAACCCGCAATGGCAGGTTACCGGATTTTATGATGATGGAATTGCACCAGGAAGTACAGTAGCTGGTCTTCCGGTGTTGGGTAATCTGGATGCGTTGAAGAGGGTTGGTCAGGAATTAGCCATAGTGGTTGCGGTGGGCGATCCGAAAGTAAAGCGAAGTGTGGTGGAACGAATCCAAAAACCGAATCTCCATTTTCCTACACTAATTCATCCGGTGGCGACCATTGGCGAAAACATAAAAGCGGGTGCAGGTTGTATTGTTACGGCAGGTTGCCGCCTTACCATTGACATCACGCTTGGAGATTTTGTATTGCTCAACCTGAATACTACTGTGGGGCACGATGTGCAGATCGGCTCTTTCACTTCCGTCATGCCAGGTGTACACCTTTCGGGTTATGTGCAGGCAGGTGAGGAGGTCTTGATCGGAACAGGAGCCTCCGTACTGCAACGCGTTACCATTGGCAACGGGTCGGTGGTTGGGGCAGGAGCGGTGGTAAATAAAAATGTTGAACCTCATCGAACCGTAGCCGGTGTTCCGGCACGATCAATCCGCAAACATGATTAAGGAATTTAAACCGGCTTTGCGTTTCCTCGGAATATTTGTCGGGCTTTACCTGGTCTTGAATTTTTTGTATGGTTGGTGGATTGAGCGCTATGACGTAGCAGACCCAGCTACTGTATTGGTAACGAAGCAATCCTCCTGGTTGTTGAACGTAATGGGAGAAGAAACCTATACCAAACCTAAATTAAACACCCGTACGATTTCTATTTTTAAAGGGTCGCGCATCGTAGTGAACGTATTTGAAGGGTGTAACGGCATCAACGTGGCGATTGTGTTTGTGGCATTCATGGCGGCCTTTGGTGGCGACCGGAAAAAAATCATGTGGTTCATTCCACTGGGTTTGGTGTTGATTCACTTCGCCAACCTGTTGCGGGTAAGCGGCCTTTATTTAGTAGCGGAATACTTTGAGCAGTATTTCTACTATGTGCACAAGTATGCATTTACCGCTTCCATTTATGTAATGGTATTTCTGCTGTGGTGGATCTGGATTGAAAAGATCAACGGTATTTCCGTTCGCAAAGCCATTTCAACCGATAAGTCATGAAGCGCAGCATATGGATTGGTGGCGCTTTGTTTGTGTTGGTGCTGGTGTTCGTTTTCCAGCGATTCAATTATGCGGTAGCGCTCACCTCTTTTCTTCCGGAAAGCTTTCGGGTTTCGCATCCCAACACCGTTTTTATCGTCAACAAGACCATCCGACTAGTCTTGAACGATGTAGCCTGCATGGTGTTGATCTATGCCTGGTTTAAAGAACGGAAGTACCTCACCATTTCATTTTATCTTTTTCTGTTGGAAGTATTCCTGCTGCTTCCTATCTACTTTATTGTAAAACTCTCCCTGGAAGGCGATTCCGAAATTTCCTCCCCGCTGCTTTCGCAGATTCATCGCCTCATTGTAAACCCACTGCTCATGTTTTTACTGATGGTGGGTTTTGTCTATCAGCGCGTGCGCACTAAAAATGCGTAACTTTCGCCTTGTATCAACAAGGCATGCGCTACACAATCCCGCTCTCGTATAACCCCATTGAGGTTGACCGGCTGGCCGATACGTTAAAGCGTTATCAGGGCCAGCACCACAACCAACTCATAACCGATTTTGAAGCGGCCATATGCCGGGTTACCGGTTCACCCTATGCGGTGGCCTTGAATTCCGGTACTGCAGCCATTCACCTGGCCTTAAAAATACTGGGTATTGGAAAAGGCGATTATGTATTGGCGCCAACCTTTACTTATATAGCCACCATCAATCCCATTCTTTACCTGGGGGCTAATCCCGTGCTGATCGATTCTGAAAAAACCACATGGAACATGGAGCCCGACCTGGTAGAAGAAGCCATCGAAAACCTTAAAGCGAAGAGCAAGAAACCAAAAGCGATAATAGTGGTGCATACCTACGGCATGCCGAGTCAGATGGATCGATTACTGGAAATTGCCAACAGGGAAGGCCTGGCTGTTTTGGAAGATGCGGCTGAATCACTGGGATCAACTTACCGCGACCAAATGGTGGGCACCTTCGGAGATGTGGGGGTATATTCCTTCAACAACAACAAAGTGATTACTACGTATGGTGGGGGCGTGCTGGTAACAAAAAATGAAAAGTGGGCCCCAAAAGTAAGGTTTTGGGCTAACCAGTCACGGGAAGATTTGCCCTATTACGACCACCATGAAACCGGGTACAACTATGCCATGGGGCCACTAAACGCAGCGGCAGGATTAGCCCAACTGACTGATTTACAGGATAATGTTAATAACAGGAGGGAGCATACCGAAGTTTACCGATTGGTACTTGGGGGAAAGGGTATAGCCTTCCAGACCGAGATGACGGGCATGTATGCCAACCGGTGGTTTTCCACGTGTTTATTTCCCGATGAGGCAACCCGCGATCGCATAACCTCCGTACTGGAAGCTAACGGCATAGAAACCAGGCCGTTATGGCGACCGATGCATCAACAGCCCGTTTTTTCACCATTTGAAAGCATTAACAGGGGTGTTGCCGATGATTATTTCAGGCGTGGCATTTGCTTGCCCAGCGGCAATGCGCTTACACCGGCCGATAGGGAGAAAGTGATGCGTTTGGTTAAAACAATATTGTAAGGTTACAATTGGCCTGTTTGTGGGCATTTAGTATATTAAATGCCGCAAAACCGGTGTTTTTGATTACTTTTGTGAGTTAATATCTGAAGAGAACCGTATGCTAAGAATCTTTTTAATTGCCTTTTGTCTAACCTCTCTTAGTACGATTTCATTTGCACAGGTTGCCTCGGTACAAAGTGGCGACTGGAATGATCTGAATACATGGGACTGTGCGTGTGTGCCGGATTTTAATGATGGAATAATTACGATATCTGATGCAACCACTGTAACAATACCTAATGGATTTTCAGTTACAGCTGATCAAATTGAATTTGAAAATAATTTTGGTGGAACTACAGGAATTCTTTCTGTAGCATCGGGCGGTACATTAATTGTCAATGATGGACCAGGTGATGATATTCGTTTACTAAACGACTTTTCAACCTTTGCACTTCTCGAAGTTTTCGGGACCCTTCAACTAAACACAGGTGCAACAATCGTAGATGATGATTATGGGAACTTGGGCATTGGCCCTTTACCGGTAACATCAGATACGTACAAAGTTCGTAACGGAGGGGTACACATTCACACAACCGGTAGTGGCGTTGATGCGGTACCAGCGGCAGAATGGGCAACAGGTTCAACCTGTAGAATTAATGCAACTTCTGACATAGCAGTGCCAACTATTGATCCTAACATCTCCTTCTATAATTTCACATGGGATGGAACAAATCAAGGATCTGGTGTTTCAGATCTTACAGGAAATTTAAGAACTGTTAATGGGAATCTGACCATCCTAAACACAAATGGGCAAATATTAAGATTAGCAGGTGCTAATGCTTATACGTTGAATATTGGTGGTGACTTTTTAATTCAGGGAAATTCGCGTGTACAGTTTCTAACTATCACAGTCACATCAACAATTAATGTGCAGGGTGATTTAAATATTTCCTCTACTAACAGTACTACCAATGCGATTACCTTTAATGTTACAGCAACAATGACAGTTAATGTTAACGGTGACTTTATAAAAACAAACGCATCACCTGTATCAATGTTGGCTGGTACTTCTGGTTCTACAACGTTGAATGTTGATGGTGATTTTTCAGTAACAGGCGGCTCTTTAACGCGTGGAGCGACACCTGGTTCTGGTATTGTCAATATTAATTTTAGTGGAGCTTCTTCACAAGCTTTCACAAACACCGCAACTATATCCAATCAGCTTAATTTTGCTGTTCTTAATGGGTCAACGGTAGACCTTGGCACATCAGCGATTACCGGAACAGGCCAGTTTACCTTGAATGGTGGAGCTACATTGATTGTACGTTCTCCTGATGGTCTTGTAGTGGGATCAACATCCGGAAATTTACGAAATACTGGAACCAGAAGTTATTTAGCCAATAGCAATATTATCTATGCAGGTGCATCCCAGAATTTAGGTAATGAATGGGGTGGTGGGGGTGCATTAAGTGGCGTAGCCGTTAACCTTGAAATTGATGATGGTGCTGTTGTGACAAATGACAATATTGGCTCAATTAATCTGGTTGGTGCCCTTACGCTCACTGATGGAAGATTGAATATAGGAAACTCAAATACGTTAGTTATTCAGGGCATTTTTAATAGTACTTCCAGTGGGTTTATAGGCGGCTCTACAACATCGGACTTAACTTTTTCAGGAACAGGTACTGTTTCAACACTAAACTTTGCTTCAGGGTCTGAGACTTTACGAAATTTTACACTTTCTCGGAGTGCTTCAATAACACTTGGAACAGATTTGATCGTTGAAGGAGTACTTGCTTTTACAAGCTCAGGGAATTTGAATATAAGTGATCGTACATTGACCATTCAGAATAATGATGGTGATATTACGCAATCAGGTTCAGGCGGTTTTGTCTCAAATAGTAACACCAATCTTGTTTTAGCTGGAACAGAAGCATTAACCATAATCCCATTCTCCGGATCAGGAAATCAACTTAATGATTTAACCCTTAGCAGAACGGGAACAAGCCCATCGTATACGTGGGATGCAACAGTTGTTGTCAATGGCACGGTGAGTTTAAACTCAGGTGTATTGACACATAATAGTGGACTTACGATGGCTTCAGGCTCAACTTTCATTCGTAATGCAGGATCTTCTCTAACAACAACTGCTCCGTTAACTTCTGGAAGCTACAATGTGGTGTACAATGGTAATCTTACTACGGGACTTGAATTACCTTCCGGTACAACAGAATTGAACAACCTTACCGTTGCGGGTAATGTGGTGCTGGATAAAGCCATTACGGTAAATGGGATATTAACTTTCAGTTCAGGTGTATTCAATGCGGGTTCAAACCCAATGGATATTCAGGGCAACCTGGTTAGCAATTCAGGCGCCACCTTAACGTCAAGTCCCATAACCTTTAGCGGAACAACCACAATTTCCGGAACAACTGCGCCAACGTTTGGCTCAGTAACCATTTCCGGAACGGTTACACCAAATATTAACATTCGCTTTGATGGTAACCTGGTCAATAATGGAACACTAGCGGTGGGTACAGGTTCGCAAACCACAACGTTTGGTGGCACAACTACTATTTCAGGCTCAAGTGTGAGCTCGTTTAATAACGTAACCATTGCCAATACGTTAACAGCGCCCACAGGAAATTTCAATGTGGCCGGCAATTGGGTAAACAATGGAACGTTTGTACGAGGTCCTCGTACCAATACTGTAACGTTTAATGGAACAACCTCTATCTCAGGTAGTACGCTAACACAGTTCAGCGGTGTAACGATTTCTGGTACGCTCAATTCACCGGCAACACTTTCGTTGGCCGGTAACTTTACCAACAACGGAACTTTTAACAGCGGAACAGGAACAGTATTATTCTCGGGTAATAACCAACAAGTCGTTCAAGGCAGCACAGTTACAACATTTAATAATATTACCGTGACGAACGTGTCGGGTCCTCCAGCCGTGCAGGTATTGAGTAATCAGAACTTACGGGGAGTTTTGACCTTGTCTGCTGGTTCTGTTTTTGATGCCGATGGGGCGGGCAGTATTGTGTTTACATTACTTTCATCAGCCGATAATCCTACGGTAGATGCCTCAATAGCCACACTACCTACAGGTGCTTCAGTGACTGGTAATGTTACGGTTCAACGTTACATGGCTATTGAAGGTGCAAATAATGGAAGAATTTATCGGTACATTTCCTCTCCGGTTCAAACCCCGGCTGTATCACAAATTCAAAGTGAAATACCGATTACCGGTACGTTTACCGGTGCAAGTTCATGTACGGGCTGTGGTACAAACCAATCCATGTTTGCGTATGATGAGTCAATTATTACAGGTGATTTGAATGATGGGTATATTAATTTCCCGGCTGCGAGCAATACAGAAACTTTAACCACCGGGCGAGGATATGCAATTTTTGTAAGGGGCAACATTACGCCAATTTCATCAGCAGGTTCTGCGCTTTGGGATGTGCGTGCTCCTATCAATAGTGGTAACATTAGTTTCAATAGCCATGTATCCTTTACCTCTTCAGGAAACATAGCCAATGATGGATGGAATTTAGTGGGGAATCCTTATCCCTCCACCATCGATTGGGATGCAGCTTCAGGCTGGACAAGAACAGGTATTAACAACGCAATTTACATGCGCGATAATGGGGTTCAGTCACCTGTAATTGCTACGTATATTGGTGGAGTTGGATTGAACGGTGGATCCCAATACATTCCAATTGGTCAAGCCTTTTTTGTAAAGAGTGATGGAGGTCCGATTGATTTCCAGGCAACTGAAAATGTAAAGGTGGCAGGAACCCAGTCGGAATTTATTCGTGAAGGTTCTATCAACGACATGCTTAGAATTGCACTCCGTGGTGGTGTCATTTCTGATGAAACCGTTATTCGTTTTGAATCGACAGCAACGGAGGAATTTGACCAGACGTTTGATGCATATAAACTAAAGAATGCAGCGTTTAATATCTCCTCAAAAACCGGTGAGATTAACCTGGCCGTAAATACGCTACCTGAGATGACTTGTGTAAAATCCGTTGATCTTGAGATTACGGATGCAGCCCCCGGACCTTATAAACTTGAGTTTTCAGAATTTGATTCATTTGTAAATGAATCGATCAGTATTAAGTTGGTCGATAATTTATTGGGTGAAACCATCGATATTCGGGAGCAAGGTATTTACGAGTTCGACATTACTGAGGACGAACAATCTCAGGGAGTTCGTTTCAGTGTAGTGTTTTCACTGCCTGAGGTTGATCAGTCCCTAACTCCTCAAGGTGAGGCTACCAATTGTGCTGGTAATGAGTATGAGATTAAGCTTCCTGCCTCGCAACCAGGTATTTCTTATTATGCCGTGCTCGGAGGCAATTCAATTTCTGAGATAATTTCCGGAAATGGTGAGACACTATCTATTTCGATTGATGCCGAAAAACTTCAGCCAGGAGAAAATTCGATTTTGGTGTTCGCCAGGCAGGCAACATGTGACGCAGTCCCTTTAGAGAAAGCTGTGGATGTGAATTTGGTTGAGATGGTTCCTGCGGAGATACAAACATCCGGTAATACACTTACTTCAAACTATGAAGATGGAAATCAGTGGTATTTAGATGGTGATCCAATTGACGGGGCCACCAGTCAGTATTTTGAAGCGGAGGTTTCTGGATTATATCGTCTTACGGTTACGTCTCAAGATGGTTGTTCTACCTCCACAGAGCGACAGTTTGTGGTTACTGCTCTGGAAGAATCAATAGATAAAGTTATTCGTGTCTATCCAAATCCGGCTAAGGATTATCTAAAGGTTGAAATCGACTCGGCCGAACCTGTTCAAGTGAAGCTATTGAATGTTCTTGGAATTGAAATAGAGGCAAAAAATCTGACTGGTTCTGGTCTATCCAAACAAGCTGAGTTTGACCTCACCAATCAATCCAATGGAATGTATATATTGCACGTTCAGAAAGGTGGACGTGTGCATCAGGTAAAAATTATTAAGACCAACGAATGAAGACCCGCGCTTTAATCTGTTTATTTCTACTTTTGTCTGTAGTGGTTTGGGCACAGCCTGGTGATCCAGGAGGAGGGCAAGATCCTGATGTGCCTATATCCGGGATTGAATGGTTATTACTGGCGGGTGGCGCATTGGGTATAAAACGATTTCTGTCACGAAAGAAGGAAGGAAATTAAAATTTCCAATTTTGTTTTCACGGCTTATTCATAATCTTAAAATCCTGCCCCGGTGGGTCATTGTTTGTATTGACCTGTCTATTTTGGCTTTCTCTGCTTTACTGGCTTACCTGCTTCGTTTTAATTTTTCCATAGGGGATATAACAGCAAGTGATTTCAAAACAGGCATCCTTGTTTATACCGCGAGTGGCGCTTTGGCCATTTTTATTACGGGTAGTTACAGGGGTATTATTCGGTATACCGGTATTCAGGATGGTGTCCGGATATTTTATATGTTGTTGCTGAACGTAGCATTGGTTGTTTTTGCAAATCTGGTATTGCACTACAACACGTCAAGAAATCTTATCCCGTATTCTGTAATATTCATTGCCCTGCTGTCCTCATTTCTTTTTCTATTCAACTACCGACTGTTGATAAAATATTTTTTTGCGTATTACCGTAATGCACTAACCAAGCGTAGTAATATCCTTATTTATGGTGCTGGTCAGTCAGGCATGATTACGAAGCAGGTTATTGAGGCCTCTTCAACCATGCGCGTGGTTGGATTCCTGGAAGATGATACGAATAAAGCAGGAAAGGCCCTATCAGGTGCACCTATCTATTTTAATCGTTCGCGATCCAACATTGAAGATTTACTGATTTCTTTGAGTGTGGACGAGTTGATTATCACGGTTAAGGATTTACCCTTTGATAGAAAATCTGAAATCGTTGATTGTTGTTTAAAACATCAGGTAAAAATCAGAACCATTCCGCCTATTGAACGATGGGTAAAGGGAGAGCTCAGTCTGAACCAGATTAAAGATGTAAATATTGAAGACCTGTTGGGGCGTGAGGCGATACAACTTTCAAACGAGCATGTAAGCCGCGAACTGGCCGGAAAAGTAATCTGCGTTACAGGTGCTGCCGGTTCAATTGGCAAGGAGATTGTTCTTCAGGTGATTAATTACAGGCCCATTAAAGTAGTTCTGATTGATCAGAATGAATCAGCCCTATATGATCTTGAACTTGAACTGAAGCGATTTTCAAATTCCGTTGCGATCTTTCCTTACCTGGCAGATATCACGAATCACGAGCGTATTGAATCTGTTTTTAAGGAGCACAAGCCACAGATTGTATTTCATGCGGCTGCCTACAAGCATGTGCCCATGATGGAGGGGAATCCTTCGGAAGCTGTGCTTTGCAATATCCTGGGAACCAAGCACTTAGCCGATATGGCTGTAAAGCATGCGGTTGACAAGTTTGTCATGATCTCAACCGATAAGGCCGTAAACCCGACCAATGTAATGGGGTGTTCCAAGCGTATTTCGGAAATTTATGTGCAAGCCCTAAACAATCAATTGGAGAGACAAGGGGTACGCCATACACTTTTTGTGACTACCCGGTTTGGCAATGTACTGGGCTCAAATGGATCTGTGATCCCGTTGTTTAAGAAGCAAATACAAGAGGGTGGACCCGTAACGGTTACGCATCCTGAGATCACACGTTACTTCATGACCATTGCGGAAGCTTGCCAGCTTGTACTGGAGGCTGGGGCAATGGGTAAAGGTGGGGAGATATTCCTGTTCGATATGGGGCAATCTATTAAGATTCTTGACCTCGCTAAAAAGATGGTACAACTTTCAGGTTTGGAGCGGGGCAGGGATATTGAAATTGTATTTACCGGTTTGCGGGAAGGAGAGAAGCTCTTTGAAGAATTACTAGGTGATAAAGAGAATACTATTCCAACCCACCATCCAAAAATCATGAAGGCGAGGGTGCTGGAGTACGAATACGCAGACATAAATAACTATATCGAGTTATTCTGGGATTTACTCAATGACCGAAATGAATTGAAAATGGTTGCATTAATGAAAGAACTGGTGCCTGAATTCAAGAGCAACTACTCACGTTACGAAGTACTCGATAGAAAGAAATAAATAAACTACCTTCTTCTTTTGTAATAAGCTTTACGCTTAGACTTGTAAAGCTTGTTGTTGGAATTCCAGAACACCTCATCGGGGATGTAATACTCCACCTTCAACTGTAAGAAAAAGTATCCGTCATTTTTATCCGGGTTTCCACGTTGCGTGCCCGGAGCAACATTTGGTAAACCAAGCTCTGCTCTGCGGTCAGCCAAGGCTGCAGCTATAGGATCAGAAAAAGAAGCTGGATCTTTATGGACTGTACTTACATCATCCAGGTAATCTGTAAAAGTTGCTCTATAAGCTCCTTCGAGGGCTACGTTCACGAATGGGTTGAGCATCACGCGCGCGCCAAGTCCATAAGGGATAACTAAATTAAACTTGCTATACTTAACCCCTTCAGTTTGTAAGGGCTGTAATGCATACTTTTCTCCCTGGTATTCAGTTTTAGGATTGGAATAAAGAACGCCAACTCCGGCAAAACCATAAACATTAAATCTTGGGCGTTGGTAGAATCGTTGTCCTAATGGAAACAAACTCACAGCCCCTGTAGCATTTAATTCAAAATTACTTGACGTAAACGACAGGTTTCTTCGAACACGACTTGCATCATCTGCCTTCGCATCATCTCCTTGAATTTGAAACCAGGTAAGTTCAGAACGAACGCTGATTCTGTTGGTAAAGAAATATTGTAGTCCTAAGTTTATTGAAGGTTTAGAATCAAAATTGTCCCCCGGGTTTGCCAATTCACCAAAATAGGTTGCATTTCCAATTCCAATAGAACCAATAAACGACCGCTCCCGCCTTACCGCGTAAAAGCTTTGGGCATCAGCCCATTCGGGTAAAAACAAGATAACTACCAACAGCAGACGTAAAAATCTCATAGCAAACACATTATATCCCACTAAGGTAGGGGATTTTGGTCTTTTTTTAAAATCAATCTCAGGCCAGTACTTCTTTCACCTTGGCAGCGGCATCTTTCAGCAAAATGGCCGAAAATACCTTTAATCCGGATTGTTCAATGATTTTGGCGCCTTCTTCTGCGTTGGTACCCTGTAAGCGCACAATAATCGGTACGTGTATGTTGCCTATTTTCTTGTAGGCTTCCACCACACCGTTGGCGACTCTGTCGCAGCGAACGATGCCCCCAAAAATGTTGATCAGGATGGCCTTTACATTTGGGTCTTTGAGAATAATCCGGAAGCCCGCCTCAACGGTTTCAGCATTGGCCCCGCCACCGACATCAAGAAAGTTGGCGGGCTCGCCACCAGATAACTTGATGATGTCCATGGTGGCCATGGCTAGCCCGGCTCCGTTTACCATGCAGCCAACGTTGCCATCCAACTTCACGTAGTTCAGTCCTGCTTTTCCTGCTTCAACTTCCAATGGATCTTCTTCAGAAAGGTCGCGCAGTTCGGCCAGGTCTTTATGGCGGTAGAGCGCGTTGTCATCGAGGTTCACCTTCGAATCAACGGCAAGTATCTTATTATCAGACGTTTTGAGCAGGGGATTGATTTCAAACATGGAGGCATCCAACCCGATGTAGGCGTTGTATAACGATTGAATGAATTTCACGCCTTCCTTAAAAGCATTTCCTTCCCAACCCATCGCGAAAGCTATTTTGCGCGCCTGAAATCCTTGCAGACCAATGGTCGGGTCAATCCACTCTTTCACAATTTTTTCGGGATGCGTTTCCGCTACTTCTTCAATGTTCATTCCACCTTCAGTGGAGGCCATGATCACAGGAATACCCTTGGAACGATCCAGCAGAATGCTCATGTAGTATTCCTTTGGTTCTGATTCGCCCGGATAGTACACATCCTCAGCAATCAGAACTTTATTTACCACTTTTCCATCGGGTCCCGTTTGGTGTGTTACCAATGTTCCGCCTAGTATACCTTTTACCTTTTCAGGTACTTCGGCAAGGCTTTTTGCCAGCACAACGCCTTTCGATCCGGTCTCCTTAACAACCCCTTTTCCGCGGCCTCCGGCATGAATCTGGGATTTTATAACAAACCATTTGGTGCCGGTTTCGGCTTGCAATTCCTTGGCGGCTTGTATAGCGGCATCCGGGTTGTCGGCAACGATGCCGCGTTGAATGGCTACACCATATTTCTTCAGTATTTCCTTTCCCTGGTATTCGTGGATGTTCATGTATTTTTATTTTGAGGCTAAACTACTTTATTTAACCTTTTAATTCAAAGAAATCTGTGTGAATACGCCTCTTGTAAAAGCTGTTGATATCCGGAAATCATATGGTGCGCTTAATGTACTGAAGGGAATTGACCTGGAGGTGGCAGCCGGTGAAGTGGTGGCCATTGTGGGTGCCTCGGGTGCGGGTAAGAGTACGCTGCTTCATATTTTAGGAACGTTGGACGTGCCCGATCAGGGTACACTTTTTTTACGCGACCAGGATGTATTCCGGTTTTCATCAACCAAACTGGCGGCTTTCCGGAATAAGTCAGTTGGGTTTGTCTTTCAGTTTCATAACCTGTTGCCAGAGTTCTCTGCGCTTGAAAATGTGATGATACCCGGTTGGATTGCTGGCAGAAGCAAAGAAGAGATCACCAGTCGTGCTAAAGAGTTGTTGACGATGCTCGGCCTGGCTTCACGTATGGAACATAAGCCATCTGAATTGTCGGGTGGGGAGCAGCAACGCACGGCTGTTGCACGGGCATTGATTAATGATCCGGTATTGGTATTGGCCGATGAACCCAGCGGAAACCTGGATTCAAAAAATGCGCAGGAACTGCATCAGTTGTTTTTCGATCTGCGCAAGCAACTGAACCAAACGTTTATCATTGTTACCCATAATCAGGAGTTTGCTGGAATGGCCGATCGAACCATTGAAATCAAGGATGGACAAGTAGCAAAAGGCTAATCTTAGCGCTTTCTTTTCTTTACCGGTTTCCGTTTTACTTCCTTGTCTTTTGTGCTCCTGCCTTGCTTACGGTCTTTTAAATCCACATTGATTACATATGCAGCAGTGAGTGAAAGGATTTTTTCATTCGACCGCAAGTTGTCTTCAAAGTTTTGCCAACTGTATGAGGCGCTGTTACGCTCACCAAAATACGTGTGCCCCGATATAAACCGAAGCTCCACATTTAGTTTTCGCGCTCCGCCCAACGGGGCTTGCATCCCTAAGCCAAAGTTTAAACCAAATAACCACCGGTTGATATCATTCAGGTACATCTTATTGTCGATCAGGCCGGTAAACTCCTCATCAAACACTATGGTGTAAGCCTGGCCTTCGTTATCAACGGAGCCTACCACACCATCACCATTCAGCCAATAACTGATTTGCGGACCGATAGAGAAGTACCAATCGGCAACGACATTTTTGGAAAGATTGAAACTGAATGAACGTTGAAGCAATAGCGAAAAGTCGGTGAAGCGATAGGTTGCATTGTTTTGTGAAAATCCGTTGTTGAAAATTACTTTTCTGCCGCGTTGCGAATAGCCTCCTTCAAAAATGCAGGCATATTTTTTTTTTAGGGGGAACCCAATAATGCCAGAAGCACTATACCCTAACTTGGGTTTGCTATCAAACTCCTGACGATCATCCTTATCGCCATAGGCTGACCACAACGCCAACGGGCCGCCCTTAACCCCAAGGGATAGTTTTTGCGCATACGAGAAGGTCGATTGCGAAAGGATCAGAATGCTGATACCAAGTAGTTGTTTAAAAAACTTGCTAAAGAATCTGGAGTCCATTCGTCTGAATTTTGGGGTTTAGTTCGCGAATTTTCGCTAAATTTAGGATATTATTGGA
The DNA here is from genome assembly GCA_964419145.1 of uncultured Roseivirgaceae bacterium. GTDB lineage: Bacteria > Bacteroidota > Bacteroidia > Cytophagales > Cyclobacteriaceae > UBA2336. The sequence goes on along the minus strand of CAYQOM010000003.1, from coordinate 14,306 downwards.
TACCTTTGCCTGATTGATTAACGCTAATTTTTTAATCGTATTGGTTTTTGAATCATGATCTTGTTTGATCGTGAACAACAGAATAGACTTCATTGATGTACAGAATTAGTCGGTTCTATTTTTTATGTGTATGGCTAGCGTTATTAACCGGAGAAGTATTCTCCCAGGATGCCGCGAACTTTACGCAATTCTTCATCAACCCGTTTAGTTACAATCCTTCATATGCGGGTACTGATGGAAGAGCCGCTTTGTTTGTTGGCTATCGAAAACAGTGGGCAAACATACAAGGTGGACCTACTATTGCTAATCTTTCTTTACACGGTCAAACTACAAAAGCAGGATTGAATTTTGGTTTGAATGTAATCAATGATATGCGTGGTGTTTTGAATACTTCAGGCTTAACACTGGCATTTGGGTATGCCGCTTCGTTGTCGGATCAGGTTTCACTCCGTTTTGGTGTATCGGTTGGTGGAGCCTGGAACATGGTTAACCTGGAAGAAATTGAAGATGCATCTGATCCTGCTCTGGCTGAGTTGTTGGATCAAAATGCTTTCCTGCTTGGCAGCGCTGGAATTTCCCTGCATGCTAAAACATTTCACCTGGGTGTATCGCTGCCGTCTATCTTTTCACCATCATATGTAAGCGTAGACCCGTTCTCTTTCAAAGAAGTTAAACCTTTTCAATCGGTAATCGTCAGCGCCAGCAATCGGTTTTACTTTGGTGGGGATAAGCACATTTTTGAACCTTATGTATTGTATCGTATCAACACCGGTTTACCCTCACAATTTGAGGTTGCTGGTGTGGTTCACCTGAATCATGTTATATGGGTTGGTGGAAGCTATAAGCAGGATTTTGGTATCTCTGCGTTGGGAGGGGTTAAGATTAATCACACCATTCTTATCGGAGGATCCTATTCATTGAAAAATACCGGCATCAATGAATTGAACAGTCCTACATACGAAGTGCAGATGAGTTATTTACTTGGCCAGCGTAAGCGAAATGTACCGCACTATTCTTTTGTTGATGCTGAAAAGGAAAAACCAAAGAAGCGCAAGTCGGCCAGTGAGTTGATTGCCGAACGAAGAAAACAGGAAGAGGCCGAACGTAAAAAGAAACAGGAAGAGTTGGCCAAACAACAGCGGGAGGAACAGCTGGCGAAAGAGAAAGCAGCCAAAGAGCGTGAGACGCAACTTCGTGCCGCCCGTGAAGCGGAGCAAAAACAAAAGGAGGCAGAGGCATTGGCCGCTAAAGCGGAAGAACAAAAGCAAAAGGAGGCTGAAGCTGCGCGTCAGGCTGAACTGGCTAAGCAACAGGCACAACAGCAAGTGGTGCAAACTCAACCACAGCCACAACAAACGCAACCTGTTGTAACGCAGCAGCAGACTCAACCTGTTGTCGTTCAACAGCAACCTCAGCAAACACAAACGCAGCCGGTAACCCCAGCTGAGCCACCGTTGGAAGATCAAAGTCATGATGGTGGCGCACGTTTCCGCAACCAGCTTTATGTGCCGGTATACATCAGTGATGAAGAAAATGAAAGAACCCTGCGACTGGAGCAACATGCAGCTGATCCAGATGAACATCACGATGAGGATATCGACTTCCACCCCAATGCTGAGCGCCATGAATTTGTAAAGCGTGGCGGGCATCAGGATGAAATGGATACGGGTGATTTTGTGGTGGTAGGTACCTTCCGATCCAAGGAAAATGCCCAGCACTTTTCTGAGGGGCTGGTAAAATTTGGATTCACCGCTGATTATGGCCATTTGACTGAAAAAGAGATGTGGTACGTTTACGTTGCCCAGACAAATGATATTAATACCGCACGCGCGGAACGTGACAAGTACAGAAAAATGAAAATCTTCAGAGATGCCTGGTTGCTTACCGTACACCACTAAAAAAAGTATGCGCTCACTTATTCTATATGGAATTCTTCTTTTGATCAGTCAGGTAGGGGCATATGCCCAGGTGCCAGCCATCAGCAGTTTCGATCAGGTTACCGATTATCCGTTCTCAACAGTACGCATCAACGGCTCAGGCTTTAGTGCAAATGCGGCACAGTTGCAGGTATGGTTTGGATCTGTTAAAGGGACTATCTTAACGTCAACTGAAACATCCATAGCTGTACGCGTTCCCGCAGGTGCACGGGTAAGCAGTGTTGAGGTAATTAATCTGAATACGAAACTTTCCGCCCGGTCTTCAAAAAAGTTTGTGTCAAATTTTAGTGGAGTTCAACCCTTCACTACGGATTTTACCAATAACGCCTTTTCAAACCCAGACGATATTTTTGATTTATGTTCCTGTGATTTTGATGGAGATGGAAAACCCGATATGGCCGGATCAAAATTCAGGGATGGGAAATCCAACATCATGCTACTGCGCAACACCAGTACAGTTGCGGCTAATAACACTACCCTTAGTTTTGCTCAGACTACTCTTACTTTAAGTGTGCCAACCTTTAGCGTTGTGTGTGGAGATTTAAATGGCGATGGTAAACCTGAATTGGTTGCCAGTCGTGGGGGTACAGTAACGGGTAGTAACATTTATGTTTTTGAGAATACCAGTACAGCAGGTAACATTACGTTCGCTACTCCGGTCGCCTTGAATCTTCAAACCGGTGACTTTGCCAAAGAGCTTGCCATTGCTGATTTGGATCGTGATGGCAAACCTGAAATTATTGTTACTAACGGACAGACCAATAACCTGTACATCTTTGATAATAATGTGAGCGCAGGTGTGATAAATGCCGATGCCTTTACCCGTGTTGAGAAAACTGTTGTAGGGGCAACGAATACGCTTGCCCTTGATGTGGCCGATTTTAATGGCGATGGTTGGACTGACATTGCATTTGCTGCCAATACAAATGCGCAGCGTGTGTTTATCTATAATAATCCGGCTAACGGAACATTAAACTTTTCTGCCATAACCAGTATACTGGTTAATGGAAGCACCAACGTCAACGACATCGCGTCAGGCGATTTTAACAATGATGGTCGGCTGGATTTTGTGGTAGCCGATCGTGGAGCCAACAAAGCATTTGTTTACCTGAATACTGGTGGATTTGCATTCAGTTCAGTTAACTCAACCACGGGTTTTCCTTCGCCAACGGCATGGGGTGTTGATGTTGCCGACATGAACGGAGATGGTTTGCTTGATTTTGTTGTGGGCAACCGTGACTTTGCCAGTCCGCAACTCAATATTTATATCAACAACGGAAATGCGACTCCCGGATTTGCACAAAACACATTGGTAACACCTAAAGCCAACTGGTTTGTGCGTGCAACCGATTTTGATGGGGACGCCAAACCCGACATTGCCATTACTTCGACAAACAATGTGGCCAGTTTTTCAATTGATGTTTGGAAAAACAGAAATTGTCATAAGCCGGTTATTTTTAATGAAGATCCGGTAACGATATGTAATGGACAAACCATTGAACTTGCCAGTATCCCCATGCCGGGTGTTGCATTCTCCTGGAGTTCGGGTGGAACAGGACCAACTAAGAACATCACCTTTGCCGATGCACCCTCTACCATCACGTTAACGGCAGTAGGCGAGGGTGGTGCATGCTCACAACAGGTTTCGATTGATGTCGTGGCGGGCGCGGGAAGTGTACCGGCCAATCCGGTAATCACTGCGCCATCAGCTGTATGTGCCGGAAACACCCTTACATTAAGCACCACCACTGCAGCTACACAATATTTTTGGTCGGGCCCTGCCGGGTTCACTTCATCGCTACAGAATCCGACCGGAATTCCCAATGTGGCAGCCGTTAATGCGGGCGCCTATTCGCTTCAGGTACAGTCGGGCGACTGCCGAAGCAACATAACAACGGTCAACATAGATGTAGTGGAGCCTGCTTCGTTTGCGATAGCAACCAGTACCGGAAGTCCAAAAGTATGTACCGGTCAGGCGATCACACTGTCCATCAATCCGGTGGCCGGGTATGATTATCAGTGGAAAAAGAATGGTTCAAATATTATCGGCCAAACCGGTGCTTCATTGTCTATAGCTTCGGCTACCGCAACAGATGCAGCCGCATATACTGTATTGGTTTCACATCAAACCATTACCTGTACAAGCGAAACGAGCGCTTTAAATCTCCAGGTAATCAATACACCGGTTGCATCATTTACGACAACGCCTGCATTGGTATGTGTGGGCACAGCCGTAAATTTTAATAGTGCAGGTTCAACGTTTGATAATGTCGAGGCGGTTGCTTATGCCTGGGAATTTGGAGATGGAGATGTAGGCACAGGACAAACCACCACGCATACCTACATAGCGGCACAAGTTGGCATAGTGGCGCGACTCACATTAAGCTATCCGGGCGTAACAGGCTGCTCAAATAATACAACCCGAAACTTTAATGTGAATGCAGCCACACCGCCTGAAATTGTTGCCGATCCGAATGTAACAGACATATGTGCGGATGGATCAGAATCTGTCAACCTGAGTGTGGCGGGTTCATTCACTAGTTTCTCCTGGAGTACAGGAGGAAGTGGATCATCCATTGCAGTAACCCAGCCGGGCACGTTTATAGTAAATACAGTGGATAATAACGGTTGTGCAGGTACCGATGAATTGATTTTACAACCAAAGCCTGAGTGTGACGATCCGCAAGGACCAATTGATGTTACAATTCCGAAAGTTTTCTCACCTAACAATGATAATATCAATGATTTTTGGGTTATTGTCAACGCAGAAAATTATCCCGATTGTAACGTGAATGTGTTTGACGGAAGAGGTAGAAGAGTATTTGAAGTTGTAGGTTTTCCAGTAACGGGTTGGGATGGAACCAGCAATGGAAAAGCCGTTCCTGAAGGAACCTATTATTACGTATTTGGGTGCCCGAATGCACCACCGATTACCGGTAGTGTGTTGATTGTTCGGTAATGTTTTTGACAGTATTTTAACCTTCGTTTAACTGAGACCATGAACCTATTCTTTGTTTCTAAACGAAGACCCTCTCTCCTGAACTTATTGTTTCTTGGCCTGTTTTGGCTGGGGGCACACATGAGTTATGCTCAAACTCCGGTAACACAATATCCTTGTGATCCCAGAAGCACTGCCAATGGTGGTAATTGCCCAGCGGATTGCGTCTTTCCAGTAAACATTGAACAAGGCTGTAACTGCTTCGATAATATAGATAATGATGGCGATGGCGTAGCTGATGCTGCCGATCCCAATTGTGCCAGTTATTTTGGATTAGAGTTCGTAGGCGAAGGTTCTGATTGTAGCATTGTTCCTCCCGGAGCCAACACACCGTTCGATTTAGTTGGACCTCCAGCGGTTTCCGGACAAAACACAGCTGATACACAATCAAAAGTTGCGGCAGGAGATGTGGATGGAAATGGATACCCGGATGTAGTCATTACCTCCAAATGGAATTCGGAAGTCAGACTTGTATCTACCGCAGTCCAGCCCGGTTTTAGTCCGGGTGATGTAATGGCTGATTTTAATTTGGATGGCAACACCGGTTTTTTTCCAGAGTTTGATGGTATTGACGTCAAGAATCTGCTCTTCGAGCATGAAGTATTAATTGCTGATATTAACAAAGACGGTGTTGCTGAAATTTTTTGTGTGGTGAGTAACCGTCAGGGAAGTCCAACAAGTCCACCGAAAAGTTTTTACTTGCTTGGCTTACGTTTTAATAATTACGGACCAGGCGGTTTACAACCGATGTATAATGCAGTGTATCTAGGCAAGAACAGACCGGGTACTTTTGGTATTGCGGACATGGATGGAGATGGAAGGGCAGAGGTTTACCTTCGCGATCGGATTTTTGCAGCTGAAACAGGAGCCCTGCTTGCCAGTGAAGGCGGCAAGCTGATGACCGGAACCGGCACAGATCGGTGGGACATTGACGTTACATCTGCTCCGGTTGCTGTTGATATTCGTTCTGCAGGTGCGGATGGTTTTGTAATGGAGTTGGTTAGTGGTTCCAAAATCTATAAAGTTCCTTCATTGACTAATCGAAACCCGGGAGCCCCGGGTTCACTCACGCTGTGGCGCGATATGAATTCCATTTCATTCGATATCAATGCTGATGGATCACCCGATCAATACTTTGTGAAGTTGATGAACGATCCGGATGAGTACGGTATTGACACGCACAGCAGCACCAGTGTGGCTGATATTGATAAAGATGGTTTTGTAGACGTGGTGGTAACCGGTGCGCTGAATTCCTCAACCGGACGATCAACCGTTTTTTATTGGAATGTTCAGGATAACACGGTAACGGGTTACATGACCCCCACCAGTGCGCAGCTTGGAATTCCCAATAACCAAAAACCTGATCACGATAATTACCTGAACGGATGGATTTGGGGAACAGGGCGCGTGAACATAGGCGATGCCGATGGAGATGGTGTGCTTGACTTATTGTTTGTTGCGGGTAACCAATTGTTTTGTTTTACCACCAATGCGTCAAATGGATTGGTGCAAAAATGGGTGAGAACAATTAACGACTCACGTTCGGGTGTACTTACTGTTACGATTTATGATTTTGATAATGATGGAAATCCTGAAGTCGTTTACCGCGATTCACAGGAACTCGCCATTGTAGATGGTGCAACCGGTTCAAATAAATTATTCAGTCGCACCTGTATGTCACACACATACACGGAAGGTCCGGTTATTGCCGATGTTAATGGTGATGGCAACACGGATATTTGTGTATCGTGTAACCGAAGCGATAATCCATCACAGTTTAAAATTGAAGCGGGCATACAACAGCAAGCACTGGGAGAGGTTCGCATTTTCTTTTCTGATGGCGAGTGGCTGCCAACACGAAAAGTGTGGAATCAACCCGGTTATTTTGTAGTTAATATTAACGATGACTTAACCCTTCCTTTTCCACAGCTTGATATTGCTGCAGTATTCAGCAATACGCCTTGCCCCAATGGTATTCCAGGGCCGCAAACTCCCTATAATGTTTTTTTGAATCAGGTTCCGTTTTTAAGTGCGAACGGTTGTCCGGTATTCCCTGCGCCCGATTTAACGTTTATCGGTCAGGATCCAAATGATCCCCTTACCGATCCAACTGCTCCTGGGTATTTTCCAACGGTGTTTGCTGAGCCTCCAATTTGCGGTAACATTGATTTAAAGGTTGGGTTTAATATTTCGAACTCAGGTGATCTTCCTATTAATACATCCATTCCCGTCAGCTTTTTTGTTGGTAGCCCGTACGATCCAAACAATACCGGTACGTTGCTACACTCAACCACCATTACGGTTAGCAACCTTCAGGTAGGCGATACCTTATCCATTGGAGATCTGTTGGATGCAAATGGTAATTTACTTCGTGCGGGCGACTTGCCGTTTATTGAGTTCGATGGACCGGGTACAACGTTTGAAATGTTTGTTGTCTTGTACAATGATGGATCTGTACTACCCATCGATACACTGGCTGCAAGCAATGGTGTTGAATGTGATATCCGAAATAATTTCTGGCCCATCACCATTGTACCAACGCCATTTACCGTAAACATCGACTCCATACCAAACGCAAAATGTTTACCCACTTCGCCTGATAATGGTGGGTTGGTTTCCCATATTTCAATCGGTGCTGATACGGTTATCGATCTGAGTCCGTACGCTTTTCAATGGTTCCTCGCAGATGGCGTAACGCCTGCTGGCACACTGGGTGTGCCGGATACGAATTACGATATACAAGGGATACCGGGAGGAGACTATTTTCTTGTGATTACGAATACGGAGAAAGGGTGTAGTTCTGATCCGATATTGAGCCAGGTGATTGATGGACCTTTGGCCATTCCGGGTCTTACCGTTACCAAGATTTCCGATCAAACCAGTTGTGAACCACCCAATGGTGAACTGCGAGCCGATGTTACTGGAGGAAATGCCGGATTTGAATTTGCCTGGGAAGATGTTGGAGGGCCTATTGGAGTTACCGGACCGGTTTTGGAAAATGTGCGATCAGGTACCTACACGGTTGTTGTTACGGAAACACAAAGCGGTTGCAGTACAGAGGCAGATGGAACGATTCTCGATTTCACGGTTGAACCCGACCTGACATTAAGCGCGGTTGATGTAGTGAATTGCGTGAACTCATCCAGTGGACAGGTATCGGCCAGACCTTCCGTTGGTGGGGTAGAGCAAGACACGTTGAATTACCGATTCGATTGGTACTTTTTTGATGCAGCTACCGGTATTCGAGGAAGTATTCTTCCTGGAAATACCGGAAATCCTACCGTGAAAGATCTTCCTGTAGGACACTACGAAGTTGTGGTGACTGAGATTGCCACCGGCTGCAATGAATCCAATGTGGCACCTGATACCATTGCTATCCGTGACCTTACGATTCTTCCGGAAGCCAGGTTTACTGAACTGGCTCCTCAAACTTCGTGCGATCCCCTACAACCTAATGGTCGGTTACAGGCGGATGCAGTCATTAATGGCGTTGTTCAAAACCCGGCTGATTTTACATTCGAATGGTTTGAAGGACAAAATACCATTACAGCTCACACAGGAGGTACATCGGGTGTGAACGGACAAATTGCAGAAGGTGTGAAGGGTGGTGGTCAGGCTTTTACCGTACGCATCACCACAGCCAATCAATGTTCGGTTACAAAGGATACTGTTATTAATGAAATTATCAATTACCCGCTGATAGCATTGGGTACAACACCGAATTCAGTTTGTGATCAGACGCTTGGTTTTACCGGAAGTGTTTCGTCAACGGTAACGTTTGGTGGCAATGCCATCGCAGCCGGCAATCCGGATTATACCTTTGAATGGTATGACGGACCAACCGCAACCGGAACTCCGGTTAACCTCAATCAACAAAACTATGTGAATCTCGATAGTGGTTTCTATACGCTTGTGGTTACGAACACGGTACTCAACTGTCCTTCGGTTGCTACTGTTGAGCAGGTGTTAAGCATAAAAGCCCTTCCAGTAATCACAACTTCTGCTATTCCCAGTACCAATTGCGATCCGGCATTGGCCAATGGTGTAGCACAGGTAACTGATGTTGACGGAGCGGGAATTGCATCACCTGATTATACCTTTGAATGGTATGATGGTAATCTGGCAACAGGAACTGTTCAAGCCACCACACCAGCCTATGGCGTTAACACTCCTGGTAATGGATTGCAAGGTGGCGCTGGAGAATTTTTTACTACATTGGTGAGAAACGTAAATTCGGGTTGTGAAAATACAGCTACTGTTTTAGTAGGCGATGCCAGCGTACTACCCGTGCTTACACTAGCCGCGCAAGACAATACTGTTTGCGATCCTGCTTTAACTAATCCGCCAACTCAATTTACTGGAAGTGTTACAGCAACGGTTACCAATCAAGTGGGAGCGTTGACAGATTACGCATTTGTATTTGGGGGTGGAAATACAGCAGGTCTTCAATCAAATAATATTTACAGTCAACTTAATGGTGGCCCCGATGCTTACACAGCTGTAGCTACCCACACACCAACAGGCTGTGTTTCATCTTTGGTAAGCATCCCGGTTCAAAATGTTCAGGATCTTCCTGATCTGACAACCGCCAGTGTGGCGTCAACAAACTGTGTTCCGGGTCTGGAGAATGGACAGGCCAGTGTAGTTACCGTTGATGGTGTAGCAGCACCCGGTGCAACTTACACCTACGCATGGACTGGCCCCGGATCATTCCCGGTTACCAATGCCGCCAACAATGCCAACACACACCAACTTATCGCAGTGCAAGGTGGGGCAGGGTTTGATTACACCGTGCTTGTTACCAATCAGGCAAATGGTTGTCAGTCAACAGCCCTTGTGAATGTTGCCGATGCAAGTGTGCTTCCGGTGATAACGTTGGCCGCGCAAGACAATGGTATTTGCGATCCTGCGCTAACCAATCCGCCTGCACAGTTTACGGGTCGCGTAACGGCAACGGTAACCAATCAGGTTGGCGCATTAACAGATTATACGTTTGTATTTGGGGGTGGCAACACAGCCGGTGTTCAGACTGCCAACGTATACGATCAATTGAACGGAGGTCCCGATGCATACACAACGGTGGCCACACACGTTCCAACAGGTTGTGTGTCGTCATTGGTGAGTATCCCGGTTCAGAATGTTCAGGATATTCCAGATTTGACAACCGCTAGTATTGCTTCAACTAATTGTACTCCTGGCTTGGAGAATGGTCAGGCGAGTATAGTGACTGTGGATGGAGTGGCTGCACCGGGTGCAACCTATACGTATGCATGGACAGGCCCCGGTTCATTTCCGGTAACAGATGCGGCCAACAATGCCAACACGCACCAGCTTGTTGCTGTGCAAGGTGGAGCTGGATTTGACTACACCGTATTGGTGACCAATCAGGCAAATGGATGTCAGTCAACCGCATTGGTTAACGTAACTGATGCGCATATTATTCCGGTTTTAACGCTTACCCCTGTATCAAATTCAATTTGTGATCCGGCTATTGCAGGTGTACCCTTCAATGGCCAGGTAAGTGCAGCGGTAAATAATATTCCCGGTGGCAGTACTACCGCAAACTATTTCTTCGATTGGAGTACCGGCACATCCGGCAACGGGGTAAATGTTTTATCCGGATTGGATGTGGGCAGTTATACCGTTACAGCACTCCATAATCCAACAGGTTGTGTTTCTGCTCCGTATGCTGCGCAGGTAACGAATGCCAAAGTTTTACCGGTGATCACCACCGCACAAACACCCTCTCAAAATTGCGTGGGTGGAGCACCCGATGGTATCGCCAGTGTTACAGATATATTGCCAATCGGTCAGACTTACGATTACCGTTGGTTCGATGGTAATTCGGTTACGGCAACGCCAGACTTTACCCAATTAAATACAACTTCCACCACCAGTGATTATGTCAATGTACAGGGTGGATTAAATGGTGCATCGTTATTTCAGTATACAGTAGAAGTTACCATTCGGGAATCCGGTTGTGTGAATACGGCTATTGTTGGCGTGGATGATGACAGTCAATTGCCGGTGGTTTCGCTCACTTCTACAGCTAATGAAAATTGTGTTCTTCCAGGTAACGGAACCGCTTCCGTAACCGCACTTTCTTATCGCGGTTCAGCAGTAGCGGCACCCTATACAGGTTTTACTTTTAACTGGTCTGCAGGAGGAGTGGTTGGACCTGCACCGGGAGATACGTACACTGCTTTGGCGGCTGGATCCTACACCATAACGGTGACCAACACCGATGATAATTGTGTGTCGAATCCGGTTTCAGTTGATGTAGCGGATGATCTGTTTATTCCGGAGATTGAAATTGCTTCAACCGATCAAACATCATGCGACCCGACCAATCCGAATGGTGAACTACTGGCCACGATTGATGAGACCGCTATTGGTGGTGGAACAGGTGTTACAGCAGGGTATACGTTTCAGTGGACAGATGATGTAACCGCAACAACAACAGCAGCAAACCAAATTACGGGATTAGAAGGAAATCAAACCTATACCATCAATGTAGTTCGCGTTTCAACAGGTTGTGTGAATGAGCAAGTGGTAACGTTAGATGAAAATATTACGATACCGGTACTATCGGCAAATGTTACAGATATGACCGTGTGCGTACCGCCTAACGGATCCATCTCAGCTTCTGTATTGCCTGCTGGGACCTACGATTTCTTTTGGTATGACGGTAGTGATGCCGTGGATGAGAACGCGGTTATAGCTGGCGCTTCTCAATCAGGGGCTTCTTCTGTGTATGCAGGCTTGATACCGGGCAATTATACCGTAGTAGCACGTGATGTGAATACGCAATGTGTGTCTAATCTTATTGTTCGTACTGTAAATGATGCATCGCCAGCTATCAACCTGGCCATTACAAATGTGCAATTGCCTACCGATTGTAATGCCGTGAATTCGCAAATGGATGCCACAGCTAATGGCGTTACAGCTGGCTTCACGTTTGATTGGTATGAAGGTGTTCCTCAGCCGACCGATCCATTACTTGGCTCGATTGATTACTTTATCAACCCTCCGGTTTATACACCACCTACAACAGTCGGAACAGGATCAACCGTTAATGGGTTAACAAGTGGATTATACACGCTTGAAGTAACGGATCAGGCAACCGGATGCAAGACTTATTTACCTCACTCTTTGCCTTTCCAGAATTCGCACGCGGTAATCAAGATTACCAAAACCGATTCGGAATTGTGTCCGTACACAGTTGGTAACGGGAGCATTACCATAGAAATTGAGAATCCAGTTGCACCACCGCCACCAGTGGGTACTGATCAAACGGATTACAATGTTTTCCTTTACCCTGGAAGCTCAACCAATCCACCTATCCCGACATTATTAACACCTACAAACAGAACCACTGAACCTGTTCTGCCTTTTTTGGTTTCAAATACGCTGGTGCCCGGCTCTTATATCGTTGGCGTACAAGAGACATACTCTGGCAGCGATTGCTTCATCTATCAGGATGTAATCATCGAAGCAGTGGCTTTAGATCCGATTATTACGTTGGCCAGCTCGGTCGTATCGAATACCGCATGTGATGTAACCCAGTTTGATGGCAGTATTGAAATCAATGTAGACAAAGACCCCAACGATCCGGTGTTGGGCTTGACGTATGACATTGATATGGTAAGCGATCCCAACAATGCGTTCCCGCTGGCGGGTGTAGTTGCCGGAAATTATACCGCTTCAAATCTTGGTCCCGCTACTTATACCTTTAACGTTACCGCATCCAACGGATGTACAGCTTCTCGTTCCTTTACCGTACTCGACAATCCTGTGGTGTCACAATTTGTTGCCGGTGATCTGAATGTTTCCAATGCCTTGTATTGTGATCCATTGTTGGAACAAAATGCACGTGTTACCTTAAATAGTCTCAGTGTAATAGGTGGAGGAGCAGAAGTAATTGCCGATTATGAATTTGCATGGGATGACGTGACCAACAGTGTGCCCAATGTGTTTGTGGCACAAGGCGATGCCCTGAATTCCCTTACAGGTGGTGATGAGTTCATCAATCAAACTCCGTTGCCAGCCAGTGGTACAGTTCCGTCTGGAACGGTGCGGGCCGGTACGTATCGCGTGCGGGCCACCAAAACAGCTGATGCCAGTGGCACGGGTGGTATTGGTTGTACCAGTGCACCGTATACTGTTACAATTGGAAGTACAACGGTTAATCCACAACTAACATTAACACCCTTTGGCGATACATCCTGTGATCCTACGTTCTTTGAAGGAAGTATTGAGGTGGATGTGGTTACGCCATCCGGACCGGGTAATGGCGGTACGTATACTTACAATTGGGTTCCGAATGGTGGCGCGGGGCAGCCAGGTAATTCAGCGGCCAATTCTGGTGTAAATAATTTATTTACGAATCTTAATGATGGCAACTACACATTAACAGCCATCAATGAACTTACCGGTTGTTCCGGAACATTATCAACTGCGATTGTTCGCGAGGCTCCTCCGGTGTTTACGTTAACGGCTTCTCCGTTCAACCTGACTGACTGCGGAATTTTTGATGGACGCATTGAAAATATTCAGGTTTTCGTGGACGGAGCACCGGGTGTTGTGGCAGATTTCGACTACACTTGGTTCAGCGGAAACCTGACGACACAAATTATTGATGGACTGGATGACATCACCCATCCGGTTGATGATCAACTGACGTTGGCTACCTTTCCTGCCATAGCGCTGGGGTCCTATTTTGTAAAGGCAACCCGTAAAGCAGGTGGTGCTGGTGTGGGTTGTGAATCAGCGCCCATCAGAAGAGATATTTTGGATGACAGAATTTTTCCTCTGGTAACCTTAAGCCAAATTGAAAACACAGCTTGCGATGGCAACTTCGATGGTCAGATTACGGTAACTGCGAGCACAAGCAGCGGCCCGGGCTCAGGTGCGAATTATGATTTTGTATGGACCAATGATCCGGACGGAGCAGGGGCGTTGTTCAGTGCAAGCGATGCGTTGAACCAGGCCAGTCCGTATAGCACACCGAATACCGATTTGATTGGCCCGGGATCGTACGAAGTGCAGGTTACCAACGTAATAACATCATGTGCCACAACCGGTACCATTGTGTTGCAACAGAACACGGTGCCGATGGAAATTGTAAGTGTAACGTCAACTGATGTGGATGTATGCTTGCCGCTTGCCGCGAACGGGTCGGGAACGGTAACCGATGTATCCATTGATGGCACAACTGGTCAGAGCGGATTGTTCACCTATACATGGGCCAATAATCCGGGGATGACGGCACCGATACTGGCCAACGATCCGGGACTGACATTATTAAACCTTGATGTAGGCACATTCTACGTTCGGGCAACCCGTAATGCGGTGGCTTCACCAGCTACACC
>CAYQOM010000002.1:880256-883116 GCA_964419145.1 uncultured Roseivirgaceae bacterium | reverse complement strand
CAGGCACCGTTCGGGTAACTGAGACGATCACCGCTACCGGCTGTGCAACCACGACCGCGAATTACAACGTCACGATCAACGCGAATCCGACCCCGGTTATCAGCGGCAACAACAGCGTGTGTGCCGGTGAACAAGATGTCACGTATGCTGTGCCGTTCAATGCAGGAAGAACCTATGCATGGACGGTATCTGGAGGAACGATTGATGGGCCATCAAATGGAAATAGCATTGTTGTTGACTGGGGTGCAGCAGGCCCCGGAACTGTGGCTATTCTTGAAACAATAATTGCCACAGGCTGCAGCACACTTACACCAGATTTTAATATTGTCATTAATAATTCTCCATCTCCAGTTATCAGCGGCCTAGCTACTGTCTGTGCAAACACAACCGGTGTTGTTTATTCCACACCAAATGTTCCTGGTGATTTGTATTCCTGGTCGGTATCAGGTGGTACTATTGTGGCAGGTGCAGGTACCAACTCCATAACCGTGGATTGGGGTGCCGCAGGAGCAGGGTCGGTTACAGTAACACAGTTCATAGTAAGCAGTAGCTGTACCGTTACCACTCCACCTTACAACGTAACCATTGAAGCTATACCGACACCCTCCATTACAGGTGATAATACAGTTTGCGAAAATGCACAAAATAAAGTTTACAGTACGCCACTTGTTGCAGGACATACATATGCCTGGACGGTAACAGGAGGAACGATTGACGGTTCATCAACCGGAAATAGCATTGTGGTAGACTGGGGTACTGCAGGCACCGGAACAATTCAATTGACGGAAACGATAACAGCTTCCGGTTGCTTTATTACTACCCCAATCTTTAATGTAAATATCAACACGTTACCCACGCCAGTTATCAGCGGACTTAACGTGGTTTGTGCCAATGATGCCGGAGTAATTTACTCCACGCCAAATTCACCGGGTAATACCTACACATGGTCCGTTTCGGGAGGCTCTATTGTGGCGGGGGCCGGCACTAATTCAATTACGGTAAATTGGGGACCTGCGGGTGCAGGTACTATTGAGGTCACTGAAGTTGTACCTTCAAGCAGTTGTATTACAACAACACCGGTTTACTCGGTAACAATTAATCCAATACCGGCCCCGGTAATCAGTGGTGATAATGCCGTTTGTGCGAATGAACAAAACGTTGTTTACTCATCTCCACTTACAGCAGGGAATACCTATAGTTGGAATGTTACTGGTGGTACGATTGATGGGGCTTCAACAAATAACACCGTAACGGTCGATTGGGGTGCCGCAGGACCAGGAACCTTGACACTCACTGAAACAGTGGGTGGATGTACAACTGTCACTCCTGTTTATAATGTTACCATAAATCCAAATCCAACTCCTGTAATAGCAGGAAACAGTAATGTTTGTCGGACAGAAACGGGGGTGTTGTATTCGACACCAAATGTTGGCGGTAACACCTATGCATGGACGGTTGTTGGCGGTACGATAGATAGCGGTGCGGGTACGAACGAAATTTCAGTCACCTGGACATCAGCTGGTACAGGTTCGGTATCGGTTGTTGAAACCATTACAGCCACAGGGTGTAATACGTTGGCTGCACCACTTCTTGTAACGGTGTCACCTAATCCGATAGTAAATGCCGGAAGTGATCAGGAAATTTGCGAAGGCTCAGCCTTTAATTTTGCTTCTCAGTCAACTCCTGCATCCGCTACAAATTTTGCATCATTACTTTGGACGACTACCGGAACCGGTGTCTTGTCTAATGCTTCAACCCTGACGCCCAATTATACACCGGGTGCAAGTGAAACCGGGCCAGTAACGTTTACGCTAACAGCTGAGGGTATTGGTACGTGTGCAGATGTAGCCGATCAGATGATTCTGAACATCACTCCATTGCCTTTTGTTGATGCGGGAAGCAACAGTGAGACCTGCGCAGGGGTAATCTTTAATTTCTCGACTCAGTCAACTCCGGCCTCTGCATCCAATTATGCAACATTAACCTGGTCGCATTCTGGAACAGGAACATTATTCAATCCAAATACGATTGCCCCTACATATCTACCTGGGGCGGGAGAGACTGGCACTGTTACCTTTACACTGCTTGTAACCAGCACCGGAAGTTGCACGAATACATCGGATCAAATGGATTTGGTGATTACGCCAGCGCCAACCGTTAATGCAGGAGGTGATGCGGAGATATGCGAGGGATCAAGCTTTGATTTCAGCACGCAGGCACCACTGGCGACCGCCACCAATTTTGCTTCCTTGCTGTGGACAACCACAGGAACGGGTTCACTGACAGGTGCCAACACATTAACCCCGTCTTATACTCCTGGAATTGGAGAGACTGGAAATGTTACGTTCACATTAACGGCAACCGGAAATGGTTCCTGTGCGCCTGTGCAAGATGCCATGGTATTGCAAATCACTCCTGCCCCAGCAGCAAATGCCGGCAGTGATTCGGAAATTTGCCAAGGTTCTAATTTCAGTTTCGCCTCTCAAACCATTCCTGCATCGGCCAGTAATTTTGCTTCGTTACTATGGACTACAACCGGTTCAGGTTCCTTGTTTAATGCTACAACCTTAACACCAACGTATATTCCTCAACCTGGAGAAACTGGTGTTGTTACGTTTACGCTTACTGCAGACGGTGGTGGTAGTTGTGCAGATGTGAATGACCAGATGACGCTTACCATCACACCGGCTGTTGTTGTATCAGCAGGCAGTGATGCGGAAATCTGCCAGGGTCTCTCATTCAATTTCTCTACGCAGTCAACTCCTGCATCAGCAAGTAACTTTAACACCATTACCTGGACTACCACTGGCACCGGATCATTGGCCAATGCCAATACACTGACACCAACGTACACACCGGG
>CAYQOM010000002.1:815231-880246 GCA_964419145.1 uncultured Roseivirgaceae bacterium | reverse complement strand
TACATTAACTGCAACCGGAAATGGTAGCTGTGCCACACTGAATGATCAGATGGTACTTACCATTACACCAGCACCGTTGGTATTTGCCGGAAGTGATGAAGAGACCTGTCAGGGAGTAACCTTTAATTTTGGAACTCAAGCTTCTCCGGCAACCGCATCACAATTCAGCAGTATTCAATGGACAACCACTGGAACCGGAACATTGGTGAATGTAAC
Organism: uncultured Roseivirgaceae bacterium; assembly: GCA_964419145.1. Taxonomy (GTDB): domain Bacteria; phylum Bacteroidota; class Bacteroidia; order Cytophagales; family Cyclobacteriaceae; genus UBA2336. The sequence goes on along the minus strand of CAYQOM010000002.1, from coordinate 880,030 downwards.
AACACTATCGCCCATTTATACACCAGGAGTTGGTGAAACAGGTGCGGTCACATTTACTCTGACCGCTACTGGTAATGGTAGCTGCGTTAGTGTCAATGACCAAATGATCTTGAACATCACTCCATCAGTAATTGTATCTGCAGGAAGTGATTCGGAAACCTGTCAGGGCGTGGCATTTGCTTTTAGTACACAAACTACTCCCGCATCAGCCAGTAATTTCAATACCCTTACGTGGACTACATCAGGAACAGGTTCGTTAGCCAATGCCAATACGCTCACGCCAACCTATACCCCGGGTGTCGGTGAGACAGGAAATGTAACCTTTACCTTAACAGCAACAGGTAATGGCAGTTGTGCCCCCTTGAATGATCAGATGGTTCTGACCATAACTCCTTCACCACTGGTTTCCGCGGGAAGTGATGCAGAAACATGTCAGGGAGTAACGTTCAACTTCAATACACAAACAACCTTAGCATCAGCATCAAATTTTTCATCTATACTTTGGACCCACACTGGCAGTGGTACCATCTTTAACGCAAATACACTTACACCTACGTATGAGCCTGGCGTTGGAGAGACCGGAAATATTGTTTTCACGTTGACCGCGAGCGGTAATGGAAGCTGTGCCTCGGTGAACGACCAAATGACTTTGGTGATTACTCCTGAACCTACTGTATCTGCTGGAAGCGATGCTGAAACGTGTCAAGGTGTGACGTTCAATTTCAGCACCCAAACTACTCCCGCATCGGCAACGCAATTTGCTTCGCTGTTATGGACACATAACGGTACAGGAACACTAACGAATGCAAATACCCTAACACCAAGCTACACACCCGGTGCTGGGGAAACAGGAAATGTTATCCTCACCCTTACGGTGAACGGTAACGGAAGTTGCGCTAGCGTAAACGATCAGATGACATTGGTGATAACTCCGGCACCTGTTGCCTTTGCTGGCAGTGATTCAGAGACTTGTCAGGGAGTATCCTTTAATTTTAATACACAATCAACGCCTGCTTCTGCAACCAATGCCTTATCTGTTTTATGGACTCATTCAGGAACAGGTACAATTTTCAATGCCAATACACTAACACCAACGTATCAGCCTGGAGTAGGCGAGGCTGGCAATGTAACCTTTACATTAACCGTTAATGGTAACGGTAGTTGTGTAAGCGTAAATGACCAAATGATTTTGGTGATTACACCCGCACCAATTGTAAATGCCGGAAGCAATCAGGAAACATGTGAAGGAGTAACGTTTAATTTCAGCTCACAAGCTACACCGGCATCAGCTACTAATTACAGCAGTATACTCTGGACAACTACGGGAACGGGTTCCTTAACCAATGCTTCTACATTTACACCAACGTACACGCCTGGAGTGGGAGAGACCGGTGCTGTAACATTTACGCTTACGGCTAACGGAAATGGAAGCTGTGTGAGTGTGGCGGATCAAATGATTTTGAATGTTACACCGGCTCCTGTTGTGTCAGCTGGAAGTGACTCCGAAACCTGTCAGGGGGTTAATTTCAACTTTAGCGCACAGACAACACCAGCAAGTGTTTCTAATTTCAGTAGCATTCTCTGGACGACCACCGGAACTGGTTTGCTCAGCAACGCCAATACATTAACGCCTACTTACATTCCTGGTGCAGGTGAAACCGGAGCGGTAACGTTCACCCTTACAGCCAACGGAAATGGAAGTTGTGTTTCTGTGAATGATCAGATGATTTTGACGATAACACCAGCACCAACTGTTTTTGCTGGTAGTGACGCGGAAACCTGTCAGGGAGTGACCTATAACTTTTCATCACAAGGGTCACCGGCTACCGCAACAAACTTCCAAAGCATTTTGTGGACGACCACCGGAACGGGCACACTCAACAATGCCAATACCCTTACGCCATCGTATGTGCCAGGTGTTGGTGAAACAGGTAATGTGACCTTTACATTAACTGCAACGGGTAATGGTAGCTGCGTGACTATTCAGGATCAAATGACAATGGTGATTACACCGGCTGCGGTTGTTTCTGCGGGAAGCGACTCAGAAACCTGCCAGGGAGTTACCTTCAATTTCAATACACAAACTACGCTGGCAACGGCATCTAACTTTAACACAATACTTTGGACTACAACCGGTGCTGGTGTGCTCAGTAATGCCAACACCTTGACACCCACTTATGCGCCAGCTGTTGGCGAAACAGGTAACATCACCTTTACGCTTACGGCTACCGGAAACGGAAGTTGCGTTACCGTTAATGATCAAATGATACTCACCATTACTCCGGCCGCTACCGTATTTGCCGGAAGTGATGCAGAAACCTGTCAGGGAGTGAACTTTAGTTTTGCTTCGCAGTCAAGTCCGGCTACAGCTACAAACTTCCTGTCGATTTTATGGACCACTACAGGAACAGGTTCAATCGCAAATGCAAACACACTAACACCTACCTATACTCCGGGTGTTGGTGAAACCGGCAATGTGATATTTACATTAACGGCTACAGGAAACGGAAGCTGTGTTTTGGTACAGGATCAAATGACACTTGTGGTAACCCCAGCCCCAATTTTATCTGCAGGTAGTGATGCAGAAACTTGCCAAGGTGTTACGTTCAATTTTACTTCACAAGGTACACCTGCAAATGCAGCGAATTATGCCACTATAACGTGGACAACAACCGGTACCGGCATACTATTTAATCCGAATACATTAACACCAACCTATCAGCCAGGTATTGGCGAAGCCGGTAATGTAACCTTTACACTTACTGCTACTGGTAACGGCAGTTGTGCCTCCATTCAGGATCAGATGGTACTTACCATTACTCCATCGGCTACGGTATCGGCAGGTAGCGATGCTGAAACCTGCGAAGGAGTGGTTTACAATTTCTCTTCGCAAGTAACGCCAGCCACCGCCACCAACTTTAGTTCAATTATCTGGACGACATCAGGCACAGGATCTTTAATAAATGCCAACACCTTAACACCAACCTATACACCCGGTGTTGGTGAAACCGGCAATGTAACCTTTACGCTAACTGCCAACGGGAATGGAAGTTGTGTAAGCGTCAACGATAATATGGTGTTGGTAATCACACCTGCTGTTATGGTCAATGCGGGTAGTGATGCTGAAATTTGTCAGGGTGGAAGCTTTACGTTTTCGGCACAAGCTATTCCCGCTTCGGCTTCCAACTTCAGTTCCCTGCAATGGACCCACAATGGGAGCGGTACCTTGTTTGATGGGACAACCTTAATGCCAACCTACTTTGCTTCTCCGGGCGAAACGGGTATTGTAACATTTACGCTGACCGCATTTGCCAACGGAAGTTGTGTGCAGGCAAACGACATCATGGAAATCACCATCACACCTGGACCAACGGCAATTGCCGGAAGCAACGATGCGGTTTGTGAAGGAACGCCAACCTTTGATTTTTCATCCCGCACCACGATAGCTTCAGCTTCCAATGGAAGTTTGGTTTGGTCGCACAACGGTACCGGTAGCCTAAGTGATAATACTGCTTTAAATCCTGTCTATACAGTTGGCGCAGGTGATGTAAGTAACGTGGTTACATTTACCCTTACCGTTACAAGCCCGTCTGCCACGTGTACAGTAGTGACCAGTTCATTTGAACTGCGTGTTAACCCACAGGCGCTCGTTTCGGTACCCGCTACGTTGGTTGATGTTTGTGAGCCTGACCGGATAAACTTAATTGGTTCAATTGGTGGCAGCGCTACCAGTGGTAGTTGGAGTTTGATCAGTGGTGCCGGTACGTTATCAACCAGCAGCATTACCGGACTAAATGTTACCGCTACCTATGATACCGACCCTACCGATGTTGGAAACGTACTAACCTTCCGCTTAACCACAAATGATCCGGATGGAGCAGGGCCTTGCTCGGTTGCTTTCATTGATGTTGATTTCAATGTAGAAGAATCCGCTAAAGTATTTGCGGGAGCAGATTTCGCTATTTGCGAATACGATGACATTACGCTGAACGGATCATTTAGCGGTTCAACTTCATCTGTAACCTGGAGTGGGGGTACCAATAATTTTGATGTGGCAACAAACCCCATTACGGGTTATACCTTAAACAATGCAGAACGTTCGGCAACAAATCTGTCCATCACATTTACCTTGACTACTGATGATCCGCCAGGAGTTTGTCCGGCTGTTTCTGATCAGGTGGTGGTTGCTGTTAGTGATACCTTGAACTTTGTGACGATAGTTGGATTAGATCCGGTTTATGCAGAAAATAGTCCTCCAGTTACGATGAGTGGTGTTCCCCCTGGAGGTACGTTCTCAGGCCCCGGGGTTTCAGGAAATACCTTTTTCCCGTCTATTGCTAACTTAACCCCGGCAATAAATACAATACGCTACTCTTACCAGGATCCCGCTACCGGATGCTTTAGCTCACCCATTAGAAATATAATCGTAAATCCTATTACAACAGTTAGCTTTAGAGTTCAGAATGAGCAACCTGATCCGCTTGGCGTGGCTAGTGGTTATATCTGTGCAGACCAAGGAGACCTTACGCTTATAGAGGATCCGCTGGAAGATATTCCAAACCTAACACCTCCAGAAGCTGCTAATTTTTCAAGCCCGGATTTGCCCCAAGGTAGTATTTACTTTGATGGTGGTAGTGGAAAATTCAAGTTGCGTACCGATGGTCTTACAACCAGTGAGTATACCATCATTTATGAATACACGAATGAGTTTGGTGCAACGAACCCGTTGGCACGTATTATACGGGTGACCGCATCACCTACATCGATAATTGACGTTGCCAACTCTTGTGTAACTTCAAACATCACATTTGCCGAATCGTCTCTGATTAGTGGAAGCAATAGTTATGGTTCAACAATAACACAATACTTGTGGCAATTTGGTGATGGTAACGGAAGTACCTCTCAAGAGCCAACTTATCAATACACAACCGCGAATAGTTATAATGTAACGTTACTGGTAACTACAAACGAAGGTTGTTCAAATGAGTCCTCAAAGCTCTTACGTGTCGGACCTGTGCCGGATATGGCATTTAGCTGGACAGAGTTTTGTAGCGGTGACGATACAAAATTCGTAGATCAGACAAATCCAGGAATTAGTAATATCGAATCGTATACGTGGACATTTGATGATGGATTTTCTGTAACAGGACTTGCCGGAGATAATATTCCTGCCGGAACAAATGGAGGAAGGACCTTAGGAACGTTTGCCGGACCTGAACACCGCTATGATAATTTTGGTCAATACAATGTTGAGTTAACCGTTACTACCGATGATGGTTGTACGAACTCGTTAACGCGAAGAGTGTTTATTCAGGACTATGGAACACCATCGCCAACAATGGGATACTTCGAAGACTTTGAAGCGAGCCAAGGCACCTGGGTTCGGACAAAAGCGAATAATGGGCTTCAGATAGCCGATCTTATTGTTTCAGATACGAGTTGGATTTGGGGACCTCCAACGGGTACCGTAATTAATTCCGCTTCATCAGGTAGCAGCAACGCCTGGTGGACGGGTGGCAATCCTGATATTACTTCTCAAAATGCAACCTATTTCCACAACGAGAAATCGGCTGTAATTGGACCTTGCCTTAACCTTATTGATATAAAGAGACCTATGGTCTCAATTGATTATTGGTCTGATCTCGAAGATCAACGCGATGGAGCCGTACTTCAATATTCAACTGATGGTGGTGCTACCTGGGAAGCTATTGGCGATATAAGTGGCGCAGGTATAAATTGGTATAACCGTGGTGCATTGGTGGCGAATCCAGGTTTGCAACCTATCGGTCAATTTGGATGGACCGGTATACAAACTGGTTGGAAAACAGCCAGGTTTAACCTGGATATGGTCCCGGAAGCAGAACGCAATGAAGTTATCCTCCGAATTGCTTTTGGCAGTAATAGTGATAATGGTACTCCCTCAAGACCTTATGAAGGCTTCGCCTTCGATAATGTTTTTGTAGGTGAAAAACAACGAAATGTACTGGTTGAATATTTCACTAATTCTGGAATAAGCGTTACTTCGAATGACTACTTGGATAATTTATATATGAATCAATTTATACTTAAGGATAGCTCTGATTTCTTTAAGATGCAGTATCATATAGCGAATCCATCGCCCGATGCAATTAATGAAGAAAACTCTGTAGATCCTGCCGCCCGAAGCTTGTACTATGGTGTCTCGCAGCCTCCTGCCGCCATTATGGATGGTGTATTGGGCAACTATTTTGGCACTTCCTTTAACGGTGACCAAACCAAGATAACTGCCGTAGAGCTTGATCGTAGAGCATTGGAAGATCCGTTGTTTACTATAGATGTTACACAAAACCCTACAACGAATGACTCCATTGACTTAACCGTTAATTACGAATACATAGCTCAGCAATCGGTGACCACACCATACACATTCCAGGTGGCCTTGGTTGAAGGTGATGTAAATGGAAATATAAATGTGTTACGAAAAATGTTGTTAGGAAGTGAAGGGTTGACAATCAATCAGGCATGGAGTAATGGAACAATTCAGAACGTGCCGGTAAAGAGTATTGTTAATGTTCCTGTTCAGGATGGTAATAACCTGTACCTGGTGGCCTTTGTACAGGATCGTAACACGAAGAGAATCCATCAGTCACGGGTAATTCAATCCGAATTCAAAGTTCCAACAACGGTTGTGGGTATTGGCGATGACCCCGTATTGGCTCAAGTTAAAGACCTGGTGGTTTTCCCGAACCCAGCTTCCAATAAAGTGAACTTTGGCATTGAATCGGGCTTCGGCAACGTGGCACCTATTCAAGGTTATACATGGAGCATCATTGATCAACGTGGGGTGGAGGTATTGCGCGGTACCTTGAATGAAGACTTATCAGAACCACAACAGGTTGAACTGGATCGCCTCGCTAACGGTATGTACATTGTAACGTTCAGTAAAGGCAATAGGGTAGTGGTGCAGAAGAAACTGGCGGTGATGAACAGGCACTAAGCACCGGCTACTTTCACCTGCTTTAGTTCGTTAATGGCTTTTTTAATCAGCTGAATAAATTCGGTTAGGATTTGTAAACTGGATTCAACTTGCGTAGCGCTTTTTTTCTGGGCAGATGCTTTTTTGAATTCTTCTTCTAGGATAACAGCGGTGTCTTTCAACTTATGAATACCCAATAAGGTTAACGATGGTTTGATCTGATGAATAACCCGTGAGAGCTCTTCCCAGTTTTGGTTAGCAATTGCGTCTTCCAATCTTCCAATGGAGACGGGCATGGTGTCGGTAAAAGTCTGAATCATTTCCTGAATAAACTCCGTGTTGTTACCGGATACATTCCTGAGGTAATCCAAATCGTAAAGCGTTGATTCTATAACCGGAGGCTTAACTGGAGTAGCCGCAATCAGTTTTAATTCTTCAAATAGCTTATTGTATAAATCTTCTGGCGTAAAGGGCTTGGCGAGGTAATCATTCATGCCCGCTTCCAGGCATCGGTCAACATCTGCTTTTGTCGCATTGGCCGTTAATGCAATGATCGGAACTGCGTTTACGGATGGCGTCATCATTCTGATAACACGGGTTGCCTCATAGCCGTCCATTACCGGCATTTGAATGTCCATGAGCACAACATCATACGGGCGGGACTTCAGGCGTTCGATGGCCACTAATCCATTCTCTGCTACATCAGTTTCACAGTGCCAGTTCCGCAATATGCTTTGCGCATATAACCGGTTGATGTCATTATCCTCAACCAATAGAACACGCAAATGCTTCGATCCGGCTTCTTTTGTTTTACTGTTTTTCTGAACAGGTGATACCAACCCAATGCGCTTGGCTGTACCGGTTTGATAGGGAATGGTAATGGAAAAGACAGAACCCACATGCTCCTTACTCTTAACGGTAATTTTTCCCCGCTGCAATTCCACCAACTGCTTGGCAATGGTCAATCCCAATCCGGTGCCACCATATCTTCGGGTAACGCTGGCATCAGCCTGACTAAAGCTTTCGAAAATGGTTTTAAGCTTTTCTTCCGGAATACCAACACCGGTATCTGTAACTGAAATATCTATCCAGCACTTTCCCTTTTGTTCCTTTTGCACAGCGGCATTTACAAGAATAGATCCGGTGTGTGTAAACTTCACGGCATTGCTGATAAGGTTAATCAAAATCTGATTCAACCGCACGGGATCACCAACCAAAATGCGGTTGGCTTTTTCATCGAGCGTATAATCGAGTGCAATTTTCTTCTCAGCCGCCTGATATTTGAATGTGCTGATGAGCGAAGGAAGTAAGTCGGCCAGGTTAAAACCAATCGTCTCAAATTTTAACTTGCCTGATTCAATGGCAGCAAGATCGAGGATGTCGTTAATGATCACTTTCAGATTTTCGGCAGAATGCCGGATGGCGTTCAGGTATGTCTCTCGTTCTTCCTTGTTTTGATCTTTACTAAGCAAGCTGGCCATTCCGGCAATGCCGTTAATAGGTGTTCTGATTTCATGGCTGATGTTGGCCAGAAATTGTTCCTTTGCTTTTTGTAACCGTACCAATTCTTCGGCATCCTTTTTACGTTGTGTGATGTCGCGGCAGTCGAGGATGAGCCCATTCAGTTTTTCCTTATGTTTCAGGTTGATGGAGTTGAACTCCAGAAAACGGTACGACTTGTCTTTACAGAGAAACTGAAATTCTATCTTCTGATTATAAGCTTTCTTCTGACTTGTCTTGAATTGCCTTTTAAATTCCTCCAGCTTTTCAGGTAAGATGAAATCAAAAAAGTTTTTACCCACCAGGCTGCGCGCCCGATACCCCAGCGTTTCATGAACCGAAGCATTGTGATAGAGGATGGAGCCATTAAAATCGACAATGAAAATGATATCAGAACCATCTTCAACAACCGCCTCGTAAAAGCGGCCGCGCTTTATGTAAGCACCAAGATTCTTCATATGCCCTAAATACCTGCAGCCTCCATTTCCTTGAGGTACCTGTAAAGCGATGACTTGCCAATATCCAGACGTTTGGCCACCTCCAGCACATTGTTATCGTAACGCGTAAGGTAGTGCCGGATGATCCGGTACATGTATTCCTGCATGGTCATTTCCTGACTGAGTAGATATTCCGGCCGTTTTGCACTGCCGAAGGTGATGTGCTGGGGTTGAATAAGGTTGTCCTCACACATGACTGCCGCCAGTTCGATAACTGATTTTAGTTCGCGAATGTTTCCTGGAAATGGGTATTCCAACATTCGCGATTGTGCTTCTTGTGAGATGAGTATTTTCGGCAACTGATTGTCTTTCGAAAATTGGTCAAGGAAATATTTTGCAATTAAGATTACATCGTTACCACGTTCGCGAAGCGGGGGAAGGTTAATCGGCATACCTAATAACCTATAGTACAGGTCTTCACGAAACCGGCCACTTTTTACCTCTTCACCGAGGTCTTTATGGGTGGCCGAAATCACGCGCACATCAAGTTTGATAACCTGGTTTCCACCAATACGGGTTATTTCGCGCTCCTGCAAAACGCGCAATAACTTGGCCTGCAATGAGGGGTCCATTTCTCCGATTTCATCCAGAAAAATGGTGCCGCCTTCGGCTTCTTCAAACTTACCGATGCGCTTTGTCACCGCACCGGTAAACGCGCCCTTCTCATGCCCAAACAACTCGCTTTCAATTAATTCACGTGGTATAGCAGCAATATTAACAGCAACGAAGGGCTTATTTTTCCTTTTGCTGTTATAGTGTATTGCTTTGGCTACCAGCTCTTTACCAGTACCCGTTTCACCTGATATTGAGACTGAAATGTTCGTGCCAACGGCCTTTTCCATTAACTGAAATACAGACTTCAGGGCTGTACTCTTGCCGATGATGCTGTTTTCAAATTCGTATTTCTCGGTTATCTCCTTTTTAAGATGATCGATTTCTTTGATCAATGAGGACTTGTTGCGGGCATGGTTGATCGAGCTGAGCAGACGATCTTTGGTGTCCTGATCTTTGGCGATGTAATCGAATGCACCGGATTTCAGTAACTCCACGGCTGTCCCGATCTTCTCCTGTGCTGATACGATGATTACACTTATGTTGGGATCGTAGCTTCTGATCTGCTCCAACACACTTTCACCCGATTGGTCGGGTAAGGAGTAGTCCAGCGTAATCACAGAGGGATTCTTGTGCAGGTTCGACAGACACTCTTTACCGGTAGTGAAATATTCTACTTCGAAATCGGGGTTAAGCCCCAATACATATTTCAAAAATTTGGTATAAGCCGGGTCGTCTTCTACAACGAATATTTTAAGAGGGTCCTTTTCGTACATGCGCTAATTCTTGACAGGAGTAAGATACAACAGTTTTTTTAACTCATAAAAGTACCAAAACATGGTATTATTAGGCACATTTGTAAACGTTTTTCATCATGGTTCCTGAAATACACTCCCTCAACCCACATGAAATGGAACTGGTGTATAAAGCACCGATTCTTGTTTGTATTCTGATAGCAGGTGCCGATGGTAAGATCGACCGCAAGGAAATACAAGAAGCAATCCGCCATGCGGAAAAGAGAAAGAACCGTTCGGTTTCATCCGTGTCAGTTCTGTTTCATGAAATTGCACAAGACTTCGAGGATAAAATGAAAATTGTGCTTCAGAACTACCCATACGAGTCCACACAACGTAACCCACTGATTGCCGAGGAGCTGGCTGAACTAAATGCGATATGGCCAAAGATTGATCCTGCATTTGCAGAAGAGTTTTATAAAACCTTGTTGGGACTGGCAGAGAAAATTGCAGGTTCATCAGGTGGTTTGCTGGGGTACAATTCAATCGCGGATGAAGAAGCCCGGTACATCAAGCTAAACATGATAAAAAATCCTGCATCAACCTGATTTAGATGCCGCAATCCTCCATCATCGGAAGTTCAGTCATTCCGTTTCGTCTCGTTTTTTTTATGTGGCTCTGCTTTTACCTGGAGCAAAACTTTGCCTGGCAAATCAGCGCTTACGGTATCGAGCCGCGTACCTTAAAGGGACTGCTTGGAATTTTTGTAGGACCCATGGCGCATGGTGATGTGTATCACCTGATATCGAATACCATTCCATTGCTGTTTTTGGGAGCAACGTTGTTCTATTTCTATAACGCCATAGCCAAAGCGGTTTTCTTTCGCGCATATTTCTGGACGAACACATTGGTGTGGCTTTTTGCACGCCCGGCCAATCACATAGGCGCCAGCGGGGTAGTTTACGGCTTGGCATTCTTTCTTATTTTCTTCGGCATATTCAGGCGTGATTTTCGTTCGATTGCCATTTCGGTGATCACCTTATTTTTGTATGGAAGCGTTTTCTATGGTGTGCTTCCAGGCGACCCCGGAATATCGTGGGAATCTCACCTCGGTGGTGCCTTGGTTGGTATTACATCAGCCATTACTTTTAGTGCCCGGAAACGAGTTGGATAATGGAAGCCAGTGTAAAGAAGATTCTAGAAAAACTGAAGGCGAGGAAATTCGATCCGGTCTATTTCCTGCAAGGTGAAGAGAGTTATTTTATCGACTACATTTCCGATTACATTGAAACCCATGCACTTTCAGAAGCTGAAAAAAGCTTCAATCAGGTAGTGGTTTATGGCAAGGATGTAGCCATGGCCACCGTGCTTACGCATGCCAGGCGATTTCCCATGATGGCTGAACGGCAGGTGGTAATTGTTAAGGAAGCTCAGGATATTCAGGACATCGGGAGAGAAACGGGTGCGAAACTACTATTGGATTACTTAAAACAACCCGTACCAAGTACGGTGTTGGTCTTTTGCCATAAACATAAGCAACTTGATAAGCGGAAGGAGTTGGGTAAGAGCATTGAAAAGCTGGCCACTACCATCTCTGGTAAAAAGCTTTACGAAAATCAACTCCCTGAATTTATTAGTGAATATGCCCGTGAGAAAGAGGTAAGTATCGATGCCCAGGCGGCCTATACCCTTAGTCAGTTGGTGGGTAACGATTTAAACCGGTTAACCAACGAATTCGATAAGGTAAGCCTTTTGCTTAAACAAGGGGAGTCCATTACGGTAGAACGGGTGATGAGTCACGTTGGGGTGAGTAAAGAATACAACATATTCGAATTGCAGAAATCCGTGATTCAGCGCGATGGACTAACGGCTGCCCGGATCGTGAATTATTTTGAACAGAATACCAAGCGCAATCCGGTAATACCGGTTGTAGCATTTCTGTATTCTTTTTTCAGCAAGCTTCTTATTGCCGCACAAGCTACAGACAAAAGTGAAAAAGGATTGGTTAGTAGCTTGAAAATCAGTCCGTATGCTGTTCGTGATTACAGCCAGGCTTTACAGCATTATCAACTTATGAAGATCATTGAAAACATCATGCACTTGAAAACAGCTGATCTTCAGTTGAAGGGCGTTGACTCTGGTTCGGCAGATGAAGGGCAGATACTTCGTGAGCTGATTTACAAACTCATGCACTGAACATGTTCATTGAACGGGACTGCTTTGGTTCTTACACGCAAATTTCTTTACCTTTGAGTCCGTGCAGATAACACGGAAATTTTTTGAACTGATTTTTTGGTCTGCCATTTGCAATATTTTTTGCTGTTCGTGGTTCTAAACAAGAAACGACTGTTTGTGGCAAGGGTACTGGGATTATTTTTATTAGCCTTCTTTTTTACCGCAATATTAGCGGGTGCACAGGATCAACTTTCAAGAAGCAGATCGGATCTGTTATACAAGAAGGGTTTGGAATTGGTGAACCATGCCAATTATGGTGCAGCGCGTGAAGTATTTACACAATACCTGCAACAGTCGACTTCAACGGATACCAGGCGGGCAGAGGCTGAGTACTATCAAGCGTATTGCGCATTAAACCTTGGCCACAGCGATGCGGAGAAACTTTTGGAAGAGTTTGTGGATAGCCATCCGGCCAATCCAAGAAGTAAAACAGCTTACCTTGATTTAGCCAACTACTTTTATACGGAACGAAACTATGTAAAGGCAAGCGCTACTTTTGGCAAAGTCGATTTTGTTGCACTCACAGCCGAACAACGTACCGAGGCTTACTTCAAGTGGGGGTACAGCTTGTTCAATCAGCGTAAGTTAGACGATGCGTTGGCTAAATTTAACCAGGTAAAAATTCAGGATAGCCCGTATGCCCCCGCGGCCAATTATTATGCGGGATACATCGCCTATGGAAATGGTGACTACGGCAGCGCCTACATTGATTTAAAGAGGGCAGAAGCCAATTCCGCTTATGCACCTATTGTTCCGCATCTCATCGCCAATGTGTTATACAGGCAAAAGAATTACAACGACTTAATTCAATACGAAGCTGGCTTGCGCGACCGGGCAAGTTCCATTGCCAATTATGCAGAAATTTCCATGTTGGTTGCAGATGCCTATTACTTTAAACAAGAATACCAAAAGGCACTTGATGCCTATGAACTTTATCTTGATAAAAATAAAAGTAAAGCTCCGGCATCGCTGTTATACCGGGCGGGGTACGCAAACTATGCCCTTGGTGTAGATGATCGGGCCATCGAATACCTGAAAGCTTCTGCAGCTTCTTCGGATACAGTTAGCTATTACGCTTCTTATTACCTGGGAATTTTACACCTGAAGCAGGGCAACAAGCCTTTTGCTGCCAATGCGTTTGATCATGCGCGTAAATACCTTAACGATAAAGATCTGGTTGAGGAGAGTACATTTCATTTTGCGAAAGTTTCGTACGATTTGGGAAAGCCGGATTTAGCAATTACAGAACTTGAACGATTTTTGATTGGCTTCCCCTCAAGTACATACACTACAGAAGTAAAAGAAATTCTGGCGCAGGCTTATGTAAATGGGAATAATTACAACAAAGCCATTGAATATATTGAATCATTACCACAGCGTTCAATTGCGGTGAACCAGGCGTATCAAAAAGCAACGTTCTTAAAAGGAACGGAACTCTTTAACAAAGATGACTACGCAGAAGCATCGCAGTATTTTCAAAAATCATTGAGCTATCCGGTATCTCCGCAATATGTTGGTTTGGCAAGTTTTTGGATCGGAGAAGCCTATTCAATCGAACGGAAATATCAGGAAGCTATTCCCCATTATCAGAAGGTAATTGCGACCACCGGTGTTGAGCCTGAGGTTATCGTGAAGACTCGATATGGTCTTGCCTATGCGCATTTCAATCTTCAGCAATACGAGCAGGCACTGTTTAACTTTAAGGATTTCACCAACCGGTCGCCAAAATCAGGAAACATCTACACGGACGGCCTGGTTCGGTTGGCCGATTGCTATTATGTGAGTAAAAATTATCAGGAGGCTGTTAACACGTACAACCAGGCGCGTAAACTTAATTCACCCGATGATGATTACATCCTCTTCCAAACCGGTGTGATCAATGGCATTTTGCGTAAGTATCCGGAAGCCAGAAATCAGTTTAATGTGTTGATATCCGGTTACCCAAAATCACAATACCGCGATGAGGCCATCTTTCAACGGGCGCAATTCGAAATTGAACAAGGCAATTATGAAACTGCGGCAAACGGTTTAACGCAGCTTATTAGTGAAGGAAGTGGTTCACGGTTTCTGCCTTATGCGTATATGCGCAGAGCAGCTTCTTACTTTAACCTGAAGCAATACGATAAAACAGTCAGTGATTACGCAGCGGTTATTCAAAAGTTTCCAACGCATCCGGCAGCCCAACAAGTGTTGCTTCCCTTGCAGGAAGCGCTTGGATTGGCTAACCGAAGCGATGAGTTTGACCAATACCTTACAGCATTCAAAACGGCTAATCCTGAAGGAAAGAACCTGGAGGTAGTTGAATTCGAGGCAGCCAAAACGCAATATTTCAATCAGCAGTATGCACGTGCCATCAGTGGGTTCAAAAATTTCCTAACGACTTATTCTGGTTCTGCCCGTACGCAAGAGGCGAACTATTATTTAGCTGAATCCTATTACCGTTCCGTTGACCTGGATAATGCCTTGCCCGTTTATGTTCAGCTCAGCACGGATCAGAACTTTACCTTTCTCAATCGGGTGGTGGCACGCATTGCTGAAATTGAATTTCGTAAAGGCCGATACGAAAATGCTATCAACAGCTATCGCAAAATGGAGCGCATGGCTACCAACAAAAAGGAACAGTTTAATGCGTGGTCTGGTTTGATGGAGTCATTTTACCTGTTGGCGCAATACGATTCAGTCAATACATACGCCAACATCATCCTTGAAAAAGGAAATATTAATGCAGGCGCCCAAAACAAAGCGTCTTTGTACCTGGGTAAGTCGGCCATGGCACAAGGTAAGTACGATATTGCTAAAGATGAGTTTATCAACACGTTGAACACAGCACAGGATGAATTCGGAGCGGAAGCGCGCTACCGATTGGGAGAAATTTTTTACCTGACCGGTGAATATAAACAAAGCTACGAGACCCTTGTGGGCATGGATTCGGAATTTGGTGCTTACGAAGAATGGGTTGGCCGTGCATTCCTTTTGTTGGCAGATAATTTTATGGCGATGCAAAATCCTTTTCAGGCAAAAGCCACCTTGCAGTCGTTGATTGATAAGTTCCCGCTTGAACACATTAAATCAACAGCCAGAGAAAAGCTGGCAAAGATTGAAGCAGAGGAATTGAGTAATCAAAAGAAAACCGAAGCGGATACGCTTGAAAATAAATGATGCATTTGAAAACGATACAACCTGTTTTTTTATCCGGATTACTCGTGTTGGGGTGCATGCTATCGGCACACGCTCAAGATGAGGGCGGTGAGATCAAACCGGTTGAAATTGAAATCGTAAAAGAACGGGAGATTACCTTACCACAAGCCAACCGGTTGTTTGACAAAATACCACCGCGACCAGCCGAGCCGATTAAGCCTGAGATATCGTACATGTTTAAAACGTTGCAGTTCAATACACCGGAGGTGGTAACTTCCATTCGTCCGTTGCGCCTGAAGCAGGAGCAAGCTGCCGATGTGAATGCTGGCTTCGTGAGTGCAGGATATGGCAATTATGCTTCTCCATACCTGGAAGCATTTTTCAATACCAAGGAGGACAAGAACAAATTGCTTGGCGTTCATGCTTTTTTGAACAGTTCGGGTAAAGGTCCGGTAGATGGACGCAATTCAGGAAGTGGTAATTCAGGCGTTTCGTTTTTTGCAGAATCATTTGGTAAAGAGATTACCCTACAGGCAAATGCAGGCTTTGAAAATTTCACCACGCATTTCTATGGATATCCCGAGGGCATGGAAGTTTCGCGCGACACCATCCGGCAATCATACAATGTGTTTAAAGCAGGTTTCGGATTGGCAAATGCCAGGAACACGGCCTTCAGTTATGGATTGGGAGGTAACTTCAGTTACCTGAAAGATAAATTTGAAGCAGCGGAAAGTACCGTTGATCTTACGTTCAAAAGTGCGTACAAGCTTAAGGACGACCACGCGATTGAATTGAGTGCCGCCTACACCTTGATCAGCAGAAAAGATGAAGGGTTGGATGCAAAGGGAAGGAGCCTGTTTCAGGTTAATCCCTATTATGCCTTCAAAGCATTGGATAATATAAAGTTTCGCATCGGTGCGGTTGTAGCACTTGAAAACGATACGCTGGATAACCGTGATCTTCATTTCTTTCCGGATGTACAAGTAACATACCCGCTTAGTCCGTCAGTTGATTTGATTGGTTCACTTACCGGTGGGGTTGATCGTGTTTCCCTTCAAAGTCTGATGCGCCAAAACCAATGGCTGGGTACGGCAATCCCGATCTATCACACGAATCGCCTGTTCGATTTACAGGCGATGTTGAATGCGCGCATAAGCGGCAACCTGTTTATCAATACCGGTTTCTCGTTTGCCAATCTGCGCAACCTGTATTTTTTTGTTAATGATGTTGACGATCAGTCGAAGTTTACCACCGTGTTTGATGACGGAACAACGAAACGGGCTAACCTGTTTGCTGCTATTAACCTGAACTACGGGAATAAGGCCCGCTTAACCATTCGTGGTGATTACTTCAGTTATGGTACAGATAGTCAACCCGAAGCATGGCATCGGCCTGGGTATAGCTTCAGTCTGAGTGGGCTTTACAACCTGAAAGGGAAGATCGCCTTCAGCACGGATGTTATTGCACTTGGGGGAATCAAGGCACTTGATCAGACGCTGCAGACCATTACGCTTGATCCGGCCTTCGATCTGAATTTCAGAACGGAGTATTTTGTGTCCGAGAAGTTCTCGGTGTTTGTTGACCTGAATAACATTTCGGGTACCAACTACCAGGTATTTTTGAACTACCCGGTAAGAGGTTTTCAGGCCATGGGTGGCATAACCTGGAGCTTTTGATGGTGGTGTTTACGAAGCAGGATATGTTTGGATGCCTCAAAAATTCACTTAATTTTGTACATACCAACTGACTAACCCTTCATGGCAAGAAGAAAAAAGCAAAGCGAAGAAGACGCTAACAACGAAAATAAGGCGAATGAATCAGATGACTCGTTTGGTCTTCCTGAGATTGAATACGAGCCCATTCGCAAAGATGAAGAAGTAGAAAATTCGTCCTCCGAAACGCAGGAGACGCCCGAACCTGAGCAACAGGAGGAGCAGGTCTACTCGAACTATGAATCATCGCAGCAAGAAGAGCAACCCGCTGAAGAATCTACATACCGTTATTCGGCATACCAGGAAGAATCCTCCATTTGGCCGAAGGTGTTGGGTATTCTGCTTGTTATTGTATTGGCACTGGGTGCAACCTGGTACTTTGTTATTTATCAACCAAAGGAAAAGGAGCGAATAGCTCAGGAGGAAGCAGCAGCAGAGGCACTTCGTCAAAAAGCTTTGTTGGAGAAGCAGGAACAAGACAGGCTGGCAGAAGCTGCTCGTCAGGCAGAACAACAGCGGTTAGATTCGTTAGCCGCTATTCCAAAAGAAGGAACCATAGAAACACTAAGTGACCGCACCGGTCGTTATTATGTGGTAGTAGCCAGTGCGCTCGATCAGGATTTGCTCATGGATTATGCCAAAGACCTTAGTGATAAAGGCGTTAGCTCAAAGATAATTCCTCCTTTCGGCAGGCATAAAGTTTCGCGTATCAGCATTGCTGAAGGCGATTCGTTTGATGCAGCACAAACCATTGCCAACGGCCTGAAGGCTGAGTATGGCGATGCGGTTTGGGTATTGAAGTACTGATTTACGCAAGCCGGCTGGGCTGCTATTTTTTAATTGAACAATTTATTTTTTTGATTCATGATCTTACTTCAAATCATGACTGATGTTGCAACCGAAGAAACGGCCAACCAGTCACTTTCCATTATTGATTTAGCGCTGGAGGGCGGCTTCATGATGATTCCCATCGTGTTGCTTTCGTTCATTGCCATTTACATTTTTTTCGAACGCTTTCTTACCATCAACAAAGCGAATCAGGATCCTGATCCGTTTATGCATAAGGTAAAAGAGCTCGTGCTTAAAGGCGACATCAGTGGTGCCAAACTTCTGTGTTCGCAAACCGATTCACCCATTGCCCGCATGATCGAGAAAGGAATATCACGCATTGGTAGCCCCTTGAAAAATATTGAAGCCTCCATTGAGAATGTTGGAAAGTTGGAGATTTTCAGACTAGAGAAGAATCTATCCACGCTAGCCACCATTTCCGGAGCGGCCCCCATGATGGGCTTTCTCGGTACGGTTATTGGTATGGTTCAGGCGTTCATAGCCATCTCGCAGCAGGAGGGATCGGTTAGCCCTAAGCTGTTATCCGATGGAATTTACACGGCTATGGTAACCACCGTTGCGGGTTTGATTGTTGGTATTATTGCTTACCTCGCGTACAACTATTTGGTGTCGCGGGTTCAAAAAGTAATTCATAAAATGGAATATACGTCCATTGATTTTGTTGACCTGTTACAGGAACCACGATGAAACTGAGTTCGAAAAATAAGGTTGAGCCCATGTTCAGCATGTCATCCATGACTGACCTGATCTTTTTGTTGCTCGTGTTTTTCATGCTTACCTCATCGTTCGTAACCCCTTCAGGTTTGCCCGTAAACCTGCCCACCACCAAAACCAGCACCATCGAAATGCAAAAAGTTTCGGTAACGGTGACCAAAGACCTTCAATATTTCGTTAATGAAAAGAAGGTGTCGAAGAGTTTGCTGGAAGGGGAGTTGAAAAGCAAACTAACTACCAAGGGCGGTTCTGTGGTACTGCACATCGACAAAGATGTACCTTGGGGTGAAGCCATGTACGTTACGGGAATCGCAACCTCATTGGAAGCAAAAGTTATTGCGGCTACCAAGCCGAAATAGATATGATTGAAAATGCACAGGAAAAGAAGAACAAGCAAATTGCGCTGGTCACCACCGTGGGCGTGCATGTATTGCTATTCCTGTTGTTTTTGTTTGTAATTGCCTGGCGTGCCCCTGACCCTCCATTACCGGAGTACGGAATTGAATTAAACTTTGGTGTGGATGATGTAGGCACCGGTTCAACACAACCTGATGAGCCGGCCGGCTCACAGCAACCTTCAGCGGATGAGGTGGAAGAGAGCAACACCGACCAGCAAGAAGCTGAGGAGCAAATTCAGGAAGAGACTACCCAGGAAGAGTCAACACCGGTTCAGGAACAAGCGGTGACGCCACAGGAAAGTACGGTTGCTGTAAAGGAGGAGAAGAAGCCAGAAACGAAGCCCGTTGAAAAGCCAAAGGAGCAAGAGAAGCAAGAAGTAGTTAAAACGGAAACCAAGCCTGTTGAAACGACACAAAAGACGCAAACTCAAACTACTGCTGAGAAAACCACAACCGACAATAAAGAAGGCAAGCCCGTAAGCCATGGTGACGATGCCAACAAGACCGGGGATAAAGGAGATCCAAAAGGTGAATTGGACAACAAAGCGTTGTATGGAAAGCAGGGTGGTGGAAATAATGGAGCGGGGCTTGATTTAGCGGGCTGGAACTGGGACTATATTCCTAATCCGAATGTTCCGAATAATGAAACTGGTCGGGTTGTCTTTGAAATAAAGGTTGATGACTCTGGAGAAATCATATCCATTCGAACCATTGAACGAAGTGTAAGTTTAGAGGCGGAAAACATTTGTCGCAAGGAAGTGGAGAAGCTTACCTTTTCCAAGACAGGTACTAATGTTCC
This sequence comes from uncultured Roseivirgaceae bacterium, assembly GCA_964419145.1. Lineage (GTDB taxonomy): Bacteria > Bacteroidota > Bacteroidia > Cytophagales > Cyclobacteriaceae > UBA2336. The sequence continues at coordinate 859,947 of CAYQOM010000002.1, read as the reverse complement.
TGCAATTTCTACCGGAAGGATTACATTTGTTATTCGCTCCAAGTAAATTTCTGCTATAAATAAGTTTGGATTTTGATTTCTGCAGGTAGAGATTTGCGCCCGCATGTTCAGCACGTACGAACAAACCCTTGATTATCTATACACCAACTTGCCCATGTTTCAACGGGTGGGAGCGGTGGCATTCAAGAAGGATTTAACCAACACCTTGGCGCTGTGTGAAGCGCTGGGCAATCCTCACCAAAAATTTAAATCCATACACGTTGCCGGTACCAATGGAAAGGGTAGCACGGCACACATGCTGGCCTCTGTCCTGCAATCTGCCGGGTATAAGACTGGTCTTTACACATCACCACATTTAAAGTCATTCACTGAACGTATTCGCATCAACGGGCAGGAGGTATCACAGGCATTTGTTGTTGATTTTGTGAATCGTATACGGCCACACATCGACCGCATTAAACCTTCGTTCTTCGAGATTACAGTCGCCATGGCCTTCGATTACTTTGCGAAACAACAGGTTGACATAGCCGTGATTGAAGTTGGCTTGGGCGGAAGGTTAGATTCAACGAACGTGATTACGCCTGAAGTTTCAGTTATTACCAACATAGGTTTCGATCACATGGATATGCTGGGCGACACCTTGCCAAAGATTGCTTTTGAGAAAGCCGGAATTATCAAGAACCATATTCCGGTTGTCGTTAGTGAGCGCCAGGAGGAAGTAGTACATGTTTTTGAAGATAAGGCTAAGTTTGAGCAAGCACCTATACTTTTTGCGAATAAGCCTGTTACAATTAGTCAGCATGGAAATTCGATTGCAGTGAACGCTTTCTTTCAGGATCAGCCCATTGAATTTGAGTTTCCGTTGTTGGGCAATTATCAGCAAAAAAATATTGCCGGAGTTCTGACTGCATTGGAGTGTCTGACAAATCGTGGTTTTTCAATTTCAAAGGAGCAAGTCTGTGATGGGATGCAACAGGTTATCAGCCAAACCGGATTAAAGGGAAGGTGGCAGATTCTTCAGAAAAATTCATTGGTTATTTGCGATACCGGGCACAACGTTGACGGCATCCGGTCGATCGTAAGGCAGTTGGCCACCTATTCATATAAAAACCTGTTTATGATTATCGGCATGGTTAAAGATAAGGATCACACCGCGGTATTTAACCTGCTACCGAAGGAAGCAAACTATATTTTTTGTCAGGCGAATATTCCCCGTGCGATGGATGCGCACGAACTCGCTAAAGCGGCAGAAGCATTTGGATTGATCGGAGATGTTGTACCGAATGTAAATGAGGCATTGAACATTGCGTTGAAGCAGGCTAAACCTGACGATTTGATCTTTGTAGGAGGGAGTACTTTTGTAGTAGCCGAGTTAAACAATCTGTAATTAAGAGTTTTCAATTCATGAAAAGAAAGCAGGAGCGTTTTAAAATAATAGAAGAGCGGAATAATGTTATTGAACGTTCAAAATCAAATTACACAACCATTAAAGGAAATTGGAGTCGTGAACACTTTGGAAATGATAACCCCATTTCCATTGAGTTGGCCTGTGGCAGGGGAGAGTACACCGTTGGGCTGGCTTCCCTGTTTCCGCAAAGGAATTACATTGGCGTTGATATCAAAGGCGAGCGTATTTGGAAAGGAAGTACATGGGCCCTGGAACAAGGGCTTACGAATGTAGCTTTCCTACGAACGCAAATTCTGCTAATTGAAAACTTTTTTGATGAAAAGGAGGTGGATGAAATTTGGATTACGTTTCCTGATCCCCGTCCGCGCAAGCGTGACATAAAGCGTAGGTTAACCAGCCCGCGTTTTTTAGAGATGTACAAAAAATTGCTTGTGCCAGGTGGTTTCGTCAGGCTGAAGACCGATAACACGTTGCTTTTTAATTACACCCTTGAAGTACTTGAGCAACGAACAGATATAACCGATTTTGAATTTACGCATGACGTATATGCCTCTCCACTCAGGCCGGAGTGTTTCGATATTAAAACGCGATACGAAGAGGAGTTTGCGGCCAAAGGCGAATCCATAAAATACCTCCGTTTCAGGTTTAAAACCTAGGTTTTGTTTCATAACAATTCCATAATAGCCACATGAATCCCAGGTAATAACGTACGCGTACCTTTGCATTGTAGAACATCTTCAAAAGGTTTAGGTTACCTGGGGGCTTTAGGGTCTCCGGGTTTCTTAGTATGCGATGTAAATGAGTAAACGTAAGAAGCGCGAGCTTGAAATTGTAGTCCTCTCCGATATCCACTTAGGCACCTACGGCTGCCACGCAGAAGAGCTTCTGCGTTACCTGAAAACCATCAAGCCAAAAAAACTGATCCTGAATGGCGACATCATCGACATGTGGCAATTCAGCAAGCATTACTGGCCCAAGTCGCACATGCAGGTGATTAAACACATTACCAGCCTGCTCACCAAAGGGACTAAAATCATTTACCTGACGGGAAATCACGATGAGATGCTCCGCAAGTTTGCCGGATTTAAACTGGGATCGTTTCAGATTGAAAATAAGCTTGTGCTCAAGTTGAATGGAAAGCGTGCGTGGATTTTTCATGGTGATGTGTTTGATGTAACCATGCAATATTCCAAGTGGCTGGCAAAACTTGGTGCGGTAGGGTATGACACGCTCATTCTCATCAACACATTTGTGAATTGGTGCCTGAGGCGGTTCGGTCGTGAAAAGATTTCTCTTTCAAAGCGGGTAAAGGACAGCGTGAAAACTGCCGTAAAATTCATTACGGATTTCGAAAAAACGGCTGCTGATATTGCCATCTCAAACCAATATGATTATGTGGTTTGCGGGCATATTCACCATCCTGAGATTAAGTCTATTGAAACCGACAAAGGTTCTGTTACCTACCTGAATTCAGGTGATTGGGTGGAGAATCTTTCTGCCCTGGAATATGACGGCAACCGCTGGTCCGTTTACCGGTATAAGGACGATCCCTACACCTCATCCATGAAATTACCCAAACGACTTCGCCACGGACTTGATACCAATGAAATTTTCAGGGATCTTGTCAATGAATTTTTAATGGTCAAAAAATGAAATTGCTGTATGCCATTCAAGGTACGGGTAACGGACATGTGGCCCGGGCAATTGATATTGTGCCCATCCTGCGTGAGTATGGTGACCTGGATATTTTTCTCAGTGGGGCACAGGCCGACATTAAGTTGCCCTTTTCAGTAAAGTACAAATCCAAAGGGCTTAGCTTCTTTTTCGGAAAATCGGGTGGGATAGATTTTAACAAGACATTCAAGCAGAATAGCTCAAAGGAAGTGATGGGGGAGATAAAAAAATTTCCCGTTGAGAAGTATGATTTGATCATTAACGATTTTGAACCCATTTCGGCATGGGCAGCCAGGCGCAAGAAGATTCCCTGCGTAGCGCTTAGCCACCAGTCGGCAATCCTGTCGAAGAAAGTGCCGCATCCCAGGCATTTTGATCCGGTAGGTGAATGGATATTGAATAATTATGCACCGGTAGATGCTGCTGTTGGATTTCACTTTGCCCGTTACGATACAAATATTTATACACCGGTGATTCGTAAAGCCATACGGGAAGCCAAGGTTACCAAAGGTGAACACTACACGGTGTACTTACCTGCGTATGATGATCGCAAACTCGTTCCATTGCTGGCACGTATTCCAAGTGTACGCTGGCACATTTTTTCAAAGCATGCAAAGAAGCCATATCACATTGGCAGGCTTTCGGTTTACCCGATCAACAATAAAGAATTTGTGGCCAGCGTTGTCTCATCTAAGGGTGTGTTATCAGGGGCCGGATTTGAAACGCCTGCTGAAGTTTTGTTTTTGGGTAAAAAGTTGATGGTAGTACCCATGAAAAAGCAATATGAGCAACATTACAACGCAGCAGCTTTGCGCGATTTAGGTGTACCCGTAATCAAAAATGTAAAGCGTAAGCGCTTGCCAAAAATTCAGGAGTGGATTGAATCCAAACAAAAGATTGAAATTGATTATCCGGATACTACCCGCGAAGCAATTGAACACGCCCTCCGGTTAGGTAACCTGAAAGTCTGAACCAGGCAAAGATTTAATTTCCGGATAACCTCTTTGTAAACATGAATTAATCTTCCCCATCTATTTTGCTCCAACTATCAATCTATGGGGACAAGAAGGCACCACGCGTTCTCGTGGTGGATGATGACCAGGACATTCTCGATCTGCTGAATTATAACCTTTGGAAGGAGGGATATAAAGTGAAGGTTGTAGAAGAGAGTAAAAAGGCGGTTGAGGTAGCCTGTTCGTTTCACCCCGACCTGATTGTTCTTGATCTGATGATGCCGCACCCCAACGGTATTTCAATTTGTCGCGAACTGCGAAGCATCAAGGAATTTGAGTCTGTGTATATCTTCTTTCTTACCGCTAAATCTGAACCGTATTACCAGCAAGCAGCACTATCGTGTGGAGCGGACGACTATATTGAAAAGGTAATGGGACTGCGCTCACTTACACAAAAGATCAGTGCGGTGCTAAAACGAAATTTCATTATCCGAAAAAGTGAAAGTCAGGTGGCAATAGGTAACCTTACATTGGATCGCAAAGGGTTTGTGGCCACTGTAGATAATCATCAGGTTCAGTTGACCCGGACAGAATTTGATCTTCTTTTCTTTGTGCTTCAAAACAGACGCAAGGTGCTTAACCGATCGGCTTTGCTGAAGTACCTTTGGGGATCCGAAATATTTTTATCCGACACGACATTGGAAGCACACATTTCAAACATCGCTGAGAAAATCGGGTACCCCGTAATTCAGTTAAATGAAAGCGGCTATTTTGAGTTGTGTATTCAGGATTCCTCCAGAAACTCCAATACCTGAGCCAACTCGTCATAGTTTTTGAAACCGGGCCTGGCTTCGGCTGAACCTTTAAGTGTTATACCAACATTAGGTATTTCAATCAGTTGCTGGATGTTCTCACCCGGATTGTCAACCAGTACCTGAAACTCGGCTGCAAGATCAAGAAGCTCTCGATCTGTTACAGGCTCAGGAACCAGCAGGAACGCTATATTGGATTTATACTGCTCAATTATCTGTTTGTGTCGATCAAATCCTTCCACGGAAGTGGCCACAATTAATTTCAGGCCTGAGGGGTTTAATACCATTAAATCTTCAACCGATAGCTCCACAAGATCGGGTTGATACTGCTTCATGATTTCGTTCAGCTCGTCTGCACCGTAGGCTTCGGCTACTACTTTTGGCCCGGCAAACCAACCGCGCATTTCCTGAAATTGTTTGGGGTCAACATACCCATCCCTACCGGGTACCACGGTAAACCCCAACAAATCCACGCCCATGCCTGCGCTGTAACGTGCATCACTCAGGTTTGAAATGTTTCCCACTTTAACGGTTACTTTTAAGGCCATTCTAAAATCGATAACTTTGTAAAACTGAGAGTTATTTATCAGGCCGATTTACTTAAAAGGAAGGATAGTTGAAAAGAATTGCATCATATTTATTGATTCTGATATATGTTTCGTGGAGTTGTTCCTCTGATGAAACCCGGCTGAATGATGCTGCTTTTTTCCCGCTTCAAATTGGGTTTTACCAGGTTTATGATGTGGACGAAATTAACTACACCGCTTTTAATCCACCCGAATCGTTGGCCTATCAACTTCGTGTGGAAGTGACAGATGCCTTTGAAAATCAGGAGGGAGGATTAACCTATGTGTTATACAGAAGCACGCGCCATGCAGACAATGAGGCCTGGGAATATCAGGAAACCTGGTCCGTTCGCTTAACCAATCAATTTGCATTGGTAGCTGAAGGAAACACCACCTATGCCAAGCTTGTTTTCCCCATGCGCGCGAATGTGTCATGGAATGGGAATCTCTTTAACGATGAAGGAGAGGATTTATACACCCTGGAGCAATACGGTGGTAACTTTGATGCCGGTGACGGTGTTATGTTTTCAGATGTGGTGGTGATAAACCAAAATCGTGAGAGTAATTTGGTATTTAAAGATGATCGATTAGAAGTGTATAGCCTGGATAAGGGATTGGTGTTTAGTGAATACCAGGTGTGGGAGTACAATTGCTCCGGAGGCACTTGCACTAACCAAATCAATAACGGTACCTACAGGAAGATGGTGTTGATGGATTATGGGGTGGAATAAATTTCTTTTTCTTCTGGTATTTGATGTCTGCGCGCTTGGTGTACAGGCGCAGGAAAATCAATACGTTGTTTTTTTTGCAGATAAGACGGGTACCCCTTATTCCATAAACGCTCCGGAAACGTTCTTAACGCAACGAGCACTCGACCGAAGAGCACGTCAGAACATTTCAATATCAGAAAACGACTTACCTGTAAACCCAGCTTATGTTCAAGGTCTTCGCGATGCGGGTGCAGCAGTAATCTACACGACCAAATGGATGAATGGAGCATTGGTTTCTTGCGATGATGCGATACTTTCTGCACTCGAGGATTTACCCTATGTATCATCTGTCGAATTTGTTTCACCGGGAGATCACCCTGCTTCCGGTAGCCGCAGCAAATTCAAAACTCAAGTGACCGAGGCCGCTGCGGAAGCAACCGATACGCAACTTTCAATGCTCGGACTTGATGCCATGCACCTGGATGGAAAGCAAGGAGATGGAATTGTTATTGCTGTTTTCGATGGCGGGTTTTTGGGTGTAAATCTGACAACACCATTTCAGCATTTGTTCACCAACAATCAAATTGATCTTAATAATTCTTTTGATTTTATATCCGGAACTTCAAATGTCTTTCAATACGATGACCACGGTACCCGCGTGTTATCCATCATGAGTGCAAACGTGGATGGATCATTTACCGGTGGCGTTACGGAGGCTTCGTACCAGCTTTATGTAACGGAAGATGTTCCAACAGAATATCGCATTGAGGAATACAACTGGCTGTTTGCAGCTGAACGTGCCGACAGTGCCGGGGCCGATATCATTCAATCATCATTAGGGTACAGTACGTTTGACATCGCATCCATGAATTATACAACCGAACAATTGGATGGGAAAACAACTGTAGTGACCCAGGCAGCACAACTGGCATTCAGCAAGGGAATGATGGTGGTGGCCAGTGCCGGAAATGAAGGGAACGATGCCTCGTGGCGCATCATTACCGGCCCCGCAGATGGCAATGATGTATTGGCTGTTGGTAACATCAACAGTTTCGGTGTGCGTTCACCTTCCAGTTCAATAGGCCCAAGTGCCGATGGAAGAATTAAACCAGACTTGGTTGCATTGGGTTCGGGTGTTTCGGTAGTTCGTGCCAGCGGATCAGTACTCACCGGATCAGGCACTTCCTTTTCAGCACCGCTTGTAACCTCATTGGTCGCGGGGATTTGGCAGGCCAACCCGGAGTTGAAAAATTCAGATTTACTTTCAGCCCTTCGTCATACAGCTTCTCAGGCAAGCAACCCAGATAATTTGCTGGGGTACGGCATTCCGAATTACCTCGCTGTAGTGCACTATCTGGAGCAGTCCAATCAAACCGAGCCTGTAATCATTTTTCCAAATCCCGTTACGGATATACTTACTGTCCGCCCCGCTTCACCGGAAGGAGGGAATATAAAGCTGGCCTTGGTCTCGAGTCAGGGTCAGGTGCTAACAGAACGAGAAATTTCCTTTTCATGGTTGAATAATCAATACACAGCCGATGTATCGGGGTTAGCTTCCGGTATTTATATTTTGCGACTAACCACAGTTGATCGGATTTTAACCTTCAGAATCGTAAAGATGAACTGAATCAGAGCCTTATATTTGGGAAATTTTTCACATGGCTCAACCAATAATTGCACCCTCCATTCTAGCTGCTGATTTTGCTAATCTTGAACGGGAAGTTCACATGATTAATGAAAGTGATGCCGACTGGATTCATATCGACATTATGGATGGCGTTTTTGTACCCAATCTTTCGTTTGGATTGCCCGTTACATCGGCTATAAAAAAGCATGCAAAAAAGCCATTGGATGTACACCTGATGATTGTTCATCCGGAGCGGTATCTGAATGCGTTCAAGGAAGCAGGGGCATCGACCATAACGGTTCATTATGAAGCCTGCGAACATTTGCACCGCACGGTGCAGGAAATTAAAGCACTGGGATGCCAGGCTGGTGTAGCCATCAATCCGCATACGTCTGTAAATTTGTTGGAAGACATCATTGCCGATATTGACCTGGTGTGCATGATGGCTGTGAACCCTGGATTTGGTGGTCAGAAATTTATTGAAAGAACGTATGAAAAAACCCGTGCGCTTAAAGCCCTGACAAATTCCCGAAATTCATCAGCAAAGATTGAAATTGATGGCGGGGTAAACCTTACTAACGCGCCTGCGTTACGGCAAGCGGGAGCGGACGTTCTGGTTGCCGGCAATTTTGTTTTCAGTGCAGAAAATCCGAAAGCAGTGATTGCGCAGCTGAAGCAAATTGGATGATAAATCAGCATTTCCGGCAAGGTTTTTGATTTTTTAATGCAAACATTCTCGTATGAATAAGTTCATTATACTTTTCGCTGTTTTCGCGCTGTTCTCCTGTTCCCGTTCCGTTACCCGGATTGATCCCGCTACGCAAATTGACTTGAGTGGGCGCTGGAACGATACGGACTCACGCAAAGTAGCCGACCAGATGATTCATGATTTGTTTGAATCGGATCAGTTTCAGAAATACGCAGAGTCTCTCGGAAGAAAGCCAGTGCTGGTAATCAGTTCAATCAGGAATAAAACAAGCGAGCACATTGATGCCGCTAACTATATCCGCAAGTTTGAAATGGTCATTCATAATTCTGGCATTGCCGAATTGGTGGAGGGGGAAGAATTTCGGGATAAGGTACGCCAGGAGCGGGCCGAGCAACAGGATTTTGCTGATCCGGCAACAGCTGCACGGTGGGGCAAAGAAGTTGGGGCTGACCTGATCTTATTTGGTGAAATGACTTCCGAAACCGATGTGTATCAGAAGAAGCGCGTGGTCAACTACATCACTACACTTTTCCTCACCGATGTGGAAAGCAACAAACGCATCTGGTACGGACAAAACGAAATCAAAAAGCTGGTAAAGAACTAATCCATTAGTCATGCTGAAAACCCTTTCCGTCATCAGTTTACTGATGCTGTTTTCAGCATGTGCATCCTTTTACGAAGGTACATACGAATACAACCGCCAGTTTGAAGAAGGTAATCTGGAACAGGCTTTAAAAACCCTGCGGTCGAGCAGCCTGTACAAACGCAAGCATGCAGAATTTCTATCATATGTCAACAACGGCTTATTGTTGTCTGTAATGGGGCAATATGAAGAAAGCAATTCCTACTTTGAAAAGGCTTTCATTTTTGGTGAAGATTACCGAATCAACTATGCCCGCGAAGCAGCTTCCTATCTCACCAATCCCACCGTAACCATTTATCGGGGAGAGGATCATGAACACCTGATGCTGCTGTATTACAAGGCGCTCAATTTTTTAAAGATGGAAAAATATGAAGAAGCGCTTGTGGAATGCAGGCGGCTGAACATTCGACTTCAACAATTAGCCGATCGTTATGCTTCAACCGAGAAGTACAGGCGCGATGCCTTTGTTCATAACCTGATGGGCATCATATACCAGGCAAATGGGGATTGGAACAATGCCTTCATTGCGTATCGGAATGCATTGGAAATTTATCAGCAAGATTACACTTCAATGTTTGGTGTAAACGCCCCCGATCAGTTAAAAACCGATTTACTTGAAACAGCCTATCGGAGTGGCTTCACCGAGGAATTTGAAAGATTCAAAAATGAATTTGGTTTGTACGATTATAAAGTAAAACAACGCGAGGCTGATCTGGTATTCTTCTGGCACAACGGATTAGGGCCGGTGAAGGATGAATGGAGCATCAACTTTATGATCAGTCGGTCGAACGATCAGTTCATCTTTTACAATGAACAACTTGGGCTCAGCTACACGTTTCCCGTTTACGATGAAGACGATCAAAAGTCATTGAGCAAGATTGAGTTTTTTCGAGTGGCGTTTCCCCGGTACATTGAACGCCCACCGCTCTATGCGGATGCCTCCATCTCCCTTGATGGAAATGAGTACCCGCTTGATATGGCCGAGGACATCAATAAAATTGCTTTTAAGTCGCTGCAGGAACGCATGTGGCTCGAGTTTAGTAAAGCACTGATCCGGGTAGCCCTCAAGAAAGCAGCTGAGCATAGCGCGCGCAAGGAAGATGAAAGCCTTGGGGCGTTGATTGGTATGGTGAATGCCATGACAGAAAAGGCAGACACACGGAATTGGCAAACCTTACCGCATAGCATTTTTTATACCCGGGTACCCATGAATGAAGGGACCAATGCCACACAGTTCAAGTTGCAACTTCCCAATGGTTCTGAAGAGGCTCGCACCTTTACCTATAAAGCCAAACGCGGGCAAACACTTTTTCACACCTTCACTTCGTTAGAATCAAGACCTGTCAGGAGGTATTAGCATGCGGCAAATTGCCTGAATTTACCTATTTTTGACGTTTATCTTCAGCGTATGAACGAGGTGTAATATTCTCACTATCAAATTTTTATCCGCCTGAACCAAAAACTCATCATATCCCTTCTGATTATTGCCTTCGGTGTGCCCTTAACAGGCGTTGCACAGGAGGAGAAGGATGTCAGCATTCCCCTTGATCATTTCTATGTCGACAGGCAGGGGATAGGGTTATTCCGCAAACTATTAAGCAAGGTGCATTTCGGGTTAAGCACGGGTTACGGTTCAACAACGTTCAGGCATGAACTTGAGGATTTAGGCATTTATCAACCCGCTACCGGAAACCCATACCTGTTTAATCCGGCCACACCGGCTAATGGATTATTCAATTGGTTTAACGAGGTGGTTGACACCACGCTTACGATTAACCCGGGAGAGTTCCTGGTGAGTCCGGATACAGCCAGCCTGGGATTTCGAACCAAATCGTTCAATATCCCGTTGCGGTTAACCGCGCATGTTGAAATTAAACAACGATACCGCATTGGGGGTGGGTACTCATTCGAGTACACCAAGGTAAACGACTTTGAACCACTTTCATTTGGGAATGATATCAACACTTATCAGCCTGAGGTCTCTTCATTTTTTCTGAAGAAGTATTTTGTACTGCTCGGTGCATCGGTTTATCGGTATGATAAATACCTGCTTACCGTGGATGCCCAGATAGGCGGGTACAGCCTCGGTAAAAAATTTGATAAGGCTGTAATTGATAAGGGCATATTTTTCAATCTGGGCGGCATGGTTGAAAGAGAAATGTCAGAGTACTTTCGGTTGTTTATTCGCCCGTCAATCGAATTCAAAGGATATGATTTGAATATTGCGGAGACCGGAACGAGTATCAGGCATCGTATGAATGCCTTTTACATCAACGTTGGGGCATCTTATCGGATACCTGAATTGAGGCGTTGCTACAACAAGGAATGTCGCGCCCAAATCAACCATGCGCATGGCAACCGCGAGTACCGGAGCCGGGTACATCCCATATGGAAAAAACAGAATCCTCACCACGGTGAAAACTACCCGAACCTGATCAAATACAAGGGTAAAAACAAGCGCAAACTTAACCCGTATTAGTGCGCCTGAACTACCTGAAAATCAGGCCTGAAAATCCTAATAAAAGCAGTTAGAAACGCCCGTTTTTAGCATCAAATTATTATCTTGCACCGCTTGAAAATTGCCCATAAAGAGGGTTGTAAAAGTGAAGGTAAACTGACTAAAATCTGATAGAAAACCGTGGCTGAAGAAACCGGTAATTTGCCTGAACGGCAAAACATAATCCCGATCAATATTGAAGATGAAATGCGCGGTGCCTACATCGATTATTCGATGTCGGTTATTGTTTCTCGCGCGCTGCCCGATGTTCGCGATGGCTTAAAGCCTGTACACCGTAGGGTGTTGTACGGCATGCTTGAACTGGGCGTTAATTATAACAAATCGTATAAAAAGTCGGCCCGTATTGTGGGGGAAGTACTCGGTAAGTACCACCCGCATGGGGATGCTTCTGTTTACGAAACCATGGTGCGTATGGCCCAGGATTGGTCGATGCGTTACCCGTTGGTTGACGGACAGGGTAACTTTGGTTCGATAGACGGAGATGCTGCTGCCGCCATGCGTTACACGGAGGCCCGCTTGCGCAGAATTGCAGAAGAATTGCTGGCTGATATCAACAAGGACACCGTTGATTTCCAACCCAACTTTGATGATTCGTTAACCGAACCCACCGTACTGCCGGGTAAATTGCCTAACCTGTTGGTGAATGGAGCCTCGGGCATTGCGGTTGGTATGGCCACTAACATGGCTCCGCATAACCTGCGCGAAGTGGTTGATGGCATTGTGGCGTATATCGACAATAACGACATCACCATTGAAGACCTGATGAAGTTTGTCACCGCTCCGGATTTTCCGACTGGAGGTATCATTTATGGCATTTCAGGAGTTCGGGAAGCGTACAGAACGGGCCGGGGCAGGGTTGTGGTACGCTCCAAAGCCGAGATTGTAACCCAGGCTAATGGCCGGGAGCAGATCGTGGTGACCGAGATACCCTATCAGGTTAACAAAGCCCTGATGATTGAGAAAACGGCTGCCTTGATTAATGAAAAGAAAATAGAAGGCATTTCGGATATCCGCGATGAATCAGATCGGGATGGGTACCGCATTGTGTATGACCTGAAGCGTGATGCAATAGGTAACATCGTGCTGAATAACTTATACAAATACACCCAGTTACAGTCGAACTTCGGAATTAACAATGTAGCCCTTGTAAAGGGAAGACCGCAAACCCTTAACCTGAAAGACCTGATTAAGAATTTTGTGGAACACCGCCACGAAGTGGTGACCAGGCGCACACTTTACGAGCTGAATGAGGCAGAAAAGCGCGCACACATTCTGGAGGGTTACCTGATTGCGCTGGATAACCTGGATGAAGTCATTGCCTTGATCCGGGCATCAAAAGATCCCGAAACAGCAAAGACAGAATTGATCAGTCGCTTTGGATTATCAGAGATTCAGGCGAAGGCTATCTTGGAAATGCGTTTACAGCGCTTAACCGGCCTGGAGCGCGACAAGATTCAACAGGAGTATAAAGAAGTAATGGAGCTGATTGGCCGCTTGAAAGATATCCTGGCAAGTGAGCCGCTACGCATGCAGATCATTAAAGATGAACTGGCAGAATTGCGCGACCGGTATGGAGACGATCGCAGAACGGAGGTTGTTCCTACGGAGGAAGACGACATTTTGCCTGAGGATATGATTCCGAACGAGGAAATGGTTATTACGATTTCCAATCAGGGGTATATCAAGCGCACATCACTTTCCGAATACAGAACCCAGGGCAGAGGTGGAGTTGGCTCACGAGGTGTAGCGACAAAAGAAGATGATTTTACCGAGCACCTGTTTATTGCCCATGCACATAATTTCCTGCTGATTTTTACGGAGAGCGGCAAGGTGTATTGGAAAAAGGCCTATGAAATTCCAGAAGGAAATAAAACTTCGAAAGGGAGAGCCATTCAAAACCTGATCAATATAGAGCCGGGTGATACGGTAAAGGCCGTAATCAACATACGCACGCTAGAGGATGAAGAATACCTGAACAATAACTTTGTAATTCTCTGTACGGAGAAAGGTACCATTAAAAAGACCTCCCTTGAAGCGTACTCACGACCTCGCCAGGGAGGCATCAATGCCATTACCATTCACGATGGTGACCGGTTGTTAACCGCCTCGCTGACCAATGGTAAGAACCATATCATTATAGCTAAGTCGGAAGGCAAGGCTGTGCATTTCAGCGAGGAGGATGTGAGGCCCATGGGCCGCACAGCAGCCGGTGTACGAGCCGTTACACTCGATTCTTCTACCGATAAAGTAATAGGCATGGTGTGCATCACCCGGGAAGATGCAAATTTGCTGGTCGTTTCCGAGAAGGGATACGGCAAGCGGTCGTCTATAGATGATTACCGGGTGACTAAACGAGGAGGAAAAGGGGTTAAAACCATAAATATCACCGAAAAAACTGGCAAGCTTGTTGCGATTAAGGAAGTTACCGATGATGATGAATTGATGATTATTAACCGTTCAGGTATTACCATTCGCATAAAAGTTTCCGAACTTCGTGTAATGGGCCGGGCAACGCAAGGTGTGCGTTTAATCCGCTTGAACGAGGATGACCGCATTTCATCTATTGAAAAAATTCAACGGATGCAGGATGAAGCACCCGAAGAAAGCAAAAGTTAAAACCGATTATAACCTAAATTAAAATGAAACGAGTAGTATGTTTTTTATTGATCGCTTTACCATTGGCAGTGTTTGCCCAAAAAGCGCTCAAACCAAATTTGAATAAAGCCCTGAATTCATGGAAGCAAGGCAAACTGGACGAAGCTAAGGCGATGATTGACGTATGTGTTACTGATCCCAAGCTTTCAATGGATCCGAAGACATTCTTCTATCAAGGGCTAATTTACGCCTCTATTGACACCACGGCCAATGATACCTATAAAGGATTAGCCAGCAATGGTTTTGAGGTAGCGTCACAAGCTTTTGCAAAAGCAGCTGATATGAATAAAGACGCCAAGAATGAATTATTCTATCAGGGCAATGATTTTATGCCGGTTACTTTAAAACAAAGCGTAGAATTTCTTGGTAACTACTACCTGAATAAGGGAGCTGCTGCTTATCAGGAAGATGACTACGAGACGGCCTTGAAGGAATTTGACAAGACCAAGGTTTTAAATCCAACCGATACAACGGTACACTTCTATTCGGGCTTCGTTGCGCAAGCGAATGAAAATTACGATCGCGCTCTGGAAGATCTTAAAAAGTATATTGAATTGGGTGGAACCTCTACCGATGCTTATACCGTAATGATTCAAACCTGGGCGGGGCCAAAAGGCGACAAGAAAAAAGCACTTGAACTTACCCGTGAAGCGAAAGCAAAATATCCTGACAATAAGGATTATCCATTGCTCGAAATCGGTTACCTGATTGACCTGGAGATGACGGAAGACGCCAAGGGTGGGCTTGAAAAAGCGGTGGCAGAAGATCCTTCCAACAAAACATTGTTGTTTTATCTCGGTTATGTGAATTCGAAATTGGATAACTTCGAGGAAGCCAAGAAAAACTTTGAGGCAGCTTTAAAAGTTGATCCGAAATATTTTGATGCGCAATATTACCTGGCACAGCTTTACTTCATTGAAGCAGATAAAATAAAAGCTGAGATGAATAACCTGGGAATTTCTGCGGCTGATAAAAAGCGTAAGATTGAATTGGATAATGAGTTGGTTAAACGTTACAAAACAGCAGCGCCTTATTGGGAAAAGGCAGAACAATTGAATCCTTCTGACACGGATGTATTGGATAAATTAAGTATGATCTATTACTACCTGGGTGAAGATGCAAAAGCTGCACGCGTTGAAAAGCGTCTTAAAGAATTAGGTGTAGATAACTAAGCGATATTTACCCTTCACAAAGAAAGCCGGAGTGAAATTTTTCATTCCGGCTTTTTCTTTTGAATTTAGTCCAAACAGTAAAGCCAGATGCGCCAATGCTTTTGCCTCCTTTGTTTCTGCTTGTTGCTGGCGCAATCCGGGGTCAGTCAGGAGTCCCTTCAGGGGGTCAGTTTCTCATCACTCACCATTACCGACACGTTCTGGAAGCCCCGATTGCAAACCATTGCCAGTAACACATTAAATGCCTGCATTTCGCAAACAGAAGTTAAAACACCTCGTATTCGAAACTTCGAAAAGATTGTAAATCAAACAGGCGAGAAGCATGAAGGCATTTACTATGACGACAGTGATGTGTACAAAGCACTGGAGGCCATCGCTTATTCGTTGAATAATTTTCCGGATAAGAAACTGGAAGAAACGGCTGATCGCTGGATTGATGTGATTGCCAAAGCGCAGTTACCAGATGGATACCTGAACACGTATTATCAATTAGGCGATCTTTCGAAACGCTGGACGGACATCGAAAAACATGAGGATTACAATGCCGGGCATTTAATCGAAGCAGCTGTGGCTTACTACCACGCCACCGGCAAGGACAAATTACTTCAAACAGCCATCCGCTTTGCCAATCACATTGATTCCACATTCAGGATGGGTGACAAACCCTGGTTTAGCGGCCATCAGGAAATCGAACTGGCATTGATTAAGTTATACACGGTAACAAAAAATGATCGTTACCTGAAACTCAGCGAATGGTATTTACAGCAACGGGGTAAAGGGTATTATTCGTATGGATCGAACTGGATCACGCCTGACTATTGGCAGGATGTAAAACCGGTGCATGAACAAACTGAAATTACCGGGCATGCGGTGCGAGCCATGTATCAATACACAGGCGCAGCTGATGTGGCAGCTGTGGCAAACAATCAGCTTTATTCAAATGCGATGCGTGTTGTTTGGGAAGATGTGGTTTATCGGAACCTTTACCTCACAGGCGGCATCGGTTCATCCGGAAGAAATGAAGGTTTTTCGATCGATTATGATTTACCCAACACCAACGCGTATTGTGAAACATGTGCATCCGTTGGCATGGTGTTTTGGAATCAGCGCATGAACCGTTTAACGGGTGACAGCAAGTTTATTGACGTGCTGGAGCGAAGTTTATACAACGGAGCGCTATCGGGATTGTCAATATCCGGTGATCGTTTTTTTTATGGTAATCCATTGGCGTCATTCGGTACACACAGCCGCAGAGAATGGTTTGGTACAGCATGTTGTCCTTCCAACATCGCAAGACTCACCGCTTCGGTTGGGGATTACATTTACGCAACCAGTACGACAGCCTTGTACGTTAATTTATTCATCAGCAATACAGCAGCGATCAGATTGGATAAACAAATTGTTCCTGTTCAGCTCACCACCAATTATCCGTGGGATGGCGCTGGAGAACTTACCTTGAATCCCGAAAAGAAAAGCAATTTAGAACTGTACATTCGCATACCGGGTTGGGTAACGGGTAAGCCAGTACCGGGTAATCTTTACACATTCAAAGGTAATCAGCCATCCAAAATTTCCTTTCTGGTAAACGGTAAAGAGGTTCTTCCTGAAATCAAAAACGGATATGCGATCATCAAAAGAACCTGGCGAAAAGGGGATAATGTTAAATGGAATTTTCCGATGGAGATTCATGAAGTGGTATCGCATCAAGCAGTGACACAAAATCATGATCGATTAGCGCTTCAACGTGGACCACTGGTGTACTGTGTGGAAGGCGCTGACAATGGTGGTAAGGCATGGGATTTTATTGTTCCAGACAACACGCAATATAAAGCTGAATTCAAGCCAGAACTGCTGGGTGGAGTAATGACCATTACGTTTGAAGCGCAAGCCATTAAAGGTGGCGAAACACCTACCTCAGTAACACATTTCCCGAAAACCATTACAGCTATTCCATACTATGCGTGGAATAACCGGGGTTCGAATGAAATGCAGGTATGGCTCCCGAAGAAAATTAAGGAGATACGAATTAATCCAGAACAGTGATGCGAATGAATACATTAGCCAGAAGTAGCCTTGGTCTTTTGATCAGTTTGGTGGTAGCCTGCACTCCATCAAGAAAAGAAGAACAGGCACAAAACGAAGAAATACTTGTTAATGATTTTGGTATGATCGGCACAACACCCATAAAGGAATATTCAATACGTAACAGAGCAGGCATGCAGGTAAGTGTGCTCAACTATGGAGGAACCATTACGGAAATAATTGTTCCCGACCGAAACGGAAATTTTGAAAACGTAGTGCTGAGCTTTCCAACCTTAACGGGTTATCTCGGTGATAACAATCCGTATTTCGGAGCCTTGATCGGTCGTTATGCCAATCGGATTGGCAAGGCAACCTTTCAACTGAATGAACAACAGTATACGCTTGCACCCAATAATAACGGCAATACCTTACATGGCGGTAAAAAGGGTTTCGATAAGGTGGTATGGAACGTGAAGCTTGAATCCGACAGTTCGTTGCGCATGACCTATGATAGCCCCGATGGGGAAGAAGGCTTTCCCGGAAACCTGCACGTGGAAGTTGTGTTTACATTAAGTGAAGCCAATGCGTTAACGCTGGATTACACCGCAACGACTGATCAAGCCACGCCTGTAAACCTGACAAGCCATGCATACTTTAACTTGTCGGCAGGAAAGAGTTCAACCATTCTTGATCATGAACTTCAACTCTTTGCTGAGCGCATAACCGCTGTAAACGATTCGCTTATTCCTACGGGTGAATTCATGGAAGTTTTTGAAACACCATTTGATTTTCTGGAAGCAAAGTCCATTGGTCGCGATATACAAAACGTACCCGGTGGATATGATCACAACTTTGTGCTGTTCGAAGCCAAGGAAACCGGACTGGCCAGTCCAGCAGCAATACTTTATGATCCGTTGAGTGGTAGGGAAATGAAGCTGTTTACATCCGAGCCCGGCCTTCAATTTTATTCAGGCAACTTTTTAGATGGAACCATTACCGGGAAGAATGGACAGGTTTATGTCAAGCACTCCGGACTTTGTCTGGAGCCACAACATTTCCCGGATTCACCCAATCAACCTCATTTCCCCAACACCATTTTAAACCCTGGGGAAACTTACTACCAAACAAGCCGGTTTGAATTCAGCACGAGATGAAATGCCTTACATCTCTTCTGCTGATACTGATGACAAGTGGAGGTCTGATCGCGCAACCACTGGATGAATTGTCGGTACAGGATGGGAGAGTAACCCGCATCAAAGCAGCATCCCATATTTGGGCGGTAAATCTTCCGCTAATCACCTTCCGCGTTAACGACAGCCTTTACAGTTCAGACCAAAAGGGACCCTTGCAAATAAGCATCAGTAAATTTCAATATACAGACAGGGGTATTTCATTACGGATAACTTTTTCCAATCCGGCTCAGGATACTATAACCCTTACCAACGTAGTGCCCTTTGGTGAGCATGATAAAGCGGTTGTGATTACCGGCCTCGGAAAGCATCCGCTTTCGCGGACGCATTTGTTTTTACCCAACCGAAAGCCGGTAAATGTAATTGTGCCGGATAATGCATGGAATCTGGGGTATTCCGCGCTTTCGCTGAATGATAATTTCAGCGTATTTGGCTTGGCCAGGCGTGATCCGGATTCATTCGTAAAAGCAAACCGCAAAAGGTTTGAGACCATTTTGTTGCCGGGTGGGTCGGTATCTTATTTTATGTATGCCGATCAATACCAAGGTGAATGGCAGGAAGGACTGCGGGAAGCATTTCAAAAGCGTTACGTATATGATTTAAGTGACTTCAACGATGAACTCTATAAACGCCCTGATTTGCATTGGATAAAAAAGGCGTATGTCATGCATTTGATGATGGCGTGGGACAAGCATTACTATGACTATAAAACCGGGCAATTCAATTGGCAGAAATTTCAACAACGCGGGAAGGAATGGTATGGGGGTGATGATGTGATTTGTGTATGGCCAACGTGGCCTTCGCTGGGGCTTGATCAACGTAATCAGTTTGATCTGTACCGCGACTTACCGGGAGGACTACCCGCTCTTCGCACACAAGCCGATTCCTTGCGGTTAAACGGAACAAAATTCTTCATCGCCTACAATCCGTGGGATGAAAGCACGCGCTCGGAAGGACACTTACAAGGACTGGCGTCACTGATAAAAGAAACCTCTGCCGATGGTGTTGTGCTTGACACCAAAGGTGAGTCGAGTAGGGAGTTGCAGAATGCTGCAGATGCGGTGAAGCCAGGGGTGATTATGTTCAGTGAAGGCATGGCAGTACCGAAAGATATGCCCGGCATCATCAGTGGGCGAGTGCATAATGCCTTGTACTATCCGCCCATGTTGAACCTGAACAAATTCATCCGGCCCGACTTCGCCATCTTTCGCGTTGTGGAAGTGTTCAAAGAAAAAATAAAACGGGATTATGCACTCGCGTTCTTCAATGGCTACGGTACAGAAATCAATCAGTTTGCACCCGGTCATCCCGAATGGGAAGAAGAACAATATCGCTTTCTCGGAAGGACTACCAAAATCCTTCGGGAGAATCATAGCAACTTCATTTCCTCCAATTGGAAGCCGCTCATTTCAACCTTGCGGGATAGCATTTGGGTGAATGAATGGCCGGGTAGGGAGAAGACCATTTACACCATCTTTAGTCTTAAGCCGGAGGGCTTCCGTGGGATGTTATTTGAAGTACCTGAAAACCCTGACAAACATTACATTGATCTATGGCTTCATGAACCAATACTTGTAGCTAAACAGGGTCAAAAAAGCTATACTCAAGTTCAACTTGAAGGATTCAATGCATTTGAACTGGGTACCAACAATGAAGGCTCCGTCAGCTGCATAGCTGAACTACCCCGACTGATCAGCGCCACAATCGTAAATAACAGGCTGGTAATGCACTGTCCACAAGGAGATAAACTACGGATTTGGCCGGGCAATCCGGCCTATGGAAAGACTCACAAGGAGGTAAGCTTGGATGGTCAAAACGCATTCGATTTTTTTATACCCGACTTACTTGGCCGGTACGAAGGGAAGGTAGTTGTTCAGGCCTTTGACCAAGATGAATTGATGGATGAAGTTATCCTATATATCAAACCTGGCACACCGCGATTGATCAGTGAATCATTACCAACCACAAAGTCGACTTCAATAACTCCAGGTATGGTGCGTATACCTGCTGGTACATTCACCTTCAATACAACAAATGGAGATGCCTTTATCCCATATCCGCAAGAACAAGAAGGGCAACAGCTAAACATGAAATCATTTTGGATGGACAAACATCCGGTAACGAATGAAGCATTCCATGCCTTCATTCAAGCAACGAACTACAAGCCGAGAGACACCGCCAACTTTTTAAAGCACTGGCGGAATGGAATCTATGCAAAAGGAGAGGCGGGCTTTCCGGTGATCTATGTTTCGTATGAAGACGCACAAGCTTATGCGCTATGGGCGGGAAAGCGATTGCCCACAGAAGTGGAATGGCAGTATGCCGCACAAACCGACAAGCTGTTGGAGTGGCCCTGGAAGCAAGTTAAACCTGTTACGCGAAAAGAGCAATTTGTAACTGAAACCCTGACGGTAAAAGGCATTGAAGGCATTGACCCGAAACACGCCAACCTGGGTGATGGTGAGCTCTACCCGGTGGGGCGTTACCCGAGAGGGGCAAATCCACATGGCTTGCTCGACCTGAGTGGGTGTGTATGGCAACTCACCAACGACATCTACGAAAGTGGCAGTTATCGCTACATCATCATAAAGGGGGGAAGTTATTTCAAGCCTTCATCAAGTTGGTGGTATGTGCAGGGCGGTCCGCGGGAATTACATTACCGCCAAGCGTTACTCCGCGTAAGCGAAGGGTTTGAACGGAACGCCACTGTCGGTTTTCGTTGTGTAAAAGACTGATTTACGCGTACAAAGCCTCCTTTTGTTCAGCCACTTTTTCGCTGGAGATGTACTCATCGTAGGTCATAAGTTTATCGATGCAGCCGTTGGGCGTTAGCTCGATAATCCGGTTGGCTACGGTTTGGGTAAACTCGTGATCGTGAGAAGTGAACAGCACCGTGCCCGGAAAATCTTTCAGTGCATTATTGAAGGCGGTGATGGATTCCAGGTCGAGGTGGTTGGTGGGCTCATCCAGAATCAACACATTGGCACCGGTAAGCATCATGCGCGAGATCATGCAGCGCACTTTTTCGCCTCCGGAAAGCACGGTACACTTTTTAAAAACTTCTTCGCCTGAGAAAAGCATCTTCCCTAAAAAACCGCGGATGTATATCTCATCGCGGTTCTCCTCCTCGGCATATTGGCGTAGCCAGTCAATCAGGTTGTCATCCGATTGAAAGTAATTTTCATTGTTCGATGGGAGGTAGGCTGTGGTGATGGTTTGTCCAAACTTAAATGAACCGGTCGTAGCATGCAGTTCACCCATCAAAATCTGGAATAAGGATGTGATGGCGAGGCTATCCTTACTTAGAAATGCAATCTTATCACCCTTGTTGACATAGAAGTCGAGGTTGGTGAACAGGGGAATACCGTTGTTTGAATACCCCAGGCCAACCGCATGCAAAATCTGATCACCGGCTTCGCGGTTTTGCTTAAAGATGATGGCGGGATACCTGCGGGTAGATGCCTGAATTTCATCGACATTGATTTTCTCCAACAGCTTTCGCCTGCTGGTAGCTTGCCGCGATTTGGATGCATTGGCACTGAAGCGCGCAATGAATTCCTGAAGCTCTTTTCGCTTTTCTTCGGCTTTTTTGTTTGCAGCCGAGCGTTGTGTTAACGCCAGCTGACTGGATTGATACCAGAACGAATAATTACCCGTGTATAAGCGTATCGCCTGAAAATCAATATCGACAATGTGGGTACATACTGTGTCCAAAAAGTGACGGTCGTGCGAAACAACAATAACGGTATTCTCAAATTCAAGCAGAAAATCTTCCAGCCAGGTTATGGTATTTATATCCAGGTCGTTAGTGGGTTCATCCAGAATCAAAATATCAGGATTGCCATATAAGGCCTGAGCCAGAAGCACACGTACTTTTTGTGAGCCGTCCAGTTCTTTAACCAGTTTATAATGTTCTGATTCATTGATACCAAGCCCGCTCAGGAGTGCGGCCGCATCCGACTGCGCATTCCAGCCGTTGAGTTCTGCAAACTCGGCTTCCAGTTCAGAGGCGCGCATGCCATCGGCATCTGAGAAATCCGGCTTGGCGTAAATGGCATCCTTTTCCTGCATGAGGTTCCATAACTTGGTATAGCCCATCATCACGGTGTCTAGCACCGTTACCTCATCAAATTCATAGTGGTTTTGGCGTAATACGGCCATTCGCTTACCTGGCTCCATGGACACATTGCCGCGCGTTGGGTCAATTTCACCGGATAAGATTTTTAAAAATGTGGATTTTCCGGCCCCATTGGCGCCAATAACCCCATAACAGTTGCCCTGTGTGAAACGAAGGCTCACCTCATCAAAAAGAACACGCTTACCAAATTGGAGCGAAAGCTTATTTACTGCCAGCATTGAAATTCAAAAATAAGGCGCGAAGATAAGTCAAAACGAGTGATACTCATGCCCCAGGTAATAATCATGGGATATTCAACTCATACGGGTGGTTAAAGAACCCTTTACGAATTATAAAATTTTATATAAATTTTAACTTGAAAACAGTACACTTATTAAATTGATATTCAGTACATTTGAAATCGTTATTTTTAGAGTAAACTGGTCATGATGACACGAAACCGCACTGTTCAACGAACAGGATTTTTTGCGTTGGTTTTGCTTCTGCTAAGCGTACTCCCGGCAAACGGGCAGGAATGCTTGTGTCCCACGTTAGCGGAGTGTAGTCCGTGTTCTGGTGGGATCAGTTCGTTTACGCTTTTGTATGAGGGGAATCAAGAAGGTTCTATTACCATCAACGATGATTTGGGTTCAGTGTATTCTGGAACCATAAATCCTGGACAAACTTTTACGGTCAATTCCCGTACTCCAGGACAGAGTTTTAGTGGTCCATTCATTGAGATTTACATAGCCGAAATTTTTATAACGCAGATCAGTACCCAGTGTAATTTCATAGTGGTCGGTCAAGTGTATGATGATTTTAAAATTCGTGCGGCCCAAAGTAGGAATGGAGGCCCTCTTTGCTGTCCGAGTGAGTTGCTGGACACTACACCACCTAATTTCATCAGTTGCACCTCCAACATACAAGTATCGCTACCGCAAGACGCATGTTCCGTTCCGGTAAATTGGTCTAATCCTCCTGTTTCGGATAATTGTGGCTCTCCGGTTCTTACCGTCTCCAAGGCTTCGGGAAGTTTGTTTGTTCTGGGTACGACCACCGTTACACACACAGCAACCGACAAATACGGCAATCAATCAACCTGTGACTTTAATGTTACCGTTGTTGATGATACGCCACCGGTATTTACTTCGTGTCCGTCAAACATTCAGGTATCAGCCAACAGTAATTGCAGTGCCACAGCCACCTGGACCAATCCCGTTGCACAGGATAACTGCTCCGCCAACATATCCGGCACGCATACTTCCGGAAGTGTCTTTCCGCTTGGTGTCACCACTGTTACCTATACAGCTTCAGACCCTAGTGGAAACCAATCCACCTGCAATTTTACGGTTACAGTGGTAGATAATTCTGCTCCAGTGTTTACCTCGTGTCCATCCAATATTCAGGTGTCAGCCAATAGTAATTGTAGCGCCACAGCCACATGGACCAATCCCATTGCGCAGGATAACTGTTCCGTAAACATAACCGGTACCCATACTTCTGGAAGCGCTTTTCCGCTTGGTGTTACTACGGTGACTTATACTGCTACCGACCCCAGTGGAAATCAATCCACTTGCAGTTTTACAGTAACCGTAGTGGATAATTCACCACCTGTTTTTAATTCCTGTCCTTCTAACATTTTACTTGACGCAAATAACAATTGCAACCGCACAGTTAGTTGGACAGCACCCGTAGCACAAGACAACTGTTCAGTCCAGGTAACGGCAAGTCATATCCCTGGAAGTACCTTTCCGGTTGGCGTGACTACCGTGGCCTACACAGCAACGGATCAAAACGGGAATCAAGCCACTTGCAGTTTCACGGTAACGGTGGTAGATAATTCTGCTCCAATGTTTACCTCGTGTCCATCCAATATTCAGGTGTCAGCCAATAGTAATTGTAGCGCCACAGCCACATGGACCAATCCCATTGCGCAGGATAACTGTTCCGTAAACATAACCGGTACCCATACTTCTGGAAGCGCTTTTCCGCTTGGTGTTACTACGGTGACTTATACTGCTACCGACCCCAGTGGAAATCAATCCACTTGCAGTTTTACAGTAACCGTAGTGGATAATTCACCACCTGTTTTTAATTCCTGTCCTTCTAACATTTTACTTGACGCAAATAACAATTGCAACCGCACAGTTAGTTGGACAGCACCCGTAGCACAAGACAACTGTTCAGTCCAGGTAACGGCAAGTCATATCCCTGGAAGTACCTTTCCGGTTGGCGTGACTACCGTGGCCTACACAGCAACGGATCAAAACGGGAATCAAGCCACTTGCAGTTTCACGGTAACGGTGGTGGATAGTTCACCTCCCGTTTTTAATTCCTGTCCGCCAAACTCATCTCTAACTACTACCAATGGGTGTAGCCGTGTTGTTAATTGGGGTGCACCTGTAGCTCAGGATAATTGTTCGGTTACCGTTACAGCAAGCCACATGCCTGGAAGTACCTTTCCGGTTGGGGTAACAACCGTAACCTATACGGCAACGGACCAAAATGGCAATCAGGCTACGTGCAGTTTCACCGTAACCATCCGGGATAACACGAACCCTGTATTCACCAACTGCCCGACTAACATTGAATTAACCGCGAGTACTTCTTGCACAGCTATTGCTTCATGGACACCGCCCACTGCCCAAGACAACTGTTCCGCAAATGTCACGACCAGCCACCAACCGGGAACAGCTTTTCCCATTGGCGAAACAGTAGTGACCTATACCGCAACAGACCCAGGCGGCAACACTGCCACCTGCTCATTTACGGTTACAGTAAACAATACCCAATTACCAATACTTGAATCATGTCCTGAAAATATTTTGGTCGGTGCTGATGAAAGTAATACAGCCATTGTTACCTGGGATGAACCGGAATTTTCAATTGCGTGTGGCGAGTTAACCATCACACAATCGCACGAACCTGGTGATGTTTTCCCGGAAGGTGCAACACAAGTTATTTACACGGCCGAAAACGAAGCAGGCGATGCGGTTGAATGCCGATTCACAGTTACCGTAAACCGTAAAGTACTTAACCTGAAGGCCACGCCCGCTATCACGCCCAATGGTGACGGCATTCAGGATGTATGGATCATTCAGGATATTGAATTCTTCCCGAATAACCGGGTGGTAGTGGTTGATCGCTGGGGCGGGATTGTATACGAAGCTTCGGGTTACAACAACGTGTCGGTGGTATGGACGGGTGAGAACACATCAGGAAACCTGTTGCCTACCGGAACCTATTTCTACCGGATAGAGATTCAGCAAACGCGGGAAGTATTAACGGGATCCATTGAACTTGTACGCTAGGAGGGGAAGCATGGCATCAATAAAACACATCACCGGAATATTCTTACTGCTGCTTGGCGCACTTCTTCATGCACATGCGCAACAAATGCCCCAGTATGCGCAGTATATGTTCAACCCACTCGCCATCAATCCTGCAGTTGCCGGTGGGGAAGAGGTACTGAGTCTCGGCTTTATCAATCGCGATCAGTGGAGTGGTGTTGAAAATGCGCCCAAGACACAGACCTTGATGGCACATAGTTCTTTCGTAAAACAGAATCTCGGATTGGGATTAGTTTTGACACACGATAAAATCGGGGTGCATAAAAATTTATTTGCCAGTGTGGCTCCTGCGTACCACCTGAAGACAGGTAAGCAATCCACACTTTCATTTGGTGCTCAAATCAATGTCATTCATCAACGCTCGGATTACCCTTCATTGATACAAAATGGAACCGTAGATCCCAATCTTGCGCGAGCCGTGAACAGCTTGTATGCTGATTTTGGTTTCGGTTTCTTCTTCCGTTCTAAAAATTTTCAACTTGGTTTATCAGCCCCATCTTTCCTTTCGCATCGTGAGAATCCAAGCGACACCGCATCATTTGAAGTGGATAACGCACACTATTTTTTATTTAGCCGATATACCATTACCATGAACCCGTACTGGAAAGTTCAACCGGGTTTTTTAATTCGTTATGCACCTGATTTGCCAACTGCTTTTGATGTGAATGCCAACATTATCTACCGGAATGTACTTACCCTGGGCGCATCCTATCGCAGCGAAAAATCACTAACAACATTGCTCATGGCACAAGCGTCTAAGCAATTACAATTGGGGTATGCCTATGATTTTGCTTTGGGTAATGTAGCACTTCCGCGTACTGGCTCGCACGAGTTGATGCTTAAATACATTTTTCGATACAACACCCATAACATTTCATCGCCACGGTAAGATGTTTTTTCTACAACCATATCGCTTATTGCTTTTATTCTCGCTTGTGGCCACAACAGCGCTTGCTCAGGAAAGCGTATGGTCGATTGGGAAAGGAGATGCGCAGTTAGGAAATGAAAAATTTGATCAACGGGCGTGGGCTGACGCCAGTGTATACTTTGAACTGGCCATAAAGAAACAACCAACCGATCTTTCGCTTTACCTGAAATTGGGTCGTTGCTATGATGAGCTGAATCGTTTTAACGAAGCCATTGATGCGTATGGCAAGGCCATTGCAATAGAGACCATTACCGATTCGGATGCCTTGTTTAGATATGCTGAAGCGTTACTTGCCCTTAAAAAGTACGATCGCGCATTGGATATCTATCAGCAATTGCTAACACTCGGGCAGGCGGAGTGGATTGAAAAAAAAATCTGGCGGATTCACAACCGCCAATACCTGATGGAGGACTCTGCACACGTAGCTATACGGAAGTTATCATTCAATACTCCGTACAGCGAATTCGGGCCGCAACGTGTGGGTGACAGGCTATTTTTTACTTCGAACAAAAAAAATCAAACACCGGTTGAACGACTGCACAATCAGGCAGATTTCTACCGGATGTATCAAACCCAAATAAGGTATGATCCAAATGAAGATGTAATCAACACGGAACAGCCAGAAGTTTTTGCCCGTGAACTGCAATCATCATGGAATACCGGACCGTTTGTGTTGTATGACCGTGGGTTGCGCATGGCATTTGTGGCTAATGCTGATGAAAGCGATGCCCAGGGTATGCGACCACTTCAATTATCCTTTGCTGCCAGGGTGAACAATCAATGGAAGGTAACTGAGACGTTTCCGCATTTTCAAGATTATTCAATCAACAGTTTCACCTTAAACGAAGCTGGTAATGTGCTGATCTTTTCAGCTGATTCACCAACGGGTTTGGGAGGTAAGGATCTTTACCTATCTGAAAGAAAAAGTGGAAGCTGGTCAGTACCCGTTAATCTTGGACCTTCGATCAACACACCCAAAGATGAAGTGTTTCCCTTTCTGCACGCCAATAAAACCCTCTACTTTTCTTCTGATGGTCATGCGGGATTGGGTCAACTTGACCTATACAAGGTTGCCTTTTCACGTGATTCCTTAAACGCGCAGGAACCGGAAAACCTGGGTTACCCGATTAACAGTTCGTATGATGATTTCTCCGTTATCCTGGATTCCTTGGGCATGCAAGGTTTTCTGGCATCTAACCGAAAAGCAGGCGGACTGGATGACGATCTTTACGAATTCGATATCAACCTGGAGCAGTATCCACTTACCCTGAATGCCTTGTTGAAAATAAAAGATCATAGCTGGAGTTCAACCCAGGATGTAAAGCCCTGGCCGGGCGTTACGATTTCCATGATCGACCGCACGACAGGCACGCGCGTGTACCAGACCACGTCTGATGCACAGGGTAACCTCACCCTTGTGATTCCCAAATTCAGCTACTACATCATTGAGGTGGAAGGGGAGAGCGGAAAACAAAAAGTAGCGTTCGAGCTTTCAAAATACAAGCGCGACCTTGGTATTCCTGAAATTGTATTTGTAAAAGATTTATTTGACTAAGCGCCTTACCATATTATTTCCTTCGCGGGTGTTGATGCTTACCCTGCTCATCTTCAGCAGTGTGGCTTCCTTGTATGCCCAACAAAAACAGGTACTGCAAATCAAAACCCTGAATGAACAATTACAGCCTTTTGCGTTTGCTGAAGTTTCATTGGATGGTGCGCCTTACATCAACACCGGAAACAAAGGTTCGGTTATCACCGAGATTGTTGCCAGTGCCTTGCCGGTAAAAAACATTGACATAAAAGATCAGCAATACGAAGTAGATTCATGGAGCATGGCCAAAGGGGTGCTTCAAATTGTATTGCGTAAAAAGCGCTACAAGGAAGTGCGGCTTGCGGTAAGGTTTGAAGACGGTAAACCCGTACCGCAACAGCGCGTGTATTTCAGTGGAGCCACGGATGTTCAGATCACCACCGATCAGCAGGGGAGAGCTATGTTTCCGATTCCCTTGCAGGAAGAGGTAAAGACAATCGGGCAATTCAAGGTGCCGCCCTACGTGGTTTCGCAGTTAACCACTGTAAACGGGGAGCAAACCTTATTTGTGCGACCTGAAGTAGTGGCCAGCGCCACACCGGCACAGGAACCCGTTGCCAAAGTGGAAGAAAAATTCAACCTGTCGCAGTTAGATTCGATTCAATCGCTTACGGTTTTTTATGCCGTGATGCGGAATAAAGATTTTACCAAGCTTAGTGCACAGGAATTAGCCCGTGTAGATGCCAAGTTTAAAGAACTTGAGGAACAACATCGAAAAGCTGAAGGGAGGGAGCCTGAAGTGTTTGTGGGCAACATATCCGATTCATCCTTTGTAGCCGAAGACATCCGTAACCTCATCCGACAGGCTACACAGGAAAGTCAGGCGTTGGGTTTTAACCGCGAAAGCTTTGATGAAAAAATTAAACTCATTACCGAAAAGCTGGAACAAGGCTTTACCAACCTCGGTCCGGTAGAGCGGGCAGGTTTGCTGAACGACCTGGACATGCTGGAGAAATTGCTGATTGAAAACGAATCGAAATTTTTCAAAAACCAGGAGGACTACCGGGCACTGATTAATTCATTGAAAGAGAAATATTTTGATATAGAAAACCTGGAGACCCAATTGATTGAAGCCGAATCAACCCGGCTGGAAGAGCAACGGCAGTTCAGGCAGCGGTTGTTTGTGGTGTTGGGGTTACTGGCCGCTTTTGGGGTACTGATTGTGTTGCTGATCACCTTTAGTGGAAGGCTACGCAGGCAGGCGAGAGCCTTAAAAGCTGCGAACGAGGAAGTACAGACCATCAATGAAAACCTGGAGAAGATAGTGGAGAAGCGTACGGTTATGTTGGCCGAAACCAACCGCGAACTCGATACTTTTCTTTACCGCTCGGCTCACGATATGCGGGCACCGCTGCGATCCATATTAGGATTGTGCAGCCTGGCCGGTCACATTCCACAGGAGGAACTGCTGAGTAAAGTGATGTTGGCCACCACCAACCTGGATGCAGTGTTAAAACGCCTGATCTCCATTAGCGACATTGGGAAAGATAAAACCCCGAAAAAGTACACGAAATCAAGCCTGGAGGAATTGGTGCAGATACAGTTTGGAGCCGAACTGAAGGAAAAGAACATTGACCTGACCATTACCATGGACGACAAGCTGGAGTTTTACGCCATGCCTGCACTGGAAGAACATATACTTGTGCCCATGCTGGAAAATGCCATGTTATACAGCACGTTACGTGAAAATGGAAAACCTGAGATTGAATTGTCTATTACCAAACAAAAGGATACGGTTGAGTTGGTTGTACACGACAACGGCATTGGTATTGACGATAAAAACAAAGCACGCGTGTTTGAAATGTTTTACCGGGGGCACACGAAAGCACAAGGTGCCGGCCTCGGACTTTACCTGGTGAGCAAAAGCGTGGCCGCCATGGGCGGGAGTGTGGCTGTTGAAAGTGAACATGGGCAGTATGCCCGATTTACCGTGAGCGTGCCAACGGGCAAAGGGTAGGTCGAATCATAAAATATCAACTTAACATAATATAAATTATATAACTCTTTCCTACGCTTCTGTCTGATGCAATGCCGGCCGCGCATGCCAGTAATTGGGACAATTAAATCTGTGTTTGATGGACAATTAAAAATGTGCATAACAGATCATAGAGATATTATCAAAAACGCCAACTGTTCGGTTGAAATATGAAATTTTTACTTAAATGTGCCTCTTGTAACTGCTTTTGCTGGATACTTAAGCAATAAAAATGACCATCATATTGTGGTTGGACTATTACTAAAAGGCTATTATGAAAAGGATAACGCGGAACTTCAAATTAAAAGATGATAGCATTTACCTTATTGGCAAACTTTTGTTTTGCTTAATTGAATAGATTAGTTGGAGTTTCAACCAGAACATTGGATCCATACCTAAAGCTTCACTAATTCTCAAGGCCAGATCAAAATCAATGATGATCGAACCTTGTCTCAAGTGATCAAGTTTTGAGACCTTGACCCCAATATGAGAAGCAAATTCATGTACCTTCCAATGCATAGGGAATAGATAATTTTCAAAAAGAATATCTCCCGGTCTTTTCCCATTTTTCTTTACACTCTCCCTCCTTTTACTTAATTCCGAGCTTTGTATAATTACGTTGGGCACATCAAGATTAGCATAGTATGAGATTTGAAGATTTAGCCAATGTGTAGGAGTCGTATTAAAAAGTTGACCCAACTTTATGCTAAGGTCTAAACTTATATCATCCTCCCCAAGCAAGATTTTCCTAAGTCGTTTCTTTCCAATAGAGAATAATTGGCTCCATTCAATCAGTCGGATTTTAGATGGAATAACGATGGAACTGTTTAAACTAATGCCCGGATGAAGAAGCGATTCCTGATTAGCAGAAGGTTGGTTTTGCAAATTATTTTTGTAATCCAGCAATTCGAACTTTGGCCAGCACTCAGATCGATCTTAAATCGATTCCTTAATTTTCTGGCGGGCCGTAAGTTCACCTACCTGATTAATGACTTGCACGAGACGAAGCTCCCGGTTTCTAACCTGTTCGTCAAATTGTTTTTGATTTCCAATCAGGACAGGTTTCGATCAAAGGGTACCCTAAGTATTTACGCTACTGTGCTGAATGGATATTTCCTTGCAATCAAAGATGATGTCACCAGGATTAATAAACGAACTGCCAATAAGTACATTCTGGCCCCTACCCTTTCCGATTATACCAAGAGGCTATATAAATCTGTTTTGAAGGCTTTTTGTGAATGGGCGTTGATGTATCAAGCTCTTGATTCCAGGGATTTATCTCGTGAGCAACGAATGGTTAAGTCAGGATTGAAAAAAATCAGTGTGCAATCCCTTCGAGAAATTGCTGCCATTAAAGTAATTATCCCCCGCAGCATATCAGGTACCTATCATAAGGATAGCTTATCTGAGAGTCAACGGAAGCGGTTATTAAAGTTAGCGAAAACTCCCCGCGATAAAGCCATTCTGGCACTCATGGCATGGAATGGTTTGCGATCCATGGAGGTACTGCGCTTGAATGTTGGAGACATCAAGTTATCGCAAGGCAAAATCCTGGTTTGGAGTAAGGGCAAAAGCGAAAAATCCAAGGATACCATCAAGCTCTCATCGATAGCCCGCAAAGAATTGATGATTTACCTGAAAAAATCTAAGATTAAGCGTGGAAAAGTATTTCCAAAACTTACGCGTCAGGAACTGGATTCACTTATTCGGAGGTATTTCAAAAAACTCCGAGTGAAGGGAAAATATAGTCCGCATAGTTTACGGCATACCGCTGGTCAGCTTATGTATGAGAAGAACATACCGATGGAACTCATTCAAAAAACCCTGAGGCATGCGGATATGAGAACAACCATGATGTATGCACAGAAAGCCATTGATAAGAACTATTTTATGCGGATGAAGCGGTTTTGATTAGCTTTAATTAAATGTCAAGCGGATATGAAGCGTGGTAAAGCGATAGATTACAGTAAGATAATTGAAGGGTATTCACCATTAGAACTTTTTGAAGCTGTTGACAAAGGACTGCCAGCAAAAGTGTATGTTTCTATCCAAAAGAAGACTGGACTCTCTCATGCTGAAATGGCCATGATACTTGGGGTGAGCGTCCGTTATCTTAAAAGTAAAAAGCGAAACGACCTGTTAAGTACTAAGGCCTCCGAGAGACTGGTTAAGTATTATGAATTATGGAATTATGGCCTTGATGTTTTTGATGGGAACGAAGAAAATTTCAAAGCGTGGCTAAAGGTTCCTATTACACAGCTTAATGGTAAAACTCCGCATGAAATGATGAAAAATTTCATTGGCATGGAGATGGTTAAGGAGGTGTTAGGACGCATTGAATATGGTGTATATTCATGATAAATGAAGTTTGGAAAATAACCAACTGGATCAAAACCTATTCATTATACAATAATTGACGCTACTTTTATTAGTCAAACTGCCAATCAACGAATTAGTTCTTTCTCAATTTGCTCAAGTGTTTTTCCTTTTGTTTCCGGTAAGTAGAGAAGTAATACAATAAAACCAAATGCACAAATTATACCATACAACCAGAAATTATTGGCCCAACCTAAGTTTTCCTTAATTGTTGGAAATGTAAATGTAAGAGAAAAATTACCTATCCAATGCGCTAGAGCTGCTATCGACATTGCTGCTCCGCGAATCCGATTTGGAAATATCTCAGAAAGAATAACCCATAATAATGGTGCAAGCGTTATTGAATAGAATAATACATTGGCAAGAACAAGCAACACTACCACAACACCAGTATAGTTATGATAAAATGAGAATCCAATAAATGCATAGACTATAGCCATCGAGATTGTTCCAAATAACATAAGTTTTTTTCTGCCAAGACGATCGACTGTAAGCATGGTAATAATCACTGCTACGACCATGACAGAACCAATTACTACAATATTTAACATCATCTGTTTCAAATTGTAGCCAGCAGCTTGAAAAATATCAGAAGCGTAATAAATAATTACATTCAGTCCGCTCCATTGTTGTAGAAATGCCAGGAAAACACCTAAGCCGATAAATTTCAAAATATTTGGATTCAGAAGTTTCTTAAAATCAACATGTGAGATATCATCAAGTGATACTGTTGATTTTACTTCATCAATTTGGTTTCTTGCATATTCTTGTCCTCCTATTTTCTCAAGTATTCTTTGTGCTCGGTCAATGTGATTATTCTTA
Organism: uncultured Roseivirgaceae bacterium; assembly: GCA_964419145.1. Classification (GTDB taxonomy): domain Bacteria; phylum Bacteroidota; class Bacteroidia; order Cytophagales; family Cyclobacteriaceae; genus UBA2336. The sequence continues at coordinate 826,129 of CAYQOM010000002.1, read as the reverse complement.
ACCAGCCATCTAACACTCTCAGGGACAAAAAACATCAATAAAAAGAAAATAAAAGCAGGAATTGCTTCAACACCAAACATCCATCGCCAGCCATACAAACCACTCCAGCTTTGTGCAATAATGGCCGAAGAGGCATTATCAATCAAGTCAGTATCCAATAGAGAAATCTGCCAGTTGACGACTTGTGCCATAAGAACACCAATCATTATTAACAATTGGTTTATAGATACATACATTCCACGCTTTTCAGGTGGAGCAATTTCTGCTATATACATTGGGGAAAGATTAAGAGCTATCCCCATAGCTACACCACCAACAATGCGGTAAAAATTAAACCCAAAGAATGAATTAACAAGGGCAGTCCCAATTGCGGATATCGTAAATAGTAGTCCGGCAAATAATAGCAGTTTTTTTCTACCATATCTATCTGCCAACATGACGCATAGTATTGCCCCTGCCATGCATCCTATTAGTGCTGAACTTGTGCCCCAACCCTTTTGGGTTGCAGACTCAAGTCCAAAAAATGGCTCATAAAAGGGTTTTGCTCCACCAATAACAACCCAATCATAACCAAAAAGGAAGCCACCCATAGCGGCTGTAAGACTTACAAGCCAAAGAAATAGTTTATTATAACGAATAGACGGTTGATTCAAGGGTTGGAAATTTTAGATTAGGGTTCGGTTGTTTATTTCTTTACTTGAATCTTAAGTACCCATGCATATGGAGACGTCTTTGAAAATTCATTACGCAAACTTTCAGGAAAGTTCAATTCTAAATTACTGCCTGACTGGTTCCATTTTAGTTGACCTTTGTAACCAAGCAAACTTGCCTTTGAGCCCTTTAATGCTGTTAAATCTTTTATCACTGCACTTTCACCTGGCAATTCAACAAAATGAACATAGATATACTTTCCATCCTTACTCTGTGTAAAGTATTGATTACCATCAACTTGTTTTACCCATGGTCTTGTAGAATAAATTCCTTCACCGTTAATTCTTAACCAATCCCCTAAGTCTAGTAGTCGTTTACGTTGAATTTCTGATAATTTCCCTTTTCCATCTGGGTTAATTACCAACAATAGGTTTCCGTTTCCTGAAACAATTTCTATGAACATTTTAATAAGTTCAAAGCTCGATAATGAGTTTGATTCGTTATCAGTCCAATTGTAACCAAATGCAGGACTAATTGATCTACAAACTTCCCAATTGATCGAGGGATCAATTTTTCCAATATGGTACTCAGGAGTAGTATAATCTCCTAATTGTCGATTTCTTAAAGTTCTTTCAGTTGCTGCATCATGATCACCTGATTCACGGAGCCTTCGTAGTTCGGCCATTTCTTCAGCTGAAAGCGCGCTACCAGCTCGATTATTTATTACAACTTCCTTTCTGCCTTCTGCCTGATTGTAAAAATATGCCGACAATTCAGCCGCTCTGCTTACAGAAACTGGTACCCCCCAACCTCCATCATACCACACAATATCAGGGTCAAATTTGTCAACAGCTTCCTTAAATAAAGGCATCATGTAATCAGCATAATAGTCACGAACCGGAATTTTACCTGAAATCATTCTATCATGCACTGCAGGAAAATAACTTGCATATGGGATTGGTCGTGGAAGTATAGCCATGCCGTCATGAAAAATCGCAAGATTTGGTGTCGGATCCCATTGGCTTATACGTTTATCTACAATTACCGGATATTCCCATTCAGCAATTGAGAAATACAAAGCAAACTTGAGCCCTCTTTTGCGCACGGCTTGAGCCAATTCCATTTTAATATCACGTTTAGGCCCCATTTCTTTTGCATTTCTAAATGTATAGCTTGATTCCCACATTGTCCAGCCTGCATGATGACGACTAAATGGAACAAAATATTTTGCTCCTGACCGAACAGCTAAATCAGCGTACTCATCAGCGTTAAGCTGTTCACCAGTTAGTAATGGTAAAAAATCATCTCTTCGAAAATCAGGGCCCCAAACAGTATCATGATACGATTTATAGGAGTAATCCATAAGAAATTCATACCAATCAGGATAAGATCCACCTGTGCCAAGATTAGGATCTCTCGGAACTGCATACCCTGGTACAGACCATGGTCCCCAATCAAAAAATATGCCTAGCTTCGCATCACGAAACCAATCTGGTATTTTATGATTAGCAAGTGACTCAGGATTTGGTTTATACTTACCCTTTTCATTTACTTCAATCAATTTTTTAACATCATCGGCAGCCCTTTTCATCATATCTGCCGAAAATTTTTCGTAAAGCTCAAGTGTTGAATACTTATAATGGAATGGCTTAAAGTCTGAAGGTCGCTTTGGTTGTTCTTGTGCGACAACAGAAGTTGTTACAAGTACAATATAACAAGCTATGGTGAGAAAAGTTTGAATCTTGCACATAGTTAATGAATTTAAAATCTTACTATTTTATTTGTACTTTTATTACCCAAGCATATTTTGTTGGACGGTTGGATTCTACCTGTAAAGTTTCGGGAAGCGTGATAACTACACCTGCTTCACTTTGATTCCAGACTAAGCTATCATCGAATCCCAACATAGTTATCTTTGAATCACTGCTTGGAGTTATCCCATTTATAGTTAGCTTTTCTCCTGGCCATGATGTCAAATGTGCATAGACATATTTCCCTTCCTTGCTACTAGTAAAGAAAAGATCACCATCTTGTTGCCTTATCCATGGACGCGTTGAATAAATACCCTCACCATTAATCTTAAGCCACAGTCCTAGCTCTTTAAGTCTATTTTTTTGTATTTCAGAAAGTTTACCTGAACCATCCGGATTAATCACTAGAAGTAAATTACCATTCTCGGCTACTATTTTGATAAACATCTTAATTAAATCTTCGCTACTCTGTGAACTCTCTTCATCATCTTGCCAATTGTAACCAAATGCAGGGCTAATTGATCTGCAAACCTCCCATTTCTTAGTAATATCAACTTCTCCTATTGTATACTCAGGGGTTCCATAATCACCTAGTCTCGCAGAGTTAAGGTATAGTTGCATTGCCTTTTCCTGTTCGCCACTCTTCATGTATTCCATAAATTGACTCAGTTCTTCATCAGTCATGGTACTGCCAGCCCTATTATTTATAACTACTTCCTTACGGTTATTTGCTTGATTATAAAAATATGCAGACAATTCAGCAGCTCTACTAACAGACACTGGACTTCCCCATCCTCCATCATACCAGACTAAGTCAGGATCAAACTTGTCGATAGCTTCTTTAAACGAAGGCATCATGTAGTCTGCAAAATAATCCCGAACAGGAATTTTGCCCGAAATCATCCTGTCATGAACTGCAGGAAAATAAGTTGTTAAAGGCTTTCCACGTGGTATTTGTCCAAGCTCATCTTGAAAGATTGCAATGTTTTTAACAGGAGCCCATTGCGTAACCGGTTGTTCAACAATAACCGGATATTCCCATTCTGAAACAGAAAAATAGAATCCAAGTTTGATATTATTTTTTTTAGATGCCTCAGCAAGTTCTTTATAAATATCACGCCCTGGCCCCATTTCAACTGCATTTCTCTTAGTATAAGACGACTCCCACATAGTCCAGCCACCATGATGTTTAGAGAATGGAACAAGATACCGAGCTCCCGCATCTATGGTGAGTTGTACGTATTCCTCAGCGTCAAAATTTGAACCAGTTAACATTGGTAATAAATCATCTCTTCTAAAGTCGGCTCCAAACACTTCATCATGATATTCTTTGTATAAATAATCCATCAAAAATTCATACCAATCAGGATATGATCCACCAGTACTAGCCTCCGCCCCTTTTTTCGGTGCATACCCTGCGGCAGACCAAGGTCCCCAATCCAAAAATATCCCTAACTTAGCGTCTTGAAACCATTCAGGCATTGGGTGACTACCCAACGACTCGATTGTTGGCTTATATGGTCCTTTAGCGTTAACTTCAGATAACTTCTTCAATTCTTCGCTTCCTCGCTTTAGTATATCCTCAGTGAATCGTTTATTCAACTCAACTATAGAGTATTTATACCTAAATGGTTGGAAATTTTCAGGACGCTTAGGCTGGTCGGGTGACGTGGTGAGATGCTTGCTATTTGGCATTTCACTTTCATTCTTTGCTTGCTTATCGGCACAACCAATAAATAGAAAGATTATAATCCAATAAGCAATGAAATTTTGCTTCAATGATAGTTTCATCGATTTAATTTTTTTTAAAGTGTTTGGATTACTAAAAATAGATTACCCCAACTTAAAAACAATCCTGTAGTATCCTGATACTATTGAGGTATCTGATTCCTTAATAAAGATCTCGACTAATTTCGACTAATTTTTAAATCAGGATTTCCTGGGCCAAAATGCTTTAACATTACTATGGGATCACTTTCAGAAGGGTTAACAATACTTACACCCTCGTTGGCTGCTTTCTCGCTTACAAAATATTCGTCATACGTGTGCTGTCCATATCTAATTAATGATGGTGTCTCTATCTTGAGCCCGTTTAACTGTCCGTATCCTTGCACCATGATGAAGCCATAGCACGCACTATCTTTTATTCTAACAGAAGACCCTGGTAATATTGTCAATTCCTTTGCACTAAAAGATTGAGATTTATAGCATATCCACTTTTCATTATAGCCCTCACTTAGCATTTCCTTTGAATCATTCACAGGTATTGGTGGCATAAATCTGTTTTTATACAAATTATTATCAATATTTAGTTCCCAATCCAAAACTTCAAGCAAGTAGTCATAATCGCCTTTCCTATCTTCAGGTGAGCAATTCCATAGAAGATCCTCTGGAACGACAGCTTCATTAACCAAAGACTGATACATTGCAAAAACATCTGACGCCTTCTGAGGTTCGTATGTGCATAAACTCCCCGGGGCATGTAAAAGCCCTGGAGGTACATCCCACCCAGTTCCCGGTTCCAGCTTAAAGGCTTGAGAAAAGTTTGTAATTTTATTATCACCTTTAGTAAAATTGACAAGGCATTCTCTTATTTCCTCTTTTGTAGTACCTGGAGTGATACCAAAAAATGTATAAGGAAAATCACCTCCATGATTATTCATTTGCGGAGGAAAGTAGTATGCCTCTGGCTTTCCAAATTGTCCTACTAGTTTCGCCTTTTCATCGTTATGGTGTACATGATGAGGCAACGGACCCATGTTATCAAAGAATTTAGAATACATGGGCCAGGACTTATAGGTATCCCATAAGCGACCACCTATGAGCTTATCTTTTAACTCTTCAATTGCATCAGCAAGCAAGAATGTCTCATTTTTACCATTATTTTCAAATACAACTAAACTCATTCCTTCATGCTCGCCAGTAAGGGGTCCATTTTTGGCAGGAGTAGTAGATGCTAACCATCGTTCATCTATACCTCCCCGAATCCCTCCAAGAATATAGTAATCATCCGGATGCAGTTTTATTCGCCTTCCTGGAACACAAAAAGATCTTGGTACCCAAGTTGGTGTAAGTCTTAATATACCGTTTCCCTTTTCAAACGCAGTCTTGATCTTAGATGTAATACTCATATACAAAAGATTTCATTTATTTTACGTTCAGAAAATACCTAACTAATTTCTCTTATTTCAATTTCAATTTCAAACTGCAAGGTTTCCGAGGGAAGCAAATTTATTAGAGTGCCTTCATCTCTTGCCTTTGCTTGTCCAATTGGCGGATGTGTACAGGGTTCTAATGCTGTTACGTATTCGTTCCGTCCCCAATGCTGCCAATTTGTTAGCCATGGCAGTTGGTGCTTTTTAAACCGAATAAATATTTCAAGCTTAATCGACTGATTAGAAATTCCACATTCACATATTCCATCACTATTTTCATTTATATCAATAAATGCTGCTTCCTCTCCATTTCCATTGTGGCTTTCCAAAGGAGTTCTACACTTTTTGAAGTCATTACCATTTTTAAAGATTAATGCTTTGCTTTCATTTTCTCTTGCTGTCCAATTCCCTTCCCAAAATATTCTTGCTCCTTCATCAACAAGTGGCCAACCAAGGTTTATATGATATAAAAGCATTAAAGGAGCGGGTTCGTTGCCAATATTAGTTACTTTGTCTTCTATACGGATTTGTGATAGACCAAGAGTGCTTGATATTTTTCTCTTTAGCTCAAGACTAGGGCCAAGTACTTGTGACTGTATCATCGTACCCGATATACTCATCTCAAATTGATTTCTAATTAGGTCAGGTTGTACAATCGAATCAACTTGAGCTGATATATTGCTTATCCTATCATGAAGTCCCCTATCACCATTCTGATCATACTCAGGTGCACCTATATGTGTTAAGCCACATGTTGTAACCAATCCACCACTAAATGACTTCAACCAATCAAATCCATGAGTTGAATAAAGCTGTGGTGCAGTTACTCCTGTATGACTCAGCCATGCTAAACTAAATCTATTAAAAAAAGCATCTGCAATATCTAACCCTCTGTCAAGAACTACTTTATACCTTAGACCTGAACCTGTATTTATCCAAGCTATCCTTGTACCACTGCCGCATCCATTATCAATAACGGATGTCTCAATTCCTCCTAATTGATTGTGATTGGAAATCTTATTAAGCCAGCTTTTATTGTCGATAACCATTTCAAATGATATGTTTAATGTCTACAAGTAATGAGGTGCGAGCTAAATTATCATCCTGTACTGTCTGTTTCAAATAGCCTTAAAAATTAATCCAGTATGTCAATTTAGCTACAATAGCACGATTTTTAACCTTCAAATTCTCAGGAAAATAATTTTCAGTATATACGAGAAAGAAATCAGAAGCAGGCTTAAATCTCCACTGTAATCGTGAATTAATATTCAAATTTCTAAATTGGCTATTGTATTGGGTAAAAGTGGTCCAGAACAGACTTTTTGTAAAGGTAACATCAACACGTTGACCAAGTAAGACTAAATTTGCATCATCATAACCCTCAGCTAAATCAATCTTATTAATATTATAAGTCAATGAGAAGGCTGCGTATTGTTTAAAGCGATAACTGATGCTCCCAGAGAGTTGTTTTAGATTACCATTGTAAAATCCACCACATATTACTTGTAAAAAATAATTAAACTTTTTACGGGTATCTGATTGAAAAGATGATAAGAATCCGGTTTGCGAAAAGCTTTCACCAGGTTGGAATAACTGTTCTTGATTCCCTGTAGGATTGAAAGGAGTAAATAACTTCACATAATTGCTGAGGATTGAAAAATTATACCGTGCAGTCGATTGAAATACTGTTGTCCATGATGTAGAAAAATTGTAATCAGTAATACCCCATGTGTTATTCCACAGAAAATTATTTGAAAGTTGTAAAACGTGTTGATTTATCCAATTTGATTTAGGAAATATATTATAACCTAAAACCGGATTAATCCGCTTAAAGTCATTTCTAGGAAGGAACCCCACACTTGTTTCAAAATCTTCTCCAACGAACTGATGAGTCCATGATGCATTGAACTTGAGTGTATTAAATAGTAATGTTGCTCCATGAGATATAGGATTGGAGTTATTTAATTTATTAAATGAATGATGATAGTATGCTTTTCCGATCCATTTTCCATCGGGAGACGCCAGATTATAATCCAGACCAATTAATCTACTGAAATTACCTAACGCTGGATTATAAACGTCAATGGGCAAATTCTCAAAGTTGCTCTTATTAACATAAATAGCACTGATATTTGATCTTGTGAACAATTTACGCTGTACTACTGCTACACTATAATTTAGCGATGGAATATTAAGCAAATTGTCCTTAGCTGTTTGCATACTCATAATACCAATTCGCCAATTTTTGTCAATTTTACCACTCAATCTTGCACCTGCAATTATTTGATTTTGAATATTCTGACCGCTTGCAGAATCAATGGCAACTCCAATGCGTCTGGAGAAGAAAGGACGAGCATTAGATAGTCCGAAGCTTGAAAACAAATCTGCATTTTCCAGAAAAAATTGTCTCCTTTCTGGAAAGAAAAGTTCAAATCGATCTAAATTAGTTTGTTGCTGATCAACTTCTACCTGTGAAAAGTCTGGATTAATTGTTAAGTCCAAATTTAAGGAGGGACTGACAGCGATTTTTATGTCTCCCCCAAGAGAGACATCCGATTCAAGATTGCTTTCGGCTAAGTAAGCTTTAGAGGAGTTAGCTGCAATGTATGGAATTACGGATATATTGTTACTGGTCTTTCTTAGGGGTTTATCCCAAGTTAAGCTACTCAAAAATGCTAAATTAGAAAGTTGAAATTGTCGAGGTACTGGCGTTAAAGTAGAGCGCTCATTCAGTTTTGAGTCTACCCTAAATACATTTATTCCCCAAATAGAAGCCCCTTCGTTGAACCGGAGAGTCTTAAATGGTATTGCAATTTCCGCCACCCAAAATGCATCGTATATTTTAACATAAGAAAACCATTTATTATCCCAGGAAAAATCTATATCAGAAACTTGTACACCGCCATTTGAAATTAATCCTTCTCTCTGAACACCATAAGGCGTAATGCCGAAAAAAAATCCATTAGTTCCATCTTTAAATGTATCTAATACTAATCCAATACCATCAGTTGACTCATCGGTAAAATCTCGCCTTAAAGAGACAGAAACATAATTACCTGTTATTACCTCGTATACTTTTGCCGATAGGTAAACGAAATCTTTATCGTAACTCAGCCTAATTTCAGTATCATTTACAGCATAGGACGTATCATACGGAAAATACTGCTTAAATCCACTATATACTTTTGAAATTTTCCAAGCTTCATCATCAAGATTGCCATCAAGTATAATCGAAGTATCAGTTCTTTCAATTGTCAGTATTTTCTTCTCAACTCCTTGAGCATAACTCATTGTAATAGATATCCAAAAAAAAAGGAGTACCCAATAGTATATATGACAGAACATTTAGAACAGGAGAATTAGAAATAAAGTTTTATCTGACTTTATTGAATAAAGAGATACTAGATATTCAAGAAGTGTGATGACTTCCTATTACTTCGAATAAGAAGTCATCTTCACCTAATTAGTTATAACCTGGATTCTGCTGTAATTGAGGGTTGACAATTATTTCATTAATCGGAATTGGATATAACAAAAAGTCACTAGTGACATTGAATGAATTTGGTGGAGGAGCGTTTCCTGGGGCATAGTAATATACCTCAGGGTTATTCTTTACACTTGTTCCAAATGTAGTCATCACAGAAATTGCGATATTCTTACGTACCAGGTCATTCCACCTTTTATTCTCAAAGGCTAATTCAATTCTGCGCTCATTAATAATTGCATTTCGCAGCTCCCCTTGGACAGTAGTAGTTATATCAGTAGTTAAACCTGCTCTATCTCTCACCTGATTTATGTAAGTAAGTGCTTCCGCAGACTTATTTTGTTCATTTAAAGCTTCTGACATCATTAAGAGAACTTCAGCATAACGATATACAGGCCAATTTTGGTCAGTTTGATTATATACAGCATGTGGATGAAGATACTTCCTTATGTATGGTTGATTTGTATAATTAGGTATGCCCACCATAGAACCCGGTCCAGTGTAAAATGCGATACTTGCTCCAAATCTTTCATCCTCCACTTGATCTTCATAAGAGGCTATTAAATCTGGAGTTGGAATGTTATTTGATCCGCCACCATTTGGTGTTGCTGGGCTAACACCTGTAATTACTGCAGGATCTGGCGTCTGTGGAATAAATGAGTAAGGGAAAGTACTAAAAAGAGGTTGAGAGGTACCTGTAACATACCAAATTTCAAAGATAATTTCAGAATTTCCTTTATTTGCAGGTTTAAATATATCTGCATAATCACCAAGAAGTGAATACCCCATTGACAAGACAGGTGTAAGGATTACTTCAGCATCATTCCAACGTTCAAGGTTAAGGTATATATCTGCAAGTAAAACACGTGCCGCTCCTGAAGTAGCTCGTCCTGTTGTTTGAGTAGTTCTATCTGGAAGCAGATCAATTGCCGCAAGTGCATCTAAAATAATTTGATCATAAACCTGTTGTTTTGTAGCTCGAAGCTTAAATGTTTCATCATACGATGTTGGTGGAGCAGTGAAAATAGGAACGCCACCGAAATTTTTAACAAGATCAAAATACGCCAAAGCGCGAAGAAATAATGCTTGACCTTTTAAATTTTGTTTAACAGAATTCTCAAAATCAACGTTATCAATTTGTGCGAGTACAAGATTAGCTCTTGATATTATTTGATAGTTGTATTGCCAGTTACTTTGAAGAGTAGCATTATTTGTTTCAACAGTGAATGTCGCTAAATCTTCAGTAGGTTTACCCCCCCTATTACCAACATTATAGATAAAGTATGTATTATCAGAGCGTAATTCATTTAGCTGCCATTGTAACTGGTAAAGCGGTTGCAATGGGGCATAGATACCCGTAACTGCTTGTTCAAAGTCGTTCTGATTTTTATAAAAATTCTCTTGAGTCAAAATAGTCTCAGGTGCAACTTCAAGAAAATCATCACAAGAAGAAATTGCAATAAATAATATACTAATATAAATGTACTTTTTCATAACTGTATATTTTAGAAACTTAAGTTTACGCCAACACTAATAGTACGCGGAACCGGATATGAGTTTTCATCTACACCAGGAGTAATTCCAAAACTGCTTTGATTAGCTGCAGTTGCACCATTTGTTTGTGTATTAACCTCTGGATTAGGACCAGGATACCTTGTAAAGATGAATGTATTCTGTGAACTGATATAAACATTTGCGCGTTTGAAAACCCTATTATCATTAAGCGGAATGTTGTAGCCTAATGTTATATTCTTAAACGCAAGATAACTTCCATCTTTCAAGTATCTTGAATTCCATCTGTCTCGCTCTAAAAATGTTGTGCCTTGTTGAACACTTCCGTACTTTCCATCACCGGGA
>CAYQOM010000002.1:719689-815221 GCA_964419145.1 uncultured Roseivirgaceae bacterium | reverse complement strand
TCCAATTTTCATGAAAAGCCAAAATCTTATTTCCGTAAGATCCTGCTATAGAGAACGAAAGATCAAAATTACCATAAGAGAAATTGTTAGTCATACCAAACGTAAATTTGGGCCAAGGGCTACCTATTGCAGTCATATCATCCGGAAATGAAATAATACCATCATTGTTTAAATCACGGAACTTAACGGTACCCACTTGAGAGCTTTCATGTTTCGGAGAATTATCAAAATCTGCCTGATTAACGTAAACGCCATCATGAATCGCACCATAGAACATAGCAACAGGTTGTCCTACTTGCGTTATATGACTTCTGTATTGATAAAGAAGTAATCCACTTGGGAGTACACCATCAGCCGTTGCCAAAGACATTGTTTCATTTCTGTCAAAAGAAAAGTTGAGGTTAGAATTCCACTTAAACTTACTGGTATTTAAGATCGTGCCTGATATATTGAATTCATGCCCCCAGAACTTGAGTTCGCCAATGTTCGATTGTATGTTTCCAAAACCTGATGAAAGAGGAACCGGTGCATTAAAAAGCAAATTTGTTGTGTTTCTAATGTAATAATTATAGGAAAACTGGAAGCGGTCGTTAAGAAAGTTAATATCCAAGCCTAAGTTAAATTGCTTATTATTTTCCCAGCCTAATGACTGATCACCTAGATTATTTGGAGCCCTCCCTGTACTTACAGTATTTCCAAAAGGATAAAAGGCGTTTCCGACTGTAGTCAGGTGGGAGTAGTTTCCAATTTCAAAATTTCCGGTAATACCATAGCTTGCTCTTAGCTTTAGGAATGACACTTCTTCAAAATTCCAAAAATCCTCTTTGGAAATTATCCAACCAACAGAAGCCGCTGGAAAATTACCCCATCTATTATTCTTACCGAATCTTGACGATCCATCTCGTCTGGCTGAAAGCGTAAAAAGGTATTTATCTTTATAAGTATAATTTACGCGAGCCAAGTATGAAAGTAATGTCCATTCTTGAATATCACTTGTTACTAAAGTAATACCAGCGGCATTTACGGTTTGTATTTTATCATCTGGGTAATTAGATGCACTTACCAATGTTCCATCAAGTCGATAACGTTGAGATGTAAATCCGACTAAAGCGTCAAAACTATGGTCTTCAATCTTTTTTTGATAAGTAATTGTATTCTCATTTACCCAGTTAGTGAACCGTCTATTATTATCAGATCCAAAGGGTATCCGTGGAGGCGGAATAAATAAAACACCAATTGTTGAGGGATTGAACTGAAATATGTTTCTGTTACCATTTTGAATATTAAAAGTGGATTTAGCTGTAAGGCCTTCAAGTATTTCGTATTCCACAAATGCATTTGTTAGCAACCTAAAATCTCGATCCTCATAGACCTTTTCCCTTGCAACCCTTAGCCAGTTTGGATTACCAAACGAAGCAGGATCGGTTGCCCTTAAGGCAAGTGTACCATCGCTATTAAATGGACTGGCAAGCGGGGTGGTAATTAACGCAGAGGATATGAGATTCTCGGTTACATAAGGCCACCCATCTGTATTAAAATTAGTGTTAAAAGTGAAGTTAGGAGCAATATTGAATCCTATACCTAATTTTTCTGTTGGCTGAAATCGTGTGTTGATTCTAAGAGAGAACCTTTCAAACTCAGTTCCTTCAATAACGCCCTCTTGATTGAAATATCCAAAATTGGCCGATGTTTTGATCTTCTCTGTCCCAGTTCCCAATGATAAATTGTAACTCTGAACCGCACCTCTCCTAGTTATTTCTTCGAACCAATCAGTTCCTTCACCATATTGTTCAGGATTTTGAAAGGCAGGATTTACCGGTCTACCATTTGTTTCAGCGATTTCTTTCTGGAATTGAGCATACTCACGAGCATTCATCATATCCAAACGCCTATTTTTGGGTACACTTTCTACACCGTAATAAGAGTTAAAATCGATTTGTAATCTACCGGCCTTACCAGCTTTTGTTGTTACTAATACAACTCCATTTGAAGATCGAGAACCATATAAAGAGGCTGAAGCAGGATCTTTCAAAACGGTTATGTTTTCAATCTCATTCGGATTCAAAAAACTTAGATCACCTGTTATAGGCATTCCATCTACTACATAGAGTGGGTCAGATCCTGCAGTAAGGGAAACTGCTCCACGTATTTGAAATTTCATAGCCTCCCCTGGCCTTCCGGAGGTTTGAGTTACACGTACGCCTGCCAATTTACCTTGTAGCATTTGCCCAATTGTAGCCACAGGAGCTGGAGGTTCATCTTTCATAGACAAAGTGGCTATAGCTCCTGTTATATCTTGGCTTCTCTGTGCTGCATAGCCAGTTATTATAACCTCATCTAGTGTAGCTACACTTGGCTTCATTGAGATGTTAATTACTGACTGAGAACCTACCCGCATTTCTTGGGATTCGAAACCAATAAAACTAAAAAGTAGAATGTCTTCAGGACTAGCAGAGATTGAGTAATTACCAGAGACATCTGTAATTGTGCCTGAAGTACTCCCTTTAATAAGAATGGAAACTCCAGGTAGGTCAGTTCCATCTGAACCGGATGTGACTTTGCCGGTAATCTGACGGGTTTGTGCAAAACCACTGGCCATGATTAAGCACAATTTTAGGATTAGTAGATTTTTAAGCATAGGGATTATTAGGTTAGTATTGGTTAATGATTCAGTAACTCATTCATAATTTGAATTTCATAATTCTTATTTTACTTATCATCCTGTACACTCCTGTTCCGATTGCACAAACGTTTTCTTTGACTATCTGGTAGTATGTTTAATAATTATTTTGTACATTAGAAAACTCTGATAACAGTTTTCAACTGCATGACAGTGCAGGACAGTACCCTAGATATTTAAATCTATTTGAGATTTTAACGAACAATAAAATGAAATCGGGATTGGTAGAAATTGATGAAAGCTCAAAAATTCCAAAGTACCAACAAGTAGCTGATTACATTATATCTGAAATAGGTGGAGGATTTGTAAAAGTTGGCGACAAAATACCATCTATCAATGAAACAAGCGAAGAATTGCTATTATCTAGAGACACCGTTGAAAAGGCATATAAGAACCTGAGGAAACGGGGTATAATAACTGCAGTTCAAGGTAAAGGGTTTTATGTCACTAGCACTATACGATCTGATGGGAAACGAATACTCCTTGCCTTCAATAAATTAAGTGATCATAAAAAGGCTATATATAATTCCTTTATTAAAAAATTGGGTGATACAGCCACTGTTGATTTACACGTCCACAATTCCGACAATAAAATACTGGAAAAAATTATCATCGAAAATTTAGGAAAGTATGATTTCTATGTAATAATGCCCCATCTGAAGGACGAAACAGATAGTGTTAAGGACGCTATAAATAAAATATCGAAAGATAAGTTATTACTTATAAACAAAGATTTAGATGGGATATCTGGTGAATATGGTTGTGTCTATGAAGATTTTGAACAAGACATTTATCAAGCCCTTTTAACAGGAATAGCTCGCATAAAACGATACAAGAAATTAATCCTAATTTTTCCTACAGAAAACTATTATTGCACAGGAATACGTGATGGGTTCATTAATTTTTGTAGAAAGAATGAATTTGATTTTGATATCATTGGGAGCGCCCAAAGACATGAAATTAAATCAAAAGAGCTCTACATCGTAATTGAAGAGGCTGATCTAGTTGAAATTGTTAAAAAGGCAACTTCTAAAAATCTTTCACTAGGTAGAAACATAGGAATAATTGCCTACAATGATTCTCCATTTAAAGAAATCTTGGCCGGTGGCATATCTGTGTTAAGTACGGACTTCGAACGAATGGGTGCTGAAATTGCCGATATGATTCAAACCAGGACTCAAAGGAAAAGAAAAAATCCATTTTCATTAATTCTAAGATCCTCAGTGTGAATGAAATTCAATTATTATTAGTTATCACATGAAACTACAGGACAGGCTATTAAAAATTCAATCTTAGATTTGAGCAATAGCCACATTCCATCATGTGAAAAAGGACATTGTTCAATTATTCAATCAAAATAAAAGAGGTATCACTATACCCGGTGAATTATATTCAGCATTATCATCTCTAATACTTTCCAAAATACTGGAAAAACCAAGCGGGAAACTCTTCCTGACCGAGCTATTAGACTATGTATACATAAATAAAGATAAGCTAAGCGACAAGGGTAATATTGGATGGTGGCTTATTCAAGTTAAGCGAGATCTATCTGCCCGTAATATTATCAGAACTTCAATAACCCCTACCCTTCGTCAATATTTAGAGCTAAAGAAGAGTAAACGTTTGGCTACATATCTTATTGAAAATATTGTAACCTTAAGGGAATTAAGGCCATGATAGTACAGTACAGTTATTAGAAGTTCAATTAATATTTTAGTTCTATAATAATCATGGGACTCAATTTCATCTAATCACCTACAATCTAAATTATCGATATGGAAAAAGTATCACCATTTAATAGTACCACTCTAAAAAGCGACTTTAAGCATGTAAGTTATTTATGGGATGATGAAAGAGCATCAAAAATGCTAAGCGAAGTGGAGCTTTTAATTTATCGATCAAATTTACTTGGATCCGATCTACGCTTGACAAACTATGGTGGAGGTAACACCTCTTGTAAGGATATGGGTATTGACCCAATTACAGGAGAATCAGTTAATATAATGTGGGTAAAAGGTTCTGGAGGTGATCTGGGCACCTTAAAACATTCAGGGTTAGCGGCATTGTATCTTAATAAACTTAGAGACCTTGAAAAAGTATACAAGGGACTCATGTATGAAGATGAAATGGTAGATCTTTTTAACCATTGTATTTATGATTTAAATTCTAAGGCTCCTTCTATTGATACACCACTACATGGATTTCTTCCATTTAAGCATATCGATCACCTTCACCCAGATGCTGTAATCTCCATTGCTGCTTGTAAAAACGGTGAGCAATTGACTAAGGAAATATTTTCTGGAGAAATCGGATGGATAGGTTGGCAACGTCCTGGTTTCGACTTAGGATTAAAATTAAGGCGATGTTTGGAAGAAAACCCAGGGATCAAAGGCATTATTCTTGGTTCACATGGCCTATTTACTTGGGGCGATTCTTCTTATGATTGCTATGTGAATACGTTAAATGTTATTGAAACCTGTTCAAGGTTTATTGAGAATAGGACAGTTAAAATCGATACAATATTTGATGGAGGGAAGATTAAATCTCTATCAGAAGAGGAGCGTAAATTAAGAGCAGCAAACCTTTCGCCAATTTTAAGAGGGCTTTGTAGTAGTGAACAAAAAATGATTGGACATTTTACTGATGATCCAAGAGTGCTCCAATTTATTAATTCACATGCGCTCAATCGTTTAGCTCCTCTGGGAACAAGTTGCCCCGATCACTTTTTAAGGACAAAAATCAGCCCACTTGTACTTGACATTGGTCCCGAGGAGGACTTAAATGCTACCGAAATACTGCGTTCCAAACTACAGAGTCAATTTGAGTCTTATCGTTCTATGTATGAGGCATATTATGAGATGCATAAACACCCCAATAGTCCCCCTATGAGGGATCCTAATCCAGTGATTATGCTTTATCCCGGAGTAGGTATGTTTGCATTTGCTAAGGATAAACAAACAGCAAGAGTTGCTTCGGAATTTTATATTAATGCGATCAATGTAATGCGTGGGGCTGAAACATTATCCGAATACATAGCCCTACCCAGGCAAGAGGCATTTAATATAGAATACTGGCTTTTGGAAGAAGCAAAACTTAAGAGAATGCCCAAAGCTAAAACTCTTTCAGGTAGAATTGCATTAGTAACAGGCAGCGCAGGAGGAATTGGAAAAGCAATTGCGAAAAAATTTCTAGACGAGGGAGCTTGTGTCCTAATTAACGATAATAACAATCTTAGACTGGATGCAACTAAGGAAGAATTTCTTAAGTCATATACATCTGATCAATTTAGTGCAATATATTTAGATGTGTCCAATAAACAGGATATCGTCAATGCTTATAAGAGAAGTTGTCTGGAATTTGGGGGGGTAGATATTATCGTTAATTGTGCAGGATTATCCATCTCCAAATCTTTAGAAGATCATACTGAAGAGGATTGGGATTTATTGTTTGATGTACTGGCTAAGGGTCAATTCCTTGTAACCAAGAATGGTGTTGAAATCTTTCGAAAGCAAAAGTTTGGGGGTGATATAATTAACATTGTTAGTAAAAATGCACTAGTATCTGGACCAAATAATTCAGGATACGGTTCAGCAAAAGCGGCTCAACTTCACTTAAGTAGATTAAATGCTGCTGAGCTTGGAAAAGAAAAAATACGGGTCAATGTAGTAAATCCAGATGCTGTAATTTTTGAGAGTAAAATATGGGAAGGAGAATGGGCGGAAGGTCGTGCGAAAGCTTATGGAATTTCAGTTGAAGAACTACCAAAATTCTATGCGCAAAGAACACTTCTGAATGAAGTTATATTGCCCGAAGACATCGCAAACGCATGTTTTGCTTTAGTCAGCGGTTTGCTGAATAAATCAACCGGAAACATTCTAAATGTAGATGGTGGAGTGCCTATGGCATTTGTTAGATAATTCTTCATATATTAATCTACAATGTATGTTATGCTTTACCTATGGCAGTTTCAGTAGTAGCTATTTTTGACATTGGGAAAACAAATAAGAAATATTTTCTTTTCGATAATCAATACTCAATTGTACACGAGGAAAGTACAACCATCGATGAATGCTTAGATTTAGATGGATATCCCTCTGAAGATTTATACGCATTATGCTCCTGGATAAATGATAGACTTGATTCAACCTTTGCAAATAAAAAGTATAGGGTTGAAGCGATAAATTTTAGTTGTTATGGTGCTAGCTTAGTCCATTTAGATCATAATTACAAAATTGCTCTTCCATTAACTAATTACTTGAAGCCTTTTAATGATCGTTTATCAAAAGATTTTAATAATCTTTATAATACTTCAAATAGACTTTTAGTTGAGACTGCGTCACCCTATCTCGGGAACCTAAATTCAGGCTTACAATTGTTTGATTTAAAACACAGTAGACCTCAGATTTATAATAAGATAAAGGTTAGCCTTCATTTGCCACAATTCTTAGCATTTACGTTGTGTGGTGCAATCTTTTCTGATATGACTAGTATTGGATGTCACACCCTCCTCTGGGATTTTCAGAAAAACACCTATCATCAATGGGTTCAACGTGAAAATATTGATAAAAAACTTGCACCAATAGCGTTAGAAATTAATACATATCAATTCAATGATTTATCGTTACCTCTTAAAGTTGGAATAGGCTTGCATGATAGTTCATCAGCTTTAATTCCATATCTTATTAACTTTCATGAACCGTTTATTTTAATATCCACTGGAACCTGGTCGATAAGTCTTAACCCATTCAATCAGTCAGTTCTTTCATTGAATGAGTTAAATCATGATTGCCTTAGTTACTTAAGCTCTAGCGGTCAGAAAGTAAAGGCATCAAGAAAACTTATTGGACTTGAACATGAACATGAAGTAAAAAAACTTTGCACACATTTTCATAAACAAATCGATTTTTACAAGGAAATAAGGTACAATCCATTATTTAGAACTGATAAATCAACTTCTTATGGCTCCGATCTATCAGCATTTTCCTCATATGAAGAAGCTTATCATAAACTAATACAAAAGCTAGTTGATGATCAAATTACTTCCACCAATCTTATAATAGAGAAAAATAAGCCTTTGCCGCGCATATTCGTTGATGGAGGATTCAGCAAAAACTCAGTATTTATGACATTTTTGGCATCTGCATACAACAATACAGAAGTATTTGCAGCCTCCATGGCTCAAGCATCAGCATTGGGTGCCGCTTTGTCCATACATAAGTTTTGGAATAACCTACCCATCCCCCAAGATATAATTAACCTTAGATATTATTCTGGCGATATACCAATTAAGAAATGAAAATATCCAGCAAATGGAGATTTATCTCAGTGCCAATAGATTATTCATGATCATGGAAGTATATGATGCTTTCTCAATCACCGAGAAAAATAATACCGACACAAAATTCAAAATGTAAAGGAGTGGGAATCGATGATGCGGTAGTATCAGCAAGCCATTCCTGAATCTTACCCTGAGGAAAAATGTAAGTTTATGAATAAGATTATTGAAATGAACAAATATTAATACAGCAGCAATGAATTGGAATTACAACAGAACTTATCCCTCCATTGAAGATTTAAGAGAAAAAGCAAAAAAAAGAATACCACGTTTTGCTTTTGAGTATCTCGATGGAGGGTGTAATGAAGATGTGAACCTTCATAAAAACACGGACGAAATTCGCAAGGTAGATTTAATTCCTCAATATTTGAAATCAGCTGTCAATGTTAACTTGAAGACTGAATTATTTGGTCACACCTATGATGCTCCTTTTGGTATTGCCCCTGTTGGACTTCAGGGTTTGATGTGGCCGAAAGCTGCAGAGATATTGGCTGCTGCCGCAACTCAACATAATATTCCTTTTATCTTAAGTACAGTAACTACTGCGAGCATCGAACGTATTAGTGAGATCACACAAGGCAACGCTTGGTTTCAACTCTATCATCCTGCTGAAAGAGAATTGCGTGATGATATTCTTAAAAGGTTGAGTGCTGCAAGTTATCCTGTTTTGGTATTGCTCTGCGATGTGCCAACATTTGGCTACCGCCCCCGCGATATTCGCAATGGCTTGGCTATGCCGCCACGAATGACGCTAAAAAATATTCTTCAAATCATCAGTAAACCTCATTGGGCATTGAGTACTTTACTTAACGGTCAGCCTACGTTTGCTACATTGAAACCCTATATGCCAAAAGGTCAAAGCATGAAACAACTAGGTCAGTTTATGGATCGCACATTTTCAGGAAGGCTTAATGAGGAAAAGATTGCACAAATCCGTGACCAATGGAAAGGAAGATTGGTGTTGAAAGGGGTGGCAAGTGAAGAAGATGCTGAAACGGCAATCCGTATGGGTTTAGATGGTATAATCATATCCAATCATGGTGGACGTCAGCTAGACGCTGGTGAATCTGCCATTCATTCACTTGTACCTATTGTAAAAAAATTCAAACACCAGATCAAGATAATGATGGACAGCGGGATTCGGTCAGGGCCTGATGTGGCCAGAATTCTGGCAAGCGGTGCAGAATTTACTTTTTTGGGTCGCTCATTTATGTATGGAGTGGCTGCGCTGGGTGATCAGGGAGGCAATCATACTATTGCTATCTTAAAAACGCAGCTAAAACAGGTAATGGAACAATTGGGTTGCAATGATCCCTATAACTTAGATAAGCATTTAAAATTTTGAATAGAGTTATAAGGTCTTATTTGTCACTCCTTGCTGCAAAAGGTCACACCTGCACTTAAAATCTGTGCTGCAGCTTGCCAAGGGCTATTCGCACAAACAACAATAACTAAAGGTTTCGCAGCGCTCCATTCTGTAATGAAACGGGCTATCAGCTTCAATCTTTTTACCTATAAGAATGGAGTATTAAGGATTTTTAAAAGATTCCGTGTAACTTCATATCAATGCCCCGCTACTACACCATTCGCAACTACGAAGAACCTGTACGAAACCGGGTTTTGAGACGGCTCCTTGACTTACGTAAACAACTTGATTTAATAGTACCTCCTACAAAACCAGATTCCTTGTTGCTAGCCACTTGGAACATCCGGGATTTTGATTCCAACAAATTTGGTAATGGACCCCGCCTGCCGGAAACGTTTCACTACCTGGCCGAAGTGATTTCACGATTTGACCTGGTAGCAGTTCAGGAAATTAATCGCGACTTGACTCCGTTAAACAGGCTCATGTACCTGCTGGGAAACGATTGGAATTTTATTATGACAGGAGTTACGGAAGGTTCATCTGGTAATGATGAGCGCATGGCTTACCTGTTTAATACCAAACGAGTCCGGTTTACAAACCTTGCCGGGCAGGTAGTATTGCCTAAGAAGGATTTGGTAACGGAAGAAGGACTTCAGTTTGCCCGTACGCCATATGTTGCAAGCTTCCAGGCCGGTTGGTTTAGATTTAATTTGTGTACAGTACATATTTATTTCGGTAGTGAATCCGGTGCGGCTTTGGAAAGGCGCGTTCAGGAGATCAATAAAATTGCAGCTCACTTTAAAAAGCTGAATCAGAAAGAGCCAGGTGACTATATTTTATTAGGTGATTTCAACATTGTTAGTCCTCAACACAAAACCATGGAGGCACTAAAGAAAAATGGCTTCGCCATTCCTGATCTTTTGAAAAACTTCACTACTAACCTGGCCCGAAATAAATACTACGACCAGATCGCGTTCAAGCAATCAGACAAGCGACTTGAATTTGGTCAAGCGGGGGTGTTTGATTTCCGGACTGCAGTATTTCGGGATGAGGACTTTGAAGCCTATTATGACTATATGCCGCCAGTACTTCGTGACTTTCATCAAAAAGGCAAAAAGAAAGGTCAGCGAAGAACCAAGGAGGAAAAGAAAGACTACTATAATAAAGAATGGATAACCTGGCAGATGTCGGACCACCTGTTGCTATGGAGTGAGCTTAAAGTGGATTTTACCAATGATTACTTGAAAAGCTTGTTCCCCGGAGAAAAGGCTTTAGCGGATTTTCCATAAGATCAATTTATAAGTCAAAGAACAAAATATTTAGCCGCACTGAATTCCAGGTGCTCATTTCGGCCCACATACCCGAGTTGATTGGTCAGTAACTGTGTTTTACCAATCGTGAAGTCAGGCACATTAAAATGGTGATGACCGTAGATCCAAGCATCCGGGCTGCGTTCTTCAATTAATGAAGCGAACTCTACAGCGAAACCTTCGTTAAGTAAACTACCTTTGTATACTTCAGGGTAATTGATTTTAGTCGGTACGTGATGGGTTATTACAATGCTTTTTTCTGTCGTTGCAGATGCTAAAGCCTCCTGAATAAACCGAATACAATTCTTATGCAAGTGGTTATATGCATCTGTTTTAAAGTAATCCCCCCTATTTTTAATCACATGAAAATCTCTCATTCCGCGCTCAACCTGAAAACGGTTAACCTCGCTTATAATAGTCCAAAGGGTTGATAAAATAAGCGTGACACCCTCATGTATAACTACCTTATTATTGATAAGGTGAACGTTGCTCCTGATCTGT
Organism: uncultured Roseivirgaceae bacterium; assembly: GCA_964419145.1. Lineage (GTDB taxonomy): Bacteria > Bacteroidota > Bacteroidia > Cytophagales > Cyclobacteriaceae > UBA2336. The sequence continues at coordinate 804,029 of CAYQOM010000002.1, read as the reverse complement.
TCAAAATAAGCGCCTGACCGTTCGGAAATATCACTATTGTAGTATTCATGGTTACCCGGAATCCAATATGTTGTTGTAAAATGATCAGAGATATAATCAAAAAAATCATCGTGTTTATCCATTACAGAAAACGGGACTATATCCCCAGCCAAAAGTAAAATCTCTCCCTTCGGCTGAATCGGGTTTTCAATGAGGTACTGCTTATTTGCCTGAAATTCGAGATGAAGATCTGAGCAATACTGTAAGGTCATGGGCAAAGATACTAATGGTCTACTTGATAGGTACCCAGTCGGAAAAAAGCTTTGACAGATTTTTCTTAAAGCACTTTACTTCCTGAGGCACTAGTCGTTAAATGCTTAGGGAACTTCCACCGGCAATCAGCTGATGAGCTATTCACTCGGTATATAGGTTAAGCATTCACACTATCTGTCATCGGAAATAATCTGAATTTTATTCTCCAGCCGATTATCAATAGAACCAATAATGAAATATTCAACGGGGAGTAGTTAATCGAAAGATTCAGAATTTGATTTATTGTGTAGATAAACAGAAATGCATAAACAATAGCACCTATTACATGAGCTGTGAAATTTGAAATTCTCCTGATCAGAATTTCCTTTCCATTCAAGAACAAGACTTTGTTCACCTGCTCATAGTTTATTACCAGCTCTATTTCTGGTTCAACCTTAGAAACAATGGATGGGTTAATATGTCCCTTCGTTTTATGAAAATAGCTGTGGAGTGCCTTTAAATATTCAGGCTTTTTGGGGTTATTAATAGCATTCATGGATTAACAGAATTAATGTCTCAAGGAACAATTTGCCTAAGCGAATTAAGCATACTTACAGACAGTTTGTGTCAGTAGAATTTATATCTACAAGTACTTTCAATTATACCGGTTAAGTGAAATGAATAGGATCAACGACTCCAAGAAAGGGTGGTATTTGATCAGGCTTACTTCAAACTCCAGAATTTCTTCACATTTACTATGCTGAACTTAGTGTCAAAAATATTTACCGGCTTTGGCGGATTTTCCGTGGGACAAAAAGCATCTTTTAATAAGGAATCCCGTGACTAATTCTATTCAGAATTGAAGTCAAATCTTTGATCTCAGAAATACTGTTCATCGAATCCTTAGGGCATCTCCCTTGGCAATCAATGGACGGGGTATTCAGCCAGCGCAAGAAGTCTTCTTTGGTTAGAAAAATGGAAAGTCCCGTTTTTGCTAAATCTCTAAGAGCCGAATCAAATCGATCTAAAGCTGCAGGATTAGCATCATCAATATCTAGTAACTCATTAAGCCGATAAAGAAAACCAGAATTCATGAAATATGCCTTAGTTCACATATTTAAGCTACCCCATTTTAATCATTTTTACAAGCATATTGATATCCCGTTTATCAGGGATAAAATGTAGGATATAGAAAAGATTTAGGTTTTAATAAAATCGGGATAAATAAGAACAAATTCTTGGAAACAAGCCTGTATTCTGAATTTCTGAGTCACATTTTAAAAATTAATTTAATCTAAAAGTGTTGTTTAAAGTTCTTTCTTAATTATCCATTTTATCATCACCAAGTGAAGGATAAAAATTGGTAAATTGACTGGATTTACTGGAAACACGTCCCCTACCTCTAATTTTTTTTGAAATACTTTCTTTAATGACCCAACCAATCTGGCGCCTCCATTACGCTCATCCCTGCAGGCGCCATCTGGGGGTTTACGGTTCTGTATGAAGTACAGGAAGTTGCCGCGCTTACCAGCCCTGCCTTTGCCGGCAGGCAGGCGCACAGTTATATAATTTGACGTTATATTAAATAGCCGCTCAAGCCTGCCCGCATCCGGGCCTCAGTGCACACAGTCTTGAGCGCCTGTTAATGATGAAGTGTACAGCTAAAAGTTTTTTTGCCCACGCGCATTAAAGGCACCAACCGCGCAAAGCATAAGTATTGCAGGCCGCGCTTATCAGCGCACAAGCCAAAGCCCGCAATACACATGCTTTCTTGCCAGCGCTATTAGATTTCTCAAAAGCATTTTGGTGCTGGATAAAGCTCACACAGTGTATTTGATTTGCTCCGCTCGCGCTACGCATTAAGCAAGCGGTGTTCCCACTTTTTGTTGTCTACTTTTTGCCTTGATGCAAAAAGTACCAAAAAAATCAAGGCCCAAAAATGCTTCCCCGCGCATTCCCAACGCACCCCCGCCTTTGGGCCGGGCCACCGCGCGAACTCAATCTCAATTGGTGCGCAAGTCAATTTCTCCAATATCGTCACCACAAATGATGTATTGATGAGCGCTTAAGCGAATCCGGTCCCACATTATCTCATGCTGTAACTCACGCGATACCACTGATACGCTATCAGATGGATATTTTCTTAAGGGATTGTTCGAATGAACTCTGTGATTGTATAAAAAAAGCAAATACTCTCGAGACATCGGAAAGTAAATCTCTGATTGTGGTGGCAAAATCCAAGCTTCCTCATTGTCCCTTGTGTCTATAATAACGGGATTATCACTAGTGAACCATGATGTATACGGGTTGGCTTTAAGTATTACAAAAGTAAACCTGCTAAATACCTCCATTAAATGATTCCAAATTTCTCCAGAGAATAAATTCAATTGCTCTTTGGCTGGTAAATCAGGATCAACGAGTTCCCATATTTTTTTCGACTCGTCAGGATTCTCGTGAAAAATGCTGATTTCATTGTATAGTTTCGTGCGAATATTAGGGTGTTCAAATATTCTAAGGAGGAAAAAATCTCTGAACCTAATTTGCCTTATCAATAGATTGGGTACAAAACGAATTAGGTGATCTCTATTCCCCTGATCAAGAGTTCCGGTTATTGAAATGGCCTTGAGTACTTTGGGATAGTTTGTCTCAACCTTACTGCTTCCTACCTCGAAATATCTGGTAAATTCAGGATCAGCCAGCCCAGAGTCAAATAGATTGACTGCCTTTGTAAATGACTTAATGTGCTTATGTTGCACCAACGGGTTATCCAGTTCAAGGACGCATATCCGTATTGCCTGATTTTTATCGCGAAATGAAAAGCCTTTTAGATAAGCCTTAGATATTCGATGCTGTTCTTGGTATGAATTGTTGATTTTATCGCTCATTTGGGAATTTGCTTTACCCGTATTTAAACATACCACAAAGTTACGAGCGTGCGGAATAGAAAGCCGCAAGGGTTCGCGGAGTTTATCCCGCCCAGTGGGGCCTGCTCGTAAAAAAATCCCTGCCTGCCAGCAGGCAGGTCCACCCTCCCCTCCTACCAGCCCACGTTTGTGGTTTGAGGTTTCTATTTCAGAGCTCCCTTTTTAAGGGGGCTCTTTTTAAGTACCTTGACCTATTAGAACACAAACACTGCCATGAAATTGCCAAGCGGAAAAATATCAGGAGAACGGCTAACGGAAGTTTTTGAGGCTTCAATGAAGTATCACATTGGGATCTACTATGATGCCATATCAGAATATGATCCCCGCTATCTCTATAGTAACTGGCGGTCAATCGTGAGATCAATCGATGAGATAATTAATATACCTTTCGAACTTGGCCATGAATCGGAAGTTGAATTATTTCTTAGCTTAAACTTCAACTTCCTTAATCCAAGAAATATATCGGTACTTAAGAGCATAAAGGATATGCTTGGAAGAAAATTCGAAAAGAATGTTGACGAAAGGTTCCATCAACTTGCTTTGATGTGTTCTGCCATTAACGGTGCTTACAGAAATCACGGAGTTTTCGATCAACAGGGTAACGAGCTTGATTTATCAGATACAAGGAATTCCATAGCATATCTTCAATCAAGACGAACCTACTACATAACAACTTTAAATTTGATACCAAAAATAGCAAAGGGTAGAAAAGTCATTGATTATCTGGATACACTTAATTTTATTCAATACACGATGGATGCATGCTTAGTAGGCATAACCACAGCCTACTATAATCTTCTACTTAATCATTGCCTCCCAGACTTTGAAATGGAATCCAATGGCAACACCGCAAGCCGAAACTTTGACTATAATCATCTCGAAGGCTTCTTTATGGAGCCGGAGCAACTTTCATTAATTGATCAGATGGAGTTGAGGCCCGAAATTGTTACTCAACTTAAGATGCTACCAAAAAGCGACAACAAAGTTTTTTCCTTTAGCGAAGTCGCTAACACAATGGCATCGTTTGAAGGTGCTTTCGATAAGTACAAAATCAAGGATAATGTTCAATTTAAGGAACTAAACTCATTGTTCCAGGAAATAGCAATCTTTCTTCAAGACGATTATCATATTGTGATTGAAGAATCTGACTTCATCAGAATTTCCGCGAAGCACAGTTCGCTAACCTTATTTACAGCTACCGATGAGTACTTTGAAAACCTAAACAGCTTTGCACCATTTCAAAAGGTTGAAAGCCGGTACTACACGACAGTAGTTCTGCTTACCCGATTTGTGTATCGAACTTTATCCCAGTCACTTTTGAAAAACCGGGCCTTTCAGATCAATTCGGGATTTGTCTTTGAAGATAAAGTCTTAAAAACTCTCGAAGAGAAGGGTTTTGCTCATACTGGAATTACAAGAATAAATCATAAGGAGTTTGACTTGATCACAATAAAGAATAATAAGGTCTTTAACTTTCAATGCAAGAACAACTTCATTGATATTACAAGGGTTAATTATGACTATCGAAAAATAGGAAGACTAAATAAACGTCTTTGCCGATATTATGAGAAAGCCCTGATCAAGGAAGAAAAAAGAGAAAATCTAGTAAAGTTGGAAACCGGCATAAATGACATTGAGCATTTTGTAATTTCGAGGTATCCTGTGATAACACGCAATCTGAGGATTATCAATTTCACAGACCTCTCATCGTGGAGCCCGATTGGGGACGCTTGAATTTGGTGGCTGCTGCTTGTGTTTGGCGTTCAGGTTCTCCGTTTGTTCTTCGCATGTAGCGTTCAAGCCCACGTAAGCACTTGCTCAGGTTCTTCTGGCTTGAGTGTTCCATTTCAGAGCCCCTTTTTTAGGGCTCTTTTTTTAAGTTTAGACTCAGGCGCCATAAAAAAGGGTCGAATTAAGCCCATTTTCAAGTATATTTATAACTATTCGGGTATCTCGTTATGTCAAAAATTATTCAAGAGTCACATATTACTGGGGATAAAGGTGTTGCAGCATTTCACAGCTACTGTGCAAATCATACTCCTTTTATTTTGTGGAGACCTGAGACCGTTAATGATTTTGGAATTGATGGAGAAGTTGAACTGACGGCTAGGAATTCAAGTGGAAAACTCGAAGCAACTGGCGAAATCCTTAAAATTCAGATCAAATCAACGACCAAGGGAAGTTATATTCACAAAGAGACTGACATCTCATTTGAATTCAAACCGAGGGAAGAAGATATTGAATATTGGAATAAACATAAACTTGATGTCGTACTGATAATCTTTGATGATAGAACCAATAAGTTGTACAGTAAGAAAATTCAAAAAATTGACGAAGGATTATTTAAAAAGAATATCCCAATTGTTATTGGAAAAGAAGAGAACGTTTTATCGGTCGCGAAGAATGACTTTCTGGAAAAGTTTTCAGGAAACTTCAAACAAAGAATAAATCATGATATTAAAGAGAAGTTAAGCTCAAACATTTTCAAATTCAGCAAGCTCCCAAAGTTCATTTACCAATTTGACTCTAAGATTAGCGATCCGAAAGAAATCTTTAAGAAGTTAGGAAACACTGAAAGGCCTGTTTTTCTTTTTCATTCAAAAAAACTCCACACCTTCTTTAATCCAAATGGCTTTCCAAGATTTAGAGATGAAATTATCAATTACTCATCTAAGAAAGAATTGAGTGTCCGAGAGTCGTTAAAGGATAAAGACGCCAGAAGAATTGTTGCTGAATTGATGAATTTAGAGTTTAAGCAGCTTTGCTTCAACGAGAAAATTGCCTTCAACAAGCAGTATAGTAGGTACTTCTTTTTAGTAAAGAGCAAGACCTTTAATAGCCGCATTGAATACTATGATTCGAAATCTAAGCGGAAGGATACCCACAGAACTGTAGTCGCATTTAAAGAATATAAAACCCGAAGTTTTTACAGGCATTTCGCTTTTGAGACTAAGTATATTATCAACGAAGAAGGGTTTTTCATGGTGATTAATCCCCAATATCTATTTACCAATGACGGATTCAACCCATTGGAAGATAAGGCTGAGATTACAAAGCTCACGAACTATCTTACCTCAAAGGAGAGGAATCAACAAGTATTGAATCATGTTCATTTCGTTTTTTCTTTCCTCTCAAATGGAAATCAAAAACTAGTTATGAGTGCCATTGAAGGATCAGAAATAGAACTCTCTTCTTACCAATTTTTCAATGTAGATTTTGGCATTCCATTAGATAATAAGGAGGTCAACAAGCCTGTTTCTCACTACGATAGCTCTGCCCAACAAAACATGTTTGAATCATGAAATTTGAGTTATTACCTGAACCAAAGCTTGAATTTGGCGACAATTTCATTTGCGAAGACCCCAAGAAGGGTATTTCAGTTGGAGGTTTTTTCTCGCTGACAAATCAAAATCATAGATCTGAGATAAGGATCTCAATAATCGGTACGAAAAACAATATTCAGGATTTCAAGGATTGGCTAGTCAAGATGTCCAGTTACATAGAGGCCACAGCAAAAACCTTTAAACTTGACAATGAAGCATCAATTCAAGATGGTGAAGTTATTTCTACCGATAGTGGGGATGAAGTGGATATTCAAAGTATAGCAGAACTTTTCGATGATGTTGAACCAACGCAAACTGAAAGTATTGAATTTGCCATAAATAAAAAGTTAAATCCTGATTTTATTGGGTTTAATAAAGACTCAAGTTTTAAGTGTGAATTTTTGAATGATGAGCTGAACAATGTGGAGATAAAAAGTATGCTAATTGAAGCTGTTGTCGCTTCGGACAAAAGCTTGATTGAGAAATGTGATGAGATCATTAACATTTACAAAACAGCCTTCAAAAATCATCTTGAAAATTTAAACACCAAGCCTGATGTCTGTGTAATCATAATACCATCCAGCGTTTATAAAAAACTTTCTTCCATTTCATTCGGTAAAGGCAAGCTAAATTTTCGCAGAAAACTAAAAGCCGAAATTTTGCTTTATGAAAGTGAAATCCCTGTACAGTTAGTTTTGGAGGATACAATCTTAGGAAAGAAGAAAAGACAGGATGATTCAATGATTGCATGGAATTTTGTTGTAGCTCAGTATTACAAATCAGATTCTATTCCCTGGGCATTAACGGACATTGATAAAAATTCATGCTTTGTTGGAATAAGCTTTCATAGCGTCCTTGGTAATGAAAACAATCTGAAAAGATCAAGTATTGCGCAAGCCTTTAATAGAGAGGGCAAAGGATTGATCTATGTGGGCAAACAATTTGAATGGGATGCTTCAAAAACAAAAGTGAGAGCTCCTCACCTAACATATGATTATGCCAAGGATTTGGTAAAGAACGTAATTGACACCTATATAAATCAGAATAGGAATCTAAAGCCCACAAGAGTTGTCGTTCATAAGACTACTGATTTTTGGAATTCCTCAATTAATAAAGATTATGCTGAAGTTGAGGGATTAAAGGATGGAATCCGCGCTGTTCTTGGTGATGATGTTGAAATTGATCTTGTGACCATAAAGGACTCGGAGATAAAGATATTCAGAACCGTAGGCATTTATCCGGTTATTAGAGGAACGCTGTTTGAAATTGATAAAACAGAAGGTGTGCTTTATACGACCGGGTATATCCCCTACTACGAAACATTCCCCGGAATGCACATGCCACTAGGAAAATCAGTTGAAATTTTTGAAGGTGAATCCACCCTTCGAAATGTTTGTAACGAAATCATGGCATTGACTAAAGTAAATTTCAACAACTGCAATTATTATGATGGGCTGCCAATCACGTTACGGTTTGCACAAAAGGTTGGAGAAATAATTCAATATTTGCCTGAGGGGTTTATACCTCCAAGTAAATATTACTATTACATGTAAATGAGATGACAAAAAGGAAGAAAAGTGGTTTTACCTATAACACTCAGTTTCCAATAAATGAGAAGGATGTTATTGCGTGTGAATATTATTTTAAATCTGACCATCGGGATAATAGCGCTAAAAAATCTCAATGGTTGATTAAGCCAGATAAAGAGAAAAGTTGTTTCATTGAATCACACAAAATGAAATGGTCGGAAGAGCGCAGATCATGGGGTTTACTGCTAGTAGGTAGCAAAGCAAAGCATTTGGGAATTAACCATGAAAATGAGCAATTAAATGTTGCTGTATTTGTTGACTCATTCAAAAAGAATGTATGGCACGGCTATCCTGCTGACTTTAAAAGAGATATAACTGATTTGCCAATTATTACTGTTCTTGAGAAGTGGAGATCTTTGGGATATTTTAAAAAATGTAGGATATCTCAAGCAAAAAATGGAAAAATATGCTCCCTGTAAAACTTACCATATTGGGTGATTATTTTGATTGCCAACTCTATCGCGGAAGATTGTACTTATGGACATTTAGTGGGTCCGTAAAAACATATAATTGGAACAAGGTTGTTGAAAAGTTGGTAAAAAGTAATAGAGACAGAATTGCATTTACCTTTTCCTTTCTTGACTGTAATTACCTTTATAATGAAGGAACTCAAAGAATTCTTCGCGATAAGGACTTTTATAAACTCCTCGTTAGAAAGTTTAAAACCTTAACTAGCTATGATCTACAGTTAAATGAGAACGAGATAAGGGATGCTCTTATAGGAGAACAGGAGACTGTGTCAGGGCTACTCCCAATTGATACTGAAATTTATAATAGTGTACTTTACACAATTAATGATGAAGGTTTTTTCGCTAATAGAGTACATTCCCCAAGTACGGAGTTTCCGATAAGTCAGCGTAAGAAAAAGCTTTGGGATTGTAAACTTCTTTCAATAAAGTCCAACAAGTTTGGTCAAGTAGCTCTATCTGCAGGTTATCAAGGACTATTTGAATACAAGTCAAATCCTCAAGACATTGATTTGAGCTTAAAACCGATTGAAAAAAAATCAAAGGTGTTTCAGATAACTAAGAATCACTCACAATTTTCTAATTACTCAAGGCTAAGTATTTATAACTCCTCAAGTGTTGAGAATTCTTGCATGGCTTTGTTTGAATGGATTCAAACTGGCCAAAGAGCTGACGGCAGACCTGCGTATCAAAGGTCATTTTCTAAGAGTGTAATTAGTGACACCGAAATATTTGAAGGAGCGAGCAAATTGAGTTGGGGCTCAGGAGATAAAATTTACCGTGAAGGAAAAGGTAAACTTGATGTAGTTAGATTTAACCAATTTATCAATAAAGAAAGTGATATTGAAATTCCTCGATTTGAGCATCTTAAATCTATTGAGTTTAAACCAACACTGGGAAAAGTGATTTCTGGAGGAGTAGCTAACTTTGGAACTATAATAGAATTGATGAATGGAATTATCATTGAGCAAAGTAATGACAAGACCTTTAAGATAAGTGAACCTATTACTAGATGGCGAATCTATCCTCGATCCAAACTTTATACTAATCACCTTCATCTAATTTTAGAAGATCGGTTTGTAGTATATTCATTTAATCACGATTTTTTTATTGATCAAAAGTCAAAAGTCTTTGGAACAGAATACACTGAAAAGGAGATGGATAGTGGTCTTTCATTTAGGCTTGAGGACTTATTTTAAAAACTATCTGATTAGAAATTTGACTCCAAGGAAATCATCTTACGATACTGGTACAGCAAGTGAACTACTTGTTATGAGTAGTTTATTACGTCAAGGTGTAGATGCCTTCATAACAATGGGCAATAAAAAGAACATAGATATTGTTATAAAATCAAAAAGTAACGTTGCAATTTCAGTTGATGTAAAGGCCGTGAGGGGTTATAGTTCTATAGTGGTCAATAATGTTAGAAGTGCTCCCAACCATTTTATTGTTGTAGTTATTTATAAAGGCAGGTTCAAAGACCCAAGTAAAATACCAGACTTTTATATCATTCCTTCAAGTTCGATTGCTGGAGTAACAAGCACCTTCAATGGCCAGTTAAGGCTAATGAAGGGACAGATTGTTAAATACAAAGATAATTGGCAGCCACTATTGATTTAACTTTTTTGCAACGCCTAAGGCCTGGGGCATCCGCTACAAGTCCGGCCACGCTCCTGCCAACGCGCTTCTGGCTTTTCGCTTCTATCCCAATTGCTTACCTAACTTATTTGGTGAGGACTTTAAGAATATCGATGGTGCTTTCTCTACCCAGTTTTTTCTCATGTACTGCTAATGCTTCCATAAGTTCTTCCGTTGGGTCTGGCTCTTGCCCGTCTTTAATCATTCGGTTTGTAATGAAGGTGTAGATTTCCTTATATCCACTTTCTCTATCTAGAAATCCTAGAAACAAACCATTCGCTGAATTGCCGACCAAAACTCTGAGATTGCCATCAACCTCTTTAAAATTGTAAATCCTCGTGCCATCTGAATAACTCATTTCCTGAAGGATATCATCAGTATTTGTCAGACCTAAATTTAGACGTTCGTTGTAGCGGTCAAGTGCGTGTTTTCTGTGAATAATAATATCAACATGGTTACCGTTAGCCCATTCCAGTAGTGCGTACATTGGATAGTCTTTCCAAATTTTACCAGCTACTTCAACATTCATCCTGAATTTAATCCAAGCATACCACCCAGGTATGTGTGGAAAATAGAATACAATAGACTCCTGTCCTTCAATAGTGTATTCGCTCCGCAGTTTTTTGGGAATTTTACGGAGCGGCTTTGTATTCAAATGAGCAGTTTTAGCTAATCCTTTTTTAATAAGCTGAGGTGCAATTTTTTCAAGTTGCTTCATCACCTCTTCTCTTGTCATGTTTGGTAATATCATTCTACCGTAGTAATGACCTAAAATAAATGAATTATGTTTAAAGATGTAAGGAAGTCCAACCCAGCATCAGCACACATTGTCAAGCCGCGCATCCCTCCTACTTCCAAAGCTTACCAAAGAGTGTCGCTGCCAGTGTTTATGGTGTAAAGTCATCGATTTTCGGTGACATAGAAACTGTCTTGGCCTTTCCTTTAACCATTGTTTCCGTCACGAAAGTGAATTGCCCTTTTTTGTTAGAAAAATAATCTGACTGGAGATATCTAAAATGCCCTTTTCTAAAATGAGGTATTCTTGACATTTGCATATTTGTATTCTCTTTGACTTTTTCTGATACTCGAAAAGTGAAGCTTCTCACATCCTTATCTCCGCTTCCTTCAAATAGATTCTTTGGAACTCCATCAGCAACACAATCTGGGAAGCATTTCATATAGGCAATTGTATTAATTGCAAGCCGGTACATTTTTGAAATGGTTAGTGAAGACTCGTCATCTTTCTTTTTCATCTCTGGGAGGAATTTATCAGACATACGTCCTCCATTTTCTCCTTGTGAAAAGTATAACTCCACAGCACCATCTTCTTCGATACTTAATGAAAAGGCATATCCATCGACTTCATTGGGCACATGTAATGCAAATTTATATGTTACATGTTCGCTTAGTTTGTTTGAATAGTAATGGAAGACATTATTGATTTTCCCATTTTCGAAGAGATACTTTTTAATATTATCTAAATCTGACAATGGAGTGTTCACAAGAAAGTCTCGCAATTGTCTATCTAGAAAGTAAATATGCAAAAGCTCTCCTTTCGAATCCTCTCTCCACAATTCTAACCCTGACATTGACAAGCCTCTCGTTTCTGGTGTCTCATCGTTTCGCATAGGGCTATATAAAAGGTTTTTCTTAATAGAATCGAATACCTCATCATCCGTTAGGCTATGATCACCTGTAATTCTAATGCCATCTTTTTTATGAGTTCTATACAGTTGCCAAAAATATTTTAGCGGTTTGCTGTAATATACTTCTCCAGCCATATCGATTTAATTTAACCAGGTGAATTTATATCTATTACCGAATTTTAGTACTGAACTAGGGGGAATTTATTGGATGAAAAAGGCCCATTAAATGACTATTGAATAAGGTTAATTTTTTCGAAGATAATCAATCCTGCCCATCATCGCCACACATTGTCATGCCGCGCATCCCTCCCTCCCGATAGCTATCGGGACTAAAGCCTGCCAAAGAGTGCCGCTGCCCAGCCAGGTGTGAAAGAAAAAGATTTAGTTCTGAAATGCCCGCGCTTAAAAAAACTTTTATGAAGATTGGTTAAAGGTCATGCCTTCATTATCATTTTGGCAGGCATCAGCCCTGCACTACTTAAACAACTCAGCCGTAGTTGTTCTGCGTGGTGGATTGTCAAAAAAGTCGTAGAGAATTTCAAGAAACCACTTTTTGCGGTCCTCATACGGAAAGTGTGTGGTTCCCGGTAAAATACAAAGCAACGAGCCGGGAATGTTATCGTGCATCTGCAACAGGTGCTTGTTGCGGATGGCATCGCGGTCGCCACCCATAATCATCACATCGGCTTTGATTTTTTTGAGTTCGGATGTGTGGATGTTGGGCTGCTCAACCAGCAGTCTGAATTGCTTGCTTCGAACGCTATCGTTTTTTACCCTCGGCCACATCGCATCCAAAATGGGTATGAGTGCGGGATCGATGGCGGTTGTATCGGGGCGTAAGTTGGCACCGGAGGCCAACAGCTTTTTTACCTTCTGCGGGTAGTGTATGGCCAGCAGCAAGCCAAGAATGCCACCATCGCTCTGCCCCCAGATGTAGGCAGAATCGATTTTAAGGTGACTTAAAACTGCATTTACATCAGACGCCATCTGCTCGTATGTGAGGTAACCTTTTGGGCAATCTGTCTTTCCATGGCAACGCGCATCCAGGGCGATTACCCGGTAGTGACTCGCAAATTCAGGAATCAATTTGGCACGACTACCAATTGAGCCGCCATTGCCATGCAACAATACCATGGGCTTGCCCTGGCCGTAGATTTCATAATACACATTTACACCGTCATGGTTGTAATAGCCACCTGCTTCGGGGTTGTCGCCATAGTTGGGTAGTGCCTGCTGCCGGGCCTTTACCAAACCAAAAGCAAAACAAGCGATAATGATGATTGCAATGGATTTCATGCTATCTGTTTTTGCGCGTTAGACGGCCAGTGTCACCCCACGGTTACACGAAACGCGCCTTCAGAAAACGGAATCACCCAGCAGCGGTGCCCATTGTCAGGCCTGCCTTCGCTGAACAGCGAACGGGCTGATACCTTTCCTCCTTCCCCGATAGCGATCCCGATGTTACGGATCAACGAATGAAAATGGAATTAAATAAGCGCCCCTCTGGACGAGCTTTAACCAATATAAACAAATATGTTTATATCATAATATTTATATGATTTTGATTATATTTGCAATCATGAACCAAGAACTTGAAATATTGAAGGGAATTCATCCTGGGATTATTTTGGATCGTAAAATCAAGGAGAGAAAAATCTCAAAAGGCCGCTTTGCTCTCATGATTAATGAATATCCGCAGACTTTAGGAGCAATTACGAAAGGCAAACGAAGCATGAATACCGCTCTTGCATTGAAAATTGAGCAAGAGCTCAATTTAACGGAAGGCTTCTTTATGATGCTTCAAGTCTTTTATGATATTAAGCAAGAGAAACACAAGCTGCTTGGAAACACGAAGCCTGATCTATCCAAATTAAGAAGTGGATTGTTTTGGGATACTGACATGAAGAAAATTGACTGGCATCGCCAAAAACGAGCTGTAATTCAACGGGTTTTTGAACGTGGTAACAGTGAAGAGAAAGCGGAAATAACCCGATTCTTCGGAGATTTAGAAATCAAACGATTCACGCAGAAACCAGGTTAAACACATGCCTGACGGATTATTCTGGAATACAGTAACTCCGCTGCTTAAATCTGCATTGACTAAAATAATGGACAATGATCCGTTCGAGCAATTCAGACTTGTGGGTGGTACTTCGCTTAGCCTTCAGTTAGGTCATCGCACATCAGTTGACATTGATCTTTTTACAGATGCTGCCTATGATTCCATTGATTTTAACGGCATTGATAATTTTCTAAGAGAGAACTTCGCATATGTCTCGGAGCCACAGCCAGGAGTAATCGGAATGGGAGTCTCGTATTTAATTGGTGACAATGAAAGCGAATCCATCAAGCTTGACTTGTACTATACCGAGCCATTTATTCAACCAGCATTGTTATATGCACCCTATCGACTAGCAACGATTGAAGAAATTATCGCCATGAAAATTGACCTCGTTCAGCGAGTTGCCAGAAAAAAGGATTTCTGGGATTTACATGAATTATTAGAACAGTATTCTCCAAGCCAAATGATTGAGTTGCATAGCATGCGATATCCTTACAACCACGATGAGGGATTGATTCGGGCTAATTTTACCAACTTCACAATGGCCGATGACGACTTTGACCCGATTTGTCTAAAAGGGAAGCACTGGGAATTAATAAAATATGATGTTATCCAGGTTATGAAGCAACCCTAACGCATCAATTCCCATTGTCGAATCTACGTTTCACCCCCTACTTGTGCTAATGCTCCGTCAGGTACGCACTTCCAAAGCCCGATAAAAAGAGTTGCTGCTCCCCTCTCTTTAAAAAGTATTAAACACCTTGAGCAGGAACGTTTAATGCCGTTGCCACCTTCTGGGAAAAGGCTTCCATTTCAGTTTTATCTGATCCCGTAAGAATGGTTTTGATTGTGCCTCTCTTTAACACCACCTGAACGTAGTAAGTAAAAATAGTTTTCTGTTGTTGTGTGGGGCCTATTCCGTTGGAGTCGGTTCCGATATGGGTTTTCAAAATGACTTGTATCCTTTCCACATCATAGTGTGCAAACATTTCGGTATAGGTGATGAAGAAGAATCCACGGGTGATCTTAATCAACTTACGCGATGGAGAAATCAGGGTTTGATTTCGTACGCCCACTAAAAAAAATCCGAATGCAAACATAGCCACGCAGGCCAGCACAACGGCCTGTTCCTGAATGAAGTAATGATCGATGATTAACATCAATACGGCAAACACCATTTGTGCCAACCCGGATATATTTTTTAACCTGGCTAAGCCAGCAGGCATGGTGTAGAAATCAGGCTGCGCTTCTTGCTCCGGTGTGAAATGGGATGTCATACCTTTTCGAGCTAAACTACTGACTCTCAGTCATATTTACCCAAAACCTCCAATATAGCGGCATGCGTCCAAAAATTAAACTTGTTAATCTATGCTCACATACTTGGAAAACTAAAAACAATACTCCATTATTGTACTGTATTAGTTAAGTAATACAGTAAATCAGATATAATGGTTATTATCAACGACTTAGGTTTTAGGTACTCCAAAAAAATTCAGCCGCTTTTCCAGGAGCTTAACTGTGAACTGCATTCCGGTAGCATTGTGGGGCTGTTGGGTAAGAATGGAGCCGGCAAAACAACTTTGCTAAAACTGATGATTGGATTGCTGCGCCCTACGGAGGGAACAGTGCGCATTATGGAGCAGCAACCGGCTGAACGCGAGCCATCACTGCTGCAGGATATGTATTTCCTGCCCGAAGAATTTCATCATCCCAGTGTTACCATCAAGCAATATGTAAAAGCGAATTCCGGATTCTATCCACGCTTTGATCTGGCGCTTCTGAATCGGTTAATCACCGACTTTGAGCTGCCCGAAAACAAACGCCTCAACGAACTTTCCTATGGTCAGAAAAAGAAATTCCTGATCTCGTTCGCACTTTCCACGAAATGCCGGCTACTGGTTTTAGATGAACCTACCAACGGATTGGATATTCCATCCAAGTCAATTTTCCGAAGGGTGATGGCGGGCTCGTTGGATGCGGATCAACTGGTGATCATATCCACGCATCAGGTTCGTGATGTTGAAAACCTGATCGACCGGGTACTCATGCTTGAAAAAGGGAAATTCATCATGCAAAAGAACATCTATGAGATCGCTTCAAAACTGCATTTTGCCACCACGGCATCACCGGAAGGTGAGCATATTTTGTACCGTGAGATGGTGCCCGGTGGCTACAAAGTGATCACACCGCAAACAGACGGAAGTTCTTCTGTTGACATTGAGTTGTTATTCAATGCGATTTCCAATGGAACCGAAAAAATGAGAGAATATGTCAAATAATATATTCAGCCGGAAACGTTTTTTGTTGCTCTTCAAGCAGCATTTTATTCACAACGCACAGTTGCTATTGCTTTCAACAGGCGCTTATGTGGGAGTCATTTTTATTGTATTGTCTCTTACGCAGATTGGTATTGATCTTCGACCTCATGGCTTAGAAAACTTCCAGGGTTTCCTGATTGGGTTCGTCACGGTGTTTGGCATTCTCTATGTCGGTCACGCCTTTCCGGCATTCCGGTCGAAAGAGAGTACCATTCATTACCTGATGATACCTGCATCGGTCTTGGAGAAATTCACCTTTGAGTTTGTCAGTCGGATCGGAATCATCCTGATATCATTACCCTTGCTGTTTTGGATAACCTTCCACGTACAGGGATACTTCTTTTCCATATTTACGGAGGAAACATTCAATCCCATTGGCATACAGAACCTGGTACTGATTGATGATGTGCCGCCCGATTACCAGTTCCTGATTTATTCTCTCGTAACAGGTGCGGTATTGTTTGCGCTTTCGTTAGCGTTCACGGGTGCCGCCATGTTCACCAAACAACCCCTGGTTAAATCACTTTTTGCTGTGGCGATGGTCGTCATGTTTTTTGTTGGGTATAGTTACATTGTTATTGAGCACCTGGGGGTGGGACAATACAATCCGCCTGAACACATGTGGTTAATTCCATTGCAAGAGGATAGTGCTTTGAAAGCAGTGACCATCGCGCTTTTTGCAGGCACAGCAGTAATGCTCTTTGTGGCGTACAGGAAGTTAAAAGAACGGGAGGTGTAGTATGCATTTTCAAGAAGGCAAAAGCATTTTTCTGCAGATAGCAGATACCATTACCGAGAAAGTGGTGAGTGGCGAGTTTCCTGCTGGTGAAAAGATACCTTCTGTGAGGGAACTGGCTGCTGAAATGGGTGTGAATCCGAATACCGTTATGCGTACCTATAGTGAACTTCAGGCAATGAACATTATTGAAAATCAACGAGGCATCGGGTACTTCGTAAATCCCGAAGCGAAAACCATTATTCTCAAAGACAAGAAGCAGGAATTCTTCAATAAAGTCTTACCCGAATTTCTCAGGCAGGCAGCCCTGCTCGGCATCAGTGCCGAAGAGTTAAAAAAACATCTTGAATCTTGAATGGAACTAATATGAAACTCAGCAATAAAATACTTATCGGATTTTTGGGATTCATCTTTCTTTACCTAACTGCGGCATTCGCTGAGTTGAGGCTGAATGGCGTACCCAGCGTTATTGATGATACTAACAGCATAGCCGAAACGGTGGAACTCACAGCCATTTCGCATCTCATTATAAAGGACGTAGAAAAAAATGTGCAGGTAATCGAATCGGATCGCCCGCGATTGGAGGTGCGCAGTTTTACGGGCAACTGGCTAGCAAAATTAAAGTATTCAGTTTCTGGTGATACGCTTACCCTCTCAGATTTTCATGAAGAAAATGCTAAAGTCAAAATAGCTGTATTCGTACCTCAGTCACAACTGAAAGGAATTACCATTAACACTGCTAATGCTACCGTGAATGGGCTACAGCAAAATCGGTTATACCTTTCACAAAAGTCGGCAAGCCTCTGGGTAACGGATAGTCAACTAACCAAAATGGAAGTTGACCTTGATCAGTCTTATTTAGATGTGTCGGGCACCACGCTCGATACCTTATCAGCACAGATTGAACGATCACGAGTAAACATCCTCTCCCCTGTCGGCATCTTACAAGGTTCTATGAAAAACAGTGCTTCCTTGAGCCTGAGTGATATTGGAGAGATTCACTTAAAGAAGGACAAAAGCAGCCGATTGTTATCGTATTAGCTTTAAATATCAAGGGCATTTGTAACAAAGCATCAGCAAAATCTTCTTCTCTGTAACGTAGTCTTTTGTGAGCGCTTTCAATCATCCATACAATTCTCAATTCGAACAATATGAAATCACCACTTCATGAATATTGAGATATCCGGGCTTTCTAAAATTTACCCCAATGGCCATGCTGCCATTAAGAATATCAACCTGCAAATCGGGAGCGGTATGTTTGGGCTGCTCGGGCCAAACGGAGCGGGGAAGTCAAGCTTTATGCGGATACTGGTTACGGCCCAGAAAGCAACTTCGGGAACAGTGCTGATGGATGGCATGGACATCAATACAAACCGTCATGAAATCAGGCGACTGGTGGGTTATCTGCCTCAGGACTTCACCTTTTTTTCCAAACTAAAAACGTGGGAGTTTTTGGATTATGCCGCGCAACTCGCCACATCATTGAAAAGAAAAGAGCGAATCGCCAAAGTTGATAAATTATTGGATCAGGTGGGTTTACTGGATGTGCGTGATCGAATGGCCAACAAACTTTCTGGTGGAATGAAACGAAGGCTTGGGATTGCGCAGGCACTCATTGGTGAACCACGCTTGTTGGTGATTGATGAGCCCACCACCGGTCTTGATCCGGAGGAGCGCATTCGCTTTCGTAACATCCTTTCCGATCTCAGTCAGAAAGACGTTACGATTATACTCTCCACACACATTGTAGGCGACATCTCCAGTACATGCCATAACATGGCGATGCTTAACAAAGGTGAGGTGGCTTTCAAAGGCTCGCCCGAAGGCATGATTGACCGGGTGCGGGGCCATGTGTGGCAGGTATTATTGAACGATGAAGAGTTTGATACACTCAAAGCAAAGTATCCGGTGGTGTCAACCATTCCGGTTGAAGGAAATTGGGAAGTGCAGGTGATTGCCCATGAAAGGCCCCATCCTGTTGCGCAAGCAGCCAATCCAAACCTGGAACACGCATATGTATATTTCATGGAGAATGAATTTGGCGTGTCGCTGGTATGATGTCGGTTAAAAACATATTGACGATTGCTGCATTCGAGTCCAGGGTGTTGTGGCGAAATTGGTTTTTCAGGATTGTTGCCTTGGCCGGTATTTTCTTCCTCACGATTTTCAACTTAGCGGTGTTTTCTGCTATCGGTACGCCACGGTGGAGCGAGTTGGCCAACGGCTGGGTGCTTCCCTATTCCAGCTTGTTGATGATCAGCATACCCCAGGCCGCTGCTGTTATCTTTTTAGCAACCGGGTTAGTGAAGAAAGATAAAAAACTGGATACCAATGAAGTCTTTTTTGTTCGACCGATATCCAACCTGGATTACGTTCTGGGGAAGGCATTGGCGCTCTTTAAACTCTTCTTCCTTTTAAATCTCGTTTTACTTTGCATACCATTGATTGTGGGGCTGACCAATCCGCTTGCTACCATCAACCCAACGGCTTTCCTTATTTATCCGTTGCTCACGAGCGTTCCCAGTATTGTATTTACAACAGGTATAGCATTTCTGTTGGTAACCGTTATCCGAAATCAACCGATCTCCATCGTGTTGCTTATTGGTTTAGCTGGCGTTCAGTTGATTTATTATTTCGATAAGTTTTCAAACATCCTGGATTTCACTTCGTTTCGGCTTTCCATGCTGGCTTCCGAGATGACGGGCTTCATCGATATTGAATTTGCGCTGTGGCAACGCACATTCTATTTGATTACAGGCATCGCGTTTCTTTTCATCACGGCATTTCTACTGGACCGATTGGCCGGCCACAAGACCTCACATCGGGCTACGGCTGTAGTGGGTGCCGCGCTGCTTCTACTATCCTCTTTTATCATGTTCAATCTCTGGAACATGCGGCAAAGCTCCATGGATATGCGGCAAGAGATGATAGCAGTTAACGGCCGGTGGATAAATAAGCCAAACGCTGAGATAAACTCACATACCATCGAATTGGAGTGGGTCGGCAATGAGATTGTTAGCCATTCGAACATGCGGGTAAGAAATAATACGAGTGAGCGGCTTGATACGATCTATTTCACATTGAATCCCGGTCTTACTGTTGATGCCGTACTCCTGAACGATAAACCCACCGAGTTTACAAGAGACTTACAAATTATTTCCATAAGCCAGGGTGTTGCCCTTGAACCGGATGCTGAAACAAAAGTTCAGATTCAATACCATGGTTCGGTATTGGAATCAGTCGCGCATCTTGAAGTTGATCAAAAACGCTATGAAACTGCGAATGACCACTTTATGTTTTCCTTACCCAAGAAGTATGGTTTTCTGGAGGATGATTATGTATTGCTAACCAAAGATGTGCTTTGGTATCCAGACACAGAAGTTGGTTATAATAAAGAATCGGCAGCTAAAGAGAGACAATCCTTCATCACGTTTGAATTGATGGTTAAAGCTCCTGCCGGCCAAACGCCTATTTCACAAGGAGAAGTTGTGCTCGTGGGAGATACCTACCACTTCAAGCCTGAATATCCGCTGCCGCACATCTCACTTGTTATTGGTGCTTATGCAAAAAAAGAGATCGTAGTGGATAGCATCACCTATTCAGTATTTCATTATCCAAAGAATGATTTCTTCGTGAAGCAACTCAATCAACTGGGCGATACACTCAGCTACCTGATTACCGATGTAGCCACTGAATATGAAGACGCGCAACAACTCAAGTATCCTTTCAAAAGGATGCAGTTTGTTGAAGTGCCCATGATGCTTACGGCTTACAGAAAAATATACGAGAGTCACATGGCATTTATCCAACCCGAAACAGTTTTCTGGCCGGAAGAAGGTGGTGAAATACGGCAGTTCGATTTCAGGCGGCAACTCCTGGACATGAATACGCAAGCTGCCAAAACAAATCAAGTGCTCACAGACAAACAGAAACAAGCCAATGTCTTTAACGATTTGGTACGGAAAGTTTTCACCAAACAAATTGGAGAAAGATGGGTGAATGAAGGTCAGGATTTCGACAATGCTGACTATTCTCTCTTTCCTATTTATTATGATTTCAATTCAGGTGTAGTGAGTCGGGATTGGCCGCTGCTAAACCGGAGTATGGCCACTTACCTTAGAAATGACAAACAAGTTCAGAACGACTATACCCGGTCCATGAACGGAATCTCGTTCACGGAGGAATGCAACAACCTGATGCACACTACTTCAATGACGAAAATCCTGACGGAGGCAGAGTTCAGCAAAATCAACAAAGCGGTAACGCTGAAAAGCCAGTACCTCTTCTCCTACCTGGGCAACACCATGGGTGAAACCCAATTCAAAACTTTCTTATACGATTGGGTAAACAACCATCAACATCAACTAAGCGATTATCAGGATTTCCGGAAAGCGATGCTTTCGCGATTTCAAATTGATATTGACCCGGTTATCCGCGAAGTGTATTCAGAAACTTCTCAACCAGCTTTCGAAATTCTGGATATTCAGAAATATGAGGTAACAGACGTTGACCGAAAACGGTATCAAGTGCTGGTGAAAGTGAAAAATTCGGGTGATAGTGATGGTGTACTGGAAGTAAAGTTCAACAGCAAGCAAAACACGGATGATGATGAGTATTACAACAAGGTGAATGAGGACGTTGAAGAAGAAGCTCCGGGGAAACTTTCGGTAATCAAGCAAGGCGAGACGAAGCTTCTTGGCTTTTTGCTCGATGAAAAACCGAATTCACTCACTATCAATACTATCATTTCAAGAAATATTCCCTCTGTAATCAACATATCTATGGGAACTTTGTCTAGCCGCGCGGGCGGAATTCTATTTGATGGTGAACGGGTTGTTGACAAAGAAGAAGTCCCGATTCAATATGAAGTAATCGTTGACAATGAGGATTCCGGTTTCAGCAGCTTCAGTCCTATCAAGCCCACGGTGTTGAAAGCCTACATGGATAGCCGAAAAGCCACCGAGCAGAAGTACTATGGCGAGTGGGATAGCTCATACTCGAGTTGGCTGGCCACCACGGGATCTGATTTTTTTGGTAGTATTATCCGCTCGGCACATTTCACAAGGTCGGGAAATGGTGAAAAGGTCGCCACGTGGACTGCTGAATTGAAAGAGGCTGGCTTCTACGATTTGTATGTATACATGCGCGGCAAAAACCAAAACACCTGGACGGGTCGCAGTGCTGAAGGCAAGCAATTCGATTACAACTATATCATTCAAAATGCCGATGGAACGGACAACCTCAAGTACAATATCACAAATGCAGAGCCGGGCTGGAATTATCTGGGTTCGTATTATTTCAATAAAACCGGTGGCAGTGTTTCGTTGACGGATGAGTGCGAGCTCTGGACTGTGTATGCGGATGCGGTGAAGTGGGTTAAGCAATGAGCAGATAATAGATAAAACATTAAATAAAAGACAAACTCCAACTTCAAAATTTGAATCACATGGGTTTAAGGAAAACAATGAAATGGAACAATAGACGATTCGTGCGTTTAACAACTGGATTTCTCTTGCTGGCATGCATCGTACTTAGCTGGACGAGCGCGAACGCGCAGCGTAAACTCACGCTGAACGAAGCGATTAAGATTGCACAGCAGAGCAGTCTAAACATAAAAAAATCAATGTTGAATCTGTATGGTAGTCAGCGCAGCCTGGATGCTCAACGCGCGGCTTTAAAGTCAAAGTTCGCGTTAGACGTTACCCCGTTCGATTTCAACCAGAGCCGGATGTTCAACGATTTGTTTTCGCTATGGAACACAAACAGAGACTATAATTCATTCGCCAATTTTTCAGTGAGCCAGCCCATTTTGGCAACCGATGGCCGCATATCGTTAATCAACCGGTTTGGGTACAGAGATAACTATTCCGAGTTTCAGGATGTCCGAACCAAGACGTACAGCAACAACTTATATCTTCAATTAGACCAGCCCATCTTTACATACAACCGAACAAAGATTCAGTTAAAGGAACTGGAGTTGAACCTGGAGAATGCCACCATCAGCAATTCATTGCAATTATTAAGCTTGGAACAAAGCGTTACGCAGTCGTTTTATACTTTTTACCAGCGACAGAACACGCTCCAGATTTCGAAAGATGAATATGAGAATCAGAGAATCAGTTACGAAATCACGAAGAACAAAGTAGACGCTGACCTGCTGGCGCAAGAAGAACTTTATCAGGCCGAACTCAACCTGGCCACATCCAAGTCGACCATGGAAACCAATCAGGTATTGCTCGATAATGCTGCCGATGACTTCAAACTTTTACTCGGCATGGACTTGACTGAACAAGTAGCCGTTGAGGTGAACATTGATTTTATTACCCGGAAAGTGGACTTAAACCAAGCACTTCAGTTTGGACTGGACAACAGAATGGAATTGCGACAGCGTTCGATAGACATTGAGCGATCGCAGTTTGAATTAATTCGAACGAAGGCGTTGAATGAATTTAAAGGTTCGGTGAGCTTGTCATTAGCTGTTTTTGGTGATAACGAGCGCGCGCCTATGGTGTATGAGTCGCCTGCCGTTAATCCGCGAGTAGCCATTTCCTTTAGCATACCCATCTTCGACTGGGGTGAGAACAGGGCACGAATGGACGCAACCAACACCTCACTCGAGATAAGGAAAGTTGACCTGGATGTAGAAAAAAATAACATCATCATCAGTATAAGGAAGATTTACCGGAACCTGCAAAATCTGGAAAATCAAATAACCATCGCTCAACAAAATGTAAAGAACGCCACGTTGACCTACGACTTGAATCTTGAGCGATACAAGAATGGCGACCTGACCAGTATCGATCTCAATAGATTTCAAAGCCAGCTTTCGGAAAAGAAGAGCGCACTGGCCGATGCGTTGATTAACTATAAAATTGAATTGCTCAACCTAAAGATTCAATCCCTTTACGATTTTGAAACACAAGAGCCTGTGCTTATCCCTAAAAATTAATCATCCAACTGAACCCAACATCATACAGAATGAAAAAGCATATTAAAGAAATCCTTCCCCTGCTGGTATTGATTGCACTGGCAAGCTGCAACTCGGAAGACGCAAACATTAAAACGGAGATCAAGATCCCCGTGTCGGTGATAAGCATCAAGCCACAGAGCATCTCCCGATTCATTGAAACTACAGGCACCGTGTATGCCTTTAAGGAAGGTGCCATGAAATCCGAGATTGGTGGTGTTTACCAACTGCAACGTAATCCATCAACCGGAAAACCTTTCGCGTTGGGCGATGCAGTTAAAGCCGGACAAGTGTTGATCCGACTGGAAGACAAGGAATTTGAAAACAACCTTCAGACGGAAGGTAAGAGACTCAACCTCGAGCTTGCCGACAATAATCTAAAGAAGCAACAGTCCTTGTATGACAAAGGCGGTGTTACACAAACCGAATTAAAAAATGCTGCGATATCATACGTCAATGCCAAGTATGCGTTTGAGAATGCGGAGATACAACAGGCTAAGATGACCATACGCGCTCCCTTTGATGGAGTGATTGTAGAATTACCGTATCACACGAATGGCGTAAAAATCGATCAAGGGCAGATGCTTTTAAAAATCATGCAATACGATAAACTGTTGATGGATGTAAAGCTCCCTGAGAAACATTTGCCTGAAGTAACGATGGACCAGACCGTTCAAATTGCTAACTATAATGTAGCGAACGATACCATTTATGGGAAGATCAGCCAGATCTCCCCAGCCATTAATGCGGATACCCGAACGTTTCAAAGTGTGCTGGAGATAAACAATGCAAAACGATCGTTGCGACCTGGCATGTTTATCAAAGCATTCATTCTATCTGAGAAACGTGACAATACCATCGTTATCCCAAAACAAACCATTATCTCCCGTCAAGATGGTAAGGTGGTGTTTACCGTAGAAAATGGTATAGCAACTGAAAAGAAAATAACTACCGGACTGGAGAATGCCGATGTAATCGAAGTTACCAACGGGCTGAAGGTCAATGACCGGCTCGTGGTCGCAGGTTTTGAAACCCTGAGAAACAAATCGAAAGTCAGCGTTATTCAATAATTTCTAAACAAGTCTCTTGTGAAAAAGATAGTCTCATTGGCGGTCACTTACCCGGTATCAATCCTGATGCTTGTTTTGGCCGTCATTCTATTGGGTTTCATCTCATTCGACAAACTCGGCATTGAGTTGGTTCCGGAAATGAAGAATCCCACGTTATTCGTTGAACTCAAGGCGGGTATCAAACCACCTTCGGAAGTTGAGAAGCAGTTTATTGAAAATATAGAATCCATTGCCATCCGGCAAAGTGGTGCTGTTGAAGTAAGCTCGGTGAGCCAAACGGGTTATGGCCGCGTTACCGTACAGTACGATTGGAGCAAGGACATGGACGAGGCATTCCTTGATCTTCAAAAATCACTGTCGGCATTTTCATTGAACGATGAGATCGAGGAGTTTGTGATTTCGCAATTCGATCCGAATGCAGCTCCGGTCATGATATTGGGGATATATAATCCAGCGTCTAATGACACCGATGCATTAAGACGTGTGGCTGAGAATAATTTCAGGAACGAGTTGGTCAAGTTGCCGGGAATTGCTGAGGTGCGTTTGTCAGGCGAGCTAGAGAAAGAAGTGGTGGTGGAGACCGATCCTGCCCTGCTGGCCGCTCACGGTCTGACCGTAAATGACCTTGTTACTAAAATTCAAAACTATAACCGAAGCGTGTCCGGTGGGTTTATTGAAGAGTTGGGCAGAAAGTATGTGATCAAAGGCCTGGGCATTGTTTCAAAGCCCGAAGACTTGCAAGAGTTAGTAGTGGGCTACACCAGTCGTCAAAATGCAACAACCACTTCACCTGCACTCCCTTCAACAACCACTACGACTACAACCAACAACACCCCTGCTTTATCCGATCAGGTTCCGGTTTTACTTCGGGAGGTGGCCACCATCAAGACTTTAGATAAGGAGCCAACCAGTATTGTTCGGGTGAATCAGCAGCGAAGCATTGGAATGTCCATTTATAAAGAGACCAATTACAATACCGTTAACGCGGTCAATGAACTGATGGCATCACTGGAGAAGTTAAAAACTTCCGTTCCCGGTTACGAGTTTGTGATCATCCAAAACCAGGGAAGGTTTATCCAGGGCGCCATTGATGAGGTGAAAGAATCCGGTTTGTTCGGTGTGTTTTTTGCCGTGCTTGTCTTGTTTCTTTTCCTGCGAAGAATTGGCTCTACACTCATCATCAGTGTGGTGATCCCAATCTCCATCATTGCCACATTCAATTTGATGTACTTCAATGGACTCACGCTGAACGTTATGACACTCGGTGGATTGGCGTTGAGTGCAGGTATGCTTGTGGACATCGCTATCGTTGTGGTGGAGAACATATTCCGAAAGCGAGAGGAAGGATTGAGCGTGATGGATGCTGCCATTGAAGGCACAAGTGAAGTCAGTGGTGCGATCACCGCTTCTACGCTTACCTGTATTGTTGTTTTCTTGCCAATCGTATATCTGCAAGGCCCTTCCGGTGAGCTCTTCAAAGATCAGGCGTGGACGGTTGCGTTCTCGCAGTTCGCATCACTCTTTGTGGCCATCCTGGTTATACCGATGCTGTTCAGTCAATTTTTCAGAAAGGACAAGGTGTTTGCCAAGGAGAAGAAAGTTTTCGCTGATGAAAAACATATACGGTTTCCATGGTATCGGTCACTGCTCGAAAAAATGCTGGGTCACAAGACAGCGTGGATCACGGTATCCTTGGTCATGATCGCGGGTACGGCTTTGTTGCTTCCCATTATCGGTAGTGAATACATGCCCCAGTCGGATACACGTGCCATTTCTGTGGACATTACGTTGACGAACGGCACTCCCCTTTCCCGAACTTCTTCTACGGTTGGCCAGATCGAAGGGCAACTTCAACAATTGTTTGAAGGACAGATCGACAAAATATATTCGCACATCGGGCCTCAGCAAAGCCAATCGGGAATCAAGAATGAAAACGTATACAATGAGAACAAGGCTAACCTCAAGCTGATATTCAAAGAAGACATTGAACTGGATATTGCCCCGGTCACGGCCAAACTCTCAGCATACTTTGAATCCATCCCTGGCCTGGAAGCTACATTCTCCAATGATGAAAGTGCACTCTACGCTGTGATGGGTGACGAGCAAATGCCGCTGGTAATTGAAGTAAGTGGTGCAGATTTCGAAAAGCTAAAGCCCCTCTCCGATTCGGTGATGCTCGCGATGACTTCCAACAAACTCGTGTTTGATCCCGTGTCGAACCTGGAGGAAGGCGTGCCGCAGATTCAAGTTGACATCGATAAATACAGGGCCGGAATCTTCAATTTATCGATCGATGAAATCATTACCCAGATTAAAGACCAACTGGAAGGCAAACAAGCCGGAACCATTGAGCGCGGTGGGGAAATACAAGATATCAAAATAAAAGTGCCTGGCGTTTCTTTGGCAGGATTGCAAAACATAAAGATCAAAAGTGGCCAACGTGAATTTCCTTTAACAGAGATCGCCCAGGTAAATGTTCAATATGCCAGCAACTCCATTTACAGAAAAGATCAAACCCGAACGGTGACGATCGGAGCCCGTGTGAATCAAGACGAGCCCTATGATCGCGTTGTCAAATCAATTGAAAGTTCGCTATCGAAACTATCGGTGCCCCCGCAATACAAGATCAAAGTAGCTGGCCAGGAAGTAAGACGCCAGGAGTCTGTTCAGAACTTAACATTCGCACTCATCCTATCCATCATATTGGTTTACATGGTGCTTGCCTCTCAATTCGAATCGCTGTTGCATCCATTCACCATTTTGCTGGCCATACCCTTTGCAGTAGTAGGTGCCATACTCGCCTTCTTTGTGCTGGGGATGCCGCTGAACATGATGGGATTCATAGGCATCATTTTGTTGGGCGGCATTGCAGTGAACAACTCCATTATGATTGTGGATTGCATCAATCAGAACAAGGAAAATGGCATGCCGTTGCGCGAGGCCATTCTTGACGCGGCAGAACGCAGACTCAGACCGATCATGATGACAACCATGACAACCATTCTGGGTCTGCTGCCCTTGACGTTGGGATTCGGAGAGAGCGCAGCACTGCGTGCACCCATCGCTATTGCTGTAATCGGTGGCATGGTTACGTCTACACTTTTGACCCTCGTGATCATCCCCTGCTACTACGAGAGCATAGAAAATATTGTCAGCCGGATCCGTGGCAAGAAAAAACAAAAGTTAGCGGTATCACATGGGTAACAGTTTGCTAAAGACAATCATCCGGAGGAAAGTGCTTGTATCGATGTTGTTCATCGGTATGACCTTCATGGGCTATATCTCCTATACCAAGCTTGCCGTTGAGCTGTTCCCTAATGTTGAATTGCCAGTGTTGATCGTTCAGGTGCAATCAGCCACGGAAGTCGACCCCAAGTATATGGAACGTCAGGCTATCGTGCCGCTGGAGAGTGCCATCAGTACGCTTGAAGGTGTCGCTGAAATCACCGCGAATGCCAACAGCCAACAGGGAATGATTTTCATTTCGTTTCAGCAAGGCGTTAACATCAAATACGCTTACCTCAAACTGGAGCAAAAGGTTGGCGCGATCAAGTCGAGCCTTACGCCTGAGTTCCTGGTGAACATTATCAAGATCGATACAGAAGAATTCACCAACGGATTTATGGATGTTCAGGTGCTGGGCAGCGGTGGAGTTGACCGCGTCAGGAATATGGCTGACCAATACATAGTTGACCGATTAAACGATGTGGACGGTGTGGGTGGCGTAGAAGTTTTTGGCGGCCGGCAGAAGACGGTTGAGATCATCATGCATGATGCGATATGCGAGGCAAACGGCATCACACCCAATACGATCAGCAATGTGCTCTCGCGGAACGCGAACAAGAGTGCTTTTGCCGGGCAGGTGCACATGGAAGGACAAAAAGTTTTTGTTCATGTAACAGCCGAATTACAAGACATTAAGAACATTCAAAACCTGGTGGTATCCGAGCAAGGTCCGCTACTGCTGAGTGATGTGGCCGATGTATTCTTCGGAGTAAAAGAGCAAACTACACTGAGCCGGGTTAATGGAAAAGATGCTGTTTCGATCCGGATATCGAAAGACCCGCAAGCTAACCTGATTGCCCTATCGGAAAGAACGCTTGACGCTATTGACGTCATCAACAAAGATCTGGAGCCCATGGATGTACAGATCGTAGTGCAAAATAATACTGCCGAGATGATGTCGCGCAATATTGATGCGATTAAAGACCTGGCCATTACGGGTGGGCTGCTGGCCATATTTGTTCTTTGGATATTTCTCCGCAGGATCAAATTCATCCTGAGCATAGCGCTCTCGATACCGATCTCCGTTTATGCTGCATTCAATTTCTTCTATGCATATGACATCTCCATCAATAGCCTTACGCTGATCGGAATGGCCCTGGCCATAGGCATGTTGGTAGACAACAGTGTGGTGGTCATCGAAAACATTTATCGTCATGTGGTGAACAAAGTGAACCGCGAAGAAGCCGTTGTGCGGGGAACACAAGAGGTCATGCGGTCCGTAATTGCGGGTACGCTCACAACCGTAATTGTGTTTCTGCCTTTTATTTACTCGTCCAATTTTCTTGTTACGCTTATCGGCACCCATATCGGTGTGTCCATCATCGCCACATTATTGGTTTCACTTGTTGTCGCCCTGGTGCTCATCCCCATGTTGACCGACTCGGCCATAAGCAAAGAAGATCAACAGAAAGCGCCTTTGATCCGGAACGCCTCGATCCGTCAGCGACTTATCCAGATGTACATGGTTTTGCTGAAGTCTTGCTTCCGCAGACCCATGTTTACGGTGATGGCTGGGTTGGTTTTGTTTTTTGTTTCAATCGGCCTTAGTCTTTTGGTCAGTATAGCGGGTTCTTCTGAAGTAGAATCTACCGAGATGAACATGTTTGTCACCATGCCGCAAGGCAGCACATTGAAATCGAGCGATGCGCGGATCAGGAAGATCGAAGAAAAGGTGATGGGAATACCAGTGGTTAAAGAATTGATCAGTCAGGTTTCCGAAACGGATGCGGTGCTAACGGTGAAACTGGTTGACGGATTCAATGACCTGGATACTATTTCAGTAGGCGAAGTGCGCGAACAACTGACAGGCATCTCCAAAGATTTTGATGACGTTACCATCTCGCTCGATAGACCTCCTGTACAAAATGGTGGTGGCGATGGAGGTGGTGTCGGTAGTTCAGCCCAAAATGATTTTGAACGGATGTTGGGAATAGGAACGCCTACGGAGCGCATCGTGATCAAAGGTCAGGATTTTGAATTGATGCAGTCTATCTCAACCGACATCAATAAGATGGTTGGTGGTCTGCAGTCCATCAAACAGCATTCCATGAATCTGAGTCCGGAGCGTCCTGAGGCACACCTGGCCTTTGATCAAAAACGAATGAGCGAGAATCAGATCACGTTACAAAATGTGGCGGTGGCCCTTAACGATTTTCAACCTTCCTTCGAGTCAGGTTCCAACTTTATCAGCGGTGGCGAAGATTATGAAATAACCATTCGCACGCAAAATCAGGTTGTTAATACCGCGAAGGAAATGCGCGACTTGCGTGAGATGCCAGTGAGCAGTACAACAGGTGCTACACATTCATTTTCTGAAATTGGTAACGCCTTGTACTCATCCGGTGAAAGCACAATTACCCGCTCAAACCAGGAAAAACGAATACAAATCACGTATACCTTTATTGATGAAGTTTTGAATTCAGAATCCCTGCTCGAGGCCTCCCGAATAGAGATTGATCAGATCGTAGCTGGTGTCAACATCCCTTCCGGCATCGTAGTTGAAGCGATTCATGATGAGGGACTGTTTGATGAATTCTACTTTCTGATCTTTTCCGCCATCATTATCATCTTCATGATCCTCGCTGCGGTGTTTGAGTCGTTGTACTTACCCGTTGTGATCATGTTCTCCATTCCCCTGGCCGCCATTGGCGCGTTTTTGGGTCTTACGCTTACCGGCAATTCATTGTTAAGTGCAAACACCTTGATCGGTTTCCTGATTTTGTTGGGTGTTGTGGTAAACAATGGCATAATACTCATCGACTATTCGCGCATCCTGCGAAGAGAAGGATACTCGAAATATCGCGCGCTCATGATGAGTGGCATTTCACGTGTTCGGCCAATCATGATAACCTCTCTCACAACGATTACTGCCATGCTGCCGTTGGCCCTTGGTGAAGCTGAGTATGTGGTGAGCGTTGGACAGCCGTTTGCCGTTACCGTGATGGGCGGACTTGCCTTTGCAACGATACTGACTCTTTTCTATATCCCAACAATGAGTGCCGGGCTGGAAAGTGTGCTGCACTGGTTCAGGAATCTTAAAGCGAGTATTAAGGTCATCCAGATCGCGCTCATGATTGCGGCAGGAGTTTTTATATCACTCCGCATGGAGGGCTTGCTCCTGCAGATGATCGCATTCATTGGCGCTATTATTCTAATTCCGGGTTCTACACACTTCATTATGACTTCCCTACGCCAGGCGAATGCAAAAATGGTTGCGCCCGGTGAGGCCATGCACATCAAGATCCAAAACCTGACAAAAGTGTACGGTCGCGATAAGCGTTGGATCAGGGAATGGAAAGGAAACAAAAATCTCTTTGAAACACGCGGTGAGGAACCCGTGACATGGCGCAAGGTTCTGCAAGATTTGATCTGGCAAAGTGCTTTGATCGCCTTCCTGGTCTATTTTATTTATTTCCATTTGGATAAGGCATTCTGGCAACTGGTCTTTATGATCTTGTTCCATGTGCTGGCGCTCTCCATCTTCCACACCATCAAACAATTGATTCCCTATAGAAAAAGGTTGATGCGGATCAGTTATACTTTATTGTACTGGGGATTTCCAATAGTAAGCTCTGTTTATTTATACAGCGATGTGCAGATCAAGGCATTCGGGATTATCCTGATCTTACTTTGGTTCCTGGGACTTTACTTCGTGCGCGTGTCTGAAAGGTTTAAGGAAAAACCGGTTGATGTTAATGCGATCACCGGGCGGTTTAAGAAGATCAGAAGGCTATACTATACACTATTGCTCGCCATTCCTTTTATAAAACCAAAGAAATCGGAGTTCAAGGCACTAAAAGGTGCGAGTCTCACGATTGAACAAGGCATGTTCGGATTATTAGGACCTAATGGCGCAGGCAAGACAACACTGATGCGCATTCTCTGCGGTATTCTGGATCAGAGTTACGGTAAGATTTGGATTAACGGTCATGACACTACGTTACGAAGAGAAGAACTCCAGGGCCTCATCGGATATCTTCCTCAAGCTTTTGGTACCTACGAAAACATGACACCGTATGAGTTCCTGGATTACCAGGCCATCTTACGGAAGATATCCAATCATAAGGAACGCGAAGCGCGTGTGCAATACGTATTGAGAGCCGTCCACATGGATGAGCATCAGCATAAGAAGATCGGCTCCTTTTCTGGTGGTATGAAGCAACGAATCGGCATTGCTCAAATCTTGCTTCACCTACCGAAGATATTGGTGGTGGACGAGCCAACTGCAGGTCTTGATCCATTGGAACGAATCCGATTCAGAAATTTGCTTGTGGAGCTTAGTCGTGAACGGATCGTGGTCTTCTCTACACACATCATTGAAGACATTGCCAGCAGCTGTAACAAACTGGCGGTGCTCATCTCGGGCAATATCGAATATATTGGCAGCCCAACAACCATGGCCGAATTGGCGCATGAGAAAGTTTGGGAGTTCCATTTGACTCCAGAACAATTTGAAGTGGAGAAAGAAAACTACCTGATCGTTCATCATATGCGCGAAGGTGATCGCATACGGGTGAAGTGCTTATCTGATGAAATACCACGAGCCGATGCTGTTTCCGTGCGTGCAAATCTTGAGGATGCTTACTTATGGTTGATGAAAAGTAAAACGAAAAAAATATGAAGAGCTATCTCCTGCTGTTATATAAGTTGATAACCTATAACGTCAAAGTAATTTTTGGTAACAAGTTTGTTTACTTTGTGGTGGCAGCATTTTTATTCTTTGGATTCATCATCCTGATTACAATCCTCGAAGGTGATTCAGACTTTAATGAAGCTCTGATATACGGCTTCCTGGTTTTCCCGGGATTGCTGCTCATCTTCTACCCCATGGCTTATGGTATTCAAAATGACGATGACTCCAAAATGCTGGAAACCATTTTTGGTATTCCGAATTACCGATACAAAGTATGGCTCGTGCGGTTTTTCTTGACGATTGGAATCGCGGCTGTCATTTTAGTAATCCTGGGCGTTCTGGCAGACCTGACGCTGTACCGCTTTAGCATTCTGCCCATGATCGGTCAGGTGCTCTTCCCCATCACATTTCTATCCTCACTGGCTTTTATGCTATCTACCTTGATCAAGAATGGCAACGGGACTGCTATCGTGATGGTGATCGTGTCGTTCATATTTTTCATTTTTTTTGAGCTGCTGGAATACAGCGCCTACAACGTTTTTCTCAACCCCTTCTCAGAACCACGGGGCATGAGTGACTTTATCTGGCTGACGGTTATTTACAAGAACAGGCTTTATCTTATGATACTCACCGTGCTTTGCCTGTTGTATGGCATGTTCAACCTGCAGTTCAGGGAGAAGTTTGTGAGTGGGTGATCGAACCGGAGTGTAAATTGCTTGAAAATCTGGTACCAACAGGCATTTCCAGAGTTTGGGGTGCAGTTCATAGCCTATTTTGTATGAGATACCGAAGGTGAAGGAAAGCTGAGAGAACGTTAAAAAAACAAGCCCATATCAAAATGATATGGGCTATTTTATTAGTGAGGTGTGGTATTAGCTACTTAACAGGTTTTCCATCACCTTTAACACCTTTACCACCGCCACCACTGTTACCGCCACCTTTAGCTCCACCACTTTTACCAGGTAAAATAACAACATCTATATAGGTGAGGTTATTGGCAATATCAATATAGGCTGTTCCTCCTTGGCTTTCTTCGGCTTCAATCACAATTTCTTCTGGAAGAAGAACCTGAGAATTTCCATCAAAGAAGGTATTCAATGTAGTTGCTGGTCCCGTGGCATCGAAGCTGAACGTAATGCGATAAGTACCGGCTCCATTATTTGTTTTTTTAACGTCCCAGGTATAGCCATAAATTAATTTGCCTTTAATATTGATTTCAGCATTATAATAACCTGGGCCATCACTAGCTTCCCATACAGCTTTATTGAAAACGGGAGGCAATACATCAGTTCCTGACCATGCATGAGCAGCTGCATTCCAGCTAATAGCAGGATTTTCACTAACAAGTTTTTGAATTGTCAATCTGGCGTGCGGTGAAAATACGGTAGCTTGTGTACCTGGGCCATATATGGGCACAGGATTTTGTTCTGTAGTTGCCTGAAGTCCGTGCAGTTCATCTGTTCCCCAGCCATAAACATGCCGCATGGCATATTCGCGTACAGGCTCCAGCAGATTTTCATACAATACCACTTCAGTTCTCACCCTGGAGGTCAACGTCCAAGGAACTGATTCCAGATTATCGCCCCAGTCAATCAAGTCGATATTCATCAAATCCGTTGCATTGGCCGCATAAGCTTGCCAGTAATTATTGGCATCCTTCTGTACGTAGGCCTTAAACAAGTCAGCAGGTGGAACTGGACCAAAGCACTCCTCACCCATTGTGGCTGGATGGCAGCTGTATAATGGCGCTTGTGGATCTATAGGATCCTCACCCCACACATACCACCAATCGCCACCAATTTTATACATCTCAGTTGTATAGCCAGCCGGTGGTATGCGCAATGTTTTAGTAACACCTTCTGACCAGATAACCGGAAATGAAAGGTTAGTAGCAACAGTTGTCTCGGCTGCGGCTACGCTTCCTCCTCTACCACCACCTCCCCCCTGTTCTCCTACAGGGAATTCATTAAACAAATCATTTTCACACGCTGTGATGAGTAACGCGCTGATCACTACCAGGCTCAGCCACGTTGTGATTTTTGAGATTTTCATAAAAGTTTTTTTACATCGGTAAGCAACTCTACTTACGAGCACAATTTTATATGCACAATTATGCTCAATCAATGATCGTTATCGCGATCGATAAAAATTTATGTCACTGTAAAAAATCTGGATGATTGATAACAACGGTCATGACAAAAAATTTGTACAGAATTCTAATCTGCCAGGAGCAATAATTTAAAACGTTCCAGCAAATTGATTTTCAGGCTTTAAATAGAAACAGCTAGCTAATACATTTGCCGCAAAGCTGATCAAACAAACATTTGTATTATTGACCACCCCGTTACATTTTTGCGGCCGGAATCAAGCTTATCATTTCGCATGCAGAACAATCGAGTTAAAACCTTTGCTACAATAGCCTTACTGGAAGGTATCTCCTACGTTTTATTGTTAGGCATTGCCATGCCTTTAAAGTATTTATTTGATTTTCCTTTAGCCGTAACCGTTGTGGGCTGGGTCCACGGTGTTTTGTTTATGCTTTATGGCTTGTGGTTGGTGTTGTGCTGGAAAGAATATGCCTGGAGTTTTAGTCGTGTGGTGGGGTATTTTATTGCCTCTCTCCTGCCGATTGTGCCGTTTGTGGTGGAGCGCAGGTTAAAAAGGGAGTACGCGATAGGTGTAATGATTGACTAAACACGTTCTACCCCAATATCGCTTTATAACTGCTTTTCAAAAGTATATACCGCATCCACCTTTGTGGTCACTGTAAAATTTGGATCGCTTTCTGTTTCCTCAAGTTTGATTTTTACCTCTAATACCGTGCTGGTTTGGCGGGTTATTGTTGCATCCTGAGTGATTGCTCCGTTGGTTATAGTCAACGTCCTTCCCTCCAATGTCCAGGTGCCATCAATAACGGCTTCATCAAAAGGATACTCCTCTGTAGTGGTTTGTCCCAGCATGGTGGTAGTCAACACAATCGTATAACTACCTTCGCTGGTAACGGTATTTGGGTTTTCACTAAAAGTGGTAGTCAAATCCATATCCTTACCGGTTCCGGTGAAATCCGCTTTAATGCTTACACCTGAAACTGTTGTGGTGGTTGACCCTTTATAACTGATGGCGGTAACTGACCATGTGCCCAACATTGCCTCACTGGTGGGCATCGGATCTTCATCCTCGCTGCATGAAAAAAGAATTACAGAAAGGACGAACAAAAATAATCTCATGCGATTCATCTTATTATAATTAATGGAAAAGAAATATACCGAACGGTAAAAATAACAAACCATCGTTAAGTGTTTGTATCGAATTTCAACATTACCTTACCTAATAGAGAACCAGTAAAGTATCCCTTATTCCGCCTCCGGGAGTAAGATTTACCTCAATTTTGACTTTTTAGTTGAATAGACTCTTGCTAATCTTACCTCAACCTTACCTAAACCCTTATGCTTCAAGAGACGAAGAACCCATTTGTCAGTAAAGTCTTATTGCGCCAGTCAATCGGCTCCGTACGATTGGTCATCGCTCTATTTACTGTTACTGCGGCCATAACCAAGCTATTGTATGACCGTTTTTTACCCGACTTGAAAGACCTT
Source organism: uncultured Roseivirgaceae bacterium (assembly GCA_964419145.1). Classification (GTDB taxonomy): domain Bacteria; phylum Bacteroidota; class Bacteroidia; order Cytophagales; family Cyclobacteriaceae; genus UBA2336. The sequence goes on along the minus strand of CAYQOM010000002.1, from coordinate 767,544 downwards.
GACGGGATTCGTTGGGCGATCATTGCGCTGGGATGTATATTTTTTACCATTACTTTTTTCCGGTCTAAGCGAGGTATCATCATCGCGTGGTTTTCGTTCTTCTTATACATGTGCACCCTTTTTTATGTTATTGCGTTTGTGGTCATCAATAAATTCGATCCCAACGCAGTAACTATTTTAATCCTGGTGGTGGGTGCAAGTTCCATCATTATTAATAGTTTATTCTATTATGGAATACAGTGTTTTATCATTCTACTGGCGGCCCAGGTTGCCTATGCCGGCTTTGATTTAGGCAGCGAAAACCTGATCGCCTTTTTCAATTTAATGCTGGCCCTTGGTGTTTTCGGGATTGTGATCACTGTACGCTTAAAGCTACTTTCCGGCATCAAACACTCACACGCCCACCTTGAAAAACTAAACGTTATGTCGATAGTAGCCAATAAAGCAGGTGAAATTGTATTTGTAAGTCCTTCGGTGCACAGTGTACTGGGCTACCAACCGGGCGAGCTGATCAAAGATGGATGGTGGCGTTCACAAAATCTAAGAGAAGGTTGGATCAGTCGGGATTACATTTTGAACTACCCGAATATCCTGCCAAAAGAAATCGAATCCATGGAAACGAGTATCATCAACCGCGAAGGAAAGAAGCTGTGGTTCAATTGGGCGAACTCCATGTTGCCTAATGGAAACTACATGGGCATAGCATTGGATATTACGCGGTATAAAAATGCGTAGAATTCGGCATCATCAATCAAAAAGTTCAGCATTAATAATTAATCTCCACCACCTTCTTACTCTGCAACTTCTGCATCGGCTTGGGCACAATGTTCAGAATTTCTTCTTTTAAGGTTTTGATTAGTTTGCTTTTGATGTAATCGCGGTGGGTTACCAGGCTTACCTCGCGTGCGGGGCTAGGTTCTTTTAATCGCTTGACGAGTTTTAGTTGGGGTTTGCTGAATTCCATCACGGCCAGTTCAGGTAAAATGGTTATCCCGTCACTTTTATCCACCATGCGTTTAAGGGTTTCAATATTGCCGGTTTCGTACCTCACATGAAAATCACCTCGCTTTCGCAATTCACATAAGTTCAAAACCTGCGAACGAAAGCAATGTCCTTCCTCCAACAGCCACAGTTGGTTCGGATCAATGTCGTTGGGTAACACATACTTTTTATCGACTAACGCGTTTTTCCTTGATACGTAAACAAACAGCTCTTCATAAAACAAAACATCTTCCTTTATGGAAGGATCTTTTAAAGGCGTTACCACCAGGCCGCAATCCAGCCGGTTGTTTTTCAGCTCGTGAATCACTTCTTCGGTTATTGTTTCCTTGATCACCAGGTTTAGCTGTGGATACTTTTCCCGCATCTCCTTATATAAAGGAGGCAACAGGTAGGGCGCCAACGTTGGGATGATGCCGATGCGCAACTCGCCAGTAAGTGCATCTTTCTGGTCGGTAATTAATTGCCGGATCATACCGGCCTCTCGTAATACTATCCGAGCCTGTGCAATAATGCTCACTCCTATTTCTGTTGGGATAACGGGCTGCTTGGTTCGGTCGAATAGTTTCACACCAAGCTCATCTTCCAATTTTTGAATTTGCATGCTTAAGGTAGGCTGGGTGACAAAGCATTTTTCCGAGGCCAACAAGAAATGGCGGTGCGTATCCAGCGCCACTACGTATTCTAGCTGAGTTAAAGTCATAGATATTAACTATATGACTATAAATATAATCAATTTGATTTATTACGCTATCGAATGTAATCTTGAAGGTTGACTTTAGTCATAGACAAACTGATGCGCAGTTGGTATACTGCACAGTTGTCGAATAAACATTCGTAAATAATTAAACGCTTAAATACTAAACAACCATGGCAGATCACACACATTCAAGCAATGGAAACGGCATGGGCAAGTGCCCGTTTCATACCGCAAGCAGCGGTCCACAAAATCAGGATTGGTGGCCTAACCAACTGAAGCTTAATATTCTGAGACAGCATGCTGACCTCTCCGACCCCATGGGAAAGAAATTCAACTATGCAGCGGAATTCAAAAGTCTTGATCTGGCAGCCGTAAAGAAAGACCTCACTGCCTTGATGACCGACTCACAGGACTGGTGGCCGGCAGATTTTGGGCATTATGGTCCGTTATTTATTCGCATGGCGTGGCACAGCGCAGGTACCTACCGAATTGGTGATGGCCGCGGTGGCGCAGGTGCCGGTCAGCAACGTTTTGCTCCCCTCAATAGCTGGCCCGATAACGTAAACCTGGACAAAGCGCGCAGGTTATTGTGGCCCATCAAGCAGAAATATGGCAAAAAGATTTCGTGGGCCGATCTGATGATTCTGGCCGGAAACGTAGCCCTCGAATCCATGGGCTTTAAAACATTTGGTTTTGCCGGTGGCCGTGAAGATGTGTGGGAACCGGAACAAGATGTTTACTGGGGTGCTGAAAAAGAGTGGCTGGGCGACAAACGCTATTCAGGTGAGCGTGATCTTGAAAATCCATTAGCAGCCGTTCAAATGGGATTGATCTACGTAAATCCGGAAGGCCCTAACGGCAACCCAGATCCGATTGCTGCTGCGAAAGACATCCGCGAAACGTTCAAACGCATGGCCATGAACGATGAAGAAACGGTGGCCTTGATTGCGGGTGGTCATACATTCGGCAAAACACATGGAGCTGCTCCCGCTACACATGTCGGTAAAGAACCGGAAGCCGCAACCATTGAAGAACAAGGCTTGGGCTGGCACAGCAGCTACGGCTCCGGTAAAGGTGGCGATACCATCACCAGCGGACTGGAAGTAACCTGGACCAGCACACCCACCAAGTGGAGCAATAACTTTTTCTGGAACTTGTTCGGATATGAGTGGGAACTATTTAAAAGCCCTGCCGGTGCCCACCAGTGGAGACCGAAAAATGGCGCAGGTGCCAACAGTGTACCAGATGCACATGATAAATCTAAGCGTCATGAGCCACGCATGCTTACTACCGATCTTTCCTTGCGGTTTGATCCTGAGTATGAAAAAATCTCCAGGCGCTTTTACGAAAACCCCGATGAGTTTGCCGATGCCTTTGCCCGTGCGTGGTTTAAACTTACGCACCGCGACATGGGGCCGCGTGCGCGCTACCTCGGTTCAGAAGTGCCAAAAGAAGAATTGATTTGGCAAGATCCGATTCCAGCCGTAACACATAAACTTGTTGATGACAAGGATATTGAAACGCTGAAGAAAAAAATCCTTGACTCAGGTTTAACCGTTTCCCAATTGGTTTCAACCGCATGGGCTTCAGCCTCTACATTCCGCGGATCAGACAAGCGTGGTGGCGCAAACGGTGCGCGTGTTCGGTTGGCTCCACAGAAAGATTGGGAAGTCAACAATCCTGACCAACTAAAGAAAGTGATTTCAACACTCGAAGGCATCCAAAAAGAATTCAACAGTTCTGCCGCTAGCGGTAAACAAGTTTCGCTTGCCGACCTGATTGTGCTTGCTGGTTGTGCTGCCATTGAAAAGGCGGCCAAGGATGGTGGTCATGATGTGAAAGTTCCGTTTACTCCGGGTCGTGCAGATGCTTCACAAGAACAAACCGATATCGAATCATTTGAACCACTTGAACCGGTTGCCGATGGTTTCCGCAATTACCTGAAGAAGAAGTATAGCATTTCAGCTGAAGAATTGTTGGTTGACAAGGCACAATTGTTAACGCTTACACCTCCTGAAATGACTGTGCTGGTGGGCGGCATGCGTGCGTTGAATGCGAACTTCGATGGTTCAGCGCATGGCGTGTTCACCAAACGTCCGGGTAAATTAACCAACGATTTCTTTGTGAACCTGTTGGATATGGGTACGGTGTGGAAAGGCATCAAAGGTTCTGAAGATGAGTTTGAAGGTCGCGACCGCAAAACTGGTGAAGTGAATTGGACCGCAACCCGCGTTGACCTGGTGTTTGGTTCAAACTCTGAGCTGCGTGCGCTGGCCGAAGTATACGGAAGTGCCGATGCCGGTGAAAAGTTTGTTAACGACTTTGTTGCCGCCTGGAATAAGGTGATGAATGCCGATCGGTTTGAGTTAGTATAGTACTAATACATTAAAACCGATCCAGTTAAGGGCTGCCTATTTTATGGGTAGCCCTTTTTACTTAACTGATTCTAGTCTTCTGTGATGATACACATACGATAATCCTCCCAACACAAAGGGCACTAGCATGATCAGCATTTGTGGATGGAATCCACCCGTCATCAAGCCGGAATAAACGGCTCCTGTCAAGTCAAAAAACATACCGGCATAAGCCCACTCCTTTAGCCGTGGAAAGCCAGGGATCAGCAAGGCGATGATACCTAACAATTTGGCTACACCAATAAAGGGTAGCATGTACAACGGATACCCGAGCATTTTAAAAACCTCAACCCATTCCGGTGCAGAAAGGATGTTGGGAATGGTAGACATCATCATGAAGGCACAAAATAATACCGTAAAAATCCAAAACAGGATGGTGTTGCGCTTTGTAGTGGACTGTGTCATGGTGTATGTGTTTTATTTCAGTCGTTTTAACTTCTTTAAGTCGTTGGTTGAAGCTTCGTGAATGTGAATGGCATATCCCCCACCCGCAGCCGACCATTGCTTCAGTTTTGATTTAGCGGTTACCAACACGTTTCGGATTACGTACGCTTGCGGATTGGTTTTATAATGGGCATCAGGCGCATCAGAATAGATGGTGGCCACGTACGTTTTATTCGATTCCAAAAAATCAAATGAAAACGTTGAGGTTCGGGGCGCTTCGCCATTTACATTACCTACAAACCATGATGCTTTTCCTTTTGCTTTACGGGCAATGGTAATGTATTGTCCCGGTTCGGCTTCCAGGTCTTTGCTCTCATCCCAATCAAGGGCTACATCTTTAATAAACTGAAAGGCATCCGGAAAGCGTTCGTAGTTTTCGGGTAAATCGGCAGCCATTTGCAAGGGACTGTACATCGTAACATACAAAGCCAGTTGGTTAGCCAACGTGCTGTTGCAGTGTGAATTGTTATTCGGATTTACCTTACTGATGTCCATTTCAAAAACACCGGGCGTGTAATCCATCGGACCACCAATCAGGCGTGTGAACGGTAGAATCGTGACGTGATTGGGTTTTGAACCACCAAAGGCCTGGAACTCCGTACCCCGTGCCGATTCATTGCCAATCATGTTTGGCCAGGTTCGGGCAATGCCTGTAGGCCGCACGGCCTCATGTGCATTTACCATGATTTTGTATTGTGCGGCTTTCTCAATCACATATTGATAGTGATTGTTTGTCCATTGATCATAGTGGTAATATCCTTTTGGCAAAATATCCCCTACGTAGCCGGTCTTTACGGCATTGTAATGATTGTCTTGCATAAGTTGAAAGGCTTGATCGAGATGCCGTTCATAGTTGCGTGTTGAGCCGGAAGTTTCGTGATGCATCATCAGCCTCACCCCTTTTGACTTTGCGTAGTCGCGTAAGCCGGGTAGATCAAAATCAGGATATGGAGTTACGAAATCAAACACATAGTCCTTTGCTTTCCCAAACCAATCTTCCCACCCGATGTTCCAGCCTTCCACCAACACGGCATCAAAGCCATGTTGTGCAGCAAAATCGATGTACTTTTTAACGTTTGCTGTGGTGGCGCCATGGATACCATTGGGCTTAACTTTGGTGTAATCCGTTATACCTAACTGAACAGAAGGTAAATCGTTTGTGTAGGCCCACGAGCTTTTTCCGGTAATCATCTCCCACCAAACACCTACATATTTTACAGGTTTTATCCATGACGTATCTTCAATCTTACAAGGCTCGTTCAGGTTATAGGTTATGCGCGATGCGAGTATGTCGCGCGCATCATCGCTTACCATAATGGTGCGCCATGGGCTTTGGGTCGGGGCCTGCATATATCCTTTGGCGCCTGTAGCATCGGGCGTTAGCCAGCTCTGAAAAACCAATGTGGTGTCATTGAGATTCAGGTGCATGCATGAATAATTTATGAGTGCCGCTTCATGGATATTGAGGTACAAGCCATCATCCGTTTTCATCATGAGTGCTGTTTGCAACCCTGTGGGCGAAAATGGTGTCTGTGATGCATTTGGTGTAATAGCATCCTTCATCAGGCCCCTGATTTGGGTAAGCCTTGATGTGGTATAGTCGTATTCCTGCGTATCATAATCACCGGCAATCCAAAAGGCCGTATGGTCGCCCGTCATGGCAAACTCAGTTTTCTCTTCTTTTATGACAAAGTAAACCAGATTGGATTGCTGTGGAAACTCATAACGAAATCCGAGTCCATCATTGAACAACCGGAACCTCACTACCATTAAACGGTTGGTCGTACGTTGCGTTAGCGTAACCGCCAACTCATTATAATTATTACGGATACTTTTTTCCTCGCCCCAAACCGGTTCCCACGTTGAATCATGCGAATCGGTTTCTGTTTTTGTGATGACAAAATCATGATCCAACGATTTTTCCTCATTCAGCAAAGTAAAACCCAAGGTACTGGGTTTGATTACAGGCTTATTTCGGTAGGATAATGCATACACAGGAGCTCCCTCATCTTTTACGGAGAATTCCATAGTCAGTTCCCCATTTGGAGATCTTAGGGTTTGCGCTTCGGCAAAGGTTAGTACTAACCAAAGGCCAGCAAGGAGAAATATTTTCTTCATCATTAGGAAACGAATTGTCAGACGCTGTTTTAGCTGACAATAATAAAAAGTTCCCCGCGCATATCCATGCAAGAAAGCAAGTAATAACGTTGTATTAGAGAATAGTGACTGTCATATTAAAGACAGTCACTAACGCATGAGTTTACATCAAAACCGAACGTGATTTATCCGGTACCTGAACCGTAACCCGTAAAAATGTAGCAGGAATAATAGTCTGGTTCTCAACTTTACTTGTATTCTGACTCTTGAACAGATCTTCAAGTTCCCGCTGTAGCTCAAGTGCTTTTCCATTTTTTTCAGCGGCCTCAAAGGCATTCATGGTTGGGCCATAATAGGTTTGAAAGTTTTCAACCAACTTCTGTGGCGTGCCGGTAAAGTGAAAGGTATAGGTGTCGCGATGAAAGGAAATTTGTTTTGGATCAATGCCAGCTGCTCCGAAGCGTTCCACTACGTGGCTCTCAACGCCCCATAACATCGGACTGATAAATCCTTCGGGGGGCGGAGGTGTATACACGGAGCTGATCTTGAGAATTTGTGCCACCAAGGTCGGGTCGCCCGGAATCCAGTTGCCCATAATAATTCTTCCACCGGGTTTAGTAACCCGAACAAGTTCTTTAGCCACTTCGGTTGGCTTGGGGGCAAACATGGCTCCGAAAATACTCATCACCATGTCAAAGGATTTATCAGGAAGGTCAAGGCTGCAGGCATCACCATGCTGGAAGGAGATGTTCTGTAACCGCTCCTGCCTGGCGCGCATGGCTCCGGCTTCTACAAGGTTCCGGGCAATATCAACGCCAAGTACTCGTGCACCAAGTCGCGCAGTTGGTATTGCGGTAGTTCCATCTCCGCAGCCAATATCCAAAACAAAATGATCCCTCAAGATACCTAACTGCTTAACCAATGCTTCACCACTTGTGCGCATGGTTTCTGCAATGCGTGTAAAATCACCTTTTTCCCACAATGCCTGATTGGGGTTGATTGCTGTTGTCGTTGTCATGTATTTGTTTGATTTTATTTTAATAGTTGATAGAGATTTTCACAAAGCAAGACCGTCTTGCAGAATTTTCATTACGATAAAAGTCACCACACCTATGCCCATTAATAAGGCTAACACTCGTTTTCCCTTTGTTGCATTCATGTTACGTTAAAAAAGTTTAGCGATTAATTTTAATCCAATTGCCTAAATGAACGGCAAAACTACCCCGATGGCTGCATGGTGGGGTTGTGAAAATCTCCCATTTGCATGGTCTTATGTTTCAACCATGTAGCGTGGCCGTAATTTGAAACCTTAGCACAACAGGGTGGAACATAAAACCAAGCCCGATTAAGCGTGCAACTGCTCGGATGCCTCGGTGTAATGCAAATAACCGGAAGGTGAAACCCCAAAATGTTTTTTAAAGGCTTTTGAAAAATGAGAGTAATCATCAAAGCCAACCATCAGGGCAACCTGTGCGGCACTATCCACCTTACGGGCAATCAATTTGGCGGCTTTTCGCAGGCGTATGCTTCGGATGAGTTCACTTGGAGGAAATCCCGTTATCGATTTAATCTTTCGATGCAAGTTAGTTCGGCTCATGTTCAGCTCATTTGCGAGGCCTTCCACACCAAACTGAGAGTCGCTGATGTGGTGTTCAACAACGGCAATTGCCTTTTTTAATAATTTTTGATCGTGCGATTCCAGGGCTTCAGCTGAATCGTTTACCAACTGATCTTTGAACTTTGTCAGCGTTTCCTGCTGTTGGCGGGTGAGGTAGTCGATTTCCAGGTTAAGCATATCGCGATTTTTTCGATAGCGATAACGTTGAAGAAAATACAGCGCAATTAAGAGGAACGCCAGGAGCACAACCATTCCAATCATCAGGTTTTTCCAGATCGTTTGAATGCGATTTTCTGCTTTAAGCAATTGAAGTTGTTGCTCTTTGAGTTGCAGGGCATGCCGCGACTCCAGTTCAACAATCTGTCGGATTTTGGATGAGCTTAATAAACTATCGCGAACCGCATAGTATTGTTGCAGGTAAACTATCGCTTCATCTCCCCTATTCTGTTTTAATTTTATATCCACCAGACCTGCATATGCATGGCGAATGACCCTGCGTAGCCCCAATGACCGAGCCAATCCAAGCGCGCTTTGTAAGTTTAGTTCAGCATTTTTTAAATCATTCGCCCTTAAAGAAGCATGCCCGATGATATCTGTGATAGAGGCTTCTGCAATCCGGTTATTGGTTTCCTTTGCCAGTCGTAGTGCTTCATGAAAGTGTTTGAAAGCCAACCCGGGGTTATCTTCATAGCACTCACCGATGTTTGAAATAATTCGGGGAAAATTAATTGGTGCTACTCCGTGAGTTTTTCCTACTTCATAGGCTTTGGTATAATAATAGAGTGCGCTGTCCTTCTGGCCTTGCACAAACTTGATTACCCCGCGCAGGTTATAAATGCTGCAGAGCTGTTCCCAGTCGCTACCATTCAAGGCTGTGTGTTCTGCCTTTGCAATGTACTCGTTTGATTTCTCCTGTTCGTTCAAATCCATGTACGCGCGGGCGAGAATGTAATAGCTTTCTGCTTCGGCACGTGTGTGACCAATGGCTTTGACGATTTCCAGGGCTTCCAACGCAACTTCAATAGCCAGGTCGTTATCACCAAACGACCAAAAGCAAAATCCTTTAAGATTATTAGCTATGGCAATACCTTGCTCATATTGAAGATTTCGGGAAAGTGCCAGGGCCTGCTCAGCATACTTCAAAGATTGATAGGAGTCGATCCATTGAAAATTTTTGGCCAGCTCCAATAAAGAATCAGCTTGCGAAATATTGCCATTTGTGTGATGTTGAGAAAAAGCCGGAAAACTAAGCCCAAAAGCCAATATCAGCGGATAGCACCAATTCATATGGCTCTTCATACGTTTCTTACTGAGATTGGTTCTTAAATTCGCAACCAGCAGCATATCAAAGGTATCGAAATATTGAACGCATGAACCGATTCCAATATTCTTTAGTGGTGCTTCGGGTTACCATGGGCATCATCTTTATTACCCATGGCATTGCACGCCTTTACCACGAATCGGTAGCTGATTTTGGAACCTATTTAAACAGTAAAGGTTTACTGATTGGTGTACCCATTGCCTGGGCGATCACCATAGGTGAGATTATCAGTGGAGGTTTACTGGCACTCGGAATTAAAGTTCGCTATTGTATAATTTTCCACACATTGATTATTGCTTCAGGATTGCTTATGGTTCACTTGCCAAACGGTTGGTTTGTGGTGGGCCATGGCAGTGGTGGTGTTGAATACAGTGTACTTATTTTGGCAGTATTGCTCGTGTTATTTTTTACAGCTGAAAATAAACGATAAGGGTACCAGGCGATATTCTCTAAAAACAAATCTGCACCCGCGTACCTTGTCCAGGCTCGCTCTCTATGGATAACACTCCGTTTATTCGTGACAGTAATTGCAAACACAGTGAAATACCAATACCAATGCCGTGCTCATTCAATGTTCCGCGTGAACTAATGCCGGTTTCGGCCATCACCTTTCTAACAACTTCCGGATCCATTCCAATACCTGAGTCCTGAACAACAAGTTCATAAACTCCATTACGCTCAGCACCCCTGATTTCAATTCTTCCACCCATTGGGGTAAACTTGATGGCATTGGATATCAGGTTCCTCAAAACAATATTGACAACATCAGGATCTGAAATGGGTCTGTCCTCCGATACATTCAACGCCACATGAAGTTGTTTAATTTGAACAAAATTATCGTATGCTAAAAGTACTTGCTGAGCAATCTGCTTTACATCTACGGGTATACGCTTAAACTGAATGGTGTTGAAATTTGACTTAGCCCAGAGTAAGGTGGTATCCAGCAGGTCTAGTATATTTCGACTTCGCTCATGTAAATCGCGAAGAAGTTTAATAAATTCAGCCTGCGAAAGATCATCGCGAAAAGCAAGCTTCATAATACCCTGAAGACTTTGAATAGGTGAACGCAAATCGTGTGTAAGAACTGAAAGCACCTGGTTTTTATTCTCGTTTAACTTTTTCAGTTCTTGTTGCTGAAGTACTTCTTCATGGATATTAACAAAAGCCACAACCTGCATATTATCGATGATGGAGGCCTTAACCTCATACCACCGCATACCATTCAATTTTGTCTGGATTAATACCTTCATCATGACGGCATCTTCCCTCGCCTCCTGGGCCGCAGCAAGCTTGATCGACCATCCGCTCATCACTTCTTGTCGATACTTTTCGTCTGGATAAGCATGAAGAAACCATGCATCAATGGTAGGAATTTCCTCCAGGCCATACCCTATCTCTTGATAAAACTTTCGGTTGAGGTAAAAATTCCTGTATGTGCCAGCTTTGAGTTCAGAAAGTATAAACGGATAGGGTAGAAAATCCAGAATTCGTTCCAGAAAATCCTTATCAGAAGTGAGGTTGTTGAATGTCAATGTCATACCTACCAACAAAGCCAAGCTGTAGATACCTTTGACTTGCCAATCGAATAGGAGTTAATCCCATACGAAGATAAAAATAGTTTATCGACAACCAATAAAAAACGGGCAGTGAACCAATGCTCGAAATTCAAATTACCCAATTGTTAAAGAGGTAATGCAAGGCACTATAACCCAGACAGCCTTCAAAAAAAAGTCACATTCATTGAGCCAGTTTACCTGAAAACCGTGTGTGTACCGGTAGAAGAAAACCAAAAAACCTATGAAAACACATGCAAAACATCTTTTTAGTGCAATTATGCTGGTTGCGCTCATCACTTTCAACGCCTGTAAGGACGATGAACCGGCTCCGGAAAATAACGCACCTACCTTACAGATTGGTGACGATATTATCGGTCGTACGGGTACGGCAAGCAACATTACTATTACGGCTACCGACCCTGATGGCGACCCACTTGACATCACCTGGACCATTATTGAATCACCGGCAGGTTCAGCACCTGTACTCACCAATACAAGTGCAACCAATGCCGCCTTCAACACCAATATTGCGGGACTTTACAGAATTGAAATTGAAGTTGAGGATTCGCGAGGCGCACTAGTTTCAGGCATTAAAAAACTCTACATCGGTGGCGTACTTCCCACCTCCATCAGCACCAACACCACCTATCCGGATCTGTTTGAAGAAGAGTTTATACCCGATTACTACGCGCCATCCAGCATACAAGCTACTGCCGGTGTTACGCTTGGCGCAGGCGTTGTTATTGAATTTGGGGCCGATGTTCGCTTCTGGATGAATGGAAATGCCGCGTACCTGAATGCGGAAGGAACTTCATCCAAAAAAATTATTTTACGTGGCAGCGATCAGGTAAAAGGGAGCTGGCGTGGCCTTTCGTTTACATCCAACAATGTAAATAACAAACTGATCCATGTGAACTTGCTGCATGCAGGAAGTTCAGTAATGGGTGGCCAGAAAACCGCGGTACACATTCAAAGCAATGTAACAGCCAGAGTCATTATCCAGCAAACATCCATTACTCAAACGGCAGGATATGGAGTCTTTATTGATGGTAACGGTGGCTTGATTCCAGAATACAGCGGCAACACCATTAGCAACAATGATGCTGCCCCGATTCGTCTGGGAGCTGGCGGAATTACATCATTAGATAAAAATTCAACCTACGCCAATAATGGTACACAAGCCATTGAAGTAGCAGCAGCAGGAAATACGAATGTACGTTTTGAGAATGGGGGAACCATTCCGGCACTCCCTATTCCATATCATTGGTATAGCAGCGCTGAGCTAAGAAGTAATGTAACCTTTGAAGCAGGCGCTACTTCCCTATTCAATGCAGGACTTCGATTATGGGTAACTGATGAGGGTGCTTTAATCGCTGACGGTACAGCCGCCAATAAAATCACATTTAGTGCGCTTACGCAATCAGCCGGATCATGGGAAGGCATTGAAATTGCGTCACCCTCAAACCTGAATAAAATCAATCAGGGTGTTGTATCGTATGGTGGAAATCCATCCGGTCGGGGCGCCAACATTTACATGTTTGGTTCAGGTGCAGGATCACAATTAACCCTTACCAATAGTACCATATCAAACAGTCAGACGTATGGTCTATTGACTGCTGCAGGCACCATTAACTTAACACAAAATGGGAATACCTTCAGCAACAATGCATCTGGCAACATTCAGCAAAATTAATTAAGTATGTTTCAGGTACAGAAGAAATACATTTGCCACGGATAGATACACGAACATAGTATCATAGCGTGGGTAGTAGTTTTCTTCTGTTGGCAGGCTGCAAAATGCAGCCTGCCTATTTTTATGGAGCAATCGCAGTTGAACGCAAGGAATCTGTTTCCTGTATTTTCGAACGCAAGTAGGTCAGACGCGGATCATCATCCTGTATCATATTATCCTTGCTCAACATTAATGATTGCTGGTAGTACCGCAACGCAGAATCATACTGGCCGCGACTCTTAAAAATTTCACCAGCTAACCGATAGGTGACTACCCGCTGGCGGTCCTGTATGCGTTCAGAACGACTCATCATCAGTCCCTTTTCCAGGTATAAACTCGCTGAATCAATTTGTCCGGTTAAATGGAAAAGATTAATCAGGTTATTCAAAGAGATCATGGTATGAACATGTGGTTTGCTAGAAAAAATCTTCTCTCTGATCTGATGAGCCCTTGATAGATACTTGTATGCACTGTCGTATTGATCGAGATCCAACAGCAATTTACCGAGGTTTGCCATAGTGGTGCCTGTTTCACTGTGCCATTCACCAAAAAGCTTTACAGCAATTGCTGGTGTTCGTAACGCATATTGCAAGGCCTGATCGTGCTGACCAGCTTGATTATGAAGCGTGGCCAGTAAATTGAAATTGGCCAGCGTACCCGGATAATATTCACCCATTACCGATTGGCATATGGCTAGCGATTGGGAAATTTGCGCAATCGATTTTTCGTACTCCTTCTGATCTTTATAGATAGTACCAAGTATGTAATAGCTCTCGGCCAACTTAAGATTGTTGGCTTCAGGCCAGATGCTTTCTTCCAACGCTATTACTTGCTCAATTAGTCTAATGGCACTGTCCGGTTCGTCTTTTAGTTTTACTACAAAAGCCAGGTATTTTAAAGAAGTGGTGTATACACTATCCTGCTTTGGATACTGGATCTCATCATATAAGCGAAGCACATGATTCAACAGCGTTTGTGCTGAGTCATAGTTACCCACATCGCGTTGGTAAAGTGCTAACTGCTCTATGGCTTGTATGTACGAAACCGAAACCGGCAATTTGGCTTCACGGGCAAAATCAAATGCACTGTCTAACACAGCACTTGATTTCTTATAATCACCCAGCGAACGGTAAAGCTTACCAAACGTGGTCAGCATATCGAGCTTTATTTCGGGCGATCCATCATAAGTCGAAGAACGTTCGTAACCCAAATCAAGAAATTGAAAAACCGTGAGGGTATCACCTTTCGATTTACTGGGATGCGCAGCCATGAATAAATCAATAAGAAAATTTTTGGTTGCTGCAGATACTTGTTCGTTCCGAATGGCGAGATCGCGCTGTTCACGCGCTTCATAGGCTTGCCATAAGCTGACCATCGTTCCAATTACTAATGATATACACACCAGCATGGCACTTAGTGCAGCTACACGATTTCTTTTTATAAAACGATTAAACCTATATCCTCGCCCACCATTAACCGCAGCTACCGGTTGGTGATGCACAAAATTCTCAATGTCATCAGCTAATTCATCAACATTGGCATACCGGTTCAATGAATTTTTCTCAAGGCATCGGTTAATAATGGCCCGAAGTTCAAATTGAATGGAGTCTAGCGCTCTTCGTTCCTGATCAGCCCAGTGAGATAAATCCGCCCGGGTTATGCCCCGATCAGATTCTTCCGGTTGACCTGGAAATTTTCCGGTTAGTAGTTTGTGCAACAATATGCCCAGCTGATACACATCGGTTGCCAAGGTAAGCGGTGTATTGGACATTTGCTCGGGCGCGGCAATTTGAGGCGTTCCAAGAAAAAAATTTTCCTGAGGCACTTCTTCTTGCAATGCTGTGGCAATGCCAAAATCGAGCAACTTAACCTGACCTGTTTCTGTGACTAAAATATTTGAAGCCTTCAAGTCAAGATGGAGAATAAGGTGCCGATGTGCATACGACACAGCTTTGGTAACCTGTAGAAATAAATCAAGCCTGTCGCGGGTTGTCAGGTCGTGTTGTTCAACGTAATCATCGATGGGCTTGCCATCGATATACTCCATAACAAAATAAGAAATTCCTGCTGTTGTTTTACCGGCATCGTACAATGTAGCAATACCCGGATGCTGAAGCTTGGCAAGCAATTGCTGCTCCGCTTTATCCAGCGCGATATGTTTCTGAGCATGTGGCAAACACTTTACGGCAACTAACTGCTCAAATTCTCCATCCGATCGCTCAGCCAGGTACACGTTGCTCATGCCGCCCCTGCCAATTAACTTTTTAATGGTGTACTTGCCAACCTGGCTTCCTGACTCTAACTCTGGGTTTCTTGTGCCAAGCATTGAACCAGCTATTGTTTTCTGAAAAAGATCAAAAAAATCATCAGCGCCTTCATCCACACTTAACATCCGGATAAGGGTTTGTTTTAATTCCGGATTATCAGAACAAGATTCCTCAATGAATATCAGGCGCTCCCCTTCCGATTTGTCAAGACATTCAACGTAAAGCTTTTCGAGCAGTTCAAATGAGTACCTCATAAAATATGGTTGAATCAGGAAAGATGAATGTAAAGCCAGTTTCTGGCGAGTTGCCATTTACGTTTTATAGTTGCCGGAGAAACCCGCAACGCTTCGGCAGTATCATCAATACTCATACCGGCAAAAAAGCGGCATTCCACTATCCGGCCATATAGTATATCCTGTTGTTCGAGTTGCTGAAGGAGATCTTCAAAGTCGATTAACTTTTCACTTGTTTCGGGAGAAAGTGTGATGAGATCATGAAGTCCATCCAATGAAGTATGTTGCACCTCTCCGCCACGCTTGTCTGAATTTTTAGCTCGTGCGGCATTCAGTAATACCTGGCGCATGGCTTTGGCTGCCACACAATAAAAATGAGAACTGCTTTGCCAGCGATTATCAGTGTTCGATAATTTCAGATAAGCCTCATGAATAATGGCTGTTGTGTTTAATGTATCGACACCATGAAACTGAAAACGGACGCTCCTCGCAACCCGTTGCAACTCTGTATAAATATAAGGAAACGCTAACCGTGAAGCTTCCGCATCACCTTCTCCAATTCGGATTAAGTATTGAGTGAGTTCATCAGATACAGTAGTACGTTGCATGCTGTAGGTAACGTTCTTTCAAGTATACAAAATCATGCGCTAAAAATCATGTGATTTTGATTTGGTAAAACGAAATTTTGGTGAATCTAACGTTCATATCGTATTTTTAGGCCTTTAGATTTACTCCAGTTTTATGAGGTCCCCTATTGATTATTCCATTGCTTTTTTCCTTATCATTTTTCTTTCCACTGAAATCAGTTTTTCACAAACTGAAAAGTCAATTGTAGATAACTATCGCACAGCACTTAAGCAAACACTAAACGACAGCATCTATCAATCAACCAAGCTGCAGGGCACCATGAGCATGGAAAAACTTTCATTTCCACTGGTCGTGTATTTCAGGCTTCCCAATACCTTTCGTATGGAGATGCAGTTTCAAAACCTGACGTTTATATTAATGACAAATGACTCCATAAAATGGGAATATAATGCCCTGGAGGACAAGCATAGCGTTACCCCGGTTGACGAAGATGAAAGTCATAAAAATGGCGAGGACAACAATTTTGACTATGCCAACAAAACCCTTCTACAGTACCAGGAACTCGGCTATCGGTTGAAGTTGCTGGGGAAAACGAAGCTGGATTCCATTGAAGCTTATGAACTGGAGCTCACTAAAACAAAACCACGCGTTAAATCACGTTATTACATCGGCACAACCGATCACCTGCTTTACAAAATAGTAGATGAGAGAGGTGAACGGATATTCAGCCAGTATAAAATTTATGATGAATTTGTTTTTCCACAATACATACGGGACGCTGGAAGTGATCAGCCTTACGAAGCCCGATTTTCAAGTATTGAAACCAATTTAGCACTTGCCGATTCACTTTTTGAGGTTCCTGCACATGTGTTGGCGATGAAAGCCAACAAAACAAATCAACAAAACTCCTTATTCGACATAGCCGATGGATTTTTTAAAACAAAGCAGTATGACAGCGCTGTGCATTACTATACCAAAATAATCACTGAAGATGGTGGCAATTTTCGCGCGCACAACTCGCGCGGTTTTACCAGGCTGCAACAACAGGAATACTACGATGCCATCGCTGATTTTTCCAAAGCACTGGAAATTGATCCCTACCATTCAACCGCCTACAATAATCGTGGATTAGCGAAATACTACCTGGGTGATAATGGTGGAGCCATTAAAGACTACGACAAATCGTTGAGCCTTAGCCCAGGTGTAGTGACGTATAAAAACAGAGGAACAGCAAACATGAACATGAGCCAGTACGAGCAGGCGGTTGCTGATTTTGATAAAGCCCTGACCCTTGACGCGGAAGATGCGGAAGCACATTACAAGCGAGGCGTTTCACTGGCGCAGTTAGACAGGTTTGAGGATGCCTTGCTGGCATACAACAAAGCATTATCGCTCAATCTGCGAAGCGGAGAATTGTTCAATTATAAAGGCGTTTCAGAATACCGGTTGGAGCAATACGATAGCGCCCGTAACAGCTTCTCCATTGCTGTAAAACTTAATCCTGAAAACACACAATACATCGAAAACCATGGAAGGGCTTTGTACGAATTGCATGAATATGCATTGGCAACAGAACAATTTGCCAGCTACCTGAAATTAGAAGCCGATAACAGCGACATCCATAACCTTATTGGGTTGTGCAAATATCACGAGGAAAATTACAAAGGTGCCATCAAGGATTTTACAAAAGCTATAGCGCTCAAAAACAATGAGGCGGTTTATTACGATAACCGGGCTGCAGCAAAAGAGATGATTGAAGATTACGAAGGCGCCATAGCCGATTACAGCGAATCCATTCGGGTTTATCCAAATGATGCCAGCGTATTTTACAAACGGGGCATGATCAAAATCCATACCTCGCGCAAACTGGATGGCTGCCTGGATCTGGCTACGGCTAAAGACATGCAATACGAACCCGCCACAGAAGCAATTATGAAGAACTGCAACTAGAAAACCTACCTTGATTAGTAGTTCGTCAAACCACCAACAATCCATTGCCGCACATCCTTGAGATTAGGATTATCTCGTTTCATTGTGCTATCTTATGAAGGCATTAATCCTCCTACTATTCAAGCTGCCTGATGGAAAAAAAAATTCTCTTTAATCCGCTGGAAAAACCTTTGCTGGCAGCCCTTGGTGTGTTCATTGCAGCATTATTGCTTACACAAAGCCTTACCTATCAGCAGTACCTCATTAATAAAAAAGCTGAAGAAGAGTCAGTATCAACCGAATTGGGTACCGTACGTAATAAATTAGCCACAGCGCTTAGTAATAGCCTGGGCGCAACGAAAACACTTTCGTTTATCGTTACCGAGTATGGCGTACCTCAACATTTTGATACCGTTGCCCGAACTATTCTAAGTACTAATCTTTTTATTGATGCCCTGCAGCTTACCCAAGGTGGGGTGATTACACACGTTTACCCCTTAACGGGAAATGAGTCTACAATTGGGTATGATATTCTGGAAGACCCGAAAACAAGACCCGAAGCCGAACGCGCCATCTCCCTTCGTTCGCTTTACTTTGCCGGTCCATTTGAATTGAAGCAGGGCGGAAAGGGCATCGTTGGCCGATTGCCCATATTTAATGGGGATAGTTTTAAGGGATTTGCGGTAGTCATTATCAGGCTTTCTACCTTACTGGAAGCTGCCGGGCTTAACAATGGAACCGAAGGCTTTCGCTATCAATTTTCGAAGATCAATCCTACCACGGGCGAAGAGGAATTTTTTATCGATTCATCATTGTCGTCCGCCTCAGCAGGTGCACTAAGCATGACCATTCCACAGGGAGATTGGAAGATCTATGTCGCTCCGCTTAAACCTATTGGACTGGAGAGTGTGGCGGGGTTTGCTTTGTTGGGCTTGTTGTTTTCGGTAGTGGCAAGTTTTTATACCTATACCCTGGTGGTTCAGCCTTCGCGACTCACTGATCTGGTTGCCAATCGAACAAAGGAGTTGGAGAGAACCCAGAAAAATTACAAAGCTACACTTGAACGGGTGAGCGATGCCTTTGTGGCACTTGATACAAACTGGCGTTACACCTACATGAACGAGCGAGCCGGTAAAATCTTCAATCGAAATCCTGAAAAAATGATCGGCAAACACATCTGGACAGAATTTCCGGAAGGTGTCGGCCAACCCTTTTACAAAGCCTATTACGAGGCGATGGAGAAACAGCAATACACTTACCTGGAGGAATATTATCCACCTTATGACCTGTGGTTTGAAAATCACATCTATCCATCTCCAGACGGCCTTTCCATTTATTTTAAAGATGCAACGGAACGTAAAAAATCAGAACAAGCCATTCTCAATGCCTACAAGGAAAAGGAAAACGTATTGAACCGAATTACCGATGGCGTAGTGTCGCTTGACAACAACTGGCGCTATACGTTTTTAAATGATGCCGCATTAGCCACTCATCCGCTGGGACGTGAAGAAACCATTGGAAAAAACATATGGGAAGTGCACCCCGGTATGAAAGATACCATTTTCTGGGACAAGTATCACGAGGCCATGGAAACCCGTAAAGTGGTTGAAGCGGAGAGCTACTACCCTCCTATGGACAAATGGTTTTCTGTAAAGATTTATCCATCCACCGATGGACTCACGTTATTTTATAAAGACAATACAGCAGCTAAGAAAACCGAACTTGAACTGGCCAACGAACGTACATTATCCGATTTCATCATAAACAGTCTTCCGGGAATTTTCTATTTGTATGATGTCAATGGAAAGTTCATTCGCTGGAACAAGAATTTTGAATTGGTCTCCGGATATTCAGCTGAAGAAATGGCAGGCATGAGCCCGATCGACTTTTTTGATGAAGATGAAAAAGAATTGCTTCGTGAAAAAATTGAAAATGTTTTCAAATCCGGAAAGGATGAGGTGGACGCACACTTTTTTACAAAAAGTGGTTTAAAAATACCTTATTACTTCAACGGGATACATGTAACCCTAAATGATCAATCGTACCTGATTGGTGTTGGGCTGGACATTACCGAAAGAAAAAAAGCCAAAGAGTCGCTTGAAAAACGTGAGCGGTATTTCAGAAAGATTATTGAAAATATTTCGGATGGCATTGTGTTGATTGACCAAAATGGAACAATCAGGTTTCAAAGTCCTTCCGTACAACGGATTACCGGTTACACCTTAAAAAATTTGCAGGAGATAACATTAGGTTCCCTCAATCATCCAGATGAAAAATCTGAAGATATTGCATTTTTTTCCAAACTGATTGCAGCACCCGGAACATCCGTTCGCAAGACTCACCGATTAAAAGCCAGTGATGGCAGATACATCTGGGTCAATGGCAACTACACCAACCTGCTTCATGAAGAGGGTATTCGCTCAATCGTTTATGTGTTTTCCGATATAACTGAAACAAAAGTAGCCGAAATGGCACTGAAAGCCTCAGAGGAAAAGTATAAATTTTTATTTGATAGCAGTCCGTTACCGAAATGGATTTTTGATGTTGAAACCCTGGAGATACTGGAGGTGAACAATTCTGCAGTTGAACACTACGGATACAGCCGAGAAGAGTTCCTTTCCATGACGATCAAGGATATCCGACCTCCGGAAGATGTGTACATGATCGAAAAAATAAACCGACAACAACCGCGTAATGAAACGCAACGCTTGGGGCGCTGGCGACACGTAAAGAAAAACGGAGATATTATTTATGTGTCATTAGCCGGGCATGAGGTGCAGTACGAAGGCAGACGCGCCATGATTATTGTAAGTATTGATGTTACCGAGCGTTACCTGGCCGAACAACGTTTGAAAGAGAGCCATCAACGCTTGATCAAGCTCACCAATAAAGTTCCTGCTGTAATTTATGAATTCGAAATGGATGCCTCTGGAACCATGCGCTTTCCTTTTATGAGCAAGGGTATTGAATTGATTTGGCCTGCTGTAAAAGCAGACGAAATAATCAAAAATCCGATTACTGAATTTACACTCATTCACGATGATGATGCTGCGCAGTTTAAACGATCGATCATTGAATCATACCAAAGCCTTACCGAATGGGAAGTTGAGTTTCGCACCAACGAAAAAATTGGCCCGGTAAAATGGATTCAAGCCTCAGCTCGTCCTGAACGCAAACCCGATGGCGGTGTGATGTGGTATGGCTACATGCAGGACATCAGCAGCCTGAAAAAAACAGAAGAAACCTTGCGTGAATTAAATGAAGATCTGCGAAAGCAAGCCGAAGAATTGGCTGCTTCCAACCAGGAACTGGAACGGTTTGCGTACGTAGCATCCCACGATCTACAAGAGCCTTTGCGAATGGTGAGCAGTTTTCTACAGTTGTTGGAAAAGAAATACAACCGCCAATTGGATGCGCAGGCACAGCATTATATTCATTTTGCCGTGGATGGCGCTGAACGCATGAAGCAACTGATTCTTGATCTGCTCGCCTACTCTCGACTGGGAACGCAGGCACAGCCGTTCGAATCGGTAAACCTGAACCTCATCCTGGAAGATGTTCGCGCATCATTGAAATCGCTTATTCAGGAGAACCATGTAACCATCCATGTGCAAACACTTCCAACCGTGCATGCCATACGCACACAGATGTTCCAACTTTTTCAAAACCTGATTTCGAATGCCGTTAAATACCGCAAGCCCGATCAAACTCCACAAATTCATATCCGCAGCCGTGAAAACACAGCATACTGGTATATGGAAATAGAAGATAACGGCATTGGTATTGATGAACGATTCTATGATAAGATCTTTATCGTATTCCAACGGCTACACAACCGATCTGAACACAGCGGCACAGGGATTGGCCTGGCCATCTGTAAAAAAATTGTGGAGCGCCATGGCGGCTCCATTGGTGTTAACTCACAACCAGGTAAAGGAAGCATATTCTATTTTTCTATTCCCAAATTCAGAAGCTAAAAAATAGATGAGCAGGCCCCATACCCTATCGTTTAACTCACATCATTAAATGAATTCGCTTCGCGCCACTATTCTTATTTGTATCGGTGTTACCGCTTTGTTGTCACTTGCAACCTGGGTCGCATGGCTTACCGATACGTTATGGCTTGCCAGCTTATCGGAATCGTATATTCCTATGGCTCCGCTCACAGCCACGTGCTTTTTGCTGATGGCAGCAGGATTAATCACCCACTACAGTTCACACAAATATCATTGGGCGGTTTTAGTAGTTGTGGCTTTACTGGGATTGTTTTCCATCAATGTTTTGCTTACGGTTGCCGGCATTCCGGGTTTTGCCCTCGAAGATGGTCTGCTGCCTAAGGAATCAGATCAGATGTTTGGCCTCGTTCCTCTTGGCCGTATGTCGCCCATTACAGCCTACCTGTTTTTACTTTGTTGTTTTTCGTTGTTGCTGATTACCCGCAAGCAAAAATGGTCGCGAATCGTGTCCGGCATTTTTTCTGTGCTTGCTTTCACCAGTACGTTAATTGTGTTGGTGGGCTATTTATACAACACACCGTTATTATATGGACAAACCACCATTCCCATTGCGCTAACCACCGGCATTGGGTTTCTTGCTTTATCGCTGGCGCTGATCATTGCAAACGGAACCAACTCCTTTCCCCTTCTTCTTTTTTATGGTGAAAAAACCTATGCGCGTTTACTTCGCGGTTTTCTTCCCCTCACAGCCTTTCTGGTTCTATCCAGTGGGGCATTTCAAATCTATTTGCGCAACCGATTTTTCACCAATGAAGCATTGATCATTTCCACAGTAGCTATTGGTGCCATGGTGCTGGTAACATTAGTTACCGTGTACCTGTCGCGTTTCATCAGCGCTCAGATAGATCGCGTGGAAACAGAAAAGCGAAGATTATTCTCCATTATTGAAGCCACACTTGACCTGGTGATGATATACAATGCGCATGGCGCACCCCTTTATTTTAATAAATCATTGGCTATTCTATTAAAACTTCAACCAAATCATTCGCTGAATACCATAAACATTAAGCACCTGTTCGTTGAAAATTCGCTCAACGAATTTCAACAGACCGGCTTACCGGTGGCTAAAAAAGATGGAGCCTGGAAAGGTGAAAGCACATTGGTATTGCCGGATGGTCGCGAACTGGAAATATCACACATTATTTTGTATCACGAAGGCACGAACGAGGAAGACGGGTATTACTCATCGGTTATGCGCGATATCAGCGCGCTGAAAGCCTATCAGCATAAAATTGAAGTGGTGAACAAAAAGTTGCAGGCGAAAAATGATGAGGTTGAAGAATTCGTTTATGCCGTTTCGCACGATTTAAGTGAACCCTTGCGCATGGTAACCGGATTCCTGCAACTAACCGAGAAGAAGCTGCACAACGCGTTGGATAAAGACACGCGCCAATATATGGACTTTGCGTTGGGTGGAGCAAAACGAATGGATGCCATGTTGAAAGATTTACTCGAACTATCGAGAACCGGAACACAGCGCACAGAATTTGCTACCTGCAACCTGAACATTATAATTAATGAGGCGGTGGAGAATCTTGGACCGGTTATCGAACAAAGCAACGCCATCGTTACCGTACAACCCGATCTTCCGGAAATACAAGGGCACCACTCCAACCTGATGCGCCTGTTTCAAAATCTGATCGGCAATGCCATAAAATATAGGGGAAATAAAACCCCGGAAGTAAAAATAACCGGAGCTGATCTTGGACAGTATTACCAGGTTAGTGTACACGATAATGGTATTGGCATTGCACCAGAATTCCACCAGGACATTTTCAAAGTATTTAAGCGATTGCATACGGCAAAAGAATATTCCGGAAGCGGAATCGGACTGGCAGTGTGTAAAAAAATCGTAGAGGCCCATGGCGGAAAAATATGGGTAGAGACGGAAAAAGATAGGGGTAGTATTTTTCACTTTACATTATCAAAAAACGCGACCGATAGCCTTATAGCGGACACAAAACCATGATGAAAGTCATGCTTTTTTCTTTTTTTTGATTTATCTTACATCGTATAAGATATTCCAAACGGACGTGCCTATGTTTGCGCAAAATTAAAATTTCTAATGTCCCCAATGGAAGTACATATTTTACTGGTAGAGGATAATGAAGGAGACATTGTGCTTACACGCGAGGCGTTATCGAATGGGAAAATTAACAACCGAATAACCGTAGCCCGCGATGGCGAAGAAGCTTTAAAAATTCTTCGCAACCAAGATGAGTATAGGGACAATGAACGGCCGGATCTTATTTTATTGGATATCAATCTCCCTAAAATAGATGGCATAGAAGTACTGACCGAAATAAAAAACGACCCGGAATTAAAATCCATACCGGTGGTTATGCTCACTACCTCTTCATCAGAAAAGGACATCATAAACGCGTATAAAAATCACGCCAATTGCTACATAACCAAACCTGTTGACCTCGATAAATTTTTAGAGATTGTTAATGCCATTGAAGATTACTGGATCAGCATTGTGCGGTTACCAAAGCCGGTGTAACCCGTTACACGATTACCATGAGCCAGCCGCAGCCCAACGTACTCATACTCGAAGATAACCCTGGAGACTTCTTCCTGATTAAGGAATTTCTAAAACGCACTTCGCTCCCGGCTTATGTAATCCACCATACCGAACGCGTGTCGGACGCCATAAAACTGCTCAATGACCAGGAGTTTCACCTGATCCTCATGGATCTTTTTCTCCCGGACAGTGAGGGCATTCAAACCTTCATGAAAATTTATCCGCTGGCTAAGCAAGCTCCCGTAATTGTGCTTACCGGGTTGGTGGATGAAGAAGTAACCTTGGGCACCTTGCAACAGGGTGCACAGGATTACCTGATAAAAGGAGAATACGATGAAAAGTTGTTGGAGAAAACCATACGCTACTCCGTGGAGCGAAAGCACAACCAGGAATTAATTATGCGTTCGGAGGAAATTTCCCGCAAAAAACTGGAAGCACTGGTTCAGGAAAGAACCCGCGAACTGGAGGAGGCTATTAAAAAGGAAAAACAGTTGGTTGATCTGAAAAATCAGTTTGTTGCCATTGCCTCACACGAGTTCCGAACCCCCCTATCAACCATTCGCTTTGCAGCTGAGTATTTGCATGATTACCTCGAAAAGATTGAAGAAGCCGAAATAAGAAGTAAACTCAAAAAAATCGAAAAACAGGTTACACATATGACAGCCTTGCTTGAAGATGTGATTATGGCCGGCCGAACTGATCTCAAAAAGATACTGGTGGTTAAATCAAAAATTGAATTGCGTAACCTGGTTGATAAAATCATTGAAGATGTACAGAACAGCACACGCAATACACACCGCATTGAGTTGAACTACGCGGTGGTCTCCAGGGAAATTGACACGGACGAGAAGTTATTCCGGAATATTTTCATCAACCTGCTAACCAATGCCATTAAGTACTCGCCCAGAAAGGATTCAGTTTTATTGAATATCGTGGAGGAAAACGACCTGCTGATCATAACCGTTTCCGATCAGGGTATTGGCATTCTTGAAGAAGACCAGGTAAAATTATTTGAGGCCTTCCAACGTGGCAGCAATGCCGCTTCTATTGCCGGAACTGGTCTTGGATTATCCATTGTAAAAAAGGCTGTAGAATTATTAAAAGGATCCATCAGGTTACAATCCCGGCTTAACGAAGGAACCACCGTTGAAGTACAGTTGCCGGTAGCAACAACAGAAATAAATCATCATAATTGAAAGTTATGGCCATGCGCATATTACTGATTGAAGACACGGAAGACCTTGGCGAAAACATCAGGGATGTACTGCGCATGGAAGGTTTTGATGTGGTTTGGGCACGCGATGGCCAAGCAGGGTTTACTACCTACCGCGAAATCAATCCAGACCTTATTGTAACCGATATTGTGATGCCCCAGATGAACGGACTTGAGGTTGTTCGTGAAGTGCGTGCTGCTGAAAAACAAACCAGCACCTCACCCATCCCCATCATCATTCTTTCGGCCAAGGCTACACCCGAAGATCAGGCTGAAGGGCTTGCAGCGGGAGCCAACATCTACCTGAAAAAGCCATGCAGCATTGATAACCTCATGAAGACGGTGCGTTCACTCATTACCACTAATTTGGCCAGATAACTTGAAAAAATCAGGGTTTTCCCCTACTCACTCACTCAGGGTTTTTCCTGATAGTTCATTTTCTTCAGAATTGACGAAATGTAAACTTCCTACTACATAGGGCCTTTTCGGGCCATTTCATTCATCTTTTTACCAGTACTCCTGATTTTATAAAAGTCAGTATTTCCCTGTCGGATTGGCCCTATAACCGGTCCACCTTTGTATTGGAATTAAAAGGCAGAACATGAAAGCAAAGACGAATCAACTGTTGCTGATTTTACTGATTACGCTGGCCGCGATGATGTTTGGTTACACCTTATATGCACAAAACGCCAGTAGCCTTTATGCTCCAACTCTATGGCAGAAGAATTTATCGCGAAAAACCATGAGCAATAAAATCCTTCTTTCGGAAAACAAAAATACCCTTCAACAAGAAAAACCCTTACAATGACAACCAACTTCACGGCAAATCAACTGGTAGATCGGTTTATGGAGAGTTGTTCGCATGATTTGCGTGCCCCCGTAGCTTCAATTAAAGGACTCGTTAACATCGCGGAACATTACCCGCATACGCAGGAAATAGACGAATGCCTGCACATGATTTACGAATCGGCTGAAAAAATGGAAAAAATGCTTCGGTCGTTTCAGGAATACCTGGTTACGAGTCACTATATCAAAAAGGCTGTAGAAGCGAACTGCGAAGAATTGATAGACTCGATATTGGAGCCATTCCAAAACACCATTGATCGGATGGGTGTTAAGCTTACCAAAAAAATTGATGTAACCGAACCCTGGCGAATAGATCGGTATACATTTTCACTGATTTTAAAGCACCTGGTCAGCAATGCAATCGCCTATCAGGATTTAGCCAAAACAAGCAAGGAAGTAAGCATATACGTACTGGCCAATCACCGCTGTACCATCTTACAGGTAAGCGATAATGGCGTGGGCATTCCCAAAGAACTTCAACCCAAACTGTTTCAACCGTTCTTCCGTGGCCATGAATCCTCCAGCGGCTTAGGCATGGGGTTGTTCCAGGTAGATAAACTGGTTGAAAAGGCAGGCGGGCACCTTTTGTTTATATCCAATGAAAAAGAAGGATCAACTTTTAGTGTAACCATTCCGGTAGAAGAAAATACGGCACATGAAACTGAGCTATGAATTGGAACAGCAGCGCCTTGCAGCGTTGAATGAGTATGCCATCGACTATGGTTTACGCGAAAAGCAGTTTGACGAAATTACCAAGCTGGCAGCCATCGTATGCGATAAACCCATTGCACTAATAACGTTTTTGGATGAGAAAACGCAATGGATAAAATCCGATATGGGTTTTTCAGCTACCTGTACCGATCGCGAACTGGCCTTCTGCAACAAAACTATTCAGGGGGAAGAAATTCTTGAAATTGAAAACGCTGCGACAGATGTTATGTTCAGTGCAAATCCCTTTGTTACGGGTGAACCTTTCATCCGCTTTTATGCGGGCGCACCATTAACTACACCCGATGGACTTCAGATTGGATCCCTATGTGTAATTGATACCAAACCCGGCAAGCTAACAGAGCAACAGCGAGAAGCACTCACCACATTAAGTCATTCTGTGATCCGCTTGTTGGAACTCAAAAAACGCCAGCGCGAATTAATAGAAGAAAAGCAAAGAGCGGAAGAGGCCGGAAAAGCGAAGGCCAGTTTTCTTTCTACTATGAGTCATGAAATTCGAACTCCGCTGAATGGCATCTCCGGCATCGCCCACATACTAATGGAGGAAGAACACCTTTCCCACCAGGCCGAGTACATCCGAACATTAAAGTTCAGCGCCAACCACCTGATGGCTATCGTAAACGATATTCTTGATTTCAGTAAAATTGAAGCTGGTGGCATTGCTATTGAGAACATTCCTTTTAACCTGTCGGAACTACTGTCTGAAATTAAAAATGCCAACCTGTTGCGCGCACAGGATAAGCAGATCAAGCTAAAACTGAAGCGTGACGATGAACTTCCGGAATTTGTAACCGGAGATCCCGTCCGACTGTCGCAAATATTGAACAATCTGGTAAATAATGCGGTGAAATTCACCGACTGCGGAGAAGTGGTTATGGACGCACAGGTAGAACAACTTGATACCACACGTGTACAGGTGCGCTTTTCTGTTAAAGACACCGGCATCGGCATACCAAAAGAAAAGCAAGAAAGGCTGTTTGAACAATTTTGCCAGGTCGATTCATCGGTTACACGCAGGTATGGTGGAACAGGCCTTGGTCTGGCCATTACCAAGCGTTTACTTGAAATGCAAGGCAGCGCCATACACCTGCAAAGTGAAGCTGGTGCAGGATCTGAATTTTCATTTGTGTTATCGTTTGATATTCCAGAAGGCGTACAGATGTCTGCCCGCAAACCCACCACCCTTTCGGACGAGCCGCATTCATTTGAAGGCGCCACCATTTTGCTGGCAGAAGATAATGAGGCCAATACCCTCATCGCCAAAAAATTTCTGAAAAACTGGGGAGCCAGAATCACACACGTTACCAATGGCAAAGATGCCGTTGATCTGGTACAACGAAAAACTTTTGACCTGGTATTGATGGACTTACAAATGCCCGTGATGGATGGATACGAGGCAACCTCGTTGATCCGAAAAGCCGGTCATAGTCCATTTGAGTTACCCATTATTGCACTAACGGCATCTGCCATTCATACGGAACGCGAACAGGCTTTAGAAGTGGGAATGAATGATCTGATTACAAAACCCTTTAGCCCGATTGAATTACATACTAAACTTAAAAAATATCTTTATCAACACACCTTACGATGAGCATACTACAACGCTTTTTGGAGACCGATGTCGAATTCGCGCGCGAGCTTGTGCGGTCATTTATTGTAAACCTGCAGGCACTGCGCATAAGCATTGTGCAAGCTATTGAACAACAAGATGGCCAGATTTACATAAAGTCACATCACCAGGCCAAAGCCACACTGGGTTATATTGATCAGGAAAAGCTGAAGCAATTCGCTGACGATATCAATGCCCGGATAAAAACGGAGGGAATTGAAAACATCAACCAGCACACACAACAAACCTTTAGTCAGCATTGCATGGAAGCCATTGAAGAATTAAAACAACGGCTGAGCAGCCGCAACATTATACTATGAAAATACTGCTGTGCGATAGCGACCCAGCAGTAGCAAACCTGATACGGTTCATCGTTACACGGGAGCAATTAGGCGAAGTAGTGATAGCCTCTAATGGCCGCGAAGCGATGGTGATGCTGAGCAAATTATCCTTCAACATGGTAATTACTGAACTTGAACCGGGGCAGTTTTCTGCGCTTGAAATGGTCGCCTATATACGCGAAAATCTTGGACAACAAATTCCTGTAATTCTGTTAGCCAATGCTGATCAGGAAGACAAAGTATTGGAGGGATTCAGATCGGGGGTAGATGACTATATTTTGAAACCTTTTAGTATGACCGAACTTGCTTTACGGATAAAACGATTCATTGATTATAGTGAACAATAACTAAAACTTTTTAGTAAATTTAATCTCTACCCAGTTAACAGATCAACTGCAAGAAGCACCTCGTAGCTCATGACGAACTCGGACGCCACTAACCGAATCAACGCACTGGAAACATACCAGATTCTGGACACATTACCCGAGTCCGAATTTGACAACATTACCCGTTTGGCTGCTTACCTGTGCGATACGTCCATCAGCCTGATTACGTTACTGGACGACAAACGACAATTTTTCAAATCGCATTATGGATTAGATCTTCAGGAAACCCCCATTGAGCAATCGTTTTGTGCACATGCGCTGAACAATGGACATGATTTATTTATTGTTAATGATGCACGCAAGGACAAACGTTTTGCTAAAAATCCGTTGGTTACCGGAAAGCCCCACATTGTTTTTTATACCGGAGCTCCGCTCGTCACGCCCGAAGGTATAGCCATTGGAACACTTTGCGTGATCGACTCAAAACCAAAGTCGTTGGATGAGGGGCAGCAAGAAGCATTGAAGTCATTAGCCGGCCAGGTAATGCAGTTACTGGAGCTTCGCAGAACACGACTTCGTGCTGAAAAGCATAAACGCGAATGGCAGCATCAATCCGAACGGTTGGGTAACATCATTGAAGCCACACGGGTAGCCACGTGGGAATGGAACGTGCAAACCGGTGAATTGGTGATCAATGAACGTTGGGCTGAAATTGTTGGCTATACACTCAACGAATTAAAACCCATCAGCATTGAAACCTGGTACAGGCTTGTGCATCCGGAAGATGCTCCTCGTTCTGATGAACAATTAAAGGCTTGTTTCAATCGGGAACGTGAATATTATGACCTTGAGTGTAGGATGATCCACAAAGACGGACATGCCGTGTGGGTGAACGACCGTGGCCGTATAGTTACCTGGACAGAAGATGGCAAGCCGTTGATGATGATGGGTACACACACGGAAATCAGCGAACGAAAAACGGTTGAACTGGAACTGGCCTCAACCCTACTCGCCTTAAAAGAACGTGTAAAAGAACAAGCTTGCTTATCGGCCATTTCTAACCTGAACAAGCCAGGCATCACCATCGATGAGTTGTTGCAACAAGCGGTTGACATTATTCCACAAGGTTGGCAACATGATGATATTGCTTGTGCCACCATTACCTACGGCACCGAAGTATTTACCTCAACTGCTTGCGAAATAACCCCGTGGTTTCAATCCACAAAACGTACAACCAATGATGGACAGAATTTACAAATCGCAGTCTCGTACCTCGAACAACGCACAGGACCGCATGGAACTGTCTTTCTTCCAGAAGAAAACCAATTAATTGAATCCATTGCCACTACATTATCCTTATTTATTGATCAGCTTACTGTAGCCAATCAACTCAAGCAAAAGCAGCAGCAACTTGAGGAAAGCTATGCCGAGATACAAAAGCTCATGGATCAGTCGCTGGATATGATTTGTGTATTAAACGAGCAAGGCATTTTCATTAAAGTAAGTGCTGCTGTTGAGCATATCCTTGGCTACAAACCTGAAGAATTTATCGGGCGGCCATATACCGATTTCATTCACCCGGAAGATGCGCCTAAAATACCCGAGGTAGTAGCTGCTGCTGAAAAAGGATTAACCACCTACCATTATGAAAACCGGTACATTCATAAAAATGGAAATGTTGTTCCATTAAGTTGGTCAATCAGCCGCAATAATGAAGAAAAATTAATCTATTGTGTTGCCCGCGATGCCAGTGAGATTTTAGAAGCAAATAGGTTGATTCAGGAAAGCGAGGCGTTGATGAATGAAGCGCAACGGGTCGCGAAAATGGGAAATTGGAATTTTGATTTTCGAACTGACAGACTCACCTGGTCGGATGCATTGTATGATGTATTTGGCGATGAAGAACGAGTCTTTAAAGAAACACATGGTTCCTTTGTAGGCCTGGTTGATGAAGCCGATCGCGAATTGGTGGTTACAACCAGTAAACGGTCGCAGGAAACCGGTGAACCGTTTCATATCGAGTATCGCATCACTACTCCTTCTGGCGAAAAACGAATAATTGAAGAGTATGGATATGCGGAAAAAGATGAAAAAGGAAAAGTCGTTCGCTTGTATGGAACAGCCCAAAACATTACCGAACGCAGAAAAACAGAAAATTTACTGATCCAAAGCGAAAGACGCTTCAGGGCTTTGGTTGAGAATGGTGCGGATGCACTTGTTATTCTGGATATAACCGGAAAGCCCTTCTATGTATCCCCTTCTATAATGCGTGTGCTCGGCTATACAGAAGAAGAAGCCCTTAACTTAAATCTGTTTGAGGTACTTCACCCGGATGACGCGCCTCATGTGGCTGCAAAAATGGAAGAAGTACTTCAGAAACCCGGCATACCCATCCAGGGTTATACATCCCGAACAAAACATAAAGATGGAAGCTGGCGTTGGCTAGAGGCCACCATCACCAATATGCTTCACGATCCGGGCATCAACGGAATCGTAGACAACTTCCGCGATGTGACCCAACGCATTGAAGCCCTTCAAAAACTTCAGGAATCTGAAAAGAAATACATTGACCTGTTCAACACCAGTCCGATACCGAAATGGATATTCGATCTGGAAACCTTGAAGTTTCTGGATGTAAATGAGTCTGCTATAAGGGCCTATGGTTATTCACGCGAAGAGTTTCTGAATATGACCATTTTGGATGTTCGTCCGAAAAATGAACTTCCTGTCGTTCATCAAGCTTTGAAAGAAGTACATACCAGCACAAGCGATTTGATTCAGTTTGGAATGGTTACCCATCAGGTTAAAAGCGGTAAGTTGATACGGGTGGATATCTTAGGAAGAAGAATCACGTACAATAACAGGCCGTGCCTGATTATAGCCTCCCACGATGTAACTGAGCGGGAGAGTATGCTTCGGAAACTGGAGGAAACAAACGAACGCTTCAACTACATCAACAAAGCAACCAACGATGCCATCTACGAGTGGGATATTGAAACAGATGTGTATACCTGGGGTGATGGATTTGAGCGTACCTTTGGTCATCAGTTTAATAACAAAACGTTTACGTTGGCCGACTGGGTAAAATTGATGCATCAGGCAGATGCCAAAGCAAACCAGCCCGCCTGGGATCACTTCATGAGCGATCCGAAAGAAAATAAATGGCACAAGGAATTCCGGTTTAAACGGGCCGATGGTACATACGCCTATACTGAAGAAATTGGATACCTGATTCGTGATGCGAAAGGCAAACCCATACGCATGATTGGCGTGTTGCGCGATGTATCAGAAAAACAACAACGGCTACATCAAAAGCAAATTCAGCAACAGGTTTCAGAATTTTTCGCCACCCACAATCCATTACGAACTATTTCAAACCAGGTGTGCGAATACCTGGCGCTGTTTAATGATTATCAGACAGCAGAGCTTTGGTTGACCAGTGCTGATGAAAGTCACCTCAAGTTACTATCCATACACGTTGAAAAAGCATCACTGGAAGCTTATGTTGAAGAAAGCAGGAAACTCGGGCAGTTAAAAAAAGGAGAAGGTTTGCCTGGAGTGGTTTGGCGCGACAGCGAAGCTAAGGTTTGGGACAACGTAGATAAGGAGAACGTATTTTTACGGCATAGCATTGCCCGACAGTTAGGATTACGCGCTGCATTCGGAATGCCTTTACTTCACAACAACAAAGTAGTGGGTGTTCTGGTCTTTTGTTCACATCAATCGTTAAGCTGGGACAAACCAAAACTGGAACTGTACTATCCGCTAATCAGCTACCTCGGTAGCGAGGTGGTTCGTAAACAGCAGGAAGAAGAGATGCTCCACTTGTTTCAAAGTTCGCCTGACATTCTCGCCATAGCTTCTCCTCACGGGCACTTTGCTAAGGTAAATCCTGCCTTTTGTAAATTGTTGGGCTATACGGAAGAAGAGATCACCAGCCAACTCTTTAGTAAATTTATTCACCCGGATGATTTAAGTGATACTGTTAAGGAATATAAAGAAACCATTACCGGTGACCGCAAGGCCAATAATTTTACTAACCGGTATCTGACAAAATCCGGTCAATACCGGTGGATTGAATGGAGCTCTTCTGATGTTTTTGGCGAAGATGGATTTGTTTTTGCCTATGGACGCGATATTACCGAAGTAAAAGAACTGGAACAATTGCTCGCAAACGCTGCGCGACTTGCCCGAATCGGTAGCTGGGAAGTTGACACGATCAAGGACACGGTGTATTGGTCCAGAATAACCCGTGAAATTCATGAAGTGGAAGATGATTTTATACCTGATCTGAATAGCGGTATAGGATTTTATCGAGAGGACACCCGCAATCTTGTTCGCGAAAAAGTTGAAGAAGGGATGCGTACCGGTAAACCATGGGATTTTCAACTTCCCATCATCACCGCTAAAGGCAATGAACGCTGGGTTCGTAGCATCGGCCAGGCCGAATTCCATAATGGAAAAGTCATTCGCTTATTCGGCAGCTTCCAGGATATACATAAAGAGAAAACGCTGGAGCTGGCCCGTCAGCAATTACTGCACGAAAGAGATACCATTCTTGAAAGTATCGGTGATGCATTTTTTGCGTTAGACCGGAACTGGACAGTACTCTATTGGAACAAGGAAGCAGAAAAGGTATTAGGTAAAAAGCGGGAGGCCGTCATTGGTAAAAATTTATGGGAAGAATATGCTGATGCTATTGGGTTGAAGTTTTACACCGAATACCATCGGGCGATGGACACAGGCGAAAACGTTCAATTTGATGAATATTACCCGGCAACTGATCAATGGTTTGAAGTGAGTGCTTATCCTTCTGAACAGGGATTATCCGTTTACTTTAAAGACGTAAGCATCCGTAAAATTGCAGAACGGGAAGTTCAACAATCGAACGAACGCTTTGAAAAAATTGCAGAAGCCACCAACGATGCGGTGTGGGATTTTGACGCTTCAAAAAATGAATTGTTCTGGGGTAAGGGATTTAGTACACAATTTGGTTATGACTTGCAAACCATAAAACCTTCATTCGATTTATTGGTCAGCTTGATACACCCTGACGATCGACAGAAAACGTTGGATAAAATTAATCGCGCACTAAATGATCCGAAAACCACCAACTGGTTTGAAGAATACCGGTTTATGATGGCCGATGGTAACTATGCGTTCGTCATTGACCGGGCCGTATTTATACGCGATGAATTTGGTAGAGCCAAACGGGTTGTTGGAGCCATGACCGACATCAGCTATCGAAAAGATTACGAGGATTCGCTTCAGCAATTAAACAGGCAACTGGCCAAACAGAAGAAAGATCTGGAACTCTCCAATCGCGAACTGGAACAGTTCGCCTATATCGCTTCGCACGATCTACAGGAGCCCTTACGCATGGTTAGCAGCTTCCTTACTCAATTGGAGCGCAGATATGGGGACGTGCTTGATGACAAGGCGCACCAATACATCCATTTTGCTGTCGATGGTGCCAAACGCATGCGGCAAATCATTCTTGATCTGCTGGAGTTTTCGCGCGTTGGCCGCCATACCGGGGTACCCGAATGGATTGACCTGAATGAACTGGTGAAGGAATTAACAGCCATACAACGCGATAATATCGAAGCCAAAGGAGCCAACATACAGGTGGATGAACTTCCGGCACTTTACGTGCATCGGTTACCCATCACACAGGTATTTCAAAACCTGGTTGGAAACGCGTTAAAGTATGCGAAGCCAGATGTTGCACCTCAAATCAACATTAAGGCCGAAAAACAAGAGAATAACTGGTTGTTCTCCGTTCAGGATAATGGTATTGGCATAGACAAAGAATACTACGACAAAATCTTTGTCATTTTTCAGCGCCTGCACACCCGCGATCAATATGGTGGAACCGGTATCGGACTTTCCATCGTAAAAAAGATTATCAAAAACTTCGGGGGGCGTATTTGGGTGGAGTCAGAGCCGGATCAGGGAAGTACGTTTTTCTTCACCCTTCCCCATAGCCTGGTTAGTGAAAAGCAGGTCGGGGATAATATTTCGGTGGAGAAAAAGATATCTTAAAAATTGTTAGCTTACTTCATTAAACCGAATGCGGAGTCTGACCAATTGCCTTACATTGAATAAAAATCAGCACCATCGAAAGCCTTAACCTTAATGAAGCCCGATACTAATCACTATAGGATACTGATCGTAGAGGATAACCCAGGAGATCAATTGTTGGTGGAAGAGTACCTGGAAGAGCACCTGCTAAAGGTCAGTATTTTTAAGGCCAGCACATTTAAAGAATTCAGGCAACTGTATCAAAATGAAAATGGCAATTTCAATATCGTGCTGCTTGATCTTTCCTTGCCGGATATCAGTCGCGAGAACCTGATTGAAGAAGCCCGCAAACTAAGCGTAACAAATCCGGTTATCATTCTTACCGGCTATGGCGACCTGGACTTTGCCATAAAAGCACTTTCGCTCGGTGTTTCCGATTACCTGGTGAAAGACACCATCAATGCGTTGGTACTTTATAAGAGTATTCTTTACGCTATTGAGCGGCATCGGTTTGTTCAGTCACTGAAGGAATCAGAAAAGCGCTACATGGATTTGTTCCATTTAAGCCCTGCTCCACTTTGGGTGTATGATCAGGGCAGCCTGGCCTTTTTAGATGTAAACGAATCCGCCATCCAACATTATGGATACAGTCAACATGAATTTCTGTCGTTTACCCTTAATCAATTATGGGCTGATGATGGACTCGATACATTTATAACGGCATTGAATGCTGGCACCGGACCACGCACCTTGCCGGGCACCTATAAGCACCGGAAAAGTAATGGAGATGAAATTTTTGTTGAATTGAGCATCAATGCCATTCATTTTAAGGGTCTGCAAGCCACCATTGTGCAGGCATCAGATGTTACCGAAAAACTACGGCACATGACGGCCATCGAAATCCAAAACGACAGGTTACGCGACATCGCCTGGACGCAATCCCACATTGTACGCGCACCCGTTGCACGATTAATCGGATTGATTGATCTGATTAAAACGGGGGGGCTTAACGAGCAAGAAAAAGAAATGTATCTCGGCCACGTTGTCTCTTCGGCAGAAGAAGTGGATGTAATCATTAAAGATATAGTTGATAAATCGCAATCAGTAATTAAGGACTAGCGCATGAGCCACCAGGTAATAATAGTAGATGACGATCCCGTTGTTGTGTTGATGATGAAGCACCTCATCATTAAACATGAACTTAGCGATTCTCCGTTGGTATTCAAAAATGGTCTTGAAGCCATTCAATACCTTGAAAGGGACTATACACGACATACAAAATACATCATTCTGCTCGATTTAAATATGCCTGTGATGGATGGATGGAAATTTTTGGAGGAATTGAAAACTTTCGCCAGTCCGGAGAATACCATGGTTTTCATTGTCACATCATCATCCGACAAAACCGACCGGGAATCGGTAGGCACCAACCCCTATGTATTGGACTTTTTTGTTAAACCCATGGTTTCCGATACCGTGGTTTCCCTTAAAGCCCTCATCGATAAACACCTGGTTAACAAATAATAAATACCGGTTAACACATACCTTTTGTGAGTTAGTCAAAATCAGGCTATCTCGGCAGGATGAAATCTATATTGTACAAACTTACTTGCTTATGCGCGGCACTGCTGTTGGTACCAGCGCTAACCCATGCACAGGTTGATCCTGCAAAAATCAAATCACTTGTCGATTCCTTACGGATTGTCGGAAATCTTCCCGGACTAAGTGTATCGATTATTACAGAAGAAAATGCCCCTCTCAATTTCTCATCCGGCTTTTCAGATAAGGAAGCCAACGCTCCATTAAAACCATCCGATAGATTTTTACAAGGCAGTGTAGGCAAAACCTATGTGGCTGCTGTTGCCTTAAAACTGGTTGAATCAGGTAAACTTAAGCTAGAAGAAAAGGTATCTGCCCATCTTGCTCATCACAGCTGGTTTGCGCGAATACCCAATGCCAATGATGTTACCGTAAAGATGCTCATGAACCACACCAGCGGAATTATGCGGTACGAATTCAAAGAACAGTTTGCAGTCGATCTTACAAAAGCTCCAACCAAAACCTGGAAACCCGAAGAGCTGCTGCAATACATATTGGATGAGCAACCATCTTTCAAAGCCGGGGAAGGCTGGGAATATTCAGATACGAATTATATTCTGCTCGGAATGATCCTTGAGAAGATTACCGGGCAACCGTATTATACTAGGTTGCAAAAAGAAATTCTTACGCCATTTAATTTATCAAACACATTCCCTTCTGATAAAATCAATTTACCGGGATTGGCACAAGCCTATGCCGGAAAAGACAATCCGTTTGGTGGTCAGGATAGAGTGGTGAAGGATAATGGTGACTTTATTATTAATCCACAATTTGAATGGACGGGAGGCGGCATCTACTCGACCACCGAAGACCTTGCCCGTTGGGGAAAACTATTATATGGCGGTCAGGTGCTAAATTCAGAATCCATGTCGCTGATGTTGGACGGTGTACCCGCAAAACTCGGACCCAACTCCAAATACGGGCTGGGCGTTATCATCCGTCAAACCCCAATGGGGGTTGCGTATGGCCACAGCGGATTCTTTCCCGGGTACCTTACCGAGCTCATCTATTTCCCTGAACATAATGTGTGCATGGCACTCCAAACCAATAGCAGTGATTTTAAAACTATAAAACTTGGTTTATACCGGATTGCGCTAACCATTACCGAGCAGCTTGTTAAAAAGTGAACACTGACCTGTTCACACGCGTACAAGTTGATCGCCTTTACTACCTGAGCTTGTGAATATGCTTTGATTTTATTCATGGCATATTTATTGGGTTTGATGTATACGATCACCAAAACCTAATCGTTACTTCAAGCATGCAGCGAATCACTTCCTTCTTTCTTTTTGCTTCCGGTGTTGATAGAAAACTACTGGAAGAATGTCCGACCGAAACAAGCAAGTACGTTGGCATTGGAGCCACCATATTTTTTACAGGTGTGTTTGCCGCATTGGCTTCCGGTTATGCCCTATTCACTGTGTTCAACAGTTACTGGATTGCTGGAATTCTGGGCCTCATCTGGGGGTTGATGATTTTTAATCTTGATCGGTACATCGTTTCCAGCATGCGCAAGGAAAACAACTCAAAACGCGAATGGATAATGGCAACACCCCGTATTGTGCTGGCCATTGCCATTTCATTGATTATTGCAAAACCTCTGGAATTAAAAATATTTGAAAAGGAGATTGAACCCGAGTTGGTTATTATGGAGCAGGAAGTATTTAAGCGACAAGAAACTGAAACCCGCAATCGCTTCGACCCTACCCTACTATCCATGCAAAACCAGATCAACGATTTGAAAACGGAAATCCTTGAAAAAGAACAACAACGAAACGCTTTGGTTAAGGCGGCACAACAAGAAGCTGATGGAACAGGTGGAAGCAAACGCAGAAACCTTGGTCCCATTTATAAACTTAAAAAAGCCGATGCCGATAAAGCAGAAGCAGAACTTCGCGAATTGACTGATCGTAGTGCTGCACGCATCCAAATGCTTGAAGCCAATCTGGGCAAGCAGGATTCCATACTAAATGCTACCTTGTTAACCCTTGAACGCAGTAAACGTGACGGTCCCGCTGCAAGGCTTGAAGCACTCAGCCGCCTGACCCAACAAAGCAGCGCCATCTGGTGGGCCAATGTATTTATCATTCTCCTATTCATTATTGTTGAAACCGCCCCGATAATGGTAAAGCTCATTTCAAAAAGCGGCCCTTACGATAACTTACTACGCATATCAGAACATCAGTTTATTTGCAAAGAAGCAGAATCCGTAGCCATTGCAACAGCCGAAACCAAACAACGAACATCAACACTGGGCCAAACAGAACAAACTTTTGTAACCACACGCCTCGATACGGAAATAACCTGATCTTCACAGAAGATACAAGTCAGTTTAGTCACATTTCAATATCTTTGTCAGCGAAGTGTAACAGAATTCCTAATCGTTGATGACAGAGTTGAATCCTAAAAAATTATCACGTACAAGACTTAAACAACTAATTGCCCTGGTCATTCTGATACCCGCACTTCTGTTTGGTATCCTTACCGGTTTGCTTTTTTGGAAACAAGATACCGTAGTACAGGAATTAATCGCCACACTTAATGAAGACTTTACCGGAACATTGGAAATTGACGATAGTCACATTTCCCCGTTTGCCAATTTTCCATACATCTCCATCGACCTGGATCATGTACGCATTTACGAAGACAAAGAAAAAGTGGATAAGCCCCTGGTTGAAGTTGA
Organism: uncultured Roseivirgaceae bacterium; assembly: GCA_964419145.1. Classification (GTDB taxonomy): domain Bacteria; phylum Bacteroidota; class Bacteroidia; order Cytophagales; family Cyclobacteriaceae; genus UBA2336. The sequence continues at coordinate 727,736 of CAYQOM010000002.1, read as the reverse complement.
GGATATATACCTCGGCTTCGACATCTGGACTTTGCTTCGGGGAACGTTTGAAGTGAAGTCGTTAAAACTTTCGAATGGAACCATTAAACTCATACAGCATATCGATGGATCGTTCAATATTTCAAATGCGCTAACCACCACCAAGGAAATTGAAGATGCCAGTGAAGAGTTTCACATGGATTTGAAAATGATTCAACTCAGCGATATTGATATTCTGAAAATCAATGAAGCCAACAACCTGGTATTGGAGTTCTTTATCAACGATGCAAAATCAAGATTCAAAGATGTTGAGGATCACATGCTTATAGCGCTTGACAGTCGCTTTCTATTAAACATTATTTCAGCGGGCGACACAACTTTTGTTAAGCATAAACATTTTGAAGTACACACACAACTCGACTATGATGAAGTAAAGCATATCCTTACGGTGCAGCCTTCTGAACTTCGATTGGAACGGGCTTATTTTAAAGTGGATGGCTCTGTGAATGTGGATGATGATCTAAACCTGGACATCCGGATAGAAGGAAACAAGCCCAACTTCGATTTGTTCCTGGCCTTTGCACCGGAAGAACTTGATCCGGTTTTTCAGCGCTATGAAAATGCCGGAAAGATTTTCTTCAATGCGTCTATTACAGGCAAAGCCGCTAACGGTTATAACCCACGGGTTACGGCCGACTTCGGTTGTGAAGATGCCTTCTTCAATAATAAAATCTCAAGCAAGCGATTGGATGACCTATTCTTTAAAGGACACTTTACTACCGGTGATTCGGGAACGGTACAGACAATGGAATTTCATTTACTGGATTTCTCTGCAAAACCCGAAGCAGGAACGTTCAGCGGCAATCTGAAAGTAAAGAATTTCAATTCACCGGAAATTGACATGCAAATTCGTTCCGAATTTCAACTTGATTTTCTGGCTCAATTCCTGAACATAACCGATTTGCAGGATTTGAAGGGTGAAGTTGCACTCACCATGAACTTTCATGACATCGTTGATTTATCCAGGCCTGAAAGAAGCATTGAACGATTGAACGAATCCTACTTCACTGAATTGGATGTTAAAAACCTGAGCTTCACCACACCATCCTATCACCTGCCCATACAAGATCTGGATATTAAAGCCAGCATGGATGGACACAAAGCTGTTATTGACCACTTCAATTTGAAAGTAGGTGACTCAGATGTTCAGATCAGTGCAAGCATTAGTGATTTACCGGCTATTCTGCACCACACAGCCGACCCGGTAACGGCCACATTATTGGTAAAATCAAACCTGTTGGATATTAAACAACTCACATCAGGCGATACGCTAAAAAGTAAACCGGTGAACGAGCAAATCCGCGACATGAGCATGAAGTTTAAATTCAACAGCTCGGCCCGTGCGTTTACCGAATCGCCAAACCTGCCGGTGGGTGAATTCTTCATTGAAGATTTGTATGCCAAACTCACACACTATCCACACACCCTGCATGATTTTCATGCCGATGTATTTATTGACTCTAGCAACTTCAGAATAATCGATTTTACCGGAATGATCGATAAAAGTGATTTTCATTTTAATGGTAAACTCAATAATTATGACCTGTGGTTTTTGAATCAACCTTTAGGCGACACCAAAGTTGAATTCAACCTCACCTCAGATTTACTTCAGCTTGAGGACTTGTTTTCCTATGAAGGAGAAAATTACGTGCCGGAGGATTATCGCCACGAAGAATTCAAGCAACTTAAAATTCATGGCTTTGCCGACTTGCATTTTAATAAAGGCCTGAAATCATCTGATGTCTATATCGACAAGTTGGAGGCCCAGATGAAAGTTCATCCCATGCGCTTTGAGAAATTTAAGGGGCGCATTCATTATGAAGATCAGCACTTGCTGGTTGAGAACTTCAGCGGCAAGTTGGGAAAAAGTGAATTCACGGCTAACCTTCATTATTATACCGGCACAGACGAAATCATCAAAAAGCGCGACAATTACTTTTCACTCAAGGCAACCCACCTGGATTTTGATGAACTGTTTGCCTACAACCCCCCGCCTTCCAACACAACCCTTACACCTCAAGATCATGAAGATGTTTTTAATATTTATGATCTGCCCTTTACCGACATGACATTTGATTTCGACATCAAGCACCTGAACTACCACCGTTACCTGATTGACGATTTCTTTGTTAAAGCCAGAACCCAGAAAGATCACTTCATCCATATCGATACCATGTCGTTGAAAGCTGCTGGGGGAAACATCCATCTAAATGGCTACCTGAACGGGTCAGACCGGAACAAGATTTACTTCAGTCCGAAAATGACTGTAGACAATGTTGATCTGGACAAGCTCCTGTTTAAGTTTGAGAACTTCGGTCAGGATCACCTGGTATCCGAAAACCTGCACGGCAAACTTACCGGAAAAGTCACGGGCAAAATCCACCTCCATGCCGATATGGTACCCATTATTGATGATTCCGAAATTCAGTTGGCCGTAGAAGTTAGGCAAGGAAGACTGGAACGGTACAGTGCACTGGAGGCTCTTTCAGATTATTTTAAAGACAAGAATCTATCAAAGGTTCTGTTTGACACCCTTCGCAACCAGTTTGAACTGAATAACGGAACGTTAAGTATTCCAAAAATGACCATAAACTCCTCACTTGGATTCATTGAAATTTCGGGAAAGCAGGACATGAACATGAACATGGAGTATTACCTGCGCATTCCGTTGAAACTCGTTACACAGGTAGGCATGACCAAACTATTCGGCAAAAAAGAAGATGCCAACAACCAGGAAGACGAAATTCAATACCGCGATGAGTCAAAGCGCATTCGCTTTGTTAACCTCAAGCTTACAGGCACACCCGACAATTACAAGATTTCGTTGGGGAAGGATAAATCGGATTAATCAATCGCCTAAGCTGTAGCCAACGCACGGTTATATTTACTTCTGTACTGTATCGGTGAAAGTCCGGTGTATCGCTTAAACGTATTGCGGAACGCTTTGCTATCGGTATACCCTACCCGGTACATTACTTCATTCACATTTTCGGATGAGGTCTCGAGGCTCTTCTTGGCGGCTTCAATCTTTACCCGTTGCATATATTCAATAATTGAATTAGACGTTGCTTTTTTAAATCTCCGCTCCAGGTTTCTTCTGCCAAGTGCCAGCATGGAAGCCAGCTGTTCTACCGTAATCCGTTCCTGAAAATTATGCTCTATAAAATTCTGTGCCTTTTTAATCACGTCATCGGCATGATCCTTTTGTCCCTGAAACATGATAAAAGGTGACTGGCTAAACCGGTCAATTTCAATGGCGTAATACTTCGAAAACAGAATGGCCATTTCACGATCGGTATACTTTTCCAGTAAATACAACAACAGGTTCCAAAACGAGTTGGCACCACCACTGGAATAAATGCCATCCTCATCCGTGATAATCTTTTCCGACACCAGGTTAACGTCCGGAAACATTTCTTTAAATGTATTCACCGCCATCCAGTGTGTGGAACACTTTTTCCCATGAAGCAAACCTGTACCTGCCAACAAAAACGCACCCACACACAAGCTGGCCACTTCTGATCCCTGGGCATGTTGGTTTCTGATCCATGAAAAAAAATCTTTATTCTGGTTGATGACCTCCTTCATATCGCCATTCACAGCCGGTATGATGATGAGGTCCGTATGCTTCACTTCGTCAACAGTACAATCCGGTTTAACCGAGAAAATCCGGTGATATTCCTGAGATTCATCGGACAGACCAACTAACTGAACCTGGAACAGTTGTGCTTTGCCCATTGCGGTCAAAAACTCATTCGCTTTATTAAAGAGAATAAAAGGGCCTTCAATGCACCCAAGCGCAACGGCACCGCGGGGTACAAGAATACTGATATGCTTCATGCTGTTAATCGGGGTTTGGTTAATCAAAACTATAAAAGTCAACTGTCGCAATCAACCCCATACAATGCCGGAAATACACCAGCAGCTAGATTATTTTGTAGGGTAAGTTTGACACCAAATACGGTTTGCATGAAAATTCTTCATCTTGATCACGACATTCCAACCTTTTGTGTAACGGCTGAGTCATTTCCCCATGAAATTAATAAGGCTTTTTTACGACTAATTGAAAAACTGCCCACAGATAAGGGACGCACATTTTTTGGCATTGCTTTTCAAACGGATTCGGGGGGCATGATTTATAAAGCGGCCGTTCAGGAAAATTATCCGGGTGAAGCCCGACATGTTGGTTGTGAGGTATTTACCATTAAAAAGGGAGCATACCTTATGGAAACAGTAGAAAACTGGAAAAGCGATATAACCAGTATTGGCAAAACATTTCAGAAACTTGGTGACGCCAGGCCGGATACCACCTTTCCCTGCGTGGAATGGTATCAGGGCACTGATGTAACCTGTATGGTGAGGCTTGAACCGCTTTAAAACTTTGTATCTGCATGATTGAAGTATTTAAGACCAATGTGAACACTCGGGCTCATGCTCGCCAGCTTGTTGAGGTAATACAGCAAACTTTTCAAGGCTATTCCGTCAATTTTGATCTGGAGGATTGCGACAGGATTTTGCGCATCAAGTCGCACACTGCCGTTAATTCAGATGAAGTCATCAGGTTGTTGAACCGGATGGATATTACCGTATCGGTTTTGGATGAAACGGTTACGCCTGAGGCGAGTCAAAAGACCCAATAAATCAGCAGAACCTGAACCCGTGTTGAAAATTGCTGCAATTCTGTTTTTCACATGAATTTCTTACGTGAGGAATTCAGATTAAAAACTAAAAAATTACCTTTTTGACAGAATTTTTGATCACCCAATCAAATAAAATAGTTCTCTTTACAGAATAATATTCCGATTACTGAAATCCTTCAAAATAAATTTTGCCGCCTATGCAAGGGCACAAATTTGCTCTGCCAAACAACGTAAACGAGCACTTAATATACCGTTAGAAACGCCTGCATTCTTTATTACAAGTGCATTTCATACGCGCTTTTTAACATCTGCTGGATAATTCTGAGTGGCACTTTTGTACCACATTTAAATCAGAAAACTCCATGAAATTTGTATTCAGCATTCTTGCCATTATCAGCATAACCGCCTCAACGTTTGCCTTCTCTTCTACCCCGGCAACCATGGCCATTGTAGCCAATGAAAGCACCGGCATTTACAAAGTAGTGTATCAGGGTGAAAGCACCGGCAAAGTAAAAATGACGATCTTGAACAATCGCGAACAGGTTGTATTCACAGAAACGATTACACAGGTATCCGCGTTTATCCGTCCGTACAACTTCAGCGGAATGGAAGCCGGAGAATATACCATCGTTCTGGAAGATAAGAACGGCAAACAGGTTGAAAAAATCAGCTACAGAAAAAATACAGTAGAAAGCACCATTCATGTTGCCAAACTGGCTAGCGGAGAAGGAAAATATGTTTTAAGTGCTACGAACAACGGCACAGAAAACATTCAGATCAATATTTATGATGCCAGGGAGAATATTGTATACAGCAAGCAGGAGAAAGTTACCGGCAAGTTTGCATTGATCTATAATTTAAAGGAAGTGAAATCCCCTTCCATCCGCTTTGAAATTGTAAGCAGCAATGGAAAAGTAACTTCTGTAGTGTATTAAAGATAAGGGTTAGATTAATTTTGGTTGTAAAAGCTGCCTTGTTCTCAGGGCGGCTTTTTTTATACCCCATTTCAGCTATTCGAATTCCATTAATTCCAATTAATTTGGGAAAATGAAATCCGGATTTTTCATGTCGGTATACTACCTGCTGGTGAAGGCCAGGCGACCGGTACGGTTTGTAAATGCCATTACCTTTTTTCGGGTGATCGCGTTTCCGGTATTCATTGTGCTGCTGTCCCTTGAACATATCCATTTTTTTAAATGGCTGTTGTTAGTCAGTTTCCTGACGGATGCCCTGGATGGTGTACTTGCCCGAAAATTGAAGGCCAATAGCATACTTGGCGCCAGACTGGATTCCATCGGTGATGATTTAACTGTGTTGGCCGGCTTACTGGGCATGTTTGTATTCCGGTGGGAATTTCTAAAAACATCATGGATTCCAATTGTGGTTGTACTGGGCATCTTTCTTATTCAAACCCTGTTCGCACTTTTTAAATACCAAAAGACAACCAGCTTTCATACCCTTGGTGCAAAAACGGCCGCTATGCTACAAGGCACCTTTCTCTGTAGCCTGTTTTTTTTTGATGAGCCTGTGTATTGGCTTTTCTATGCCGCCTTGGTGGTAACCGCGTTGGAGTTGGTGGAAGAGATTGTGATGGTAACAATTTTACCGAAATGGAAATCGGATGTACTGGGTATTTATTGGGCGTTAAAGATTAAAAATACGGAACAACAACAGGAACAGGAATGACTACCGTAATGCAGTAGGCGAAATACCAAAATGCTTTTTGAAAGCCGCAGAAAAATGATTGGGATTTTTGTATCCGATCATGCGGGCGATGTCAATAATTCGCTTATCGCCTGTGCGGATTTGGTTTCGTGCAAATTCCATGCGCAGGTCACCGATGTATTCGAAAATACTTTTACCAAACTGACTTTTAAACAAAGTCATCAGTTTGTTACTGTTTACTCCGAACCGCCTGCTCAATTCATTTAGTGTATGATCATCTAAAAAAGTCTCGGTGAGGTGAATCTTAAGTTCCTGAGCCACTTCAATATCACGCTTGCCGAACTTTGACGTAAGGATATTCTCTTCCTTCCCAAACAGGCCATGAAGTTGGAGCAACAACAATTGAATGATGGAAGTCTCCATCATCATCTCTCCGAGCCGGCCTTCAAGTGGGCAGTTGAAAATATTCTGCAACGCATTTTCCTGAACCACGTTAAGCGGCAATGAATGTCCGCCCATTAAACGCTGTCGCGCAAAAATCCGCTCGCGTAGGCGTTCGGCCCATACTTCATTCTCTGGCAGAAACTGGTTCAAGTATTCGGATGTATAGGAGAAGTGAACAAAGTGCAAAGGCGTATTGGCAGGAGCCAGGTGTAAGAAATCATTATTGGGATCGTACTTGAAATTGTGGCTACGGTTGTAAACATAAACTCCGTTATCCTCACCAGGTAAAATCGATTTCAATCGTGCTTTAAAAAAAATGCAACTCCCTAATAGCTCTGCCCCATGCGCATGCGTATTATAAAACACAGCATTCTCCTGAAACTGAGCATCAATTTCTCTTAACGAAAAATTAGGTAGATACATATCGCGCACCCGTAGTGTTGCCAGTCCTTCAGGCCAGTCATGTTCATTTACCGTGTTCTCAATAAACTTGCCATATTCAATATGGGCTGGTTTGGTATGCGAGAGCACCGGGATGTTGGGATTATCTACAGTGACAAAATTATTGAGTTGCATAAGGGGTGACAGAAGTCAACAAGCTCCTTTCACGAAAAGCGTTCAACAAAGTTTCGTAGAATCATTCTAAAGACAGATCAAGGATCAACAGAAGTTGATTTAGCGTATTAGAGAAGTGTTTTAGCGTAGTCTGCAAACCGGGTTGATTTCGTGTAACTCCCACAAAACAATTGAAAACCCTAATTATGAAACCAACAGCTAAATTCCTTCTTATAGTAATCCTGGCGGGGCTTGTGGGAGCCTGCATGTTCAGAACACCCGATAAAAAGGAAGCCACCAATAATTGGTTGAAGGATGAAGAAATGATAAAGCGCGGGCAACATTTAGTTACCGTTAGCGCCTGTCACGATTGTCATTCGCCAAAAATTATGACCCCACTGGGTCCCGAACCCGATCCGGATCGTTTGCTTTCCGGCCATCCGCAAGATGAACCGCTTCCTCCCATTCCTAAGGGAAGCGAAAACTGGATACTCTTCAATATGGGACTGACTGGATTTGTTGGTCCATGGGGAATCTCCTATGCCGCCAACCTTACACCTGATGATACCGGAACGGGAAGCTGGAGCTTTGATCAGTTCAAAATGGCCATCCGGAAAGGGAAATATAAAGGACTTGAGGGCAGTCGTGATTTGTTGCCGCCCATGCCATGGCAGATGTATCAACATTTTAGCGATGATGAACTG
>CAYQOM010000002.1:660789-719679 GCA_964419145.1 uncultured Roseivirgaceae bacterium | reverse complement strand
GAAAGCCATTTTCGCTTACCTGCAATCCATTAAACCCGTGCGTAACCTGGTACCAGCTCCGATTTCACCAACGGATATGCCACTGAACTAAAAATTTAAAATCATGAAAAACATATTTCTTTTATCTGCCATGACGATAACCTTAACTGCCTTTACACCCCGACAAGAACCATTAACGGTTAACCAAATTGGAGTGAATACGATTGAGGCGCTTCAACGTCAAACATTTTCATCGTATGCAGCTATGCAACCTACGTTAGCCGATTTCTATGCAGTAATGGATGCGCACACTGCTGTTTATGGTAACACCTTGTTTGAAGCAAAGAATGATTTCGCGTTAACCTACGCCAAGAAAATCATTCCTGCCCTGCATGAATCCTTCAGCCGGATTATTGAAGACGGCAAGGCGATCGGTATCGATTGGAATGATGTGGAGTACCAACGCATTGAACATGGTCCTGAACCCAAGGGGAAATTTGGTGTATCAACGCTTACCATTGTGTTCACTTCTAAAGGTCAGGAACACAAAGTGGTTGTTGAGAATGCCCTGGTGATTAACGGAGAATGGAAGCTAAGTCAGTTTGCACGATTAATTTAAACAAGAATGAAACCTGTTATGATGTTTTTCGTTCTGTTTCTTGGAAGCCTGATCATACTAACCGTTGCCATGTTGGTAAGTTGGTTGATTCAGTTGCCGAAGGATGTGTTCGGTAAAAAATAAGAAATCATTTTGTAACGAAACCCCGGATGAAGCTGGCCTTGTCTCAGAAGTAATCCGGGGTTCGTGTTTTCAGGTTTTTAGTATTCCGAGAAATTCAATCCAGGGGCCTACTTCATATTTGTAGTGTTTCGCCATCACGCGTGAAATCTGTGACAAATGGTTGAGATCATGAACCACCCATGTAGCAAGTAATTGACTGAGGGTAACGGCTCCAAACACCGGATGAATACCGGTTTTAGAGAAATCCTTTTGCGTTAAATTTTTTGTCCGAACAACTTCCAGATTGCGCCCTCGCAAAGCTGAAAATTCATCCAATAATTCTTCTAACCGCTTTCCTTTACTGGCTTCAAACTGCGCAAACCTGTCGAATGGCTCAAAGGTTTTATCCTCCTGTTCGGATAGTATTTTTTCCATACGGGGAATCCAATCTGTTTTCTCCCCATGGATAAGGTGGCCCACTACGTCAAAAGCATTCCAGGTATCTGCGCCTTCGTTCGCCAGAACCCAATCATCGGAAAGATTGCGCAATAAGCTGTTCAGCACTGCAGGCGTTCTTTCCAATACATCAAGTGATTTTTGAAGATCAAAGGTCATATACAGGTAGAAAAGATTTATTGCAAGTAACGAAACTCATTTCGCAAGTTACAACCTAACCGTGTATATTGAGACAGGTATTTTTCTATGGATGCTAAACTGGATTGCATTGTGATTGGCGCAGGATTCTCCGGGCTTGCAGCCGGTCGGATTCTTCACGAAGAACAGAAATCATTTCTCATTTTGGAAGCGCGCGATCGGCTGGGCGGAAGAACCCACACCCGCCACTTTGGCAATGGAAAATATGTTGACATTGGCGGACAGTGGATCGGGCCCACACAAGACCGCATGTATGATCTTGCCCGCGAACATGGCATTGAATGGTACGAAACCTACAATGAAGGCAAAAATATCCTTGACCTGAATCGGGTTATCAAAACCTACACCGGGTTAATTCCAAAAATGGATATACCTTCCCTGATCAACATTGACATGGTGTTAAAAAAGCTTGACCGGTTGGCCAAAAAAATTGAGTTGAGCAATCCGTGGTCAACTTCGCAAGCCACAACCTGGGATAGCATGAGCCTGGAAGCGTTCGCTCGGAAGCATTGCTATACCAAAAATTGTTATAAAGTTGTGCGTGCCGGACTTGAAACCGTTTATGCCTGTGAACTGAATGAAGTATCGCTTCTTCATGCGTTGTTTTATATCCGTTCTGGAACGAACCTGAATGTATTGCTTAGTATTAAAGATGGCGCCCAGCAACACCGTATCAAAGGAGGCATGCAACCTTTTGCTGAAAAGCTTGCTGAAAAATTTCAGCACTCCATTCGGCTAAATAGTCCTGTTAAACGAATTGACCAATCAAATGATGTTTTTTCTGTATCAGGTGATGGTTTTGCATACCAGGCCAAATATGTGATCGTAGCCGTTCCCCCTGTGTTGATTCAGGAAATAGAATTCAGTCCTTCACTCCCACTCAAAAAGCAACAGTTAATGCAGAAACTTTCAATAGGCATTGTTGGGAAAGTGTTTGGTGTTTATGAAAAACCGTTTTGGAGAAACAATGGTTTCAGCGGACAAGTCGTGGCCGATGAAAACGCGCCTTTCCAAACGTTGTTTGATTCCTCTCCGGCTGATAGTTCCTATGGGGTATTGTTAGCCTTTTGCATTGCCAATCGTGCACGCGAATTCTTTTCTAAGAATGAACAAACCAGAAAGAAAATTGCACTTGAATACTTTCAACGTTATTTCGGAAAAGAAGCAGCACAACCAATTTACTATACCGATCATTGCTGGGCTGATGAAGCCTGGAGCAAAGGATGTTATGCGGGGCTTTACCCTACCGGAGCTTGGACAAATTTTCAAAACGAGTTGGCAAAGCCTACCGGTTCAATTTTTTGGGCAGGCACAGAAACATCCGAAGTCTGGTATGGCTATATTGAGGGGGCCGTTCGGGCAGGCGAACGGGCAGCGCAGGAAGTTTTAAATAGTCTGAAGCATTGAAAAAATTTTTCTTATTCATATTAATCGTTGTTTGCCTTTGGACGATCTGGTCATCTGTCGGTCGTACTGTCGATTGGAAAGAACCACAAGGTAACATCGGGGTGGTCGAATCAATCGCTAACGACTCGGTTTGTACAAAAAATATTGTAGGCATACAGCCTTACATGGTTCCGGAGGATTACCTAAGTGAAGGGCATTTCTACGAAAAAATAAAACTATACTTTGATGAAGCTCAACGTGCTGGATTTTTCAATGAGAACACGGTTGTGCTTTTACCAGAATATGTGGGCACCTGGCTCGTGATCAGTGGCGAGAAAACCAGTGTGGCGGAGACAGCGCATCTCAACAAAGCCATGACACTCATGGTATTGAGCAATATTCCAAAATTCATTCGCTCCTACTTCAACAATAATAAAGAACAGGACGTTTTTGCTGCTTCACTTTTTCGGATGAAAGCTATGGAAATGGCAAGGATTTACAGTGAAGTCTTTAAAGAGTTGGCTTCTACTTATCAAGTAACCATTAACGCAGGTTCAATTGTATTACCGGATCCCGGTGTAAATGAAAACCAAATTAATATCAATGTTGGCGGCCCACTTTATAACGCCAGTTTCATTTTTTATCCGGATGGCTCTATTGACAAGCAGCTTGTTAAAAAATCGTTTCCGATTTCAAGTGAGCAACCCTTTGTTCAGGCATGCCCAGTTAGTGAATTACCTGTGTTCGACTTACCTATTGGAAAAACCTCAATTTTGGTTTGTGCTGATTCTTGGTATCCTCAGGCGTATGAACAAATAAGAGAATCAGCTGCTGAAGTAATACTGGTGAATTCCTATGCAGCTGGGGATAACGCCATGGCTGCACCATGGAAGGGATATGACGGCAGCACAATGCCCGATGATGTGAACAAAAACGACATCCGCACCATTAAAGAAGTTGACGCCTGGAAAAAATATGCACTGCCCGGTCGGATACAATCCACACAGGCTAAAGTGGGTGTAAATGTCTTTCTTCGTGGGAAACTTTGGGATTTAGGAAGTGACGGTCAGCCGATAATAGTGTCCAATCATCAAATATTTAAGACGACACAAACACAACAAGGTGGAATATGGAATTTTTGCTTTTAATTTGAGAGAAACTTAAAAAATGAGATTCTTTTCAATTTACTTTTCTATTCTAATACTGAGCTGTAATTCAGTGCTAAGTCAAAAAATGGATCAATCCATAATTTTTAATCCAATTCCGACCCAATTTTTAGGCCAGCCTCCGATTTTATTAAAGGCAGAATCGAGTGCAGCAGGGCTTCTGGTTAGCTATCAAAGTAGTAATACAAATGTAGCCACAATTGAAGGCCCCTTGTTAATTATCCACGGAGCCGGGTCAACCATAATAACAGCTTCACAGTCTGGAAATGTCCTGTATAATCCTGCACCACCAGTAGAACAAACACTTAGAGTGGAAGATGTAAACACCCAACCAAGACTAATTGGTACTACTTTCGGTGGTGGTTTTGATGGTGGTGGTGGTGTTTTTTCAATCGATCCAAGCACCGGAGCTAGGCTAGTTAGTCATTACTTCTTTGAAAGAGACTTCCATCCGACTGGTGGAATTCTAAATACATCTGATGGATTGCTGTATGGGACTTCAAGAGCAGGCGGCAAAAATAATCTTGGCGTTCTTTATCAATATAACCTTATCGATAAAAGATTATTAAAGATCTTCCATTTCAATAATGATTCAGGCTACTTACCTATGGGAGCTTTATTGGAGTCTTCGCAAGGTGAACTACTTTGTGTTACCAGCAAAGGAGGTAAGTATGACCGTGGCACTATCATTAAGATTAAAAAGGACGGTACCGGATTTGCTAAACTATTTGACTTTACAGGGCAGTATGGTGAAACTCCCGGAAGCGGGCTAATTGAATCCTCAAATGGTTATTACTATGGGACAACCATTAAGGGAGGATTTTATAATAATGGAATCATCTATAGAATTAGTAAAGATGGTACGCAATTTAACCGGCTGCATTCATTTAATGGAGAAGATGGCGCTGAACCTGGTGAATTATTTGAAGCATCTAATGGTATAATTTATGGAGGTACAAATTCGGGAGGAAACTTTTCCTATGGGATAATTTATAGTATAAGCCCCGATGGAAGTGATTTTAAAATACTCTATCGTCCTGAATTAAATGATTACTATGATGGCGTTAGATTCGGGAATAAGTTTACCGAAGTAGATGATGGTATGATATTCGGAACAACCATGGGTGGTGGGACTTATGGTAATGGAATATTATTCAGGCTTAATATGTCTGATAATTCTTATGAGAAGATTTTCACATTTGGTGACAACTCTTCAGGCAGTAAACCAAATTCTAATTTGATCGCTAAACCCAATGGGAAGTTGATTGGGATTACATTAACGGGTGGATTTCATAAAAGTGGGACGATCTATGAGGTCGATAAAAATGGTGAGAACTTTAGAACTTTACATTATTTTGATTCTATAGAAGCAAAACATCCTAATCAAATCCTGGCATTAGATGAAAACTCAAATATCTACGGAAGTTCAAATTTAGGAGGCCCCAACAATGCTGGGACAATTTTCAAGTTTGACACTAATCAGAACCAATTTTCAATCCTTCATAGTGGTTGTATAAATGGTTGCCTACCTACATCTGCCCCCATACTGACTGAGCAAGGAAATATTTATGGAACAACACAACGAGGAGGTAAATTTGGAAATGGAATTGTTTATAAAATATCAAAAAGTGGAGAATTTGAGCGTTTGATAGAATTCTCAGGCAATAATGGAGCATGGCCTAGCTCTGCGGAAATGCTTCTTGGAACTGACGGATATATTTACGGGATGACATCAACAGGAGGAACACAAGGCGCTGGTATCATCTATAGAATAAATACCACCACAGATATGCTTGAGCTTGTGCATGATTTTGCAAGTGTGCCTTATGGTGGGGCCCATCCCTACACAAGTCTGATCGAAGCGTCAGACGGAAAGCTCTACGGAGCAACAACATATGGTGGTCACAATGGTGATGGTAATATTTTCAAAATCGAGAAGAATGGCTCTGGATTCTCTGTTCTGAAAGATCTTTCGGTTGAGAGTGGAAATATTCCACATGGAGGATTAATTGAAGGATCAGACGGATTTTTGTATGGGACTGCTTCTCGTGGTGGCACAAACAATTTTGGCGTAATTTTTAGGATATCTAAGTCGGGCAATGAATACAAAAAGTTGTATGACCTCAATTCGGTTGATGGCACCGGACCAAAAATGCCACTATTGGAAATCGAAAATGGATTACTTATCGGGGTTACTGAAGCAGGTGGGACATTAAACAGAGGGACGATTTTCAGTATTCATAAAGATGGATCAAATTTTCAGGTTATTCACAATTTTAGTCCAACTACTGGGGCTAATCCAGCATCGCCATTGATAAAACTTCCATACGGCGAGTACCTATACGGTATAACTCGCAACAGTGGTCCAAGCCAGTATACACAAGGAATAATTTATCGCATCAGAAAGGATGGAACAGGCTATTCACTACTTCATACATTTGATAATTTATCAAACCCCTCTGGTCTTTCGCTTATCAATCAACATCTAATCACGTCTATACACCACGAACCTATAAATAGAAATAACATAGAGATTTTCCCTAACCCAAGTAAGGACAATTTTGTTTTAAAGATTGGAACAACTGGAGGAACAAATACAGAGATCATTTGTAGGGATTTACTAGGGAGAATTATCTTCCACCATGTATACAATAATGATGAGGATAGAATAGAGTTCGGAAACACACTTCAAACTGGTCTTTACATAGTTCGAATACGAATTGGTAACATGACAGAATCGATAAAATTGATAAAAGAATGAGATAATCTATATAATGTGCGATACCTTCATTGCCCTTCCTTCCGTTACCCGCGATAGCACACTGCTATTCGCTAAGAATTCCGACCGGGAGCCGGATGAAGCACAGGCTATCGTGCACGTGCCGCATCAGATTCATGCAGAAGCAAATGTTCGCTGTACCTACATCAGCATTCCGCAGGTAGCGGAAACATACGAATGCATTATATCTAAACCCTTTCAGATGTGGGGCGCTGAAATGGGCGTAAATGAACACGGACTTGTTATTGGCAATGAAGCGGTGTTTACTAAAGTAAAATTTGAAAAGCACAATAGCGGTCTTACCGGCATGGATATGCTACGATTGGCCCTGGAGCGTTGTACATCATCGCGCGAAGCCATTACCTGTATTACCGGGCTGCTTACCTTGTACGGACAAAATGCATGTGGAGGATACAAGAATAAAAAATTTTACTACGACAACAGCTTTCTCATCGCAGATCCGGATGAGGCCTGGGTGCTGGAAACAGCAGGCAAGGAATGGGCCGTTGAAAAAGTGAAAGACATAAGAAGTATTTCAAACCGACTAAGCATTACAACCCTAGCCGATCAACTTGGCACAACGACTATGGACTATGCGCACAAGCGTGGTTGGTGGATAGAAGACACACCGTTCAATTTCCAAAAATCCTATTCCGATTGGCTTTATACAACCCTGGGCCGGGCGTCTCAAAGGCAGGCCTGTACCACCGAACTAAGTCTCAAAAGAAAGGGAATGCTTGAGGTAAATGATTGCTTCAACATTTTGAAAACTCACAATCTGCCTGAAGATAAATTTAAGCCATCAAAAGCTAACACCGGTTCAGTATGTATGCATGCTTCGGGCTTATTAAACCCGAGTTCTACAACCGGAAGCATGGTTGCCAAAATTAGGAAGGGAGCCACGCACACCGTTTGGCTTACCGGTACACCCCACCCCTGTTTATCGGTATATATTCCATTCTTTTTCGGAACAAGTGTATTGGAAGAACTTGTAACACCGGGCGCACAACCCGATGATTCCTTGTGGTGGAAGGCAGAACTAGTGCATCGTTGGATCAGCAAAGATTATCGGAAGAGGAAAGCCCGAATAGAAACTAAAAGACAAGCGCTTCAACACCTGTTTTTGGAAAAAGAAGCTACGCTTATACGAAACTATAGTTCAATATCAGAATTAGAACAGTTTAGCAAAGATTGTTTACAGGAAGTGTTGTGTGCATATTCCGATTGGATGAAGCTGATAAATTGAGCGTAAAAATTATCTTTACAGATACGCTTGTCAGAAATAATGCGCTTCCTATTCCTTACGCTACTCTCAATTACTTCTACCCTTGCTTCTGCGCAAACCTGGGATTCATTAAACACCCAAGGGCTAAAGCTTTACCTGGGTGGTAATTATGATGAAGCAAAAGCCATTATGACAAAAGCATTGCTTCGCGCTGAGACGGACTCTGGAAAAATAAGCACAGCCTACACGAGTAGCCTTACCACACTGGCTCAAATCAATAAAGCGACCGGAAATTATATAAAAGCTGCTGAGCAGTTTCATGAAATAGTTGTTATTACCGATAAGCAATATACGCAAGCGCATATTGATAGAATTGAAACGCGAGCGGAACTGGCTAACCTATTCCTCGAATCTGGGCAATATGATAGCTGCGAGTTTTATATGAAACAATGTTTGAATTTGTTTCAAGAGGCTCTTGATAAAAATAAAAATCACTTCCACGAAAATTACTTATCCTTTGTATTATCCTTTGCGAATACGCAAAATTCAATGGCTTCCCTTCACCGAAGAACGGGGCAATTACAAAAAGCCATTCAAGAACTGGAAGAGACCGTTTCCTTCTTAAAAAACACACTGGATACACTTGCAGTTGAGACGAATGAGTACAAAACTCTATTGAGTAACCTGGTCAGCTATTATCTCGAAGAAGGAAGTGTTGAAAAGGCAGCTCAACTGAATAGAGAATATATATCATTGATTAACGATAGAAAATCACTTGCATACCTGTATGCACTTCAAAATCAAGGCAACATCTATCGCAGATTGGAGCAGAATGATTCAGCAATACATGTATGGAACGCTGGGCTATCCATTATTGATGATGGCCTGTATATGGGGAGCCAACTGCACATATCCATTCTTGTAAATTTGGGTGAGGTGTGTGGTTATATAGAGAATTACGAGAAAGCCATTTTCCATTTAGTGAAAGCCCGTGAATTACTGGAAAAGCCTGGCAGTATCAATCCCAGAATCTATCAAACCACCTTACTGAACCTTGCACAGACATATTCTGATAACCTCAATTTCAAGGAAGCGGATGCCGTATTTGCTACGCTGACTGATCATCTGCTAAATGAGGTGCAACATAATTTCACTTACCTGAGTGAAAATGAAAAAATAGCGTTTTACCGAAATCAGCAAGACATCCTTCAGGCATATACATCATTTGCGCTGTATGTATCGGGCGTTATTCCTACAGATGATTCGTACCAAAATCCGGACATCATGCAAAATCTGTATAACCTTCAGATTTTAACAAAGGGTATAATTCTGAATGCCAGTCACAAGATGAAAACCGCGATACTAAGCGGTGGAAACCAACGATTGAAAGACGACTTCCTTCGGTGGGAATATTTAAAAAATGAATTAGCCCTCTTAATTCGCAGTGAAAACCCGCCTGCCAATCAAATTGGTCAGCTTACCACTATTGTAGACGACCTTGAAATGAAACTGAGTCGCGAATCGGCTGCCTTTAAAAAGGGTTTTCTGGTAGAGCGTATTTCCTGGAAAGGCATCCAGAAAAAATTAAAACCCGGTGAGGCTGCGGTGGAGATGGTACGCATGTTAGATGGATTAATTTATGGCGCCTTAATTATTACGCCCGAAACAAAAGAAAGACCATTACTGGCCATTGTAAAAAGTAACGAAACCCGAAGATTGGAAAAGGAGTACGTGCGGCAATACATCAACGGCATCAGCTATAGGTATACCGATACACTTTCATATTCGGTGTATTGGAAACCTATCGCAGATGTCATCAATAAAGCCATGCCGAAAAATCAGCGGTTGCATCGGGTGTACTTCTCTCCAGATGGCGTCTACAACCAAATCAATTTGAACACCTTGTTCGATCCGAAATCCGGGAAGCATCTGATCGATCAGGTAGAAATTCATCAACTCACCAATACGAAGGAATTGTTGAGACCATCAACAAAAGAAAGCAATTCATTCAAACATGCGGTGCTATTTGGAAATCCGGCTTTTACATTATCGAACAATACAAATCAGGAACTATTCACCGAATTACCCGGAACTGAAAAAGAAGTAAATGCCATTCATGATCTCCTGAAATCAAATAGATGGTCAGTGGAGCTTTATAAAGGAAATAAAGCAAATGAATCCCAACTAAAATCTATATCAAAAGCTTCTGTTCTTCATTTGGCTACGCATGGCTTTTTTACCGATTCCGAGAATGAAACAAATTCACTGGTGTGGATGTTGATTAACTCGGGCATTGCCCTGGCCGGTGCCAATCAGCCTAAACTACTTGATTACGAAGACGGTATCCTCACTGCGTACGAAGCTGTTAACCTGAACCTGGATCAAACCCAACTTGTTGTGCTGTCGGCATGCGAAACCGGTTTGGGTGAGTTTTATCCCGGTGAAGGGGTGTATGGCTTGCGGCTTGCCCTAAATGCTGCAGGTGTTTCCAATATCATGATGAGCCTTTGGAAGGTGGACGATATCGCTACACAAGAACTTATGGTTTCATTTTACCAAGAGTGGTTGCTAAAACCGGAAAATATGCGTCAGGCTTTTCGGTCTGCACAACAGCAGATGCGTGAGAAATATACACATCCGTTTTATTGGGGCGCTTTTGTTTTATCAGGATATTGAAGTACTATTTTTTGAAGAAAACGAAAAACGTAGTTCCCTCACCTACTTTACTTTTAACTTCAAGCTTTCCGCCCAACGCTTGCAACTGAGATTTGACCAGGTATAGTCCTAATCCCTTGCCTTCTACATGTGTATGAAAGCGTTTGTATAGTTTAAACAAATCCTGCTTAAATCTTTGTAAGTCAATTCCCAAACCGTTGTCAGATATTTCCAGCTTTACAAATCCCTGCTCTTCAAACCCACGGATCATGATCCTCAGTTTTCTTTCCGGATCACGATATTTTATAGCGTTGCTGATTAAATTGTAAAGAATGCTTTCCATATATGGCCCAAGAAACGGAACCTGTGGAATACCATTTAGCTGAATGTCAATTTCGGATCCTGTAACCTCCAAATCAGGGCGAATCAGATCAATGGCACGAGAAAGGTAATCGTGAACATCCAGTCGGTTGAGTGCCTGTGTGTTCAGCTTATCAATTTCAAGAATAAGATTGATGTCACGAATGATTTGATCGAGTTCCTGTGTGGATGTAGACATTAATCCCAATATCTTACTTCGCTCCTGCTCATCAGTGGATTTAAGCAACGAGCTCAATCCCAGCAAACGCGCTACCGGAGATCGCAAATTATGGGAAACAATGTAGGAGAACTGCTTCAACCTGTTGTTATGTTCAATTAATTCGGTGTTGGCATTTCGCAAATCAACTGTTTGGCGCTCCACTTCTGCATACAATTGCTGGTTCGATTGTTCTATAATTTCCTTTTGCTTTTGAATGATAGTGTTGGCATGATTCAAATCAGCATTCTTAAGCAAAAGTTCGTTGTGCTTGGTTTCGATTTCTCTTCGCTGCAGCTCAAGCTGTTCATTATGCAACGTTATCTCCTCGTTTTGCGCTTGTATTTCTTCATTTTGCGCCTGAATCTCTTTGGTTCGTTCGTAAACCAATTTCTCCAGCTGCACATTTTGCTCGGTAAGCAATTTCCTGCGATCAATTTCAGATTGGCGTAAGCGTTCTGAAATACCAAACAACGATTTTGTTTGGTATGCACCAAAAAACAATAATGGAACTGCGAGTATAAAAATAACAACCTGAATCAGGTACGAATTCCTGAGGGCTCGCTGGTAATCACGATCGGCTCTGTTAGCAACCTCATCTTCAAATTGATTAACTGATTCCGAAAAAACAACATATCGCTCAAACAAGGTGTATCCCGGATCTTGGGCTAGTCTTGCCACAAAAATTTCAACATGACCTTCATCAATTGCAGTAAACATGCTGTCCACAAAGCTAAAGTAAGCCTCCACCGACTTTTTAAAGTCGTTGTACTCATTCATTTGTGGAAACTCTTGCTGACTTAGCGACTGATCAAGTTCATCCAGTGTTTTATGAATCTCTACTTTTGCTGTTTGGGATGCCCCGCGAATCTGGGGATTTTCCCTTACAAGCGCATGCCCTCTCAAACCGATATCGGCCAAATGCAAATACCGGATAATGTTATTGGTATTAACCGCTACTTGTTCTGCTTCCTCAGCAATCTTACGACTTTCCTGTATGGACTGGCTATTTTGGTACGCCAGGTATATGCTAATCAGTAGCAACACCGTAGTTAGTATAACCACCGGGTAAAGGTTTCTAATCCGTAAGGGTTTATCAACTTTCATTAACACTCAATAACAACAGAGAAACAAAAGCGTTACTTTTTATGATGCTTTAAGCTTGAAAATACTATAAGAATATCAGTATATAAAGATAAAGTTCAACAACGCCTATTGTTAGCTTACCGGTCAGTTGCAAACCTAAGCGAAAAATCCAAATCAACCCATTCACTCACTTTTACCATACCCATCATGCGTACCGGTGGGGTTAACCCATAGTCGGTAAGGGAAATTTTCTGCTTTCCGAATATCAGCAAACTCTCGGGGTTCTCTACTTTACACCGTACTACATACTTCTTTGTTACCTGGTTAATGGTTACGTTTATTTCCGCTTTTCCCTCCCGCCAGGCAGCATTTGGCAACCATTGTGGTAAAAGTGCCGCCAGTTCTACCTGTATAAACGGATTATCTTCCTCCTGCAGCATTTTCCGAAAATCCTTGTTCATAATTCCATTGCCGGAATCAAATGCCCGAACCTTCAGGTCTATTATTCCACCGGAAAGACGAAGTGTACCCTCGTTACGCTTAACACGAACAGGCTTATCGAGGGTGATGTTCTCAGTATATTGAAATTTAAAATTGTTAACATTGGTGGAGCCATATACCGTTACATCGCTGGAAGGATGGATAAAAATCTGATACTCCTGGGCCCGTAATTCATTTTCTGTACCGGCAAGCAACATCCAAATAAGAAGAATTAAATGCAGTTTGGGCATATGGCGTTCAGCTTCGCTAAGATGGCGAAATGGTGGCTTATTTTGAAGGTTGAAAAACCATTTTAAAATGAACATCAACTTCATTACCCGTTTTAATGGTTCCGAAAAGTGCAGTGGGTGGATCAATAGAGTAGTCTGTCATCTTTATCGGTATCTTACCCTCAAACACTATACCACCTTGTTGTACTTTAGCAGTAGCCGATATGGAAATGGATTTTGTTACACCTGCAATCCGCAGGTTTCCGGTAGCATGAATGGTAACAGAACCGTTTTGCAGACGAGTAAACGAGGTAATTTTGCTCAATGAAAATGTTACACTTGGATATTGCTCGGATTTCATCGCCCGATATACATTCTTATCCATTCCCTTTTCATAATAAGACCCATCTTCACGAATACTTCGGATTGCAGCTACACTAGCCGTTGTAGAGAGACTTTTCAATTCACTTAGTTGATTCTGCTCCTGAACCGCCTGAAGTGTTCCTGTTAGTTGCTCGGCTCGGCATTGCCAGTCGTGCAGAGATGATGTACCCTTGATGATTACCTCGCTTTTCCCTAAATCCAACTGATACAAGGTTTGGGCTTGCAAACAAAAAGGCAACAAACTCAAAAGCCATGCACAAACAACGCATCTAAAGTTCATAACCCCAAATATAGGCAAGGACTACATCAAACACCTGATGTTTATCAGTTTTGACAAGGGGTAAACATCATGGAAAGTAAACTGAAACAAGATTTGTTTTGACTTACTAAAATCAAAAATAAAATGAGCAAATTATTAATAGAAAAGGTAGCATTGGTAACCGGTGCAGGCTCCGGAATCGGGCGTGAAGCCGCCATCCTCTACGCCCGTGAAGGCGCACATGTGGTAGTGTCGGATATGAATGAGGCGGGCGGATTGGAAACCGTAGAAAAAATTAAAGCAATCGGTGGTGATAGCATTTTTATTAAAGCGGATGTAAGTCAACCCGATGCCCATGAAAAACTGGTGGCCAAGACACTGGAAAAATATAAAGTGCTCGACATTGCCTGCAATAATGCCGGCATCGGTGGGGAAAGTAACCCGGTGGGCGACATGAGTATTGATGGCTGGAAAAAGGTCATTGATATTAATCTTAACGGAGTTTTTTATGGCATGCACTACCAGATTCCTGCCATGTTGAAGCAAGGCAAAGGCGCGATTGTGAATGTGGCTTCTATACTCGGCCAGGTTGGCTTTATGAATTCATCTGCCTATGTAGCAGCCAAACATGGTGTTGTAGGACTAACAAAAAACGCTGCAATGGAATACTCTGCAAAAGGCATTCGAGTAAATTCGATAGGCCCGGGATTTATTAAGACTCCCCTGCTCAATCAGTTGGATGAAGCCACCATGAACATGTTGGTATCGCTGCATCCTATTGGCCGGTTGGGTGAATCGAAAGAAGTGGCTGAACTAATTGTTTGGTTAAGTTCAAATAAAGCATCCTTTGTTACCGGAAGCTACTACGCGATTGACGGTGGCTACTTGTCGCAATAGACTTATTTAAAAGCGCTCATCTCCTTCCAAAGCTGACTGAATTCCTTTAGGTAGGAACGAATTACGGGTGTCTCTTTGGTAAGCAGAATATTTTCATGGTTATAACGAGCTGCACTGCGCGTCCAGTTATAGCTTCCTGTTAACAGCGCGCGTTCATCCACCACCATAAACTTATGGTGCATGTGGTTAGGTGTGTTGTCTATTTTAACCGGTATACCCTCATCAGCCAACTGTTCAATGTCCGATCCTTCATCTTCCATTTTATCATTGTCGGTTATAACCTGAATCTGTACGCCTTTTTTATGGGTAGTAATAATGGCATCAGTAATCTGATCGTCACTAATGGTGAATACACAGATTTTCACATCACGTAAAGCCTGGTTCAATTGGGTAATGATTACCGACCGGCAAGCCTCTCCCGGGCTGAAATACACATCGGAAGTTTCCTGCTTATCGGAAGTAATTAATGCACTGTTTGCTGCCTTTATCCATTCAATTATAAACCGATAGTTTTCAGGGGTGACCCGTTCGTTGGCCATTTCATAAATCCGGCTCCGTAAAAAGTTTAACTGATGCTGATCCAACGGTTTTTCGCCAATGAGGGCACGGAGACTTTTCCGTTCTGCCTTCGAGAAAAATTCATCCTGAATACTTTCCTCCAGGTGTGTGATAATTTCTTCCATAAGAATTAAACATACAAAATCTGAACAGGATTTGTAACTTGCCGCTCATTTTTAACATCAATACAAACCATGAAAATTGCTGAGATCCACACCAAAAAGGGGGTTATGAAAATCAAATTCTTTGAAGAGGATGCCCCGAATACTGTAAAGAATTTCATTGACCTTGCTGAACATAATTTTTACGATGGCTTAACCTTCCACCGGGTTATCCCCAATTTTGTTATTCAGGGCGGTTGCCCGAATGGCATTGGAAATGGCGGACCGGGCTACCAGATAAAATGTGAACTAACGGGCAATAATCAATATCATGATCGCGGAGTTTTATCCATGGCGCATGCCGGAAGAAATACCGGTGGGTCACAGTTTTTTATTTGCCACAGTCGCGATAATACCAGCCACCTCGATCGCAACCATACCTGCTTCGGAAAAGTGTATGAAGGATTGGAGGTTATCGATCAGATCCGTCAAGGAGACGTGATGGAGAAAGTCATTATTAAGGAAGTAGATTCAATTTAAGCCCATTTGCAAAAGTATTTTCCTGATCCGAATATGGATTGGTATAGTTTATGTTACCTTCATACAGGTTTTTAAATCAACCCTCACATGAAAAATCTCATAACAGCTATGCTTGTATGCCTTACAGGTCTTTCGTTTGCACAAGGCTTTATTGCCGCACTTGAAGCCGATGATATGGCCGTAATAAGCGGAAAAGAATGCACGGTAAAATTGGTGAATGGCGATGAAGTGACTGGAAAATTTTTGGGAGGCACATTAATCAATGGCTACCTCAGCAATTTCAACATTCGATTGGAGAATGGTGAAAAAGCAAAATTCAAACCTGAAGAAGTTGCCAGGCTTTCCGTAAAAGCATCGAAGCTTGCCAAACTGGCCATGATGATGGAATCAGCTTCATCTGTTAAAGAAATGACAAACTCGAATTTTGATGAAATTGTAAACCGGGAATATATTGTTTTTGAAACCGCCATGCGCCATAACAAAGCAGGTAAAGTTCGACTGATGCAGTTACTGAATCCTGGATTTGACAGCCAGATAAAAGTATTTGCAGACCCGAATGCAAAGGAAACGATGAGTGTTGGAGTTGGTGGCGTGAAACTCACTGGTGGTGCAGATAAATCCTACCTGTTCGTACAAAATGATGAAAAGGCGGTATTGGTTAAAAAGGGAAGTTACAAGAAGAATTTTGATGAGTTATACGGAAACTGCCCGGCCATGCTGCAGGTTTTTGCCGGAGAAAAAGTGAAGTGGAACGATGTAGCAGGACACGTGTTTGCGTACGATCAGGTATGTAAAGAAAAATGATACAGAAAAACCAAAAGCACTAACTGGTGTTAGTAATGCATAACCCAGAATGATGAAAAAACTATTAATTGCACTATGCCTGATATTTTCATTTGCTATGGGCATAGCCCAACGATCAGCTCCCGATGTAGTTGAAACTTCGAAAGGGAAATTAACCATTCAGCCCATTCTCCATGCCACACTGGCCATGACCTGGAACAACGTAACGATTTATGTTGATCCGTACGGAGGTGCAAAAGCATTTGAAGGCCTTGCTTCGCCTAATCTGATTCTGATCACCGACATCCATGGCGATCACATGAACCTCGAAACCTTGAAAGCCATTGAAACATCACGTGCACTGGTCATTGCACCCCAAGCCGTTCGGGAAAAACTGCCGGAAGAGCTCGCCAACCAAACCATTCCGTTGGCCAATGGTTCAACCCACAAACAATTCGACATCACGATCACCGCAGTACCTATGTATAATCTTCCGGAAACAGAAGACTCGCGCCATCCGAAAGGCCGGGGCAACGGGTACGTACTGGAAATGGGCGGAAAGCGTATCTATATTTCAGGAGATACAGAAGACATTGCCGAAATGCGAGCCTTGAGTGATATTGATATTGCTTTTGTTTGCATGAACCAGCCTTTTACCATGACGGTGGAGCAAGCCGCCAGTGCGGTTTTGGAGTTCAAACCGAAGATTGTCTATCCCTTCCACTTTCGCGGACAGGGAGGCTTCAGCGATATAGAGGCTTTCAAAAAAATAGTAGCCGGGGGTAATGAGTCAATCGAAGTAAGGTTGCGTAATTGGTATCCGGTTTATTCGAATTAGTCACTTTTTAATGAATTTCTTACATTTGATAGGAATTTAGACCTTTCAAATGAAAATCTTCGGTTGGACTTTAATCACAGGCAGGGCTGCTCTGCTCATGTCCTTTCTCTTATTTATTTCTTCGTATTCGCTAGCACAAACCGCAGGACAGGTGATGTTTGTGGGTTTCAATGCTGATGGAAGTGATGGTTTTGCGTTTGTTACGTTTGTTGATCTGGCTGACGGTACAACCATTTATTTTCGTGATAGTGAATGGAATGGAAATCCGATAGGTGGCGGAGGTGCATTCGTTGGTGGTGAGGGTTCAATAACTTGGTCTAATAATACGGGAAGTACAATTCCTGCTGGAACAGTCCTGATAGTGGAAAATAGCGCCTCTGCTACGCCAACTGTAAATATTGGTTCGGTTTCGAGGTCGGGAGCCTTTGATGTTGGAGCCGGAAATGAGGTCTTATATATGTTTTTAGGCGCAGATGCTTCAACACCAACCGTATTTCTCTCCGCAATTGCAAACGATGGATTTGGTGCCAATGGAACATTAACTAATACGGGACTCACCGCGGGTGTAAATGCTACATCAATTACAGGCGATGAAGACGTCATGGTATATACCGGCAATACCAATTGCACCTCAACCATTGCCGACTGCGCTTTAGAAATTGCAAATGCTACTAACTGGACCACAGCTGATGGAATGGGAGACCAGTCTACCGGCTTTTTTCCCGATGATGTTCCATGTGTTTTCTATGGCGTTGCATTGGGCCAAACCATATATTATTCAAGAAATGTTACATCCGGTGGCAATTGGGATGACCCAAATTCATGGACGACAAATTCGGATGGTTCAGGTGGACCGCTTGCAGCAGGTGTTTGGCCCAAACGCCATGATAATGTTGTCATTCTAAATGGTCATAACATAACGATCAATAACATTGCCGATAATATGGCCTGTGGTATTTCACCTGATGGCCTTGGGCGTAGCAATGTCGGCCCTTTCGTATCATCGAACATTGCCATGTTCTACCAGACCGGTGATATTGAAATTGGTGGAACGCTTACCGTTAGCGGTATTGAAATGATGACTGAAGGCTACACACACGTGTTGGCTGGAGGCTCATTTATTTTAGGATCAAACCTGGTAAATCTTGGATACCTGGAAGCTGATGCAACTTCTACACTCACCTGTCTTGACGACCTTGTACTAACCGGCAACAGCATAACCATCATCAATACAAACTCAACTTCTACAGATGACCTGATCATTGATTATACGAATGCCACCCTCTGCGGAAGCGGAACAGCCACATTACAGAATGGAGCCGGAAGTCAGGTTACCTATACCAATGGGGCAACACAGGCCCAGATTTGTACAACCTTTACCATCAATTGTATTGGAGCAGGTTGTTCAGGTTTTCCAGTTGTAGGAACCGGTACTGCTGTTGGGAATGCTGGACCCGGTGGCGTTGGTCAGGCAGCTTCGAATTCCATGTGGTACATGGCCAACTTCGGAACGTTTACGGATGTAGGTGTAACGCCAGCTACCAATGGTCAACAAATCCGGCAATGGAACGACAGATCAGGAAACAACAGACACGCCACACAAGCCACAGCCGGAAACAGACCGCTACTTCATACCAATGGCGCAAATGGTTACCCTGCTTTGCGCTTTACCGGTAATCTGTTCATTGATGGCCCATCACCGGGCATGGCAAGCACAAGCAGCTATACCTACCTGATTGTTTTCAGAGATACGCTGGGTGCTGGCGTTGGATTAGGTGGAACAAATGATGGCGCTGGCCACTTTATTCTGGACAGAACTGCCGTTACCAATGAACTTGTATCACTTAAGCCTGTAACTGGAAACAGATACTTCTATCAAAAGCGTAACAATGCGGGTGGTGGACTAGGCGGTATAACGGGAACTACGGCCATTAATACCAATACGAAAATCATACAAATGCGTAGGAACTATAATGTCAATTATCAGATGTTCTATAACAATGCGCAGGAAGGCGGAAACCTGGCTGATGCTGATGGTGCCACAACACCACCAGGCCCCAGAATCGGCAGGCATACAAATACTACCAATGGTGGGCTTAGGGGATATATCAATGAATTTATCGTTTATAATTATGCGATCAACGCTGCGCAACGAATAATTATTAACAACTACTTAAGCGCAAAATATGGCATCTCATTAGGCGCTGATGATGTCTATACTATGGATGACCCTGGAAATGGAAACTACGACCATGAAGTTGCGGGCATCGGGCAGGCCACTGATGGATCAAGTCATCGGGATGCAAAGGGAACAGGAATGGTTCGCATGACAGTTGCGGGACCAACTCTAGCAAACAATGAATGGCTGCTATGGGGACACGATAACGCATCGCTTACCAGCAACTTTGCTGATATTGGCGCGCCCATTCTTGAACGACTAAATCGGGTTTGGCGTATAAGCGAGACCGGAGATGTAGGTAACGTAACCATTTCATTTGACATTAGTGGACTAAGTGGAAGCCCTATTGGATCTAATTTACGATTGTTAATCGACCGCGATGGCGATGGATTTTCAGATAATGATGTGACACCTATTAGTGGCGGGGTGATTTCTGGCGGAGCTATTTCATTCAGTGGAATTAATTTTCAGAATGGAGATCGGTTTACTTTAGGCAATACTGATCTGAGTGCTCCGCTTCCCATCGAACTCAAAACTTTTTATGCTGAAGCACGGGGACAAATGGTTCACCTGTTCTGGTCTACAGCATCAGAAACCAACAACGATTATTTCACTGTTGAGCGCTCCAAAACCGGAGGTGAATGGGAACAAGTGCTACAGGTTGACGGTGCAGGCACTGCAACATCAACAAAAAATTATTCAGCCGTTGATGACGGGCCGTTTGCCGGACTCTCCTATTACCGCCTCAAGCAAACCGATTTTGATGGAACGTACACCTATTCCAAAGTCGTATCAGTAACCCTTGAACCTCGGGGTGAGTTGGAAGTTTTTCCCAATCCATCAAACGGATTGTTTACTGTGCGCTCACCTTTTCAGTTTAATCAGGTTCAGTTATTGGATCAGCTTGGGCGTAACGCACACATTCGGGTTGAACCGATAAACAATCAGGAAGCAACAATCGATGGCAGTCAAAACACACCGGGTTTATATTTTCTTCAGGTTTCAGATGGCCACGTTGTTAAAACCATACGAATTATTATCCGCTAACCCTTCGGTCATTATTTAATTGATATTATCGGAAAATCTCCGGAGCTTTAGTGTATTCTATTGATCCGGAAACCGATGACAAAAATCTGCATCGTCATCTGCTGTTTTGTTTATTCATGGAGTGCATTCGGTAACTCCATGCTCATCCCTATGGATGATCACCAACACAACCACCTGAAAGCTTATGGATTGGCCTACTTCATGCTGCAACGACAAACTGAAGTGGATTGGCTGTTGAACTATCGGGGGGGCAGCTTTTTATTTTCTTATTCTGCAGAAGCTGAAACGGAGTGTAAACTTCGTGGTATTTCATACGAAATCATCAGTGCCGCTAAAGTCAATACACTTTTAAATGAGATATCAAGTCCAGCTGTAAACATGAATGTGGTGCGTCTCGAAAAGGCACCCCGCATTGCTGTTTATTCTCCCAAAAGCGATTTTATTCAGGATGAGACGGATGCGGTGCTACTGGTTTTAGAATATGCGGAAATTCCATTCGATATCATCTATGATGAAGAAATTCATAATAATGCACTGGCGCGTTACGATTGGGTTCACCTGCATCATGAAGATTTTACCGGGCAACCGGCACGCGCACGGTGGCGCGAATCGGCCATGCTGGAATACCAGACTCAAGAAACCACCGCTGGTCGACTGGGGTATTCATCGGTGCCCGCTATGAAACTGGAAGTGGCAAAACAGCTCAAAACCTTTTGTGCATCTGGTGGCTACCTGTTTGCCATGTGTTCGGCTGCTGAATCGATTGATGTTGCATTGGCCGTAAATGGCCTGGATTTATTTGAGTTAGCGGATGATGAAGCACAACAACAGGCACTAGACTACTCCCTTTCACTTGCCTTTGAAAACTTTGTGCTTGAGCCACCGTACAGCAGGCGGTTCAGTGACATTAACGTGGGTCGCGGCTACGGATCCATGGGTTCCTATTTTTCATTATTTACATTCTCCGCCAAATGGGACATTATTCCTTCCCTTCTAACACAAAATCACAAACATATAATACGCGAATTCAGTGGGCTGACAACAGCTTTTAATCGTGGATTGGTAAAGCCCGAGGTGATGATATTAGGCGAAAACAAAGAAGCCGGAAACGTGCGATACATGTTCAACGAACTCGGCAAAGGTTTCTGGACATTCTATAGTGGTCACGATCCGGAAGGTTATCCTGGACGTGGCAGGACAGCCACCGATTTGAATTTACATCCAAACTCTCCGGGATACCGGTTAATTTTAAACAACGTTTTATTTCCATCAGCACAAAAAAAGAAGCAAAAAACCTGAATTGTAGACGTTAGATTTAAGACATAAGTATTAAGACGAGAATTAAAATATTATCCATCATGAAAACTGCCTTCCTATTATTACTGACAATTTGCGTATCGTTTGCGCAGGTACCTTCAACTGAAGTTCAAATTAAAACTGCTGTATTGGCTGCACCGGAAGACAAACGGGATGGCGCGATGGTTTACGGCTACAATACAAAAGGCGAATTTGTTGTGCTTAGAAAAGGAACGAATGAATTTGTTTGTATAACGGATGATCCGAAAGCAAGTGGCTTCAATGTTTCCTGTTATCACAAAGACCTTGAACCCTTTATGGCGCGTGGGCGCGAATTAAAAGCGCAAGGAAAATCCTTCCAGGAAATTTTTGACATACGGGAAGTTGAAGTAAAATCAGGAAAACTCTTTATGCCAAAGCAAGCCACCAACCTGCAGGTATTCTCCGCTCCTTCCGAAAACTACAATGCTGAAACAGGTGAAGTAACAAAGGGAAATTTTAGATATGTGGTTTACATCCCGTGGGCCACAGCAGAGAGCACAGGACTTCCCCTAAAACCAGAAGCACCCGGCATGCCGTGGATCATGGATCCGGGAACACATCGGGCGCACATTATGATTAATCCGCCTGCGAAGAACTGAAAAGATTTATTGAACACAACTTCTACTTCCATTTACCCGACCACTTATTGGCAGTACGCAGTTTCTGAAGGGTTCCGTCTGTGAGAAACTGTTCAAGCTTTTTATTGATGGCACCCGTTGAAGTAAGATGAAATTGGCCACATTCATCACATTGATACACCGCGATGGGGCCCGATCGCTTGCCATAGTCGAACTGCACGTGTGCTTCGATCAGCGCCTCAACCGCTATGGCTTCGCTTAAGTAAGATCGTTTTCCGGAAGAACAACCTGCCATTACCGTTTGCGTAATTGTTGGATCAATTTCGCATAAAAACCTGAAAACGACTGAAAAAGTTTTTGCACCTTCATACATGAATCAACCTAATTCTATGAAGAAGTTCCTTTTACTATCCTTGCACTTGCTGTTGGCCACAGCAGTAGTTGCCCAGCAAAACCCTCAAGATGTTTACAATAAGCTGGCAGAAATTGCTGTAATCGATCAAAAAGTAATGATGCCCATGCGCGATGGCGTGCGTCTGGCAACCGACATCTATCGCCCAAAAGGAAATGCCAAGGTACCCATTGTTTTTTCCAGAACGCCATACAATTTCAACACATGGGTAGATGGCGAAATGCGCACCCGCACACTTGAAGCCGCGATTGATGCCGTACAGCGCGGCTATGCCTATGTGGTACAAAATGAACGTGGGCGCTTTTTCTCCGAAGGCGAATGGGATATTTTAGGAACGCCCCTCACCGATGGCTATGATGCTTTTGAGTGGATGAGTAAACAGCCTTGGTCAAATGGGAAGATTGGTGTAATCGGCTGCTCTTCCACGGCCGAGTGGCAAATGGCCGTTGCTTCGCTCAACCACCCTGCACTTGCCGCGATGGTGGCCCAAGGCTTTGGTGCCGGTGTCGGTAAAGTTGGTGAATACTATGAACAAGGCAACTGGTACCGAGGTGGAGCACAACAAATGCTGTTTACCGCGTGGCTCTATGGAACACAGAATGATAAATACAAACCCACGCTGCCAAAAGATATTACACAGCAGGACCTGATCCGCATCCAACGGTTTTACGATATGGCCACAGAGATGCCACGTCAGGATTGGGCTCAAGCGCTTCAGCATTTACCCGTTCAGGACATTATTAAAAATGTAAACGGTCAGGATGGTGTGTATGAAAAAATGATCAGGCGTAAGCCAAATGACCCGGCCTGGTTTACCGGTGGGTTGTATCACGACACCATGCCGCTAAATGTTCCGGCCTATTGGTTTGTTTCGTGGTATGACGTGTCGTCCAGTCCGAACCTGGCCTTGTTCAATCACGTTCGAAATAATCCAAACAAAGAAATTGCCGACAACCAGTACCTGGTCATTGCTCCTACCCTGCATTGTGCCTATAAACGAGCTACTGAAAATACAATTGTAGGTGAGCGCAGTGTGGGTGATGCACGCTTGAATTATGATGAACTTACATGGGGATGGTTTGATCTGCTATTGAAAGGTGAGCAAAATGATTTCAAGAAAAACACACCACGCGTTCAGTACTATATCATGGGCAGCAACAAATGGCAAACGTCTGACACATGGCCACCTAAAAATGCAGTCATGACAAATTATTTCCTTAGCAGCGAAGGCAAAGCCAACACCCGTAACGGTGATGGTAAACTCGTAGCGAAAGCACCATCTGCTGATAAACCCGATACCTTCACATACGACCCGATGAACCCGGTGAAATCGTATGGCGGTAATGTTTGCTGTACCGGAAATGCCGTGCAAGGTGGCGCATTTGATCAATCGGAAATGGAATTGAGGGACGATATTCTCGTTTATACATCCGAGCCATTGAAGGAAGGCATTGAAGTAAGTGGTTTTATTGAATCGACTTTGTATTTGTCGAGTGATGTGAAAGATACCGATGTGACCATTAAACTAATTGATGTTGACCCCAATGGAAAGGCCTACAACCTGGACGAAACGATTCAACGGGTTCGCTATCGGGAAGGCTATGAGAAGGAAGTGTTTATGGAAAAAGGAAAGGTGTATGAAGTAAAGCTGACCCCCATGAGTACCAGTAATTACTTTGCTGCCGGACATCGCATTCGTATTGAAGTGTCAAGCTCCAACTTCCCACGCTTTGAGCGGAACCTGAATACCGGAGGTAATAATTATGATGAGGCGAAAGGTGTGGTGGCAACAAACACGATTCATCATTCCAGAAAATATCCATCGGTGGTGAGGTTGCCCATCGTTAGAAAATAATGATTGAACTAAATCATTTGCGCCTTTGCGGTAAAGATTTCAGCTTACCGTTGAATAAATAACCGCTAAGGCGCTGAGACGCAAAGTGACTTTCTTTGCGACACTATCTAACCCCAAGCACCTTAAACGGAAACATCAAAATGGCGCCAATGAATTGGAACACCAGGCTGATGGATAGTCCAATAATCTTAAACGGAAGTAAGATTAACCAGATCAGTGGAAAGAGAAAAATCAACAAGAGAGCCAACGGCCAACAGAGTACTAGTAAAATGAACCAAAGAATGACGGCAATAAGTGTACGCATAGGTTAGTAAGTCTGCATATGGGCCAACAAAATCAGCACCATAATGCTAATCCGTTGATTTTCAACCCTAAGCATAAGCGACTTATGTGCCCATTATCCGGTATTGTACACCCGACTGTTCATGGCTGTACAGCAGTTAGGAATCGAAAAAATTCCTATTTTTAACCACCATGCCGAAACTTATCATCAACAGCTTTGCCGAGTTTGAGCAACATATTGGTAAAGAACTTGGGGTATCTGAGTACCACAAAATCACTCAAGAGCAAATCAATCTCTTTGCCGATTCCACCCTCGACCATCAATGGATCCATATTGATCCAAAACGCGCAGCAACCGAAAGTCAATTTAAATCGACTATAGCGCACGGGTACTTAACCCTTTCGCTTGTACCCCACCTTTGGGACCAGATTGCAGAGGTGAATAATTATACCATGTTGGTAAACTATGGCATTGAAAATTTAAAGTTCAATCAACCGGTATTGGTTAATCAGGAAGTAAGGCTTCGCGTGATGTTGCAGGCCCTTACCAACTTGCGTGGCATTGCCAAAACCGAAATGAGAGTAACCCTGGAGATCAAAGACAATCCGAAGCCAGCCTTTACGGCCACAATCGTATTCTTATATCATTTCAAGTAAGTATGACCTGCATCAACTGTCAGCAAGAAGTAAGTGGAACGTACTGTCCAAACTGTGGCCAACGTTCTACTGTAAAACGCATTACATTCCGTGAAGGCTGGAACGACTTCTGGTCGCGGGTCTATGGTTTTGATGGGATGTTTCCACGGACACTGCGGGATTTAACAATCAGACCAGGCGTTGCCGCACGAAAATTTATTGATGGCAACCGTATCCAGTACTACGGACCTGTTGGTTATTTCTTTTTGATGGTTACACTTTTCCTGATCGTGGCTAGCATGTTGGGAATAGACATTAAGGAATTTTACAGCGCAAGTCAAAGCACTCTTGTCCCTAAACCAAAACCTGGAAGCGGACAAGAAGAGTTCAACAAGATGGTGATGGATTTTGTGGCAGACAATACAAGAATTCTTGCCTTTGCCATGATTCCTTTTAATGCGCTAGCGTCACGGTATTTATTATTCCGGAAAAGTGGAATGAATTACCTGGAGCATATGGTAATGCCTTTTTACCTGACTGGTCATATTTATTGGCTGAATATTGCCTCATTGATTCTTTATAAGCTCACTTCTTCTTTTTTCCTTCACTTTGCCACTGCACCAGTTAGCTTTTTTTATTTTGCATACGCATACACAACTTTTATCGGATATCAAGCCAAGTGGAAATCATTTATAAAAGGGCTACTGGTATACGGTATAGGAATGTTCTTCTTCATAATAGCAATCAGTATCATTTCAATTTCACTAGTAATACTACTTGTATACTTGAATCCGGAGGCTTTTGAAATGTTACGACCGTCAAACAATCCATAGATTACATCAAAAATCCATTTTCATCCTTTATCGGTGGTGGCACATCGGTTTCACCCAACATCTCCCGTAAATCGATTTCAATGGCGCGTGAAATTGATGTTATCGGAACATCGTTATAGGTACCTTCAAATGGATTCTCAGAATAATCCCCGATTTTTTCGGTGAGAAAGAATACCCAGATAATCAAGGCAGAAAACGGAACCGTTAACCAAATCCATGTTCCCTCAGTAAACACATTTAAAAGTCCGAAAGGTACAAGGGCACTAAAAACGAAAGTCGTCCATAATGCTGTAGAGGCATATTGCCTTGGGAAAGGAAAGTTCTTGATACGTTCACATTTACCTTGCTCCTCAAATAAATTCCCGATTAACTCATGCAACCGAAAGTGTTCCATTTCCGTGAGGTAATTAAGTTCTTTTAATGTTTTTAACTTCTGACTTTGTGTGAGCAGCAGTTGCGTGGCCATGTTCGTTTTACGTTTATGCTGCTCAAGTTCTTCCGGTCTGATCAAATGCACAATTTCCTTATCCAAAGAATCAAAATAAGCTTCACATATCGTTGGCACATACAGGCCGCTTAGCCGCTCGTTTGTATGTTCCCAGGGGCGGCTTAGCCTCAATTGATAGCGCAGTGCGGTGAGCCAGGCAATGTGCCGGTAGATTAAGGTTTGTTTAATGGATTGGGCTTCGTCTTTATTTTCAGTTTCGACAAATGCCATAACTGCACTGGCAAATGAGCGACTGTTGTTCACAATACCGCCCCAGATTTTGCGAGCCTCCCAGGTACGATCGTACGAGCTGTTGTTTTTAAAGCCCAGGTAAAAGGCAACGGCAATACCTACGATACTTAAAGGCTGCCAGGGGATAGCGATGTTGAGCGGTAAAAATTCATATGCTGTCGTAATGGATGCAGCATAAAGTATTCCGTAGAGAAATGGTTTCTTTGACCAGTTGAACGTCATCCATAAACCATAATTTCGTTTTATAAACATGGGGGTAGATCTGTCTGATTTAACGATTTAAAATAAAGGAAAATAACGACAAACAATCACTTAACCATCAAATGATCTTCCATTTTTACCCGAACATCTATGTTGTAGAAATAATCTTAACGAATAAAAAATCACCGGAGAAACTCTTGTTTAAAGCATTGGCTACAACTGCAACCACAAGCGATAACGCTTTTGAAGCGAGGCGTCCAGTGGCCGGTGCAAGTAAATACGAAACGACAGAACTTTGGGTAAATCCTATTTATCGGTAAGTCTACAAAATCAACTCCAGATAGATCGGCATACCAATTGTAATATTTAGAGGGAACGTTACAGCCAATGTCATCGGAACAAAAATTCCCGGATTGGCCTGAGGTGCGGCCATTTTCATGGCAGCCGGTACAGCAATGTATGAAGCACTGGCAGCCAGTACCGCGAACATGAAGCGATTTCCCGGATCATCAGTAATTAAGCTGCTTAACAAGGCCACTGCGCAACCGTTTACAAGCGGTATCACCAATGCAAATGTTAAGGTGAACCAACCGCTATCCAAAAAGTCCTTCAGCTTTCGCCCACTGGCAATTCCCATGTCCAGCAAAAAGAGCGCAAGAAAACCTTTGAAAATGTCGTTGGTAAATGGCTTGATACCAAGCGCCTGCTGATCGTTGGCCAAAAAGCCAATGATTAAACTTCCGATGATCATAAGCACGCTGCCATTTGTAAACGAATGATGCACGACAGATCGTAATCGTGTATTTCCAGTTTCATCACGCCCGTAAATCCGAATCAATATCACACCGATAATGATCGCTGGTGTCTCCATCAAGGCCATCACAGCAATCATGTGTCCGCTAAATGGCATGGCTTCCATCTCCAAAAAAGAAATGGCTGTTACAAACGTTACAGCACTTACCGATCCGTATGCGGCCGCTATGGCTCCGGCATTTGATACACTTAATCTCCTTTTTAAAATAAAGAATGTGTAAAGCGGTATCAGGCTGGCAATGGCCACGCCAAACAACATCGACCATACAATTTCCAGTGAAAATTCACTGTGCGCCAACTCCTGTCCTCCTTTAAATCCAATGGCAAAAAGTAAATACAAGGAAATGAACTTTGAAGAAGTAACCGGAAGTTCCAGGTCACTTTTAAGCCTGACCGCCAAAATGCCTAGCACAAAAAACAATAACGCTGGGTTGGTCAGGTTATCGACCAACAAGGCCAAACTCATGCCTTCACCAATTTTATGTTGATATTACTCTCAACCACAAGGTTAAACCCTTCCTGCTCAGCTTGCTCCAGCAACTCGCGCAACGATTCCTTGGCTTCACTCAGTTCATTGATACGTTTAACTGAGTGTGAAACATCCCCATTAAAATGTTCATAGATGGAGAGCATCTCTACATTATGATAATTAATTTTGTCGCTGATGAGTTGCATCAGCACACGGGCCGCATCTTTGGGGTGAAAATTTCCATCAATCAATTTAATCACGTGTTTTGTTTCCATAAGTATTTGATTAACCGCTGCAAAAATCCATAACCGTAATCATAAATTTTTATTTATTTTTGTAATAGATCACATTAAGTATTCTTATGAATTATACACTACATCAGCTTCAAATCTTTTTGAAGATCACCGAAACAAAGAGCATAACAAAAGCAGCCGAAGCACTTCACCTCACGCAGCCTGCAGTTTCGATACAATTGAAAAACTTTCAGGATCAATTTGATGTGCCCCTAACCGAAGTGATTGGACGACAGCTCTTTGTTACGGATTTCGGTAAGGAAATTGCCAAATCCGCTGAAGCCATTTTGAATGAAGTAAACGGAATTAATCAGCGACTTCAGGCCTTTAAAGGAAAGCTTACCGGAAGCCTTCGGATATCCGTAGTATCAACTGGCAAATATGTAATGCCATACTTCCTGACCGGCTTTCTGCGCCAGCATACGGATGTAGAATTGTTACTCGATGTATCCAACAAGGAGCGGGTAATTGAAAGCCTGGAGAATAATGAAGTTGACTTTTCGCTTGTATCGGTGCTCCCAAAAAACATTCAGGTAGATGGGATCGAACTCATGCAAAACAAACTTTACCTGGTTACCAATCATGAAACCAAGGCCGACAAGAAAACGCACACCAAAAAGATTTTTGAAACGCTTCCGCTGATTTACCGCGAGATGGGATCGGGCACCCGCCAAACCATGGAAAAATATTTCCGATTGCATGGCATTCATGCACGCAAAAAAATGGAACTCACTTCAAATGAAGCCGTAAAGCAAGCTGTGATTGCAGGATTAGGATCATCCGTAATGCCATTGATTGGTCTTAAGGACGAACTAAACAATGGCGACCTGCATATCATACCTGTTAAAGGATTTCCGATAACGTCCAAGTGGCAACTTATCTGGCTGAAGAACAAAAAGTTTTCACCTGTTGCTCAAGCTTATCTCAACTATGTAAAAAAGGAAAAGAATCACATCATACACCAGCATTTTGATTGGTATGAACGATATTGATTGCACCATGTAAGGAAAAGGTAAAATGTTCCTTTTTCAGTTGCCCAAAAACGCCAAACTTGGGTTCCATGTCTGAAGATGTGCTTAGTCGTGCTGATTTGCCGGGTACCGATCTGGAAGC
This sequence comes from uncultured Roseivirgaceae bacterium, assembly GCA_964419145.1. Classification (GTDB taxonomy): domain Bacteria; phylum Bacteroidota; class Bacteroidia; order Cytophagales; family Cyclobacteriaceae; genus UBA2336. The sequence continues at coordinate 689,593 of CAYQOM010000002.1, read as the reverse complement.
CTTGCACCGTGTAGAAGAAACGCTTCGAAAGAATGAGTTCCGCTTGCGGACCCTGTTCAACACCGCTCACGATGCCATCTTTACCATGGATTACAAGACCTTTACGGATTGTAATGATGCCACCCTCCGCATTTTTCAATGTAAGAAAGACGATATAGTTGGTCAAACTCCCTATCGATTTTCACCTTCCCACCAACCTGATGGCCGTACTTCGGAGGAAGCAGCCATGGAGAAAATCAACGCTGTACTCCAAGGCGAACCCCAATTTTTTGAGTGGATGCACATCCGGCTTGATGGCACACCCTTTCAGGCGGAAGTATCATTAAACCGACTCGACCTGGAGGGTGATGTACAGATACTCGCCATTGTTCGGGACATCAGTAAACGCAAGCAAACCGAGCAGGAAAATCAACGCCTGGCGCTGGTGGCAAACAATACCACCAACATGGTAGTGATAGCCAATGCTAATGGCGAAATTGAATGGGTTAATCCTGCCTTTGAACGTACAACTGGGTATAAACTTGAAGAAATTATCGGGCGAAAACCGGGTCATTTTCTTCGCGGACCTGAATCTGATCCGAAGGCAGCGCAAATGATGCGGGAGAATCTTCGTAGAGGAGAAGGCTTCAAGGAAGTTGAATTGATCAATTACACCAAAGAAGGGAAACCGTACTGGGTAAGTATTGAGGTACAACCCATACGCGACAACCAAGGCAAGGTAACGCAATTTATTGCCATCGAAAGCGATATTACCGAGCGAAAGTCCAGTCAGAAAGCACTTGAAGAACGAAATGAAGAACTGGTAAAAATCAATGCTGAACTCGACCGTTTTGTTTATTCAGCTTCACATGACCTGCGCGCGCCTATCTCATCGCTATTAGGTCTTGTTGAAATAGCCCGGATGGAAAAAGACCCGCAAAGTCTGGAGCGGCTACTCGATCTGAAAAAGAAAAGCCTGCTGCGCCTCGATCAGTTTATCAAAGACATTGTAGATCATTCGCGCAACACGCGTCTTCAGGTAGAAGTGGAACCCGTCAATTTTGAAGCACTGGTTAACAGTGCCCTTGAACAACTTCAATTCATGGATAACATGGAACGCATCTGGCGTGTAGTTGAGGTTAAGCAAATCGGAACGTTCTATAGCGCCATCAGCAGGCTGAACATCATTTTCAACAACTTGCTATCGAACGCCATCAAATATGCCGATATGGATAAGGAAAATCCCATGCTGGAAGTGCGCGTTACGGCCGATGATCAAAAAGCAGAAATACGAATTTCAGATAATGGTGAAGGCATTCCGGAAGAGTCACTAACGAAAATTTTCGACATGTTTTACAGGGCTTCAACCAAGGGTGTTGGTTCTGGACTTGGCTTATACATTGTTAAAGAAGCTGTAGAAAAAATTCAGGGTACAATTCAGGTGCAGAGTGAACCGGGTAAAGGCACTGAATTTATACTGACTATTCCAAGTCTGGTAAAAAGCTAATCAGCGAAAAATGGTGGTCACTTCAATCCGATTATTATCCGGATCAAGCGTTTCAAATTCATAATAACCATCTCCGGTTTTGCGCGGGCCTGATAAAATTACAAATCCTGCTTTTCTCAGCTCTTCTGCTTTTCGGTCAACATCTTCCATAGTTTCAACTCCAAAAGCAAGATGAATAATTCCCAGGTATTGCTTTTCAACAGAATCATTTGCGTTTGCCGGAATATCTGGCCGCGACATTAATTCAAGTCGTGCACCAGATTTAAATCGAATAAAATAGCTGCTGAACTGCTTATGCGGGTTGACATATTTTTCATTTGGGATACCACTAAAATACCTCACATAAAAATTCTTTAGCCGTTCCAGGTTATTGGTCCATATCGCTACGTGTTCTAACGTCATAATTTGATGGTGATTCATTCGCATCGCCTACTCCGAACGAAACACTTCCTTACCTCCTACCCAGGTTTTCAACACACGAACGTTCCGTATTTGCTCCGGTGCTATGGTGCGCACGTCTTCACTCAGTACCACAAAGTCGGCTAGCTTGCCTGGAGTTAAGGTACCTTTCATGTTTTCATCAAAAGAGGCGTATGCCGCATTTCTTGTGTACGCAATAAGGGCTTGTTCAACGGTTATCTTCTGTTCCGGCACCCAACCTTCGGGATTTTGATCATCGATGGTTCTTCTGGTAACCGCTGCATAAATTCCTTCCAACGGTGTTGGCGGTGCTACAAACCAATCGCTGCCAAACGCCACGGTTGCTCCGGCATCAAACAAGCTTTTAAAGGCATAGGTCGTTTTAATTCGTTCCGGACCAATCACTTTTTCTGCCCAGCGCCCATCATCAATGGCGTGATACGGTTGCATGCTGGGAATAACGTTTAACGCAGCAAACCTGGAAATATCCTGGGGAGCAATGTGCTGCGCATGTTCAATTCGAAAACGCCTGTCTTTTGATCCATTTTCTTGCTCCACCCGCTCATAAATATTCAGCAAGGTATTGATAGCACGATCACCAATGGAATGAACCATAAGCTGAAGCCCGGCTTTGTCGGCTGAACTTATCCAGGTATACAATTGCCCGGGTGTGTTCACCCATAACCCTGTATCACTTGGCGCATCGGTAAACGGTTCAAAAAATGCTGCGGTGTGCGACCCTAAGGAGCCATCAACGAAACCTTTCAAACCGCCTATCTTCAGCCACTTGTCTCCCCTGCCTTCCTGCTTTATCTTTTCATCCAGTGTTTGCCACTGACTGATCGGATACATGGCATAGATACGGGTAATCATGTTATTATTTTTCCGTGCCCGTTCCAATGCATCCATATGTCCGGCCATATGGTGAACTGATGTTACGCCAAACGATGCCACATAGTTCATCGCAGCTTGCAAGGCATTATCCACTTGCTCAGGCGAAGGTTCAGGCACATGGCTGTCGATAATCGATGTAGCATTATCCTTAAAAATACCCGTCAGGTCTCCTGTTGCATCACGCACAATGGTACCTCCTTCCACATCCTTCACGGTGCGATCAACCCCAGCTGCAGCAAGGGCTGCGGTATTCGCCAACGACATATGTCCGTCAAGTCGGGTTATCCACACCGGATGATCAGGTGTTACTTCATCAATCCACTGCCGGGATGGCAACTCCCCGCCCCAGTTTTCATGATCCCAATCACCACCCAAAATCCAGGTGCCAGCAGGTACAGTTTCTGCGAAAGCCTTAATCCGGCTGATGAACTCCTCCTTTGTTTTTGCATCACGCAGTTGAACACTGGAAAGATTGAAGCCACCCATTAAAAAGTGCACATGAGAATCAATAAAGCCGGGGGTTACAAAGGCACCATTCAGATCAATGACTTCTGTGTTTAGCCCTTTATATTTTTCAATTTCAGCATTACTTCCCACAGCCAAAATAGAATCTCCGGAAATAGCCATAGCTTCCGCAGATGGGTTGGATTGATCGCCTGTCCAGATAACAGCATTGATTATAATCTTATCTGCCTTGGGAATATCCGTTGAACAGGAGAAAATCAGAACCAAAAATAAATACAGGGTGTTCGTTAAACTTTTCATATCGAAAGATATCAAAGAAACGGATATAAGAAGCTTATAGAAGTGACTAAGCTTGCATTATCTTTACACTAAAATATATTCCATTATGAAACGCTTAACGTATTGTGCTGTATTCTTACTTATTTCAGTTATTAGTCTAGATGCACTGGCCCAACGCGATAGCTGGGTAAGACTAGGGAGCCGAAAAGTAAACTATACACTTGACCGTGATGAAATTCCTGTCACCTATCGTGATGGAGCTTTTGAATCCATCCGGATAGTAGTAACCGGAGGTTCCATGAACATTCATAAATGTGTAGTGCATTTCGAAAACGGAGGCATTCAGGAAATTGATTTGCGGCATACGTTTACACGCACCTCATCCAGTCGCGTAATTGACTTGCGTGGAAATAAACGCTTTATTGAAAAGATCGTTTTCTGGTACGATACCAAAAACTTATCAAGAGGAAGAGCTACGGTTACAGTATTTGGGAAAAAGTAAATCAGATTTTTGTTGCGCATTATTCACCGGGGTGATATGTGCGCTTCGCTCTTTTTTCTACGTCTTCTCTATAATAGGCTACATCCTTAAAATCAACATCGGCATAACGCTGCGCTTGATCCGTAAAGTGTGGCGAAGCAGGATCGCTGCTTTGCCCTCCGGCCAGTATACTTTTTGCTTTTACTTTTGGTCCGAATTCAACCACGGCCACAAAGCTGTTACCATAGGTACCATATATTTTCTTTGTTCCCTGATTTCCCCGTGAACCATAGGAAGCAAGCGCTCCCCAATTTCCGGAAGCCAACCCCACCGGAATGCTGGGCTTATCATCGTCAAACTTTTGTTGGATGGCACCATCCAGCCGTTGAAAGCGATTCACTTCACCCCAAGGCATTTCCCATGTGCCAAAGTCAGTGGTGAGTTTATCAATCACTTCTGAAAAAATAGTGAGTCGCTCCTCGTGTGGTGTAGATGTACCAAAATAGTTCACACGCTCCATCATGGTAAGTCCTTCGGGCCGTGGGCCCTTCTGTAAGTAAATGGAAATGTAGTAATGAGCAAGTGTCATCGCCACCGATTCTTTGGTTACCCGCATATCCCACTTGCGAAGCACTTCAACAGCGGGCTTAAGCTTTGCAAAAGCTTTTCCTGATTTATCAAATGCTTCAACCAGACCCGGAATTAATTTTTCAAATGCTGGCAGGTACGGATCATAGGCGGTTTGTAAAAGCTTATCAAGCGTGTATCCGCTGCTACCGGATAATACTTTTATTGCATGCACCCCTCGGAAGTTCTCAGGCTCGGTAGCCATGTAATAGGGATAGTCTTCCTTCTTTGGACTGAATTCTGCAGCTGAGGTAAAAGGCGTAGAATTACAATTCTGAATCCATCCGTTACCCGGATTGAGCAAATGAATGCTCTCATCTACCGAATGCAGTCCTTGCCAATCTGTTTCCGGGTTGCTCCCATCTACCGGATTTTCATAGTTGAACTGCACATCGCGTTTTGGAATAAAATTTCCTTGAAAAAAAGCGATGTTCCCATCTGCATCAGCATATACCGTATTATTTGATGAGTTGGTTCGATACTCCATCATCTTTTTGAACTCATCATAGGTACTGGTCTTCGTTCGGATGAAGGCTTGCTGCAATGCATTAGACGGATCCCACATCATGGCAGTAGTTATCCACTTATCATCTTGCTTACCCGTTACAGGGCCATGGTGCGTACGATAAAGTTTGAAATCCTTATGTTGGATAGAGTCTCCAGTGGTGTAATTTAACGTTATATCAACTTCATGAACAGCACGTTCTTCATTACCGTACTGATAAAAAAACCTTCCGTCTTTCTCCATTATGGTTTCTAGAAATTCATCCATTACATCGGTGTAAGATGAAGTATGCATCCAGCCATTTTTCTCATTGAATCCCTGGTAGATAAAAAATTGTCCCCATGTAACCGCGCCATAGGCATTCAATCCTTCTTCACTTACCACGTGAATTTCGCCACGAAAGTAAAACGAGGTGTGCGGGTTGATCAGCAGCATAGCATTACCTGATTCGGTTAACTTGCCTGAAATGGCAAAACCGTTGGAGCCCTGGGGTTCGTCTAATTCAGAACTGATTGATTCCGTTCTAGCCGTACTTGAACTTACTTCGTTGTTGTCATAAAAGGCTTTAATGTTTCTTAGCGAAACCGATTCAATATCCCCACCAATACTTCCCTCGCTGAAATACATCGGCATCCACGGTTCAAATCGGGTTAGCAATTTTGGGGTAACTTCAGGATGGGTATAGAGGTAATAATTGATTCCATCGGCAAAAGCATGACAAAGTTTTTTTAACCATTCAGGGCTTTCATTATACCGATGCATGGCTTCCTCCTGCGTCATAAACAAGTTGGCCCGTACATCGCTGTACAGCATCTCCTCGCCTTCAACTTCAGCCAATCGTCCGATAGCCCAGATGTAGTTACGTTCCACACGGGCAAAGTCATCCTCGCATTGGGCATATAGCATTCCGAAAACCGCATCAGCATCGGTTTTTCCGTATATGTGAGGAACACCAAAATCATCACGGATAATGGTTACGCGCGATGCCTGTTCTTCCCATTGCTGTATTTCGGTTTTAGGTACCTGGCATGAAATTACCAGGCATAGAAAAAGGATACTCAATACGGAGCGCATAGAATAGGTTTATGTTACTCAATATTAAGTATCCTTGTTGGTGATGAGCAACCGCTGATCACAAAAAATAATTCAAAACTACCGCACCTCAGCCGCAGGGCGTGCCGGACGGTTATGTGGATTTTTCTGCAATAATGCTTTAATCTCTTCTATTCCTCGTTCCAGTTGATTATCCATGCCTTTGTAGAACGAAGTAAGGTCTTCCATTACTTCAATATCCGGGTCAACACCGTGCCCTTCCTTGAACCAGGTACCATCTGGATTGTACATTCTGAATGTTGGCACCGTAATGCTTCCCCCATCTATTAATGCAGGAACACCACTGATACCAATCAACCCGCCCCAGGTACGCGCACCAATAAGCGGCCCAAGATTTTTCTTCCGGAAATAGTCCGGAAACGCATCGCCACCAGAACCACTCCATCCGTTAATCAGCATTACCTTTGGGCCAAAGTGAGCGAAGGGCGGCCACGGCCATATTTCGCCATCGCGGATTGCCCAAAACGCCAGCGGTTCACGGTTCAGCACTTCTATAAACCGATCAGGAATTTGCCCACCATTATTAAAACGTTCATCAATGACTAATGCCTTCTTATCCCACTGGGCATTAAACTGACGAATGAGTTCATTTTGCCCGTCAACACCTGTGCTGCGAACATAAATGTATCCGACTTCACCATTGGTTGCTTCATCAACACGTTTTCGGTTTCGCTCAATCCACTCAAGGTGACGCAAACGCGACTCGTCTGTCAATGCTTCGACAACTTCTGTTTTAGCTCCTGCAAATGATGCCGTAGTGTTGTATGTCAGTTCAATCGTTTTGCCTCCAAGTCCTTGAAAGTACGCGAAAGGTTCCATATCGGTTGTTACCGGAATTCCATTCACAGCAAGTAGATAATTTCCTTCCCGAATAGTGACGCCAGGTTGATCAAGCGGAGAACGGACTTCTGCATCCCAGGGGGCAGCCCGTACTATCCTTTTAATTTTATAGTGTTTTCCTTCAGCCTGATAATTGACCCCCAGGTACCCGACATTCTTTTGCTGGGGCTGCTCTTCTGCACCACCTCCCCTGTACGTATGGGATGCATTTAGTTCTCCGATCATCTCACCCAAAACAAAATTAACCTCTTCGCGTGTAAGGCAGTCATCCAGCATTTTAAGGTAACGTTCCTTAACCTGATTCCAATCCACCCCATGTAAGGCCTGATCATAGAAGTAATCGCGCTGAAAGCGCCAGGCGTCTGTAAATAATTGTCTCCATTCCTTTACCGGATCAACCAATACTTCCATTTCTTCTGTACGAAGTGGTTTGTCGAACTTTTGATTTTCCTCCGGTTTGATTACTGCCATTTTTCCTGAACTGAAAACCAACATTTTCTTTTTGTCGGCACTGATCGCATACCCATTCACATTATCAATAATGGTCTTCTCTTCACGCTTCTCAATGTCATAGTATTTTACGGCTGCACGACTATCCGGATCAGAACCTGTATTTGGAGCTTTTACATAAATAACTTTTCCTTTCACCGAGCCTAGTCCATAATAGTTACCGGGCTTTGAAGGAAGTAACACCAATCGTTGCTCTATACCATCAAAGTCAATCTCAACAGGCGCTACTGCTGGCTTGCTCTCCTCGTTTGCGTCTTTTGAGTCCTTTCCCTTTTTTGCAGGCGTCTTGGTTGGTGCAGGTGTGTCGTCCTTCTTTATGGCAACCGTCTCATTTCGCGGGGCAAGTAAGGAAGGTGTACTTTTTTTCAAACTGATAACAGCCGGTTGAGTGGTGTTAGGATAGATAAAGGTATTGTCAATGCTGCTGTAGGCTGGCCTGAAAGCCTGATTGGTAAGCACATACAGGTACTTACCTTCGCTATCAAAAACAGGACTCGAGGCATGGTAGTAACCGCTGGTTACTTGTGTGGCCTTCTTTGTACTCGTATCAAAAATAAATACCGCCTGATGATAGTTTTCCAGATCGCGGGAATAGGTAAGCCAACGGCTGTCGGAAGACCAGTCGGCACTAAAACCATTTAGTGCGCCATGGCTCATGCGCATCCCTTTGTCGACATCTGTTGTTGTTCCGGTAACTACATCAACAATTTTTATTCGCATAGCCTTATCAATAAAAGCCACCTTACGGCTGTCGGGTGACCAATACAATTCATACCGATAGCCCGGTCCGTAGCTCGTAATTTTACGTGTGCTGCCAACACCATCCGCTGGCATAATCCATAATTCATATTCGCCAGATTGATCGCTCCAATAAGCAATCTGCTTACCATCAGGCGACCATGATGGATAACGCTCAGCCACTCCTTGTGTTTGTGTCAGATTCTTCACGTAACCGTGTTCAGCAGGAAGGGAAAAAATATCGCCACGTGCGGCTACTAATACACGATTTCCATCGGGTGCTATAAATGCCTGTTGAATATAACGTTGACCATTTTCGAGCGAGGGCTTTAGCGAGGCTTTATCTGAAACAACGGTTATACTAACCTCCTTCAACGCACCTCCGGCAAGTGGTTGCAAATAAAGTTTACCGCCTGCCTCAAACACAATGTCCTCAGGGCCGAGTGACGGAAAGTGTACATCATAGTCGGTAAAGTTAGTAATCTGTCTTTTCGATTTTGCCGATATATCGTAGTACCACAGATTCATGCGTTTTTCGGGACCATTATCAGAGAGGTAATAAATTCCATTACCCACCCACATAGGCAATTCCTCACCTGCTGCAACAGTAGCAGAAATATTTTCAGAGGCTCCATTTTCGAGATTAAAAAGATAGACGTCAGCCGCATCGCCACCGCGGTATCGCTTCCATGTACGGAACACTTCTGAACGAAATACAACAGCCAATTGCTTTGCATCCGGTGAATAACTTGCAAACTCACCATAAGGCAATGGCAATTTCTCCGCTGCTCCGCCTGAAGCTGAAATGGTATATAACTGATTGAATCTTTCTTTTTCACTTTCGCGGCCAGAGGCAAACAAAATTCGATTTCCATCCGGATGCCAATCCACAACCCGGTCGGCCATTCCATGATACGTCACACGAAAGGGAACCCCTCCTGCCACAGGAATTTTATATACATCGGTATTGCCATCATAATTGCCAGAAAAAGCAATTGTGCCACCATCTGGTGAAAATTTTGGGAACGATTCTACACCGGCAGGTGAGCTTAGTCGAACAGCATGGCCACCTTCTTTAGGTACAACCCAAATGTCGTTGGCATACGTAAACACAATGTGTGTTTTGGAAACATCCGGAAAACGGAACAAGCCCGCATCAATTTGGGCATGCAAACAGGTAATTGCCAGCACAGCAATACCGACAAGAGAAGCCTTTTTCATAGCACTGAATTTTTTGGTTTGATCAGTCAGAAGAGATTCTAATTACCCTTCAATATAGATAAGCCAAAGAAATAAATCAGCTTTAGATGTGAAAGTATACAGTTGGAAGTAGATTTTGTTCGAAAACGAACGCAACTCAATGATCGTAGCTAACCACCCTTGAAATCTTCCAATTTCCGTTGTCATTCTTCCATATGTGAACAAACTTAAAAGTGCCACAGTCCTCTTTCCCATTTTCCATGTGGCAAAAGCGATGGGATGCAATTTGAACCGCTCCGTAATTCCCAATGGGATAAACTTCCATGCTACCGGGTATTAATGTGCGTTTGAGCCCGAGCTTTCGCTCACAATTTTCCGTTGTAACGTTAATCGAGTGAGCATAGTCGGTAAGACCACCTTTGTCATGGTAAAATTCAAGGTCCTCAGTAAGCATTGAACTGAACGTTTTCAGGTCGCAGGTATTGAAGGCGGTAAAAAGTTTGCTGTCCAGTGTTTCAATTTTTTTGAATAGTTCATTTGAATGCTGTGCTTTCCCTAACAATGAAATCAGGAAAAAAAGGAAAATAGGTAATCTGACTTTCATAAATTTTAGAATAATAAGGTTCTCACATGTTGCTGGCCTGTGCCATTCCAAAAACACCTTCATGAATAATAATTGTGCCGAAGTAAATATTGGCCTGTTAGGGCCTTAAGGTAGACTTAAGATTTCTCTTGTGTGCAGAATCGTATACCGGAATGTTCAGAAATGAACTTACTTTGGTTTCAAAGAAAAAAAAGCTGAGTTTGTTCTACAAACTCAGCTTCTGAATATGTGTCGTATTAAAAATTAGTTCTGCTTTGCTAGTATCAGGATAAATGGATCCTTATTTTCTTCATCGTAACTGGTTAAGATCAGGATGTGATCATTACCATTAATCAATAATGCAGCGGCCATTTGAGAGGTATCATTGTCCTCATCAAAATTCATGGTACCAAATACCCTTCCATTCACTACATCATCTACAATAACCACAGCGCCCTCTTCTTCATCCAACAGATCATTTTCTATATCCGTAAAGGGATGTCCGGTTCCAATCATGTTTTCAAGTTCATTTTCAAAGAATGAAAGTTTTACCGGAACTGTTTTATCGTTGTTGTTTTTTGGCATGTAAGCAATACCAAAGTAGGTGTTGTTGTTCAAGGCCTGTTTGGTTGCGTTTGCACCTGCTTTCAGAGCAAATACACCTCCGTTACCGTAACCAAAGTCCATCATCATAGCACCGGCATTCGTAAACTGACCTTGGGCAACCGTTTCACCGCCATCGGTAATTACCACATCACCACTACCGGCACATGCAGCCATCGGAATGCCGTTGATGATTCCGGTGTCCGTGCAATTTCCTCCGTCAACACAATCCAGGCTAAATTTATAGCCTGATAATGCAAATTCAGAACCTTGTTGCGCCACTTCAAGGTACCCGAATGCTTCCTGTGTAACTGGGTTATAGGTAGAACGTTCACCGGGAGCAGAAATGATATAGTTATACGTTCCAGGAATAGATGCGCAATCGCCTTGCGGTACCATAGCAATAATATCACCTTTAATACTTCCCTCCGGCTTTATCACCATGGCCATGCCAGGGATTTCCATAGCATAGAACCAAGCAGTTCCATCGGTAGGAATTTCATCGCTAACAGGCTCTGATTTTGTAATCGTTACTTTCAAAAATCCGGAAGGCAACGTTTCAAAGGTTCCCTCAATGCTGATGTCGTCACTTGTGTCATCAAAGGTTCCGTAATCCCACGTAGCAATCATGTGACCTTGTTCCTTATCCAAGGCCCAGGTCCACACGTCACCCGGACTTTGTGTACCCTTGTAAACCTCAGCCACTTCAAGATTTACAAAAGGTTTTGGTTGCATTTCACTTTCACTGCCATTTGAGCAGGCTGCCAGCAATGCACCGGCAAACATCGATAAGACCAACTGTGAATTTTTCATAGGGTTTTGTTTGATTTATGACTCAAACATAAGTGGCCTATGGAACTCCTACTTGTAGAATTGACGGTTGCGCCTGTCGGGTTGACGGAATTGGTTTACTGGTTAACCAACCCCATAGTAAAAAATGAAAATGAAGGCCTCACATGCTAACCCGCAACAAGAACTCATCGCGTTTTTTAGGAGAAATGCTCACTTGCGTATTGTCGTTCATTAACAGATAGCCACCTTCTGACTTCACATATTGCTTCACTTCCCTAAGGTTAACCAGGTAACTATTATGTACACGCATAAATTGCTCATCGGCAAGCAACGTTTCATATTCTTTCAAATGTTTGCTCACCATAAAAACTCTGCATCTGTTTTGGCACCAGCCAGCAGTCGCTTTAGCGAATCGGTGTGAATATGCTCACCCAACACATCAAATAATCCAAGAGCGAGCCCTTGATTATCCTCAATCCTATCCATGACACGTTTAATGGCTACCTCATCCGACAAGCCAATCTCTGCCTCTTCACACGAAGAAAAAATGAGTACTGTGGCCATCAATCCGGAAAGCATATTCCTGTATTTCATACTGGGTTGTGTTTGATTATATGGCCAAATAATCACGCAGGAGCCAATATTATAGGAATGACTTGATAAAACGGGGGTTCGGGCTAACGGATGCCCTCCCCGACTTGATCAGTACCGGAGCAGAATCTAGGCTCAAAACTCTAAGCCCACTTCAATGACTGGGCTTAGAAGAATCAATAATATGATGAATTTACAAAGCAATCGTTAATCAGAACTCAAAATAACACCGGCAAAACGGGCTTCTCTAAGTTTCAGATTTAAAGGATTTGTCAGCGTTTTATTTCAGATGAAGCGATATTCTCATTTAGCATTTTCAGGGCTGTATCGAGAATTTTATCTTCATTTCTAATAATTTCAGCATAACTCCTCTCTACCGGATAGTCGGGTTGAAGCCCTACTCGTTGAAGCTGAGTACCATCAGCAAAGTGCCAGTGAAGTCCTGACATACTAACCGAAATGTTATATGGAAGTTTGATTTCAACCACATCTCCATTTGCTCCATTGGAAGGCCTCCCAACAAATACTGCATCTGGTCTATAGGCTTTGATTATCATGCCGATTGTTTCCACATATGAGATTGCCTGCTCATCAATAAGGACAATTAACTTCCCCTGGTATGGCTTTCGGAATGTGGGGAATATTTTTCCTTTTGAGTGTAAAAAAGCCGATAACAGAAAATCAAAATTATTGCTGATATAGTAAGTTATACTTTTCTTATAGTCCTTAAAATACCCTGGATAATCGTGATCAGGATAATAAAACGAGGCTACCGGAACGGCTTTGTTAGAGAGGTTTCTGGCCATAAATTTAATCAAGCTGTTTTTTGGATATCCTCGCAAGTCCACGATGAGATTTTTCTTATCAGATAGTTCCCTAAATGCTCTATGGACCTCGCGCCCTGAATTCTCGGTCAAATGAATATATCCGGTATTGGCACTGATTTCAGTAACAGGTGGAAGCTTCATTCGTTTTGGCAGAGGTATAAACTCATTAAAATCCGAACCACCGACAGCTTCAGCCCTCAAGTCGTAGGCCTTACCACTTATGGTTATAGTTACTATTGAATCCCCCAATTCGGGGTGGTTATAGCTAGGTAATATTCTCCATTCCAATTTTTGCATACTGTCGTATTTATTGGAAGCGCTAATTGGAAGTGATTTTTGCTTGAGAAAAGTTTTGGCCTCAACTCCATTGATGTGGGTGATGACATCACCTGGGTAAATATCTTTGAGGTATTCTCGGTTTCCTACACCCTTAACATAAATCGTATCGTTCAGAATTCTCGGTACAATTGGGTAAGTCATCCAAGTGTTAAAACCGTAAGCCCATACTTGATATTTATTAAATGTAACATGCACATGTGAATCGTCCATGTAAGCGGCAAGTATCCTAAGATTATCGTAATAATCCTCAATTGTTTGTGCAGCTATAATCCGGTTTGCTTCCTTTTCCAATACCGCTGACCAGGATTCATCCATCAAATTGTTGTAGGGAAAATAGTAAAAAACATCGTTCCAAAATTTGATCATCCCCAGCGCAAACATAGCCGAAGAGTCTGCTCCGTATGTGTATGCAGGGTGATGACTAATTTTATACTTCCCTTTTACCCTCACCTCTTTGCGTCTAGCCGGTTTATAAGAGGTCAAAATATCATACAATTGATAACGAATGGGTTGCGGAATCCGCAGATCCTCAATCCACTTAAAATTTGGGGTAATGGAGTGCTGAACCCTTTCCGATACCTTCACTGGTTTAGATCCATGAGGAGATATAGATCGATTAAACGGTTTGAGCAATGCGGTCAGATACTGATGATAAGACTGACTATCAGTTACTTGCAGCAATTGAGGATAGAGTGCAATGAAATGAGCTTTTAAATCTATTGCGCCTGAAAAAGCCTTGGACTCATACTTTTCAAGTATTCCATAAGTCTTCGTGGTAAAAATAACTTTGTCTGAATTGCAGAAAGGCTGATTAGCTGCAATTAAATTTTGAGACATTAAGTCACAGCATCCAAGTAAAGTGATGATGGTTATTGTAAGGCTAAGGGTTTCTTTATTCATACAAACGAATACTTTTAGGGAAATGAATAGTTATTAGCTAAGATATTTATGCATTTTGAACTTTTGAGTTCAATTCTAATGCAAATAACAAACCTTATCAACAGCCCATTTTAAACAACTTGACCAAACCGGTATTTGAGCTAATGAATGCTGTCAATGAATTGATCAATGAGAAACGTAAAAAAAATCTGACAGAAATCATGGAGAGTTAATAACGTTAACTATATCTTACTTATAAAAAAAACATGACAATCGATCCGAAATACAAACCCATTCTACTTGAAGCCCTGGAGGACATGATGTATAAACTGTCTATTCAGCAGGAGAAATTGAAAGGCAAACCGTTAACCGCTGAACGGAAGGAAATCACGAATAAACAAACGCTGGTAGAAGAGTTACAACACCAGATTTCTAAAGCAACTAATTAGATCATGCGATTGCCCGTGATCTTCTTTTTTGGAGAATGATCCATTCAGCTACAATCAGGTTGGGCACCCAACATAACCAGGCTATAATTTGATATGATTCATTAAAATTCATACTTAGTGCATGCTCAAACGTAGGCAAGTAAATGCGTAGGGTTACCGCAGCCCAGGTAAGTGCATAACTTCGGATCATCCATCGTTCGTGTGCATCAATTTCTTTGTTTCGGATTCGCCAATAGGCCATGGATGTAGTTACCAGCCAACCCATGGCTAATCCAACAAAACCGAGTTGTGCAGGCACGCCTCCGTATGTGTTAAGCGCTACATAAAATCCTGCAACACCGCTTAGCAGAACCGCTATGAGGTAAATTTTTCCAAACAAGCGATGCAACTTCAGGTTGCGAACTCTTAACTTTTTACTGAATTGTGTGAATCCACTGAGCATGGCGATGCCACCCAGGGTAACATGTTGAAAAAACATCCACCGCCAAACGGGTATGTTATACAATTCACGATTAATCAATACACCATGATCGGTTGTCAGTATCAAATAACTAATCGGGTAAAGCCCGATTGAGATGGAGAGCAGGATGAAGAGTACCCAGAAGATTTTTTTCATACGCTTACCATTAAACGTTACTGCTACAAAGCCTGACCAAAGGTCAACAGGTTATTGCTTGGATCAAGTAACGCGAATTCCTTTTGCCGCCAAGGTTTATCTTCAAGATGTCCGAGTTCAGGAATACTGAGTTGATTTTTAATTGCGTACGCATAAAGCGCATCAATATCCGTTAAGCGGATGTAGCACATACCATAATTGGTTTTAGGGTCAAGTTCTTCGTACAAGAAGAAATGAATTTCGATTTTATCCTTTTGTACCATCAGGTAATCCGGATAAAAATCGCTTGGTGCTTCAAATCCCAATTTATCTACATAAAAAGCTTTGGTTTCAGCTTTATTGCGCATGGGCAGTTTAGGATGAATGGATTGTAGCATTATGAAATTAGTTGAAGCTTGAGTGCCTATTTCAATTATCCTGGACTTCTTTCCTCACACCAGAAAAAATCAAAAATAATTTTCGTGAATCCTCATTACCAATTTGCAATTCAAACTGAGTATCACTTTCATTATCTGCAAATACTTTGGTTTCAGATTCAGGAACCAGGTGAAGTCGCCTCCTGCCATCACTAAACAAGAAAAGACTATCGTTTTCTATTTTTAAGTCAAACGGTTCTCCATCGAATTTATACTTGCCTTCAAAGCGAGATAGCTGAACGCTGTCTAACTGGACAGAAACATGTTCATACGGCATAATCACTGAATCACCATGCACAAGAGCAGCAATAGCATTTGAAATTCTTGGCGATGCTGAATTGTTATTGGACAGCACAATGATGGTAACATCACGGTCAGCATACCGCGTCAAATATGTTGCGTACCCGGGCCAGCCACCACCATGGGCTACCTGTTTTCCATATTCACTATCTTCCAACATAACGCCATAGCCGTAGTATACATTGGATGTTGTATCGACCAGGGAATGGCGGCTAAGAAGTTGGTCGATAGCTGCTGCTGGTAACCCTTCATGGTTTGCCAATGCCCTATCCCATTTCAATAAATCGGATGTGGTTGAGTTGATTATGCCGTCTCCCTGGATGCCATCAAGGTAGCGAACAAAATCGAGATCGGGCACAGAATCTGGCAGTACATGTTTATTTAGGCTATCAGACCAAACATAGCCGAAGGCATAATTTTCAATCCGTTCACCTGAGCGTCTGGTGTTGTAAACACGCGTATCAGCCATCTTTAACGGATCAAAAATATTTTCCTGCATATATGCTTTGAACGATTGTCCTGAAATCTTTTCGATGATACTGGCCAAAAGTGCAAACGCAGTATTGCTGTACTCCCACTTTGTGCCGGGTTTGAAATGAGCCTTCGGTTTTTCCTGAGCCAGTAAAGTAACGATATCAGCATTACCGGCAATTCGGGTGCGATCCCATTTTTCATCCATGACATCCATATAATCAGGCAAACCTGAGATATGTGTAAGCATGTGGTGAATGGTGATACCCGAATACGGAAGCTCCGGAAAAAATTTTCGCAAGGAATCCTGCAAACTCAACAATCCCTTTTGCTCCAAAAGCAAAATACCCATGGCCGTAAACTGTTTGCTCACGGATGCCAACTCAAAGACGGAAGAATCATTCAATTGACGATTAGAATCAAAATCGGCTAACCCAAACGATTTCTGATAAATAATCTTACCGCCCTCGGCAACCAACACGTTACCGTTGAATTTATAATGTTTTTCTTGTCCCGACAGGTATTCGTCCAGTAGTGTGCTACGCTGATCTTTTTCAATCCTGGTACATCCAAAAAAAAGTATAAGTGCAAGCAGTGGTGTAAGTAATCTCATAAAACTAAAATATTGAAAACAAAAATTAATTTATTCAATACCCGCAGGAACTATTCTACAACAGGCTTGCCTGATTCCTTCCACGCTTTTAATCCGCCATCCAGGTGAGCCACATTGGTGAAACCCATTTCCTTTAGTGTGGCGGCAGCCAAAGCAGACCGGCCTCCGGAAGCGCAATGCAAAATTATTCTCTTCGACTTGTCAAACTCGGGTTTATAATAAGGCATTGTTGGGTCAGCATAAAATT
Organism: uncultured Roseivirgaceae bacterium; assembly: GCA_964419145.1. Taxonomy (GTDB): domain Bacteria; phylum Bacteroidota; class Bacteroidia; order Cytophagales; family Cyclobacteriaceae; genus UBA2336. The sequence goes on along the minus strand of CAYQOM010000002.1, from coordinate 672,309 downwards.
CGAGCATACCACGGGGAGCATGAACAGCGCCTTCAATCCGGCCATTTTGTTTAAGCTCTTCACTTTCGCGCACATCAATTAAAACAACGTTGCCTTTTGCCAATTCATCCTGCACCTGTTGTGGTGTTAGGTTTTCAATTTGGCTCTTAGCTTCCGCAACAAGTTCTTTAGCGGTTTTGGGTGCCGGAGTAACTTGTGCCGCGAGCAACGTTGACATAAGCAGCAACACCACTAACAGGTAGCAGGTGCTAAGATTCATTTTTTTCATAGGAGGGTTTGGTTTAATTCAAACCAAGGTCGGAAGATAGTTCTGGTTTATCAAGAAGTTGATCACTTATAAAAAGAAAGACTTGATGGATATCCTTGCATTACTTAAGGCACGTTGACTTTTCGCAGTGACGATTTAAATAAAATCATCATACCCGGTTTTACTTGCCTTTATACGCTTGAGTTGGGCCACAATTAAAAAACTGACAATAAACAACAGCAGCCAGGCATTTACCTTACCCGGATGCACCAATTTCCAATTGTGTGCCTGATTGGGATATTGCCATGCACCGTGAAAAGTGGCTATGTTTTCTGCCAGCCAAATAAAGAAGCCGGTTAGTAAAAAGGCCAACACTACGGGCATAACAAACGGCTCTCCCGCTAACTTGAAGTGAACCCGGGTTCTCCAATAAATGAACAATACGGCTGTTAACAGCAGGTACCGAATGTCGTACGTATAATGATGGGTGAAAAAATTGAAGTAAATCAAATTGCCGACCACCACATTTACCCATGTTGCCGGAAAATTTTCAATCTGTATATTTAATCTTCGCCATGCCTGGGTGATATAGCTTGCCACACTAGCATACATAAATCCGCTATAAAGCGGTACACCCATTATTTTACTATACGCCTCTCCCGGATACGACCAGGAGCCCATCTGCACTTTAAAGATTTCCATGGTGGTACCCAGTATATGAAACAAGCAAATAACTTTTAATTCATCAACGGTCTCCATCTTGAAAAGCCATACCATCGCTACCTGCATAAACACCACAAACAACAGCATATAATCATAGCGTGGTAAAATGGGCAATGGATAATAACGTGTAATAACCAGTGCAGCTAAAATGTAGACCGCAAAAAAACACGAAGCAGCCTCCTGCCAGGTAAACTGAAGAAACAGATTAAACCATTTGCGTGGAGGGTAGTTGGGTAAACGCACAATAAAGTTCAAGTGCCGATGTAGGTATTGCTACTACTAATGGTCAAGCGCTTTGATTTGGGCTCTGTACCGGGCAGGTAAAATAAGGTATCGGATCAGTGGATCAATCCGTAGGAACTTACTCATATTGTAGAGCGTCAATATGGGACTCAAAAACGACTTGCGATGAAAACCTAACCTTTCCCGAACGTTCTCAGGCGCAACCAGATGCTGCACCTCCAGTAAAATCCGGTAACGAACAATACCCAGGTGTTTTTTGTATTGTCTATACAAATCATCGGTATAGGAACTACGCTTAAGATTCTGATGCAAGTGGAGCTGACGCATGAGCAGATATCCCGCAAACGTATCAGGCAAACCGGTTACACCCATCCGGTTGCCCATCCGGGCAAATACATGAAACACTTCTTTTTTCTCTGATAAACTAAGCTCCCGTTCAAGTACCTCATACGCGCGAATGGAATAATCGATCAGCATGAAAAGCACATCGCGATACGCCCAATCGGGAATGGTTGCACCGCGCGACTTTTCAACATCGGCATGGATGGAGGCCATCGCATCAATGGCTCGATGTGCCGTTTCCGTATTTGAAAAGACGATTGTTCTGGCATACGAAACGGTAGAAAAAAGCCGGCCAAGCGGATCTATCGGAAGTTTACCTGTAAAGTAAAGCCAATCGACAGCCTTGTTCAACGCAAACTCAGCAGAAGCACCGGCAAATATGAACAAAATGGTATCCGCCTTTCCCCAGATTTGCCGGACAATGGAGTGTTCATTAACAAAATATGCTGCCTGCATTTTTCTCTCTGTACGTTTCTGTTACCACGATCAACACAAACCCTGCGATGTATGCCACGATATCCGCCCACGCAAATGATGTACCGATAACCGTTCGAGCCAAAGCAGATTTTTCCAATCCCAATCTTTCAACAATGTGTATGTATTGCAAAAATTCAATCGTTAATGCAAAGACTAAGACAAATATGGCCACTGAAGTTATCGGTAGGTTCATAAAGGTTTTAACAAAGCAATAAATCAGCATCACCACCAACACATCACCCACATAGGGTCGCACAAACCTGTCGCGGACAAAGAGAGCAATCAGCACTTCAACCACAAAGAGTAAAATAGTCAGCGCAAAATAGCGCTTGTTGAAGGTGAGCATGATCTGAACCTGGTTGTTACATAATAATTACACACCCGACTTTTCTGTTTTGTTTTGTTGTTCGAGTGCTACATACCGAAAGAACAAACCAGCCACTACATAGGGAGAAGCAAAAAATAAGTTCACGGCAATTATTTCCATCACCGAACTACCGGGATAGTTTTGCATGCTGGCTGCAAGCGCAATGGCCGTATGCAACACAAAGGCAAATGCCGTAGCATACATGGTACGTTCCAGACCAGCCGCTTTGAACCGCGACATGTATATACCCCCAATAAGCACGGCAATAATACCAGCATACATCAGGTTGCCTGCATTTGGGCCGCCACCAATCAGGCCTACGGCCAGGTTAGCCCAAATCATAAAGAATGTGGCGCCAATAGCCAGTCCTGCAGCTACCTTGTACACGATGTTGCTGCTTAGCCGCATGACCAATACAAACAAAACGCCTGTTCCAAAAATCAAGCCTCCCATAGCCAGAAAGTCGGTTATGCTCCAGTTCACTTCATCGGCAAACTGCATGGCCACCAGGGGCACCATTAAAATAAGAACGGTTACCAGCGCTACAGCTGGAATGGATTGATAGAATTTAATTTGCTTTTCCATGTTTATTGAGGTTATCCCCTCCCCGCTTATGTCGCAGGGAGGGTGAATTTTTTAGTGACACAAAAGTACTTTGTATTTCAAAGTAAAACAATAGAGCATGCGCACTTTTTTAAAAAAACTCGATTTTACCTGCAGATAAAGGAATTAGGCCGTAAATTAGATTGCATACACTCACCGAAAGCCCCTTGTGCTTCCTCCCTGGATGGCTTAAATTAAACGTTAAACCAAACCCATTGTCCCATGGAACAGGTTACAGAATTCATTGTCAAATTATTTCAGGCCGATGATTGGCCTGCACGTTGGGTATGTGGCAACTGGTCAGCGTTTCATGGCTGGCTATACATCACCAGCGACATTGCCATTTGGCTCGCCTACTTTGTAATTCCGGCCATTATCATCTTTTTTATCCAAAAACACCACAACCTCCCCTTCTTACCGGTGTTCTGGCTTTTTGGTGCGTTTATTATTCTTTGTGGCAGCACGCACATTATCGATGCCTTAATGTTTTGGTGGCCTGGATATCGCGTAAATGCGCTTGTTCGGGTATTAACAGCCCTTGTGAGTATGGCTACTGCCTTTGTACTCATTCGGGATTTACCCAAATTGATTGCAGCGCGTCCTGAAGATGAGCTAAAAGCCTATCAGCTGGAAAAACAACTGAAGAAGTATGAAATGGAGATTGCTGAATTAAAAAAGCAACTAAATAAGAAAGACTGATGCTTACGCAGCAACGATCTGTGGTCCTCATTCAGAATGCTGTATTGATTTTCCTGGCAGCCTTTATTACGTGTATCATCTTCATGGTAGATCTGCGTGCAGATAGCACAATAACTATTGCCAGCACGTACTCCATCGTAATTCTATACAGTTGGCTTCTACCCGTAAAACGTGCCACCATTTATACAGCTCTGATCTGTACCGTGCTCACCATTATCTCTGCATCACAATCGGAAGAGATGGCGGTGAATCCGAATGAATTATCCAAAGTAAATATCATCATATCCTTGGTTGTCATTTGGATATGCGTGATCATGGTATTTATTGCTAAAAGTGGTTTCACAAGTCTGGAAGCTATCAACAAACAGCTTTCAGAAAATTCAATCACACTTTTGGAGAAAGTGAAAGAGTTGGATTTGCAACAGGAGGAATTATCTGCATATAAAAGAAAACTTGAAAATCTAAATGCAGACCTCATAGCTAAAAACCAGGAACTTGAACGGTTTACCAGTATTGCCAGTCATGATTTGCAAGAGCCGCTACGCACCATTGGAAATATGACGCAATTGATTTCACGGAAGTACGCTACCAATTTTGACGATCAGGGAAAGAAAATTCTGGATTATGTAACCCATGCTACCGCCCGAATGACGGTAATGATTAAGGGGCTGCTGGAGTTTAGTCGAATCGGCAACAAGCGGGAAACTGAAAAAGTAGACTGCATGGAGCTGTTGCGTAACATTGTACTGGATTTTGATGCAACCTTAAAGGCTTCACAGGGAACCATTACCTTTCATGAGTTACCTGCTGTTAAAGGCAACCCGGTTGAATTGCGTATGCTCTTTCAAAACCTGATCAGCAATGGCTTGAAATTCAGGAAAAAAGATGAACCACCCACCATTGATGTCTCTGCCAAAGACAACAATACATATGTAGAGTTTTGTATAAAAGACAATGGTATTGGAATTGAGCAAGCAGATCATGAAAAAATATTTATGATTTTCCAACGCTTGCATCCTTTAGAACAATATGAAGGAACAGGACTGGGCCTGGCTTACTGCCGGAAAATAGTTGAGTTACATGGCGGAAAAATCTGGATTAACTCAACGAAAAATGTTGGGAGTGCGTTTTATTTTACATTAACCCAAGTTGTATGAGTGAAAAAATTAACAAACTCGGTTGCATCTTACTCATTGATGATGACGAGGCAACAAACTTTTACCACACCCTAATTGTGGAAGAAGAATGTGCGCATATACCGGTACGATCCGTAAAATCAGCCAAAGAGGGTCTTGAGTATTTGCTTTGTAAGAAAGATGATGAGGATTGCCCAAAACCCGGTATCATTTTCCTCGACATCAACATGCCGGGCATGAACGGCTGGGATTTTCTCGCCAGGTATCATGAACTATCAGCAGATATTCAGCAGCGGGCTGTTGTAGCCATGCTTACCACCAGTATCAATCCCGATGACAGAGACAAAGCCGCAACAATACCCGAGGTGAAAGAATTTGTGCACAAACCCCTGACACCAGAGGCCATTAGAAAAATAGTGAGTGAGAATTTTGTATAAACTTCAACTCAATTGGAGTGTGTAATTATAAACGAGAATAGCATCTACCGTAAGTACTGAAGATATTTAACCAATTGTTTATGAAAGTACCTCTCACTTTAAAGCCACTAAATATAGAAATCAATGATTACAAACTGATTACAAACTGCAAGCAAACCTGTACTTGTTCGTGGCCACAACCGTTACGGCTTTTGTTCCCGAATAGGTGGCCGTTTGGATAGCTAAACCCGTGTCTTTGAAGTTTCGCAACAGTGTAGCCAGGGTTTGCTGTTCCCCGATCTTATGACTATCATCCATTACAATGATAAATTCATCTTGTGGGCTCATACCTGTTGTTAAATCAACAATGTCGTAGCGTGAGTAATGTGGACTTCCAGTAGGCCCATCAATCAGGTACAGGTCATATTTCTTTTTAATAGTGCTCATCAAATTATCATACCGATAGGTGCTTCGTCCGTTTACGCGTGTCTTTACAGCTGGAAGAATTTGAACAGACGAATTACCGGAAAGCGTAAAGCGGCTTTTGAAATAAGCTGTCCAATCAGCATCCTGTTCAATAATATTGTGGTTGGACCCAGTCAATTCATGCTCGATGTACCGTGAAATAACTTTGGAAGATTCACCAAGCCCAAATTCCAATATATCCTTTGGTTTAAAATCATTTAGTACCCTGTTGAGCACATAGAAAAAGGAATAGTTTCCTGCCATCCTACCTACGTTCAAAGGCAAATCGGTTAGCCAAGGCTTCCCGCGGATGCTGTCGTGATACACATTGGCCCAATCCAATTCCTGATTAAACTTCAAAAGGGTTAAAAGCACATTATTGTCCTTGATTTTTTTCGCAATCCGATTAAACATTTTTCTGTTCCATTTACGTTACAATAATCCGGTCACTCTCAAAACTCTTACCGACAAAGCTAACATATTAAGGTTACAGAATATTGTCAATCAGGCTAAAGAATGTGAAGCCAGTTAGACAGTTGACACAAAGGGACCTCAGTTAGTTATTGCACCAAGCTCATTATCAATAAGGCCAATTAACCGCATTGTTTTATCCTTTGTTGAAAGTATGGGCTCCTCAATTAGACATTTCATCTGGGATCATTTCTCCAAAATGTTTATCTCATTTCGTAAATCTTCATTCGAAATCAAATCAGTACATTCGTAATCTTTAATAATGCCGCCTATTGTGCAAAACTTTTGTTATGTGGAGTTACTTCTTTACCCAAGTGTCAATATACGTATCACCATTTGATGCGGGAAACGTTAATATCATCTTTTCTTCTGTTAAAGATGTAATTTCATAAGTTCCTCCGCCAAAAGTTAACCATGTTTCGTTATTCCCGAAAAACCAACCTGATTGGTCGTTATCTGGAATCCCATTTGAGCAAGAAATATTGGTACTGTTTCTTGTGAACTGATTATTTCTTGTGAATATCCAATCATCATCCTTCACGCACTCAGGAAGCCATTCCACATCATTTTTCTTACTTGATATTATTAACCAAGTTTTCTTTTCAGAGCCTGCTAAGAGAATTTCTTTTGTATCATCTCTAACAGGGTCAACACCATCTTTCTTATTACAACTAAATATGATTGTAGATAAAACTATGGTAAGTATCCCTTTATGGATTTCACTTCCCGATATGAGATTAAGTAACTTGCTTTTCACTTTTACACATTAAATTATCTTACAATCAATTAGTCTAATTACACACAACATCCAAATATACATATTACCCAATGAAGATATCCTTGTTTCCTTCGCCCATGTGAGGATATCCCGAATTATTCATTGAACATATCCACCATGGAAGAAATAATCCTTTAAAAAAGTCCACACTTGTACCTATGCAACACTCACTCCCCTTTTGTACCTTTAAGCAAACGCAACATCACTTATGATTCAATCCACCTACCTCAAAAGCAATCCTAACCTGTATGTATTTGTGCCGCTGTTTTATACCGTTTGGTCTGATGCTATCCTCACGCCCAGTGAAGTAGCCACGCTGCAAGGGCTCATCCGCAGCCAGCAGTGGCTCACGGAAAACGAGCGCAGTTTTCTATTGGAGCAACTCAACCCTGCTTCGCCCCCATCGGCCGATGATTTGATGGCCTGGCGTAGTGAAATAAAAAAGGTGGCCGGCCAACCCGGCACCAAAGACAGCCTGGTGGAATTGGGCATACGGTTGGCTGGACTTTACGGCAACGGTACGCTGGATAATACCTTGCAAAAAGCCCGCCCGTCACTTGAAAAAATTGAAACCACACTGGGGTTCATCAGTCACGAAGTGGTATACAACTTCCAGAATGTTCACGACACCATCACCTCACAACAAGCCACACGGCTTAACTTTGAAATCGAAAAACTGACGCAGCTGCTCGATGGTGATCAGGCGGAGGTTATCCGCAAAGTAAAAACTGTTATTTCCGATCCAGAGTTTCAATATGTTGATCCGGGAAACCTGGATGCTTACCGTGCACAAGTATTGAAGTGGTGCACCTACCTGGCCGAGCAAGGCTATGGCGCAATGGCCTACCCCAAAGCCTATGGCGGCCAAGATGACATGAAGGCATACTTCACCATTATGGAAACCTTAAGCTACCACGACCTGAGCCTGGTGGTGAAGTTTGGCGTACAGTTTGGCCTTTGGGGCATGAGTGTCTATTTCCTCGGTACGGAAAAGCACCACAAAAAATATTTGAAAGACATTGGCACGTTGGCGCTGCCCGGTTGCTTCGCCATGACGGAAACCAATCATGGTTCTAACGTAAAGGGCATTGAAACTACCGCCACATACAACCACAGCAGCAAAACATTTACTATCCATACTCCAAACGAATATGCGCGGAAGGAATACATCGGCAATGCTGCATTACACGGCCAAATGGCTACCGTGTTTGCCAAACTGATTATCGATGAAAAAGATTATGGCGTGAGCGCGTTTGTTGTTCCGCTACGTGATAAGAACGGTAAGCTCGCCAACGGAGTGACTATCGAAGATTGTGGCCGCAAGATGGGTTTGAATGGCGTGGATAATGGTATCATTTATTTTGACAACGTAGTCATTCCAAAAGAAAACATGCTGGACCGTTTTGCGGGTGTTAACGAGGAAGGAAAATTCACCAGCCCCATTGCCAGCGATAACCGCAGGTTCTTTACCATGCTGGGTACACTGGTTGGCGGGCGCATTGGTATACCCCGCTCAGGTGTGGCCGCAAGTAAATCAGGATTAACCATTGCCATTCGTTATGGCGACCAACGCAGGCAATTCGGACCGGAAGGCGGAAGTGAAGTACCCATTTTAAACTACCGAACCCATCAACGCAGGCTCATGCCGAAGCTGGCCACTACGTATGCGTTGCATTTTGCACTGCAACATTTGACTGACCGATTCTTAAACCGAACCGAAGAAGAGATGCAGGAAATTGAAGCACTCGCTGCGGGATTGAAAGCCTTTGCCACCTGGCACACCACCGATACGCTACAGGAATGCCGTGAAGCGTGTGGTGGTAAAGGGTACCTTTCTGAAAACCGGATTGACGCCTTGAAAAACGACACCGACATTTACACTACCTTTGAAGGCGACAACACCGTGCTGATGCAATTGGTGGCGAAAAGTCGGCTCACTGAATTCCGGCAGGAGTTCAGCAACATGAATGTATTTACCATTTTAAATTATGTGGCTGATCAGGCAAAGACCTCACTGACTGAAATGAATCCGTTGATCGTGCGCAACACAGATGAAGATCATTTACTGGATCCGGAGTTTCAATTAAATGCCTTCCGTTACCGCGAGCGTGATATTCTAACTTCGGCAGCCCGCAGACTTAAACGCCACATTGACGAAGGCATGGATTCGTTTGATGCGTTTAATGTGTGTCAGCATCATTTGGTAGAGGTGGGCTTTGCTTACGTGGAACGGATTATCCTGGAGCAATTCCAACAGGTTGTGGAAAAAACCGAAGACCGTGGGTGCAAAAGCGTATTGAAGCGTTTGTGCGATTTGTTTGCACTCTATCACATGGAAGAACACAAGGGTTGGTACCTGGAGCAAGGGTATATGGAGGGTGTGAAGACAAAAGCCATACGCAAACTGGTGAATCAACTCTGCTGGGAAATCCGGCAGGATGCAGTTCCGTTAGTAAATGCCTTTAATATTCCGGATAGTTGTTTGAGTGCACCTATTGCGGTGTAGGAATAGAATTTTGTGCCTCTGCGATTTCTCTGCGCCCTCTGCGGTTTAATGCTTATTTAACCGCAGAGGGCACGGAGGTGTCGCAGAGGAGCACGGAGAGTAACAAATTATAGTTAAGATGAGGTCACTTTTAATAATACCCTTGATACTCGCGTGCGCACACAGCATTTGCCAATCCACGCAAGACTCTACTATCCTATCCGCAGCGCGACAAATCATGGAGGCCTCTCCTACTTGTGTACTTATTACACTGGATAAGAAAACACCCAGAGCGAGAACGATGGATCCGTTTAAACCGGATAAGGACTTTGTTGTATGGCTGGCCACCAACCCGAACAGTCGCAAGGTTAAAGAAATTAAAAAAAATGAAACTGTAACACTGTACTACCAAGATGGCGAAAACGGTTACGTTTCCCTGTATGGAAAAGCAACGTTGGTAAACGATCAATTCGAAAAAGATAAACACTGGAAAGATGATTGGTCGGCTTACTACCCAAACCGAAAGGAAGCATACCTGTTAATCAAGATTGTACCAACAAAACTTGAGGTGATCTCCTACAAAAGAGGAATTAACGGTGATGCCAAAACATGGCAACCGGCTTCATTTGTATTTCAAAAACCAGCAAAATGATTCTCTCGAGGTCAGTTTATCTCGATAACCCAACAGTAAGCGACTGTACAATCTCCTTCATGGGCCGGATGCTATGCACATGCTCAATAGCCGGTCCGGCACACCAAAGCGTTTTGTAGGTGGCGCCTGTAGCGGCCTTCTCAACCGCTTTCATTCCCCGAAACGCCAGAATCATTTTAATATACTTCTTCAGTCGCTTGTTCTTATTCATCATGCGTTCGAGCCAGCTGGCTTCTGTTCCCATCTGCTGAACATAAGGCGTGTTAATCACCGTTAACGGTGATCCGGAAAGTTTATTGGTGCGAACAATGTCTTTGGCACCATAGTCGACCATGGCCTGTTTGTATTCTGGTGTGACATCGGCTTCTTCGCTGGCAATAAAAATGGTACCCACTGAAACACCGGCAGCCCCCCATGCCATCACTTCCTTTACACCATCCGCAGAAGCGATACCGCCTGCGGAAATAATCGGAATATTGAGATTTTCTTTTAACAAGGTTACCAGGTCTTTCGGTGAAATGTTACCTGCATGTCCACCTGCTTCGCTGTTCACCGCAATCACGGCATCAGCTCCCAGCGACTCAACCTTTTTGGCATAGGTTAAGTCCACCACATCACAAAAAACTTTAATGCCCAGCGGTTTACATTTTTCTATTACTTCTTTGGGATTACCCAATGACGTAATGATGAAATCAACTTTCAACTCCAACAAGGTTTCCAGTTGTGCTTTGTATTTCGGGTTTGATTTATTGACGATCAGGTTTACACCAAACGGTTTGTTTGAATGTTGTTTGATCTCCTGAATAGCAGCCCGTAACTCCTTGTCGGTGCGGTAATTCAACGCAGGAAAGGCAGCAGTCACCCCATTGTCAAGCGCAGCCTTTATCATTTTCATATTTGAAATCAAAAACATCGGAGCCACGATGATCGGGTAATCAATACCAAGCAGTTTATCGAGTGTAGGTGAAATCATTACAATCAGTTAAATGTCAAAACCTTTCCTTGCGTTTCCAGTAATTGCTTTGCCTCTTTCCAATCGGGAAGTTTATCCATCGGCAGGGTAAGCGTTCGGATTTCCTTAGCCAGGCTTGCGCTCAGTTTCATGGCTTCCAAATGCGCACCACTTTTAGCGAAATCCTTTAATTCCTGTTCATTGTTCCAGGCGGTCATGGTATAATGCTTTGTCCAAAACCCATACTTTTTCATTTGCACCACGTTTGTCTTTTTCAACTGAAACATGATGTTCATAGCACGATACGATAGCGCAAAAAACTTGAGTGGAGATTTAAGCTGGATACTGGTAATGGTTACATACATAACTTAATGGTCATGTTGGAATGGGTTTCTGATATTGTAAGACTCGAGAAATAGATACATCTTAATTTCCTTGTCCTCTTTGCTTGCCTTAAATTCGTT
>CAYQOM010000002.1:544257-660779 GCA_964419145.1 uncultured Roseivirgaceae bacterium | reverse complement strand
CGTTCCATAATTCCTCGTCATCCTTTATTAGGTATTCAAAATTTCTCAACGTGGCCCTAAGTATTTTTCCATTACGCATATCTAACAAAAACTGCATGGGCCTACTTTTTGGAGTTACCACTGAATATTGGCTGAGCAACGTAGTGTACAATTGTGGTTTATAATTTCTGATATAATAAATCAGGCTAATGGTGCCTAATTTCATTACTCGTGCATACGGGTAATCAAGTTTCTCACTCTCTTCAGTCCATCCATACGGGAAAATTAACCTATTTAAATAAAGGGACTGACCATCAAAATAGCCCCAAATTTTCCGTGAGTCTATTTCATACTTTACATCTTCCCTGGTATACACAATTCTTCCTTCCTTATATAAAAGCACGAAAAAATCACGGCTTGAATAATCGAGATGAGTCTCAATGGCTTCTACGGAAATAGGATCATTATTGGAAAAATCCTCGAAATTAAGGTAAATACCCGGAGCGATGCTTGGTTGCCATTCATGATCATCTGAATTCTGACCGAACACATGTAATGAACTTAACAAAATGATTGGTACAAGCTTTAATCTATTCATGTTCGCTTACTTAACGAATCACACAATCTCTATTAACTCAGCTAATTCCAACCACCGCATAGTCTTCGCATCCAGGCCATCTGTAATAGCCTGAAGTTGCTGTCCTAACTCCTGCAGTTTGGTATGATCGGTAATACCTGAATTTACTTTTTCTTCCAACTCCGATTTCTGCTTTTCCAACACTTCAATTTCCTTTTGAAGTTGCTCATACTCCTGTTTGTCCTTGTATGAAACTTTCTTTGCTGTCGGTTTTTCTTCTTGTGTTGACTGTTTCGCGACTTCAGGCTTAACATCAACAGCTTCCTGCTCCTCTACCCAATCTCGGTAGTCGGTATAGTTGCCATTAAAGAAACGGATTTTTCCTTCACCTTCAAATACAAACAGCTGATCCACCAGGTGATCCATAAAATAACGATCGTGCGAAACCAGCAACAGACACCCGGTAAACTTCTCCAAAAATTCTTCCAGCACGTTCAAGGTGTCAATATCAAAATCGTTGGTTGGTTCATCCAGAATTAAAAAATTCGGATTCGTTACCAACATCTTCAGCAGTTGCAAACGCTTCTTCTCCCCTCCGCTTAGTTTTTCTACATAGGTGTATTGCTTCTCGGGCGGAAACAAAAAATTATCCAGAAACTTCGAAGCCGAAACCTGCGAGCCATCCGACAAGGTTATGAACTCAGCGATGTTCTTCACTTCTTCAATTACCCGGTTGGCCGGGTTCAGGTTCATCGAATCCTGTGTGAAGTATCCATACCTGGTAGTCACGCCCGGTAACACTTCACCTGAATCGGGCTTAAGGCGTTGCGTGATCAAATTCAAAAATGTACTCTTTCCTACCCCGTTATTACCCACCACACCAATGCGGTCATTTTTCTTAAACACATAAGAAAAATTATCAACCATCGGTTTTCCGTTAAAAGCCTTCGTCAGGTGATTGACTTCCAAAATCTTCCCGCCCTGTCGCGCTTCCTTAATATCCAACTCAAGCCTGTCTTTGCGTAAATCCTGTGACGCTTTTTCTTTTAGTTCATAAAATGCTTCTACACGGTATTTCGCTTTCGTTCCGCGCGCTTTGGGCTGGCGCCTCATCCAGTCGAGTTCTTTCTTTAACAGGTTTCGCGCCTTTGATACTTCTGCTTTTAATATTTCTTCACGCTCAGCTTTCTTTTCCAGAAAGTAAGCATAGTTGCCTTTGTACCGAAACAATTGCCTGCGGTCGAGTTCTATGATTTCTGTAGCCACGGCATCCAGAAAATAGCGGTCGTGCGTTACCATGATCAACGTAATCTGTGGACCCGCCAGGTAATGCTCCAACCATTCAATGGCTGAAAGGTCAAGGTGGTTGGTCGGTTCATCCATGATGATCAGGTCGGGCTCATTCAGCAAGAGCTGCGCTAAAAAAATCCGCTTTTTTTGTCCACCCGAAAGTTCACCGAAGCGCTTATCCATATCCGGAACACCCAGCTTGCTGGTTACTTCCTGAACTTTTGAATCGTAATCCCAGGCATTCAGCTCTTCCATTTTCTCCAAAGCAGCCTGCATGCGTTCAGGCGATACCTCCGGATGATGCAGACAATCTTCGTACTCTTTTACGGCCAGCGCTACCGCATTACTGTCGTTGAAAAGAACATCCTTCACCAACAGGTTTTCATCAACCGAAGGCTGTTGGGTTAAATATCCCAGTCGGATACCATCACGAATAACTACGGTGCCAGAATCGGAAGCCAGTTCACCGGTTAAAATTTTCAGCAGCGTGGATTTTCCAACGCCATTATTGCCAACAAAAGCCAGCTTTTCACCCTGGGAAATGCCCAGCGAAAGGTCTTTGAACAGCCAGCGATCGTTAAAGGATTTCGAAATGAGTTCAGCAGAAAGGTAATTCACAAAATACACTATTAAATAAGCCACAAAGGTACGGTGAAGCAGGGAGGTTTCTTCCTTTCAGGTGACAAATATCATTCAGGCTATTAATCCGTAACCCGTATCTTCGCTTGCGATGGATTCAATAACCCATATTGCCGTTGGTGCCGTTGTTGGCGAAGTGATGGCCGGAAAGAAACTTGGTAAGCATGCCATGTTTATCGGGGCAATTGCCCAAAGTTTACCCGATATCGATTTCGTGGCTTCCTTTTGGATGACTTTTTCGGAAAACCTGCTTGCCCACCGTGGGTTTACACATTCCTTTCTATTTGTTGGCCTCACAACCATTGGCCTGGGGTTGTTTGCCGATCGATGGTACCGTAAACCCGATATGCGCTTGGGTGCGTGGATGGTATTCCTGGGTACGCAGATGATATTGCACCTGCTTATTGACGGCTGTAACGCCTATGGAACCGGTTGGTTTGAACCCTTTAGTCATGAACGTATTTCCCTTCACTTTCTTTTTGTGGCCGATCCGTTCTTCTCCATTTGGGTTGGCGTTGCCGCCATTGTGCTGCTTATGCTAAGAACCGATCATCCCTTACGGATGAAATTGGCGGTATGGTCACTACTGCTTTCAACAAGCTACTTGTTATATGCTGCTTATAACAAATTTACCATTGAACGTGATGTTGCTTCCGCGTTAAAAAAACAAAATATCGAGCATTCAAGATACCTTACTACCCCAACGCCTTTAAACAGTTGGCTTTGGTTTGTTGCCGTTGAAGATGACAGCGGCTTTCATGTGGCCCATCGTTCTGTTTTTGATCGAAGTGAGGCCATTGGTTTTCGATACTTCCCCAGAAATAAAGAATTGCTGAACGAAGTAGCCGGGCATGAATCGCTACAACACCTCATTCGTTTCTCGCAAGGTTATTATACAGTGAAACGAACAGACGGCAAACTGATTTTTAACGACCTGCGGTTTGGGCAAATTACCGGCTGGGCCACTCCCAATAATGAGTTTGTGTTTCACTTTTACCTCAGTCATCCTGATGATAATTTACTCGTCATTCAACGCGGAAGATTTGCGAATTGGAATGGTGAAACGATACAGGCTCTCATTAGAAGAATACGCGGTATGCAGACTCCAGAATAAATTCAGAATTTGAATATTGCTTGAAACGTAAAGCTAATCGCATATGAAAGTCTTACTTGTGGAAGATGAAGAAGCGCTTGCCAAGGATGTCCTCAAGTACCTCACTACGCAACATTATCAATGCGAATGGGCCAAAAACTTTTCAGAGGCAGAGGAAAAGATCAACATGTATACTTACGACTGCATTTTACTTGACATTGCTTTACCGGATGGCAATGGGTTTACACTTCTAAAACAACTAAAGCATCAGCACAAAACCGATGGCGTCATAATAATTTCAGCCAAGCATGCCCTTGAAGACCGGATAAATGGATTGGATTTGGGAGCCGATGATTATCTGATAAAGCCTTTTCACCTTGCTGAACTAAACGCCCGCATTGGCGCGGTTATTCGCAGAAAGCAAGCTGACGGATCAAATATGGTTACCATTCAGAATCTGAAAATTGATCTGCCGTCACGATTAGTTTTTTGTAAAGAGAAGAAGCTTGATTTAACACGCAAGGAGTTTGATTTGCTTATGTTTTTATACACCAACAAAAACAGGGTTGTATCGAAAAATGCCATTGCAGAACATATTAGCGGTGATCATGCTGAAAGCTTCGACAATTTCGATTACATCTACTCACATATAAAAAACCTGAAGAAAAAGTTAATTGAAGCGGGATGTGACGATTATATAAAAACGGTTTATGGACTTGGATACCGAATGGAAGTATGAAGCTGTTAACGCAAACTACCCGATACTATTTCATGCTGGCCGTTGTGTTGCTCCTGCTTGGCATTCCTGCCATTTATTTTACATTACGTACCGTGCTTATACATAAGCTTGATGAAGAACTACTGGAGCATAAAAGCAGTTTCTTTCAATCCCTACGCCTGATAACATCTGAAAAGGAACTGGAAGTTTACAAACACTTTTATGAGGAATTTTCGTTGAGAGAAGTTTCTTACAAAATTGAAAAGGATTCCATTTACACGACCGAGGCATACGATTCTGCAGAAGCCAAAATAACACCCTTCCGTATCTTACGATCTGGTGTTTACTTGAATGGCAAGCATTATGAACTCCTCATTCGCGAGTCGTTAATATCTACACGGGAATTAATAACCATGATCCTGTTTGTTAAAATTGGCATTCTTGCAAGTTTGCTGGCCGGACTCCTGATAATCAACAGGATGTTGACAAAAAAAGTATTTGCTCCTTTTTATCAAACCGTAAGTAACCTAAAGAAATTTGAAATTGATAAAGACACATCCATTCCAGAAATACAAACCAAAATCACAGAATTTAACGATTTGAATAAAGCGTTAATACAGCTAACCAGAAGAAACCACCAGTCATACATCAGTCAAAAGGAATTTACAGAAAATGCCGCCCATGAACTGCAAACGCCTCTAGCCATTATCCGGTCAAAGCTTGAGCTCCTTATGCAAGCATCAGACATGAATAGCGAACAAGCCGAGCTGATCAGTGACCTGTATGACGCAACCGACCGGATGAATCGAATAAACAAAAGTCTGCTACTCTTAAACCAGCTAGAAAATAGTGGATCGATTGAAAAACAACCAGTAGACCTGCGGAGTGTCATCGATAAAACGCTTCACCAGTACATCGATGCCTTTAAAAGCAAAGCGATAAATCCGGTTATCCATGGAGAAAGTCTAATCTTAAATACAAATGTTGCGTTACTTGAAATTCTCGTTTCCAATCTGATTTCAAATGCAGTCCGATTTTCACCCGCTGAAGGCACTGTCACTATTCAAATTACTGATCATAAATTGATAGTTTCCAATACCGGTGAAGCGTTGTTAAATCCTGACAAAATTTTTAATCGTTTCCATCGCGAATCAAGCCAAAAAAACGGAATCGGCTTAGGACTTACAATTTCTAAGCAAATTTGTAAGGTGCTCGGCTTTGAATTATACTACACCTATTCTGATAACAACCACAGATTCAAAGTAATTCTTACCCAGTAGAGAGGTTCCTGATTTTTGTCAGGTTTCCAAAAAACACCTGATCTCTCCAGAAAGTCTTCAGATTTCATTTTTTCATTTGACTCATAAATAAAGAGAAAATGAAACCGCGAATTGTATGGACACTGATTATTGCTGTCGTGCTTATCGCTGTACTTGCACTTTGGCTTTACAATAAGCCCCATCGAACAGCCGACCAGAAGCCGTTTGTTTCCCTTTCTGCCACAGAACTATTTAAAGCTTTTGAATCCGATGAGATTTCTGCGAATGAAAACTACCTGGATAAAGTGATCGAGGTATACGGAGAAGTTGTTGAAATCACACAAGACATGGATAACCACACCATTGTTATGCTCAAGAGTGACGATCCCATATTTGGTATAAGATGTACACTTGAAAGGGCTAATTCACAGATTAAAACTGGCGAAACCGTTCACCTGAAAGGAATTTGTAAAGGATTTCTATCTGATGTTGTACTTACCAATTGTATTCCGGCAAAATCATGAGAAAGTTATTGAACCTGGTTACCCATAAGAACAGATCTATATCTGGAAACATCAAGACCATTACGCTTGCACTGATTGTTATTGCCGCTTGTACACATGATCCATTTTTGGATCCTAATTCACTTAATGACGGCAAACCTTCCATTCCAGGGTGTACACCTCCCGGAGAAATTTGCTTTGAAACCAATGTCCTTCCCATATTCATTTCTGCCTGTGCACGTCCCGGTTGTCATGATGCTGAAACACATGAAGACGGATATAACCTAAGCAGTTACACCACGATTGTACGCAAGGGAATAAAACCGGGTGATGCAGCTGATAGTAAAATTTATGAAGTACTTTTTGAATCCGGTGAAGACCGGATGCCACCGGATGGCTCGGTAACATCAGCACAAAAAGATTCCATTGCAGCGTGGATTAACCAGGGAGCAAGAAATACAACCAATTGTGCTTGCTATTGTGATTCCACTCAATACACCTACTCCATTCAAATAAAAGCAATTCTTGATCGGGCATGTGTGGGTTGCCATAAACCTACTGAACTCAATGGCGATGTTAATCTCTCGGATTATACACATGTAAAATTAACGGTTGACGATGGCTCATTACTGGGTACAATCAAACATGCTGTTGGATATGTACCCATGCCGCAAGGCACAAAATTATCGCAATGCGAAATACGACTAGTTGAAAAATGGATAGAAAATGGTGCGCTTAACGACTAACTTAAAAAAAACAACCCTGTTACTTTGGGTTGGCCTTGTACTAACTTCGTGTTATTATGATAAAGAGGGCATTCTTTATCCGGAAACCGCGAATTGTGTACCCCCGGCCTCACCATCCTATCAAAATGATATTAGACCCATACTGGATGGCCGATGCAACAATTGCCATGGAGGTACTTCACCATCGGCCGACATCAAACTTGATTCATATGCTGATGTACTTCCCTACGTGAGCGATGGAAGCTTAATTGGAAGTATCAAGCATATAGGAAGTTTTTCACCTATGCCAAAAAATAGTGGTAAGCTATCGGCTTGTGAAATTCAAAAAATTGATAACTGGATTAAAAGCGGGTCCTTAAACAACTAACTGCATTACTTATGAAAACACTAACCCTACTCATCGGGCTCATTATCACCAGTGCAAGTTTTGCACAAACCTTATTCATGACGCGTAACGGGCAGGTTTCCTTTTTCTCAAAAACACAAGTTGAAAACATTGATGCCGTTAACAACGAAGCCACCAGTATCATGAACATTAAAACCGGTGAAGTTGCCTTTGCCGTATTGGTGAAAAGTTTCAGATTTCAAAAGGCATTAATGGAGGAGCATTTTAACGAAAATTACATGGAGTCCGATAAGTTTCCGAAAGCAACATTCAGTGGAAAAGTTCTGAACATAGAAACCATTGATCTGACTAAAAATGGTTCGTATCCGGTTGAAATTTCCGGAGACCTTACCATTCACGGGGTAACCCAAAATATTAAAACGAATGGAGTGCTTACTGTTGCCAACACACAACTATCAGCCACCAGCACTTTTCCCATACGACTGGAAAACTATAAAATAGAAATTCCTGCACTCGTATCAGATAAGATAGCCAAGGAAATCGAAATCAAGGTGAATTGCGTGTACCAGCCAAAATCCTAAACATGAATAAGTGCATTACTATCGTAATTCTCATGGCAGGTTGGTTACAAGCCGCTGCCCAAGACGATTTGCTCGATTTGCTGGACAAAGAGTCCGAAGCAAAAACAGATTATACCACAGCAACATTCAAAACAACAAGACTCATTAATGGCCATTCCATTGAACATGTAGCAGGTGGCGTTCTGGATCTTCGGATTTCACACCGATTTGGTTTAGTAAACAGTGGTCTCTACGAGTTTTTTGGACTGGATCAAGCTACTACCCGCATTGGATTAGACTATGGAATTAACAACCGGTGGATGGTAGGCATTGGCAGAAGTACGTATGAGAAGCAATTGGACGGATTTATGAAATACAAATTGTTACGCCAGGCTAGCGGAAATAAAATTATGCCTGTTACAGTAAGTGCACTTGGCGCTATGGTTTACAAAACACAAAAATTCGACAACCCATCACGAGAGAATTTCCAATCATCCCACTTATACTATACGTTTCAGGTTATGGTTGCTCGTAAATTCAATGAATCCATTTCTTTTCAAGTCATGCCCACCGTTAATCATTACAATCTTGTTCCCGGAACTACATTATCGAATGATTTATTTGCATTGGGAGCCGGAGGCCGAATAAAAATCACAAAAAGAATTACAATCAACGCAGAATACTACTATCAACTACCCGGGTATAAATTTTCAGATACGAGAAACTCTGTTGGTCTTGGTGTGGATATTGAAACAGGTGGGCACGTATTTCAACTTTACTTTACCAATTCAACAGGAATGACAGAAAGAACCTTCATATCAGAAACAACTGGTGATTTTTTGAAGGGTGACATCCATTTTGGATTCTGCATTTCCAGGGTGTTTACCTTGAAGGACCCGCGCAAATAATAACAATTCACGTAATCTACTCAATCGCGTTGCTTAAAATAAAACGTAAACACAAAAAGCAGTATCCTGAAAATATCATATGCACTGCGTTGCAGAAAACGTTCTAACAACGTTTGCTTTTTTTGAAAATACTCAGGGGTTATTTGAATACAGTCATGATTGATAATTCGTTGCAATCGGGCTTCGGCATCTTTAGCAAAATCTGTATCGAGAATATCCAGGTTTAACTCCACACTGGCATATGCACTGATGTTGTTGAGGTTATAGGATCCCACTGTTACCCATTTGCCATCATACGTAGCCAGCTTGGCGTGCAACACTTTGGGTTGATACTCATACAACTCAATGCCATTTCGTAAAAACCAATTGTACATGTAACGCTCAGCATACTTGGCTACGGTTACATCAGATATTCCAGTTTGAATAACCCGTATTTTCACACCACGTTTCGCTGCATCGGCTATGTAGCGCTTCAAAATATTACCTGGAATAAAATAACTGGACACCATAGTGATGTGCGATTTCGCTTCTTTAAACATCTCCGTATAGCTGAGCGAGATTTCGCGCTTTCTGCGAACCCAATCGTTAATGCGCGGGCGAACTAAAATTCGATTTGTGAGATCCGGAACGGGTGGCAATACAATGCGGGTAAACGTTTCATTCTTAACCCGCCTTTCACAAATCTGCTGAAGCAACAAGCCTACTGGTCCTTCCACGTAAGTTGCCCAATCCAGCCAGGCCACATTCGTAGCCGTGTCATTATAATGATTTCCAATATTGATCCCCCCGACTAAACTTCGCTTAGCATCCGCCACAAAAACCTTATGATGCATTCTCCTGCCAAAATAGAAGTACTTGCTTCTGAAATAGGCAGCAAAAAACCGAAAATAGATTCCTGCAGATCGCAAACGCTCCACTAACTCATCCGAAAAATTCTGGGAAGCATATCCATCAATTATTATATAAATCTTTACACCCCGATGTGCTGCCAGCAGCAATTCCTGAATAACTTCTTTTCCCGTTTCGTCCTCCTCAAAAATGTATGTTTGTAAATGAATGGTATGCCTGGCCTCGCGAATAAGCTGTTGCAGCAAATGAAAATACTCACGACCGGCACGAACCAAACGGGCCCCATCATTGGCAACGTACCCTTGCCGGGTAATGGTTACGGCATCATGCAACTCCATAAAGACAAATCAACAGAATAAACGCCAAACGTTGCCATACTAAATTCGGAATGAGCATCAATTGTCATTGCTATCTCTCCTGAAATTTCAACTAAAAAATTATTCAAACAATTTTTCCTTTTATGGAACCTTAACCCACAACTTCCGTTAGTATTCGTGAATAACATTAAAAGAATTGATTTACAGTAAGTTACATAAAATTTTTAACGAATACGCCACCACCATATTTTCATTTGTGATGGAGCGGAAGCTCGTACGTAAATACTGTAAAAGATGAAAGAAGGAGTTTTCTCTATGGAATGGACAACGATTTATATTGCCGGAAAACCTGGGTTTAAGGACGAGGTTTTGGAAAACCTGGAGCGTTCTAACTTTCCGTACATGCCTGGTTCACCAGAAAGTGATTCATTATATCTATTGTGGGTAGATGACCGCACTGCGTTACGCGATCTTAAAAAAGCAATTGGCAGCAAAACGGTATTTAAATACAGGCTAAACTTCTATCCCAGCCTGGAGAAGTATTTTGAAAGCATCCGTAATAAGAAAAAGGAAATTTCTTTCACGCCTCAGGAAGAAGCGTTGATTCAATCCATGGCAAGCAACCACTTGGAATACCGCTACAGCGCCTGATTAAGCTTCAGCCGCTACTTTCTTTTTTCCCTTTTGTTTCGTGCTTTCTAGATGCGTATTGAAGTAACCTTTTACTTTTTCTATCAACTTATTATCGGATAGCTTGTCGCAGGCATCCACCCCCAAAATACGAGCCTTAGAATTACTTTCCCTCAACTCCTTTTCTAAAACCAGCTTGGTTTGGGCTGGCCCAAGCAGGTAAACATTATCACTTGTACCAACCACCCGGACTACAGCCTGGCAAAATTGCTTCAACGATTGACCATGGCGGTTTCGCTGTTGCCGCTCGTAATCAAACCCCGTAAAACCGCGTTTCACTTTACGAGAGACTTCACCCTCAAAATGTTCGCGTATGTTCAAGCCCGAAAACATCCGGTTGAGGCTAATCTGCCTTCCATCCACCACCTGAACAATCCGCGCCTCGCGCGAATCGATCCAAATACCTGTGTTTTTCATAACCGTACAATTGGATAGGAAACTTCGTACTTATTAACGAGTCATTCCCTGACCGAAATCAATGACTGGAGGTGATGAACATCAGCTGTTGGATGTTGGATCAAACCCTGCTCGGGAATCGAAATTTTTGCAGACTTTTGTTTTTACATGGATTTGCAAAAGGAGATACTGAAAGAGCACAGCAAAGCACAAACGCTTAAAATTGTACGCTATGTTGCCAACGACTCCGAACGGTTTACTGAACTGGTAGATCTGTTTTTGAAAGGCCCATATCGGGTAACGCAACGTTCTGCCTGGCCATTAAGCATTTGTGTTGAACACCATCCTGAAATCGTTAAACCCCACCTGAAAAGGCTATTAAAAAATCTCAAACAATCAGCGCTTCATAATGCAGTAAAACGAAACACCATACGCTTGCTACAGTTTATTGAAGTACCGAAAAGCCTGCATGGCGAGGTTGCCACTTTATGCTTTGACTACCTGCAGAATAACAAGGAAGCAATTGCCGTTCGCGCTTTTTCCATGACCGTATTGGCTAACATTGCCAAAAGCAATCCCGACCTGAAACGGGAATTGATTATGATACTGGAAGACATTCTGCCATACGGTAGTGCCGGATTGATTTCAAGAGCGCGCAATACCATGAAACAACTGAACAAAAAAGCAGCGTGAGCGAACAAGAAGTACATACCTGTAAAAGCTGCGGGCACTCCTTCACGGGAGTTTACTGCAATCAATGTGGCGAGAAAGTAATTCTGCCGAAAGATCGATCCATGAAATCGTTCCTTAGCAACATTTTGATAGCCGTAACTTTTGCAGATAACAAGTTTATCAAGTCATTGTGGTATATCATTTCAAAACCCGGTTTTATTTCTAAAGAATATGCGGAAGGCAGGCGGGTGAATTACATCCGGCCGCTTCAATTGTTTTTCATTCTTAACCTCGTTTATTTTCTGTTCCCCATATTGCAGTTATTCAATTCATCATTGCGTACACAAATGTATTACCTCTTTCATAGCGCATTCGCCCGCGAAATGGTAGTGAACCGATTGACGCAGGAGGGCATGAGCCTGGCAGCATTTGAACTGATGTACAACGATAAAACCACAGGTCTCGCCAAATTATTGGTTATCATTTTTGTGTTATTGGCTGCGCTACCACTAAGCCTGATTTTTAGAAAGAAAAACCGATACTTTACCGATCACACTACACTGGCCGTTGAACTGGTCAGTTTCAACATCTTTATCAATGCCATTGTGCTTTCCGTGCTGCTGTGGATTGTCAGTCGATTGTTCCGATGGGGAGAATTAAATTGGAATGAATACTTAAATGATGGTAGCCTGACGATTGTATTTGTGACCACCAATCTTTACTTCTTATATCGGGCTGCGAGAAATTTTTATACCCAAAAAGGCAAGCGACTAATTCTGAAAAGTATATTGGGTATTTTGGGATTGTTCCTGGCGTTGGAAGCCTATCGCTTCATTCTTTTTTTGATCACCTTCTGGTCGGTATAAAAATCAAATCAATGAACTCAGTTGATCAATCAGGTCGTGAACCTGATGGTGATCACCTTGCGGTACAAGTTTGAGGTATTGCTTTAACGTATCAATAGCCTCGGCAAACTCTTTGTTTACAGCAAGTGTCAATCCCAGGTTGAAGTAACTGTTGGGAAAATCAGGTTCTATTTCAATCGCCATGCGGTAATGCACTTTGGCTAATGGATAGTTACCTACTTCAGCATAAATGTTGGCCAGGTTATAATGCGATTCGTAATGACGTGGATCGGCTTTTAAGGCTTGTGTAAAATAGTCGATGGCTTTGGTGGTGTGGCCGGATTGTGATTCGAGTATTCCTAAATTACAATTGGCGTCTGCGAGGTTCTCTCCTTCTGCAATGGACTTCAGGTATTGTTGCTGGGCACGTTGGGTATCACCCCCTTCATCAAGCAGAAACGCTTCTTCAAATGTGGAGTAATGACCAAGCTTGATAACCTTACCCCGTTCAAAAAGCGAAAGCTGTCCATGTTTCGATTGATCCGAAGCTTTCTTCTTTCGGGCCTTCTGCAGCCCAAACTTCAACGGCTCGGTTCCCGGAAACTTCACTACTTTCGCCATGCCACAAAGGTACGGCTGAAACCCGAAAGCAAAAAGCCAAAGCTTGAAGCTTGAAGCTTGAGGCTCGAAGCCTTTTAGCTTGCCTTCCTTCTCTGCTTCTTATCTGCCTCTGCAACCTTGCCCTTGGCCTTCTCCATCGGTTTCTTCTTGGCTTGTTCAATACTGGCTTTAAGGGCGGTCATAATATCCACTACTTCAGGCTCTTCTTCGGCTACGGTAATAATCTCCTTACCTTCAATCTTGGCCTGAATCATTTTCTTCAGTTCTTCAGTGTAGTGGTCCTTCATCTCAATATCCACAAACTGGCGGGTCATGGAATCGACCAGGGTTTTGGCCAGTTTGAGTTGCTCTTTATCGGCATTAAGCGTTTCTAAAATACCGGGCACTTCTTTTATGCTGCGCACTTCATTGGGGTAACGCAACCTGTAAACCATCAAGCCACTTTCATGCGGAGCCAACAGCACTACCGTCTCGCGATCGCGCAATACCACACGACCAACGCCCACGCGACCGGTTTGCTTCAATGTTTCGCACAATAAGCCATAACTCTTTGCAGCCACATCACCATCCGGACCAATGTAATACGGTGATTCATACAGCGTGGCGTGAACTTCTTCAGCCTGAACAAACCCTTCAATATCTATGATGCGGGTGCTCTTCAGCTTAACCTTTGCAAAATCCTCCTGTTCTATAATTACAAACTGTCCAGGCTCATATTGATACCCTTTAATGATGTCCTCCGTGCGTAACACTTCACCGGTAACCTTATCTTTCTTTTCATACGCTACCGGGTTATGCCCTTTGCGGGAAAGCAGGTTAAAGCTGATGGTTTGTGCCGAATCAATGGCATTGTATATCCGAACAGGTATTGTTACCAGCGAAAAACGGATATGCCCTTTCCAGATCGCTCTCATAATACTTCGTTTAAAAAATGAAATAAGGGATACTAAAGTATTGACAATGAACGTATTTAACAAATATAACCTCAGCTATTATCTTTAAGCTTATGAGAATACAGAAAGAGTGGCTTTTTACCTTGTTTTTGTGGACGATCATCCCAAACCTGTTTGCCCAAACGGATATAGACAGGCTTGAACCGTACCACCCTGCCCTGATGGACAGCCGTTTTACGCTTGATCTGGATTCGTACTATTTCGTAGCTGAGAACAAGTTCTATTCCTTCAAGCCAGGCTTTGTGTATGGCCTGGGAAAGCGGCATGCCATGGGCATTGCTGTGCCGGTCGTGCATTCTATTTTCAGTGGCGATTTTGCCGGATTTGAAAACACCACAGGCATTGGGGACATGAAGTTCTATTATCATGGTGTAGCTTATCAATCGAAAGATCCATTAGGCCTGCAGCGCATCACGGCTACATTTGAGGCCACTGCACCAACCGGCAACGCACGCCTTGGTCGTGGTACGGGTGCATGGGTATACAAACCCGGTATCGTGGTGGCAATCCGTCCCGATGAGGCTTTTCACCTTTTCCCTTCACTTAACTTTCAAATTTCATCAGCACGACTTAACAGTCTTGGTGGTGGCGATGGCGTACCCGATTTGGATAACCCTGATCTCAACGATCAACTTAAAGTCATCAGTATGAGTTTGCCGGCAACCTTTGTGTTGGATTCATGGTCGGGATGGGTTTCGTTGCACCCGGAATACATTCACACGTTCGTGGAAGACACGTACTTTCTTTTTCTCCGGTTGGATTTAGGTAAAATGATCGGCACGAACACATCGGCCTCACTTCAAATCACCAAATTCATTGCTGGTCAGCCGCGTTTGGAAACGTGGATAAAGTTCCGGTTGAATTTCTTTTTACGTAATGCAGGCCGTTAAGCGGCAACTGGTTTAACCCAAACATTGGCTTTCAACTCGTGCAGGATGTTATATAACCCAAAGTAGGTACGATTGATATATAACGCATCACGCACACCCCTCGCCTTTTTGGATTCACGCAACTCCTTCATATTCGATAATTTCTCTCCAAAGTTGTAAAGCGTTTCAAAGTAAGAAGCATCCGAGAAATCGAAGTAATCACTTGCGAATGGTCGGCTCAATAATTCAACCAATTGCGTGAACAATTGAATAAAGAATTGCTTGTCTTTGGCAGGATCATCCGGGTAGATAAAACGCATGGCATAGAACACACGCTCCATTTCTTTCTTATCGCTTAACAGGTTCCGATCCAACAGCTTGAAATACTGATTGTAAAAATCCTCAGGAATAACTTTCACACATCCAAAGTCGATAATGCCGAGTTTGTAATCTGGTGTGATGATAAAATTCCCCGGATGTGGATCCGCATGTACACTTTTTAGTTCGTGCATCTGAAACTGATAGAAATCCCACATGGCCTGGCCCAACTGCTGACCGGCATCAGCCGGTATCGATTTGCCCAACAACTCCCCTAACGGTTTGCCATCAATCCAATCCATGGTAAGTATCTTGGCCGCAGAAAAATCAGGGTAATAAGTCGGGAATAATAAGTTATTGATATGCTTACTCTTAGCCGACAACTCCATGGAGCGTTTCAACTCCAACTGGTAATCGGTTTCCTCCATCATTCGTTGTTCAACTTCCTGAATAAATTCGTTGTAATCAGCAGGGTTTAAATCAAACATGCTCAACGCGATAGGTTTAACCATCGCCAGGTCAGATTTAACACTATCACCAATGCCGGGATATTGAATTTTAACAGCCAGCTTTTTCCCTTTTAGAGTAGCCTGATGTACCTGCCCCATCGATGCGGCATTCACAGCCTTGTGCGTGAATGTATCAAACAACTGATCAGGGCCCTTATCAAAATATTGTTTAAATGTCTTTACCACCAACGGAAACGAAAGCGGTGGTGCGCTGTATTGCGCCATGGTAAACTTCTGCTGATAGGCTTTGGGCAACAGGTTCTTATCCATGCTCAGCATTTGCGCTACCTTCAACGCACTGCCTTTAAGCTCGCTTAACGAGTTATAAATGTCTTTGGCGTTATCTTCATGAAGCTCGTTACGGCTTACGTTCGGATCGACAAGCTTTTTGCTGTAATGCTTTAAATAGTTAGTACCGATTTTTGCGCCTGTGGCGATAAACTTGGTGGCCCGCTGAACCTTGGTTACGGGTATCTTATCAAATTCTTTCACAAATCTTCCCTCCTAATTCTTGCCGCTCTGATACAGAAACTTACCGAAATCAATGGCCGAGTCAACTGCGCCTTTTCCGATTAAGTCGAATGCCAGGTTCACCGATTTTTCAATAAACGCATCGGTCTTTTCAAATCCCACACTGTCATCACCTTTCCAGAACATCAACAATAAAGCCAGGTGAACCCAAAACAGTTGCGGATAGCGCTTGTCCAGATAGGGACGTTCTGCCACCTCGCCTTTGGTTTTGCCATCGTTGAGTACAGTGTCAACAAATTCTTCAAAACGGGATTTAAAAGTTTTTAAAAAGCCTGGCACGATTTCCAGCTTCGGGTGGCGGTTAAGAAGCAACACGCAAAAACTGCGGTTTGCTTTAAGCTCTTCAGCTAATGTAAAGTAAAAGGCCAGTAGCTTTTCGCGTGCACTGAAATTTGCGTAATCCGCGTCACCCTCCAGGCGCGCGATGGTTTTTTCCATATAACCCGACCAGATCAGTTTTTCCAGCGCTTCAAATGATCCGGCAACTTTATAAAAATCAGCTTCCTGAATACCGATGTCGCGGCAAAACCGGAATACGGTTGAGGGTTGCTTTCCCTCCATCAAAACGTGTTCCTGGTAGGCCGAAATAATGGTTTCTGCCGTCACTTTATTGGCCGATTTTTTCGAAGACTTCTTAGCTTTTTCCATACCTGTAAAACATCAGGATTGTGTAAAAGTTTGAGCTTTTTAACATAAAGTTGTGTTACTTCCATGCGCGCCCAGTATTCCTTATCCGTATGGATCGAATCGTTATCATACTTTGCCTGGCTATTACCCTGACCACCTTTGCTCAGGACAAGATTAAACAGGCTGAAACATTACTGGAAGAAGGATTCAAAGCCCAGCATGCAGGAAGGCTTGCGGATGCAGTAGAACTGTTTTCCAAAAGCCTGGCCGAGTACCCCGCCTACACCGAGGCTTACAATGCCCGGGCTTCCGTTTACGAAAGGTTGAACAAACCTGACCTCGCTCTTCGGGATTATACTATCAGTCTGGAATTTAAACCCGACCAATATGAAGTGTTGTTGAGCCGTGGAGCGCTGCTGTTTCAACTCAAAAAATTTGTTGAAGCCAAAGTCGACTTTAAAAAACTGCTTCAACTTCCGGCTGGTGAAACCAATATCATTTTTTACAGACAATCAGCCCATAGTCCGGGTACCGATAGAATGATGACGGCCCAAAGTGCGCTAAAGGCTCAGGTATATAATTACCTGGGACTCATTGAATCGTCCTTGCGTAATTGCAGCTATGCTGTGCAATATCTTGATTCCGCCATTCAGTTAACTCCCGATGAAGCGGATTATTATGTGAACCGCGCACTGGCCAAACAAGCGTGCAATGATTTAACTGCTACAGACGATTTCAATAAAGCGTTAACTTTACACCCCAACCATCCTTTGGCAAAGCACAACCTGGCCATTTCAAAAGCAAAGACTGGCCATTACGATGAGGCAGAAGCTCAACTTACAGAAGCCATCCAGACCGATTCACTCATGCTTGATCCTTACCTGGAGCGCGCCTATTACAGGTTGTTGCAAAAGAATTACCGCGGAGCACTGGAAGACTACAACATGGCCGTTCGGTTAAACCGGATCGATCCTGAAATCTGGTTAAACCGTGGAGTAACAAAAGAAAAACTTTTTGACCTGACTGGTGCTTACCGCGATTATACCGAAGCGATTGAGTTAGATAATACCTTTGTAAAGGCTTGGGTTAACCGGGGAAATATTCTGGTCGCACAAAAGAAGTACAATGAAGCCATAGAGGATTACAGTGCCGCCATCACCTATCAACCCAATTATGGGGTGGCATATTATAACCGGGCGATTGCGTATTATCGGTTGAATAAAATTGAAGAGGCCTGTGATGATATAAAGAAAGCGGAGAAATCAAAATACCCGGTTGATCAAAAAGTTAAAGACAGGTTTTGCCAGAATCATTAGCAGCGAGACAGTTGTTAGGTTTTAACCCCCTTTTAAACTCAAATACAAGAAATTCAAAGAATCCAGTCTCTATCCACATCCTTACCGGCATTCATATTCATATTCAGACTGCCACACTTCTATTGGCATATCATCTAAGTTCTCATCTAGATAATATAACGTACTAGCAAGTGGATACCCATCACTATTAACAGTATAGGAGTATGCAAAATTTGATAAGAAAGAACCATCAGCACTCGATAATTCCAATGATGATTGAAGATTTCGATTAAATAAACTTAATAACAACGTTGAAGAGCTTTCACCTACTGACTCATAATAAAATTTATAAAATGGATTTAAGTTACTTGAATACGTTAAATTATGGGTACCACCTTCAATCCAAACGTTTTCATCGATGTACCAATGATACGTCTTCAACTGACTAATATTTTTGCCGCTATCATCAAACAATGTTACAACAACTGAATCCTTACTTATATAATCTGCATAATCACTATAGTCGGCCACCATGTATTTCAATTTATCGTCATTATACTCAAAACGATAGCGATATTTTGGTGAACCACCTGCT
This sequence comes from uncultured Roseivirgaceae bacterium, assembly GCA_964419145.1. GTDB lineage: Bacteria > Bacteroidota > Bacteroidia > Cytophagales > Cyclobacteriaceae > UBA2336. Next base: position 642,074 of record CAYQOM010000002.1, on the reverse strand, counting down.
GCTATATCCTCTTCTACAATAGAAACGGGCAATCCAAGATCATTTATCCAAATTACTTTTTGTCCTTCTATTAACTCAAAATCATCACTATCCGATTCCTTAGTAGCATAATTTAAGATTATGTGATCAGAGAAATAGGAGTACCTGATTTCAATGTCATCTAACTCAACTTTTAGCTTTAACAACCTGTGCTTCCGGTCGTATTCATAAAAGTAATTGAACCCATTATCGGAAAAATAAGTAATCATACAACCAGGACGTTCTATTAATTCCTGTTCAGAACAAGAACCTAAAGAAAGAAAAAACAAGAACACAAAACTCCTCCAGGGCAGAGAGATTTTTGCTTTTAATATTTTAAAAAAGTTCATGCTTCTTAATCTAATTAAAATGTAGCTCATATGAACGACATGTCCAAATTTAAATAAATCTACAAAGATTAAATTTCAAGGTCTCTCCGCAACCGCACAAACACCGGTTCCCTGAAGTTTTTATCCGGTGTTAGAGATGCGTAGGTTACCTCAAGTACTATTTTTGGCTCTACCCATGTAGATACCTTTTCATCGAGCACTTTTCCTTCCACGGGTTTCTTGATTTCCTTAAGCTTTTTAATGCGAAAGAAAATGTCTTTGATGGTAACGTCATCAAAACCGGTTCCTACTTTACCACGGTACACCAACACATCACCCTCCCATTGGGCCAGATGCAGACCACCAAAGGCATCTTTTCGGTTTCCCTTTCCCTGATTGTATCCGATCACTACACAATCAGCCGTATTCCTGATCTTTATCTTCAACCATGAATCACTTCGCCTGCCGGGAAAATAACGCCCATCTTTGCGCTTGGCCATAATGCCTTCCAATTCATGTGCACGTGCCGCTTCCAGCAAACCTTCCCCATCTTCCATCCACTCGCTTACGCGATAGGGTGTATCCTTTTTGATGGCATCCTTCAACCAGGTTTTGCGTTGCAACAACGGTTCATTGATCAAACTCCTTCCATCCAAATACAGGCAATCAAAAATGTAGCAATACACCGGGCTTGACTTCGATAGCTTACTGATATTGGTCTCTCCGGAAGCCATCAGTCGATTGATGACTTTCTTGAATTCGGGTTTTCCTTGTTTATTCAGGCAAACGATTTCCGCATCAAACAATCCATTCGTAGCCCGGAAAGCTTTGTCGGGAATCAACAACTCCGGAAATTGTTTGGTGATGTCGTTTTGGTTCCGGCTTCGAATGCGAAGTTGTCCATCTTCCAATGAAATTAAGGCACGAATGCCGTCCCATTTAACTTCATAAACATAATCATCACTATTCTTGGGCAATGCTGTGGCGCTATCAGAAAGCATGGGCGCGATTTCCTCTTTCAAAAAATCAACTTGAGGAATGTCCACCCGTTCAAGCAAAAACTCCTTCTGCTTGATCTGGTAAATCCGGTACTCCCCCGTCAGCTCCTTGCTGCTCAGTCTGAAATAAAATCCGTCTTTCTTATCTTTGGTAATCGTGTATTTACCCAGCGCATAAATCCACATATCGCCACCACCGTATTGTCCTTTAGGGATCTTGCCATCGAACGTCAGGTATTTCATCGGGTGATCTTCTGTTTGAACAGCCAACCGCTTTACACCCGGATGGGGCGGCATGCCCTTTGGTACTGCCCACGATTTCAACACACCCTCCTGCTCCAATCGTAAGTCATAATGAAGATGTGAAGCATGATGCCGATGAATGACAAAATTATTTCCACCGCCTTCTACAATCCGGGCATCGGGCTCCGGTGTTTTTTTGAAGTCGCGCTTTTTTTCATAGGATTCAAGTTGAGCGGGTGTTTTTCTTTTCTTTGAAGCCGGCAACTCCTTGGCCACCACACGCTTTCTGTGGTTATGCAATTCAACAGCAAACGCATCCATGCCCTCCCACGCATCGCCATCATTCAACACTTTATCAATTGCGTTATGAATATTGTGTTCCAGCGGACTCTTTAATACCTCCAATTCTTCCCACTTCAACGGCATGGAAACCGGTGCCCCTACCCGCCCGCGCAAGCTGTAAGGTGATACAATGCTTTGTCCGGAGCGTATGCGATAGATATCAATCAACACACGGCCTTTGCGTGCATCCTTTTTAATGTGAAGCGTAGTTTCTTTTGCATTCGCATCCACAAAAGGCTGTGCAATCAGTTGTGCCGATTCAAATACGGCATGAAAATCAAACTTGGGTTCCAACGGACAACAGATGTGAACACCTTTTCCGCCTGTAGTCTTTACAAAAGCAGTGTAGCCAAATGACTCAATATGCGCCCTTAGGTCAAACGCAAGAGAAACAATCTTTTTAAAATTGTACCCTTCCGGTGGATCAAGATCAAACACCATGTAATCCGGAAAATCGAAGTTAGGCCTGCGGCTGTGCAGTTGATGTAACTCAAGCGAAGCCAGGTTGGCCAGCCAAACCAACGAAGCAGGTTCGGTGGCGATGATGTAATCCTTTTCCTCTTTGCCCAGTCGCTCAAACTCCAGCCACTTGGGCGCCCACTCCGGTCGGTTCTTTTGATAGAACATTTCACCATGAATGCCGTCCGGAAAACGGATTAAGGTTAACGCGCGACCTTTGATATGATTTAAAATGGTTGGCGCAATTTTTAAGTAGTAGGCAATAACTTCCGCTTTCACAATGCCATCCTCGGGAAACAATACCTTATCCAGGTTGGATAATTCCAACTTGCGTTTGCCCACTTGTGTCCATTGTGATTTCTTAGCCATCTATTCCTCCAATACTTCACCTTTGATTCTTTTCGGCAAAAAGATCATGCCTATAATAAATGAGATCACGGCAATTCCCATCGGGTACCATAATCCTGACAGCACATCACCGGAAGGGTTGGTTTCGGATTTGCTGAGTTCGTACAAACTCGTGGCAATAAACGGTGTAAGTCCGCCAAAAATTCCATTGCCGATATGATACGGCAATGACATAGATGTATAACGGATACGCGTAGGAAATAACTCAACCAAAAACGCTGCAATCGGGCCGTAAACCATGGTCACAAAAACAACCTGGATAAGTACCAGCAAAATCATCGTTCTTTTTGCATCATCATTTAATACGATCTGTTCACCCGTTCCCATCTCAATATCTGCAGCATTGAACTTTGTTGTTTCAAGAAGCCGATATCCATCTGTATAATAGTGTACACGTGATACCACTTTTATCGAGTCGGTATTGTCAAGTTGGTATGAAGTGCTTACTTCCAGCTTTTCTACAATTTCGGTTTTACCAGATAGATCTGATAACGCATACATTTTACTGTAAATCGGACGGTAACATAAAACGGCCAGCAACATGCCCACCATCATAATATACTTTCTTCCAACTTTGTCCGACCACCAACCAAAGTATATGAACAACGGAGTGCCGATTAATAGTGCAATAGCAATGATGTGATAGGATTGAACAAACTCAATGTTGCAGGTTTTTTGAATAAACGAGAGCGCATAGAATTGCCCGGTGTACCAAACTACACCCTGACCAGCCGTTGCACCAAACAAAGCCAGCAGCACCAACAGCAAGTTTTCTTTTTTGGTAAAGCTTTCTTTAATCGGATTCTTTGAAAGTTTTCCCTCCGACTTGATTTTCGCAAACAAGGGCGACTCCTGCATGCGTAACCGGATGTAAATGGAAATCGCGACCAACACGGCAGACAAAATAAACGGAACACGCCAGCCCCATGTTGAAAAGGCTTCAATGCCAACCCATTCGCGCACGGCTAAGATTACACCGATGGAAACAAACAAACCCAGCGTAGCGGTCGTTTGAATGAAGCTGGTATAAAAACCGCGTTTTGCAGCAGGAGCATGTTCAGCGACATACGTTGCCGCTCCACCATATTCTCCACCAAGAGCCAACCCTTGCACCAGTCGCAACACCAAAACAATTAGCGGTGCCGCCATGCCAATGCTTTCATAGTTCGGCACCAAACCAATCGCAAACGTGGAGGCCCCCATCAGCGTAAGCGTTACCAGAAAGGTATACTTCCTACCCACGATATCTCCTAACCGCCCGAACACGAGCGCGCCAAAGGGACGAACAATAAAGCCCGCTGCGAAGGTGGCTAATGTAGATAGGAAAGCAGCAGTTGGATTGGTTTGCGGAAAAAACTGTTCAGAAAGAATAACGGCCAGGCTTCCGAAAATGTAAAAATCGTACCACTCAATTAAAGTACCGACAGAAGAAGCGGTGATTACCGACCAGAGGGTTTTACGGCTGCTGATATACTCCATCTGCGAGGTGTATTTACAGCAAAGTAATTGAAAAAGTTAAGCTATGAAACGTTTTTGGGGTGAATGAAAGACTAACCCTGCCACGATAAATCCGATGAATAGGCTGCTGATTGCGGCTACAACGCCATCTCCGAAGAAACGAAATCCGAACGACCACCTTATGACAAATGCAAGCGTCATCGATCCGGTCATCACCAACCAATACTTATAAGACACAGGACCCAGATTATCAGTTCGCTTTGGCAGGAGATGAAAAAACCAGGCAATAAGAATAGCACCAACCAGCGTACTAATGTGTTGCAGATACCTGAAGAGTGGCCTGTCAGAAAAAGCTTCGTGCTCAATTTTCCACGAAAGAAATTCCATGTGCTCAACAAAATAGGTGTTGGCATGCGTGAAACTGTCCCAGAATACATGCGACAACACCCCGATTTGCAAACAGATCAGGTAGGCGAAAAAGTTCTTCTGAAAGGTTTTCAGAAAATCAACATCATGTAAATCGCGCAAACGACTTTGAAAATACATTGGCAAATTATTGATCAGTGGTCGTTTCACTACAAGATGAAAAACAAACACCAGAAAAATGGCTACCGGCAAACCCACCAAAAAAGCACCATGCCACGTATGCATAATTCTTCCTTTCAACTTCATCTGCAGAAAATACTGGAAGTCTGGCGTCATACTGCCCACCACCAGGCACGACATAGAAACATAAGCCGACCGGATTTTGGCAAACGGGAGAACAATAGCCGGATGAGAAAAGGTAAAGGGCATCGTTAAAAAAATATTTCTTGTGCTAACCGGTATGTATTGGCGTGCGCTTCAATAATGTCACGAAAATTCTCAGAATAACCGCCACCCATGCTGGCTACTAGTGGAATCCTATTTTGTTTCGCAGCTTCCAATACAATGCGGTCACGTTGCTTACATCCTTCTCTTGTTACTGATAGCTTACCCAATTTATCAGTATCCAGAATATCCACACCCGATTGAAAGAAAATGAAATCGGGTTGAACGGTGTCCAATAAATTTTTAAGGTTGACATCCAACGTTTTCAGGTAAAATGAATCATTCGTACCATCGGGTAAACCAATATCCAGATCAGAATGCTCCTTATGCAACGGATAATTATTCGCGCCATGCATACTAAATGTAAAAACCCGGGGTTCATTTCTAAAAATTTGTGCCGTTCCGTTTCCCTGATGAACATCCAGATCGACTACCAAAATTTGTTTCACTAGTCGTTGATCCAGCAAATAATTGGCGGCTATGGCAATATCGTTCAGCAAACAAAACCCTTCTCCCCGATTGGTAAAGGCGTGATGCGTTCCACCAGCAATATTCATCGATACACCATACTGCAAGGCATACTGGGTACACTGAACGGTACCTTGCATGATAATCACCTCACGATCAACCAACGCTTGCGTTAAGGGAAATCCGGTACGCCTGATTTCTTGTGGAGAAAGTTGACGTGTCTGAAGGCGCTTCCAATAGGTTTCCTCATGCGTTCGGATAATTAGTGATTCTGTTGCTGGGCTCGGTGCAAAGAAACTATCAACACTCACCGTACCTTCATGCAACAATTGCTGGGGCAACACTTCGTACTTACTCATCGGAAAACGATGACTGGGAGGAAGCGGTAACACGTAATTCGGTGCCCAGGCAATTTTTAGCATAGCGCTTAAAAAACAAAGCACCATCCAGATAGTTCTGAATGATGCTTCATCACTAGACGTTTGAAATTTTAGTGTTTATGATCACCATGATCATCTCCACCTTCGGCACCTTTATACCAGGCATCCTGAAGTCTGTGGAAAATATCGTGCAAGTTGGTTAATGATGCACCAATTGCTGCCACATCACCACCTTTAACTACTTCTGCAAAAGCCGCAGTCTCTGTTTTCAAGGTTTGCAGATCAGCCTTTACCTGATCGTTATTAACTTTTCCAGGAAGTTCAGCGCCAGCCCATGTTTCAGCCAAAGAAGCCATCTCGGCAGCGTTGGCAATAGCCGGATCAATATTGGCTGAATCCTTAAATGGATGGAAGCTCTCTGCCATTACCATGTGAAACTCATCCATCAATGGCCATTCCGCGTCCTCTTCAGTTGCAGCAACCTCAGTTTCGGTTTCTGCCTGCTCCTGCTTAGGCGTACATGCTAATAAAAAAGCAAAAAGAACCAGTGAGAAATACTTAACGAAATCTTTTTTCATAGTCGAATTGGGTTTTACGTGGCGCAAAAATAGGAAATTTTAGGTACGGTCAATCTTTCTGTACCGCCTGTTTTCAATCATCGACATGATTTTTCTCAGCAAATCAAAATACAACGTAATGTACAGCACCAACGTCATGCTCCAGATTACCGCCACATTAAAATAAAGTGTATCGATAACCATCCCGGCAAAATGCTTGGTGGGTTGATACAGATTGGCAGAAAAGTCTAACCAATACCTGGGTTTGTGCTCATCCTGATAAATCGGATAAATCCGTTGAATCAGTTGACCATCATATTCAACAATTCGGTTAATGGTATTCAGGTTCCGTACCGCATCAGCCACCGCTTTGTTCTGATAGGTATTTCGCATTTTTTCGTATTGTGACATTTTAGCGGGCGATGAGGTCATGTAATCCACCAATCGCTCCCGCTCATCCATTGCCCGGTTGTGCCGAAGAAGGTACAACTGTTTCATGGTGCCGAGAAACCTGGAAGTATTTTCATATACTGTTGAATCAAACTTGCCGATGGCGAGGTTTTCGACATCTTTATAATTTTCACTACCCGCCACCAATAACTCATTTCGAATTTCATTCTGCAGCACCGTAAGGGCCGCCTGCAATTCAACCGCATTCGGGTTTCGCCATTGACTCCTGTTGTTGATGCAGTAGGAAAGCTTCGACTCCAACTCTGGAATCAAAAACACACGCTTAAATTCGGCTTGCGATAATGTCTTATCAATTTCGTAGAACTGTTGTTCAAATGGGTTATCCCGATATTGTGTAACCATATAAGCTTCAAACGCCCACCGGGAAGCCATGATGTTGCCCATTAGCGGTACACCAATGGGTTTGGTTACGCGTGGATTGAATTTATCAAACTCAATCACTACGCCACTTAACAACAATTGTGGTATAATCAAAATTGGAATAAGGATATAAATGGTAACGGCACTGTTAAAGGAGGCGGAAATGTTTAAGCCCAATACGTTGGCAAAACAGGCGATTGAAAATAAAATAAACCAATACCGAAATTCAGTAAGCGGAATCTCCAAAATCAAATGTCCGACAATGATAAACAGTAGTGTTTGAATAGCGGAGATGCTGAACAATACGGCAACTTTCGAAAATAAATAACTGGTTCGGCTCAGATGAAGAAATTGCTCCCGCTTTAGAATTTTCCGGTCCTTAAATATCTCTTCAGCGCTTACGGTTAGCCCGAAAAACAACGCCACTACCACGCTCATAAAAAAGAAAACGGGTATGTTTTGATTATCATAAAATGTATACGATGCATTTTCGCGCGACAATACATTGTAGTATTTAACCATAAACGCAATGAAAAAGGCCAACACCGGAGCTTCTAACAAATTTATCGTCAGGTATTGCTTATTGGCCAGTTTGGCTAGTGAATCGCGAATGGTAAAAATTTTTGTCTGTTGCAGACGGTTAGCAATATGCTGCGCTACCGGCAGTGGTTCTCTCAGGTGTTCAACCTTGGGTACTTTTAACCGTTGCTTGAAATACTGATACCATTGACCAGCCGAAATTTTTCGCGTATGGGTAAGGCGGCCGTATTCATTTACAACTTTCGTTTCAATAATATTGAAAACCTGTTCAGGATTAATGTTACCGCATTCGGGACACGCACCTTGCGATTTATTTGCCGCATTGATGATGTCGCGGAAATACACGACCGATTCTACCGGGTTGCCGTAGTAAATCTGAAAACCACCAACATCCAGAATCAATAATGTATCAAACATTTTAAAAATGTCTGATGAAGGTTGATGAATGACCACAAAAATCATTTTACCCCGCAGCGATAATTCTTTTAGCAAGTCCATAATATTCTCGCTGTCGCGTGAGGATAAACCGGATGTTGGCTCATCGACAAATAAAATAGTCGGCTCCCGCAAAAGTTCTAAACCAATATTGAGCCGCTTGCGTTGCCCGCCACTGATCGTTTTCTGAAGTGGTGATCCTACTTTCAGGTTTCTGATTTCAGCCAACCCAAGTTGCACCAATAACTTTTCAACCCGTTCAGCGCATTCTTCCTTTGGCAGTTGGCCAAAACATAATCGGGCTGCATAGTACAAGTTCTCAAAAACCGTCAGGTCTTCCATTAACAAATCATCCTGAGGAATGTACCCCACTATGCCTTGAACTTCCTCGGGTTTTTCATGAATATCGATGCCGTTAACCTGCACCCTGCCACTGGAAGGTTTTTCAGCGCCATTCAACACGTTGAGCAAGGTTGATTTACCCGAACCACTGGCGCCCATAATGCCGATCAGCTTCCCTCCCTTTTCGGCAATGTTTATATTCTGCAAACCGGCCTTGCCCGATTTGAAGTGATAAAAAATATGATCGGCTGTAAAGGTTAGCTTCTGATGATCCGATCCGGCCAGAAACTTCCCGATAATGTCGCTGTAATAAATTGGTTCAATCTTATCACCGCGTATGGTACTGCCGGTAGGGAACACATCAATCTTACGGCTTTTCAGGTGGATGCTGTTCAGGTAAACAACTGAAATACCCAGGTACTTGATGAAATAGGAATCGTCCAGTCGTAAAATGGCAATCAAACCCGTCAGGTTCTTTTCCACAATGCGCGGACCTGGATATGGATTCTCATCATACCCTTCATCAATGATCAAAATATTCTCCGATGCAAGTTCATCAATATCCTGACCGGTGACAAAGCTCTTAAGTTCATTGATGTCGTGGCGAGGTACTTTTAAGGCCTGACCGATGTAATAGATCAGATTCTCCTGACGCTCAGATATTTCTCCATCAGAAAATACAAGTTCAATTATTTTAATGATCAGTACCAGTTTTTGCTGCATGGTAAGCGCCTGGTTTACCTGCTTGCTGATCTGCATGATCTTCGCCCATTCATCAAGAAACTGGGCAGTCTCCGCATCAACGGTAGTGTATTCCTGGATGGCGCCCTGGCCTCCCTTCGCCAGTTCATCAAACAGGTCGAGGTAGTATTTTATAGCTTCCCGATTCAGGTGCAGCCCCAGAAATTCCTTGATATTATTACGCTCATCATCGGTAATGCGTTCGCGGGCAACAATGGCAAAGAGTTGGATAACGGCTTTCAGAAGTTCTTCACTCATGGCGCGGGGTACGAGATATGGCGTGCGTGGTTTTGGCTAAAAATAGCTATTAAAATACAGATTTTAGCGATTTTATTTATCTTGAGGATTTAACGGTATTAATTTTTTTGTGTTGTGTAATAGCAAGGCAGCAACCCCGACTAATCGACCAAAACAACCCAAATACTATGAAAATTAAATTACTAAGCGTATTCATGTTTGCAATCCTGGCGACCGGTGCCAGCGCCCAAAGTGTAGATGATATACTCACCAAGTATTTTGAAAACATTGGTGGTATTTCTAATTGGAAAGCTCTGCAAAGTATGAAAATTGAAGGCTCCATGAGCATGCAGGGTATGGACCTGGACTTTAACATGGTAACCAAAAGGCCGGATCTGCAACGTATGCAAATTAAGGTTCAGGGTATGGAAATCGTGCAGGCTTATGATGGAAAGGACGCCTGGATGATCAATCCTTTTGCCAGCGGAACCGAACCTGTAAAATTAACAGGCGAAGAAGCCAAAGAAATGACGGACAGGAAGTTTGAAGATGAATTCATCGACTACAAATCCAAAGGACATGAAGTTACCTTGTTGGGTCAGGAAGAAATTGATGGTGTGAAATGCCATAAGGTTCAGATCATCAAAAACAAAAACAATGACAAAGAAGACGTTACCGAAATTCACTACTTCGATGCCGAAAACTTTGTCCCAATTATGGTGGTGGCTTATGCCCGTTCAGGCCCCAATAAAGGAGCTGAAAGCAATACATTTATGAGCGACTACCAGGAAGTGAATGGATTAATGATTCCATTCTCGACTGAAACGAAGATGAATGGTCAATCGCTGATGAAAATGACACTTAAAAATGTAAGCCTGAACGAACAGGTTGACGATAGCATCTTTGCCTTTCCCAAGAAATAAGCAATCCATAAGCAAACCTTAAAAGACTACCCTCGTGTAGTCTTTTTTTTAACCACCAAATTCATGAAAAAAGTAGTTGTTACATTAATTGCCTTTGCGTTGACCATCCAGGTATGGTCGCAAACAGAACTATCCGGCAAAACTTTGCTGGCTGGCTTACGGGCACGCAGTATCGGCCCGGCCGTCATGAGCGGTCGAATTACCGACATAGATGTTGTGCTTTCAAAACCGGAAACTATTTACGTAGGAACTGCCGGTGGTGGTCTCTGGAAATCGGTTAGTGGCGGAACAACTTTCCGTCCGATTTTCAATGATTACGCACAATCAATTGGTAAAATCACCATCGACCAAAGCAATCCTGAAATTATTTGGGCTGGTACCGGTGAATCATGGGTACGCAACAGCGTTGGAGTAGGAACCGGTTTGTACAAGTCAATAAATGGCGGTACTTCCTGGGAACTTGTTGGACTTGCGGATTCAGAGCACATCAGTGATATTTTGGTTCACCCGAAAGATGGCAATACGGTTTATGTTGGTGTTCAAGGACATCTTTGGGGATCCAATCAGGAACGCGGTGTTTTTAAAACAACGGATGGGGGTAAAACCTGGACTAAAGTTCTCTACATCGATGAAAATACAGGCTGTGCAGATATGGATATTGACCCGGAAAATCCGGAAATACTATATGCTGCCATGTGGAGCCACAGACGCTCCCCTGATTTCTTTGATTCAGGATTTACCGGCACTAGTGGATTATATAAAAGTACCGATGGTGGTAAATCGTGGAATAAAATCCACAACGGATTGCCAACCACTAAGCTTGGAAGAATTGGAATTGCTGTAGCCCCTTCCAATCCAAAAGTATTGTATGCCAGTATTGAAGCAGAAGGAAATTCAAACAAAGGTCTATACAAATCAACAGATGCGGGCGCAAACTGGAGTAAAGTAAACAGTGACTTCAGCAATACAGTCCGTCCGTTCTATTTCTCTCGCATAACGGTAGATCCAAAAAATGAAAACAACCTGGTAAAGTGCGCCTACATTCCTATCATTTCTACCGATGGTGGAATTAAGTTCAGGCAAATGGGCAGCCCACATGCCGACCTCCACGCAGCATGGATTGATCCTCGTAACCCGAATCATTTATTGTTGGGTACCGATGGAGGTGTTTACGAGTCGTTCGACCAGGGATATTCATTTCGTATGTGGGAAAATATTCCAGTAAGCCAATTCTATCACGTGACCGTTGATAATGAAAAGCCGTACAATGTATATGGTGGTCTACAAGATAATGGATCATGGTATGGCCCTTCACAAATGCCTGGGGGCATTACCAATCATGAATGGAAGCTTTCGAATTATGGTGACGGATTCTACTCGCATCGTCATCCAACCGATCCGGACGTCATCTATGCAGCAAGTCAGGGAGGAAATTCAGTTAGGTTCAATAAAAAAGCAGGTGTATCAAAAAATATCAAGCCCCAGCCACAAACTGGCGATCCAAAATTCCGCTTCAACTGGAATGCACCACTTGTGCAAAGTCCATCCAAAGCAGATCGTATTTACGTTGGTGCGCAGTTTCTGTTTATGTCTGATGACCGGGGGGATACCTGGAAGAAAATTTCTCCCGATCTCACCACCAATGATCCAAAAAGACAAAGACAAAACAGTTCAGGTGGTGTTTCAATAGACAACTCAACAGCTGAAAATAACGCCACCATTTATGCTGTGGCTGAATCGCCATTGGATGAGAACCTGATTTGGGCAGGGACTGATGATGGCTATGTACAGGTGACTCAAGACCAAGGTAAAACCTGGTCAAATGTAACAAACACTATTACTGGTCTCCCTGCTGGAAACTGGTGTTCCTATATTGAGCCTGGTCATTTTAACAAAGGAACGGCATATGTAACATTTGACAATCATCGCAATGGTGATAAAAAGTCCTACATCTATAAAACAACTGATTTTGGAAAAACCTGGACTTCATTGGTAACACCTGAACTTGAAGGGCACGTTTATGTGATCAGGGAAGACCTTGTAAATTCCAACCTGCTTTTTGCCGGAACTGAATTTGGTTTGTATATCTCAATAAATGGCGGTAAAAACTGGACTCGCTTTGAAAACAACATGCCGAGAGTGCCCGTTCATGATTTGGTTATACACCCTCGCGATCACGACTTGGTAATTGCTACACATGGCCGGGGCATCTACATTATTGACAAGATCACTCCTTTACGCCAGCTAACCGATGAGGTACTGGCAAAAACCATTCACTTCTTTTCCATTGCACCAACTGTCTTGTCGGATGGTGGCGCTGCCGGAAGAAATCCATCGCCCGGAGATGACAAGTTCTATGGTGAGAATCCAAACACACAAGCCAAGATTGTGTACTACATGAACAAACGTCACACATTCGGAAAGATGAGTATCGAAGTGTACGATCAACAGGGAAAGCTGGTACGCGAATTACCGGCTGGAAAAAGTGCCGGCATAAATGTAGTACAAATGACCACCAGCTATGACAGACCACGAGTGCCACCCTCTGAGACGCGTGAATCAATAGGTGGTTCACTATTTGGTCCTGCATTACCGGCAGGCACTTATCCTGTAAAAGTGATTAAAGGCAAAGAAGAGTTTAACACTTCATTCACCCTGATTTACCCCGAAGATTCCCCCTACACGGAAGCTGATCGAAAACTGAAACAGGAAACAAGTTTGCGGTTGTTCACACTTATGGAAGAACTTGCTTACATGTATGATGCACAGGTTGACCTGATTGAAAAAGCAAAAGCCGCCAAAGCTAAAAGTCCAAAGCTAGCCAAACCAATAGATGCATACATCAAGGAAATTGAAGCACAGAATTCAGAGATTGTATTTAAAGGCGGAGACTTTTATGTAGCAACAGAAGAACGCTTAACCGAACGTGTTGTCGAATTGTATGGAGCTGTTAATAGCTATCCCGGAAGTCCCGGGGCTTCACAACTTAATCGGATCAATGTCTTGGAAGCTGAGATCAATAAAGTTCGTCAAAAGTTTAAGGAATTCAGCGGTACTAAATTAGAAAAACTGAACAGCACACTTACTAAAGCTAAAGTTGAGAACATCACCCTTAAATCCGAGGAAGAATTCCGAAAAAGTGCTAATGATGGCGGATCAACTTCACAACAATTGCAACAAATTATAAACCTCCTACCGTTGGTTCGCTAATAAAAAACAGGCCGCAATCGCGGCCTGTTTTTTTATTATAATCTTATCCGATTCTTGAAGTAATCAAGTCAGAAAGGATCAATAAACCTTCCCTTAAATATTCATCCTCCATGTTCAACGAACCGGTAACAGGCTTTCCTTCTTTATCCAGTTGCACGTTTCCGGGATTTCGGGTGGCGCTTACTTTACGCTCCGCCTCCTCCATCTCCTTTTTGCGAGTGGATTCGTTCAGCGAAACTTTCGTTTGGTTAAGATTTTTTCTGGCCTCTTCAATTTGGGTTACAAGATCAAGCAACTGGGCATCTGTTTTCAAACGCTCCTGATGAGTCTTGGTCAGTCCGGCAAGTACCTTGCTATTGATATAAGGTGTACGCTGATATAAGGTTCCACGAATTTCATCCCAAGGCAACGCTGCCGGACTTGAACTTTCACCAAACTGATCAGGGTCAAGCGCTGAAGGCAGTTTAATATCTGGAATCACTCCCCGATGCTGTGTACTGCTTCCGTTAACCCTATAAAATTTCTGAATGGTAAGCTTTAGCGAACCCGCCTGATCTTTATCTTGAACAAAGCGGTCTAACTCCACCATGGTCTGTACCGTTCCCTTACCGTATGACGACTCACCCACTACTACTCCTCGTCCATAATCCTGAATAGCTCCGGCAAATATTTCTGAAGCTGATGCACTGAAGCGATTGATCAACACCACAAGGGGGCCGTTGTACAAGATCGAGTTATCTTCATCCTCCAATACTTCGGTTCGCTTCATGGAATTTTTTACCTGAACTACAGGGCCGTTCTTTATAAACAAACCGGTCAGGTCTATGGCTTCCTTTAGTGATCCGCCACCATTGTTTCGTAAATCCAACACGAGGCCGTTAATTCCCTGTGCCTGCATTTCCTGAATGTGCTTCTTTACATCGCTTGACGTGCTGTTATAATTCGGGTCACCCTTTTGATAGGCTTCCCAATCCATATAAAAGCTGGGAAGGGTGATAACGCCAAGCTTCATCTGCTTGCCCTCTTTTGTGTATTCCACCACCTGCTTCTTGGCGGTAAGGTCTTCGAGCTTAATTTTATCACGAACCAGTGTAATCACCACGGCAGGGCCAGTTACGCCAGCTTCTGCCGGCAATATGTTTAACCGAACGCGGGTTCCTTTCGGACCCTTGATTAACTTCACTACTTCATCCAATCGCCAGCCAATAACATCCACCATTTCTCCTTCATCACCCTGAGCCACACCAATTATTCTATCATTAGCGTGCAGCAACTTGCTTTTTTCAGCTGGCCCGCCCGGAAGTATTTCTGCAATTTTAGTGTAATCGTTATCGGACTGAAGACGGGCACCAATCCCTTCAAACGACTGCGCCATGTTTTGTTTGAATACATCGGCTGTGCGTGGAGAGAAATAATTCGTGTGCGGATCGTACGACTCAGCAATGGTATTCAGGTAGGTGCTGAAAATGTCATCGCTGTTGGTTTGACTCATGGATTTAATAAAGCGCTCGTAACGCTTTTCCAGATTCTCTTTAATTTCAGCTTGTGTTTTGCCCGTTAGTTTAAGGCTAAGCGCCTGATTCTTGATGATCTGAGTCCAGATGGCATTGAGCTCATTAACACTTGCCGGCCAGGGCGCCTTTTCCCGATTGGTTTCATAATACTCATCAGCTGTAAAATCAAACTCCTTCCCCACCAGATGCTTCATCACATATTCCATCCGCTCATTAAAACGCTTTTGAAAAACCTGGTACATTTCAAATGCAGGTTCAACGCGTTCTTCACGGGCAAGGTCATCTAATTGATTCCGGTACTTCTCAAAAGCACTGATATCCGACTTCAGGAAATAGATCTTACTGTTATCCAGGCTCGACAGATACCCATCAAAAACAACGGATGACAGCGAGTCATTAAATGGCAGTTTCCGGAAGTGACCGGTTTCCAAAATCGAAGTTACAATGCGCACCTGCTTGCCATATACCGGCTTAATCTGAAAAACAGAATCGGGTACAGCAAATGCGTGAGCCCCAATCATCAAAACCAACCCAACCAACAATCCAAAACGCTTCATTATGCTCATTCTTAAATCAGTTTATTATCATGTATACGGAAATACAGGCAAATGGTATGCTAGAAATCCACCCTTTTGTCAAGATTCAAATTCTGAAAGGAATTTTTGCGCCTGATCTACATTCTGAAACTCAAAATGCTTCCGCTCACCGGTAACCGAATGAATCTCAACTTTTACAAGATCAATGTCATTGTTTCGCTTAAATTTAAACTTATCCTTTTTGTAGTCCTCTGTTTCTTTGGTGGATATTTTAAATGAAGTTGCCCGTACGGATTTGCAATAACTGCATTGGTAGTTTTTCACCAATTCGCCTGGCTCATTGGCATCCGGCATTTTGGTAACCTCCTCTTTTATAACGCGCATGGTATAGAATCCACAACTGTTACACTGTAGCGCCTGTAACCGACCTTCATACTTCTCAATTTTTACATCACCTGTTTTTTCATCAATCCAAACATCATAATCGATAGAAAACACGTTTTCTTCAGCAATCATTCCCGCATCAAGGTGTACATCTTCTTCCTCTTCACTTAGCAAGCGCATCTTGTTGCCACTCTTCGGATTGATACGAGGTGCAAAACGCCATTTTTTTAACTTTTTATCCAGTTTAGTGGGATAGTAATACTCCAGCACCAAATAGGCTATGTACGCTACCAACGTTCCGCCTGCAATGCCCATGAATATCCGAACCAGAAACCAAATTCCGATTTCCGTAATTTCTCCCATGCCATACGTATTGATGGCAAAGGCAAAAGCAATTCCAAAACAATAGAATACACGCTTATAATTCGCAATTTCATTCTTGTTCAGGTAATCGTATTTATGGTGATATTCCTTAATGGAAGATGCTTTCAGATGGTGTATAAAATAAAACAGAAGGCCGATGGCCACCATGGCAATTGCGCCCACAATCATGGCATAATGCCAAATATTTAAGAAAGAACCAGATTCCAAGGATTCCATAACTTTATGTGTCGTAAAGGATTTTGTTCGAGCTAAAGATAAGGATTAAAAGTATCCAACTTAAGCCTAATTCAAACAACGGTATTATGCGAAAACTATTTTTCAAAGCACTGGCCAGCATCAATAAAGTCATTCTTCCGCGCTACAGTCAGCGTAACCTAACCCAGCTGAAAAAATGGGAACAGGCCATTATTGCCTACCGGTATTGGGTCACCATTAACGCGCTTGATTAATTCTTTTTAGCTATATCAAGGAAATTAGTAACTGATTACCAGTCACTTAAAAAACTCTAATTTCTTATTTGATTTACCAGATTTATGAGGCCGCTGACATGAGATGCCTAAAGTGCGCTTAAAAATAATGTGTAAAATTGCACTTATAATATTGCTTAAGTAATATTTTTTGAATTAAATTGTGCAAAATTACACAATTGCATGAGTGACTTTGAACGAAAAAAAATTGAGTTGGAGTTCCGCTCCTTTACGGCCCGCAACTTTGAAAAGCCAACGGATTGCAGAAATCTGGACCAGGTTAGGTTTTATGTGAAAGAACTATGCGAGAAGATTGAGGAATATAACATGCGCTTTAACTACGTGCCGGGTTGGGCGTATTCTCTACTGGCCCAATACAATGCCCGTCAGAATTCATTCCTTCACCATGAATTTAAGAAGACCTATCTCTAAGTTGAGACATGCGCTACATCCCCTCCCCCATTCCCATTGCGGTAACCTTGGTTTATCGCGCTGCCGCCAACAAATCGGGACGGATGCAGTATTATCGCATACAGCCTGGACGCAGTAAGCTGCGCATCAGCAGAAGTGAGTTCATCAAGGCTTTTAACGAATCGAACATTGTTGCCCTTAATCCCCTACAGGTAAAAGGTAATGACGTGGATTTTCAAATTGAATTTTACGTGTGATGGAGTATCCGCTCCAGGTTAGCCGGAGAATAACCAACTGATTTGATCGTTTTGTTATCGGATTTTCGGTAAACCAACCACTTATCGCCCTCTTGCTTGTAGTAACACTCCGTACCATCCTTGTTCAGGTAATGCTTTACGGTTGCCCGCGCTTCATCTTCGGAAGTACAGGCTTTACTCATATTCGATCGTTGTACCTCTTCGAATAAGGCTTTAAACTTCTCTCCCAAACCAAACTCAAGAATAGCCCCTGAAAGTACATATTGAATATCGCATAAGGCATCGGCCACCGCAACAATGTCCTTTTCAAGAATAGCCACTTCCAACTCTTTTAACTCTTCATCGATTAGCGCAACCCGTAGTTTGCACCGATCTTCTGCAGGAATTTGAGGTTTGTTCAAAATGGGATGTTTGAATGTCCGGTGGAAATCGGCTACCAGGTTTAAAGCATCAGGTTGATTCATACATTGTTAATTAACCGTTCAATAAAGAAATTCTAATTCAATTTGGCAAAAATGGCGTATTTTTGACTTCATGCTAATTCGCAATTCCATATTTGGCCGGTTATTGGCGTTGGTGCTCGGATTGATCTTTTTCAACCTCAGCTTCCTCATGCTTGAAGCCAAGCTTATCGGGTTGGAGACAAAAAATAAGCAACTCTACGAAAGCATGGTTCGGTTTGTATCCAATGGAGGCTGTGAAGAAGAAAAGGACACTTCCTCCGAATCAACAAAGGACTTCAGCGAATCAGAAGCTAAGATCAGCCCTTATATAACCCTGTCGCAGGCTAGCAATAAGCAACTAACTATTAACGACTTATACCTTCAACGATCAAGTCGTTTAGCGCAATCCATTTACCTCGAAATTCACACTCCTCCTCCAAAGAACGAATTGCCCGCATAATCCACAACTCATCTTTCGGATTATGCCTTTTTAGCCGTTTCCCGGCCAGCAATTTCGCTTCCAGTGATTATTTAAAATTTTAAAAATGAATTTCAGAAGGCTTCTGCCTGATATTACATCTGGCCTTACCGTAAGCTTTGCTGCGCTCTCCTTAGGAGCTGCGTTCGGGGTAATGTCCGGCCGCGGGGCGTTTGCGGGAATGATCGGTGCAGCCGTTATTCCCATCATCACCTCCATTTTTGGAGGTACCCGACTGCAGGCATCAGGCCCCACAGCGCCAATGACTGCCGTATCAGCGCTGGTGGTGGCATTTGCTTATGAGAATTTCCCGGTACGTGAAATGGCAGAGCAGTTTATAACGCTTGTTTTCATGCTTACCGGCCTTGTGTTGATTGTTGCCGCATTTGCCCGCCTAGGTAAACTCATCAGCCTCGTGCCCAATGTTATTGTGCTCGGCTTTATGAATGGCATAGCTGTCCTCATTTGGTACGACCAACTGGTCAAAATATTTGCAGTAGATGGGAAAAGCTTAATGCAGGGAGGCATTTGGCTTAACCTGGGTATTGCTTTGAGTACTTTTTTGATGATCTATCTGATCGTGATAACGGTGAAACGTGCAGCTCTGCGACCACAGATACGATCCCTCCTTTCAGGCGTTCTTCTCAGCATCATCATCATGACCGCGTTCACCACCCTATTCAACATTCAGGTTGAGCACGTGCAGCTCGGCAGTACAACCGGGTCGCTTTCGGAATTCGGCCAACTGCTGGCAAGCTATTTCCCGAATGAAATCCTGAAGGCGGAGTACATCATTATGGCTTTGCCCTTTGCCTTGCAACTCACCTTACTGGCCTACCTCGACTCATTGCTCACCGCTTTGGTGGTGGATAAATTGACACGGGAAAAATCAAATCTGAACAAAGAGCTATTTGCCCAGGGATTGAGTAATGCGGTATCCGGAGCCCTTCAAGGCATACCGGGGGCACAAGCAACCATACGCTCCGTATTGCTGATAAAAGAAGGCGCACAAACCCGACTGGCAGGGGTATTAATGGGTATATTTGTTTTGGTCAGCATTCTGGCATTAAAAGATTTGCTAACCCTGGTGCCGGCCGCTGTCTTCATTGGCGTACTCTTTAAGGCTGGGCTTGATGTAAGCGACAAGGATTTTCCACGAACCTACCTTTTGAAACGGTGGTTCCGACAACCCATGCGAAACATTCAGTTTGCATTCATCATTTTTACTACTGTTGTAACCGTACTGGTGGACTTAAACATTGCGGTTGTATCAGGCACCGTTTTATTTTATATAGGAAAATATTTCTGGGGCATTGTGGATGTTGAGCCCGATTTCCAGGAAATATCAGAACAAGAAAGAAAATTAGTAACCGGTTAAATTATATAAATATGGACATGTACAAATCCCTTTTAGAAGGAAACAAAAAATGGGTTGAAGAAAGATTAAAGGAAGACCCTGAATTTTTCAACACACTTGCTAAAGGACAAACCCCGCAAGTACTTTGGATAGGTTGCTCCGACAGTCGCGTACCCGCAAATGAAATCACCAACACAAAACCCGGTGACATTTTTGTGCACCGGAATATTGCCAACATGGTTGTTCACACAGATATGAACATGCTTAGCGTACTCGACTATGCGGTTAACGTATTGAAAGTACGGCATGTTATTGTGTGTGGGCATTATGGATGCGGGGGTGTAAAAGCTGCCATGGGCAATCAACAATTTGGCATAATTGATAATTGGCTTCGTAACATCAAGGATGTGTATCGCTTGCATGCAGAGGAACTGGACAAGATTGAAAATGAAGAAGCGCGGTTCAATCGATTGGTAGAAATCAATGTGATGGAACAGGTATTTGATTTATCCAAGACTTCAATCATCCAGAATGCATGGCGCGATCGCAACCTGCCCTATGTTCATGGCTGGGTGTACAGCCTGCACACGGGTATCATTAAGGACCTTGGCGTAACATTTGACAGCTCAACTAAGTTGGCTTCTATCTACAACATAACGGCATCGAAAGTAGAAGTTGCTTGATTACAGATACCGCTATTAAAAAACGAAAGGGATTATGCCATAAGGTGTAATCCTTTTTATTTAACATTGCATCCATACTCCTTATGAATCATCCGTTACATCCGCTCAATAATTTACGCCATGATCTTCCGGCCTCCATTGTAGTCTTTCTTGTAGCGCTACCGTTGTGCCTTGGTGTGGCGCTTGCTTCAGGCGCTCCACTCTTTTCAGGAATTATTGCCGGCTTTGTTGGCGGAATGGTAGTGGCCTCCTACAGTAAATCTGCACTTAGTGTAAGCGGTCCCGCTGCTGGCCTAACCACCATAGTATTTGCGGCCATTCAACAACTGGGTGAATACCCGGTATTTCTGACTGCCGTAGTATTGGCTGGAATTATTCAATTGATTCTTGGTTTTGTTAAAGCCGGAACCATAGGTAATTACTTTCCCTCTTCCGTAATCAAAGGAATGTTGGCTGCAATTGGGCTGACGCTTATCCTTAAACAAATACCGCACGCAGTCGGTTACGACAGTGATTTTATCGGAGACGAAAACTTTGTGCAAGCCGATGGTGAAAACACCTTTACCGAAATACTTAAAGCAATCAACTACATTCAGCCGGGAGCTGCTATCATATGTCTCGTATCCATAGTGATCTTACTGCTTTGGGAAAGGCCATTCATCCGACAAGCAACTTTTTCCAAAATTATTCCGGCTCCGTTGGTTGTTGTTATGGTTGGAATTATGCTTAATGAAATTTTCAGAAGTTATAGCACCGACTTGCTGATTTTGCCGGAGCACCTTGTATCCTTACCTGTTGCGGATAGCGTAGGTGCATTCTTCGGACAATTTACTTTTCCTGTACTTTCTGCACTTACTAATCCGAATGTATGGATTGTGGCTATTACCATTGCCGTAGTAGCCAGCCTTGAATCGCTATTAAGCATTGATGCCATCGATAAACTGGATCCGTATAAACGCCTTACTCCTTTAAACCATGAACTTAAAGCTCAGGGGCTCGGTAACATCGTGAGCGGTTTAATTGGCGGCCTGCCGGTTACGTCCGTGATTGTAAGAAGTTCGGCTAACGTAGGGTCCGGAGCCCGAACCAAAACATCGGCTATTGCGCATGGTAGTTTGTTATTGATCACAGCCATGCTTATTCCGAATTTACTAAACAAAATTCCACTGGCCAGTCTCGCAGCCATATTGCTGATGGTGGGTTGGAAACTCACCAAACCAGCATTGGTAATAGATATGTTCAGGAAAGGTTGGGCACAATTTATTCCATTTGCAGTAACCATCCTGGCGATATTGTTCACCAATCTGCTTCAAGGCATTTTTATCGGGTTAGGAATCGGGTTGATCTTTGTACTCAAATCCAATTTTCACCAGGCATTGTTCTGTGTCAAAGAGGGCAATCGATACCTGGTAAGGCTAACCAAAGATGTTTCATTTTTGAACAAGGCGCTGCTGCGAAACACCCTCCGCGAAATTCCTGACAACAGTCATGTGATTATTGATGGATCGCGCTCAACATTTATTGACAACGACATTATCGAAACGATTCAGGATTTTCAACAATCAGCCATAACCCGAAATATACACGTGGAATTAAATCAATCCGTGTCCGCCTCAAACCCGATTTTTAAAGCATGACCACCCGCGAACGAATTTTATTGGAAAGCAAAGCCTGGGTGCAGGAGAAACTCGCCCTTGATAAAGGATACTTTAAACGCCTATCGGCTATGCACAATCCTGAGTTACTTTGGATTGGATCTTCCGATAGTCTTGTGCCGGTACGCGAAATCACCAACACAGAGCCCGGAGAAATTCTGGTTTACCGGAATGTGGGCAACTTGGTTAAAGAAAATGATCTAAGCTTGATGGCCCTTTTGCAAGATGCGCTGGAAGTATCCAGAATTAAATACATCATTGTATGTGGCTATAGCCATTGCAGCAGTTTACGGGAAGTAATTCAGGGAACAGAGAAGCCCTTGTTACGAGAGTGGCTGGTTGATTTGCGGGCCATTTATGAACTTCATCATCAGGAGTTGGATCCTCTACCCTATGAACAAAAAGAACAACGCCTTGCGGAATTAAATATTGAACAACAAGTTAAAAACCTAAGTAAGCTGGACTTAATTCAGAAGGCCTGGAAACATGGCACCTATCCGAAACTTTACGGCTGGTATTTTGACTTGAACACGGGTTTGTTTAAAGAGATTACCCACATTGATCCGGCAGAACCATTTAACCTTCCATCCAACTAGGCTTCTTCTTTGATTCAGGCTATTATATTTGCAGCAAAATAAGGAGAATGAAAAATTTTGTTGAAGAGTTGCGTTGGCGGGGCATGTTACACGACATCATGCCAGGTACTGAGGAGCAGCTACAAAAAGAACCAACAGGCGGATACATTGGCTTTGACCCTACGGCAGATTCCTTGCACATTGGTCACCTCGCCCAAATCATGACCTTGGTACATTTCCAGCAATGCGGACACAAGCCCTTTGCACTGGTGGGTGGCGCTACTGGCATGGTAGGCGATCCTTCCGGAAAATCTGCTGAGCGCAACCTGTTGTCAGAAGAAGTGCTGCAGCATAATGTAACCTGCGTGAAAAATCAGTTGGAAAAGTTTCTTGACTTTGGGGCAGGCGTATCTGGTGCCGAGATGGTGAACAATTACGATTGGTTTAAGGATTTTCGTTTTCTGGATTTTATACGCGATGTGGGTAAGCACATCACCATCAATTACATGATGGCCAAAGATTCTGTTAAGAATCGACTCGAAACCGGTTTGTCATTTACTGAGTTCAGTTACCAGTTGGTACAGGGTTATGATTTCTACTACCTCTACACACATAAAAACTGCAAGCTGCAAATGGGAGGCTCAGACCAGTGGGGAAATATTGTTACCGGAACAGAACTGATCCGAAGAAAAGCCAACGGTGATGCCTTTGCACTCACCACTCCATTGATTAAAAAAGCTGACGGAACGAAGTTTGGAAAAACAGAAGGTGGAAATGTTTGGCTTGATCCTAAGAAAACATCCCCATACGCCTTCTATCAGTTCTGGCTCAATACTTCCGATGAAGATGCGGTGAATTACATCAAAATTTTCACACTGAAAGAACAGGAAGAAATTGAGGCCTTGATTCGTATGCACCAGGAAGCACCACACAAACGCGAGTTACAGCAAGCCTTAGCGAAGGATATTACCATTCGTGTTCATTCCCAGGCTGACTACGATCAGGCAGTTAAAGCATCGGGTATTTTGTTTGGCAACTCAACCACAGAAGACCTGGAAAGTCTGGATGAAGAAACATTGCTGGCTATTATGGATGGCGTACCAAAAGCTACCATCAGCAGACAGGTTTGGGAACAGCAACCGGGTGTGGTCGATTTACTTTCTGAAATAACCGGCAACTTAATCTTCCCCTCAAAAGGTGAAGCACGCAAAATGATACAGGGTGGAGGTGTAAGTCTGAATAAGGTTAAAGTGTCTGATGCGACCGCGAAAGCCGAACAAGCCTTGCTGCACAACAAATACCTGTTGGCACAAAAAGGGAAGAAAAACTATTACTTGATTACTGTGGAGTAGCCATTCACGATGTTTAACCACATAGAAATATAGGCACATAGCTTTCACAATTCTATGTTACCTATGTGCCTATGTGGTTTTATTATTGAAACAAGCTAAGAAAATAGTCTTATTACTTAAGAAAATTCCAGCCCAATGAAACCTGGAATACTCGACTTTTAGCTTCTTCACCATCAGCCTGATCGTTGATGTCTTGTACACCTATATTATAGCGAACATCAACATTGAGGCCAAACGGAAAATCCCAACCGCCTCCAAGAGAAACAGAAATATCACTATTCTTATAATACTCCTTAACATCATAGCTGAAATCCTGACCAATTAGGTCTGTTCCCTTCATCTCGCCATCCAATAAAAATCCGAATTGAGGACCAGCTTGAATGTTCAATCCACTGACCACATAAAATTTCAGCATAATAGGAATACTGAGATAGGTAAAATTAGTTTTGTAATCACCTAAAAGTGTCTCTTTTGCGTCAGTGCTTTGTGTGAAAAGTAGCACTTCAGGCTGAATGGCCACCTTCGAAAATTTTCCTCTCACAAAAACACCGGCATGATACCCGGTACGGGAATCATAACTGGCTTCCGGATCATCTACTTTAAGGTTTGCCAGGTTTAATCCACCTTTCAAACCAAAGGCTGCCTGGGCCAAAACATGACTACTCGCGAATACTGCGAATAAAAGAAATGCAAAGCAGGAAATGATTGATTTACTCTTCATGTTTAAAAAAGTTGGTTACAATGCTAAATTACTAGATAAAGTAATTAGTAACCTTCATAGATTTCAAATGTCCGATAATCGGCTTTATGGTAAGATGAATTGCTTTTCAACTAGGAGGAATATCAAAAATGGATTAGATACAAAAAGAAAGAGGCTATCTTTTCGAGATAGCCTCTTTTCTCTCTTATTACTAAAATTAATTTCTACCTAAATAAACAGAGATACCAACATTTAGACCAAATGCGCCACCTTCACGGTCACCCCCAAATAATGTATAGTTCAAGTTAGGTTCAATAGCTACAGCATCATTCAAAAATATTGCATAACCAACCTCTAATGGAATTTGACTTGCAGAAGCTTCTCCAGCCTTTTCAAAAAGGAATCCCGCTCCAGCAAAAATTTTACCATCAAAGTAATACCGGGCAAAAGGTCCAATACCAACCCATGCATCATCGGCCTCACTAAATTTGTAGAGGGATAGGTTCAGACCAACTGCCAGGTTTTCAGCAAAGAAATAACCACCTTTTACACCCACATTAAATTCACTAAAATCACCAGCATCTTCATTGTAGGAAGTAAAGTCGAAGCTTGAGGCTCCATTAATAATTATTGTTCCTTGCTCAATCTGAGCAGACGCAGCAAATACTGTAATTGCTGCAAAAAGTGTCAATAGTGTTTTTTTCATAGTAATTTGGGTTTGAATTTTAAGTTTAACAAAAATAAATAAAAAGTCTAATTGTCAAATAGTTATGTGATATTTAAGTAAGGTTATTTACCGATCTTGATGATCTTATATCCCAAGGAAACCTGAATTACCTGATTTTTAACGGCTTCATAGGCAGGATCGTTGTCATCAATTTTAGATAACCCCAGGTTATAGCGAGCATCGATGGTTAGTCCAAAAGGAAGATCCCAACCAGCGCCAATACCCAAACTCAAGTCAGAACCCTTGAAACTGCTTTTAACATTATCACCATCAATTTCAGCCCTGCTTAAAAAGCCAAACTGTGGCCCTACCTGCAGGTTGATACCAGCTATGGTATAGAGTTTTAGCATGACCGGAATGTTGATGTAATCAAAATTACCTTCCCCTTTTCCTGAGTCAAATGTGGCTTTCGATCCTTGTTGCGAAAAGATTAATTCTGGTTGAATACCAATCTTAGAAAACTTGACTAGTGCAAATGCACCACCATGAAAACCAGTTTTACCTTTCACACTTTCACCGAATTCAGTAGCATCAAACTTTGCAAAATTTAATCCGCCCTTTATCCCAACTGCAAACTGCGCCTGCGCCATGGCCGCACCCGCAGTAATAAGGATAGCAAAAAATAAGAGATTGATTTTTTTCATAGTTATTTGGTTTATGCAAAGATATAAGACAATTACTGTACCAATACGTAAATCATCAGAACTGGTTTAATAAAGTTGAGGATACTGGATATGGAACAGTAGCCTTGATTCCACTAAACGACTGATTTTCAATACCAATGGTTGTTAATGCATGTTCATTCCCTGCCCAGGCCCTACGGGCAATTCCGTTGTTCACATCAAAATAAAGCATGCTCCTCAACTTTCGATCAGCTGCGGCTGTGCCATCCAACAATAGCCCAAAACCACCGTTGATTACTTCACCCCAACCTACTCCCCCGCCATTGTGAATGGAGACCCAGGTAGCGCCTCTAAAGGAGTCACCAATCACATTATGAATGGCCATATCGGCTGTAAATTTTGATCCATCGTAAATATTCGAAGTCTCGCGGAAGGGACTATCCGTACCAGATACGTCATGATGATCACGACCCAGTACAACTGTTCCGATTTTTCCTTCCCTGATCGCCTGATTAAATGCCGCTGCAATTTTTATCCTGCCGGCTGCATCTGCATACAAAATCCTGGCCTTTGAACCCACCACCAACCGGTTGGTCTTCGCGTGTTTGATCCAGTTAATGTTGTCGGTTAGTTGACCGTGTATTTCTTCAGGAGCCTGCGTTAACAATTCTGCCATAACCTTCAACGCAAGATTGTCAGTAAAATCAAGGTCTTCTTCCTTACCCGAGGTGCATACCCACCGGAACGGACCGAACCCATAATCGAAACACATGGGTCCCATAATGTCCTGCACATAGGATGGATACCTGAAATTAATACCATCTGTTGCCATTACTTCGGCACCAGCACGCGAAGCCTCCAGCAAAAAGGCATTGCCATAATCAAAAAAGTAAGTGCCCTTTGCTGCATGTTTATTAATGGCCGTGGCCTGCCTGCGTAATGATTCCTGAACGTGCTTTTTAAATACTTCCGGGTCACTGGCCATCAATCGGTTTGATTCTTCAAAGCTTAACCCCGCGGGATAATACCCACCCGCCCAAGGATTATGCAACGAGGTTTGATCAGAACCCAGATCAACAAAAATATTTTCTGTATCAAAGCGCTCCCACACATCCACAATATTTCCCCGGTAAGCCAACGAAACAACTTCTTTCTCCTGCTTTGCCTTTCTTACGCGATCAACAAGTTGATCAAGGTTATCACAAATTTCATCCACCCAACCTTGTACATGACGCTTTTCGGTTGCTTTATCATTAACCTCTGCTACCACCGTAATGCATCCGGCAATATTACCGGCCTTGGGTTGCGCACCGCTCATGCCCCCTAACCCCGAAGTCAGAAAAATCTTTCCGGCAAGTCCTTCTCCTGATTTTGAAATCTTACGACCGGCATTTAACACCGTAATGGTTGTGCCATGCACAATACCCTGCGGACCGATGTACATATATGATCCCGCTGTCATCTGTCCATACTGGGTTACCCCTAATGCGTTGTACCGTTCCCAATCATCTTGTTTGGAGTAATTCGGAATCATCATGCCATTGGTTACCACCACGCGGGGTGCCTCTAGTGATGATGGAAACAAACCCATCGGATGACCGGAGTACATGTGCAGCGTTTGCTCGTTCGTCATGGTGGCGAGGTACTGCATGGTTAATAAATATTGCGCCCAGTTTTGGAATACAGCGCCATTGCCCCCATACGTAATCAATTCATGCGGATGTTGTGCTACTGCCGGATCGAGGTTATTCTGGATCATCAGCATAATGGCACCAGCCTGCTGCGATTTACATGGGTACTCATGCAATGAACGGGCATACATGTCATAATCCGGGCGAAACCGGTACATGTAGATGCGGCCGTATGTTTGTAATTCATTAAAGAATTCTTTCGCTAATATTTCATGATGCTTTGGATGAAAGTATCGCAAGGCATTTTTTATGGCCAGTTTTTTTTCATCAGCCGTAAGTATATCCTTACGCTTAGGCGCATGGTTTACAGTTGAATCATAAGGCTTTGCAGGGGGAAGTTCATCCGGTATGCCTTGAAGAATCGCTTCTTTAAATGCGCTCATGAAAGTTTCGTGTGTTCGTTTAATGTGAAGTCGATGGCTTTGTAATTGGATTTGGTGTACTTGTATCCAATATCAAATATCTCCTTGCCCTTTGCGAGGTCAAATGTACTGAACTTACCCAAATCAGGGGGTTCGATTACCTGGTTACAATACGTTTTGCTTTTTGTCGTATTCACATTAATAGCGATCAGTAAGCTTCGCTCTGTAACATCTTTCACACTGTTGATATCAAATCGCTGTGCTACAGGATTGCAATGACTACCAATTATAAAATCGCACTTACCGACCAACGGTCTTACCGGCAGGTTATCTATAATGCCCCCATCCACATACACATTTCCATTTTGCCTTACCGGATTAAACAATGCAGGTATAGTGGATGATGCCAACACAGCTGGTATTAACTCGCCTTCCTCAAAATACACAACCTTACCCAACCTGATTTCGGTAGCCGCAACGGTTAGTGGAATCTTTAACGCAGAAAAATCATTTTCAGGCATGCACCGATACATCATTTCTTTAAAGCCATCCATACTGAGCAAGCCCGTCCACGCCCATGCGGGTCGCACCGACTTCAAAAAGCCCATTTGAGAAATTCTTTCAAAAATTTCGTCAGGTGTATAGCCATAGCAATAAAAAGCACCAGCAATAGAACCCGCACTGGTACCTGCCACATGGTAGAACCTTAAACCAAATTCTTCCAACGCCTTGATTACGCCCAAATGAGCAAAGCCACGCGCCCCTCCACCCGAAAGCACTAAACCAATCTTCATAATTCAGCAAGTTTAAAAGTTTGATCCAATCGAACACCTTTTTCCGTATGCTTCACGGTACAACATTCGTGTATGGGATCATGCTCAAAAAATAACACATATCCATAATCAGCTGCTTCTTTTAGGAACCGCTCTTTCTCTTCCAATGTAATCAGTGGCCTGGTGTCGTATCCCATCACATAAGGCAATGGAAGATGCCCGACCGATGGAAGCAAATCGGCCATATAACACACCGTCTTTCCTTTGTAGCGAATCATCGGGATCATCATTTTATCGGTATGACCGGAAGCAAAGAAAATATTGAATTGATTAAACGGTGATTCATCATGTTGATCAATAAACTCAAGCTGTCCGCTTTCTTTCATGGGTAAGATATTCTCCTTAAGAAAGCTTGCCTTCTCGCGGGCGTTGGGTTGGGTGGCCCATTTCCAATGATCTTCGTTCGACCAATACTGGGCATTTTTAAACGTCAGTTCAAGTTTGTCCCCTACCTTTGATACACCACCACCACAATGATCGAAATGCAGATGAGTAAGAAACATGTCGGTCACATCATGCTCAGAAAACCCTGCGCGATGAATTGATTTAATCAGATTGTCTTCACCGTGCAGGTAATAGTGACCAAAGAATTTTTCGTCCTGCTTATTACCGATTCCGTTATCAATTAAAATCAACCGATCACCATCTTCAATTAACAGACAACGCATGGCCCAGGTGCAAAGATTATTCTCATCAGCCGGATTAGTACGTTGCCAGAGTGATTTTGGTACTACACCAAACATGGCACCACCATCCAGCTTAAAAAATCCTGTATCGATTACATGAAGTTTCATTTGAACATTCCATTTTAATTAAGGAATGTCCCAAAGGTAAAAAGAAACATAGGGGAAAAACACATGGATTAAACAAAAAGAACTTACCTACCGAACAGGATAAGTAAGTTCTTAATTGATTCTTTGCGCTTAATTACATTCCCATGTTTCCAATAACTCATCACGCGTAATTTCCAGATCAGCTATATAAGCTTCAACATCTTCATAATCTTCATCGGCCAATATTTCTTGAACTATACTGCATGATTTGCCTTTTCTGAACAGATCAATAAAATCAGCGTATGAGCTTTGTAAGCCGGCACAGTCCTGCGTATTCTCAGCTTCTACCATCGCCTCAAGTATTGGCCCGATTTCAATGACCACCCGATTACAATCCATGCTATCGTCATCCCCGCACGAAACAAACATAAATAGACCGGTAAGGACGAATACAGATAAAATTTTCGAAAAGAAATTAGCGAATGCTTTTTTCACTTGATTCAAATTAAGGTTAAACAATAGGTGCACATACACCAATCGACAGGTGTAGTTCTTTAAAGATACAACAAGATTAGTTCATAATAATGATGCATCAGACCAAATAATGCATACGGATCATGGAGTTGAGCCAATTGGCTACAAGCAGCAGACGATTGAATGTATAAAATTATTCTTTGACAACGCCCATTGAAGAGAACTTGGCAATACGCTCTTCAATGCGTTGATCAGCAGAAACAGCTTTAAGCTCTTTTGCGGTAGACAGAATGACCTTCTTTATTTCATTAGCCATCCATTTTACATCAGTATGGGCACCCCCAAGAGGCTCTTTAATAATGCCGTCAATCATTTTATGCTCGAGCATATCTTTAGCTGTAAGTTTCAATACTTCCGCAGCCTGCTCTTTATAATCCCAACTGCGCCATAGAATGGATGAACAAGATTCAGGAGAAATTACCGAGTACCAGGTATTCTCCAACATATACACGCGATCGCCAATACCGATGCCCAAGGCGCCACCGGAAGCTCCCTCACCAATAATGATACAGATCACCGGAACCTTCAGCATGAACATCTCTTTCAGGTTGCGGGCAATAGCTTCCCCTTGTCCGCGCTCTTCTGCTTCCAGTCCAGGAAAAGCACCCGGTGTATCAATGAAAGTAACGATTGGCTTATTGAATTTCTCCGCGATCTTCATCAGGCGTAAGGCTTTGCGATAGCCTTCTGGATTGGCCATACCGAAATTACGAACCTGACGTTGTTTGGTATTGCGCCCTTTCTGCTGGCCGATGAGCATAAAGGTTTGTCCATCGATAGTTCCGAGACCACCCACCATGGCTTTATCATCCGACACGCTGCGGTCGCCATGCAGTTCAATAAAATCTGAGGTTATTTCATAGATGTAATCGAGTGTATAGGGCCTGTCGGGGTGGCGGGAAAGCTGAACGCGTTGCCAACCCGTGAGGTTTTCAAACGTTTCCTTTTTCAGGTCGAGTATTTTCTTCTCCAATGCCTTAATGGCATTGCTTACAGATTTATCATTATCACCAGCCAACTGCTTCATGTCATTTAACTTGGCCTCGAGTTCGGCAATGGGTTTCTCAAATTCCAACAGCATAGCTCAATTTTATTGAGGCACAAAGTTAACAGGAATGAGCAATAAAGGAATGTAAACGGTTTAAATCCCATAAAATACAAAAGCCCTGCAACCATTTGGTTTACAGGGCTTTGGCGGTCCGGACGGGACTCGAACCCGCGACCTCCTGCGTGACAGGCAGGCATTCTAACCAGCTGAACTACCGGACCTTGAAAGGGAGTGCAAAGATAGCTTTGGCGTTGGTTTCTCCAAAAATTAGTTTCAATAAAAATTAAACACTTTTTACCGATTGGTCTGACTGTCGATCCGCAGCTTTTGAATCATAATCGGGCTGATGGCATTGGCATAAACGCCATATGCGTCAACCAAAACTCCCTTCACGCCAGAAGTGGAAGATATGGCAAAAAGTACCGAACTATCATCCGGGCTGGTCATGCCTTCAAACCGATGAACTTCATCCACATGAAACTCTTCTGGGGCCAATCGTAATTTTAACGGTGGACATTCGATCCACTCAGGATGCAAATTAAAGTCCTGTGTGTAGCCTTTATCTTTTAAGGCATTCAATGCCACGGAAAGCGATTCATACGTTTTCATACCTATTTTAAAAATGCAGAGTACATCCAAACCAATTTCTCTTGCTCACGAATGTAATCACTCATCAAAGCGTTGGTACCTTCATCGTCCGCATCAGCAGAAAGTTTCAGCAACTCACGCTCCTTCACCAATAAAACTTTAAAGCCATCCACCACAGCTTTTACAGCCTGCATCCCATCTGAAACATTTTTACTTTCTTTTATCTCCGAGTTTTTGATGTAATCCGAAAAGGTATGAAATGGTGTATGCCCCAACGTTAAAATACGCTCGGCTATCTCATCAATCTTGACCAAGGCATTGGTGTACAACTCTTCAAACTTGGCGTGCAGCTCAAAAAACTTATCTCCTTTTATATTCCAATGAAAGCCTCGTGCGTTCAGGTAAAATACCTGGTAGTTGGCCAGTAAATCGTTTAAGTCCTCAGCTAATTTCTGTGTATCCTTTGTTGCTAATCCAATTTGATTTGTCTTTGTCATGATTGCGTCTGTTTAGTTAAAAATACTACTTTTATAACACAAATGCCGATGAAAAAGGTCACCTGTTTTGCATTTATCCTGCTCTTGATACTGTCATCGTGCAGCAAATCAACCACCACAACCACGGTGGTTAAACCGCGCTATCACCGCACGTGGTACAAGAATCATGTATACAAAAAGAAATGGCAGGTGTGGCGGATCAAATTCCAGCCTGAGAAACAAGGCGTAAAAAAAGTGAAGATGAAGGGGTAAACGAAACGCTATTGCAATCCCTTTAATACCAGGTCAATATTCTTCCTGAAGAAAAACTTTAACGGGCTGAGTTGATTTATATGCCCCGTTACAATGGAGCCTAGCAAAATAGTAGTAAACAGATTTGAAATATCGCGGGTAGATGATGATTTGGTTATTTCCTTTCTGAAGATAGCCTCAAGCGTAAACTTCTCCAGCATCTGATCCAACGATTGAATTTCCAGCAGGTGTACGTCTTTTCTTTCCGGATGCAGAATAGCCTTCTCTTCCACCTTTACCGGAAAAGGTTTAGGGGTGCGCTTCACATCTGCCAGGTAGCCTAACAAACTAAGCATCAGTCCCGGATGCTTTTCACAAGCCTCACTCAATTTATCGCTCAAGTAGTAAATTCCGTGTATGCCTTCTTTCGGTTTTTCACTTAACTCAACGGCCCGGTCGAGGCACCAGATACGGAAATAATAGAGCAGCAAATCCTCTTTCTGCGGGAAGTATTTAAAGAATGTAACCTTGCTCACTTTAACTCGGGCGCAGAGCTCATCCACATATAAGTCAGCAAACGGGCGCTTGCCAATCAGCTTCAAGGTGCTATCTAGAATATGAACTTTAAGGCGCGCGGCCTTCTCTTTTCGTAATCCCATACCGAAACTTAACTTAAGTTTGGATTAATTAATACTTTAGCGGATTCGTAACCAAAATAATTATGGTAAAGCGCGCTTTCTTCCTTTCAGTTGTTATTGTTGTCGTTACCTGTATCTCGTGTAAACGGTCAGAACCCGTTACCGGACTTGTGGCCGACTCGGCCATGGTGGTATCGGCTCACCCGCTGGCTTCAAAAGTGGGGGTAGAAATTTTAAAGAAAGGAGGCAATGCCGTAGATGCAGCCATTGCCACACAACTAGCGCTGGCCGTAGTGTTTCCGGCAGCCGGTAACATTGGCGGTGGAGGTTTTATGGTATTGCGCAATGCCGATGGCGAAATTGCTGCACTGGATTTCCGAGAGAAAGCCCCTGCAGCGGCTGCCACCAATATGTATCTTGATTCGGCCGGAAATGTTATTGAAAACCTCAGCACGGCCGGACACCTCGCCAATGGTGTACCAGGTGCAGTGGCCGGCATGGTGGAAGGGCATAAAAAGTATGGATCACTTCCGTGGAAAGATATTGTGCAACCGGCCATTGATTTGGCATTGAACGGCTTTCCGCTAACCGAGCGAGAGGCACGCGGACTCAATGCCCTGAAAGAAAATCTGTTAAAGTATAACACGGTTACTCCCGATTTTCTCATTCGTGAGCAATGGAATACCGGTGATACCATTTACTGGAAAGACCTTGGCCACACCCTTGAACGCATTCGTGATCAGGGACGTGCAGGTTTTTACGAGGGCAAGACTGCTGATGACATTGTGGCTGAGATGCAACGTGGCAAAGGATTGATTACGCACGAAGATCTGAAAAACTATGAGGCCGTATGGCGCGATCCGATAACCGCCACCTACAAGAACTATCGAATAATTTCAATGCCACCCTCAAGCAGTGGCGGAATTTGTCTTGTACAACTTTTGAAGTCAGTTGAGCCTTACCCGATCAACGACTGGGGCTTCAATTCACCTAAAACCGTTCACCTGATGGTGGAAGCAGAGCGCAGGGTGTATGCCGATCGTTCCAAATACCTGGGTGATCCTGATTTTTTTGAGGTTCCCGTTGAACAATTGCTTTCAGAAGCTTACAACCGCGAGCGGATGAAGTCGTTCAATCCTGAAAAAGCAACACCAAGCGATTCAGTAAAACCAGGAGTTATCACGGGTTATGAATCGGAGGAAACCACACACTTATCGGTTGTGGATAAAGATGGCAACGCGGTTTCCATCACCACAACGATTAATGGCTGGTACGGAAATTTTGTGGTAGCATCCGGTTCCGGATTTTTCCTGAACAATGAAATGGACGATTTCAGTTCAAAGCCCGGTGTGCCCAACATGTTTGGCGTACTCGGTGGTGAAGCCAACAAAATTGAACCCAACAAACGCATGCTTAGCGCGATGACGCCAACCATCGTAGAGAAAGATGGAAAGTTATTTATGGTTGTGGGTACGCCCGGAGGCAGCACCATTATTACTTCCGTGTTTCAGGTAATTCTGAATGTAACGGAACATGGTATGGGTATGCAGCAAGCGGTAAACGCTGGTCGTGTTCACAGCCAGTGGTACCCCGAGGTGATCGCACCTGAATACAAAGCCATCTCTGAGAAAGACAGCCTGAAACTGGTCTCCATGGGGCATAAATTCAATTCACGCAGGGCGATTGGCCGCGTAGATGCCATTCTGGTTTTACCTGATGGTAAACTGGAAGGCGGGGCAGATCCACGTGGGGATGATGCAGCTGACGGATACTAACGCCCTTCGAGAGCCTCAGGGCTCGGTCGGTGGTGTGGGTTTATGGTATGATCAATTCTTTTTGATCGTGAACTCTACTCGCCTGTTCAACATTCTGCCCTCTTCGGTATCGTTGTTGGCTACGGGCTTTGAGCCTCCGTATCCTTTACCGGTAATCCTTTTCTTATCAATGCCTTTTGAAACCAGGTACTCCTTTACGCGATTAACGCGTTGCTGCGAAAGTTCCATCAGCTGTCGGAATGAACCTCGGTTATCCGTATGACCGGAAAGTTCAATTTCAACATGATCGTTCGACTGCATAAAAGCTACGACAAGATCGAGCTCCTGGTATGATTCGGGCAACAAGGCAGGCTTGCTTTGCGCGAACAGTACACTTTTCAGATTAACGGTTGCACCAATTTCAATGGGCTGCAACCGAAAATTCATTTCAAGTTCTTTCAACTCAAGCGTGTGCAGATCAAGTTTTTCAAATGAGCTGATATAACCCGGTGCGGTAACTTCAAGTGTGTACGATTGCGTTGAGGGCACTTTCACGGAATAGCCTTGACCGTTTTGCGCTGTTGCTCGAAATGATCCGGATGGGGACGTAAATTTCAGACTGGCCCGAACAGGTTGGTCATTGGAAGCACTCAACACTTTTCCGAAAATCTTCACTTCATTTTCTCCAATCACCTCTTCATACTTCTGTTCCTGGATTTTGATCACCGTATCCGCAGGAACAATTGCTATCAGGCTTGAATCTCTTTTCTCCGGAATGAAATACCGGATATCACCATATCCATCGCTATTCGTGGTTGATGTAAATAATGAATATCCCAACCACTCAAATGGTCGGAAAAACAATTCACGACCGGATGAATTAAAGGATGTTCCCAGATTAACAGGTTCAGACCAATTCTGAAATGAATCATCCAGTCGTGTGCTGGAATAAATATCAAAACTACCTACTCCCCTTCTTCCGTTGCTGGAGAAATACAAGGTATTTCCATCGGCACTTAATGAAGGGCATAACTCCTGAAATTGTGTGTTGATTTTTGATCCTAAGTTTTGTGGTTCGCTCCACTTACCATCACTTCCTTTTATGGAAACATAAATATCTTCAACACCGCGTGTACCGTATGTTTCTGCACTATAAACAAACACGCGACCATCCGGAGTAATTTGACCACTTTGAATGGATGATTTATTTTGAAAATACGGGATATAAATATTCTCTGGTGTTGACCAACCCGCGCCACTCTTTCGCGAAACAGCTATACCCTGCGTCCGCACTTCACCTGTAGGATCATAATGACTGAGCAGAAAAAGCTGTGTCCCATCCGCTGAAAACCCTGCCACGCCATTATACCCGCTATGATTAAGCGCTGGTCCTGCGTGCACCGGGGCTGACCATCCATTACCCAACCACTGCGACACCCAGATGTCACCCGGATCGCGCTGCCCGCCAACATTCTGCGGATGATGGCTTATGGTAACGTATAACGAATTTCCATCGGGAGCGACAACCGGATTTTGCTCATCATAGCTAGAGTTGACCAATGAAAATGAATTTGATGAAAATAAAGCCTGCGAAAAGGCGCAAACAGCATGGGCGATGAGAACAAAAATAAAAACGGACCTTAACATATTTTAAACTTTGTCGAGTTAGCGGCTAACCCATTTATTATCACGTATTGAAAAACGCCAAAGCAAGTTAACATCCTCACCGGCATAATCAATGCCAATTCGCTTACTAACCTTAAGTTGCTTGCCAAACACTTTCCTTCCAATATCTTCAATCCAAACTTCATCATTCCACAACACTTTTCCATTCCACGACCGATCAATGCCTAATGCACGGGTTAATTTGCCCGGACCGGAGGTAAGTTGATGAACCGGCACATCACCTCTTCGTTCGAACATAATTTCCATGCCTTGCAACGGTTCAACCGCACGGATCAAAACAGCCTCAGCAATTCCTTCTCGGTTAGTTACCACATTGAACAAGTGATGCATGCCGTAGCACAGGTAAACGTAGGCCTTGCCACCTGCATCAAACATCACCTCATTCCGCTGCGTTTTGCGGCCATTATAGGCATGGCAGCCACGCTCCTTCCACGAATAAGCTTCGGTTTCAACAATTATGCCGGAAGATACCTGGCCCTTTACATTGGTAATCAAGGCTTTACCAAGCAAATCGCGGGCAATGGTCGTAACACTTTTACGGTAATAAAATGATGGTTGAAGCTTCATGGGTTAACCTTTCGCAAACCAAAAGAATCGCTAATTTTACGACCTTCAAACGTTTAAACCCTAAAAAATGATAAGTACCATGAAAAAAATGCTGACCCTTTTGTTACTGGTAGTATTTGTTGCCGCTGAAGCCCAGATTCAGACGCCAGCTGCAAGCCCCGCTGCCAGTGTAAGCACCACCGTTGGTCTTACCGATGTAAAAATCAATTACTCCCGCCCTAAAATGAAAGGACGAAAAATTTTCGGTGAGGGAGGCGATTTCCTTGTACCCTACGGTCAGCTATGGCGCACGGGTGCCAATGCGGGTACCGTTATTACTTTTAGCGATGATGTTACCGTAGGTGACAAGAATCTGAAAAAAGGTGACTACCTGTTGTTGACTATTCCTGGTGCAAGCGAGTGGACCGTAATTCTGTATAGCGATCCTTCCATGGGTGGAAACACCGCAGCTTACGATCAATCGAAAGATGCCGTAAGACTCACTGCAAAACCTGCGAAACTTACTGACCGTGTTGAAACGTTTACCGTAAACATTACAGACATCTCAGACGATAACACCAAAGCGAATATTGAAGTAGCGTGGGAAAATACGTCAGTAAAATTCGGCATTACGGTTGATTACGATAGCAAAGTGATGAAGGCTATTGAAGCTGGAACACGCGTAAGCCCAAACAATTACATTGCTGCTGCTAACTACTACTTTGAAAATGGCAAAGACCTGAAGAAGGCATTGGAGTGGATTACCATTGGCATCGAAACCGGCAATCAAAATGCTTTCTGGAACATTCACACCAAAGCAAAAATTCAGCATGCGTTAGGCGACTATGCAGGTGCGTTGGCTACTGCACAGCAATCGCGTGATAAAGCAAAAGCAGCTCCCAGCGATTTCGGCTATGTAAAACTGAATGAAGACCTGATGGCGAAGATCAGCGCAGAAATGCCTAAGACTCCCGCTAAAAAGAAAAAGTAAGTATTGTTTTTAGTAAAATTAAAAGGCAGCTGAATTTGGGCTGCCTTTTTTATGAATCTCAAATTTGATTTTACTCTACTTTCTTAAGTTTCTCCTTGTTAAGTGTTTCAGTGCCGTTCTTTAAATTTCCATTCACATCCAGCTCCACAATTTCATAATTGAGACGCTTCAATCCTGGTAAAATTTTATTCTTATCTCCTACCAGAAGTATGCTCATGTTATCAGGTCTAATCCATTTGGCTGCCAATGCGTCCACTTCAGCTTTGGTCAGGTTGGCCAGAATGCGGTTTTGTTCATCCACATAATTGGCCGGAAGATCATAACGAAGTATTCTTCCAATAAAACCTGCCTTTTGAAATCCGGTTTCATACAACAATGCATCCCGTTGTCCGAGGGCGCTCTTCATGAATGATAGCTCATCATTGTTAATACCACCCTTCGCATACTGCGTAAGTTCGTTCATAACTTCATACAGCGCACTATCGGTAGCATCCGCCTTAATACCCGAACTAAACGAAAACGAACCACTATACTTATCGGCAGAAAAACCACTACGGGCACCGTATGTCCAGCCTTTATCTTCGCGCAGGTTAATGTTCAACCGACTGTTGAATGAACCACCTAATACGTAGTTCATCAACATCGCACGATAATACTCACCAGTTGCATCATAGGTAAGGCCGGTTAATCCACCCACCCTGAATTGCGTTTGCGCGGCACGCGGTACATCAACCAAATAGATTCGTGCCTTCTCAGCTGAAGGTTTAGTATCGACTTTTGGTAACTTGATCTCCTTGTTAGGGAGTTTCTTCAAGAAATTAAGCTTACCAAGTATTTCATTCTGACTTACATCACCTACTACAACCACCTCCATCCCGCGCGAGGTCATGTAATTAGTATAGTAGGCTTCCACATCCTTCAGGGTAAGATTTTTCACCGTGTGTTCTGTTCCAAATTCACTCATGCCGAGTATGTGGTTACCCCCGTAATTCATTTTATCAAATACTTCACTGGCTATGGTAGCCGGTTGTGCTTTACGCTGGCGGAATCCTTCCAGCGATTGTTTCTGCAGGCGACTGAACGCTTCTTCCGTAAACTTTGGCTGGAACATGCGCTCTTCTAATAAAGTCAAAGTTTTATCCAGGTTTTTCTTCAGCGTTTGAACCGTAAACGATATGCCATCCACATTGCTGCCCACATTTACCGAACTGCCTAGCTTTTGAAACTCAGCCTGCATCTGCTCTGCGGTATAATTCTTTGTGTCTTCATTCATCATGGATGCAAACATGCGGGCCAAACCAACCTTGGCGGTATCATATGCTTGCAACAGATGTCCGCCCGGAATCGTTATCGACATGGTTACTATCGGTAACTCATTACTTACGGTGCCAATTACTTTTGCGCCATTGTCGAGGTCTTTACGCCAGAAAGCCGGAACAGCAACAACCGGATTTGGTCCGCTGCCCGGAATCTTGCTGCGATCGAAGTTATCTTTTGGCTTTGCATATGTTAAACCGGCATAACCATAATCCGGTGCTTTGTAGCTCGATGTATTAACGGTGTAATTATCAGGTGCCGCAACATTTAATTCCTGTCCTTTGGGTACTACGCTTACAATAACTGATGGTTTGCCTTTCAGGTATTGGTTGTAAACACGCAATACATCCTGCTTCTTTACACGCGTATAACGCTCCAGTTCTTTGGCAATCTGATTGGGATTGCCGGTATACGTTTGATAAGCCGCCAATTGCGACACCTTACCGCTTACACTTTGCAACCGGTTTATGTATTGCGATTCAAACGCTCCAACAAATTTTTCAATATCATCATCGGTTACGCCACGTGCCTCAAAGCTTTTGATAGCCTCATCTATCATTTTCTTTGACTCGGCTAATGTTTTTCCCGGAGCCGGAGTAAGGCTTATAGCAAACTCACCAGCTAACTCACTGGTACGGTTAAAAGCAAAGGCATTCAACGCTTTTTGGTCTTTAACAATCTGCTGATAAAAAACT
Organism: uncultured Roseivirgaceae bacterium; assembly: GCA_964419145.1. GTDB lineage: Bacteria > Bacteroidota > Bacteroidia > Cytophagales > Cyclobacteriaceae > UBA2336. Next base: position 601,615 of record CAYQOM010000002.1, on the reverse strand, counting down.
GAATTTTTGCCCTGACCTAAAATTTGCGCGAGGCAAGCCAACGGTGCTTCATCTTCATGATAGGTTGGTACAGACGGGAACGTAATGGACAATTGCGGTGTACGGGCATAGTTATCAACCAATGTTACGTAACGATCACCTTCCAGCACGGGTGCCGGTATTTTCATATTCTTTACTTCAGGGCCACGAGGAATGGAGCCGAAATATTTCTCAACCAGCTTTACAATTTCTGCTGGCTTAACATCACCACCAACGGTTAATGTAGCATTGTTCGGGCCATACCAACGAAGAAAAAAGTTTTTCAGGTCGTTTACATCCACCCGGTTCAGGTCTTCAATGTAACCAATGGTTAGCCAGGAGTATGGATGGCCATAAGGATAGAGATTCTTTGCTGTCACCTCACCCACCAATCCATACGGACGGTTATCATAGTTTTGACCGCGTTCATTCTTCACGGTTTTGCGTTGGATTTCGAACTTGCGCTGCGTTACGGCATCCAACAAAAATCCCATGCGGTCGGCTTCCAGCCATAAAATTTTCTCTACCTGGTTATTCGGAATAGTCTGATAATAATTGGTACGATCCCGGTTGGTCGATCCGTTTAAGGTTCCGCCAGCTTCAGTAATGATTTTAAAATGTTGTTCATCGCCAACGTTATCACTTCCCTGAAACATCATGTGTTCAAAGAAGTGAGCAAACCCCGACTTTCCGATTTCCTCACGTGCCGAACCTACGTGGTAGGTCACATCTACGTGTACAACCGGGTCGCTATGATCTTCGTGAATGACCAGGGTAAGCCCATTGGGCAACACATACTTTTCATACGGGATCACCAACTGGCTCCCCTTCTTTTCTACTTTCTCAACAAGCTTAGCCTGACCATTAACCAAAAATGGAATGATCAGTACAAGACCTGTAATAATTCTGTTGAATTGTTTCATACGGTTTTCTGGATATTTAGAATGACACAAGTATGTTAAAATCATGATGTTCAGCAAGAGAAATTACAGGATTGGCTAATGGTTTGGAATTGATTTTTCGTGTATCCTTGTTTCCAGACACGATCATGACAAACAGGCACTTCGATTACATCGTTATAGGCTCCGGTTTTGGTGGGTCTGTTTCGGCTATGCGGTTAGCAGAAAAGGGATACCGGGTTTTAGTTGTAGAGAAAGGAAAGCGATGGAAATCCCAGGATTTTCCCAAGTCCAATTGGAACCTGAAAAAATACCTCTGGCTTCCTGCCCTGCGATGGTTCGGATTTTTGAGACTCAGCTTTTTCAAAGAAGTATTTATTCTCAGCGGTGTGGGTGTGGGTGGCGGATCGTTGGTGTATGCCAACACGCACATGATGCCCCCGGATGCATTTTTTAATAATCCGGTTTGGGCAGGTCTAAAGGATTGGAAAAACGTACTTGCTCCTTATTATAAAACAGCACGCTTCATGCTCGGCAGCGAAAAGTATAAGAAAGAAAATGCTGAAGATATTGTGTTGAAGGAAATTGCTGAGGAAATGGGCCGCGGGCATACCTACGGTCGTGTTGATCATGTTGGCGTTTATCTTGGTGATCCAAAAAAAGAAATTGACCCCTATTTTAAAGGGCTAGGCCCTAAACGGAAAGGTTGTATTGAATGTGCAGGATGCATGGTAGGTTGCCGGTATGAAGCTAAAAATACGCTAGACAAAAACTACTTATGGTTCGCTGAAAATCTTTTTGGCGCTACCGTACTTGCCGAAACCGAAACCATTAGGATTGAGGTTCAGGAAGATCAGACTTACAAAATTCAAACCCGAACAAGTACGGGTCTTGGCAAAAACTCACAAACGTTCACCGCCAATGGAATCGTGGTGAGTGGCGGTGTATTAGGAACGCTTGATTTGTTGCTCAAACAAAAGCATGTACACAACACATTGCCCAACCTCTCAGATAAATTGGGTCATAACCTACTCACTAATTCGGAAATGCTTTCGGGTGTAGTTGCAGCCGACCGGAAATTAAATCACGGGCTTGCCATTAGTACAGTCTTTAATCCAGATGAACATACACACATTGAGTTATGCAAATTTCCGGATAAGTCGGGCGCAATGATCCGATTGGCCACCATGGCAGCCGGAAATGGAAATCCGCTCGTGCGAACATTGAAAATGCTGGGCAACATCATTACACATCCCATTGATTTTCTTCGTTCCGTGTTTCAGCGCAACACGGCAAAAAATTCCGTTATCTTTCTCATCATGCAGTCGTTACCCAACGCCATGCGAATGAAGCTGAAGCGTGGCTTGTTTGGCTACTCGTTATCGTTTAAAAACGACAGCGGAGAAAAAGTGCCGAGCTACATACCCATTGGTCAGGAGGTATTGTATAAGTATGCGGCAAAAGTTAACGGTGTACCACAAAATGCATTCAGCGAAGTTGTGTTTGGGTTAGCCTCGACTGCGCATATTCTTGGTGGTTGCCCGATGGGAAAAACAAAGGAAGAAGGTGTGGTAAACGAAAAATTTGAAGCACATGGCTACAAGAATTTTTACATCCTTGATGGATCCATTGTACCCTGCAACCTGGGTGTAAACCCTTCCCTTACCATCACTGCTTTGAGTGAGTATGCCATGAGCCATATTCCAGTAAAACCCGGAACAACCGACAAAACACTAAACGAAAGGCTGGACGATATAAAAATTAACTGATTCTTTCTATCTTTAATTATGCAACAGCGGTGGATCATATTGTCAGTCCTCGTTTTGGCAATGGCATGTACTAAACATAAGCCGGTAGTCAAGGATGATTCATCAGTTAAACAAAACATTCCTGAACCGCGCTATATCCTCCCCCAGGATGCCTTTGCCTATACACCAAAATCAGATACTACTGAACAACCCTGGCTGAAGGATCATTTCTTTGGTAAATTCTTTCAGGATAGGGCCGAATTTTTTGTTATACAGAATTCTACTTCGGAGATTTTTGGAACACCGGTTAAAACAATCGTTTTGTATTATCTGGATGAACGACATTGCCAATCGAAGTTCATCGTATCGGAAAATATTGCAGATAAACTCATTGCACGTTATGGAACGTTTAGCCTGACTGCGTTGGATGACTACAACCGCGAATTGGCAGAAAATGAAAACGTATTGATAGAAGAAAACGGGAGTAAAAAACTGAACCGGGCTTTTACACACATTGAACTTTCGTGGAAACTAAGCGACAAGATTGTTCGCTTCCGACTGAATGAACAACACAAAACCGAACCATTTGTGTACACGGAACATGTTCCTGAATATCAGAACCTGTATCGAACGGTGGAAATGGCCAGTCTCTAAGCCCTGGGTTTCAGGAATAGCTGAAGGGCTAATCCCGCTACTACCACAATTACACAACCGATAATGTTGTACAGCAGGAATGCGAGATCAGTAAAGAAATAACAATACAACACAACCAATTCAGCAAGAATAGCCGCCCAGAAAACGGCAGTACCCTGAACACGCTTCACATAAAAGGCAGTAAGAAAAATACCGAGAATCGTTCCGTAAAAAAGTGAACCAACAATGTTCACAAACTGAATCAGGTTTTCGGCAAAACTGGCCAGCATGGCAAACACCATTGCCAATAAGGCCCACATAATGGTGAACCCGCGCGATGCCTTCAAATAATGTTCCGGTGAAGCCTTACTGTTTATGGATCGCCTGTAAATATCAGAGGCTGTTGTGGACGACAAGGCACTTAGCTCACCCGCCATAGACGACATGGCCGCCAAAAACATAACAGCCAGCAACAACCCGATAATCCCATTGGGAAAATTATTCAACACAAAGTTCAGGAAAATGTAATCCGTATCCTGGGTTTTGGCAGAAGGAATAGCAGCTTTTATAGTGTTTTTTACAGAATCCCGAACCGATTTTTCCTTCTCCGTAATTTCCAGCACATCGCGTTTTGCATGGGCAATACCCTCCGCATTTTCTGTATGAATGGATTCCACAAGTTGATCTACAGCAGCGCGTTTCTCGGAATAAATCTTATTGTACTGCGATTCAAGTTCACCGAGCTCAACGGCCTTCTCCGTTTGCATCGCGCGCTCTTTCAACACCTGATTATGAAATACCGGAGGTTGATGGAACAGGTAAAACACAAACACCAAAACCCCAATAAACAGAATGATGAACTGCATGGGAATCTTTAACAAGCCATTGAACATCAATCCCAACCGACTTTCGGTTATGGATTTACCGCCAAGGTATCGGCCTACTTGCGATTGATCGGTGCCGAAATAAGAGAGAAATAAAAACGTTCCTGCAATCAACCCCGACCAGATGTTATACCGGTCGTTGATATCAAACTCTAATTCAACCAGGTTTAATTTTCCCAACTCGCCTGCAATTTGAACGGTATCGGAAAACGAAATGGAATCGGGTAACATGGTAAAGGCGAGTATCCCGGCAAGGAACATTCCTCCCATCACCACAGAAAGTTGCATGCGCTGTGTTAAACTCACCGCGCGAGAACCTCCGGACACGCTGTAAATGATCACCATCACACCAATAAGTAATGTCGTGAAGGTTATCGGCCAACCCAGAATGGTAGACAACACCAACGAGGGTGCAAAAATGGTAATGCCGGCAGATAGTCCCCGCATCAACAAAAACAATCCGGCTGTTAACGAACGGGTTTTCAAATCGAAGCGTGACTCCAGGTATTCGTATGCCGTTAACACATTTAGCTTGTAATAAATGGGAACAAAGGTTACGGAGATGATGATCATCGCCAGCGGCAAACCAAAGTAGAATTGCAGAAACCGCATGCCATCTTCAATGGCTTGACCCGGTGTTGATAAAAAGGTAATGGCACTGGCCTGTGTGGCCATAATGGAGATGCCGATCATCCACCATTTGAGTGATCCGTCTCCCTTCAGGTAGCTTTCCATGGTTTTGTTACCACGGGTTTTCCACACTCCGTACGAAACAATAATCAGGATAACGCCAAAGAGAACAATCCAATCAATCAGGCTCATGAAAACGACAGGGTTAACCAGAGATACAATACGATTTGAATAAGCAATGCCCCAAGCAGCAATGCATACCAGCCCGACCAGTTTTTAAAAACGGGTGGCTGTTCGTCTATTGAAGTTTCAGGTTTATGCTTCACTTTTGTTTTGATTTCTTGAGATTCTTTTTTGGAATAGCTCCTTGTAACGGTTGTTGTTTTCCAAGCGACACTAAATTGGCAAACAGCTTATAAGCCCCGGCAACCCCTTCCGGTAACTCACGAAAAAAGGATAAGCCTGTGTACACATAATATCCATTACCATATTTTGCAACCAAGAGACTTCCATCTTTTGGATCTTCATCTTTATCATTCATGGATAAGATAGCTTCAAACTCGTTTGCCCAGGTATTTGGGAAATACAAACCACGCTCCTGTACCCAGTTTTCAAAATCAGCTGAGGTAATCTTGTTTGGATAATTCAACACCAGATGATTGGGTTTTAAGAATCGCACCTCCGAGTTTTCATCCGTAACGCGATCACGCGAAAGTTTTAAGGTATAGGGCGTGAAGGTGGTTCCTAAATCAACCGTGGTGTTATACTGCACCACAAGTGTTCCGCCCTGCTTCACATATTCCAACAAGGCGGGCATTAAAAAACGTAACCGATCATTGGTATTGATGGCGCGCACACCAAGAACAACGGCATCCATTCGTTTCAGGTTTTCACTGTTAACATCTCCGTTCTTCAATTCCACAACCTCATATCCCATCGTGCTCAATGCCACGGGTATATCATCGCCCGCACCGGGAATATAGCCTATAATACTGCCTTCGCGCTTCAGGTTAATGCGCACTACCTTTGCTTCAGCCTTCGGCAAAAGGGTTTGAACAGGAATGTGGTCATAGCTTATGGTTTGAAGAGACTGGTCAAATGTTTTATCGCCTACGCTAAACGAGGCAGAAAGTGTGCCCGTCACTTCTTCGTTGCCCGGGTAAATCACAAACGCCTGTGTTATTTCTTCTCCACGATTGGACACCGTTAAAGAGGCAGCAGCTGGCTCTGTTCTCCATCCTGCTGGAACATTGAGCTTAAGAGTTCCTGTTATACCCTGACTGACTGCGGATTTGATTTGAACATTTATGGTTTTCGGACTGGCATCACTGAACACCAAAACCGGATCGGAAAGATTTACAAATACAGGCGGAACAATTTCAAACGGGCGTGTTTGCTCACCTTTTACAGGATCGGTCCACTTATACACGACAGGAACATTAACAGAAATCAATTCCTTATCCACTAACATTTCCACTGCCATGGTTAATGCCGGGTCATTCTCCGGTTTCCCGATTAAACGTTCATCCGGAACCTCAAACAATCCGATGGAATGGGGCTCACGCAGCCAGTACGGATCAGAATAGTTTTTCGAAGGATTGATTTTCTTTTGAACACGAAAGGATACCGGAATATTGTTCTGAAGCGGTTGCTGTAAAAGGGTATCGAGTTTTACATCAGCACAGGAAATTCTTTTCAGCGTAACCGGAAATCCGGAGCGGTTGATCAGTTCGTAATTCAGCACAACGGGTTCGCCTGGTGAACCATAAAAATTTCCCGCAGAAACTTCTGCATAAAATCCGAGACAGTTCGTAATCAATTGATCCGTTTCCTGAAGTTTACGTTCACGCCAAATACCCGGTTCAATTTGTTTAATTGCATTTCGTATCTGAACCAACAAAGGAATACTCAAGTGCGGCCTTTCCAGATCAAACTCTTTAATCGCCTTGTCGACAAGAGGCTGCACTTTCTCACCACCCTTTACACGACTCCAGGTAGTATTCACTCCGTCAAAAATATCTTTGGCTGCATCACCGCGCGTGAGCTCAAAAAATTCCTGCGCATCGCCTCTTCTTCCCGAAGAACCAAAGCCCTGACTTTTATGCTGTGTGCGACTGGTGGCTGCCATTTCAGAATACGATTCACCCAATAGCGTGTTATAGCCACCTACATTCAGCGCAGTTACACCCGGAGTATTTTCATTGATGGATTCATTCCACCAACGACCCGTGTTTACGTACAACCGTTTCGGTTGCCAGGTATGGAATATTTTAAGTTGATTGGGGTATACCGTTGACTTACCCGACACATCAAACGCTTCAATGGCCAGCATGGCTGATGCGGTATGGTGACCATGACCGGCACGTTCATCGGGAGGAAAGCGCGTAAGGATAACATCTGGCTGAAAATAACGGTACACCCGAACAACATCCGAAAGAATTTCATCTTTACTCCAGATATCAAATGTTTCTTCAGCAGACTTCGAATAACCAAAATCATTTGCGCGGGTAAAAAATTGTTCACCACCATCAATCTTCCGGGCGGTTATCAATTCCTGCGTTCGGATTAAGCCTAGCAAATCGCGCATCTCCGGACCAATCAGGTTTTGCCCACCATCCCCACGCGTCATAGAGAGGTATGCGGTAGCAGCCAATCGTTCGTTGGCGAGATAGGCAATCACGCGTGTATTCTCATCATCCGGGTGAGCCGCCACATACAAGGCAGATCCGAGGAAATTCAGCTTTTTAAGGGCTAGTTTAATTTCAGCTGCATTGGATTGATCAGATTGACCATAAGTAAAGCATGATACAAACAGAAACAGGGGTACAAAGCGAATCATGTAGTGCCGGAATTTTGTGCTAATAAACATAAAAATTCAGGCAAGGTTACGCAAAAAATACAGACTTATATGATGCAGGTGAATGACGGGCTAAGCGGTAAATGAACAGGGTTAACGAATGCTATACTCTGCCTCGTTTTTGCCCATTGATAAAGTAATCGCCATTTTCATCGATGGTGATGACGATACGACTTACCTCCTTTTTATCATCAGAAAGAAAATACACAATATGTTCATAACCAGAAATCTTGTCTTTGGCGTCATCGGTGAATCCTACATCCAGTTTGATTTCTTTACCAACCGTAAACTTCCGATTACTTGCAACCGCTCTACCATCCCGCATAATTTTCATGCGCACTTCGTTGGCAGCCGCTTCTTTCACCAACAAGTATAACGTCATGTGGGGAAGCGGATCGGTACTGGTTCGTTTGAGATATTCAGCACGAGTTTCATCGACCTTTACCGTACCCGGATCAGCGGCAGGGCGTTGCATGAACTTCATATCCAGTCGAACTGAAAACTCCTCACTTGATTTATAAGGTACCTCCTGATCGGGATAAACAAACACATAGAGGACGACTAAGATCAATAATATGGGCATGGTATTTTATTTTAGAATAATCCTCTCTTTGATCTGCGGGTTGATGTTCCAAATAACACCCCAAACACCCCACGTACCAACTCCCTCCCAATCTGCCTGGCCATTGGTGAACCAACCACCTGATCAAACGTAGATTTTTCCTTTCGCGTTGCCCGGCCCGTTGAAGTTTGTCGGGTTGTGGTGGTTGTACGAGGTTGCTTCACAGTTTCCTGTTGCTCCTCATATTGCTTCATACGTGCCTCCAGCAATTCGTGCGCACTTTGCGGATCAATCGGGTCTTTATATTTCCGGTACATGTCGGAGTTATTCAGTACCTGCTGATATTCCTGTTCGGATAACGGGCCCATCACCGAAGCCGGAGGTCCAAGATGCGTCACAACAGTTTCTGTAGGAATACCCTTTTCATTGAGCACCGTAATGAATGCCTGCCCCGTGCCCAGTTGGGTAAACTGTTGCTCCATGTCATAAAAATCCGACTTTGGAAACGTCTTGATGGTTTCGCGTAACGCCTTAACATCATTCGGAGTAAATGCGCGTATTACGTGGTGAACGCGATTACCCAATTGCGATAACACATTCTGCGGAACATCCTGTGTCAATTGGGTACAGAAAAATATACCCACTCCTTTTGAGCGAATCAAACGGATAACCTGATCGATCTGATCCAGAAAAGCTTTGGGCGCATCTTTGAAAAGCAAATGTGCTTCATCCAAAAAGAAAACCAGTCGCGGTTTATCAACATCACCGGCTTCCGGCAAGGTTTGATAGATTTCAGCCAACAAAGCCAGCATGAACGTAGAAAACACAGCCGGTTGGTGCTGAACATCCGAAACATTCAACAAACTGATCACGCCTCTTCCATCCACTTTTTCAAACAGGTCTTCTACATCAAAGGAGCGTTCACCAAAAATGTGTTGCACCCCTTGCTGCTCCAACGCTACGATTTTACGCAGGATGGTTCCCGCTGTTGAACTGCTGATTTTCCCGTAATCACTTTTAATTTCCTCTGCCCCCGGCCCTTCCGTGAGGTAGTTCAATACTTTCTTCAAATCGTTGAAATCCAAAATCGGCAAAGCCTTGTCATCCGCATACTTGAAAAGCATGGTAAGCACACCGGTTTGCGTATCGTTCAGTTCCAGTATTTTACTTAACAACACTGGCCCAAATTCTGTAACCGTTGCGCGCATTTGTGCACCGAGTTTTCCGCTGAGCGAATAAATTTCTACCGGAAAGGCAGAAGGTTGATATGTACTACCGATGGCGGTGGCTCGTTCAATTAACTTATCATTTGGTGTAGCCGCTTTTGCCAATCCGGAAATATCGCCTTTCATATCAGGCATAAACACGGGCACACCTGCAGCAGAAAGTTGTTCTGCAATCAATTGCAGGGTTCTGGTTTTTCCCGAGCCAGTTGCCCCGGTAACCAACCCATGGCGGGTCATCATTTTTAACGGCAGGTTCACGCGGGCATCCGCCAATATTTCCTGCTGATAAATTCCGGCTCCGAGAAAAATGGAAGAACTGGAAAATCCGTATGACTTTTTAATGGCTTCAACAAACGCATCACGACTCATTACAATCAAGGTTTAATATTCACGAAGATAACGGAAATGAACTGGTATCAAAACCTACTACAACATGAGAATTGTGCACAATGTCAGTATCATTTTCCTTTTAAAATTGAGTATCTTTAAGAAAGAATCTCCTATGAAGAATCAAATTGTTCCAATTTTTTTTCTCCTGACTGTAAGTTTGCTGCAGTCTTGTTCTAACGATGATCCTTCGCCTCTTGCTTTGGTAGTTGCCGAAAGAAGCACGGGGAAATTATTTGTCCTTGACAAAACCAATGGATCGAGAACGGAGGTTGGTGAAGTGATCCAAACGGGGGGTGAAAAATTGACTAATATTCGTGGAATGATTTTCGATGCAAATAACCGTAAGATTTTTGTTACTACGGCCACTTCAGGAGGTGGCGCCATCTATTCTGTTGATACTGAAACACTCATTGCAACGGTCATTAATAATGACCCTTCCGATCATTGGTATGGAGTCTCGGATGTGATGATGACTTCAGACAATCAAATTCTATGTGCGCTATATTATCGTTCTGGAGCCGCTGTAGGTTTCGGCCCGGGATTATTGTTGATTGACAACACGGGGACAGTAAAAAAACAAGCCAGGTTTTCAATCAACAACATTTGCTGTGGTATGGGAATGGTGGCTGGAGGAAGCAATAACCAGATCATCATTGCCGGATCAAACCTTGAAATTTTTTCCAGCAATATAGATGGCGCCACAAAATTGATCAGAAACATGGTACTAGTAGAGTTTAATAGTGAAGATCCTGGTGATTATGCCATTCAAAATATGGTGAAGGATCCCAGTGGAACCGTTTACGCTATTGTCTATGGGTATGCAGATGGAAATACATATCTGGCTGAAGTTGATTTCAACTCAGACGAATTAATCAATATTGGGCGAATCAACGATGTGGATCCTGAAGTGGATCTAGAACGTTATCATGGTCTAATGCTTATCCCCAGAAATCAATTGTAAAATTACCTATTCCGAATTAGGAGGTTGTTAAAAACCAATTTCACCTCCTTGCTTCGCCAATCTTGTGTGACTTAAGTTACACAATATCAGTACTATATGATCAAAATCAATTGATTGACTGAGCATCCTCATTACAATCGAAATGCGGTCCGAATACTTTTGACTAACCAATCAAAAACAGAACCATTATGAAAAAGATACTCATTCTCGGAGCCGGTACAGCAGGCACCATGATGGCCAACAAGTTGTATAGAAATCTGAATAAAGATTTATGGCGCATCACCCTCATCGATAAAAACGAAGAGCATTACTACCAACCTGGATTTTTGTTCATTCCATTTGGGATTTACAAGCCCGAAGATGTAGTGAAACCTAAACGGAAGTTTATACCGGAAGGCGTAGACCTCAGAATCAACGAAGCCGCCAAAATCAAAGCTGAAAGCAACCTGGTAATCATGAAAGATGGCAGCATGATCCCATACGACATTTTAATTATTGCTACCGGAACCACACCTGTACCAGAAGAAACTGAAGGATTAAAGGGCAAACTGTGGTACAAGAATATTTTTGACTTTTACACCTATGAAGGCGCAACCCAGCTCGCTAAAAAACTGGAAACCTGGCCAGGCGGAAACCTGGTAATTAACCTGGCCGAGACCATCATAAAATGTCCGGTAGCACCATTGGAATTTACATTTTTAGCAGATGCATACTTTACCGAAAAAGGGATGCGCGACAAAGTCAACATCACCTATGTAACACCTCTTTCCGGTGCATTTACAAAACCTAAAACTACTGCGCTGCTCAACAACCTCATGTCAGAGAAAAACATCAAGGTGGTTCCGGATTTTTACCTGCAACGCGTGGATAATGATCGCAAAGTCTTGATTTCCTATGACGAGCAGGAAGTCCCGTTCGATTTACTGGTATCTGTTCCGGTGAACAAAGGTGATCAGGTTATAGAGGCCAGTAAAATGGGTGATGAAGATGGTTTGAATTTCATCCCAACTGATAAACATACACTCCAGTCCAAAAAACGTGAAAATATTTTTGTGATTGGCGATGCAACGAACCTGCCCACATCCAAAGCCGGCTCAGTAGCACACTTTGAAGCTGAGATTTTATTGGAGAATATTTTAAGCTACATCAATGGCCAACCATTGGAGGCAAAATTTGACGGACATGCGAATTGCTTCATTGAAACCGGTTATGGAAAAGGTACCCTGATTGATTTCAACTACGATACCGAACCCCTACCCGGAAAATTTCCCTTTGCCGGCATCGGACCGATGGGATTACTGAAAGTAAATCGTGCCAATCACCTGGGCAAGCTGGCCTTTCGCTGGGTTTACTGGCACATGTTGCTAACCGGAAAGAAACTGCCGGTAAGTACAAACATGTCGATGGCGGGAAAAATAACTGAATAACAATTAACCAACATTAAACCAATATTTATGGAAACCTTAGCACTAAATGGAACCGCGGTAGCTGTAAATGCAGAAGGCTACCTGACCGACATGAATCAATGGACACCGGAGCTTGCCAAAAAAATGGCGACTGAAGTAAACATTGAATTAACACCAAAACATTTTGAAGTCCTGAACTGGCTTCGCGAAAAGCAAAGAGAAGGCGTACAACTTAGTATTCGAAAATTGGGCAATTCCGGTATTGTTGACATCAAAACATTCTATCAACTCTTTCCGGGCGGACCGCTTAAAATTTCCAGCAAACTGGCTGGCATACCCAAACCGGCAAGCTGTGTGTAACATCATCAACCTTAAAATTTAACTTTTATGCAAGACGTATTAGAAAAACCGATAACCAAAGCAACTGACGTTCCGGTTAATAGAGATAAAGGAAAACTGAAAAAAGTATTGATCATCTGCTCCAAAGGAAAACTGGAAGATGTATACGCAGCCTTGGTCATGGCCAATGGCGCTTTGATGGAAGGACTCGAAGCGAAAATGTTCTTTACATTTTTTGGCCTTGAAGCCATCACTAAAAAACATGCAGATAATTTGCATACAGCAACCGTTGGCAATCCGGCCTTTATGCCCGGCATGCCAACCATGGTTGCAGGTTTGCCAGGGTTTGAAGCGTTCGCATCCTATATGATGAAAAAGGAAATGGACAAACTTGACATTCCACATGTGACTGAGTTCATTCAAATGATTGATGCGGGTGGCGGTGAAATTTATGCCTGCAAGCTAGCTGCCGATATGTTCCACCTGAAGAAAGAAGACTTTGTAGATGAAGTAAAAGGCATCATCACGGTGGGTGATATGTATGCGCTAGCCGAAGGCGAAGGCACACAGATCATCTTCATCTGATGGGTTCTGGTTAAGGTTGGTGAAGCCGCCCTGAAATTTCGGGGCGGCTTTTTAATTCACACAACTTCTAATTTTTATATTGCCCTTTCAATTCCATTCATGCACCGCGAACTAGTCCTTCAGGAAAACGACCTCACCATCTGGAAATACCGCGGCATTCCAGAAACCGGAATTGCATTTTTTGAACGTACAAACTGGGGAAGTGCCGGCATGGTATATGAACGCAAAAACTCGAATGAACTTATCCGCCTGCTGAAAGATCCTTACCTGTATGCCATTGAGCAGGATAACAACATTGTGGGTACGGCCGTATTCTGTCATACACACCCCCGTGTAAACAATCAATCCTACAATTGCTACATCATCCGGTATTTTGCGGCTTCAGCTGCCATTCAGGGCAAAAAGCTTATGAAGTATTATGCCGGCAAAGTGATGGAAGTAGTGCAACAGGAAGAAACTGAAAAAACCATTTACGTGGGCTGCGTGGAAAAGGGGAATCTTCGCTCCTACCGGGTTGTTGAAAATGCGGGATACGAAAAACTCGGCTTGCTTTGTGTGAATGCATTCAGTCGTTTCTACCCTAAAGTTCAACCAGATATAGAACGTCTACAGCCTGAAGAGCAAAGCCAGATGCTTAACCTGATTCATGATCAATACAAGCATCATTCGCTGGTACATACGGATTATTTATTCTTAAAGGATAATTATTTTGTAATTCGAGAACAGGGCGAGATTGTAGCCGGTTGCCAATATCACCGCGTTCACTGGGCTATCAATAAAATGCCAGGCTTTATGGGCAAGATTATCATGAACGTGTTGCCCCGTTTACCGTTCATCAACAAACTATTCAATCCAAAACGTTTTGAGTTTCTTGCGCTTGAGGGTTTGTATTTCAAACCCGGTCATGAAAAAACATTACTTCGCTTGTTTGAAGGACTGCTGCATCATGAAAAAATAAATTCTGCACTTTTCTGGATGGGTGAGAATTGCCCACACCGTAAAGCGATATTGGGGCACGGAGGGCTTGGCCTGTTGAATGCTTTTGTCAAAGATTCAGGGGTATACATCATGACCGCCTACCAAAATATAGATGAAGAAGAAGTAAAGATATTAAAGTCGCTACCACTTTATGCGTCCGCATTTGATTACATATAATCGTTGTACTTTGCGTTCTTAGCCGTTGCGTTAAAAATAAAATCAATAACCATGAAAAAAATATTTACCGAACAAGCCCCTAAGGCCATTGGCCCCTACAGTCATGCCATTCGCAGCGGCAACCTGATTTTCTGTTCCGGCCAAACGCCACTTAATCCGCAAACCATGCTGATTGAAGGCGCAACCGTAAACGAGCAAACCAACCTGGTGCTCAGCAACCTGGAAATCGTTCTGAAAGCCGAAGGCTGCAACCGCTCGCATATCATTAAAACTTCGGTGTTCTTAAAAAACTTTGCCGACTTTGAAAAAATGAACAAAGCCTACGAAACATTTTTTGGGGATCATAAACCGGCACGCACTACGGTTGAAGTAAGTCGTTTACCTAAAGATGCGTTGGTTGAAATTGAATGTGTGGCTGAGGTGCCAGCTTGAAATCAAACAATTATCGGATGGCGCTCAACCGGTGAGCCGTCAAAATTATATCGGTACGTGATTAACCTTCGGCTTTGCACACCACCCAGGTTTTTTGAAATGTTCAGCATCTTTGGATTGAAGTCGCCTTGCCACAATAATTCCACCGTTTTGTAGCGGCCGTATTGTTTAATCACTTTCTCCGCTTCCACAATCATAAAGTAATCCACGCCAGTGCCCTGAAACTCCGGCACGATGCCATAAATCAATCCAACAAACCGATCGCAAACTCCACGCTTCAGGTAATACATAAATTTCAGCTTTTCCCACCAGCCAAATTTTCCGTGCATGTGACGGAACACCTGGTTCAGGTCGGGAATATTGATCCACATGGCAATGGGATTGTCATTATGGTACACAAACCAGCCAATGGTTTCATCCATCACCGGTTTCATAGAACGAAAAAGTTTTATTGCCTGCTCGTTCGACATTTCCTTATTGCCTTCATGCTTGGCCCACGCCTTGTTATACACCGTTACAAAATCACGAGCATACTTATCCAGATTTTTCTTGCGGACCTGCACTGCTTTGAATTCATGTTTATCAGAAAAGTGTGCATGTGCTTCATAAAACTTCGGTTGAAGTTGCGCCTTCTCTCCGGCTACCGGCAAGTGCCAGCAAATCTGGTTGTAAAAAAGCTGAAAGCCGTATTGCTCAAATAGTTTTTGATAATACGGTGGGTTGTAATTCATACCATACAGGGGCGGATGAAATCCTTCTACCAACAAGCCCCACCACCGATCACGTTCACCAAAATTGATAGGGCCATCCATGGCTTTAACGCCCTTTGTTGTTAACCATGCACGTGCTGTGTCAAACAAAACCTGGGCGGCTGCCTGATCATCGATACAATCAAAGAAACCAATGCCACCCACCGAATCTTTATCTCCTTTGTTGGAATATTTCTTATTGACAAAAGCTGCAATCCTGCCGATGTAGGAACCATCATCATGCTGTAACAGCCAGCGGACCACTTCGCCATGGCGAAATGCTTTATTGACTTTCGGATCAAAAACCGATTCAATATCCTTATTCAGAGGCTGAATCCAATCCGGATTGTTTCGGTTACACCAAACATGTACCTGTAAAAAGGCATCGACCAATAGTTGGGAATTAACAACAAGAGTTTGCACGCAACACCTGAATTAGATGTTGCGAAGGTAAACCGGAAGCCGGTAAAATCGCAAACGAAATGATAAAAGTCAGTTACAACGAATTGCCGATTCTTTCAAGCAATGCTTTGGTGGCCTTTATTCCGTCCGGTTCAGAAAGCTTGCCCCCTTCATATTCAATTCCGATATAGCCTGTATAGCCGGAATCCTTAACGATAGAAAGCATTTTTGCATAATCGGTTTCGATACAATTACCCTGCTCATCAAAGTCATAACTCTTGGCGCTTACGCCCTTGGCAAATGGCATCATTTCCTCAACACCCTTGTACCGGTCGTACCACTCCACACATTCCGATCCCCATTCCGAACCATCGGCACGCTTCACACAAAAGTTTCCAAAATCAGGCAGCGTGCCACAGTTACTCATGCCTGTACTTTTAATTACGGATGAAAGCCACTGCCCGTCAGACGAATAGCTGCCATGATTTTCAACAATCACGTTTATGTTAAAATCGGTTGCAAACGCTGATAACGAAGCAAGTCCATCGGTTGCCGCAGCGGCCACCGCTTCACGTTCACCCACACCAAACGCATTCACCCTTATGGAATGACAACCCAAAAATTTCGCTGCCTCAACCCACTTCTTGTGATTATCAACTGCTTCAGCACGCTTGGCCTCATCCAGGTCACCAAGGTATCCCTCACCATCGCACATGATCAACAAGCTGGTAACGCCATTATCATCACAACGTTGTTTAAGATCAGCAAGGTAAGCCTGGTCCTGTGCCTTATCTTTAAAGAAGGCATTCACATATTCAATGGCATCAATGCCGTAATCGCGCTTGGCGATTAGCGGAAAATCGAGGTTCGTAAATTCATTGGCGAAGAGCGCTTTGTGCAGCGACCACTCCGCAAGTGATATTTTAAAAAACATACCGGAGGAATTTTCTGTTTTAGTTGTACAGGAAGCCAGCCATGACGGAACAATCGTTGCTCCGGCAGTGGCCAGTCCGAGGTTGCGAAGAAATAGTCTGCGTGTGGTTTCAGTGTTCATAGGATTCAGGTTAGTGCGTTTAATATAGGCATTATCGCGAATTGTTAAAACGAATTTTTGTTCAGCGCACACCAGCTATACCATCCATCCTTCACAAAAATAGTTTCATATCAATATGTAATGGCCTTACTTCTTTCTTTCCTACATTTCGACACCTGAAATCTAACATTTACGTCTATGCGCTATTTGATTTATGTATTCCTGCTGATCACCACATTTTCGCTTGTTCAACAGGCTGTTCCGCCTCAAACAGATTTACGGATGTATGACATCATCAACGCAGTATCGGCCGAACGGCTGGAAAATGACATCCGCATACTGGCCAACTTTGGTACGCGCAATACGTTTTCGGATACCGTTTCCAATACCCGCGGCATTGGTGCGGCACGCAGGTGGATAAAAGCTGAATTCGATAAAATTTCAAAAGCATGCAATAACTGCCTGGAAGTATTCTATCAAAAGGATCTGGTTACGAAGGAAGGAAATCCGCGTGTTCCAAAAGATGCCTGGGTGGTAAACGTGGTGGCCATTCAACGCGGAACGGATTACCCCAATAATTTCATCATCATGTCGGGTGATATTGATTCGCGTGCGAGCAACACGATGAATTATGAAATTGATGCACCGGGTGCCAACGATAATGCAACCGGAATGGCAGGCGCGATTGAAGCAGCACGCGTACTTTCAAAATACAAATTCAGGCACAGCATTATTTACGTGGGACTATCAGGCGAAGAGCAAGGGTTGTTTGGTGGTGCTGGATTGGCGCGCTACGCAAAAGAGAAAGGTTGGAATATTATTGGCGTGCTCAACAACGATATGATTGGAAACATTGAAGGCGTTGATGGGGTGATCGACAATCGCTCCTTCCGGATTTTCTCCGAACCGGTACCTCCTACCGAAACGGAACAACGCAGAAATCAGCGTAGATTTTATGGTGGTGAAGTAGACGGGATTTCACGACAACTGGCACGCTACGTTCACAAGCAAACCAAAACGTATATGCCGGAAATGAATCCAATGCTGATTTACCGGCTCGACCGGTTTGGTCGCGGTGGACACCACAGGCCATTCAACGATCTTGGTTTTGCCGGTATCCGCATCATGGAGGCCCACGAAAATTACAACCGCCAGCATCAGGACATTCGCGAAGAAAACGGAATCAAATACGGAGATGTTATTGAGGGTGTAAATTTCGAATACGCCAAAAAACTAACGGCTGTAAATGCCATTACCATGGCCGGTTTGGCATGGGCACCACCCGCACCAACCAATGTGGCTATTGGTGGCGCGGTACAACCTTCTACCAAACTTTCATGGGATACATTACCAACCGATAAAGTGGCTGGCTATAAAATCTATTGGCGCGATACCACTTCTCCTACCTGGGATTATTCACGGTACGTTGGCAACGTATCTTCCTTTACCTTGGAAGGCATTGTGATCGACAACTTTTACTTTGGCGTTTCGGCAGTGGATAAAAGTGGAAATGAATCGGTGATTGTATTTCCAGAAAGGCTAATCCGGTAAAATTAATTCTTGTCCACAACCCAGGTATCTGTCCAACTGTCGTGCCAACCACGTGGGCTACCCAAAAAGGAAAAAGCCTCAAAAGGCACAAACCTAGATAAGGTACGGAGCATAATAGTTGACGTTTTTGGAGCTCGACCATGTTTGTCAACCACACGGGTTCCTGTAATCAGCTTCCCAACGGTAACTCCAAAAACAGATTCCATTAAAGTGTAGTAAACGAAAAAGACGGAGAAACCCAATAAATAAGAGAGTGCAGTAAATCCAGGATCGTTTTCATCTACACTATCAATATAACCCGGAGTAGTTAACTCCGTTCCGATTGCCATAAAAACACCAGACAGAAAAACAAGAAAGTATACAACGATGGTATCGACAATATGATTTGCAAATCGCTTTCCAGTTGATGCCATCCTCCTGTCAACGTTGATAGCTGTTGACGGATAGTCGTATGGAGTTGCATGAACATCCGCATCAGCAGTCGGTTTGAATGTCGGACAACTGCCTTCAAAGTCGGCTTGTTTACCAGTAAGGGAACAAATAACGCCTTGTCGTGCATCAAAATCTTTGAGCTGACAAACTGTACAGAACTTTAGGTGATCTTCTCGTGTCATGGGGGACATGTTTATATTTTCGTTTCAAGATAAAGAAAACCAAAACATGTCAAAATCCTCAGACCAACTTGCAGAAGTTATCTTTCCAAATAAGCCTTTAACCAATTTGCTTCAAAGGCTGATCAGCCTTGGCATAAGCGTATCTAATCAGTCGTGTGGGATTGTAGTACCCATCCAACCCCAGGCTGCATATTGAGCCGGCTTTTTCCAACTCCAAAAAGCCATCTCCGGGGATCAATGAAGCATCTAATAAAACCGATTGAATCTCACCAATTACAAAAAATGTATTGTTCCAGGAAATGGGGATGATCTCACGAAGTGCAAGCGCGTACTTTACGCGACTTTCCCGAACAAATGGAGCTTTAATTCCTTCAACAAATTGAGGAGTTAATCCAACTGCATCAAACTCACTTATCTCCTCGGGATACTTGGCACTGGTTTGATGGGCCTTTGGCACAATTTCATCGTGGATATGGTTGATGGTATACATGCCCGTTTTCTGTATGTTGGCGATGGTATGTGGTGCGGCTTCCAGCGGTCGGTTTACGTAGCCCACCAAGGCAGGATCAGCACCCAGGTGAACGATGTTGCTGAATATGGCGAGGTTGGTGTGGCCCGTTTCATTGATGGTACCGATCAGGCTTACTGACTTAAACCCAGAAAGTGAATTGATAAAGTTGCCCCGATAAAAACGCGACCAGGATGAAATTTCAGCTGAGGATATTTGCTTCATCTCCCTAAAACACACGAATAACATTTATGTTTCTAATGCTCAGTTTGATTGAGGAAGAATCCTTAAACCAGCATCCGGATTGAGCTAGCAGACAGTCATAATTTGAAACGATCTACCGTTAATCGTCACCTGATCACCAACAATTTTGCCCAACAATGCACTTCCTAAAGGCGCCTCCGGTGAGATGCAATAGAAACGATGACCATTCCATTCGATCATCCCAAGGCTAACGGAAACATAAAAATATCCCTGTGAGGTGTGCACCAGTGATCCTACCACTACCCTATCTTGTATATGAACTTCTTTTAATTCAAGTAATCGATTCAGGAGCTTTTCAGTCTCCAAAAGCTGCTGAGTGAACCGCTCAATCTCAAGCTGGGCCATCGCCCTGCCGGTTTCATACTTATCACCTATACTGCTTTTGGTTTCATCGTTGGCGGAGGCTTGTACCTGTGCTCGTTCACCTTGTATCTGTTTGATGCGCTCCTCAAGCACATCTACGCACTTTTGAAATATCAAGGATTTATCAAACATAACTCAATCAGCATCTGGAATAATTCCCATCTTCTTCATCAGAAAAGTGGCGTTCATTTTTTGTGCAACACCCATTCGTAATTTATAATCGAACGAAAGCTTATCGCCTTCCATGATGGGTTCAAAACAATAGTTTATAACCTGATTGGGATAATCTTCTTCCAGTTTACCCAATGCCAGATCGTGCGTAGCAATTAACGCCAGGCAAGAATGATTAAGTAGTTGTTGAACGAGTGCCATCGAACCGGCTTGTTTGTCTGTTGAATTGGTGCCCTTTAAAATTTCATCTAACAGAATCAGCAACGGTTTGCCGCTTTGCAATTCATCCACAATGGACTTTAGTCGCGTGAGTTCTGCGTAAAAATACGATTGATGATCTTTCAATGAATCTGCGGTACGCATACCGGAACGTAAATCAACACTTGGACATACAAATCTTTTTGCACAAACCGGAGCGCCATTCAACGCAAGTACCAGGTTTACACCCAGTGTTCGCAGAAACGTGCTCTTGCCGGCCATATTGGCGCCAGTAATGATCAGCACCCGATGCGGATTGCCAATCGTTACCGAGTTGGCTACACATTCCTCCTGCTGTAAAAGCGGATGTCCGATATCTTCAGCATGTATCTGAAATTCATCGTGGATAATCGGGAATGAAAATGACGGATGATTGGCATGCCACGTAGCGAGGCTGATTAGCACTTCGGTATCGCGGATGGTCGCGAGCCAGTTAACCAGCTTTTCGCCATGCGTTTCGCGCCATTTTTCCAGGCGGTAAACACATTGCATATCATAAAGAAACAGTCCGTTTACAAGCAGGTTCATCATAAAATTCAATCGCGCATTCAACCAACTGACCAACGAAGCAAGCGTTTTTACGTGTTCCCCCGCCTCTTGCGCCTGACTGGCAAACTTTTTCATCAATTCAGAAGAGAAAGATTGAACTTGAATATGCCCGAGCAACGTACTGTATTTCTCCAACAACGTTTTCTTGCGACTGATGTATTCATGAAACGCATTGATGCGCTTCAGGTGTAACCCCAATATCACCCATTGCGTGAGCACCAATATAATGGCTACCGCTTTCAGTACAGGAATAAAAAATAAACCTACAACCGAAAGCACGGTAAGCACGGGCACCACAACCAGGAGAATGCGGTAAAAACTTTTTCCATACAGAAAAGACGGATGCTTTACCCATTCCAACAACTCAGCATGATCATTAACCTGTTCATTCATTTCCATTCCCGATGCCTGAACATGCTGACAAAAATCCGGCATGACAGAAAGCTCTTTCACCGCTTCCTGATGATTGACTATTGCTTCCTTTGTAGCTAAATGACTAGACAGTCTTTCCGCCAGTTGTTTTTTTCCCTCAAGGGTATTGCACCGATTCAAGGCCTGGAACAATGAGCCCTCACCAAAAATGTCGAGGTCGTGGGTATAGGGATGATGCGGATCAATGAATTCATTCCCGCCATCGAAAAATGAATAATCATCTTCAAGGGCCTTTAGCTCACCTTCATTCAGTTTCACCAAATTTTCAAGATGCTTTTTTTTTGCAAACAGTTTGGCGTGATGCAACACCAGCCAAACAAACGCACCACCCGAAAGTATGGCCAGGTAAAAAGCATAGGGTTCTGTAAATCCGGCATAGATGAGCGCGATGGTTACCAGCGCCAAAACCAACCGAATGTTGGAAACGCGGTTAATACGCTTCTTAATCCTTTGCAATTGTGCCCGGAATTCATCCCTTCTTCTCTCGTAAAATTTAATGCGTTCAGCCATGCCGCCAGTTTAAAGGGTTAAAGAAAACAAATTGGATTGCCAGAATTAAACACAACCAAAGGGATTACACGAATTTTTATGGAAAAAGATAATTACATGCATCCTAAAGCAAAACTTACCCTAAACCGCTATGAAAAAGTCTTTACAACTCGCCATTCCAAAGCCCTGTCATGAAAACTGGAACGCCTTTACCCCTACCCGCAAAGGCGGTTTTTGTCAAAGTTGCAGTAAAGAAGTGATCGATTTCACCCGGTATACCGATGAACAGGTAAAAGAGTACTTCCGATCACTGCCCCAAAACACCTGCGGAAGGTTCAGGCCGAATCAATTAAAAACGTACACCTTGGTTGAACCAAATCCTGCGCCACGCCTGACCTGGTTATCTGTTCTCCTCAGTGGCATTATGCTTTTCTTTACCACCCGCTTCATGCAAGCACAAAGTTTATCTAAACCCAACACTGAGCAGATTCACATAACGGGTGAAATAAACCAACAAACAAACAACCCAAGAAAGCAGCTCATCACTGGGGCGGTTAAATCAACCGAAGATGGCACGCCATTACCCGGAGTTAATGTTGTGTTGAAAGGTACTGCTAACGGTACAGCCACTGATGCCAATGGAGAATTTGAACTACAAATCGCAAAACTTACCGGTACCGAAGTGTTGGTATTTTCATTCATTGGTTTGAAAACGATTGAGCATCCATTGGGCACTACACAACCACTTCAAAACCTGGTAATAGAAATGGAAATGGACATAGTCGCGCTGGGAGAAGTAATTATGGGTGGTGTGGGCACCCGTAAAATCAGCTTACGTAGATTGTGGTGGAGAATAAAGGGGTTGTTCTAAATAACTGATTTATATCAGCCTGCCGGGTCAAGCAAATCATTTGACCCTTTATCAGGCTTAACTTCATTTATGAAACAAATCATTCCTCCACATGAACGTAAGCGCCAGGCTGATCAGTATAAAAATTCTCCACACACTCATTTGGGTTTTCTTCAATGTAGTTATTTTCTATTTACTGTATGCCGTAATCACCAACCAGATTGATCATTGGGTATGGATTGGACTGGGTTGTTTTGTGACAGAAGGTATCGTGCTGTTGATCTTTAAAAACTACTGCCCGCTAACCTTATGGGCGCGCAAATACTCCAACTCCACCCGCGACAATTTTGATATTTACATTCCGAATTGGCTGGCCCGGTATAACAAGTTGATTTATACCAGTCTGTTGGGTGTGGTTATTTTGATACTGATTTACCAGCTCATTCGCGCTTAAAAGACCTGTTAGTCAAGCTCCAGATCATCAATGGATTTCATCCGAATGCGCATGTACTCCTTTTCCAGCCTTTCGTACAAGCCTTCTTCGTATGTATAACCACTGATTTTAATCGATTCCTTGCTGGGGGCCTTGCCGGTAACCGGGGGTGTCGCGCCACTCACATTCATGCCGGCCTTTTGCATGGCATATACCTTGTTCGTGAAAGCGTTTTCGTTCGCAACCTGCCCATAAACCTCAAAGGTTCGTTTGGCATCATCGCGTATGACTAACCAGTGTTTGGAGTACATGAATTTGAAAATGTGGCGCTTTCACAAAAGTAAGAAAAGACCAAAGCAAAATTCTCGATCAAAGAAACTATGAATTTCCTTCTTATATGGATTGCAACGGTAATAAACAGAAAGACCGAACCCTTTCGAATTCGGTCTTTTGTGAGCCCCCTGCCGGAATCGAACCAGCGACCTACTGATTACAAGTCAGTTGCTCTACCAGCTGAGCTAAGGAGGCTTATTGCCTTTATTTGCTTCTCCGCTACTGATTTGATTACAAGTCAGTTGCTCTACCTCCCGATAGCTATCGGGAGAGCCCTGCCTGCCGCAGGCAGGTAAGGAGGCAAAATGGAGGTGCAAAAATAACGGAAGGTTTATTCTTTGCAAACCCTGCGTCAGGAAACTGTGCGCAGAAGTTTCAATTGCTGTTTTAACTGGTGCAGGTGGCTGCTGGCCTCCTCGATTTTCTCATTAAATTCCTCCCGTACCTTTTCACCATTCTTCGCACGGGCAAAAAACTCGAGGTTGTTGCGCCAAACGGCAATGTCGTTTTCAACCTTCTGGATCTTCTTTCGGATAGATTGCTCCTTGTGGTAAATCTTCTGCTCACCCATCGGGTCATTCTTCAAATCTTGAAGCTGACTTTCCAACACCATGCGGCTTTTTTCATCGTCAGTTGCGCCCTCGATGGATTGAACAAATTTATCTACCGCTTCATGGAATCGTGAACGTATGGAGCCCATGTCCTTCTTCGGCACAAACCCAATACTGCTGAATTGGGTTTCAAGCTCCTTCAACAACTCAGGTGTAGCCGTTTTTTCTGCTGTATGCTTTTCAAGCAAATCACATACGGCTTGCTTCGCTTTCAGGTTATTCTCCTGATCGGCATCGCGCTTACCTTGCTGTGCCCTACGGCTTTCAAAAAAAGCATCGCAGGCTTCTTTAAATTGCTGGTAAATTTTTTCGCGCATCTTTTCTGGCACAGGGCCAACTTCTTTCCACTGCGCTTGCAAGGCCTTTAACTCGTTGGTGGTCTTCTCCCACTCGGTACTCTCCTTCAATTCAATAGCGCGTTGCAACAACTGGTTCTTTTTCTCCAGGTTTTGCTCGCGTTCACTATCCAATTTTTTAAAGAAAGCATTTTTATTAGCAAAGAATCCTTTAAAAGCGGTCCAGAATTTTTTGTTCAGGTCTTTTGCCTTATTTCGGGGCATGCCGCCAAGTGCTTCCCATTTTTTCTGGAGCTCCAGTATTTCCTTTGTCTTTTGGTTCCATTCTTTAATACGATCCGATTGAAATGAAGCAAATATCAACACCTCCTCACCCAGTACATTTTTCTGCTCCAGGTTGGCATGCAACTGCTCATTCAGCTCTTTCATAAAGGCATCCCTGCGCGCATACACCGCATCGGAAGCCGCCTTGAAGCGTTGCCAAACATTTTCCTTGTCCTCAATCGGCACAGGGCCAATGTGTTTGAATTCGTGGTGTAGCTCATTTAGTTCACGCACAGCATCGCGTATCTTCTCTACTTCACTTAGTTTCTCAGCCCGCATACAAAGTTCAACTTTGGCTTCGAGGTTTTTTTTGCGGTCAAGTTCTTTCAGCTCAAAGTAAATGCTTTGATTATCGTAGAACCGATCGATCAAGGCATGATAGTTTGCCCACACGGTTTTGGCTTGCGCGCCTGGCACCGGGCCAATGTTTCGCCACTCTTTTTGTAACGTTTTAAATTGGTCGAAGTGATCTTTCACTTCTTCCGAATCGGTAAGGGCACGAAGTTTCTCCAGCAGCTCCAGCTTCTTATTCAGGTTTTCAGTTTTCTGATCTTCCTGATTTTTAATGTGCTGTGTTCTTCTATCCCGGATAGTTTTAACGAGTCCATCGAAAATCGTATCGTGCTCATCACCGCGATAGTGAAAATCATCGGCATTTCCTCCATCTAAAATGAAACGGTTCAGGGCTTGTGTGCGCTCCTGTTCACGGTACTCATCTACCAACGGCTTGATGCTGCGCAGGTGGCGATCAATTTTTTTAAAGTCGGATTCTTTGGAGAGCTCCTTCAACGCTGCCACGAGCTGCGTCTTGGTAAACTGGGAATAATCTACCGCGTCATGCTCTTCATCATGATCATCGCCTTCGTGGTGATCAGTGAGGTCTGCTTCAGATTGCAATTCGGTCTGCACGCCATGGTTTTCTTCCATCCCGGCTTCGCGCGTCTCCTCCATCTCTGCTGTTTTTTCCTTCTCCAATTCCATGGTGTTTCATTATAGACTACAGTATGCTCTGTAAAGTTACGAATTTAGACCTAATTCATTCGGGGATCAACCGGGTAGT
This sequence comes from uncultured Roseivirgaceae bacterium, assembly GCA_964419145.1. Lineage (GTDB taxonomy): Bacteria > Bacteroidota > Bacteroidia > Cytophagales > Cyclobacteriaceae > UBA2336. Next base: position 575,600 of record CAYQOM010000002.1, on the reverse strand, counting down.
TGGAATAAACGGAAAATCGCCCTCCCATGTTCTCCAATGCTTTTTTCCACATGAGGGATGGTTCGGTTTCGAACAGTAAATCTTCAGACACAAAATCACAAACGATCCAGGAATTCTGACTCAACTCCTCCTCTAATTGCCCCGCATCCCATCCGCTGTAGCCCAAAAAGAACTTGATATCGGCCGGGTAAAGCTGATGTGTATCCGCCAGGTTCAATACCTGATCGAACGTACCACCCCAGTATATGCCTTCCAGAATTTCTGCACCGTTTTCAATGGATGCCGATCGGTGAATAAAATGCAGGGTATCTTGTTGAACCGGTCCGCCCACGAATACTTCATGATCAAAGTTAGCCAGATCATCCATGACCTCTCCGGCTTTCATGATGGACGGTTTATTCAACACAAAACCAAACGATCCTTCTTCACTGTGTTCACACAACAGCACTACCGTTCGCTCGAAATTGGGATCAGGTAGAAAAGGTTCAGATATCAATAACCGCCCCTTTTCGGGCTTGATTTTATTTTTGTAGTTGAAAAACTCCACAGTAAACCGTTGTAATGGCGATTCAATAAAATACTTGTAATGCTACGATGCAAATTTTATTCTTTTGGGTGAACTTTCGCCAAAATATTACCCGATGTCCAGCATTTCTTCCATCCGAAACGAATACACCAAAGCAGCATTGGATATTGATTCCGTGCACCATAACCCCGTTGAACAGTTTGGCCAATGGTTCAATGAGGCCCTGGCAGCAAAACTGCCTGAACCAACAGCCATGCACCTGGCCACGGTAAATGAACAAGGTCGACCTTCCGGACGGATGGTGTTGTTGAAAGGAATTGAGGATTCGAAGTTTGTATTCTTTACCAACTACCAAAGCAGCAAAGGCAAGGACCTGGATGAAAACCCTGTTTGCGCGCTCACGTTCTTCTGGCCGGAACTGGAGCGGCAGGTGCGCATTGAGGGGATCGTGACCCGGATTGATGCAGAACGCTCCGATGCTTATTTTCAAAGTCGCCCGCGCGGATCGCAGATTGGTGCTTGGTCATCACCCCAAAGTACACCAATCAAAAACCGGCAAATTCTAGAGCAACGGGTTAAGGAAATTGAAAAGCGCTTCGAGCATCAGGATCCGTTGCCTCGTCCACATCAATGGGGCGGGTATGAAGTTGATCCGCTGCTAATTGAATTCTGGCAAGGAAGACCGAGCCGTTTACACGACAGAATACTTTATACAAAAGCGGATAACGACTGGAAGATCAGCAGGTTGGCACCTTAAATTACTTGCCAGTAAAGTTGAATTGAGTTGGTCAGTCTTCGACTTGCTCAGACTGACACCCGTGGACTACATCAAATCAAACAGATTGCGCACGCCAGGGTATCTGCGCAGAGTGTAGCCTTCTCCGTATTTTACACCAATAGCATGTCCTAACTCAACAGCGCGCGCTTCAATAAGTTTAAGGAACTCAGGCTTTGAGATGTAGGTTTCTGGCTCCTTGCTTTGCGGATCGTACATCTGGCTTTTGTAAGCCATGTACGAGGCTACTTTCACTTCCCAGAAATCGGAAATGTCGACAATAAAATCAGGTTCGATAAACTGGCTCTGGATGTAATGATAAACAGCTTTTGGACGCCACGGTTGCTGAGGTTTACCATCTAGCGTAGTCTCAACCTTAGCCAACCCGGAAAGAAAGCAAGCATCAGCCGCGAGTTCAGCAGCACGACCATGATCGGAATGGCGATCGTGAATAGCGTTGGCCAACACAATCTCCGGTTGATATTTGCGGATGGCTCGGATTACCTCACGCTGGTGCTCCTCATCGTTCCGGAAAAAGCCATCTGGCAGGCCCAGGTTTTCACGTGTTGAAAGCTTTAATATCTCAGCAGCTTTAGCCGCTTCCTGTAAACGCAATTCGGGTGTACCCCGTGTACCCAGTTCGCCACGCGTAAAATCAACAATGCCTACCTTATTACCGAGCGCAATCTGGCGGGCGATTGTCCCCCCGCAGCAGAGCTCTGCATCATCGGGGTGGGCTGCTAAAACAAGAATATCTAACTTCATGTATCGTACTGAATTACAGGAATTAATGCCCTACCAATTCAGCTTCTTTTGCGGCTAAGAATTTCTCGGCATCCAGTGCACCCATACAACCTGTTCCGGCAGCTGTTACTGCCTGACGGTACACTTTGTCGGCTGCATCACCAACGGCAAAAACACCCTCCACATTGGTACGGGTTGAACCAGGTTGTACTTTGATGTATCCCGTTTCATCCATCTCAAGGTAGTCTTTAAAAATGTCGGTATTGGGTTTATGCCCGATGGCGAGGAAGAAACCCTGAATCGGAATCTCTTTCTTCTCACCCGTCTTATTATTCACCACACGCACTCCGGTTACACCGGTATCGTCACCCAATATCTCATCGGTTTCGGTGTTCCAATGAATCTCAATATTTGGCGTATTCAACACCCGTGATTGCATGATTTTAGATGCACGCATTTCGTCACGCCTTACAATCAGGTGAACTTTGGTGCACAACTTAGACAGGTAGGTTGATTCCTCCGCAGCGGAATCCCCAGCACCAACAACGGCCACTTCCTTGCCACGGTAGAAATAGCCATCACAAACGGCACAAGCCGATACGCCTTTGTTGTTAAACTTTTCTTCGGATGGAATGCCCAGGTATTTGGCCGATGCACCTGTTGCAATGATTACCGTTTCGGCTTCCACTACATCCTTTTCATCAACTGTAACCTTGTGCGGATAGCCTGAAAAGTCGACAGCTGTTACCAATCCATAATAAATCTTCGTTCCGAAACGTTCAGCTTGCTTTTGCAGATCAACCATCATTTGCGGGCCGTTTATTCCATCCGGATAACCGGGGAAGTTCTCCACATCGTTGGTGGTGGTAAGCTGACCACCCGGCTGACCGCCTGTATACAATACCGGGTTCAAACCTGCGCGAGCCGCATAAATGGCCGCTGTATATCCGGCAGGACCGGATCCAATAATCAACACTTTTACTTTCTCTGACATAATCTCTGTAATTAAAACAAAGGGCCCCGCATTGCTTTGAGACCCTTCAAAATTCGAATGCAATAAACATTTATTAACCGAGGTAAGGCTTTAAAGCCTTACTTCTTGACGTATGACGTAATCGCCTGATCGCCTTTTCCTTAATCTGTCGTACACGCTCACGAGTTAAGTTGAACTTCTCCCCGATTTCCTCCAACGTCATGGCATGCTCACCATTCAGTCCGAAGTACAGGGTAATCACATCCGCTTCGCGTTGCGTGAGCGTTGAAAGGGCACGTTGCACTTCCTTGCGCAGCGAGTCATTCATTAATCCAGAATCCGGTGTCTCCTCGCTGTCGTTTTCAAGTACATCCAGCAAACTGTTCTCCTCTCCTTGAACAAACGGGGCATCCATGGAAACATGGCGACCGGAAATCTTCATGGTGTCCACTACTTCTGCTGTGGTTACATCCAGCACCTCCGCCAATTCTTCCGGTGATGGTTCACGTTCATACTTCTGCTCCAGTTCGGAGAACGTTTTTGAAATCTTGTTGAGTGAACCTACACGGTTAAGGGGTAAGCGAACAATACGCGACTGTTCTGCCAACGCCTGCAAGATGGACTGACGAATCCACCAAACGGCATACGATATAAACTTAAAACCCCGGGTTTCATCAAAGCGTTGTGCTGCTTTGATAAGTCCGAGGTTTCCTTCATTGATCAAATCTCCCAGTGACAAGCCCTGGTTCTGATATTGCTTGGCAACAGACACCACAAAACGAAGGTTGGCTTTTGTCAACTTCTCCAACGCAATCTGATCGCCTTCCTTAATACGCTTGGCCAGTTCAACTTCTTCATCAGGCGTAAGCAGGTCAACCTTACCAATTTCCTGAAGGTACTTATCCAGCGATTGGCTTTCGCGGTTCGTTATCTGTTTGCTGATCTTGAGCTGTCTCATCTAGTACTAAATGTTCAGTGGTGTAACAATATAGTGTCTAAAGTTAGTTCCTGTCAACCTGCGTAACGCTATTCCGATGCGGTGGCCTCCTTCTTAGGTGGTTTGGGCAACAGAACTTTACGGGAAAGCCTGAATTTACCAGTCTTTTTGTCAATTTCAACCAGCTTCACTTTCACTTCTTCCCCTACTTCCATTACGCCATCCATTGTCTCCAGGCGCTCCCACTTAATCTCGGAAATGTGCAGCAAACCGTCTTTACCCGGCATGAATTCCACGAATGCTCCGAATGGCATGATCGACTTCACCTTGCCATCGTACACTTGCCCGATTTCAGGCACAGCCACGATTGCACGAATGCGTCTCAACGCAGCATCCATCACATCCTTATTGGTAGCAAAAACGTTCACCACGCCTTTGTTGTTTACCTCTTCAATCACAACAGTAGCTCCGGTTGTGTTCTGAATATCCTGAACCACTTTACCACCCGGACCGATTACCGCACCGATCATCTCTTTCTCTATAATGACGGTTTCAGCGCGAGGCGTGTGCGGCTTCAGGTCAGCCTTAGAAGCCGACAAGGTCTTCTTCATTTCATTGAGGATATGCAGGCGACCTTCTTTCGCCTGAAGTAAGGCTTCGCGCAATACTTCATACGTCAGGCCATCCACTTTCAAATCCATCTGACAAGCAGTTAAGCCATTCTCTGTACCGGTAGTTTTGAAGTCCATATCTCCCAGGTGGTCTTCATCACCAAGGATGTCGGAAAGAATGGCATACTTACCGGTCTTTGCATCGGAGATCATACCCATGGCAATACCTGAAACAGGTCCTTTAACAGGAAGTCCAGAATCCATCAACGCCAACGCACCGGCACAAACCGTAGCCATCGATGATGAACCATTTGATTCCAGAATATCGGATACCACGCGAACGGTATAAGGATTCTCTGTGTCTGACGGCAACACATATTTCAATCCGCGCAAGGCGAGATTACCGTGACCAACTTCACGTCTTCCCGGTCCACGGTTTGGCTTTACTTCACCGGTTGAAAAGCCGGGGAAGTTGTAGTGCAGGATAAATTTATTGGAGCCTTCAAACATGGCGCCATCGATCATCTGTTCATCCAGTTTGGTTCCCAGTGTTACGGTAGTCAGCGATTGCGTTTCACCACGTGTAAATAGTGCTGAACCATGTGCTGAAGGTAATATATCAACTTCAGAGAATATTGGTCTGATTTCCTTGGTGTTACGACCATCCAAGCGAATGCCTTCATTCAATACCAGATCGCGAGCGGCTTTCTTTTCAATGTCGTGATAATAACGTTTAACCAGGTCGATATTGATTGTTGTGTCTTCCGGTAACGTAGCGAGGTAGTCTTCCAACACTTGCTTGAACGCCTTGCCGCGCTCCTTCTTATTTTTGATTTGCTGTTTGGCAACAGCATATACTTTTGGATACAATAATTTGGAAAGCTCTTCACGAAGATTTTCATCGTTCACTTCGTGGCTGTAGGTACGCTTTACCGTTTTACCTAATTCCTTTGCCATGTCAAGCTGAAGTTGGCACTGCACCTTGATGGCATCGTGAGCAATCTTTAATGCTTCCAGCATATCGTCTTCACTCACTTCCTTCATCTCCCCTTCTACCATCAGAATGTTTTCAATGGAAGCAGCAACAATCAAATCGATATCCGCGCGTTCCTTATCAGCCAATACAGGATTCACAATAAACTTACCATCCACGCGGGCAACGCGTACTTCCGAAATAGGACCACCCCAGGGAATATCAGAAATGGTTAGAGCCGTTGACGCTGCAAAAGCTGCAAGCGCATCCGGCAACGCATTGTGATCTCCGGAGATCAGGGAAACATTCACCTGTGTTTCTGCATGGAAATCACTGGGGAATAAGGGTCTTAATGCACGGTCAATCAGGCGGCTAATCAGAATTTCATAATCGGATAACTTGCTCTCGCGCTTTAAGAAACCACCGGGAATTTTACCGGTAGAGGCAAACTTCTCCTGGTAATCAACAGAAAGAGGCATAAAATCCACGCCTTCATTGGCATCTTCTCTGGCCACTACAGTAGCCAACAGCATGGTGTTGCCCATGCGTAACACAACAGAACCATCGGCCTGACGGGCCATTTTACCCGTTTCGATGGTGATCTCCCTTCCATCCGGGAGTTTGCAGCTTTTTGATATTACATTCAACGTCATAAAAAATGGGTTAAAGTCACGGACCGTTAAGCCTCAAATGACTTATTTATAAAATACAAAAAGGGAACCTTGATCAGGTTCCCTGTATACATTTGAGTTCTTTTTACTTTCTAAGGTCTAGCTCGGCCAGGATCGCCCGGTACCGGCTAATGTCTGAATTTTGAAGGTAATTCAGCAATTTCTTGCGCTTACCAACCATCTTCATCAAACCCTGCTGGGTTGCAAAGTCCTTTTTGTGAGTCTTCAGATGGCCTGTCAGGTGGTTGATTCGGTGTGTAAACAGGGCAATCTGAGCTTCTGGCGAACCAGTATCCTTATCCGATTTGGCTATGCCATGCTTCTTGAACAGCTCTTTTTTTGTTTCAGCGGTTAAATACATGTTGTTTCTATTATACTCTTATTTCAGCCGGCAAAGATACGCGAAACGGGCTGAATTATCCAAAAAAGCCTCAATTTTTCATTCCATCCTGTGGAAACCATTTAGCCCTCAACCGTTCATACCAGCGACCCACTTTATCAAACACCACCTGGTAGAAATCAGCCTCAAACAGGCGGGCATCAATACGGGCCTGGCGTAGGAATATGAGTCCAATAACAAATAGTATTGCATCAGCAGTCCAAACCCCTATTTCTACACTCACAAAGCCTTGCTTGGCCCACTTTTCACCAGTGATGGTGAGCAAGTAGTAAACTATAAAGAAAAGGATGGACACTAAAAAAGGCACACCTAACCCTCCCTTTTTAATAATGGCTCCCAAGGGTGCACCAATCAAAAACATGGCAATACATGCCAACGAACTGGCTAAAATCTTGTGCCATTGAATGCGGAACACCCGCTGATCGACTTCATAGAAATCAAGGGAGGTAGTGGTGCTGTTTATTTGCGACTTAACCACGCGCGCCCTGTTTAGTGCAGCAGCATACATGGATTTCCCAATGGGAAGATTCAGCACGCTGTCAATCTTTGCATGTCGGGCTGAGTCTGTCAATACAACGGCTTTCTCCTTTGGAATTGGAGAAACCTGTTGCTGCGATTTCTTATCACGCAATTGTGCAGCTTTTGATATCACTGCTGGTTTCTTCTGCTTAATTTGCTGCACTCGCACCGGGCTGACTGATTTCTTTTCTTCGCGGATTTTCACCGAATCAGTGGCACGTTTCTTTTCTCGAACGATGCCAGGCCTGGTGATTTCTTTGGATTCAACTGTATCCGCCAGTCGAACGCTTGTTTCTGGATTATCGGTTGCGATAGGCTTTTTAACCGGCACAGGCTGATCAACCTCTACCATATCCTTTTCGGCTTCCAACCGGTTCAGTGAATCCCGTTCTTTTTGATAGGCCTGTAACTCCTTGGGCAACAGCATGGAGTCATTTCGCATCAGGTGCGTGAAATACGTACGATAAGCATTGTATTGATTCAGCTTCTGATTCATCACCTGACCGCGCAACGAATCAAGATCCTTATCAAGCTCACCCATGTTGCGCATAATGCGGTTACCCTGGAACCACTTTTTGTCTGTGCGTTGAATTTGAAAAGAAGATAAATCGAATATCACCTGGGTCTTGGCGAATTTGCTTCGGCTGAGTGTTTCCGTACCATAAGATGGGTTCTTCCCCACTAAATCCTGTCCGGCACTGGTGCCTTCTGTATAATTGTAGCCTTCAAACAACTCCAGCTTCAGGTAGCGCTCATTTAAAATGGTATACATCTTTCCTGAATCGGCTACTGTTACATCCTTGTTACCATCATGCTTACGGTGGTCATAGATAATTACATCTTTCAACGTGATGCCGTCCGGAAATTTTTCATTCACTTTAATGCTGATGTCGGGGATGCCGTTATAGAATGTTCCTTCGCGAATATCCAATGCGGGCTTTTTCTGTTTGATGTCCCACAACAAACTGTACGCTTCAAGTGCGGCTTTGGGTACCAGGTTGTTGTTTATGTAAAATGCACCCACTGTAAGTATCAGTACAAAAAAGAAAATGGGTTGAATGGCACGTAAAAGGGAAATACCCGCACTCTTCACAGCCGTTAACTCAAAATGTTCACCCAGGCTTCCGAATGTCATGAGTGATGACAACAACACCGCCAGCGGCAACGCCACCGGTGTCATGAATACGGCAAAATAAAACAGCAACTGCCCGATCACATCAAAGCCCAGACCTTTCCCAATGATGTCATCAAAATACTTGAGCATGTGCTGCATGAGCAGAATAAAAACCACGACCAGGAACGTGAGGATGAACGGTCCTAAGAAAGAGCTGAGAATAAGCTTGTCGAGTTTTTTCATGCGGTTAACCGTGCGCGAAAGCAACAAATAACACGCCAAAGATACTTCTAAAGTGCATTTTAAAATCAGGCACTCGAAACTCTTTCATCTGCCCGGTTTCAGGAGTTAAGAACAAGGAATGTTGATTCTTGATTTAAGAAGTGAGCAATCACAGAAGCCGGCTCTTCAGCCTCACCCTCCCACAATCTTTCTCAGCGACTCCACCAGGCTATTCCACAAGTCGTTGAGTTCGCGCAGGTCATCAAAATCAGAATAGTCGGTTACTTTAAGAAACACCGATTGGGTTAATTCATTGAACTCAAGGCGAAGTTCAAAATAAGAGGGGTCCTTTTCATCTTCTTCATTCTCTGGAACAAACTCAAAGCGCACGAAATGATTGGTGCGGTGTGCCGTCATGCGCGCCTTGTGTTCATCATGATCCCAGATGAAGGTGAAGGTCTTATCCATGTTGTTGATCGTCACATTATCAGCAAACCACTCAGAAAGTCCACTGGCAGATTGAATGTACGGATACAGCATTTTGATGGATGCATGTACCTCATAATCAGCCGTGAATAATTTCTTTTTCGCCATGGTGTGCATAGGTGTTTGAAATTAGAAGAATTTTTCGGCAAGGCAAAATAAAAATCAGTTTTGGCAGAATACTCGCATTCTTTGTAAGTTTGCGGGCCTTATTGAAAATGGCGCGGTAGCTCAGGTGGTTAGAGCGTTGGATTCATAACCCAAAGGTCGGGGGTTCAACTCCCCCCCGCGCTACAAAAGCCCTGTTCCTGTTTTGGGACGGGGCTTTCGTTTTAAAACGCTAACGGAAAGTCACATGTTACCCACCATCGACCCCACCAACACCCTTGCCTGGCGCAAGCTGGAAATGCATTTTCTAACCATGCAGGCACAACACATGCGCGAATTGTTTCAGGAAGACCCTGACCGCTTCCGCAACCTTCATCTGAACTTTGAGAATGTGCTGGTCGATTTCTCCAAAAACATTGTGGTGGAAGAAACACTTCAACTCTTACTTGAACTTGCTCATGAATGTGAACTTCCGGCTGCCATAGAAGCCATGTTTAAAGGCTTGCCTATCAATCAAACCGAAAACAGGCCCGTATTCCATGTGGCCTTGCGCAACCGTTCAAACACCTCTGTGCTGGTAGATGGGCAAGATGTAATACCCGATGTAAACCGCGTGTTGAAGCAAATGGAGCAATTCTCAAATGCGTTGCTTCAAGGCGAATGGAAGGGCTACACCGGCAAGCCAATTACCGACATTGTGAACATTGGCATTGGCGGCTCCGACCTTGGGCCGTTGATGGTAACGGAAGCCCTGCGACCCTATTGGAAAAACATCACTCCGCATTTTGTATCGAATGTGGATGGAACGCACATCGCAGAAACGTTGAAGCGTGTCAATCCGGAGACGACTTTGTTCATCATCGCATCAAAAACATTTACCACACAGGAAACCATGACCAATGCTGAGACTGCGAGAAGCTGGTTTCTGGAAAAAACAAACAAGGCGGGCGAAGTGGCCAAACATTTTGTGGCGGTTTCCACCAATCAAAAAGCCGTAACCGCATTTGGCATTGATCCGGCTAACATGTTTGTGTTTTGGGATTGGGTAGGTGGCCGTTATTCATTGTGGTCATCTATCGGGCTTTCCATTGTCTGCACCATTGGCTTCGACAACTTCAGCAAACTGTTGGATGGCGCACACGCCATGGACAATCATTTTCGAAACGAACCATTCGATAAAAATATTCCGGTGATACTGGCCATGCTTGGCATCTGGTACAACAACTTTTTTGGTGCTGCATCTGAAACGATACTTCCGTACGATCAATACCTCCATCGCTTTGCGGCTTACTTTCAGCAAGGCAACATGGAGAGCAATGGGAAGTCAGTTGATCGAAATGGACAACCTGTTCATTACCAAACAGGGCCCATCATTTGGGGAGAACCGGGCACGAATGGGCAGCATGCGTTTTATCAACTCATTCACCAGGGAACCAAACTCATTCCTTGCGATTTCATAGCACCTGCGAAAACACACAACCCGGTGAGCGATCATCACGATAAGTTACTGGCTAATTTCTTTGCTCAAACCGAAGCATTAATGAAAGGCAAAACCGAAGCGGAGGTTGAGCAGGAATTAACCGCTGCCGGTATGACACCCGAGCAAATTAAGTTTCACCTTCCCTATCGTGTATTTGAGGGAAACAAACCCACCAACAGTATTTTGGTCGAGCAATTGACCCCGCGCACATTGGGTAGTTTAATAGCCTTGTACGAACACAAAATTTTTGTGCAGGGTATTATCTGGAACATCTTCAGTTTCGATCAATGGGGTGTAGAATTGGGCAAGGCTTTGGCAAAAAAAATATTGCCCGAATTGAACACAACTGAAGAAATTGCCACGCACGATTCATCTACAAATGGCCTCATCAATCATTTCAAACGATTGAAATTTCAATAACTTTTCCGGTTACAAAAAATCGATTTGAACCGCTATTTTTGGATGATTTAGCGATTCAATGTCATCAACTATTCAACGTATAGGCGTCTTCACTTCGGGTGGAGATGCACCCGGAATGAATGCCGCCATTCGTGCGGTTGTGCGTACAGGTATCTTCCACAAGAAAGAAGTTTTCGGCATCATGCGCGGTTACGAGGGCATGATTGAAGGCGACTTCGTGAAACTGGGCGCACGCTCCGTAGGAAATATTCTTCAGCGCGGGGGTACCATTTTAAAAACCGCCCGAAGCGATGAGTTTAAAACAGCCGAAGGCCGCAAACAAGCCTATGAGCAACTTCGCAAAGAAGGCATTGATGCGCTGATCGCCATCGGTGGCGATGGCACATTCACGGGCTTGCACAAGCTCTATCAGGAATTTCAACTTCCCTCCTTGTGTATTCCTGGAACCATCGACAATGATATTGCCGGTACCGACTACACCATTGGTTTTGATACCGCTACCAACACAGCCGTTGAAGCGATAGATAAAATCCGTGATACAGCTCTCTCACACAACCGTTTATTCTTTATCGAAGTGATGGGTCGCAACTCAGGCTACATTGCGCTGTATAGCGGCATTGCCGGTGGTGCAGGTGCCATTATTATTCCGGAAAGTGAAACATCATTTGATAAAGTATACGAGTTGCTTACCGCTGGTGAAATCACCAACAAGCGATCAAACCTGGTGGTGATAGCAGAAGGTTCAAAAATTGGCGGAGCTAACGAAATTGCCCGCAAGGTTGCGGAGCGCACCGATTACTTCGATATAAAAGTTACCATACTCGGCCACCTGCAGCGCGGTGGTACACCTACCTACTTTGATCGTGTGCTGGCCAGTAAGTTGGGCGTTGCTGCAGTAGAAGGACTTATGGAAGGAAAGACGGATGCTATGGTTGGCGTTCGTGATAATAACATTGTATATAACCTTTTTGACTCGGTAATGAACCGGCCACATGAAATCAACATGGACATGCTGCGCATTGCCAAAATACTATCCATCTGATGAAAGAAATTACCATTGGCGTTGACATTGGCGGAACCAATACAAAATACGGTATCGTAGACCGTTCAGGTAATGTATTATTTCAAGACCGGATCAAGACGCAGGAATATGAAGAGTTCTCTGATTTAATCAATGATCTTGTTAAAGCCATTCACGCGGCCATTGCCGGATTGGATCGCTCGTATCATCTTGTAGGTGTAGGCGTTGGTGCTGCCAATGGCAATTATTACAAAGGCACCATTGAACACGCTACCAACCTGAAATGGAAAGGTATCATTCCCTTGGCTGAAATGCTATCCAAACCGTTAGGCGTGCCGGTACTGGTAACCAACGATGCCAATGCAGCTGCTGTGGGTGAAATGGTATATGGCGCTGCCCGTGACATGAAAGACTTTGTGGTAATTACTTTAGGCACCGGGCTGGGCAGTGGCTTTGTAGCCAACGGTAAATTAATTAACGGCAAGCACGGCATTGCCGGTGAGCTTGGGCACACCACTGTTAACTATGCCGGTCGCTTTTGTAATTGCGGAAAACGCGGATGCCTGGAAACATATGTTTCTGCCACCGGTATAAAACGTTCTGTTTACAAACTACTGGCCGATCACCTGGAGCCCAGTGAATTGCGCGGCATCAGCTTCGATAACCTGAATACAAAAATGATTACCGAGGCTGCTATTCGTGGAGATGTGGTGGCACGCGAAGCCTTTGAATACACCGGCAGAATTCTCGGCACCAAACTGGCCGAAACTGTTGTGCACACCGACCCGGAAGCCATTTTCTTATTCGGTGGACTATCCTTGGCGGGAGATTTGATTTTTAAGCCCACCATCAAACACATGGAAGCCAACCTGATGCCGCTGTTCAGGGGTAAAGTTAAAATTTTACCTTCCGGCTTACAGAATCAGGCAGCTCCTATTTTAGGTGCCAGCAGTTTGGTATGGAACCACCTTGAAGAAAAGGACAAAATTTCTATCTGATTACTACTCTGTGATACCTCCTGTTTACGCCATGCATCACAATGCCCTGAAAATGATGGGCGCATTTATCAAGGTTGAAGAAGTAACATTCAGAAAAATTCTGAATGAGAATAAAGCATTATTGGTGGTACAATCCAAGTCAGGAATTTTTTCTCAAACTCATCTTTACCTAACTTCCTATAAAGGGTTTGTACTTTACACCAAGAGCAAACAGCCTATTCCCATTCCGGACGTCCATGAAGTGATTCGGGCCACGCAGGTCATGTTGCCCAATCTATAATCAATTTGCCACCTTTACATTCAGGTTTTCACCCAATCGCTTAAATTGATTAAGCCATTCCGGCTTAAGTGTGTTTGAATCTTTACTGCTTTGGGAAATTTCGAAGTAAAGATTCTGACTTTTATACAAGATCGGTTCAAGCTTGAACTTTCTTAGCAACGGAAACACCCGGTTTAGGCGCTCAATGCGCTTCACATTGCTGCGCTCAGCCCCTATTCTTCGTAACTCTTTATAAATACTTTCCCCAGCCAGGCGCTCAACCGTTCCCGGATCTTCAATGCTCAGTTCCCACTTGGCCAGTTCTCCTATTATCCGTTCCAACTCCTTTACATTGATACGCTCCGTTTGAAAACAATTAATCAGATCGGCATTCAGGATGTATTCGAATGTGGTTGTATACGCACGCGGAATGGGAATATCATTATTCGACAATGCATTTACCAAAGGGTAATCCCGGTTATATACCCTGCGCAGTGACTCTTCCAGTTCGCCCATGCTTTGTTTTGTAATCATGTCGAGCACCTTGCGTTTTTCATCCTTAAACAATTGCCAAAGCGTGTAGCGGTCTTCACCAAAATACGTTTGCATAATGGATAACACATCGCCTAACCGGCTTTCATCAAACGCATTCACCACCCGAAGCTTCATGCTTTCAAAATCCTCGGGGGGCATGTCCAATTTCAGGTTGCCAATAATGTTATGCTTGCCCATGTACACCACCGCAAAGGCAATGCGTCTTTCCGAACGTGTAACGTTCGACTGAACTTTGGTGATGCCCAACGAAAGACGTTGTTCTCCGGCCTCTTTACGCAAAAAGAATTCGTTTGAGGTTGTGTAATTGAAAATCGGTGTATTTTCAGGATCTTCTTCAAACAACGAGGCCACGGCATAATGCATACCCACACGTTGCAGGTTTGTTTTGGACGGCAATACATATCGCCTGTACACATTCCCGGCATTTTCCAATGATGGAATGTTGCTGGGAGCCTGTTCTAATCTGCGTATAAACTCTTCTTCAAAATCTGCACCAACAGTTTGATGCAACAACTGAATCGCCCGACAGGCATATTGTAAAATCTGAACCGTTTCAATACCCGATACTTCATCAAAGAACCAACCGCAACTGGTATACATCAACAACGCATTACGCTGCATTTCCAGCAACCGGAACACTTTATTTTGCTCTACCACCTTGATGCAATGATCTTTCAAAAATTTACGGATGGTGTCGTCATTGCGCTTCAGAATAACATTAATGTATTCATCGCGCGCTTTCCACGGATCTTTCAAGATACCCGAAGCTTCACGCTCGTAAATAGTAACCAACTCATCACGTAACCAATCCAAAGCCTCACGCAACGGCTTACGCCACTTTTGATTCCAATGCGGATTACCCCCGGTGTTACAACCGCAATTGCTACGCCAACGCTCAACGCCATGCACACAACTCCATGAGCTGTTTTCATGAATCTGCGCCTCATACAAAGGAGGAAATTTTTTCAGGAACTGCGCATAATTCATCAAATGGTTATGCTTTAACCGGTGAATGTGGTCCAGACAAAATGCCAGCGCCATATCGCCATGCTTGTGGTGGTGACCGTATGACTCCCCATCGGTGGCAATATTGACGAGTTGTGGCTCCGCATTATCTGCATCAAATCCATTTCGCAGTGCATTTGAAAATTTTTCACCATCATTAAGCAAACCATTAAACGCAACGCCTTGCGAAATATCCCCATCATAAAAAAAGACAGCGATGCTTTTCCCGGAAGGTAGATTGATTTTGTATGCTTTGCGCGGATCAATACCGGAATCCGTTACGATCTGCCAGGTCTCCGAGCCTATTTTTCGAAAAGCTTTTGCCTGACGAGGAGCAAGAATGGTAAACTTGATGTTGTGTCCAGCTAATGCCTCCAGGGTGGCGGTATCGGCTGCCGTTTCGGCCAGCCACATGCCTTCAGGTGTACGTCCAAAGCGGTACTCAAAATCCCGAATGCCCCAATGAATTTGTGTGTGCTTATCCCGCTCATTGGCCAGCGGCATAATCATGTGGTTAAATACCTGCCCCAATGCCGAACCATGTCCGTCAAAAATCTTTTCGCTTTCCTTATCAGCTTCAAGTATAGCGTTGTACGTCTCCGGATCATTGATCTCCATCCACGACAGCAACGTAGGTCCAAAATTGAAACTGATTCGGCTGTAATTGTTAACAATGTTCTTAATCACACCATTCTCCAAAATGCGCGAAGCGGCATTGGGTGCATAGCACTCTGCTGAGATGCGCTCGTTCCAATCGTGGTATGGGTGAGCCGAATCCTGAACTTCAATAACTTCAAGCCAGGCGTTCTCACGCGGAGGCTGATAAAAATGACCGTGAATACAAATGTACTTCTCCATGAAAATAAAAAATGCTAATGCAAGCCTTACGCAAGCTTACGAACCGATATCAAATTCCGCCTCTTCCTGTTCCAATTTAATTACGGTAATGCCCAACGGTGGCAAGGTTAGGGCTACTGAATAATCCCGGTTATGATATTTAATTGGTGATGTATTCAGATTTCCCTGATTGAGTGCTCCGCTTCCCCCATATTTCAGATCATCAGAATTGAAAACCTCTTTCCATTGCCCGCGGTACGGCACGCCCACCCGATACTGCGACAGGGTTTGCGGGGTAAAGTTGCAGATTACCAGCAACAATTCATCTTTTTCATCTGCTTTGCGCTGATAGATCATGACGCTGTTTTGATGGTCGGAATAATCTACCCATTCAAAACCACGTTCTTCAAAAGCATATTTATACAAGGCGGGTTCTTGTTTATACAGCGCATTCAAATCTTTCATCAACGTATGAACACCTTTGTGTGGTGCATATTGAAGCAAATGCCAATCGAGGCTGTGATCATGATTCCATTCGGATGTTTGTCCAAACTCTCCGCCCATGAACAATAGCTTTGTACCCGGATGGGTGAACATGTATCCATACATTAGCCGCAGATTCGCAAATCTCCGCCACTCATCACCTGGCATGCGCCCCATCAATGAACCTTTCCCATGTACTACTTCATCATGCGAAAGCGGGAGCATGAAATTCTCCGTAAAGGCATACATGATGCTGAACGTAATTTCATTCTGATGATACTTCCGATGCACCGGATCATTTTTGAAATATTGCAGTGTATCGTGCATCCATCCCATCATCCACTTTTGCCCGAAACCAAGGCCTCCTAAATATGTGGGTCGTGATACACCGGGCCATGCGGTTGACTCTTCAGCGATCGTAATAATATCCGGGAAATGACTGTAAACCTGTTCATTGAATTCTTTCAAAAACACAATCGACTCAATATTTTCTCTGCCACCATATTGATTGGGTATCCACTCCCCTTCTTTTCTGGAATAATCGAGATACAACATACTGGCCACGGCATCCACCCGCAATCCGTCAATGTGAAACCGATCAAGCCAATAAATGGCATTGCTGATCAGGATGGATCGAACCTCGTTCCTACCGTAATTAAAAATATAACTCTTCCAGTCGGGATGGAAACCCTTGCGTGGATCTTCGTGCTCATAGAGATGAGTGCCATCAAACTTATACAAACCATGATCATCGCCCGGAAAATGAGAAGGCACCCAATCGAGTATTACACCAATTCCGGCCTGGTGCAGACAATCCACCAAATACATAAAATCCTCTGGCGCACCGTAGCGGCTTGAAGGTGCATAATAACCGGTAACCTGGTAACCCCAGGAGCCAAAAAATGGATGCTCCATTACGGGCAAAAATTCAACGTGTGTGAAGCCCATCTCTTTTACATAGTCAACCAACTCGGTAGCAAGTTCACCATAGCTGAGTGACCGATTACCATCCTCCAGCTTTCTTCGCCACGAGCCGATATGCAACTCATAAACGGAGTACGGTTTCGTTTTACCTGTTTCCGATTTTCTTTTCTCCAACCATTTTTTATCCTTCCATGTGTAATTGGTTTCCCAAACAATAGATGCTGTTTTGGGCGGCACTTCTGCAAACATGGCAAACGGATCGGCCTTTTCCAGGTAATCACCCGTGTTAGAATGAATGGCGTACTTATACACTTCACCTTTGTGGATATCTGTAAAAAAACCTTCCCAAATACCGGACTCATCCCAACGCGGATTCAAAGCATGCATTCCATTATTCCATCCATTAAAGTTTCCTATTACCGATACGGCACGTGCATTGGGTGCCCAAACCGCAAAGTAAGTTCCCTTCTTTCCATTCATGGTCGTTATATGAGAACCCATTTTCTCATACAACTTGAAATGCTTGCCGGTTTTGAATAGGTGTATATCAAAATCGGTAAGCAAGCTGTTCGATTCCAGCGAAGAGTTTTCTGTTGTTTTGGGTGATGCTTTTTTCTTTCCCATGCGTGTATTTTTAGTCCGATGGTTCGTTGTTTATTTCTTCGACTTTTTCTTTTGCTTTTCTTCTTCTTTGGCTTGCTGATAGCGATTCATATGATACATGATTCCGCGCAAGGGAATAATTACCCAATCCGGCCGGCCATTTAACTCATAGCCTAACTCGTAAATTGCTTTCTCTAAAAGAAATGTACGGATAAGGATTTCATTTTCATCAGATAATTCTTTCCCCAATCCCATCCGCTCCAGGTAGGCACCAAAATAAAAGCGACTCACATAGTGTTGCCACTGCTCGGCCCAGTTTTCAAGAAACTCCATGTCGCGATCACGGTAGTTTTCGTTTAATAAAATTTTACCGAATGCCGCATACTGGAACGAACGCATCATACCGGCAACATCTTTCAATGGATTCTTTTTCAATCGTCTTTCGCTGAACGAAAATCCGGGCTCTCCTTCAAAATCGATAATCACAAAATCCTTACCTGTAAACAGCACCTGCCCTAAATGGTAATCGCCATGTATGCGGGTTTTAATGGCATTGATGCGCACTTCATAAATTTCCTTGAAGCACTCCAAAACCTCATTTTCCATAGCCAGAAGTTTCTTGCTCAATTCCCGTATTTCCGGTGATAGTTTTGACAATGAAGACTCTAACAAATTAAAACGATCGCGAACCAGCTTACGTAGTGATGAGTATAGTGAACGCTGGTAATTGGAGGTGAAGTATTCCGGAGCAAAAGCCGGATTACTACTATCGGACGCCAACGCCAGGTGCATCTCGGCAGTACGCTGTCCTAAACGCACCACGCGTTCGTAAAAGCCACGACCAATAAATTCCTGAATCAGTTCCGGTGCTTCTTCAAACGCAATGCTTGCTTTGTTGATGAGCTTAGGTAATTTTTCCTTTTTTGCTTTGGTTATCACCCGTTCAAAGAAACGACCTACCGAATCGGTAGTCATGCCCCAGGCATCACCTTGATTTTCCACTTTCTCCTGAAGGAGACCAAACACCATCACTTTCCCTTCCGGATCAACAAACTCCATGCTACCGGTATACTTCGGACTATTACCAAAGCTTGTATTCTCGGATAAAAACCGAACAATTTCCAGATCAGGATTTATTTCACGCTCCAGCTTTCGGTAAAACTTAAAGAAGTACTTCTCATTATAGATAATAGCCGTATTGCTTTGATCAGCTTTCAACACCTTCGAATCAACTTCACCATCAATATCAATCTTATTAAACACACTTGAATTAAATTCCAGCACACCATCATCAAGTTTGATTCGTACACGCTTATCCATGCTGGCCAACAGAAAATCACGAAACTGTTTATCGTAACTGCTGTCCATTACAAAACCAACCTCATCTTGTATTTCGGCACGACACACAACACTTTGCGCATGATATTCAACCCGCTCTATAACGGTATCAGCCGGGGCAAAAGAAAGCGGTAAAAAGTAAAGTTCAGGTAAGCGCTGCACGTAGTGCACTTCAACTATGGTTAAGTAATGTGTTTGACCGCTTACCTTAATCGGAATCATCTTATTGATGCCCATTTTGCTGATCACCTTGGCTTTGCCTCCAAACCAGCGGCACTTTTTCATAAAAGGAGGAAGAATCTTCCGCTCAAAGAATCGCTTCTCATTGTATGAGTTGAAAACCTTCTCCCACGACATATCGGTTGAGAACAGCGGTAACTCGCCACTTGATTCCGATTTGGTTCGTTTCTCGGCTGTATCCAGTTGAAGCCAGTAATATCCATATGGACCAATAGTAATCGAGTACTGACCTTCACCCACATTCATAAATCGGTTCTGGCTGAATACTTCGGTTACATCGCAATCTTTAAACTCAGAAAGATTTAAGGTCGCGACTTGCGAAAACTGGGAGAGGTTTGCCACCAGAATGATCCGTTGCTTTTCATAGGATCGCATAAAGCACAGCACCTTGCTGTTGGTACTGTCTATGAATTTCATATCGCCTCTGCCAAACACACTCAAGCGCTTGCGCATGGCAATTACCTGACGCAACCACCATAACAGTGATGATGGGTTTTCGCTTTGTGTGGCCACGTTAACCGACTCATAGCGATAAACCGGATCGGTAATTACCGGCAAATAAAGTTTTTGAGGATTTGCATCTGAAAAACCTGCATTCAGGTTCATGCTCCATTGCATGGGTGTACGCACACCAAACCGATCACCCAGGTAAATATTATCGCCCATTCCGATTTCATCGCCATAGTACAACACAGGTGTGCCGGGTAGTGAAAAGAGAATGGTGTACAACAATTCAATTTTTCTTCGATCGTTGTTGAGCAAAGGTGCCAACCGTCTTCGGATACCCACGTTGTATTTGGTATGCGGATCAGTGGCGTAAGCTTTAAACAGGTAATCCTTCTCTTCTTCCGTAACCATTTCCAAACCCAGTTCATCGTGGTTGCGTAAGAATAAAGCCCATTGACAATTCTCCGGTGTGTCAGGAGTTTGTTCCAGTATATCTACAATCGGATAACTGTCTTCCGTACGTAATCCAAGAAATAACCTTGGCATTAACGGATAGTTAAAATTCATGTGGCATTCCTGTCCGTTACCAAAGTAGGCAGCTGCGTCTTCCGGCCACAGGTTAGCCTCAGCCATCAACACCTTATCTTTATAATGCTTATCGATGTGTGAACGAATGCGCTTCAGAAACGCGTGTGTCTGTGGCAAGTTCTCACAACTTGTTCCCTCCTCTTCAAATAAAAATGGAACAGAAGCCATACGAAAACCATCCACGCCCATTTTCATCCAAAAGTCGATGACCTTAATCATCTCCATTTGTACTTCCGGATTTTCATAATTCAATTCAGGTTGATGGCGATAAAAACGATGCCAGTAATACGCCTTAGCTTCATTATCCCACGACCAGTTTGAAGCTTCATCGCTCTGTACAATTTGTCGGGCCTCTTTATATTTTTCAGGCGTATCACTCCACACATAAAACTCACGATACCGTGTACCCGATTTGGCTTTTCTTGCCCGTTTAAACCAAGGATGTTGATCAGAAGTGTGGTTGAGAATCAGTTCGGTGATCACTTTTATACCCCGCGCATGTGCTTCTTTCAAAAATGTTTTAAAATCTGAAAGCGTACCGTAATCCGGATGAATGTCATAATGATCAGTTACATCATAGCCATCGTCTTTCAATGGCGATGGATAAAAAGGAAGCAACCACAGCGTGTTGATGCCCAGATCTTCGAGGTAGTCGAGTTTTTGAATCAACCCGTTAAAATCACCAATGCCGTCACCGTTGCTGTCATAAAATGCCCGCACCGACAATTCATAGAAGATGGCATCTTTAAACCACAATGCTTCAGTATTTTTTTGAGAGGCACCCATGTCACATTTGAGATTCGTGAATTTCTAATTTAAATAAATGAAACGGAAGCTTATGCGGATTAAGCTCCACATAATTCCACTCCTGCGTCCAGGTGTAATGTTCATCTGTCATCAGGTCGTGAAGCTTAATATTAATGCCACCATTCAATTTCAAGAGATGGAGTGGAAGTTGAACATAGCCCTGATGGGCATGGTTAGGATCCAGGTTAACGATAGTCAAAATCAAATCAGAAAGATCATCTGTGTATTTGAGATACGCCAATAGAGATGAGTCTTCGATGTTACAAAAATGAATATTCCAGGTTGACTGAAGGGCGGGGTGTTGCTTTCGGGCCTTGTTCACTAACGAGATAATATCCGTCATCCGGTTAACGCGCTTCCAATCGTATTGCTTGATTTCAAATTTTTCAGAATTGACATATTCCTCCTTACCGGGAATCGGATTATTCTCATAAAATTCATAGGGCGGACCGTAAATTCCGTAGTTGGAAGAAAGTGTAGCCGCCAAGGCAAATCGGATGATGAAAATATTTTCACCCTGATGTTGCAGGTGGTAAGGCAAAATGTCAGGGGTGTTGGGCCAGAAATTCGGGCGAAAATAATTGCGTGAAGGACCGAACACCAACTCATTCATGTATTCAATCAGTTCATGTTTACTCACCCTCCAGGTAAAGTATGTGTACGATTGCGTGAACCCGGATTTGGCCAGTGAGGCCATAATCTTTGGACGTGTAAACGCTTCTGACAAAAAGATTACATCCGGATGTCGCTTGTGCACCTCACCGATGGCCCACTCCCAAAACGGAATGGGTTTTGTGTGTGGGTTATCAACACGGAAAATCGTTACACCCTGCTCTACCCAAAAAAGAATAACTGACTTTAGTTCTTCCCACAACGCTCGCCATTCCGTTGTTTCGAAGTTGAATGGGTAAATATCCTGATACTTTTTAGGCGGATTTTCTGCATATTGAATTGATCCATCCGGTCGTTGCTTAAACCATTCGGGATGTTGTTTTACATACGGATGATCAGGCGCACATTGAAAAGCCAGGTCAAGAGCAATATCAATCCCTGATTTCTTTGCTTCGGCAATCAGTTTATTATAATCCGCTAACGTACCCAGTTCTGGATGAATAGCCATATGTCCCCCTTCATCGCTGCCAATTGCCCACGGTGAGCCCGGCTCTCCGGCTACGGATCGCACATTGTTGTTCTTTCCTTTACGATTGATTTTACCAATGGGGTGAATGGGCGGCAGATACAATACATCAAAACCCATTGCCGCTACACGAGGCAAAAGTTTAATCACATCCTGAAACGTACCGTGCTTACCGCTCTGCGAAGCCGACCGCGGAAAGAGTTCGTACCACGTGCTGAAAACAGAACGCTTCGACTCAACATGAATAATCAACTCCCGTGTATACCGTGTAGTAAATTGACGCAACGGGTGTCGGTGAATGAGTTCGATAAAATCTTCAGATTGAACCAACACCAGGTTTTCATGGTATTTCTTCTCATCGCGGAATGCAGACGCCAGTTGCAAAAGCTCTTTCTCTTTACCCGCTGCTGCTTGTTCCAGTAGCAAAGCACCTTCCAGCAACTCCAGTTTCACATCCAACAGAGCCGATACCTTCTTCCGGATGCCATCATGCCACGTTTCCATGTGGTCGATCCAGGCCTCAACAGTAAACAGGTAATCTTCCTGCTCAGTGGTGTAAAATGAAGCCATCCACGAATCGTTACCCTGATGACTCATGGACACGCGGTTCCAATCTTTATCGCTTGCTTTCTTGTAAAGCACATCAGCCCTGACGTGATCGTGTCCATCAGCATAAATATCCGCGGTAACATCAACCCGTTCGCCTACGCTGCGTTTGGCCGGGTACCGACCTGCATCCACTTCGGGTTGAACATGTTCAATGATTACACGCGACTGACCATTTAACTTAACAAGCGACATATATTAATTTTCAAATTCAAAGACATACGTACCATAAGCTGGAAGATCAAGGCGAAGCGTACTGGCATTTAACTCCAACCCCTCTCCTTGCCACAACAATTCTTTCAGGCGATAAGCTTTATCGGCTTGAAGCGAGAGCATTTTTACTACCTCTTCCGGAAAAGCAATTTCGATTTTTCGTGCCGATGGATTAAACCCTGCAACGATCAGCAACTTTTTTTCCGCAGTATACCGAACACAGGCAAAAACATCATCGTTGAAATTTTTCTCAGCAATATTAAAGGCAGTGAGGTCTGTATATTCACCTTCTACTATGGCCGGATGTGATGCTGCCAGATTTAATAAAGTGGAATAAAAACTTCGCAATCGTTTTTGATCATCACTCAACAAGGCACCATCGAACGCACCACCATTCATCCACTTTTGGTGCTCAGGTACTCCCCAATAATCAAAAATCGTAGTCCGGCCATCATCACCCTGAAATCCTTCTGCTCCGGAACCAGACTCTCCTACTTCCTGTCCAAAATAGATCATAACCGGTCCCTGATCAATTACAGCACTGATGACCATTGCGGAAGCGGCCTTCCAGGGATTACCGGCAAAGAATCGCGAGGCAATTCGTTGCTCATCGTGATTCTCTAAAAAGTGTAGCATGTTTGCGTTTATGCCTTTGAGTCGCTGTTGTATGGCATCAATATCAACCGTACTTCTTTGACCATTTACCAACAGCCGCAACGTATCGTAAAGCAAAACTTTGTCGTATAAATAATCGAACCTGCCTTGATCAATGTAATTGCGATAGGCATCGGGGTTGTAAATCTCAGCAATGAAGATGATTTCAGGGTTTACGGCTTTCACCTGTGGAATAACCCAGTGCCAGAATTCTACCGGAACCATTTCCGCCATATCACACCGAAAGCCATCTACTTTCTTGTTGGCCCAATACACGAGAATGTCTTTCATCTTCACCCACGTATCCGGTACCGGATCAAAATGTCTCGTACGACCATTTTCAATATCAACACCGTAGTTAAGCTTCACTGTTTCGAACCATTCGTTTACACCTGGATTGGATGTAAACTGATCGTTCCCGGTAACTTTTGCTGGTGTCTCATCAAACTTTCCATCCTTGGTCGGAAATTCATTTTCCTCACCTAATGCTACGTAATCTGCCGGAACCTGAAACGACTGACCGGGTAAATAATAAAAATTGTTACTGGCTTTAAAGCGCACAGATTTATCATCAAATTCACCCAAATCGATGATACCTTTCGGCTTGGCATCCGATTTATAGGCTCGCGCAACATGATTGGGTACAAAATCGATCAGTACCTTCATGTCGTGTTTGTGTGTTCGTTCAATGAGCGATTCAAATTCCTTCATGCGATTTGGCACACTTCGCGCCAGATCAGGATTTACATCATAATAATCCTTGATGGCATATGGCGACCCTGCTCTTCCTTTAACCACATCAGCATCATCAAGCGGTATTCCGAAGGATGTATAATCAGTGAGTACAGCATGTTCCAATACTCCGGTATACCAAATGTGTGTGACGCCCAATTCCTTAAGCGATGATAACGCCCGATCATTGATATCCTCAAACTTACCCACTCCATTTTCCTGTAGTGTGCCGTACATTTTGTTCACCGTTTCTTTATTCCCGAAAAGGCGGGTCATGAGTTGGTAAACAATAATCTTTTTGGATTCACTTTTCATGACTGGCACGGGGGGTATTTCTTCTTTCTTTCGGCTGCACGAGATGGCAGTAAGCACGACTAAAATAAGGGTAAATCTGAGCATTCTGAAAGATAAGGAATGATCGGCCAAGCGTACTGTGAAATGCCTCAAAATTTAATGCAAACGATTGCGAATGTTTCCGGACTGCAAACCAGAAATCACGTGCATTTACCTCCAAAAAAATATTTTTAAACAAGTCGATCCTGTATATTTACTTCAATCGCAAATCGAACCCTTATGTATTTGAATGTAAAAGCAGTGCAAGAAAACACCTATGATGCCATCGTGGTTGGCACCGGAATCAGTGGCGGATGGGCCGCTAAAGAACTAACCGAAAAAGGATTAAAAACACTGGTGCTTGAGCGTGGCCGCGATGTGCAACATCCGAATTACCCAACGGCAACCAAAGATCCGTGGGATTTACCCTATGCCGATCGGCCCACTGCTGAGGATCTCAAACAACAAGGCGTTCAAAACAGAACCGGGTACACCATTCGTCAGTCGACCAAGCATTGGTTTGTAAACGATATTGAAAACCCGTACACCGAAAAGGAAGGAAAACGTTTCGACTGGATGCGCGGCTACCATGTTGGCGGGCGCTCCATCATGTGGGGAAGACAAAGCTACCGCTGGAGCGACATGGATTTTGAGGCGAACGTAAAAGACGGAATTGCGATAGACTGGCCGGTACGCTATAAAGATATTGCCCCTTGGTACGACCATGTAGAAACCTTTGTTGGCATTAGTGGTCAGGCAGAAGGTTTAGCCCACCTTCCCGACAGTAAGTTCATTCAGCCTATGGAATTGAATTGTGTGGAGAAGGAACTGAAGAAATCCATGATGGATAAATTCGGTCGCCTGCTTACCATCGGTCGCGTAGCCAACCTGGCAGGACCGTTGGCGCATGATAAGAGCCCACAGCGCGGAACCTGTCAGTATCGTAACTTATGCAGCCGCGGTTGCCCATATGGCGCCTACTTCAGCAGCAACTCCTCTACCCTACCCGCTGCAGCAGCAACGGGTAATATGACCTTACGTCCCAACTCTATTGTATACGAAGTGATCTACGATGATCAGAAAGGAAAAGCAACCGGAGTAAAAGTATTGGATGCCGAAACCGGGGAACAACATGAGTTTTATGCACGTGTGATTTTTCTATGTGCATCTACGATGGGTTCAACGTTCATCATGTTGAATTCAACGTCAAAGCGTTTCCCTAATGGTCTTGGAAACGACAGCGGTGAATTGGGTTGCAACATTATGGATCATCATTTAGGTGCTGGTGCTGGAGCCCAGGTGGAAGGATTTGAAGATGTGTATTATTACGGTCGCAGGGCGAATGGTGTTTACATACCACGATTCCGCAACATTGGAAATGATAAACGAGATTATTTGCGTGGTTTCGGTTATCAAGGAGGTGCAAGCCGACAGGGATGGTCGAGGTTGATCAGTGAAGCCAGCATTGGCGCAGATCTAAAAGAAGCCGTAACCACACCTGGGAATTGGAGTATCGGAATAATGGGTTTTGGTGAAATTCTTCCGGATCACAGCAATCGGGTTAGTATTAATCCTGACAAGAAAGACAAGCACGGCTTGCCCACCTTATTGTTCGATACGGAGTTTAAGGAGAATGACTACAAGATGCGAAAAGACATGGCCAACGATGCAGCAGAAATGCTGGATGCCGCTGGGTTTAAAAACGTAAGGTCATATGATAATCCAAGCCAACACGGAATGGGATTAGGAATCCACGAAATGGGAACGGCACGCATGGGCAATGACCCGAAAACATCGGTTTTAAATAAATGGAACCAGGTGCATGCCTGCAAGAATGTATTTGTTACCGATGGTTCGTTCATGACGTCAGCCTCCTGCGTGAATCCATCCTTAACCTATATGGCATTTACCGCGCGTGCCGTAAACTATGCTGTTGAAGAAATGAAAAAACAAAACCTTTAATTGCCACGGATATGAACAGACGAGATGTAATTAAACGAACCGCCATTCTGATGGGTGGTGTTGTGTCCGCCCCCGCCATCATGGGCATTCTTAAAGGTTGCAAGGCAAAACCCGGTGTAGCGTGGCAGCCGAAGTATTTTACGCAGGAGCAAGCTTATGTCATTACCGAAATGGCTGAGATTATCATCCCTAAGACAGATACTGCCGGTGCCAAAGATGCTGGTGTTCCGGCCTTCATCGAACAAATGATTTTTGAAGCATACAGCGAAGAAGACCGCACCAAGTTTATGGCCGCTCTGGAGGATTTTACAACAACAACCTCATACCTGGATCTTTCAGCTGAAGAACAAACCAAGGTTGTAACAGACGCGCACGCCAAAGCCATTGAAGAAAAGCCAGAGGAACGTCCGTTTGTTATGGCTATGAAAGAACTTACCATGTTAGGTTATTTCACGAGCCAACCTGGCGCCACTGAAGTGCTGCGCTACGAAGCTGTACCCGGTTATTACAATGGCTGCATGCCGTTGGAGGAAGTGGGGAGAACGTGGGCTACCTAAGAAAAGATTTGAATGTAATTCGAAAGCCAGATATAACCGTCTGGCTTTTTTTATTCTTTCATGGCTTTTCGGGAATTATACCACCGCGATCGAAGCAGAAACAAAATTATTACAAATAAACATAGCGCTACTTTGGCGAAGTCAGTTTGAAGCAAGTTCATCTCATCACTTTTTGGAAACAAAAAGAAACTCCAGGCAAGCAAACCGACAAACATGATCAGCAACACCTTGTTAAAAAACAATTCAAAAATTGCCATGACAGAAACTATCGACATGATGCCAAACAGCAATATCCACTTCCAGGCATCCACAACCTGAATGTGTGTTGCCGCCAATACAATAAAAAGTATGGTAAGAATTGAATTAATCAGTCGCATGAAAGCAGTGTGAGTACACTAAACAATTGACTTTAAATGCGCATAGCCGCTCGTGATTGCGTCAATCTGTGGCCGGGTAAAGTACTCCTGCTCCAGGAAAAAATGTTTCATGCCTGATTTTTCGGCTGCTTCGAAAACGCGTTTGTAATCGATAGAACCAGAACCTACGTCAGTCTGTAGATTGCGTTGCGCTTTATCCATGTCCTTTACATGCCACAAATGAATTCTTCCTGAATATTTATCAAAGATTTCAACCGCGTCCACTTCAGCAAACGTGCTCCAATAAATATCCAGCTCTAGTGCAATGGAGGAATCCATTTCCTGTACCATGAGGTAACACGGAACCTGACCCTCCAGTTCAACAAATTCAAACTCGTGGTTGTGATACCCTAATGTAATGCCGGCTTGCTTACAGGTTTCATTCGCTTTGTTAAGGAGTTCAACAATCTTTTTGTAATCATCCATTGTCTTTCGTTCATCCGGATGAAGCCACGCAATGACCATATACTTCTGTCCGATCTTTTGTGCATCTTCAACAGCACGCTCCCATTCATTAACTAATGAGCCCTTCATCATGGGAAAAGCCTGGCCGGTCAGGTAATGTCCGCTGACAACAGACAAATCCATATCAGAAACCATTTTATGGAAATCTACATACGGCATATTAAACACTTTTCCATCGCCATATCCATAAAGTTCAAGCTCCTTGAAACCAATATCCGCAACCTGCTGAAGTGTGCCTTTAACATCTTTCAGAATAATATCCTTAAGCGTATAAAGCTGAATGCCAATGGCTTGTTCTTTTGCAGTTGCACAACTCATGAGTGAGGGCAATACAAGACCTGCCGCGGTAGCCAATGTAGTTTGCTGAATAAATTCTCTTCTTTTCATATTGGTTCGTTTATCGTGTCCTTATCCAGTCATAAGCTTCTTCCTCATCTGAGAAAACGCCTAGTTGAACATGGTAAGCCTTAAATTTTTCTTCTGCGTTGTTCTTAAAAGTTTCCATGGGATATTCTGCAAACAAATCATCGCCAAGAATAACGGCATGAATTTTTACGTTGGCTTTATTGAAAATCAAGTCATCCCAGGTAGTTGAAAACCATTCTTCAGTTTCACGATCAACTTCACCCAGCAACTGGGTATCTGCCAACCAGGCCAGGTGCGGGTAGTCCTTTACTAATTCAATGTAATGCTGCTGAACAGTAATCAGGTTTTCTCTGAAAATCTCCCCCGGAGTTTCTTTCTTCCAGCGATGCTTGAGAACAGGTAATGCATCGTCCAGTTCGCACAACACATAGTCATTCTCAAACACCAGCGTAGTCATGATTACTACTTTTTCTCTTCACCATCAAGAGAAAGCACATATATAGCCATCTTCTCGGCATCTTCTTGCGAAAGATCCGGATGCGCATTCATGGGCACTTCACCCCAAACACCTGAACCGCCTTCGATGATGTGTTTGGCCAGTAACTTAATATTTTCATCATTGAATTCGTACTTCTTTGCAACATCCGTATGCGCGGGACCAATAATCTTATTGGTAGGATGATGACAGGTTTTACAATCGGATTCATCGACCAATATTTTACCAATAGCAGCCAACTGACTGGTTGAAAGTTGTACAGGCTCATCCTGTTGTTCACTTGTTTCCTGCTTGCTACCACACGCCATTAAAAATGTAACCACAAGGGCTACCAAACCGAATTTATTCATCATAGTCCTAATATTTTTTTGTTCAATTTAGTATCTGTTCCTGCCGAAGCAAAATCGTCAAACGCTTTTTCTGTTACCTGAATAATGTGGTCTTTAATAAACGGAGCACCTTCACGCGCACCCTGCTCTGGATGTTTGATGCAACACTCCCATTCCAATACAGCCCAGCCATCATAATCGTACTGTGCCAGTTTTGAAAATATACTCTTGAAATCAACCTGTCCATCACCCAAGGAGCGGAATCGTCCCGGCCGGTTTATCCAATCCTGAAAACCACCATACACGCCACTCTTTCCGGTCGGATTAAACTCAGCATCCTTCACATGAAACATTTTGATGTAGGGATGATAGAAATCAATGTATTGCAGATAATCCAGTTGTTGCAACACAAAATGACTGGGATCATACAGAATGTTCGCGCGTGGATGATTGCCAGTCTCTTTCAAAAACCGCTCGAAAGTGATGCCATCATGCAAATCCTCACCGGGATGTATCTCGTAGCACACATCCACTCCAGCCTTATCAAATGTATTTAGAATAGGAAGCCAACGCTTGGCCAGTTCTTTGAATCCGGCCTCCACCAATCCGGCAGGGCGTTGAGGCCACGGATAAACCGTATGCCACAACAAGGCTCCGGAAAATGTTGCATGCGCATTCAGTCCAAGATTCTTACTGGCTTTGGCTGCCAACTTAAGCTGATCAATGGCCCATGCGGTTCGTGCCTTATTATTACCCCTCACATTTTTAGGTGCAAAGCCATCGAACATCACGTCATAGGCCGGATGAACAGCTACCAATTGTCCTTGAAGGTGGGTACTCAATTCACTGATTTGAACGCCACAATCTTCAACCATTTCACGATATTCATCTGCAAACGTTTTACTCTCAGCTACACGTTTCAGATCGATGCATCGCGCATCCCATGTAGGAATTTGAACACCTTTGTATCCCAATGAAGCAGCCCACTTGCAAATGGCTCGCATATCGTCAAACGGAGCTTCATCACTCATGAACTGCGCTAAAAAAATGGCTGGGCCTTTTATGTTTTTCATATGCAACTAAACTTCAAATGGTGTCCATTTTTCATTACTGTTACCACTCTTCACTACATTATCAATAAATGCCATACCACGAATGCCATCTTCCACCGAAGGGAAGTCAAGCAGTGGTGAAGGTTGGGTTCCGTCTAAACGTGCAGACAGCGTTAATGCAAAATTCCGATACAGGTTGGCAAATGCTTCCAGGTATCCTTCTGGATGGCCACCTGGTGTTCGTGTATTGAAAGCAGCTTCGGCATGGATAAAGCCATTGGTACCTGCCTTTAAGATATGGGTTGGCTTATCCAACCATTTTACAAACAACGTGTTCGGATCCATTTGAGCCCACTCCAACCCGCCATGCTCTCCATAAATCCGAATACGTAAAGCATTCTCTTCACCGGCTGCTATTTGAGTAGCCACCAATACTCCCGCAGCGCCATTATTAAATTTCAATAATACATTTCCATCATCGTCCAAAGCCCTGCCTGGAACCACAATGTTCAGGTCGGCACACACATGGGTAATCTTTAAACCAGAAATAAACTCAGCTAAGTGCGCTGCATGAGTGCCAATATCGCCCATGGCACCTGCCTTTCCAGAACGCTTTGGATCAGTACGCCATGCTGCCTGTGCATTACCTTCTCGCTCACTCATCTTACTGAGCCACCCCTGCGGGTACTCGACCATTACTTTTCGGATTTTTCCAAATACCCCTTCTCGAACCATCGCTCTTGCTTGACGCACCATTGGATATCCGGAGTACGTATGAGTCAAGCAAAGCAGCAATCCCGTTTCATCAACTCTTTTTTTTAGTTGACGGGCTTCGTCTAATGTTAGGGTAATCGGCTTTTCAATAACGACATGAAATCCCTTGTCAAGCGCCATCATGGCTGGCGCGAAATGAGCAAAGTTTGGGGTGACAATCGTAACAAAATCCAAACGCTTATCGGCAGG
>CAYQOM010000002.1:460223-544247 GCA_964419145.1 uncultured Roseivirgaceae bacterium | reverse complement strand
GGAAAGTTAGCTTCCTTCTCCAGCATTTTCTCATAATTCAGGTACGTACGGTCTTCCTCTAGAAAAATCATTCGGCCACTTTCAATTGCCGTTTCGGGGTTTATACTGAGGGCACCCGCAACAATCTCAATCAAACCATCCATGTTAGCGGCAATTCGGTGGATGGATCCAATAAAGGCATCTTTGCCTCCTCCGATCATGCCCATGCGTAATTTTCGTTTCACCATTCCTTCGTTTTTGGTTGCTAAGCAATATATCCAAAAGATTGTAAAACAATAAGCCCTGATTTATGCAAACGTTTGCAATTTATAAATGGGCTTGCGCAATCGATTTATTCGTGCAATTTTAGGTGCATAATCTGAACCACCATGACCACCACACAATCCAACCTTCAACTTCGTCTGAGCATCATGATGTTTTTCCAGTTTTTTATCTGGGGAGGCTTCTTTGTAACGATGGGCAGTTACCTGCTGGAAGTATTTAAAGGAACAGAAGGAATTAATTCGATTATCGGTAGTGCCTATGCCACGCATAACTGGGCTGGATTACTCGCCCCGTTGTTTGTGGGGTTGATAGCCGACCGGTACATCAATGCCGAGAAAGTAAATGCCTTTTGTCACCTGGTTGGCGGTGCATTGTTGTGGTATGCTGCTTCAGTAACCGATCCCGGTACATTCATCTGGGTAATGTTTGCTTACTTCATGTTGTTTATGCCCACGCTCGCCTTGGTAAATGCCATTGCCTTTGCCAACATCGAAAATCCTGATAAGCAATTTCCAGCCATTCGTGTGTGGGGAACCATCGGTTGGATTGTAGCAGGCTTAGTAGTGGCACAGACGATTCTGGATTGGGTCGATATTCCGCTCATTAAAATCCTTACCGGTGTAGAGAATGCGCAGGCCACTAACATCCCTTTAAAGATGTGCGCCATCATGTCTTTGATTTATGGTGTTTACAGCTTCACACTTCCTCCTGCCCCACCGCAAGCCAAAGGTCAGGCATTTAGTTTTAGCAAGGCTTTAGGGTTGGATGCCATCAAATTAATGGGCGAAAGAAATTTTGGCGTATTTGCCTTGTGTAGTTTTCTGATCTGTATCCCACTCGCCTTTTACTACGCCAGAACGAACGATTTCATTTCAGCCATGGCCTTTGGTGAGAAGTCGGCTTCATTCATGACGATCGGTCAGATAAGCGAAGTACTATTCATGTTATTGGTGCCTTTCTTCCTGCTGCGGATTGGTGTAAAGTGGATGCTGGTAGTAGGTATGTTGGCGTGGACGCTTCGCTATTTCTTGTTTGCTGCATTTCCCGAATCGTCCGCATTGCTGATTGTCGGTATTGCCCTTCATGGTATTTGCTACGATTTCTTTTTCGTAACGGGCCAGTTATACGTAGACCGTAAAGCACCAAAAGACATACGCGCCAGCGCACAAGGTTTATTTGCACTGCTTACTTACGGTGCGGGTATGCTGATCGGTAACTATATCCTGGGCTGGTGGGGGGATAACATTAGCCTGGATGGCTCTTCACAGGCTGGATGGATGGATGGTGCATTTACCTTCTGGATCATGCCATCGGCTTTGGCATTAGGAGTGGCCATTCTTTTCTTTACTACATTCTGGGAGAAGAAAAGCGAAATAAAGTCTTGATTTTTGATCCTTATTGGATTTAGTCTTTAAGGTTCACAATTTTAATCAACCTTAACCGTTAGGTTAAAAACCTGTCCCTCATCCATGCTCAAGTACCTCATCATGGCCTTGGTTGTCATAGGTATAACCAATCCACTGTTTTCCCAATCGAAGGAAGATAAAAAGAACAAATTGAAACTCTTTATTGATTGCAGCAACGTCTGGTGCGATCAAACTTTTATTCGCAGTGAAATCAACATAGTCGACTTTGTGTTTGATAGAATTGCTGCCGATGTTCATTTTTTAGTAACCTCTACATCTGTTGGTAATGGAGGCGACCAGTATCAGTTAATTTTTTACGGTCAGAAAAAATTTGCTGGACAAAAAGATACCCTAAGATTCACCATGCCGCCAGTCTACACGGAAGTAGAGGTAAGAGAAAAAATACTGACTCATCTCAAAATAGGTTTGGTACCCTATGTAGCCAAAACCGACATGATCAACTATGTAACCTTGGAGTTTAAACGAAACGATACGAATCAAGCTACAGTTAAAGAAGAAAAAGATAAATGGAACTATTGGGTATTCCGGATAAGTGGTGACGGAAGTCTTGAGATTGATCAAAACTATTTTAGCACTTACCTGAACGGAAATGTATCTGCAAACCGAACAACTGAAAAGTTACGCGTAGAGATGCGTCTATCTACCGGAAAGAATGTTTCGAAGTTCAAATTCGAAGATGAAAATGGTCAAGATCAAAGTTTCACGGTAATCAATACAAATTACAATTTCACCAACACATCGGTCTTGGCTATATCTGATCATTGGTCTTATGGATACTATCTCTTTCTTAGAAATAATACATTTTCAAACTTTCAAAATTCGATTCGCTTTGTTCCAGCTATTGAATACAATATCTTCCCATACACTGAAGTAAATAACAAGTTTCTCACCTTTACATATGGGTTAGATTTGATTCATAATAACTACTATGAAGAAACTATCTATAATAAATTTAATGAAAACCTATATGGTCATACCGCAAGAATCGTATCAAGATTCAATCAGAAATGGGGCACTTTAAATTCAACTATAAACTATACTAACTACTTTCATGATTGGGATTTTTACAGCCTGGAGATTAACGCAGAAGCGGAAGTCCGCATAAATGGTAATTTATCATTCTATGTTTATGCATTTGGAGGGCTTACACGAAACCAGGTTTTTATACCCAAAGGAAGCGCATCGATTGAGGATGTGTTGGCGAGGAGAAGACAGTTGGCCTCAGGATATAATTTTGGTGCGTGGTTCGGATTAAGCTATCGGTTTGGTTCGATCCTCAATAACTTTGTTAATCCACGTTTTTCTGATTAGCCGTAAGTTGCATCCATTATCGCTTTTACTTCATTTAGACGTTTAAACACATTAAACGTTTTCCCTTGCGTACGAAGTGCGCCTAATGTGTTGCCGTATTGAGCCGCTTTGATGTAGTTTGTTGGATCTTCTAATAACCCGAACCCTACTCCACCGGCAAATGAATCGCCACAACCGGTGGTATCGATTACCTCCTTTACCTTTACGGCCTGAACCATCGTTTCAATTACCTTATCTTTTTCTTTATAGTACACCAGGCAACCGGTTGAGTCGGCTGTAATGTATACACAACGCACACCGTGATTCAAGCAATGCGTGGCAAACTTGAGCAACTCTACCCGATCAAGATGAGATGTATCCGTATAGTCACTGGTTTCGTATTCCTTTTTAAACCAAGAGGCGTGCGCTTCTTCCAGGTTCATCTTCAACACATCGATATAAGGAAGCCACAGATCACGGTCAATCCAGAATTTGCGCTGACGCTCCCCATTGAACAAACAGGCTGTAGTTGGGCCGTGCGCATCAAAGATGATGGTACCCTTACTTTTGCTTTTGATAAACTTCAATGTATCCAAAGAAATTTCATAATCGCTTATTGGAACGAACACAAACACATCACTATTCAAAATATCCTTCACATCTTCAGGTAAAATCGGGTCCATGAAACCGGTTTGTCGCTCCATGCGGTTGTTCATATCCAGAAACTTCAAGCTAATGATATCGCCTTGATCATTTTTGGATGTTATGTACTTCATATTAATCCCCTTGTATCCGGAAAAAACTTCACGCACATTATCTACATCAACCTTTCGTACATGCGCTACCGGATAAATTTCAAGCTCCTCCCCTGCCATAATCGATAAGGCAATGACGGGATGTGTAATGCATCCCCACTTCTGGATCAAATCACCATTATGCGTTACAATGTGATCACGGGGAATGGGGCCCAAAACTGCTATGCGCTTCATGCTTATTAATTTTCTGTAAGAAATGCCGCCCCGAATACACCTGCACTGTCACCCAACATGGGTTTTACAATCGGTGTATCAAACCGGTCGTTGAAAACATACTTTTTCAAGTGCTCAATACCTTTGTCATACAATGTTGGAATGTTACCAACGCCTCCTCCTATTACAATGACATCCGGATCAAGAATGTTAATTACCACACTCAATGCTTTACCAAACATTTCATGCAACCGATTAATGGTTTGAATGGCTACCGGATCGCGGCCTTCCTGATACCGAGCATAAATATCCTTCAACTTCAAGACCTGGCCACTCTGCTTTTGGTAGAACCTTTCAAGGGCTGGCCCCGCTATAATATTTTCAACACAACCCACCTTACCACAGTAGCACTGACCACCCGATTCATCAAGAAAGTTATGCCCCCACTCGCCAGCAATGCCCTGGAGACCGTTAATCACTTTGTTGCTTACTACAATTCCACCGCCACAGCCCGTTCCCATAATTACACCAAATACCACCTCGGCATTCGGAAACTTTTCCTTTACAACGCCTAAACGAGCTTCAGCCAAAGCAAAGCAGTTGGCATCGTTAGCTGTAATAACCTGCATCTTCAGCAAAACTTCAAGATCTTGCCTCAGCGGTTTAAAATTCAACACAATCGAATTGCTATTTTTAAACAGACCGGTATGCGGGTCCATAGTACCCGGGGTACCGATGCCAATTTTATCGGGGCGATAACCTGCGGATTTCTCCATCATGTCAACCAATTTGCTGATTTGGTTAAGCACATGTTCATAACCCAAATTTGCTTCAGTAGAAACCCGATCACGAAACAGTGTATCCTTGCTGTCTGGAGAAGTCATGATCACCCCTTCCACCTTTGTACCACCCAAATCGATTCCCCAAAGCTCCTTACGCATAGCAACTTGTCATTAAAAATAAATTTCCGATTATTTACGCAATCCAAAAAATGTCCAGTCCTGATCTTTCGCCATTGCCAGGTAAACACCATTGGTCCAACCAAAGCCATCCTGATTCGGATATTCTCCACCACCGGCATAAAGCGTTATATCGGATACGTTGTATTTCTCCATCATTTTACCCGTTGCCTTGTATACACGAGTATTCACGGCCAGCCAACGCGACCTGACAGTATCGGCTGAGGGTACAAGGTTATAATTTTTTAATCCTCGGTAAGCAATCCACTGCAAAGGCGCCCAACCATTGGGTGCATCCCATTGCTGCTTACTTTCAGTAAGCGTTGTACGCAAACCGCCCGGGCCAAGAAATTCAGTCTGAAGCTTTTGCTCCACGGCAATTGCCTGCTCTTGATTAGCCACGAAAAAATACAAAGGAAAACTTCCGGCCAATGCCGGAATGGTTGATTGTGTTTGTGATGGGAAATGATAATCGAAGAAATAACCTGCTTCATCATTCCACATATACTTTAAGATGGCGGCTTTTCTTTTTTCAGCAAGGTTTGTGTACAAGTCAGCGCGTTCAACATCTCCTTTCAGCGCATAGGCACGCTGCAACATAAATTCGTGATAATATAACAAGCAGTTCAAATCAACGGGAATCAATTCGGTGGTACGAATGCTTTCAAGTCCCTTTCCGGGCTCGAACCATCGGGCACTAAAATCCCAACCTGATTCACAGGCGGCACGCAGGTTCCGGTACAAGTCCTCTGCTTCCCGACCCGATTGTTGTTGCAAATGCACATCCTCTTTAAACGCTTCCGGTCGAGGGCGCGGGTCATTATCCCAATACCGGTTAAGCACAACTTCGTCATCAAGCTTAACTACGCGCAGTATTGCATCGCCTGATTTTTCCAATTGATCCCTATCCTTCATCCAGAAATCATACTCGCGTTGAAGGGCAGGCAGGTAGTTTAATAATTTCTCATCGTTTCCATCCACAGCAACGCCAACTATCAATGAAAAATAAGGTGGTTGTGAACGACTCAGGTAATACTCTCGGTTTCCGTTCGGAATAAACCCGATGGAATCGATCAGGTAAGCAAAGTTGTTGGCCATGGCTTCGACCATGTCCGTTCTACCGGAAGCCTTCAATCCAAGAATGGTGAAGTAGCTATCCCAATAATAAATTTCTGAAAACCGGCCACCAGGTACGATATAGGATTGCGGAAGCGTAATCAGTGATGATCCTTGTTTATTATCATCCGGTTGGCGGGTAAGTACGGGCCAAAGCGCCATGATGTGTTCTTCAACCGAACGCGAAGTATCAGCCTGAAAGTTGGTTGTTGGCGATACAGGAACATCAAAGTGTTTAAGTACGAAAGCCTTCAGCTCAAAATCAGGCTCATTTCTTTGAACGGCATATTCCTCCTGAATTTCATTCAGTGGTCTTTTGGGAACGCAATCCACAAAGGTTTTAGAATCTGGAAAAACAGCCGCTAACTGGACATCCCGAAACAAATCGGAAGCATAAAAATCCTGAACAACCGTCTCTTTTCTCTGGCATGAAAATACCAGCAGCAAAAGAATACCATAAACTGAAAAACGCTTCA
Source organism: uncultured Roseivirgaceae bacterium (assembly GCA_964419145.1). Classification (GTDB taxonomy): domain Bacteria; phylum Bacteroidota; class Bacteroidia; order Cytophagales; family Cyclobacteriaceae; genus UBA2336. The sequence goes on along the minus strand of CAYQOM010000002.1, from coordinate 537,747 downwards.
TAAGCTGATCGATAATCAGCTTAAAATATCAAATAAAGGTCGGAATTGCCAGCGATTTCTTCTGATTCCTTTTATCAAATTCACTCCTTCCAGGTAAGGTGTTCCTTACGGGTACGAACGTGGCGCAAAACCCAATCACCAACCTGGTGCCCCTGTTTCACGCCTTCATCAATAGCGGGCCGGTAATGGATACCACCATACAACCGGCTAATCGCAGCTTCGTCAGATGCCTGCCTAAAGGAAGAGAAGGTTCTGGCTGGAAGTCCGAATTCCAACTCGGTGGAATCAACAAAATGAAAATTATCACCAAACATGGCTGTCAATACATCCGCTGCAGCGGTTGAAATTACGCTATGCCCACTGGTGTGTTCAGGAAATGGTGGGGTCTGTAACAAGGGCAGCCAATCTTCGTCAATAAACTGGTTAATAAACGTTTCAGGGCGCACCAATTTGCTACGGTATTTCTCATCCCAGCACACGATAAAACCATCGGCCAATGCTATGGAAACCATAGCATATGCTTCTGCCGTTTCAAAAAAATCGCGATCAGCTAGCTTACAACTTAAATTGGTAATGTTGATCCAATGTCCACCAGGAGAAATCTTTTTGGTAGCAAACATAACATGACCGCGTACATTCATTTTAAAAGGATTGCAATCCCAAAAGTTTGCAATTTCTTCATACTCGCTGTTGGTACTTTTTACTGCTTCATAAACTTCAAGCGCTTCCTTATAAAACTGACTGTTTGGCTCAGCGCTGAATGGCGTTGGAGGTTCGGGTACAAATTGAGCTGCTGAATCAATCACAAAGGTTCGTATCTTATTCCAGCTGGGTTCAATACCATCCATGTAAGCCGGAGGTGTTGGTTTCCACTTGCCGGGATCGTTCAACGGAACAGCATATTTCTCAAATGTTCTTGTCTGTTTGTAATTATCTTTCCCTGACCAATCCAAAATATGTTTGGCTACTTCAGAACCATAGGCTATGGAATTATCATACATGGCCTTTGGCATTCCTGAATTTCTAAACTCTTCCAATGTCTGATCATGAAATGCCTCCATATCCGCTTCTGAAAAAATCAGCGTCTTCCCAACAAGTGCAAGGGCATGCACAGAAGCCAGCTCAAAACAATATTGCTTTGCTGAATCGGGTTTGGGTAGCGCTTCAAGTCCGTGCAGTTGTCCGGCCAGGCTGACAAAATTTGGATTGCCCGGCACAGCTGCCTCATATGCCGCAATGCTCGAATAGGCATAAATGCGACTGGCTACTGGTGGCGAAAAAATATCATGCACGATGATATCCGTAATTTTCTTCATCGTTCGGTGCAGGTGTCCGGGATCAACTTCTCCCGGATCAAAGGCTACCTCTTCCTTCTTTCCGCAGGAAAATACAATACCAAGAATGCTGATGAATACGATGAACCTTTTCATATCTGGCTTAAAAAATCAATCAAAGATAATCATTTCACCACGTAGTTCTGACGATTTACCCCTACTCCTCTGATCTCCAGTGAGCGCCAGGAAGATGGCAATTTGGTTTTTATCTGGGTAACACCCTGATCGGAAATATTCAACCCACCAAACCCGAAAATGATGGCTTGCAACATCCCTCCTGCTCCGGTAGCAAAGTATGGATTTGTTCCACCGGCCGTTTCGGCCAACACACCAAAAGGCGGAACTTCATTGGGCTTGTAGGATTTAACAAACAACTCGTGCGCCTTTTGCGGATTTCCCAAGCGGGCATAAAGTGTGGCCAAAACCGAATTGCCCATTGCCGGTCCATCTGGCGCCATGCGTGGCTCGTAATACTTCAGGTCTTTTTCAATCTGATCTTTTGTGGTAACCACATCCAACGGAAATGCCAATAGATTCACATCCGCTTGCTTAATCATAACCCCATCGTAGGTGGCATTCTCACGGGTAACGCCATCTGGAAATTTCAGAATAGGAATGTTATTGGCTACGTGCATCCAATCCGGATCGGGCTTAATGCCTAATAATGTTGCAGCCTGTGTAGCGTATTTCAAAACGGTTATGGCCATGCCATTGGTAAAGGCATTGTTGTCGATGTTCTCCTGCCACTCATTCGCCCCAATAACGTTATTGATTTCATATCGGCCGGGGCCTTTCCGCTCTACGCGACTGGCCCAAAAATCGGCTACCTCCTTTAACACCGGGTAAGCACGTTCTGCAAGGAAAGTTTTGTCCTTGGTAACCTGGTAATACTTCCAAAACGCCCAACCGATGCAACCGGTAATATGATGCTGAAATGGGCCGGTAAGCGCCCATACAGGGGTGTCTTCCGTTCCATCAGCTGATGATTCCCACGGAAACATGGCACCTTTATAACCATGAGAGAATGCATTTTGTTTAGCCGCCTCCAGTCGTTCAAAGCGGTATTCAAGAAGCGAACGCGCAATCTCGGGTTGCATCACCAGCAAGGGTGGGTACATCCATAATTCCGTGTCCCAAAATACATGACCGTTATACCCGAGCCCGCTTAAACCCATAGGCGAAAGCGAATAAGCTGTACCCTCACGTGAAAATGCATACAGGTGATACAATGCAAACCGGACATCGCGTTGGGCTTGTTCGTCACCCTCAATTACGATATCACTTTTCCATAATTTCTCCCATGCTGCTTCATGTCGAGTAAGCAATCGCTCGGTGCCTTCCAGCATGGCATACACACTCAACCGTTCTGCTTCGTTATGTGGATCAGCATAGTGGGCGGTGGATACCGCTGAAGAAACGATACTAAACGTGTAGGTCTCACCTGCTTTCAAGGACTTGTAAAACTTAGCCAGGTGCATGTTATAATCCCAGTCTTCATGAATCAATTGAGGTTCCTGACCGTGCGGTTCGGGAAAAATAAAGCTGTTGCTGGCCGCTACCGTATGTTTGCCGGATGGACTTTTTGCTACTGAGGTTAACAGAGGAATTTTTACATGCGGGCGATCAATCTCGCTAAAATAATTTCGTACATCGGACAGGTGATCAGGCGCTTCAATGACACTCATCGGGGTAATGGTCACATCTTTCTTAGCCGTGATGCTTACTATGCTTAAGGCTGTATACGGAAGATGACGTAAGGCCATTAAGGTATGCTCGACCGCCACTTTGTCGCCCACATCAAACTTAGTGATCAATGCTGCTTTCTTCATGTCGAGTGTTTGCTGGTAGTTGCTCACCGAGCGTGCATTGATTCGCTGTCCATCCACATCCAAATTCATGTTCACATGATTGAATGATTTCAGGATATTGGAAACACGACCGCGCTGATAGTTGTCGTAGACACCATTCAGCACAACATCCTTCACGCGAAGCGGTTCAGGAGATGAAACCATGCCTACCATCCCATTGGCTACGGTTACACCATAGTAGTTGGAGGGATTAATATTAGTTGCGGGAACGTGCCAGGGGTTAACTTGCGATAAACCCGTTTTTAAAACCAGTAAAGAGCAAAGCAACAATCCGAATTTTACATGTTGTCTCATATGAATAAATTTCAATTTGAAATTAAGTGATCAATTCACAATTGGTAAATAAATTTCAGCTTTCCACTCACTTTCGTTCATTCCTGTATTGGGATTATGGTGAAAATATTCGATTGGAAATCTATTAACCTGATACCCATTCTGGTCAGCATATTGTAATAGTTTGTACCAGGCACGATCAGAGGTTATATAATTTCCATAATACTCTGCTTTAAGTGCTCTACCACCACTTATAAATTGAAAATTAAAAGGGGTATCCCGAGGAAGCTCTTGTGGTTGCTCAATTTGAAAACAAAAATCAAACTTCAACTTTCCCTCTTCATGATTCCAATCTGTAATACGGACTACAGGTGGGCCTTTGGAAACCAAATTAAAATGCTGAACAAAAGAAGTTATTATAGGATAATCTTGCATCATACCATGCGCCTTTCGAATCTGATCTGTTTCAAGAGAACGACAAACACAAAAAGATGAATCCATTGAAACAATTCCAACCACTTTGACACGTGTAATCTCAAGATGGCTCATCAATACGCTATAAAAACCATTCAAAAAATCACTCATCTCCTTTTCTATCAGTTGCTCAGAAAAAGGGATCAATATTTTATTTCGAACTTCATTTCCCGGCTCGGTGATTCGAACATTAACAAGTGTTACAGAGTCATTTCCGACTTCAAAGTTCCATGTCAGTTTATATCGTCTGTTCTCTAAAGAAACGGTTTGTTCCAGTGTTTCAAATCCGGTTACTGACATTACCTTAGCACCATCCAATGAAGCATTCCAAATTCTTACCGTTTCAATTATATTACCTGCAGTAGTTGCTGCCTTGAATTTAACCTCAAACTCATAAGGCCTGAAAAACAAATAGTATATCGCGCCAACAAGAACAACTCCGACTACAGCACCTACTATTACTCTATTCATACACTAAAAGCCAAGTTTATAAAGCTGGCATTTTCCATTGTTAACCGTAACCAGTAAATACCTGCTCCCTCCAACATTTAAGATATTGAAATGCCTGATTGATTGATTGAAGAAATCAAGACCCAAAAATTTTCCAGATTGAATCTTCCCCGAATCCTGAATAAGTGCACCGTAAAATGATCCATACCTGCCGTGATACGGTTGCATGCCAAAATAATTCCCTCCAACCAAAAGCTCCTCTACTCCATCGTTATCGAAATCAAAACTTAATAGTGCCATCAACGGAGAGAGTTGAAGCTCGTCAGGGAATAAGACAAATTGAAAACCCTTCTCGCCTACATTCCGAAGATACCCCGAACCTAATTGATCCACCTCATACACAACAGTTTGTGCTAATTGATCTTTAGTAAAGATTTGATCGATCGATTTACCAGCAAAAGATTGATAGGAGAGAAATTTCTTTCGTAACGAAGGGATCTGGCTAGCCAGCACATCAAGACCGTCTAATGGATAATAGTTGCCTCCGATAGCTTTTGTTACAATCGTTTCAGATTTTCCATTGTCATCAAAGTCGCCATAGTACATTCTTAACGGAAAAGTCGAAGAAGCTTTAAATCTTGAATTCAACCCCCAATTTCCAAGCACATAATCTTTAAAGCCGTCACCATCAACATCATAAGCTGCAACAGACTGCCATAACCCTCTTAATTTTTCAGGCACTATATTATCGCGCTCAAATACACCGCCTTTGTTTTTCAAAAACACGGGAGACAACCATTCCCCAACTACAATCAAATCTATTTGATTATCGTTATTATAATCACTCCAAATTGCATCGGTGACCATGCCCAGATTTTCAAAAAGATCAGCTTGATAGGGATTAAATGTTCCTCCATCATTTTTAAGCAAGTATGGCTTTGGCGATTTGCCAAAATCGTTTGAAACAGACTGATTACCCACAAATAAATCCAAGTCACCATCAGAATCGAAGTCATGTGCCCTTACGCAGGAAGCGTTCTCAAAATAATCATCAATTCTTACTGCTGTAAAGCCACTATCGGAAGCCTGATAATAGACATCTAACAAAGGCTTGGATTGATTATAAAAATCAGCGCCCCCGGTTCCGATATACAAATCAGTTTTCCCATCATTATTAAAATCTGCTAATATAGATTCGATATCCTCGTTAATTGAATCACGCAGGATATCAGTATAACTCTCCTTAACAAATCCTTTGTCCGCTTGAATAAACACCTGCCCAGGAATATGTTTTGATCCACCAAAATGAATATCCATTAATCCGTCATTATTAATATCGCCAACAGCTGTTGCAGGTCCTCTATCGGATTGTTGGTACGGTAAAAGTTTTAACCGGTCAAAATCAGTGTAATTGTCCTCAGTGTGCACAAATGATATTCCCAAAAGAGCAGGATCGATTTGTTCAAAACACACCCCACTGGTCTTATCCAAATTTGATTTTGTGGTATTTTCTTCCACCTTATCGTACTCCACATTAAGCTCTTGGTTTGTGCTGATATTTTCCAGCACTTGTTTCCTATCATCAGGCCAGATAATTACAAGCGAATCAATTGTTTCATTCTTTCCATAACCAAAGTGAATAATCGGCTCTGAAGAAGCTTGAAAACCTCTTGCGGTATATAACTCCTTATACTGAAGTATACCATTATGATATGAATAAACGCGGGAACCGATTCCAAAATAATTAGGCTTATTATAATGAAGCTTTACTTTCAAAAAGCTTGCCTTGTCATTGGTTTGATTTATATAAATACCCGGACCGTCATTAACGTTATTAACAACAATATCTAAATCACCATCATTGTCAAGGTCAGCATAAGCCGTAGCCGTAGAACAGGTGAGCTCATCCGGTAACCAGCTTGATGACATGTTTTCAAAGCGGTATTTTCCCGAACCTTTAAAAATATAATTCTGAACGGCACCAGAAGGCATCAACTCAAGCGCTTTATTATCAACCAGCTTTGTTGTTTCCATTTTATTTACCACTTGTTCACTGGAAACAAACTTTATATAATCCAGATCGTTCGGTCGTTTTGGTATGCCATTCGAAATAAATAAATCCTGGTGACCATCCTGATCCCAGTCTGAAAAAAGCGCACTCCAACTCCAATCTGTTGCCGCTACATTTCCCAAAAGGGCGGCTTCAGCGAATCGGTTATTACCGAGGTTCACTTGAAGCATATTTCTGGGAAACTGATAGTTATAGCCATACTCCTGAACACGCATTCTCAGCGTATTGATGCTTTCATCACCTTCAGAACGCTTTATAGTCACTTCATCTTCTGCCAACATATCCAGCGTAATCAAATCAGGATACCCATCATGATTGATGTCAGAAGCATCACACCCCATTGAAAACTTACTGGTTTGCGTTAATGCCTGGGAACTGATCTCTGAAAACGTTCCATCTTGGTTATTCCTATAGAAATAATCATCTTCATGAAAATCATTGGCAATGTAAATGTCTGGATATCCATCAAGGTCAAAATCAGCAATTGCTACACCCAATCCGTATCCGGTTATTCCACCAAAAATTCCTGCCTCTTCACTCACATCTACAAACTTTCCACCATCGTTCCGAAGTAACTTATCTCCGGATTCATAGGAGCGCATTTTTCTTAACCGTGCATGTCCGAACGATTCAGGTGTATGCACTGCATGGTTAAGCAGGTAGATATCAAGATCGCCATCCTTATCGTAGTCAAGAAAAGCTACCGAAGAACTGTACGAATCAAAATCCAATCCGTATTCAGCAGCCCGCTCAGTGAACGTATTATCACCATTATTTATATATAATTCGTTGTAGCCTTGTAAACTCTTCAAGCCAACAACCGCACACACATAAATATCCAACAGTCCATCGCCATTGATATCAGCCATGATCGCACCGGTATTCCATGAACTGTTCCCGGAAACACCTGCACGGTTTGTAATATCTTCAAATACAAGATTTCCTTTATTCAGGTATAATTTATTCTTGACCTGATTACCTGAAAAAAAAATATCAGGAAGGTTGTCACCATTGATATCCCCTATTGCAACCCCTCCGCCATTATAAAAATAAAGGTAGTCAATGATGTTAAAATCCTCTTGCGGGGTGAGTTTATTGTTAAAATCAATACCCGCTTGATCCAGGTCCAGCTTTTCGAATAAGGCTCCTTCCTTATTACATGAAAGCAAAGAGAATGTTATGACGAAAATTAACGAAATGCGTCTTTTTAACTGATGCATCAATAAAGTGGTTACTTGGACATTTTAAAAATACGAGGCACTCCGTTATTGATGGCGGCCACCATGAACTTCTCACCTGATTTACCTTCAATGGGTTTCAAATAGCGAATCTCCTCCCTGACAAAGAATCCACTTTGTACATAATCTACCCATTCAAAATCAAGATCTTTATTTCCCAATAGCACGTGTCCATAACTGGCATCTTGTCTGGAAAACTGAGGCTTAAATTCAAAATGATTCCCTCCCATAACCAGGTCTTGAATGCCATCCTGATTAACATCAGTACAATAGATATCGCAAACGCAAGACCATTGAACCCGGTACGGCAAAACTTTAATCGAGAATCGACCATCACCCTCATTAATAGCGATCACCGATTCGGATGTATTTATAGTCTTCACAATTGAATTTTTAACAGCTTCAGCTTTAAATAATTCCTGAATGGTCCTTTTGGCATAGTCTGATGCTTTCAGATTCTGTTTCTTAAGCAAAGGAAGTTGGGCGGTCATTTCCTTTCGCATGTGGATAGGATAATCACCTCCATTATTATGCATAGTTGTTATCTGCTCCACAGTACCATTGTCATCAAAATCATTTACCCACAACTTAAGCGGTTTACTTTTCGTGCCCGGATATGGGATATTAAGGCCTGCATTTCCGAGGATTAAATCTTCATCGCCATCACCGTCAAGATCTGCATATTCCAATGTCTTCCACCAACCGTTCAACGAATCAAGTGATGAATTGAATCGATCAAGTCTTCTTCCGGAATTCTTGAATATCATAGGAGATCCCCAATCGGACACGGTTACTAAATCCAGGTTACCATCACGGTCAATGTCAATCCATTTTGCATCGGTAACCATACCAGCATCTTTGAGCGCATAGGCATATCGATCCGTTCCATCAACAAAGGTTCCGTCTCCATTATTCACCAAAAACAAATGGTTAGGATTTATACCATATACACCCGGAACACTTCTTGAACCAAGAAACAAATCCTCATCACCATCTCCATCAAAATCACAAGGCGCAATTACTGAAATATTTTCTTTGCTCACCGGCAGGTTATGTGTTGAACGAGAGAAGGTTCCATCGCCTTTATTGAGATAAATTCGCGCCTGATAAAACATCTTCTCAGCCGCAACATTTCCTCCTGATCCTACTACCAGATCCAAATCCCCATCGCCATCCACATCAACAAATGCTGCTGAGGTGTCTTCAAATAAAGCATCCGTACCAAAGCATGAATTAGGAACCAGCTTCAATTCACCTCTTCCATTGTGCAAATAAACAATTCCTGGCTGCCCTTTAGCTCCTCCTATAAATAAGTCTTCTACACCATCCTTATTAATATCACCAACGGCCAGGGCTGGTCCTTCTTTTGAAAGGTGCTTGCTTACCAAACCCTCTTGATCAAAATCATCAAAATGGTCTTCAATATGAGGTGCCAGTGCTGATTGGGGCACTTCTTGAAAGAAAGTCTTTACCGTTAGTTTTACCTTTGGGATTTCATACGGCTTTGCATCTTGCTGAGATAATGACAATTTTTGATTCGCCTTAATATCTTTCAGTATCGTAACCTTCTTATCGGGCCATAGAATGCTGGCAGAATCAACCATCACATGTTTTCCCAAGCCGAATGTTAGTATATAGTCCATGGAAGACTGAAACCCACGAGAAGGCATGAGTTCCTGAATCAAAACTTCATCCTTAATAAATAATCGAACAACTGAACCGATAGAAAAAGTATTATTACCTTGACCGGTCAACTGAAACTGCAGATAATTATTCTGTAACAACTGTCGGGCTTCATTTCGAAAAACAAAGGCCTCCATGTTTACATTATTCACCACGAGATCAAGATCGCCATCACCATCCAAATCGCCATAAGCACAACCATTGGAAAAACTTGGGATATCAAGACCCCATTCCTTCGAAATATTTGTAAACGAAAAATCTTTGTTGTTTTTATAGGTGTAGTTTGAAAGGGCCACTACAGGCATTTTATCAATTATTGTACTGATGTCTTTCTTTTCCCCGGTTAATACCATGTTTCGAATAACCTCGTCCGCCATGAAATCGACAAAGTCAATATCGGTTAAGTCATGAATGATCCCGTTGGTCACATAAATATCCTTGTACCCATCGCTATCCATGTCAAACATCAAACCTGCCCAACTCCAATCGGTTTTGGCAACACCACTGTAATAAGCAATTTCAGAAAATGTATTATTGCCGTTATTTACCTGCAATGTGTTTTGAATGTATTGTTGATAAAAATCGCGACTCTGCTTAAGCTTAAATACATCATAATTCTCAAACTCCATTACACTCTTTGTACGTACCTCTTCCTCGGGCATCATATCCGTAATAAAAATATCTTGTAACCCATCATTGTTGATATCCGCAATATCAACCCCCATGGCTGAAAGACATAGATGAGATGTCCAATCCTTTATTTGTTCTTTAAAAGTTCCGTCCTGCTGATTTATGTACAGGTAATCACGTTCGTAAAAGTCATTTGATATATAAATATCAGGATACGTGTCACCATTAATATCACATACCATAACGCCAAGACCAAAACCAATCAGACTTCCATAAATACCGGCTTGCTCGCTTACATCAACAAACTTTCCATTGTCATTTCGCAACAAAACATCGCCAACTCCTCTAAAGCGCTCAGGCACACTCTCCCAATCGCTCGCACGTTTATCCCGATCGGCTGCATACCCCAAACTACTAACGGGTATATTGCTGTTGTTTAAAAGATAAACATCCAGATCACCATCTTTGTCATAATCAAAAAAGGAAGCATGCGTAGAAAAGCCACTCTTTGCCAGGTTAAATTCAGCTGCTCTTTCCGTAAATGTAAGATCTCCATTATTGATGTAAAGATCGTTATCATGATTATTTCCCTCCATGTTTCCAGCGTTGCTTACGTAGATATCCAGAAACCCATCACCATTTACATCGGCCATAACAACACCTGTGCTCCAGGGTTTATTTCCACCCACACCGGCCTTATCCGTAATGTCTTCAAACGTAAAATCTCCTTTGTTTAGATACAGGCGATTCTTTTCCATGTTAGCCGTGAAATAAATATCTGGTAGTCCATCGTTGTTGATATCACCGATAGCCACGCCACCACCGTTGTAAAAATTGCGGTATTTAAAAATGTTAAAATCTTCCCGATCCTCTATTTTATTTACAAATGAGACATTCGTCTCTTCACTTGTTAACCTGGTAAACAAGAGCTTACCCGACTGCTCATGGGTCTGATCTACTTCATTACAGGCCCCAATAAAAATCAGAATAAAAAGAGAACTTAAAATTTCACAACGCTTCATCTCTATAAATAGGCTAGTTTCTATAACCGGCTAAAATCAATTCAATTCGAAAGTTAAAATTTATGTTTACACTAACCTAAACCTAAATAAATCAGATTACTTAAAGCACTTGATTAATGTAGTGTTCCTGAAATAAAAAGAGGCCTTTCGGCCTCTTTTTATTTCACACGTAATCAAATTCTTAATATCCAGGATTTTGGGTTAACCCTGGGTTTGTTAACAATGCATTAGCGGGAATAGGAAAGATATCTGTATGTCCATCACCTGCTTCTTTAAACTGCCAGGCATTCTTAAACACACCAAAACGAACCATATCATTTCTTCTCCAATATTCCATATACAGTTCTCTTCCTCGCTCATCAATTAAATCCGACTCAGTTAATGCTCCTAATGCGGGGGTATCATCCCGTAGCGCTCTTAATTCATTTACTTCGTTTAAGGCATTCGCTGTTTGACCTAATCTTAACATAGCCTCAGCACGCATCAAATGTGCATCAGCGAATCTTGCCAAGACAGTTCCTGAAGTAAATGATCCGTTAGCTGGAGAATACTTTAGAAGACGCATACCAGTTACTTCATTGTTTCCAACTAAGCCGGGCATTTCCTTTGTAAAGGCCAGTGGCTCACCTGTTCTGGTTTCCAAAGGAACTGCCTCTCCTTCTCTCCAACCATACATTTGCCCTACCTGAAAGCCATAACCAAAACCTTGGTTATCAGCATTTGTTGAAGCTAACGTATGCGTGTATCCACGTCTCTCCTCCTGACCTGCACCAATGGAGTTATCATTGGTAGGCCCCTCGAACTTATCATAAAATTCTGCTAAAGTCGAAAACCCATTCCAACCACCACCACCATTACCTGTGTGAGCCTGGTTGTAATGTAAGCCATTCCACATCTTTGTTCCCACATCTGATGTTACATACCAGATCACATCCGAATTTGTAAAAGTAGGGCCGATAAACGTCTCAAAATAATCGCTTGTCAACGCATAACCATCTGCTTCAATTTCATCAACAAGATCAATAACATCTTGGAGATCGGCAGGATCATGGGCTGCACCTTTATAAACTGCCGCGTTCAATTTTACTTTCGCTAAAAGGAATTTTGCAGTTGCCTGCACTGCACGGGTCTTATTGGTAGAAGCCGGATCACTGGCAGGGAGATCATTTATTGCATCGGTTAAATCATCAACAATGAAATCATAAGCTTCTTCAGGAGTCCAAACTTGAGGAATAATATCCGGGCCATCAGTTGGGTTCCGATAAGGAACCTGTCTGAAACAATCCAGAATTATCCACATATTATAAGCACGCATGAATTTTGCTTGCGCAATTTGCTCAACAGTTGACTCACTCAATGGATCGATAATTTCAGAAGCTCTTAAAACAGCTCCATTTTTATTATTCCACAAGTTGTTGATAAAAGGGTGTGTTGGTCCCCATGTATGGGCATGGAGGGTTCTCCAAACCCCATTATCACCCCAGTCTGTTCCCCGGGTTGGCACAATCAGTACATCTGCTGTAACTTCACTAAGCGCATACAACTCTTCTTGGGTAGCAACCTGTCCAGTAAGATTATTGTACAAATTATCCAGGGAAGTTGCGGGGTTCTCAACACCATTAAAAATGGCGGAGGTTCCTTCTGTGATAAGCGAATCCGTATCCTCAATTTCAAGGCTACACGCAAACATGAAGACACCCATCGATAGGAATGCAATCGTTCGTCCAATATTAATTTTCATATCTCGTAACATCTTTCGTAAGTTTTGAATTGATCTATTCATTCAGTTTAAAATGAAGCATTTAAACCTATTGTAAAAGTTCTTGGTCTTGGGTAAGACGTATAATCAATACCAGCAGTTGGCAACCCGTTTAGCAAGTTGAAATCAGCTGGGTTGGTGCTTACTTCTGGATCCAGGCCGGTGTAGTCTGTTATTACGAAAAGGTTTTGAGCATTAGCATAAAAACGCAGGCGCTTAAGAAAACTCCCCTCTCCCAGATTCACATTATATCCAAGAGATAAGTTTTGCATCCGCAAAAAGTCACCACTTTCGAGAAATCTTGTTGATACAGCAGCTTCTGCAAAGCCTGATTCACCACTGGTTAAAACATCTGGTGTAACATTTCTCGCATTGTTTATAGATCCTGCTGTAAAGAAGGCATTTCGTGTATTGTTATAAATATAATGTCCAAATTGACCAGCGAAATACATTGCTAAATCAAACTGCTTGAAACGTGCATTAAGTGACAATCCCATATTCCAGGTGGGAAGGGCTGTTTTACCAACATACGTCTGGTTATCACCAATAGGCTGACCATTTTCATCAAATCCTTCGAATTCGCGTAAATGATAAGAGAATAATGGACGACCACCTGTTAATTGCTGTGCATAAGCATTTGTAAGACCTTGACCATAAATAGTTCCAGCATTTAACACACCCGCAAAGTCTTGCAATTCATTTTTGTTGTAAGATACGTTTCCACTAATGCTAAACGATGCATCCGCTCTGTCAATAGCCATATAACTCAATGATAATTCAACACCCTTGTTTTGAACATTGGCATCCAAATTACCAAAAGCAATTGTACTTAAGGCTGGTTGAGGAACTTCGAACCGAAGCAATAAATCGGTTGTATTTTTAACATAGTAGTCAACACTACCTGTCAACTTATCATCAAGAATACCAAAGTCAATACCAACACTCGTTTGTGCGGTTGACTCCCACTTTAAACCATCATTAACAAAACCTCTTGCATCGGTTCCTGGAACACCAATCTCACGGTTAGCGGGTATACTTACATCATTGAATCTTTCGCGTCTGATGAAATCTCCATAATTAAGACCATCCTGATTACCCACGATTCCATAACCTAACCTGAATTTCAGCGTACTGAAAGCATCCGGAATAAAATCCTCCTGATCCAGTTTCCAGGCAAATGCGCCAGATGGGAACACTCCATATCGATTCTCATCACCGAACTTAGAAGATCCATCAATCCTTAAGGTGGCCGTTAATAAATACTTATCTGAAATAGTGAAATTTCCACGCGCAAAATAGGATTGCAGATAATCTGTATTATCGTAGAAGTTTGCCGCAATCGCATCAACCGTTACACCTGATGGTCTTGGGAAGAAGTCAGTAGAAAGTTCGCGCTCACTGAAATCAATACCGTTAACAAAACCTCCTGTTAGCGGATCGCCCTGGAATCGGATTACATCAGCAACTCCCCAGTTATTATAGTCACTGTAGATCGCGGATGCTGCTGCATCTGCTGCGTCATAACTGTCGCGAAGTTCAGATTCCATATTGGTGAAGCTTGAGTAATCTGTAAATCCTCTTGCCGTTGTCCAAAAATACTTGTTTCTAAAGCTTTGCACAGAGTATCCGCCAATTACATCAACCTTTACATTCCCGAACTGTTTGCTGTAGTTCAAGGTGAGTTCAAACAAATTGCTGATTGTAAGATTCTCATTCAACTGACCTTGCCCAAAACCCTGAACACCATCACCTGCGTTACGGGCATCGCCTGAAACTAGCGTAACCCTATCTCCTTTTGACCAATCTAAACCGTAAGTAGCCTTAACAGTAAACTCATTGGTTACCTTATAGTCTGCTGAGATGTTGTTCAGCCATCTGTTTGTAGTCCCCTCACTTAAGTAATAAGCAAGCATGTTAGCAGGACTTCTTTGTCCGCCTGTGTTGAAATCCGGATCTGTTGGCCATGTGGGATTTGCTGAATATGCAGCACCTAAAATATCACCTGCAAAACCAGCATTTCCACTTATCGGTGGATCCTCACGATTTACATTAGAAAAAATTGTTGATAAATCGAAATTTAACTTGTCATTCAAAAAGGATTTTGAGGCATTCACCCTACCTGTTAAACGCTTCATGAATGAATTCTCCATAATACCTTGCTGATTATCATAACCAAGTGAAGCTCTTATCGCACCAGTAGAAAAACCTTTTGCATACGATAAATTCTGTGTATGTGAAACGGAAGTACGCGTTACATAATCCTGCCAATCGGTTCTAGCCCCGAAATTTTGTGCAACAGGATCCCCACCAAATTGATCAACAGCATCTAAGAATGCATCCGGATCAAGCAAATCGTATTTATTTGCAGGTGATGCTATACTTACGCTAGATGCAAAATCAAACGTACCCTTATTGCCCTTACCACTTTTGGTTGTAATAATTACAACCCCGTTGGCACCCCGTGAACCATAAATAGCCGTTGCTGAAGCATCCTTCAATATGCTCATGCTTTCAATGTCATTGGGGTTAATGAAGTTCAATGGGTTGGTATCCTGGGTAGTTCCAAATCCAACATCAGCCGAGGAGGGTTGAACACCACCACTTAACGGAACACCATCAACCACAAATAATGGGTTATTATTGGAGCGAATTGAATTTGTTCCTCGTATCCTCAATTGAACACCCGCACCAGGCTCACCACTTGTTGAGGTAATTTGCACTCCAGCCGTTTTACCCTGAATCAACAATTCAGGAGAGGATATCAAGCCACCATTAAAATCGGAAGCTTTTACTGATGTTACCGCCCCGGTAGCATCGCGTTGACGAACCTCACCGTAACCAATAACCACAATTTCAGAAAGTGCAGTAACATCCGATTGCATCGTTACATTAACCGTTGTTTGATTTCCAACAGAAACTTCCTGACTTGCATATCCTACAAATGTGAAAACAAGTACAGCGTTGTTGCCTACTGTAATCGAAAAATTACCATCGGCATCAGTAGTGGTACCATTACTGGTTCCCTTTTCCAGAATATTCACACCAGGAATTGCGCTACCATCATCGGATGCCGTGACCTTGCCCGTAACGGTTCGCTGCGCGAATGATGTGAAAGCGCCCAGCATTAAAAGAACGAGCAGGCACCCTCGTGTTAACAGATAGAGTTTTCTCATAATTAAGAAATGTTAAGGTTAAGTGTTAAACAGGTTTTAAGTATGTTATACTTCCATTAAATATAGAGCTTTTGTTTTCGAAATCGAAAGAAAATCACGTCAAAAAGCCGCCAATTTTCTTCGGAAACGACTTCGCAATCGTTTGCGGTTGATAGGGTGCATGCAACTAATCGTGTAATAAGTTGCACCAAAATTGATATTGTTTAACCTAACGAAGCTGATGAGCCATTGATTTGAATGATCAGCGGATCGCCAGCTTCAAGAAAAGCGCGTTGAGAATCTTTGCTGACTTCAACTCGTACTACGCTATTTCTGAACTTCACTTTAAATGTATAGGACTTCCATCGTGAAGGGATGAAGGGATTTAACTGAGGTTGACCATTTACCACGCGCATACCTCCAAACCCTTTGATTACACTTAACCAGGTACCTGCCATGCTGGTAATGTGACAACCATCTTCAGTATCGTTGTTATAATCATCCAGGTCAAGGCGGGCTGTGCGCAGGTACATCTCGTACGCCTTTTCTTCGTAACCAAGCTTGGCGGCCAAAATGGAATGCACACAAGGCGACAAAGACGATTCATGAACCGTCATGGGTTCATAAAAATCAAAATTGCGTTTGATGGTTTCCAGATCAAACTGGTCTTCAAAAAAATAAATTCCCTGTAATACATCGGCCTGCTTGATAAAACAGGAACGTAAAATTCTATCCCATGACCACTTTTGATTCAATGGCCGATCTTCCTTTTTCAACTGACCTACCATCAGAAGCTCTTTATCCAGAAATCCATCCTGCTGTAAAATCACGCCCCTACCCTTATCTTCAGGATAATACATCTGCGCATCAATGTCCTCCCATCTGTTTAATTCATCCGATGAGAAATTCACTCGCTTCAATAATGCTTCCAAACTACCCGCATCCTTCTTTCTCACAAAATCCATGGCTTGTTTGGTGTAACGAAGCGTCCAGGTAGCGATGTAGTTGGTGTACCAATTGTTATTTACGTTGTTTTCGTATTCATTGGGGCCAGTAACGCCAAGCATTACATACTTCTTTTTGTCATCCGACCAATTGACGCGCTGAGCCCAGAATCTCGAAATACCAATCAATACTTCCAGTCCGTACTCAATCAAGTAATCCTCATCACCGGTGTACCGGATATAATCGTAAATCGCGAAAGCAATAGCTCCATTCCGATGAATTTCTTCAAAGGTAATCTCCCATTCGTTATGGCATTCCTCACCATTCATGGTTACCATGGGATACAGCGCTGCGCCATCTTTAAAACCTAACTTCTGTGCATTCTCGATTGCCTTCTGCAAATGTTTATACCGATACACTAAAAGATTTCGAGCCACTTTCTGTTCTGATGTACCCAAATAAAAAGGCAGACAATAGGCTTCCGTATCCCAATACGTACTACCTCCATACTTCTCTCCGGTAAAACCTTTTGGGCCAATGTTTAAGCGTTGATCTTCTCCGGTATAGGTCTGTGTAAGCTGAAAAATATTAAACCGTATTCCCTGTTGAGCAGCAACATCCCCTTCAATAGTTATGTCGCATTCATTCCACTTATGTTCCCATACGGCTTCATGCTCGGCAAGAAGCTTTTCAAACCCCGTTTGCTGCAAGTCACTCAAAATGTATTGACAATGCGATACGAGTTTTTCCTTTGGATGATTTTCAGAAGAAAGAATGGCCGCGTATTTATATACCACCATCTCCTTTCCCTCGTTCAAGTCAACCTGAATTACGTTACCTGCAAATTTTTCACGTATCTCGGTATTAATTCTTCCTTTAACTTCTTTTCCTTCCTCATGAATATAGTAACGCATACCGGAGCACACATGAAAAAAAGTCTTCTTCGTTTCAGCTGTAACTATACACTCACCCTCCTCCGCATGTTTGTAAACCTCAGTCCAGAATTTTTCATCGTAGTTGGAGTCGGTATTCTTGACATCCGCATCAATAAATAAGGACAACGTTGCCTTTGATGAAAAATTAAGTGGCGTGATGGCATAGCGAATAGCCCCCACCTCACCCCTGGCCATACTACAAAAGCGCTTTGCGTCAATTTTAAGTCGCTTACCATCGGAAAGAGTGGCAATAAATGATCGAGATAACAAGCCAGTCTTCATATCAAGCACGCGCTTGAAATCTTCAACTTTACAAGAGGCCAGATCGAGCTTTTGATTTTCAATTGTAACATGCACGCTTATCCACGCAGGTGCATTTAATACCTTAGCGAAATATTCAGGATAACCATTCTTCCACCACCCTACCCTGGTTTTATCCGGGTAATAGACACCTGCCACATAGCTTCCTTGTAATGTTTCACCACTATAGGCCTCTTCAAAATTGGCCCGCTGCCCCATCCGGCCATTGCCGATACTAAAAACGCTCTCAGCAATTTTGTTATAGTGGGGATCGAATCCTTCTTCAATAATGTGCCAAGGGTGATGCTTGAAATAATCCTTCATGGTGATCAGAGGTTATTTAATATTTGAAAATTCAAATGACCAATTTGGCTTACAACCAGATTAGCCTTATGCAATTGTTCCTTCTTTCCTATTCCTACACACTTCATTCCCGCACGTATAGCGGCTTCAACTCCGGCTTCAGCATCTTCCACTACTACACATTCATTTGGACTTACCTGAAGCATACCTGCCGCTTTTAAAAAAATTTCCGGGTCAGGTTTGGAACGAGTAATCATGTTACCGTCTACAATTGCCTCGAAATAATTGGCAATCTCTAATTTCTTCAAAACGGTCTGCGCATTTTTGCTGCTGGAAGCCAAAGCAACCTTAACACCATGAGCTTTAAGTTCATCAAACAAATCTTTGGCTCCATCAAAAATCTCCTCCTTCTTCATCGCATCGATAAACTCAACAAACCAGGCATTCTTCCGGGTTGCTAGTACCTCCTTTTCAAGGTCGGTGCGCTGCAAACCGCCTAACTCCAATATTATATTAAGCGACTCCATTCTGCCTACCCCTTTCAGGCGCTCATTAAGCTGGCTGGTCAACTCTACGTTTAATTCCTTCGCCAATTTTTGCCACGCCAGGAAATGGTAACGGGCAGTATCTACAATCACTCCGTCTAAATCAAAAATACACGCAATCACAGCTTGCAACTTTAATAATCAGAAATAAATTTTGCCTTAAACTTAGCTTTAGTTTTTAAATGTTTTAGGTTTAACGATTGTAATTACGCGTATCATAAAGAATTATCTTGACTGCAACAGATAGGATGGTTATGCAAACGATTGCAAAAAATTATTGTAACTTGTCCCGTTAATTAAGTCGCGAATTTTTGGAGTTAGATTAGTTTATGAAATACAACCAGGTAACGATTAAAGACATTGCGAGAGAGTTAGGCATTTCTCCATCCACCGTTTCACGCGCCTTGAAAGATCATCCGGACATTAGCCCGGATACGAAAAAAGCCGTGAACGAACTGGCCGAAAAATTAAACTACCAGCCCAACATTGTAGCCCTCAGCCTTCGGCAAAGTAAAACCAATACAATAGGTGTTATTATTCCCGAAATTGTTCACTTCTTCTTCTCCACGGTTATCAGTGGTATTGAAGATGTAGCATATAGTGCCGGCTACAACGTTATCCTTGCCCAATCCAACGAATCCCAAACCCGTGAAATTTCCGACATTAAAGCACTCTTTAATAGCCGTGTGGATGGCATGTTGATGTCCGTATCGCGCGAGACGACAAACTTTGATCACATTGAATCCATGCTGGCCAAAGGTGTTCCGATTGTATTCTTTGATCGGGTTTATGATACCGGCCAAGCCAGCAAAATTATTGTGGATGATTTTACCGGAGCAAAAGAAGCTACACTTCACCTGATTGACCAAGGATGTAAACGTATTGCACACATTGAAGGGCCGCCCAATCTGGAGATTAGCAAGCAACGTTTGGAGGGCTATAAAGAAGCATTGAAAGAACACAACATGCCTTTTAATAAGGAACTGGTAGCGATCTGTCCTTCCGGTACAATTGAAGAAGGGAAAAAGGCAACGGAAAAATTACTAAGCTTGAAAAATCCACCCGATGCCATTTTTGCCACCAACGATCCGGCTGCCATGGGTGCCATGCAGGCCATTAAGGCCAAAGGCTTGAAAATGCCAAATGATGTTGCCCTTGTTGGTTTCAGTAACTGGTTCTTTAGCTCGCTGATGGATCCACCGCTTTCTTCGGTTGACCAACCAGGTTTCGAAATGGGTCAGGAAGCCGCTAAACTTCTTATCCGCCAGATCGAAAAGCAGGAGAAAGATGATGAGGACATCACACCGGAAACCAAGATTTTGAAAACACGCCTGATCATTCGGGAGTCATCGCTGAAGAAAGCTAAAAAGTAAGTTCAGGGTTTTACCCAAACACTTTCTATAGCAATTCCATGCTTGTCCTTTAACTGATTCTCCGGTATACCCGGCCCAATTGAGATCTGAAGACTCTCCGTTTTTTCCATTGAAAAGACCGTTGAGGAAGTTGGCTCAAAGAAGTAGGGCAAAAATGTCGGATAAGGTCGCGGCATAGTTACTGTTTTAACTTGTTTAAGTGAACTTAGTGGCACTTCATAATCCCGCGATCCGGGCATTAACTCAATGATTGTACCATACGCGGTACCATCTTGCATCACCAATGCAACCTGTATGGGAAAAGGTTTATCATTTAACGACCGACCAAGAAATACAAGCTGTTTGGCTGATGTTAATGCGGCTTTCTGTGCAGATACTTTCCTACCGAAATAATACTTCATAGTATAATCGTAAATACGTTCCTTGTATTTGTCCTCAGGATCTTCCCGAAACAATTGCTCAATATTCACAACCACCTCTGCCTGACCCGCATGACCAGTTGGTAAAACCGCAGAACCCCTCACCCATTGCCGCAATAACTGATCGGAATCTGTTGCTGCGTTAAAAAGATAAACCGGACTTTTTTCAGGTAAAACCGCTACGCGATAACCTTCATCATCATAAAAATCCCAATCAAATGGATGTGTCTGGTTGCCAGAAGGGAACGTGAAATCTTTTCCGTTTTCCTTCACCGCAATAAAGTATCTAATAAACCCAGGCCGCACACGCTCAGCAGGAATGGTTGCTATATACGCATAGCCAGCCGTTCTCGTCATCTTAATTACCTCAGGCCGAAAACCTGCCCACACATGCAAGTCAACGGATTCAGGTTCGGCAGGTGTTACAATTTTTGCTGTAACAGTATAGGCTTCTCCGGCTGATATTTCATGTTTCGGTTCATGGACAACATATACATCTTTCACTGTAGCAGGTGGAGCCACAAATTCACCAAGAAAAATATTCCTCCATCGATCGGTTGATTTTTTCGCTGTCTCAATACCTTTTCGAACCAACAAATAGGTACCAGGTTTTACCCGAACGCTTCCTTCAGTGGCCTTCCCCTCTAGTGAATTTCCCTCGTTCAACCCACGCAACTCAAAATCCCTTCCCAGATCTGGTAAATTCAAAGTCATTGGCCATTCCCGCCATTTAATTACAGCAATTGTCTGCTTCAAGCTGGTTCGTATAAACGGGTCTTTAATCCACACCGCATCAGGCATTACTTCCAATCGCCATACCCCGTCTTCAAGTTTGTCAAGAAAATACGCACCGCTACCACTATACTTCACAAGAGCAGAATTACCGCTACCCACAACTTGTTCCAATTTCTCAGGAGCAGGCACTTTAGTATCCGTTGCGTTGGTATAGATGAACTGTTGATCCGTTACCAATTCAGCCAGATCCTCTTCATAGCTTACCCTAAAGCCATCAAACGTAGTGTTATCAGGGTACCGACCAAAACTTTTGTACATGGGAATTCTATGAAAAACCTCCGAAGCCAACATGAGACTAATTGCCTTCTGTGGTGTGTACACCAGGTTCATATAATGCGTACCGTACTCCGTATTGGCATACGCCATATACGTTGGATCATATGCAAAATGTGTAGCCACCTGCATGCCGGCTTCGCGAAAAGAACGCGCCATGGCCGGATAGATGTACGAGCGACCTACATCGGCTGCATCAAACTCATACACAAGCTTAACGGAACTTTTAAACTTAGCATGATTTGCAAACGGAATGCTGTAACGATCAACATTCGGCAACAGATTTCCGCCCAACTCGTGCCGAGCTCCCAGTCCTGTTGGATACCACTGAAATGTGCCCCCTTGAATACCTGATTTAAAGTAGGCATCTACCAAATGAATGCTGTGCGAAATGTTATACAAAATTGGCTTTTTACATCCGGTACTTCGCATCGACTTAACCATTCGGTTAATGAAAGTTGTTACCTCATCTGGTTTTCCCCTATGATGTGGCTCATTGGATACTTCAAAGGCGATAATATCCGGATCACTTTTATACGCGAGGCCTGTATACGGATTAACGTGATTGATAAACTGAGCCAAATAGTTCTCCTGTGCTTTTATCGCTTCGGGATTCGTAAGGCACGCATCTTTACCAAACTTCCTTAAAAACCCTGGTGTTGGCTCATCAGGCTCTGGCCAACCGTTACCCCAAAAAGCTATCGGGGTAATCACAAACTTCATTCCCCGTTCCTTCATTTTTTTTACCATGTAATCGAACAACCTCAGGTTTTCATTCTCCAATAAATTCCCTAGTGTATCGCTGATTTCAGTATCCCATACGTGCACGCGATACAAGTCGAAACCTAACCGGGCAAAATGATACACATCCTGATCAATAGCCTTTTCGACATCAATGCCGAGCTTCTTTGCCGTACGGTAAGCATGTGCAAACGGAACGGTGTAGTTTACACCAAAGCCTTTTATCTCTTCTTTGGTGCTACCCCATCGCATTACACCACTTTTGTCAACGTAAACATCAGCACCGCGCTGACTAAATCCTTTAACGCTGAACAACATGAACAGCAGTAGTAAAATGCATTTGAGAAATGTTTTCATTTTGAAGAGCAATGGCTAACCGTTATTGATTTTAAGATGTTAATTTTACTCAATCAACGTTAATTAGAGAAGGAATTAAAATGAAATATGTTAAGTGGTTGTTCGTGGTGTTGTCTTTTGTTTTTCCGGGCTGCGAAGAATCTCCCACTGTACCGAAAGAACCTGAGCCAACATTCATTGAAGTTCGCGCGGCCGATATTTCCATTTTACCCGTAATCAGAAATACCGGAACGCAGTTTAAAAATGCATTGGGTGAAGTCAAGGATGTACTCACGATCTTAAAAGAAGCCGGGTGTAACACCATACGGCTTAGGGTGTGGCATTCGCCAGAAACAGCGCACTCAGGACTGGATGAGGTTGAAGCGTTTACCGAAGAATTAAGAGATTTTGGTTTTGATATCTGGTTAACCGTGCATTACTCTGATACCTGGGCCGACCCCGGTACACAAACCAAGCCCGAAGCCTGGAAGGACCTATCTTTCACTGACCTTAAAGACAGTGTTTACCATTACACACACAAAATTGTTACACTTCTGAATCCTGAGTATATCCAAATCGGAAATGAAATCAATGGCGGGTTACTGTGGCCAGATGGACAAATTGATAACCGATCCAATTTTATTGAACTGTTGAAAGAAGGTTCTAAAGCAGTGCGCGATGCTTCTACATCCACCAAAATCATGATGCACTTTGCTGGTATTACGGGTGCTGACTGGTTTTACAATGAACTAAAAACTCATGCGGTAGACTACGACATTATTGCGCTCTCGTACTATCCCCGTTGGCACGAGAAATCCTTGCTTGTGGTTAAGAATACTCTCATGCAACTGGTGAGCAATTTTAATAAAGACATTATTCTGGCCGAAACCGGTTATCCGTTTACATTGGATTGGAACGACTGGACCAACAACCTGGTGGGGTTAACCGATCATCTCATTAACGGTTATCCGGCAACGGAACAAGGTCAGTATGATTTTATGATGCAACTGCGAAAAATTATGCACGATACTCCCCGCGGACTTGGACTTGCCTATTGGGCACCGGAGTGGGTAGCCTACAAGGGTGAGGAAGCTACCGATGGCTCACCTTGGGAAAACATGGCCTTATTCGATTTTAACTTTCAGGCACTTGATGCGCTGGAGGTATTTGAAGAGGAATAATGACAACGCCTGCCACCCTTCGACCCGCTCTCCAAAGAAACTCTGTGGACAGGGTGACAGACGTGATCAAAGTAAATTATCGTTTTATCAGCTTCAATCGCTGGGTGATGCCATGCTGCTCGACTACAACAATGTAAAACCCATCCTTGACATGACGTAAATCCCAGGTAGTTGAATCTATACGCTCAGGAAAAAGCATCACACCATTCGCTGTAACCAATTTTAAATTTCGAACTGGTCTATCTGAATTTACCATCAACAAATCACTGGCCGGATTAGGATAAACTGAAACCTGTACTTCCGCCAACGGATTCTCGGTTGATGTAATTAAAGGATTGGTGATCTCAACATCGGTAAAGATTTTATACTCACCTGGCTTTAGTGAGATATTGAATGGCGTAGCGGTAACGTTAACAGGCTCACCAAATGCATAGTAATCGTACCAGGTACCGGTGTGCGAAAAAGCAACACTTGCCGTACGAATGGTAAGGTCAAAATTCACCACCACTTGAACGTTCATATCTTCAGCAGTTGTAGGCGTAGTGGTATACGGACTATTTTTTAGCGTTAACTGCTTAACAGGATTTGTTCCGGCCACCAATGTGGCATCACCTTCAGTAAATACATCATAAGTGTTTCGTAACCGTATTAAATCAGCCGTATGCTGAAATAACTTGTATCGAGAATAATCACTGCGATACTCCCACTTCACAGGCTTCGGTGATACCCTTCCGCCTTCATTAATAGAGATATCATATCCTAACTCGCCAAACTGCCACAGCATTTTCGGACCCGGTATAGTATAAAACAGAGTTGAGGCAGCTTTTACGCGATCCAACGCTGTTGGCAAATTTTTAACAGAGTAACTACCTGAGCTGTTGCCAAACTGCAAATTCTTATACATCAGGCGCTCTTCGTCATGACTTTCCATGTAGCCTACAACATGGGGTACCGACCACCCGCGTGTACCATGATATACCCAGCCAATATCCGATTGCGGGAAAGAGCCCATTGTATTCTCATTATAGGCATGATTAAGATTGCCCCAGAACAACATTCCTTTACCTTCGCCTGCGCGATATTCGGCCAATTCCTTTTCCTCAGCATTCACAGATAAGTGTTCCAGTATAACATAGGTTTCAGGGAAATCTTCCCAAATCTCATCAGCCATTCGCTTAAGAAGTGCGATACGACTTGCATCATAGGCGGACCAAGCCGAAACCTCAGCGGGAGTATCACAACCAGGGGTAGTGCAATAATCAATTGTGTTAAAACCTTTTGACAGATCAAATCGGAACCCGTCAACCTTAAATTCATTCAACCAATAGTGGTTAACCGAATCTACATATGCTTTTGTATAGTCGCTTCCATGGTTCATATCAAAAAAGACATTAAACGGATGCCTGCGCTGAATAAAAAACCACTTATTGTTAGCAGTTGGTCTGAAATTTTCAAAATCGAAGTCCAACAGCAAGTATGGATTGGGCGTGTCCTGATGATTAAGCGCTATGTCTAGAATAACCGCCATGTTATTTTGGTGACAGACATCAATAAATTCCTTGAGCTTGTTCTTGGTGCCATAATATTTATCAATCGCGAACATAAAGGTTGGGTTGTATCCCCAACTGTCGTTGCCATTAAATTCCATAATGGGCATTAACTCAATAGCGTTAACACCTAATCGTTTCAGGTACGATAATGTATCAATCAGGTTCTGATAATTTCGATTATCCGGTCCAAAGAAATCACGGATCAATAATTCGTAGACCACTAATTTTTCTTTTGGTGGCCGCACATAATCAGAGGCCTGCCATTGGTAGGGAGTTTGGTTGGTTTGAAAAACTGACAAACGGTTGAAATACCATTGATTCAGTATGGCTTTTTGCGGATAAGGTTTGAGATTTGGGTATGTTGTTTCCGGAATATACTGGTCGTCCGGATCAAGAATTTTATCAGCATATGGATCGGCCACCCAAACGCTTTCATTGATCAAATACTGAAAGGCATACTCCTCACCTGCTGTTAACCCGGCTAATTCCAACCAGAAATATTCTCCATCGCGTTTCATCTGGTTTTCCGGTAGCACATCCCAATCGCTGAAATCACCACGCGCATAGACAGAATTTTTTCCAGGTGCCCACAGGCAAAGCGTTACTTTGGTCGGATCATCGTGGTAGTTGATGCCGGGGATGATGCCTTCGGGACGAGGCGATTCATCAGACGGAGCACTAACCAAGTACTTAAATGTAATAGTTGTATCATTCTCTGCATTTTCAGCTGTCAAACTAACAGCATATAATCCTGAGGATTGAGGAATGGTGTATGAAAATGAATAATCTGTTATGGACACTTGTTCATCAACAGGCACACCATCCACAGATAAAATGAAGGTTGCAACCTCGGAGGATTCAGCCTCAACTAATAGATCCTCTCCTGGATCTATAAACACCGGGTTAACAGAAGGAGAAAGCAATTCGACAAGGAAGCAAGTTGTCAATGGAGTCATCGTTGCAACATAATCTATTGACTGGCCATTACTCCAATCATTGGCCTTTATCAATATCCCCAACTGGGTTTCCAGGCAAATAGGTTGGATAAAAAAATCTTGCGGCTTAAACATAATTCTAAAAAGCGTTTTTCCAGATTCAACAACTTTGGTAAACTTGGCAGGATCAGCTGTAGCGTTTGCAGGATTAACATTGTACCTGGCATCAATATTTTTTCCAGGTATCCATACCCATGCCCATGCATTGGTTAACGCTGCAAGGGCAGTTCCTGTAACATCATAGGTTACGGTGATTTCATCATCAGGCTGAAACGAGGCTGGATTTATTACTGGAGTAACATTGGTTTTTGTTTGTGCAAACCCAGACACCGACAACAAAAAAAACAATAAAACGTAAAATCTACTCATCCTTCAATCATGCTAAATTTTAAACTCCATTAATTAAAATAAATCAGGGGAGATAAACTCCCCTGATTGTAAAACCTTAAACCCGAAAATCACTCAATCAAGGGTGACGACTTTGGTCGCGAGGTTTACTGTAATGGTTCTTGATCCAGTCGCACCAATGTACCTCAGGTTACTATCACCATCGGCAGCATTTTCAAAATCTGAATCTACTGTGGTGAAATATGGATAGTTATATGAGGTAGGGCCCCAATCTGGTTGAGCGAAAAATCTGAACGTTTCTCCATTTGTAAACGTAGCTGTAGCTTCGAAAACATCTCCGCCTTTGTAAGTCATGTCTACTGCAGCAGTAGGCCATGGTCCCCATCCATTTAGCGCAGCCCCCATCATAAAGAGTACAGGCACTGGAGGCTCACCTACGGTAACCGTTTTCTCGTTTATATCAACCGTTATTTTTTGTGATCCCGATTCTCCTACGTACTGAAGATTCGAATCGCCATCATTGGCATTTACAAACAAAGGATCTACACTTTCAAAGTATGGGTAATTGTAAGAAGTAGGTCCCCAATTTGCTTGAGCGAAAAATCTGAATGCCCCATCTTTAACAAAATTTGCTGTTGCCTCGAATACACCAGGTTTAATGTAAGTCATTTTAACACTTACACCAGTACCCGGTTGATCCCAACCCCCAATGCCAGCGCCAGTTATATACATTACAGGTTCATCAACAGCTTCCGCAGTAACTGTTTTTGCTAGTAAGTCTACAGCAACCCTATACCATCCTGTTGTACCTGCAACTCGCAAATTGGAGTCTCCGTCATTTGCATTTTCAAAAACTGGAGAAACGGATGTAAAATAAGGATAATTGTAAGAAATTGGATTCCAATCAAGTTGCTCAAACCAACGGAAAGCCTCGCCATTTGTGAAATAGGCTATAGTCTCATACTTCTTGAATTCATTACTTTGCCATTCAACTGCATTGTCAGGCCAAGGCCCCCAACCCTTCAATGCAGCACCCATACCCCAAATGGGTGGAAAGCTAGTTGCATAGGGGGTGATGGTTGCCTCCTGTGCATTTGATATTACAGGCTCAATGTCATTGTCAACAACGGATATTACACGAAACTCCATTTCACTGGCTTCCAGTGGCGTTCTTCCAAGAGCTAGCATAGCGTCATTCAAAGCAGCCACTGAAACTGACGCAGTAAGCGTACGTGTCTCCAGCAACACAAAGGGTGTAGCAAAATCATTTCCAACTACATCCATCTCTACTGTATACAACACACCTGCTTTAAATCCGTAGTCTGGTGCAGACCATGAAAGCGTTATTGCCGTTTCATCAGCATTTTCTAATACCAAAACAACTTCACTTGTGGGTAGCGCCTCCAAGGTATTTGGTTCGATTACTTCTTTGATTCTGACTGTCTCAAGTTCTTCGCAAGCGAACATGCCAAAGAACCCAATTAGCAAAATGAACCAGGTTAAAATTCTATTTTTCATTTTCATTTTCTTTAATCTGTTAGTAGCCAGGATTCTGAACTAATGTTGGATTGGTTGCCAAGTCGGCAGCTGGTATCGGGAAAATTTGCAGGTGTTCCGGAATGCTTCTACCCTCTGGTGTACCGCCTTTCCAATCCCATATGTATGTGCTGCCGGTAAACTTACCGAAGCGAATCAAATCCGTACGTCTGTGACCTTCCCAATACAATTCTCTTCCTCTCTCATCAAGGATAAAATCAAGATCTAATTCTCCTGCGGTAATGTTGCCAATTGAAATAGGGTTTTCATCTTCATCTAGTTCACCCGTGCGATTACGCAACGCATTGATATAGTCAACTGCTGATGCAGTAGAACCATTTGTTGCACCACGTAAAACTGCTTCAGCATACATGAGATACGCATCCGCCAAACGGAATAAAGGAAAATCAGTATCAATAAAACCAG
Source organism: uncultured Roseivirgaceae bacterium (assembly GCA_964419145.1). GTDB lineage: Bacteria > Bacteroidota > Bacteroidia > Cytophagales > Cyclobacteriaceae > UBA2336. The sequence goes on along the minus strand of CAYQOM010000002.1, from coordinate 508,792 downwards.
TGCCATCATTTACGGGAGTTGAGTTATCAGAATTAACATTGCGAAACTTAAATACGCCATACCCTTGAGCAGAGTTGTTCGGCTCAGTTATTTCACGATCTTGGCCTTTATCCTCCGCAGCAAAAAAATCTCTATAGTCATTGGGACTGGAATCAAATAGGGATACAAATGATGACCGGGTTCTTAAGCCACCCCATCCACCATTTCCAGCATTACCACGGATCATTACCCACACGCCATCATACGCCTGTGATTTTGCGCCATCATTGTTGAAGGAGAAAATGATTTCAGGACTAGTGTGGTTATCCGCCAGGAAGTTATTCAAGTATTTCGGAGCCAGGGAATAGCCACCTTCAAAAACCTTATTCAGTTCAGTGATTACGTCATTGTAGAAATTTCTGCCGGCATACTGAGCAGGAACAGTGGGCGCTAAGAATACAGCAGCATTCAAGTACAACTTAGCTAACAACATAGATGCCGCAGCTTTATCAGCTCTTCCATATTCAAACCTTGGGTTACCCAGGTCGTCATAAATATCCAAAAGCTCAGTTTCAACATACTCAAAGATTTCAGCACGTGTTCTTTGCTGAGGCAAGAATGCGCCCGGCAAATCGGCTTCAGTTACCACCGGCATATTGCCATACAAATTCATTCCATAGTAGTAACCAAGTGCTCTTAAAAATCTGGCTTCTGCGCGATAACGAACAAGATCTGCGTCATTTGAACTTCCCGTTGCACGGATGTATTCATTAATAATTACCATCGATGCCATTAAACGGCCAAATAATGCAGTAGGAATACCATCGGATGGCAACCATGAATTAAAATACAGGTTTGAAATTGTTCCTTCTGCATCATTTGGATACGACCAGATTGCTTCATCAGTGGTTAACTCCTCCAGATTCCACATGGAACGGGTAAAGCAACTAAATCCTTCATCCACACCCGCAACATCAGGTTGGCCTGCAGGGCCTTGTTGTCCTGTTAATATGAATAAGGCATAAAGCTTAGCTAATCCTTGCTTGTAGGCTTCAGGACTATCGTACACGGTTTTGCCTGTTACCAGATTGGGATCTTTTGGCACTACATCCAAATCTCCAATACATGATGCCATCACAAGTACAAGGCTTGCTACAGACAATTGAAATATTCTTTTCATTTTCATAAATGTATCTCTTCAAATAAGTTTTAAAAATCCAGGTTCAATCCCAACAAGAAAACCCGCGGTCTTGGATACACGGTATTATCAATTCCACCATTTACCTCTGGGTCAATTCCATCATACTTGGTTATTATAAACGCATTTTGCACGGTTAGACTAACTCTTGCCCGTAGTTTTCCTGATGCAAGGTTATCTAGTGAATACCCAAGGCTCATGTTGTCCATCTTAAAAAAGGATGCATCTTGAACATATATGTCAGATAGTTGCTGCTGACTGAAAAAGCCCGTGTCAAATACAGCACTTGGCACATTGCTAAAAAATCCATTTGCGTATACATTGTTCAAGAATGCACGGCCTGCCACAGCATTGTTATAAACGAAATTACCCAAGCTTAATCGACTGGAAAATGAGAAGTCAAAATTCTTATAGTCTAGACGAGAATTGATGCCTATCAGGTAATCTGCAACCGGATGTTCAGGCCGGTACTTGTTGTTGTTGTTTGAAGAAACAGGCGAATTTTCTCCTGAACGATTCACATACAATCCTTCTATCGGCATACCGTCTGCACCATAAACTTGTTGCAAAACCCAGAAAGAATTAATCGGAAAACCAACTTGCTGGTTCTGTATAAATTGACCTACACCAACGCCACCAGCAGGTACCCCATTGTAAGAGGGGTCATCAACAAGAAGAAGTTTTGTTAACTTATTAACGTTTCGAGCAAAGTTTACACCCAGGTTCCAGGTAAAGTCTCCTGTGGTTACGGGAATAGCATTCAATGTTAATTCCACGCCTTTGTTTTCTAAATCACCAACGTTAGTAGTCAGGAAGTTTGAGAAATTAGTACCGCTGGCAATTTGAACAGTATTTAGCAGATCATAGGTTTTACGATTGTAGACCTCAAGGGTACCGGTTAATCGATTATCAAACAAACCAAAGTCTACACCAACATTAATCGTGCTTGTCGTCTCCCATTTAATATTCGGATCGTAAGCATCCGGACGAAGTGTTGGATAGAAAGTATTGCCCAACTGGTATTGCGCTGTTTCATTAGATGTCCGGTAAATCGCCTGACCAGGATAGAAGTTACCAATATCCTGCTGACCCGTTTCACCATACCCAACCCGCAATTTCAATTCTGATAACTTATCAATACCTGAGAGAAAGGCCTCATCCTTGATTCTCCAGGCCGCAGAAATAGCAGGGAATAATCCCCATGGATCATTAAAGCGTGAGGATCCATCATAACGGAGTGTGGCCGTAACCAGGTACTTATCAAGGAATGAATAATTTGCTCTTCCGAAAAACGAAACCAAATAATTTTCGCCAATAAATGGAGGCGGAACATTAACAACCGTTCCGTTTGCCCTGCGATTTACAGATTGGCTTTGACGATAAAAGTACTGCCAGCCGTAACCTGCTGTAACATCCATTTTATGATCACCCATGTTTTTGGAATAGCTGAGATAAAAATCCAATAAACGCGACTTATTTTCTGCACTATATGCATTTGCCCTTCCATCAATCACCCAACCATCGTTAACTGTAGTACGGGTAAAATCTGCTGTTCTTGGAGCATTGTTATATCCGTCACTCTTTTGGTAATCTAAACCTACGTTGAGATGGGCCTTGAGCTCCGGAATCATGTGAAACTTATATTCAAACTCAACATTACCAATTAAGCGATTCGCAGTACCCACATTATCGGTCAACTCTGCCATTGCAACAGGATTGAACGTAATATTATTTGCAGGTACCTCATCAAAACTTAACCAGGAAAAATATCCCCCGAATAGTTCATTGCCATCGCGAACCGGTTTGGTAGGATCGTATGATATAGCCGCACCCACTGCCCCTGCATCACCAAAGTTGCTGTTGACCTTACTACCTTTCGCATTCATCGTAACTTTTAAATGGTCATTCAGAAATGTTGGGGAAGCGCTAAGATTCAGCGTAGTCCTGTTAATATCTGTATTGCTCAGTATACCTTGTTGATCGGTAACCCCTAAGGAAACACGGTAAGGCATATTTTTTACCGAACCAGTAACGCTGAGTGTATTATCTATTGATAGTGCTGTTCTGAAAATCTCTTTTTGCCAGTCCGTATTGTCATCACCTAATTTAGCATCAACATCTGCCTGGCTTATCTCTCCCTGCAATACAAGCTCATCAACTAAAGCTCTGTATTCATCTGCGCTTAATACATCAAAATACTTAATGGGTTTACTTACCGAAAAGGTAGAATTAAAACTGAACTGAGGTTTTCCTGCCACTCCCTTCTTAGTAGTAATAATGATAACACCATTTGAAGCACGCGAACCATAAATTGCTGTTGCCGAAGCATCCTTCAACACGGTAAAGGTCTCAATATCATTTGGATTAATGGTTGCCAAAGCGTTTTCAACACCAGAAATACCGCCATTATCAACAGGAAAACCATCAATGATGATAAGCGGATCATTATTAGCATTCAAAGAAGACCCCCCGCGAATCCGAATAGTAGCACCAGCTCCCGGGGCCCCGCTATTGGTGGTAACATTAACACCGGCTAATTTTCCCACAATCAGATCTTGCGGTGATGTTAAGACACCTCGGTTAAAATTCTCACTGGAAATGTCTGCAACAGCTCCCGTCACATCCTTCTTTTCAACGGATCCATATCCAATCACCACAATCTCGGAGAGTGCCGTAACATCAGCACTTAATGAAACATCAACCGTTGTCTGCGAACCAACCGTTACTTCACTGGTTGCATACCCCACAAATGAAAACACCAATACAGCGTTGGAACCGGAAACCTGTATGGCATAACTTCCGTTTGCGTCAGTTACTGCACCATTACTGGTGCCCTTCTCCAGGATGTTCACTCCCGGAAGACCTGTTCCGTCATCCGAGGAAGTCACCTTTCCTGTAATGGTTCTGCTCTGTGCCCAGACAGCCATTGAGCTGAAAAGGAGGAGAACCACTAAATACCCCTTTATCAGGTAAAATTTTGTCATAGAATTTAATTTAAGTTTTAGGTTTTGTAGAATAGAAATTAACGCGTTGAATTTAGGGATAAACGTCAGCCGAAAATCAGAAAAATCCTTCTTTTTTTATCGGAATCGTACCCGCAAACGTTTCCAATTTTTTTAACAACAACAATGACAAATGTCATGTGTGCACACGCGTTGTTTATCAAGCCTTCAAATAACCGATTCTTTACCCTAACCTGCTTAAACATGAATCCTTGCCGTATGCTGCAATCAAAAAATTAGATGTTACTTTAAGCTGAATTTAACCACTATCATTCTCATGACTAAATTCAAATCAGCTTTAAGCCAACATACGGGCACACTTAAATCCTGGCATAAGAACGCAAACGGAATTACCGGTGAAACTTCAAGTGCGCGTTTTCAGGTTATCTTCTATAACGAACACATTGTTCGCGTCACCTTTACACAAGAATCTTTCATCGAATCGTTTTCCTATAGCGTAGTTGCTGAACCCGATAAACAGCAGATTGATATTCATGAAGAGCATGATTCAATTCTGCTTCGCTCTTCATTCATGAAAGTGCGTGTTTCCAAAAATCCGGTTCGCGTAACTTTTCTCAATAACAATAACCTTGTTATTAATGAAGATGAAACACTCGGCACCACCTGGAATGGCGAACAGGTTACCGTACACAAAAAACTGCAGGAGGGTGAGCGGTTTATCGGCTTGGGCGAAAAAACGGGTCCGCTCGATCGCAAAGGTCAAGGTTACACCAACTGGAACACCGATGCATACGGTTACCACACGGGTGCTGATCCGTTGTACTGCTCCACACCCTTTTATATCGGGCTGCACAATCAATTGACCTACGGAATCTTTCTCGACAACACCCATAAAACCTATTTCAACTTTGGTGCATCCAACAACCGCTTCGCAAGCTTTGGTGCCGACACGGGTGAAATGAATTACTACTTTATGCACGATCAGTCAGTCGGGCAAATTATAAAGCACTACACACACCTTACGGGAAGGATGGAATTACCCCCGCTGTGGAGCATCGGCTACCAGCAATGCAGGTACAGTTACTACCCCGATAAGGAAGCGCTCAGTGTTGCCAATACGTTTCGTGAAAAAGATATCCCTGCCGATGTGATTGTGTTCGACATCCATTACATGGAGCAGTACAAGATTTTTACGTGGAGTAAGAAGGACTTCCCCAATCCGAAAGGCCTGATTGATACACTCAAAAAACTTGGCTTTCAGGTGGTGGTAATGTGTGATCCCGGCATTAAAGTGGAGGACGGGTACCACACCTACGAAGACGGCAAAGCAAAAGATGTATTCATTAAGTATCCCGATGGCGAAAATTACACCGGTATGGTGTGGCCAGGCTGGTGCCATTTCCCCGACTTCACCAATCCGAAAACAAGAGCGTGGTGGAAGGAACAATTTAAAGATTATATAGCCCTTGGTGTGGAGGGCTTCTGGAATGATATGAATGAAATTGCCACCTGGGGGCATAGCCTGCCGGAAACACTTGAGATGGATTTTGAAGGACATAAATCCACCATGCGTAGGGGAAGAAATATTTATGGTTTTCAGATGGCACGAAGCACCTATGAAGGCACGAAAGAATTACTTAAAGGCAAACGTCCATTCAACTTAACGCGCTCGGCATTCTCTGGTATTCAGCGCTACTCTGCTGTCTGGACTGGCGATAATGTGGCCTACGATGAACACATGCTACTAGGGGTGCGATTGGTAAACAGCATGGGCTTAACGGGCATTGCCTTTGCCGGTTATGATGTTGGTGGTTTTGTAGGCAATACCGATGAAAAACTTTTTGCAAGGTGGATTTCCATTGGCGCCTTCTCCCCTTTCTTCCGTGGCCATACCATGATCAACACCCGCGATTCCGAACCGTGGACGTTTGGCGAACGGGTAGAAGAAATTTCACGCAACTACATCAAACTCCGCTACCGACTTCTTCCGTATTTGTATTCGTTGTTTTACGATGCTTCTCAAACTGGTATGCCCGTATGTCGTTCATTGGCTATCGACTATTCCTTCGATCACAACATTTACGATCATCGCTTTCACAATCAGTATTTATTCGGATCAGCGCTACTGGTTGCCCCGGTTGAAAGTTCGAAAGACCTGGTAAAGGTTTATTTACCTGAAGGTACCTGGTATGATTTCTATACCGATCAGAAACACAATGGCTCGTCTGTTATCGTGGCCGATTGCCCGTTGGATAAACTTCCGGTTTATGTAAAAGAATCCTCCATCATTCCCATGCGTGCAAAGGCAGGCAACACCGTTAACGACACAGGTGACACATTGGAAATACACATCTACAAAGGAGAGAAAGAAAATAGCTTTGTCATGTACGAGGATGACGGTGAAACGTTCAGTTATCAGCAGGGTAACTGCAACAAACGAAAACTGACATATAACCCACACCGGTTTACTTTTGGAAAAAGTGAAGGATCATTTACTTCGCCCTACAAAACCATCGAAGTCTACTTTCATGGATTTCATAATCTGAAAAATGTGCAGGTAAATCAGTCTGCCCACGCACTACACCACAAAGATTACCGCTTCCTTCAACCCATGGCCAACTACGATCCCGTAGGCACCCAACACGAAGGACCGATAATCCGGGAATTGCCGTATATTTCAATCCCACATGATTCAACTGAAATAGTTTTATCGTGGTGAGTTTTTTCAGCATGCTTGTGCAACGCCTTTTTCTATCTTCGGCCTGGTAAGGGATTGAGCGGATAGAAACCAGCGTTGCATGAACATGCGGGGCCATGCCTGCCTAGCCGATGCGGCTACACAAAGGCAGGCGGCCCGGGAGCAAACAAAAATTTCTACTGATATAATATTTTAACAACTCTATGTCATCAACATCAATCGCACGCCCCCGCCTCAGCTTCTGGCAAATCTGGAACATGAGCTTTGGTTTTATGGGCATACAATTTGGTTTTGCGCTGCAGAATGCCAACACGAGTCGCATTTTTGAAACCCTTGGAGCTGATCCTTCTAATCTCGCGTTATATTGGCTTGCCGCACCAATCACAGGTTTAATTGTACAGCCGATTATTGGATATTATAGTGACCGTACCTGGCACTCAACATGGGGAAGAAGGAGACCTTATTTTACTATCGGAGCAATACTTGCCTCAGCTGCTCTTGTAACAATGCCAAACTCCTCAACACTTTGGATGGCGGTGGGTGTGCTATGGATAATGGATGCATCCATCAATGTTAGTATGGAGCCTTTTAGGGCTTTTGTTGGTGATAAATTACCGCCTGCTCAACGGACGGCAGGCTTTGCCATGCAAAGCTTCTTTATAGGAGTCGGAGCCATTGTTGCATCCTATCTGCCAAAAATTCTTAATAAACTCTTTGATGTATCAAACACTTCAGAGGCTGTAGGCGTCATATCCGACAATGTAAAATATTCTTTCTACATAGGCGCATTTATGCTTTTTGTCACTGTGATGTGGACGGTTCTAAGTTCAAAAGAATATCCACCAGAACCAGGAGATGCAGAAAAATTAAGGAATAGAGAGAGGCGAAAAATTGAAAATGCAGATGCATTTAGAATTAAGTTTTTCAAGATTGGCGGAATTCTGCTACTAGCATGTATTGTCTTAGCATGTATTGTGTACTTTATCGATCTAGAGAAAGAATTATATATCCTCTCATTTGGATTTGGGCTTTTTGGTGCCGTTCATCTTTTGGCGGCCTATTTTATTCAAAATAATCAATCATATCTAGGATTAGTGAGTGTAGTGAAGGACTTCAATACTATGCCTAAAACAATGGTGCAACTTTCTTATGTACAATTTTTTTCCTGGTTTGCACTTTTTGCAATGTGGATATATACAACCAATGCTGTAACGACACATATTTTTAATACAACTGATCCTACATCACAAGCTTATAATGATGGAGCTGATCTTGTAGGTAAACTTTTCGGTGACTACAATGGAGTTGCCGCACTGGCAGCATTATGCATTCCTATTCTTGCAAGATATACGAGTAGGAAAGTTACACACTTAATCTCACTTACTTGTGGAGGTATTGGACTGATCTCTATTTATTTTATTACATCTCCAGGGATGCTTTGGATACCAATGATCGGCATCGGTATTGCATGGGCCAGCATTCTGTCTATTCCATACGCCATGCTTTCGGGTTCTTTGCCGGCAGAAAAAATGGGCTACTATATGGGGGTTTTCAATTTCTTCATCGTTATTCCGCAAATTGTTGCGGGTACCATATTGGGTTTTATGCTTACACATTTCTTTAACGGACAAACCATTTACATACTTGTAACGGGAGGTGTTTCCATGATTATTGCCGGTTTATTAAATTTAATGGTTGATGACCGGGATGAAGTAATCATAAAACAACAGGCATGAGGTTTTCACTATGTGTTAGCATTTGGTTTGTTGCAATAGTCTTGCACGCACAGGACTATTCGCATTTGCAAACAACACTCAAGTCTTTATCCTCAACCGATTCAACGACACGCGAAAACATCTGGCAAGAACTAATCAAGTCAAATCAAATTCCGCTTACGCTTGCCGACTCAGTAACATTTCTTTACCGTGGTGAGGCCAAAACCGTAGCCTGGATGGGCGACTTTAACGGCTGGGGCTACGACAAAGAATTTCAAAATCAAGGCAAGCAAATTCCCGGCACCGACATCTGGTATCTCAAAACATCTTTTCCAAAAGATGCAAGGCTGGATTATAAAATTCTGATCAACGGTTCCGATTGGATTGTCGATCCGAATAATCCGTATCAACAATGGTCGGGTGTGGGTGGTGGCAGTCCTAACTCAGAACTGCGCATGCCGGATTGGAAGCCTGACCCGGTAATGATTCCGCGTGAAAACATTGCCCGGGGAACCTTGGAAAAAGATATCCTTTTCAATAGCAAAACATTGGGTTATCAGGTTACCTACTCCATGTACTATCCTGCAAATTATAATCGAGACGCAGTATATCCTGTTCTTTATGTAACCGATGGCTACGAATACTTGCACGACCGGATGGGTAATATGAAAGTAATTCTGGATAACCTGATTGCCGATGGAAAAATTAAACCGTTGTTAGTCATTTTCACCGATCACCGTGAACCGGTTAACCGATCGAACAACCGCAGAATGACGGAACTGGCCATGAACAACCGCTACTTGAATTTTATTGCCGATGAATTTATTCCAGCCATCGAAAACCAGCACAACGTTTCCAAGGCACGTGAAGACCGGGGCATAATGGGTAGCTCCATGGGCGGACTTACCGCAGCCTATTTTGCCTTTTCGCGCCCCGAAGTGTTTGGGCTGGCCGGTATTCAATCCCCTGCCTTTTGGTTTAAGCCCGCCATCTATACCCTGTGCGACAACCCCGAGAATCCGCCTGTTAAAATCTACATGACCACAGGCACCATCAAAGACGCGGAAGAAGGTGCTCGTAAAATGAAAACCATTCTGGAAAAGAATACCTGCACTTATCAATATTCCGAAACCAATCAGGGGCACTCCTGGGGTAATTTCCGTGATACGATTGATGAAATCCTCCTGTATTTCTTCCCCACGGGTTCGTAAATTCAGGCACTCAATTTGTAGATTGCATAAAAAAACCGAACCATGCGTAATCTATACATCCTTGTTTTATTTGTTCTGATTCTATCCGCCTGTTCTTCCGGAAAAAAGGCCTATGAACGCGGTGACTATTATGAAGCCGTAATGCAAGCCATAGGCAGGCTACGCCAAAACCCCGACCATAAGAAGTCGATGGAAACCCTGCGGAGCAGCTATCCCCTGGCAGTAGAATGGCTTGAAACCGATGCCAAGAATCAGATTGCTTCCAACTCAAATACCAAGTGGAAAGGCGCCTTGGTTTCCTATGAACGAATTAATAACATGTACGAGGCTATCCGGCAATCACCAGGTGCTTTAAAAGTGGTTCCGAATCCAAAAAACTTTTACAATGAAATGGCGCCCTTGAAAGAAAAGGCGGCAGAAGAACTTTACAATTCGGGTATTGATGCCCTGATGAAGGGAACACGCGAAGATGCCAAACGCGCTTTCTATAATTTCAGTGAAGCCAACGCCTATGTTCCGGGTTTTAAAGATGTAGTTGAGTATCTGGAAAAGTCTAAGTTTGAGGCCACTACGTTTGTTATCCTTGAACAAGTGGCCATCCCTACCCGCTACAACCTGAGTGGTGGATTCTTCCAGGATAAGATTGAAGAATATGTAAACCGTAATTATCCCAATCAGGGATTTGTGAAATTCTATACCCCACAAGGAGCACAGAATATTCAGTTGCCACGAGTAGATCAAATTATGCGCCTTCAGTTCGATGACTTCAGTGTCGGCAACACAACCGTACGGGAAAAGGAAGAAACCGTAAAGAAAGACAGTGTAAAAGTTGGCGAAGCTAAGGTTGATGGAAAAACAGTTCCGGTTTACAATACTGTAACCGCCAAGCTGATTACAGTTAGAAAAGAAGTTGTTTCAGAAGGGCTTTTAAGTATGATTGTAGTAGACGCAAAATCCAACGCTGTGCTGACCCACCGCAAATTTCCAGGTCGTTATGAATGGTTTACCACCTGGGGAAGATTCAATGGTGATGAGCGTGCCTTAACTTCTCAGCAATTGGAAATGTGTAAGCGAAGAGAAATTCAACCACCCGATCCACAGGCCATGTTCCTCGCTTTTGCCGGCCCGATTTACGACCAGCTCACTCCTGCTATTCGTTCATTCTATCAGCAATACAATTAAACTGTTGTAATACAGACGACAAACCCTTGATCTGACCAAAACTATTTTGGTCGGATCAAGGTTATCACATCATGAAACAATTCATGACCCTTTTGCTGCTGATTGGTTTGACAACCGGTTATGCCCAGCAGCATAAATCAACACCATCTAACATGACAAATAAATCAGCGATAGCCACCTTCGGTGGTGGGTGCTTCTGGTGTACAGAGGCCGTATTTCAACGTGTAGCGGGCGTAGAAAAAGTAGTGTCCGGTTATTCGGGAGGTAAAGTCAAAAACCCGACCTACAAAGAGGTGACATCCGGCCTTACCGGGCATGCCGAAGTGATTCAAATAACCTTTAATCCGGCCATCATTACGTATCCCGAACTGCTTGAAATATTCTGGGGCACCCACGACCCCACTACCCTAAACCGGCAAGGGGCTGATGTGGGAACCCAATACCGTTCGGTCGTTTTCTATCATTCCGCTGAGCAAAAGGAATTAGCCAGCGCCTACAAGCAAAAATTGGATGCTTCCGGGGCATTTGACCGCCCGATTGTAACCGAAATAAGCCCTGCAGCAGAGTTTTACCCGGCTGAAGACTACCACCAAAATTATTTTAACCTCAATGGCAATGCGCCATACTGCACCTACGTTATCCAGCCCAAGCTAGAAAAATTCAAAAAAGTGTTCAGCGAAAAGCTTAAACAGTAAATCCACCATTTATCCGAAAATTTTTACTTCCATTAAAAAACAATGTAACCTTTACCATGTTAAATCGTTAAGCCAATTGAGTAGAGTAATTCTTCTCATAGGTTTAGGTTTAGGTAAACAAAAAAGTCCCGGGGCGCGGGACTTTTTTGCTTTTATAGAGGTTTTGAAATTCCACAGATTAGAATCTTCTAATCTCAGGCCTCCACGGAAATTTCCATGATGCGCACAATCTCTCCGTTGTGATTTTTTACCGGTGAAAAGTATGAACGTACATTAATCACCTCGCCTTTTCGGGTAAGGCGTTTATAAATTCCTTTACGGGATTTGCCCGCCTCGAGGTCACGCCAGAACTGGCGATACTCTTCGCTGCTCTTGTCTTCTTTCGTTGCAAAAATTCTGTGATGTTCACCTATTACTTCAGTCTGGCTGTATCCAAGCATGCTTAAGTAGTTGGTGTTGATCTTGGTCAGCTTTCCTTCCACATCGTAATCGGCCATTGCCAAAGCGCTGTTCAATGCCAGCATGGTGCCTTCTGTTTCTGACTGGTTACGTTGCATTTCTTCCTGTGTGGCTTGCAATTCTTCCATGTTCTGCCGCATCTCCTCTTCTTGTGCGCGCATCTGCTCGGTCATCTCTTGAGATTCCTCCAGCAGGCGTTGTGTGCGGGCATTAATCTTAACAGAAGAAATAGTGGAAGCAATACTTTCCGCAATCTTCTGAACAAACTCCATTTCAAAATCGGCAAAGGTGTTAAAGGAAGCAATTTCAACCACACCAAAAATCTGATCGTTAACTTTCAATGGCACAATAAGCACGGAAGTAGGGTTCGCATCACCCAAGCCTGAAGATATCTTAATATAGTTTTGAGGAACCTCTGTCAGGTAGATTGTATCACCCTCCTGCCAGGCCTGACCCGACAATCCTTCACCCTTATGAATTTTATGATTCAGATATTTCTTTTTATCCCAGGCATAGCAAGCACGCATGGACATAGCCTGCTCCTCGCCTTCCTCATCATCCATGATGTATAAAGCCCCTTGATTGGCCTTCAGGTACTTCACGAGGTTAGAAATAATCTCATCGGAAAGCTTTTCGAGGTCGTTGGTGTTGCTTCTAAGAATTTCACCAAATTTTGCCAACCCTTCTGTAGCCCAGTTACGCTTCTTATCATCTTCCGCAACAGCTGCCAGGTTATCACGCATGTTCAGCAATGCGTTACCCAACACATCATGCTCACTCAATGGCTTGAACTCTGACGCGTAATTTCCTTTACCAATGTTTTCAGCAAACAAGGTAGTGCCCTTCAATCCTGTTACCAGGTTATCCATGGCCACAGCCATTTCTCCAATCTCATCGTTGCTGAATTTGGTCTGTTTATCTTCCACCAGCTCTCCACGACCAAGTTTGGTCACCACATCTTTTAGGAAGTTGACCGGACGCGTAATGGAACGCATCAATAGATAAGCACTTACCAATCCAATGATAATCGTAATAGCCGCTAGTATGAGGGTAATGTTTCGTAGCCGTTTAGCGGAACTGATCAACTCCTGATCGGCCAGGGCATTGGCATTGGTTTGTGCCAACGCAAGGGCTTTCAAATCAGTCAGAATTGTTTCCAACTGAGGGTTAATGGTGTTGGCTAAAACATCTTCGGCCAACAGCTTGGTAATACCATCTTCGTAACTTTCAAATGAGTTCAACTGATCCATAATCTGATCCTTGGCATAGCCCTGAACCTCATCGAATCGGATGAAGACAGAATCCACCAACACTTTCTGACTGTCAACCTCCCAGGTTACCTTCAGGCGGTCAATATCTTCCTTAATTTTTGGATACTCGGTAGATACCAGGAGTAGTAGAGCATTCTTGTTTTCTTCGTTGGTTTGCAAATACACCCAACTGGTAATCAGTTTCTGGTACCGTTCCACAGCCAACACAAATTCATTAATGGCATCTTTGGAAGGGCGAACAATCTCGGCAGATTGGTTAACCACATTGTTGATCTGATTACCAGTAAGAAAAATGATCGTGGCGTTTACCACAAACAATACGATCAACGCGAGAAAACCCGCCAGAATCTTATTGCCAATAGTGAACCGAATGCGAAAGCGTCTTTTTTTGTTTTCCATAGTAAAATCTATACAACTATAAAACTTGATTATCCAGGTTTACTCGTATTAAAAATGACGGTTTTACCGTTTTAGCGCTCAAAAATAGGACTATTATCGAAGGTAGAAATCTCAAAATTCCGCTAATTTCTGACATCAATGTTCTATTTGGGAAACTTACAAATTTTTAGCCTCTGGGCTACTGTTTTTGCCCACTAAAGCCTCTATCTTTCCTTAAAATCACTTCGCTATGTGCCGTCTGATGGCTTACAAGGGTACCTCCATCCTGTTGGATGAGTTGCTCTACAAACCCAAAAGCTCCCTCATTAACCAAAGCATAAGCGCCAGAGAACTGGAGGAGCCCCTGAATGGCGATGGCTTTGGCGTGGGTTGGTATTCACATCATATTAGTCATGAACCCGCCACCTTTGTTTCGTTAAACCCAGCCTGGAGCAACCGGAACCTCCGTAACCTGGCGCCTAAAATTCAGTCGGATTGTATGTTGGCTCATGTTCGTGCAGCCAGCGTGGGTGAAGTATCAGAAGCGAACTGCCATCCGTTTCAATACCGCGAATTGCTGATGGCCCATAACGGGGGTGTTGAAAACTTCGGCCGCATTAAGCGCGATATACGCGCACAACTAAGTGATGAACTCTACAATTGGATAAAAGGCCAAACCGACTCTGAGCATATTTTTAGTCTACTGGTGAACCGGTTAAACACCGAGCATCGCGAAATCTCTGCTGATGCGGTTACCGATGCTTTTGAATACACCTTTCATCATGTTAAAAACCTGATGAACAAACACGGTATTCATGAAGAGGCCTACCTGAATATGGTGATTACCAACGGACACTTTATTGTGGCTACACGTTTTGTTACTGACGATAAGGCCGAGCCATTAACCCTATATCATTCGGAAGGAAGCAGATATGTAGTAGAGGATGGCGTATCGCGGATGGAAGCCCCTAAAGATGATGATGAAGCGGTATTGGTGGTCTCGGAAAAGCTTACGGATGACAGTCACTGGACCATGATTCCAAAAAATCATTTTGTGATTGTAGAGCATGATCTGAACGTTCGTATAAAGCCAATTAAGGCTTGAGTCTACTTTGAAGGCAGCTTTGGGTTGAGTAGTTTCGCCAAAATTTTTTTTCGTGAGAAAGGATGTACTGGTAATCGGTGGCGGCATTGTTGGGTTGGCAACCGCCTGGCAACTGCTGCAGAAAAATCCTGCGTTAAAACTTACTGTTTTAGAAAAGGAAGATGAGGTTGCCAAACACCAAACCGGTAACAACAGCGGTGTAATCCATTCGGGTTTATACTACAAACCCGGCAGTTTAAAAGCCACAAATTGCATCACCGGTTATAACCTGCTTGTTGAATTTTGTAAAATCCATGGAATACCCTTTGAGCTTTGCGGTAAAATTGTTGTAGCCACAGAGAAACACGAAGTGCCCCTTCTTGAAAACCTGCATAAGCGCGGTCAACAAAATGGACTGCAAAACCTAAAGTGGCTGAAGGCAGAAGAACTGAAAGCATACGAACCCCATGTGAATGGGGTTGCCGGCATATTCGTTCCTCAAACCGGTATTGTTGACTACAAAGTCGTTGCCGAAAAGCTGGCTGAATTAATTCGCGAAGCTGGCGGAGAAATACACCTGAGGGAAAAAGCACTTGAAATAAAATCCGAAGCTTCACACATACATGTGGAGACCAACAAGAAATCGCACCACAGCAGTTTATTGATTAATTGCGCGGGTTTGTATTCTGATAAAATCGCGCGACTGACATCACAGGTTAATGTGAAGATCATTCCCTTTCGGGGAGAGTACTTTAAGCTGGTAAAAGAGAAAGAATACCTGGTGAAGAATTTGATTTACCCGGTACCCGATCCGAACTTCCCATTCCTTGGTGTTCACTTTACGCGTATGATGCGTGGCGGAGTAGAAGCAGGACCAAATGCCGTGTTGGCATTCAGGCGTGAAGGGTATAGCAAGTCGCAAATTCATTTGGGCGAACTGGCTGAATCATTGGCTTGGCCCGGTTTTCAAAAAGTTGCATTTAAATATTGGAAAACCGGTATGGGCGAAATGTATCGCTCTTTCTCAAAAGCTGCTTTTACCAAAGCCTTACAGAAACTTATTCCGGAAATTCAGGAGCAGGATTTAACAGATGGCGGAGCAGGTGTACGCGCACAAGCCTGTGATCGTAACGGAGGCCTGGTTGATGATTTTATGATTCTCGAAGAAAAGCAGGTGATTAACGTATGCAACGCCCCCTCACCCGCTGCTACTTCATCGTTATCCATAGGCAAAACAATTTCTGAGTTGGCGCGTAAAAAATTAGAGAATTAGGTAAAGTTCAAAGCATATGACCTTACAGCTGAATTCCAAATCCAAAATCCCAAATCTTAAATCTTAAGTCCTAAGTACTGTCACTCATCCCACCCATCCCTAACCACCGGTTTAAAAATCCGGAATACCAATCCTGCCTGAACTGCCCACACTTCAATGGAGTTGTAGTATTTTTGATAAACAGCACCCACTGATAAATTTCCATGTAAGGCACCGGCACTAAAAACCTGGTGTTGATATTGCACACTAAATTCCCTCCGTGGGTTTGCACCGGTATCCCAATCTTTTGAAAAGCGGTATTCAAACCCAATCGCTTTTGTTTGATCCGGAGCATGCACGCCAAGCATAAATGCGCTTTCACTAAAAGTTTCTTCACCACCAAATGTTTCCTGCATCACACCTGTGCCCGCACGCAGTGTAATAAACCGGCTTGTGATCAGGTTAATTTGTATAATCTGCCAATCGTTGGTGCGGACGTGCTTGTAGCCATCTACATCATCTTCAATCAGGTAATTCATTCGGAAGTCGGTGGAGAACAAACCCCAGTTACCGCGTACGCGTGGCCACAGCAAATAATAGCTTGAAGGTTTTACACCGCCTTGCAACATCACATCCAACGAGACCATTGACGGATAGCGGGATCGGTCATCACTTAATTTAGCGCCCTGCCACTGAAAAACTCCATTGAATAACAGATCGACCATAAAAAAACCATTTCCGCCACTCCTCCCTCCATCCGAACCAGAGGAGCCACCCGAACGTGAACGATCGGAATTATCCTTAGAAGCCGATTTGATTTCATCCACCTGACCGGATACGGAAAGGGATAATAGCAGTAATGTGCCAATGAAGAGGGTTTTCATCGGGATGTGGGTTTAGCAGGAAGGTAGCAACTATTTTGCCATTATTTGATGGAAACTCTGTCTGCTTAATTATTCCCAACCACACTTGCTTCAATTTCCACCAGATACTCCGGAGAAATCAGCGCTTTCACTTCCACCATGGTAGTAGCCGGTTTAACGGAATGGAAAAACTCGCGATGGGCACGACCTACTTCTTCCCACCGTGAAATGTCGGTAACAAATATGCGGGTACGAACCACATCACTCAATGTAAAGCCGGCTTCAACAATAACTTTCTCCATTTTCTGAATGATGAAACGGGTTTGTTCATACATATCATCCCTTCCCACCAGTAAACCCTGCTCATTCACGGCCACCGTACCGGTAACCTCCAATTGGTTGCCCACACGCACCGCGCGCGAATAACCCACAATATCTTCCCATTTAGCCCCGGTCGAAAAATTCTTTCTCATGCGTTTCGTATTTTTGATTTGTGAACAAGTTAACACCCGAGGAATTAACACGCTATAGCCGCCACCTGGTTTTGAAAGATTTCGGATTGAAAAATCAGGAGAAACTGAAGCAGGCCTCCGTGCTCGTGGTGGGTGCAGGCGGATTGGGTAGTCCGTCTTTACTATACTTGGCTGCTGCGGGCATAGGCACCATCGGTATAATTGACTTTGATATCGTGCAGGAATCAAATCTGCAACGCCAGGTACTGTTCTCTACGCATGATATCGGTATCAATAAAGCTTTGGCTGCAGCTCATCACCTCACCCAGCTAAATCCGTTTGTTTCGGTTATACCCGTTCAGGAAAAACTTACGAGCGATAATGCATTGACCATTATCACCAATTTCGATTTAGTGTTGGATGGTTCCGATAATTTCCCTACACGTTATCTGGTAAATGATGCTTGCGTACTTTTAAATAAGCCGTTGGTATACGGATCAATTTTGCAGTATGAAGGACAATTGGCCGCTTTCAATGTTGATCTCGGTAACGACAAACGCTCTTCAAATTATCGCGACCTGTTTCCTGTACCCCCGCAACCACACGAAGTACCCAACTGCGAACAAGCGGGTGTATTGGGCGTATTACCCGGCATGCTGGGCAGCATGATGGCTAACGAAGCCATTAAACTGATTACCGGTATCGCTGAACCCATGATGAATCGATTGATCATTGTGGACAGCCTTTCATTGGAAATGATGACGGTGAAAATTCCGAACCGGAATTCGCGCGCTGACATAAAAAAACTAATCGATTATAACCAATTTTGTGGCATAAATCACGAGAAAGATAAATCTTTGGGCATGAAGGAAATTACTGTACAGGAACTCAAACAATTATTAGATACGAAATCTGATTTTCAATTGATTGATGTTCGAGAAGCATATGAATACGACCAGGCCAACATTGGCGGAGAACACATTCCCATGGCTGAAGTACCGCACAACATCGATCGCATCCAAACCAACAAACAGGTGGTGGTTCACTGCCGCAGTGGCGGACGCAGCGGAAACATCATTCAATGGCTTGAAAAAAACCACGGCTTTGAAAACCTGTACAACCTGAAAGGTGGTATTCTGGCCTGGGCACGTGAAATCGATGATTCATTGGATATCAGCTAACGTTAGCTTTATCCGACCAAATTATACTTCCTGCAGCCATGGTAAACAGACTAACCAAAACCGCAGGTACCAATGATGGAATTTCCAGCGGAAAGAATTCAAAGTAAATCCAGGTTGCCATTCCCGAAATCATAGAAAGAATGGCACCTGCTGAACTACTTCTCTTCCAATACATACCCAAAGCCATAGGAATAAACAATGAAACCAGACTAAGGATAGAAGCCCCTCCTACCAGAGCGTAGATATTCGACTTCATACACGCCAATACGGTGGCTGTAATACTGACCGCTAATAGTGTAAGGCGTGTAATACGCAAAAACTGAACATCATCAGGTTGTTTTTTTAAGATGGGTTTTAGGATGTTTTCGGAAAACACAGCTGCAGGCGCCAACATGGCTGAACTCGTAGTGCTCATTATAGCCGAAAGCAGCGCTCCGAAAAACAAGACCTGAACAGGCATGGCTGCATGTTCCAGCACCATGTTAGGAAGCGTAAGTTGCGTATCACCTTCAAGAGCCTCGGGATAAAGGAACTTGATGCACAAACTGATGAACAACGGCAACATAGCAACCGTGAGGTAAAGGCCGGCCGCGTAATAACACGATCGTTCAGCAATTCGTGGCGAACCTGATGACATGGCCCGTTGGAACACATCTTGCGAAGGAATGGAACCAAGCCCCAATACTGACCAGGCCGCTAAATACGAAACGATGGCAACTCCGTTGGGTTCAGGAAAGAATTTGAAATTATGGGCCGGTGCCGACTGTAGCACATGCATCACCCCTCCTGCTTTTGAGGCTAACAACCAGGCTAAAACACCAAGTCCCAATACGATGATGATACTCTGCACGAAATCGGTTATAGAAATCGCCCACATCCCTCCAACGAATGTATATAGGGTAACTACGACCGAACTGATCACAATCCCTTGCCACATGGGTACACCGGCAACTACGTTCAGAATTAACCCAAGTGCCACAAGCTGCCCCGCGATATAACCGAAATAAGACGGAATCATAAATATACTGGAGATGATTTCCGTACGCCTGTTGAAGCGCACACGAAAATAATCACAGAGTGTGAGCAGGTTCAGGTTGTATAATTTACGGGCGAAAAACATACCGAAGAGAAGCAGGCACAAAGCAGCACCAAATGGATCTTCGATTACGGAATATAACCCTCCCTTCAAAAACTCCGAAGAAGCTCCAAAAACAGTCTCGGAACCAAACCAGGTAGCAAAGAGTGCGGAAGTGCTTAACACCATGGGTAGACTTCGGCCAGCCAGCATGTAATCACTTGAAGTCTTAACCCTGCGGGCGGCCCACACACCAACCAGCACGGTAATGATCATGTACAGAATAATGGAAGTCAGCAGCAACTTTCTTCAGCAAGTTTGAGTTGCTAAAATTACTTTTTTCTGCTTAACTGAAAAGAACGAGTAACGTTAAATCCAAAATGAATATCGCCATCCCAAAAATTACCGCTGGTTTCAGCAACCACCGATCGCTCAATTAAACCCAGCGAGTTGGTAAATACCAGTTGAAAAACGTGACCTCCCGTTTCAATATCAATACCAAAACCAATCGCATCATAGCGCTCATAAGCGGGAGCATCATTTTCTCGGGCATTAAGCCTGATGAGATATTCAGCCGTCAATGCCATGCTTTTTGAAATCTTCTGGCGTCCGGCAAAACCCAATGCAAAATCATCGTTATTTTCATACTGCTGATCAACGGTGTTTCGATGAACAATGATGGGATTGACCTGCAATGACAATCCTGGCGTAAATTTTCTGGCAATCAGCAACTGCCCTACGTACGAAATCCGATCATTTGCAGTAATTGGCACAATGCTTTCATCTTTTTTAGGAGATGATTTGTAATTCAAAGTACCAAGTGCTGTTACGGTAACTGGAATTTTACCCGGTTGCTGGGCTAGAAGTTTGTACCGTGCAAATGCATCAAAAGATTTATCGATGGAATTGCGACCCAACCCTACACCTAACCTATCGGTAATACCATACTCCAATCCAAGCCGGACATAGGCATCATCCAGTCCCCATAAGGTATAGGCACCTTGATTGATCCGACCAAACCGATGTGAAAAAATAAATTCCAACGTTCCTTTCGGTCTTGTCTCAACCGATTGAAGATTAATGACCCGGCTTCCTTTAAACGTGGCAATTGTTTCGTTTGTCACCGGTTCTTTCGTTAAGTCGTTTAATAAATCATCCTGAGCTGATGAGAGGATTGAAATCAAAATA
Source organism: uncultured Roseivirgaceae bacterium (assembly GCA_964419145.1). Taxonomy (GTDB): domain Bacteria; phylum Bacteroidota; class Bacteroidia; order Cytophagales; family Cyclobacteriaceae; genus UBA2336. Next base: position 487,948 of record CAYQOM010000002.1, on the reverse strand, counting down.
AAAATCAAGCTTAAAATGGATTGACTCATCTTCATGCCAGATCCCTTTTGCTTCGCGATACCTACCGGTTTATTCACGGCCTTTTCTTTTTCCTTTTGATCTCGGATTTTGGATAAATCCGGAGTTGAGGCAACCTGTTTAATGAAAATCTTCATAAAAATTACCGGGGTTTATACACAAGGTCTACCGTTACCTCAACTTGCTCAGCAATGTTCTGCCAAAGTATTTGAGGGATTTTGATTTTGTAATCAGCCAGCTTGATCATGAACGTTGATTTCATGGAAACGCCTTGTGTGCTAACTTCTAATACTCCCGGAATCTCAACCGACTGTGTTACTCCATGAATGAACAGTTTACCAACTGCTTTCACGCGTTGCTCTCCCGACTTCGAAACATCAAACCCTTCTAACTTGCCCGAAAAAGTTGAGCGCGGATATTTTTCAGATTCCATGTACTTTTCATTGAAATGCTGCTGCATCAATTTCTTCTCAAACTGAAATTGATTATTGGGTATTGCAAAAGCTATTTCTCTTGATGTAGCATCGAACACGCTGGTTGTACTTTTGTTTTCGGCCTTAATATTTTCTAAGGTCGCTTCCGAAAAAAAGGTGATGACCCCTTCGCTCAACACATATTGCTGTGCCTGGGCAGAAAGCGCCACCACCCCTAACCAAACCAGGAGAAATTTTTTACTTAACATGTATCAATTAGCACCACTATCAACCCAACAGGCAATCAGTTTAATCTGATCTGCCGTCAACGCGCCTCCAGGTGCAGCTGAGCCACCCTTAGGCATGTTGCCACTTGTTGTGTTAGATTTTATAGCAGCGGCATTGCTCTTTGCAGTATTAAAATCAAACCAATTACCGTTGTCAGGATGACACCCGCTAAACTGACATTTGGCTTGAAAAATAGCCAATATATCCCCCGTGTATGTGATACCAGTATTACTAGCTACAGAAGCATTAACATTTACCGAACAACCCGCATCATCCTTTACCGTGATAACATAGTTACCTGCACTAAGACCACTAAATGTTGCCACTGTTCCAAATGCACCGCTGCCTAATTTATATTGATAAGGAGGTGTGCCACCTGTTACGTTGGCCGTAACTGATCCATTGGGCGATAAACAGTTTGTCTGTGCTTCTATGTCTGGCGTACCGGCAACTGGTCCGGAGGGAGCGGTTAACACAACAGCAGCAAGTTGCTTTTCACATCCCCGATTATCTTTCACACTAATATTGAACGAGCCTCCACCGAGGTTACTAAACGTGGCATTGCTTCCATAAGCACCTGTACCGATTTTAAATTGGTATGGGCCCTGTCCGCCAGTTGCCGAAACCTGAATGGAGCCATTATTCGTACCACATTCCGTAGGATCATTGTCGGCAACCAATTGAATGGCAAGATCGGAAGTATTGCAATCAAACGGCTCCGGCTCATCGCCACTCGAACAACTTACATACACGGTAACACTCATTATCGCTACTGCACTTAACAATCGAAAAATTAATTTCATAGGCGGATCTATTTTGTATTTAAAAAATTGTACTTCAGGTTAAAAAAAGCCCCAAAACTGGCCAGTGAAACATCACCTTCACCCACACCGGCCAGCGGGGCTTTATAAAACGGCTCCAGTTGAATAGCCCATCGGGTATTCAACTGCTTATTCAAGCCAACTGAAAGATTCAGCATGCTGAACCATTCATTATTTTTTCCGCGTATGGTTTGTTCATATGTATACACATTACCATAACCGCCCTCAACATAATAGATGTAATTCTCCTTGCTCATCAGGTAGGAGGATGCACCCAACCCCGCATACAGTGACCATGTTTGGCCGGGTGAAAAATGATAATACAGCATCACCGGAACATCCCACATCCGGCAATCTCCGTCAACCCTGTCGCTTGCCTGACCATAATACTCTATGTCGCGAGCGGAGTAAAACTTATTAGCCCGAATTAAACCGGTGGCTACAGAAATATTTTTGGTTAAGCTGTATTCAACAAGTAAACCATAGTTTACCCCCAGCTTGTCGGGTTGAACAGATTTTACGGTTGAGTAATCAGGTGAAACCGCAAGTTTTACAGCAAAGCCACGATAAGCTTTCGCTGACTCATCGTCTTTATCAACACCATCTTTGTCATCCTCAGTAACAAGCTCTTCCGGTTTACTTACCGGTTCTTCCTCAACAGCTATTGAATCAGTTGATACCAAAACTGTTTGATTGCTGATGGCAACTGTATTGGGCTTCTCAGTAAGCTGTTGTTCCTCTCTTTTATTTTCCCGTCCTTCTTCAGAAATACCGACTACTGAAATACTTTTCTGATCTTCAGGTGATATTTTCGTTTCATCATTCCGTTCCCCTTTGAGCTCGGTTGAAATTTTTACATCCTCAATTCTTTTACTGTTATCACTCACTATTGAAATCTCTTCTGGTTTCGAAAACGAATTTGATTCCAAATCAAGTTCAACTTTACCGCTGCCACTGATCGAACGATCATTGTCTCTTCCGGAAATTCTAAGGTGGGTATCAGACGCCTCATCCTTTGATGACCTGGAATCAATAGATTGTAGCGAAGCATCTTCCTCACTATTCTTGTCAATACCTTTACTGTCCTGCACTTGTTTAGCCGTTGCCTGAACCTCATCTTTTGCAAACCGTGTCTCCAATCCCCACCAAACCAAAACCACTACGGCAAATCCAAGTATTGATCCGGTTATAACCGTTTTATTTTGCCAGAAAAATCCGGTACGCTCTGCCTGATCCAACCGATTGTTCATATCGGTCCAATCGGGCATAGCCGAGTCACCCTCTGATTGCTCAGCCGCTCGCTTGAAAAGGTCATCCAACTCCTGATCAGACTGATTTTGCATACGTTCCTTCATTCATTTTTTCCAACATACTTCTAAGTCGCTCGCGTGCTTTCGAAAGATTTGACTTTGATGTTCCTTCCGATATGCCCAGAATCACGCCAATTTCTTCGTGGGTATATCCATCAATCGCATATAGGTTAAACACCATGCGATACGCGGGGGTCAGACTTTGCACCATCGCCAGCAACTCCTTATGCGATAGTTCCTCTACCGCAGTGGATCGCACAATAAACCGATCGGCTACCTCTTCCACTGCTTGTTGATAGTAATGTTTATTTTCTTTGCGATAGAGATCAATTGAAGCGTTGATCATGATTCTTCTGATCCATGCCTTAAAAGAAGTATCCGGTTTATATTGATCTATCTTCTGAAAAATCTTCATAAAGCCATCGTTCGTCACTTCCCGTGCCTCCTCGGTTGTTCTGCAGTAACGCAAACACACACTGAAGCAATAGCCGTAGTACTTATTGTACAATTGGCGCTGGCTTTCGCGATCGTTTCGTTTGCATCCTTCAATCAGGGTATGCATGGGTGATGGGTTCGGGTCTTGAAAATCCTACACAGTACGGTTGGTTTCAGTGAAGGGTTGCCACCGGCAATGAAAGTTACGAAGGTTTATACCGGAATGTACAGAGGGCCTGAAAACGAAAAACCCCCGAAGTCCTTGACTCCGGGGGTTAATCTTGTCTATAGTTGGCTTTAATCTGTAACAAATGTAAGGGGAGCCAATTTATCCACCATTTGCTAATCGCCAATCGGCTAAAATTGGGGATAGAATGTCGCTAATCCGGATAAGCAGTGCCCTAAAAAATGAAAATCCCCGACATGTTCACGACAAGGGGGATTTTCAAAGTCTACAGTTGGCTTTAATCGAGGATAAAGGTACAATAATTTGTCGCAAAAGCAACTTAAGTTCAGTTTTTCAGGCAAATGCGCGCCATTTTTTAGTCAATCTGGCTGTTTCTTAGTGATGGTATCAGCTTGTACTGAATCAGGCTTTATAAACTTGTCTTCAATACGCTCTTTCAATTGTGGTCGGGAACCGGGAAATGTGGTTCTGGTGGCGATATCATAACTGGCATAAAACAACAACACCAGAAACACGATAGCGAATGCGAGGAATATCTTTCTTGAACGCGACATGTCTTGAAACAGGAAAGGGGCTCACGCCCCTTCTCCCTTAAATGATTAATCTGATTACTTAACCTTCTTTACTACGGCATCAAAAGCCTCGCGGTGGTTCATAGCCAGATCGGCCAATACTTTACGGTTAAGATCAATACCGGCAGTTTTAAGTTTACCCATAAACTGCGAGTATGACAAACCATGCTCACGAACACCGGCATTGATACGGGTAATCCAGATGGCACGATACTCTCTTTTCTTTTGCTTGCGGTCGCGGTAGGCGTACACGAGACCTTTTTCTACGGCATTCTTTGCTACCGTCCATACATTCTTCTTGCGCCCGAAAAATCCTTTCGCCAGCTTAAGAATGCGTTTGCGCTTGGCGCGCGATGCTACGTTGTTTACTGATCTTGGCATTTTACTTTACATTTTTGGTTGTTGGCGATTCTTCTGTTTCAAGAATGCTTGGGTGCCAAAAACCGGGTTAAACATGTATCCCGAATTTTTCGGGACTAAACCGATTATGATACAAGCGCTTATACCGCGTAAGGAAGCATGAACTTTACGTTCTTCATGTCTTCAGCGCGTACTACAGCTTTGTTACTTAATCTTCTCTTTTGTTTGGTTTCCTTCTTTGTCAGGATGTGGTTTTTAAACGCACGCTTACGCTTCACTTTACCGGTACCGGTAACCTTGAAACGCTTCTTTGCGCCTGACTTGGTTTTTACTTTAGGCATCGTATCGAATTATTAAATCAAACTTTATTTTCCCTTACCCTTTGGCTGTACCAGCAGCGACATCCGCTTTCCTTCCAGCTTGGGCATTTGTTCTACTTTTCCATGGTCTTCCAACCCCTGAGCAAACTTCAGCAACAAAATTTCACCGCGCTCCTTGTAAACAATGGTACGCCCCGGAAAAAACACGGTCGCTTTTACTTTTGCTCCTTCCTGCAAAAAGTTGATGGCGTGTTTCAGCTTAAAGTTGAAATCATGCTCATCGGTGTTCGGGCCAAAACGAATCTCCTTCACCACCACCTTAATGGCTTTGGCCTTTATCTCTTTCTGCTTCTTCTTCTGCTCGTATTTAAACTTCGAATAGTCGGTAACCTTACAAACCGGAGGATCAGCATTTGGGGAGATCTCCACCAAATCGAGCCCTTGCTCCTGGGCTATTTTCAATGCCTCCTTTACGGGATAAACATCTACTCTGACATTTTCTCCTACTAACCGTACCCTGGGTGCGGTAATCCTTTCATTTATGCGATAGGGCTCTTCGGGTCTGAATGGGCCCCTTCGAAAAGGTCTGTTTGTCTGGTTAATGATACGTTCTCGTGTTTAAATTCAACAACATTTATGCTCAAATGAGCCTATTTTCCTCAAAAAACAGGGTGCAAATATCGGTATATTATTCAGATTTCAAAATTCTGAAATCAGTTCGTAGGGGCGGCAGCCTGGGCCTTAAAGTCCTCTACAAACTGCTCAAACGAAACAGAACCCGCATCCCCTTTACCGTGTATGCGCACTGAAACCTTCTTCTCGGCTACTTCTTTCTCCCCCACAATTAGCATATAGGGTATTTTCTTAACCTCAGCGTCCCGAATTTTACGTCCAATCTTTTCATCACGATCATCCAATAATCCCCTGATATCCATAGCCTTAAGGGTATTATAGATTTCTTCAGCATACGCATTAAAGCGCTCCGATATTGGCAATACAGCTATTTGATCGGGCGAGAGCCACAGCGGGAAGTTACCCCCGCAATGCTCAATCAACACGGCAACGAACCGCTCCAGTGAACCAAATGGCGCCCTGTGGATCATTACCGGCCTGTGACGCTGGTTGTCTGAACCTACATACTCCAACTCAAAGCGTTGGGGTAATTGATAGTCGACCTGGATGGTACCCAACTGCCAGCTGCGGCCAAGAGCGTCCTTGACCATAAAGTCGAGTTTAGGGCCATAAAAGGCCGCCTCCCCTTTTACGGCAACTGTCTTTAATCCACGTTCGTCAGCAGCTTCCTGAATTTCACGCTCCGCACGATCCCACAGCTCATCATCTCCAATGTACTTCTGCTTGTCTTCAGGATCGCGCAGGGAGACTTGGGCCGTATAGTTTTCAAAGCCCAGTGAGTTAAACACATGAAGCACCAGGTCAATTACCTTAATGAACTCATCTTTCACCTGGTCTGGGCGACAGAAAATGTGTGCGTCATCCTGCGTAAAGCCACGAACACGTGTCAAGCCATGTAGTTCACCGCTTTGTTCATACCGGTATACCGTACCGAATTCCGCCAGGCGAATCGGCAGATCTTTGTATGACCGCGGTTTTGAATTATAAATCTCGCAATGGTGCGGACAGTTCATGGGTTTGAGTAAGAACTCCTCACCTTCATCAGGCGTATGAATCGGTTGAAAAGAATCTTTCCCATATTTCTCGTAGTGTCCAGAAGTAACGTACAGGTTTTTACTTCCGATATGTGGCGTAACCACCGGATCATATCCGGCCTTTACCTGGGCCCTGCGCATAAACTGCTCAAGCCGTTCGCGAAGAATGGTACCCTTGGGCAACCAAAGCGGTAAACCCATGCCCACCTTTTCAGAAAACGTAAACAGCTCCAGTTCTTTACCGAGTTTGCGGTGATCGCGCTTTTTGGCTTCCTCCAAAAGATGAAGGTATTCTTCAAGCTCCTTTTGTTTTGGAAAGGTAATGCCGTAGATGCGGGTGAGCATTTTGTTCTTCTCATTGCCACGCCAATACGCACCAGCAACATTTAACAACTTGATGGCTTTGATAAAACCGGTATGCGGTATGTGCGGACCTTTACATAAATCCGTAAAATTACCTTGTTCGTAAAACGTAATGGTTCCGTCCGTAAGCTCGCTGATCAGTTCAAGCTTGTATGGATCATTTTTCTTCGTGAAAAATTCAAGTGCTTCATCCTTGCTTACGTCACGTCTGGCGAATGAACTTTCCTTTTTGGCGAGCTCCTTCATTTTGCCTTCAAGTGCCGCCAAATCTTCTTCACCAAAAGGTTTGTCACCTAAATCCACATCATAATAAAATCCATTTTCGATGGGTGGGCCAATGCCGAATTTTACTCCGGGATGCAGCGCTTCAAGTGCTTCGGCCATCAGGTGGGCAGAAGAATGCCAAAAGGCGTACTTTCCACCACCATCATTCCACGTCAGGATTTTTACCGCTGCGTCTTTTTCGATGCTGCGCGAGAGGTCCCGGATTTCTCCGTCTACATCAATGGCCAGGGCATTGCGGGCAAGGCCTTCGCTGATACTCTTTGCAATGTCAATTCCCTTAACACCAGATGGAAACTCACGAACGCTCCCGTCCGGCAAACTAATCTTAATACTCATTTTGATTTTTTAAAAACAGGTGCAAATATAGGCAGACCAGCGCTTTAAAGCTTGAATTGCGCGGTAAACAACACCCCGAATTTTCGGGCACGGTCATTTTCGAGGTAGCTGAGGCGGTGGACAAAATCTACACGTAAAAACTTAAAGATATTTTCAACACCATACCCCAATTCAATGTACGGCCGGTCGAGTGTTAAATTGCTGTTACCCACTGGAAAGGGAAGCGGTTCGCTCATAGCCAGGTTTTCATCATTCAAATCGCCATAAATTACATTCGCCAAACCGGTCAATCTCCATTTTAGCTTACGCATCAACGGAACACGGTTAAGCAAAAAGCCTTCGAAGTACTGGCGGTATTGCAGCGATACAAACCGATCACTAAAGAATTCACCAAAATTCATCAGGCTGTAAATCACATCCGTATAGAAAGGTGTTTCATTTCCGATATGAAAGGACAACAGAGGATACGGTAGCGTTCCGTTGATGTATTCGCCTGTAATGGTAGCTTTACCCGTTCCCAATGGGCCCATGGGCAGCCTCTTTAAAATAGAAAACCTGTATTTATCATATTCAAAATCACTACCACCAACGCCTTTTAATCCGTGCGTATAGCGCAAGGTTATGATTGGCCACTTTTGAGCGCCAAGACTTACCCGTTCATTATCGTATTGCAAAAACAATTCATCGCGGGCAAAGCGGGATTCAAGAATTACTTCAGCTGTTTGAAAATTCTGCTGCAACGATGTAATGTCTCCGGGATTCGAATAATACCCGAAATCAAAAACCGGCTTAAAGGTGTTGTACCGGACGGCAATGCGCTGCGAAAAACCTTTGATCAGCTCGCGCTGAAAATTAAAACGGCTCTCATCGAAGTAATACCCGCGCCTGAACACACCAAATCGTGTGGCTGCTAGAAATAGGTAATCATCCGCCAGGTTTTCATCATCAATACCTACCCTGCCCAAATCACTTCGCACCCGAATGCTCATGGTGGTCCATCGCTTGCGATCAATAATGTGTTGAACAAAGGCTGAGTATTTTATCCGTTCATCATCAAAGCCATACCCTAACTGCGCTCCAAAGCTTATCTTTTTGCTAAAAGAATAGTTTGTTTTAAATCCAGATTGAATACGTACGCCTTCTATGTCGTTGAAGGCAACAAGACTCAGGTATGGTCCGATATCCACCTTACCCACTTTCTTGTATCCATTAATCAGAATTTTCACAATATCGATGTACGTTCTTACCACCGGAATGTGCTGAAGTGTATCGATCATCCGATAGACATTCTTTTCTGTTTCGGTAAGTGGATCATGGCGAAGTTTATTCCAATGATCTTCATCGTTCATGTTGAGGATGTAGCCTTCATCCAGCAGAATTTGTTTCTCATAAAATTTCGGTTCCTTGGGTTCGTTCACCACAATATTTCTGTTGGAGGTATAGAATTTGGCAAGCATTCCGGCCCATTGATCCCGAATTTCCCCAGCATCAACCAACACCCTGTTTTTAACCGGTATCCAGGCGCCTCCTTCGGTTTTGGTCAGCTCCTGTTGGATCTTGATCTTTTCAATAAAGTTCAGGTTAGCCTCTTTACCTACGGTTACTTCAATGCGTTTGATGGCATATTCATTTTTGGTTATCCACATGGTACCAGTAAAGGCAAGCGCTTGTGGACTCTTCGGAAAGAAATCCAATCGGTAACAGTAATCGCCATCTACGTCCAGACTGTCCATCAGGTCATATTCATAGTACAACCGCCAGCCATCAGCTATTGGAGATACAAAATCCTTATCGAGAATATTCAGCCAGTTCTTGTAAAAATTATACTCCTGAAAAGAAGTGCCTACCAACTGTGCCATCAACGAACCATCTTCAAAACCGATGCCGCTGATTTTCGTTTCCTTAATATTCTCAAACTTCAGTTCGGGGTTGTTGCGGTAATAAAACTTAGAAACACTTTCAGAGATAAATACGGGCAATACAGGTTTTCCATCTTCACCGGCAATTTGTTGAATGCTATCCATTACCTGCGTAATGCGCGAGATCAACTTCTTTTCTTTGAATTTGTCAGTGATATTATCTACATCAATTTCAATCTTTGAATAGGAATCAAATTCATACGCATTGAGTTTACGCTTGTCGTTGAACTCCTTATTTTTTACCACATTGCGCAGCACGGCAAAAGCCGGGTTCTCGCCAGCCATAATGACAATATCGCGTAGGCGCGTTACCTCCTCCTCAAGCTGAAAATTGATTGTTTGAATAATCCCCTTTTGGACCGCTTTTGTTCGGGGTTTATAGCCAATATAACTTGCTTGCAACGAATCAGTGGGGGACGTGGTGCGCAACACATAGTTTCCGTCAAAATCGGTAGTAGTGCCAATGCTGGTACCCTTAAATACCACGTTGACAAAAGGAATCGGGTCTCCGGAAAAAGCATCGGTAATCTTACCCCGGATAACGGTTTCCTGGGCAAAAGCTACAGCCGGAAAAAGTACAAGCCAAACTAAGACCTTTATTCGGGTAGTCAGACGCACAATATTGGAGTACACACGCAGTGGTTAACCTCAAAAATAATCAATTAAACTGTTTCAAACCGGAATAGGTTTCAAGATCATGAAATAATAATCTCTTCCTTTTCGCCCAGAAACTGGGGATTTGTTTTAAATACATATAAATCTAAAACGGCTTTGCTACGCGCAAAGTACTCACGTACACGCACTTTAAGTGACGATTCAAATTCCGGTTCAGCGGCCACCATCGCCACCGCATCAATGCCATAATAATTACTGATGAATAAAGCCCGGTAACTGTGAAAAGTCTGGGTAATAATCATAATTCTATCCTGACCAAAAATTTCCTTACTGCGCACTACCGAATCAAGGGTTCGTAAGCCGGCATAATCTAATGTAATGGCACGTGTAGGAACACCACGTGCAACTAAGGCCTTTTGCATTTCAAGAGGCTCGTTATAGTAACGTGTGCGGTTGTCTCCACTTACAATAAAGTGATCAATTTTACCAAGCTGGTACAGTTCGGACGCACGGTCCATCCGGTGTTCAAAAAAAGGATTTGACGCGCCCCCAACAAGCTTATGACTGGTGCCTAAAACAAGCGCCACCCGATGGTCGCCCAATTGCTCAGCATCATAGAACACACGATCTTCTGTGCTCTTGACTACCCAAATATTTGAGCCAATAAAAAAGAAAAAAATAGTACTTACCAGAATATACACTACGCGCTTTGCCCGCTTCATCGAGAGGAAATTAAAACCAACTGGCAGCAAGTTAAGGATTTGTCCGGAGAAACTCCTTTTCAATTATTTCAGAACGCTTCACCATTTTTCTATACCAGGCCAGCCTGAGTTGATCCTTTTCTTCAACGCTTAGTCCATAGTTTTCTTGTGCTGACTTGAGCTTTGGAATTGCAGCGCTTAAACATATGGCTACGCTTGCGGAAATATTCAGACTTTCAGTAAAGCCATACATGGGAATTTTTATACGATGATCCGCATACGCTAATGCATGCTCAGATAGACCCTCCAGTTCATTGCCAAAAATAAAAGCCACCTTACTGGCACAGGGATCAATATCGTAGACCGATATACTTTCAGCACCCGGATCGGTAGCATACAACGTATAACCGTTCTGCTTCAATTCATTGAAGCAAGCTTCCGTATTATTTCTGTTTTTCTGCTTGTATCGATGCAAGCTTAACCACTTGTACGATCCCTTCAACACATACTTATTTACCTCATACTTGGTTGTATTCTCAATAATGTGAACATCCTGAAGTCCCATACACTCGCAGGTACGCAAAGCTGCACTGGCATTTTGCGATTGATAAATATCTTCCAACACTACCGTAACTTGATTGGTACGTTCGGATAATACCTTTTCAGCAAATTCCTTCTTGTGCTCAGAAATATATTGAGCGAAATGTTCTAACAACAATTGTTCCTGCCGGGATAATGGCATACTTAACTGAACAAAGCTCCTGCAATGGTAGCGGTCATCATGGTGGCCAGCGATGCTGCCATCAGTGCACGCAAACCAAGTCGTGATAAATCAGACTGACGGTTGGGTGCCATGCTTCCGATTCCACCAATCTGAATGGCGATGGAACTGAAGTTAGCAAAACCACAAAGCGCATATGTGGAGATAATCACGGATTTCTCGCTCAACACACTCATGGATTTCATTTCGGCAAGCCCGAGGTAAGCCACGAATTCATTGATTACCAACTTTTGACCAAGCAAGCTGCCGACATAAATTGTTTCCGACCACTCCACTCCCATGATAAAGGCAAACACCCGGAAAATCTGGCCGAAAATATATTGCAGCGAAAAACCGCTGAATGCTCCGTTGGTGGTCGACTGAACCCAGCCGTTTAAGCCGGTCCACGCACCGATTCCATCTACCAATATCCAGTTTAGCGCATAAATGATAGCAATGAATGCGAGCAGCATACCACCTATATTTAATGCCAGCTTAATCCCATCGGATGCACCAGTTGCAAACGCATCAATCACGTTTACACCAATTGAGTCTTTGCTCACATTCAACTGCCGGTCAATTTTTTCAGGTTCATTTTCTGGCAAAAAGATTTTAGCCATAACAATGGCCGCAGGGGCATTCATAATAGAAGCAGAAAGTAAGTATGTGGCAAACTTTCCATACTCCTCCGGATTTCCACCGCCTAAAAAGGTGATGTAAGCACCCATTACACTTCCGGCAATCGTAGCCATTCCTCCAGTCATCAAACAGTGCAATTCCGATTGTGTCATCTTTGAAATAAATGGACGAACCAACAATGGCGCTTCAGTTTGTCCGAGAAAAACATTACCCGCTGCCGACAAACTCTCAGCACCTGAAAGACGCATCGTCTTGGTCATGATCCAGGCAAAGACGTAAACAATTTTTTGAAGCACGCCCAGGTAATACAAACCGGCCGTGACCGAGGAGAAAAAAATCACCATGGGAAGCGCCTGGAAGGCAAACAAAAATCCAAGTCCGTGGCGGGTACCCTCCTGATTATCGCTGTTAAATGCTAAATCACCAAACAAAAATTGAGCACCCCGTGAAGCAAAACTGAGAAATGTAACAAAACCATCACCCAATGCGCTGAATCCTTGCTGTACGATGGTGACTTTTGAAATCAATAACGCAATAACAACTTGCAGAATGATACCTGAGGCAACGAGTTTCCAATCAACTTTTTTGCGATACAATGAAAAAGCAAAAGCAACGGCGATGATCACACCAATGCCAATCAATCCGCGCAGGTAATCCATTCTGTTGTCGGTTTAAGGCTAATTCCGTTTGCTCAACTCATCGCGGATTTTTGCAGCCCGCTCGTAATCTTCTTTGTCGATGGCCTCTTTAAGAATTTCGTTCAGCTTATCTACGGAATAATTTTTCAAATCCTCTCCCTTGCGCGAAACCGGTTCCTTTCTACTGCGGCTCTTTTGTTCCACCTTTGGCTCATCCTCCTCTTGTTCATCGGTAAGTACGATACCCGCTTCCGCCAGAATATTTTCGTATGTATAAATTGGCGAATCAAAACGAAGTCCGATAGCAATGGCATCGGAAGGACGCGCATCTATTTCCGAACGCTTCAGTCCATCGGAGCAAACAATCTTGGCAAAGAATACGCCTTCTTTAAGATCAGAAATTACAATTTCTTCTACCGTGAAATGAAAGTTGTTAGCAAACGACTTAAATAAGTCGTGTGTCATGGGTCGGTTCGGAATTATCTTTTCGATTTCAATGGCAATGGCCTGCGCTTCAAACATACCAATGATAATCGGCAAACGCCTGTTCCCTTCCGTTTCGCCAAGCACAAGTGCAAAAGAGCCGGTTTGTGACTGGCTGGAGGAGAGGCCAAGAATTTCTAGCTTAATTTTCTTCACAATTACTTCGCAGCTTTGATTGCGTCATTCAATTTAGGCAAAATATCGAAAGCATCACCAACGATGCCATAATCTGCTGCTTTAAAAAATGGCGCCTCAGGATCTTTATTAATAACCACAATACACTTGGACGAATTTACACCAGCCAAATGCTGAATGGCACCAGAAATACCAACCGCTATATATAATTGAGGTGCAACTTTTACACCGGTTTGACCTACGTGCTCATGGTGTGGTCTCCAGCCCATATCTGAAACCGGTTTGCTGCATCCGGTAGCAGCCCCTAATGTTTTAGCCAACTCTTCGATACTTCCCCAATGCTCAGGGCCTTTCATACCACGACCACCTGAAACAACAATGTTCGCTTCAGGCAATAGCACCTCTCCTGTTGCTTTTTCAGATGAGGTAATCTTAGTGGAAAAATCCGCATCGGATAATGAAGCCTGAAAAGTCGTTACTGAAGCTGGTGAACCTACTTCTTTCAGTTCAGCGGCATTCTTCTTAATACCAATTACTTTTTTCGGTTTTGTTAAGGATACATTGGCAAATGCCTTGCCTGTGTAAATGCTGCGCTTAACCACAAATCCGGATGATGTATCAGGTAGCTGAACAACGTTAGAAGCCAGGCTCGCATCCAGCTTGGCAGCCACACGCGCACCAACCGGTGTACCCAACGATGAGTCAGCGAGAACCAACAGATCTGCTTGTTCATCTTGAAATGCTTTTGCAAGTACAGCAGCGTAGGCTTGTATCACGCCTTGATTCAATTTTTCATCGGCAGCATGCAGCACTTTCTTAGCTCCGTACTTACCCAGGTTCTCCAATTCAGTTTGCTCTGTCTGTCCGATAGCAATCGCTGTTACATTTCCACCCATGGCGTGCGCAAATGCTACTGCCTCCAGCGATGTTTTTTTGATTTTTCCTTCAGCACTTTCAACAAAAACTAAAATATTCATAATGTCTGATGTCTAATGATTCAATTTGATAAACGATTGCTCTTATAAAACCTTGGCTTCATTTTTCAGCAGTGTAACAAGTTCCTGCACGTTGTCCGCAGCAATCATTTTTACTGCACCTTTCGCAGGAGGCAATTCAAACTGTTGAAGTTTTACTCCGCTGTCAGTTGAAACCGGTTCTACTACTTTCAATGGTTTTGTACGGGCCGACATGATGCCGCGCATATTTGGTATTTTCCATTCCGCAATGGGCTCCTGACAACCAGCTACAAACGGAAGATTAACTTCCAGGTATTCCTTTCCCCCTTCAATTTCCCGGGCCAACTTGGCTGTATTGCCATCAATATCCAGTTTCATTACGGGTGAGATGGAGGGCATGCCCAGCATCTCGCCAACAATACCATGTACAGCACCGCTGTTATAATCGATTGATTCCCTGCCCATCAGGATTAAATCATAACCACCCTCCTTTGCCTGAGCCACAATTTGTGAAGCCACAAAGAAAGAATCGGTGGGCTCGGCATTCACACGGATGGCATCATCGGCACCAATAGCCAACGCTTTGCGGATAGTAGGCTCAGTATCAGCTTGGCCTACATTCAATACGGTAATGGTGGCCCCGGAAGTTTCTTTTAACTCAACGGCACGCGCGAGTGCATAATCATCGTACGGACCAATGATAAATTGAACACCGTTCGTATCGAACCTGGTGTTGTTATCTGTAAAATTGATTTTCGATGTGGTATCGGGAACGTGGGAAATACAAACGAGAATTTTCATCTTTTCAGCAAACAAAAAATTAATTGAACTACACTTTTCAAACGGGCTTCAAGATAAAGCATAAAATCCGAAATTTGGAAGGCCAAAAACCCAAAATAAAATGAATTTGACGCGAATTGAGCAACTTTTGAAGTTTCTGGAGGAGGATCCGAACGATGTCTTTTCGCTTTATGCCCTCGCGCTTGAATATAAAAACGAACAGCCTGCAGAAGCGCTTCAGCTATTAAATCAATTATTAGTAACCCATCCGGATTACCTTCCAGCTTACTATCAGACTGCTGCACTGATGCAGGAAAATGGTGAAATAAAAGATGCTCTTAAACTCTATGAAGCCGGGATTGAACTTGCACGTAAACAAAACAACCTGGCAACCCTGCGAGAACTTCAGGCTGCACACGAACTCCTGCTAGAGGACCAATAAAATTGCATCAGAACGGCATGTCCTCATCATTGCCGGATGCAGGTGGTTCATCTTCCGGACGGATTTGATTGATGCGGCTCTCGCGGGTAATCATACCGCTGAACGGATTCTCATGCGGAGTCGGAGCATCAAAATCAGCAAACTTGGTGTACTTGCCGATAAACTTCAGTTTCACGGAACCGGTTTGTCCATTACGGTGCTTGGCGATAATCACTTCACCCATGCCTTGTGTTGGCATGCCTTCTTCATCAACCGTAATCTTATAGTATTCCGGTCGGTACAGGAAAATTACCATGTCAGCATCCTGTTCGATGGAACCGGATTCACGTAAGTCGGAAAGTTGCGGGCGTTTATCACCGCCACGGGTTTCCACCCCACGACTCAACTGCGAAAGGGCCAGTACCGGAACGCTGAGTTCTTTGGCAATGCCTTTCAGCGCACGCGAGATGGATGCAATTTCCTGTTCGCGGTTACCGCCTGTATCACCCCGCATCAATTGCAAATAATCGACAATGATTAACTGAATGCCGTGCTCGGCTTTCAACCTGCGGCACTTGGCACGTAATTCAAGAATGGAAAGTGCCGGTGTATCGTCAATAAATATGGGCGCTGAAGAAAGCCGGTTGGTTTTGTGCACCAGCTGTGCCCATTCAAATTCAGCCAACTGCCCTTTGCGGATCTTCTCTCCTTCCAGTTCCGCTTCTGCCGAGATCATACGATTCACCAACTGAACGGAAGCCATCTCCAATGAAAAAATAGCCACCGGTCTTTTGAAATCAACTGCCGCATTACGCATGGCGGAAACCACAAATGCGGTTTTACCCATACCAGGTCGTGCCGCAATAATCACCAGGTCTGAACTTTGCCAACCTGATGTCATGCGATCAAGCGCGGTAAAGCCTGAAGGCACACCGGTGAGTCCATCTTTATGTTCTTTCAGTTTCTGAAGTTCCGTGATGGCACGGTACATCAGGTTCTTCATGTTGTCGTAATTCTTACGCAGGTTCGAATCCGATATTTCGAAAATCGATTGCTCGGTTTTATCCAACAGTTCGAAAACATCGGTCGTGTCTTCGTACGCATCATGATGAATCTGCGAAGCGATGTGTATGAGGTCGCGCTTGATGGCCAATTCAATCACCACGCGGGCGTGGTACTCAATGTTGGCCGCAGAACTTACTTTTGAGGTGAGCTCGGCAATGTAATACGCCCCTCCTACCAACTCCAGTTTGGCATTTTTGCGTAACTGGTTTACTACCGTACGCATGTCCACCGGCTCTGAGCCTTTGAATAGCTCAATGATGGCGCGGTAAATTTCCTGGTGCGCTTCCGAATAGAAATGCTCCGGTTTTAAAAACTCAACAACTGCGTTAAGCGCACCCTTTTCTAACATGAGCGCGCCTAACACAGCCTCTTCCAGATCAAGCGCCTGCGGAGGAAGCTTACCCAGACTTTCGGAGATGTCTCTCACTAAAAGTTTTCCACCCTTGCCGGGCATCATGGTTTTACTTCCTGTACGCATTGGCGTTGATCGGCTTTGCTCCATACTGTGGTTGTTGGACGTGTTGCTTTTTTACAAGGTGACAAACGTAAGCAAACACGCTATCCGGTTAATAACATTCGTTCAATAGACTATCCACACACATTTCACCTTCATTAACAACTTATGCACATTCAATAGTTGCAATCTTACCACCGGTGCGCTGACAGCCTGTGACAACTTTGGGATTTAAAATATGATTTTCACAGAATGAACATTTTCATTTACTTTAGAGATTATTGAGCCACACCAAACAGGAATGAACAGTCAGACCGAAACCATTCTGAAGCAAGCCGCTGATAAGCAGCGCATTGTCATTACCGGAAGTCGCGGAACGACTACCCTGGCTGCTATGCTCATTCACGTGCTCGAACATTACAAAAGGCCATTTGATTATTCCATCAGCGCTGCGGGGCATGGCATTTCCGAAACCGAGAGGCTGTCTTCAGGTGGGCCACTCATTATTATAGAGGCTAACGAGCAAAACATGCTTGATTTCAAGCACCATATCGGGTTGATTACCAACATCATGTGGGCGGCTTCAACAGAATTTCCTACTGCCGATGATTATGTAAAACGATTCGATCAGTTTGCCGACAGTACACCAAAAGCCGGGCTATTGTATTATTGTGAAAATGATCCGTTGGCCCTGCTGGTGGGTGCCAAACCCCGACCCGATGTGCTCAGTGTCGGGTACAAAATTCATTCCCATACTTCTGATTCGGGCAATCATTTCATTACCTCAGGAAAAGATAAAATTCCGGTAAACATTTACGGAAGCCAGAACTTTCAAAATATCAGCGGAGCAAAGGAACTGTTGAAACGTATTGGCATAACAGCCGATCAGTTTTATAAGGCACTCTCCAGCTTTCCGCTTTAATTCATTCACTTCGGGCACCACCCGATTAATTCATTTACATGAAACTCAATCTTCGTAGTCCGCTTTGCTTTTTCGACCTGGAAACTACCGGTACCAACATTACCCAGGATCGCATTATTGAAATTGCGGTTATCAAAGTAATGCCGAACGGGGAAACACAGCGTAAAACGGATCTGATCAACCCAACCATTCCCATTCCTGCAGAGTCGTCACGCTTTCATGGCTTGAAAGATGAAGACGTAAAGGACAAACCCACCTTTAAAGATGTAGCGAAAGACTATGCCCGTTTTTTTGAGGGCGCTGATTTGGCGGGTTTCAATATTTTAAAGTTTGATATTCCCATTCTGGTGGAAGAATTTCTTCGCGCAGGTGTTGAGTTTGATCACACCCGCAAAAAAGTTATTGATGCCCAGCGCATTTTTCACCTGATGGAAAAGCGTACGCTTTCAGCAGCCTACCGGTTTTACCTTAACAAAGAGTTACACGATTCACACACAGCTGAAGCCGATACACAAGCAACCCTTGACGTATTGCTGGCCCAGGTTGCCCGGTATGAAGGTCAGCCTGTGGTAGATGGATTAGGCAACACCATTGGCGAGATCAAAAACGATATGGATGTACTGGCCAATTTATCATCATCCGACCTGGTAGATCTGGCCGGCCGCATGATCAAAAACGAAAAAGGAGAAGAACTCTTTAACTTCGGCAAGCACAAAAACAAAAAAGTATTGGATGTTTTAAAGCAGGAACCCTCCTACTACGACTGGATGATGAACGGAGATTTTCCGTTGGATACAAAACGAAAGTTGACGGAGATAAAGTTGAGGGGGTTTAATAAAAAGTAATTTCTTATGCGAAAACTATTGCTAATTGGTTCTATGCTTTATGCATTGACTTCCAATGCGCAAACAGATCAAGAAAAAAGAGGTTACATCGGAATTACCATAGGCCCTGCATTTCCTAAGGGTGATTTAACAGCCAAAATTGATAACGGAACAGGTCTTAATTTAAACCTGATAAATTTCGGATATACCATCAGAAAAAAATGGGGGTTATCGGCATCATGGCTAGGTGGCGCACATTTAAGTAAAAGTATGCAAACAGATGCAATTACAGCATACGGAGCATTGCTTGCAGGACCTTCGTATTTGCGAATGATTTCAGATAGATCCTACTTACGCTTAAAAGGAATGATTGGTTTTGTGCATTCCCTATTTGAATATAAAACAACAGACTTTACAGTAACAACCCAAAGCTTGTCAGTTGGCTATTCACTAGGAGCAGTATACCAATATAATTTTTCAAAGAATTTATGTCTATTACTGAACTCGGAATACTTAACAGCGAGATCATCCATTTTTGACACTCATGGTAAAATAGCAGCAATTAATATAAACGCTGGAGTTGGTTTTAGGTTGAGATAGCAATCATTTAATCCGCTCCCACACCTCACTCACCGGATTGCCGGTCGTGCCTTTTCCCTTATGGTACCAATCCGATCCGTCCAGGCGGCACGCGAAAGTCAATGACATGCCTGCACGGGAATTATCGCGGGAGAAGAAACGGATGGTTTCGGTGTACTTGCCCTCTTCCAGTTTATACGTTCCGCCACCGCTGCCCATAAACTGTTTGGTTTCGTAGTTGAAGGCTGCCCACTGAAAATGATCTCCGGAGAGAATCTTTAATGTCTGTCGTGGTGAATCGCCACCCCTGCGTTGTCCGGCTACTCCGGCATCATCAACCCGGGCGCCAAATCGCCAGGCACCACTTAATGACGATGAGGCATCGTCCACTTTTTTCCAGGTTTCTTTTAGTGTACCGCCATGCATCTGAGCTTCAATGGTCATTTCATCCTTCTTCACTGAAAACGAATAGGTAACCGGCTTGCGTACCTGCGTACTATCAGTTGTGTAAAAATCAAGTACCTCGGTGTACTCCTTGCCTTTTGAAGTATAGCTCCCTCCGCCTGCCTTTATAAATGATCCATCGGCTTTATGTATCGCAAACATGAAATAGCTGTCGCTGTAAATCTTGATGCATTCATCCGTAAATGGTTTTCCATTTTGATTTACCAACTTCCATGCACCGTTTAAATTTTGTGCTGATAAGGTAATGGAAAAAAATAAAGCAACCAGAGAAAGTACTTGTTTCATAATAATTGCATTTGATAGTTGATATTACTCTTTCCAAAATCTCACGCTAAGTCTCAAAATCAAAACCTAACTCGTAACCCGAACCCCGTAACTCGTACCTCGCAACCCGAACTACTTCTTATAATACTGCATCGCTTCCGGGATCCAACTATTCAAATCGCGCACGCGCGTTTCGTGTGAGGGGTGCGTAGACAAGAATTCCGGTGGAGCCTGCCCCCCACTTAATGCACTCATGCGCTCCCAGAATTTTGGCGCTTCGTTCGGATCGTAACCGGCCATCGCCATAAAGATCAATCCCATTTTATCCGCTTCCGATTCATGCTGGCGACTAAACTTCAACATACCGATGTTGGTTCCTGCACCGATTGCCTGCATGAGCAACTCATTTCCGGCTGTCGGGTTCTGGCCCATCAACGCTCCGAGTGTGCTCAACCCAAATTGTGCAAACATCTGCTGACTCATGCGCTCGCGACCATGATTGGCAATGGCATGTGCCACTTCGTGTCCCATTACCACGGCAACACCCAATTCATCTTTGCATATCGGCAGAATACCCGTGTAAAAAGCAACCTTACCACCCGGCATGCACCACGCATTTACGGTTGGATCATCTATGAGATTAAACTCCCAGGCAAAGCCGTCAAGCTGTGATGAGAGATTTTTATCGGCCATGTACTGTTCTACTGCCTTTTGAATATTTACTCCAACACGCTTGATCATCGCGGTCTGCTGTGCATTTGTTGAAATGGGTCCTTTAGCAATAACCTCACGGTACTGCTGGTAGGCCATCGGCATAAGTTCCGCATTGGAGATCAAGCTAAGTTGATTACGGCCGGTAACCGGTACGGTTGCACAGGCATACATGAGCAAACCGCCTATCAAAAGGGCAATGACTTTTCTTACCATACGTTATAAATTTGATCAAAAATACAAATTCGGTGGCAGATTGTTAATAGCTTTGTAGGAGTAAAGAACTGAACAGATGAGGATATTTGCGATTGGCAGAAATTATGCCGAACACATTAAAGAACTGAACAATGAACGGCCGGATGAACCGGTGATTTTCACCAAACCCGATACGGCCATCGTGCGTAATAATGCCCCGTTCTATTATCCGGATTTTTCATCAGACATACACCATGAAGTAGAATTGGTGCTGCGCATCTGCAAAGAAGGAAAAAACATTCAGGAAAAATTCGCACACAAATATTATGATGCCATTGGTATTGGCATTGATTTTACGGCACGAGACTTGCAACAGAAAGCTAAGGAAAAAGGGTTACCGTGGGATATCGCCAAAGGTTTTAATGGCTCCGCCCCAATCTCGGATAAATTTATTCCTGTAAGCGAGTTCAAGGATTTAAAAAATATCAACTTCAGTTTAAAAATAAATGGCGAGTATAAACAACAGGGTAACACCAGTTTGATGTTGTTCCCGTTTGATTACATCATCGCCTATCTATCTAAATTTTTTACCCTGCGGACCGGAGACTTGATTTTTAGCGGAACCCCAAAAGGAGTTGGCCCCGTTTCGGTTGGCGATGTGTTAACGGCCTATATTGAAGATGAGAAACTACTGGAATTTGAAATCAAGTAAAGCAGGAGTTGTATTTTTTCTCCTCGCTCACGTAGCTGCAGCGCAGTTTAGCGAACCCGATGTTGATGTAGTTAAAGCAAACACCTATGTCTTCCCCATTCGTCCGGGTAACCCGGCTTCCCTTTCGGGGACCATGGGCGAACTGCGCAGCACACATTTTCATACCGGGCTCGACATCCGCACCAACAATGAACTGAACTGGCCGGTGGTGGCCGCTCAAAAAGGATACATTTCGCGTGCAGGTGTAAGTCCTTCCGGTTACGGCAATGTACTCTATGTAAAACATCCGGATGGGAACACAACGGTTTATGCCCACCTGAATAAATTTAATGATGCCGTACATAACTATGTGCTGCGCGAACGCTACCGCAGAAAAACTTCCAGCATCGATTTGTACTTCCGCGAAGGTCAGTTTCCGGTAAACAAAGGTGATACCATTGCCTTCTCCGGTAACACGGGTTCTTCAGGCGGGCCGCATCTTCATTTCGACATTCGCGACCCCAATAACCTGGCGCTTAATCCATTAAAGTATGGTTTCAGTGAAGTCCGTGATCACGTTCCACCGATCGCACAAAAGGTAGCCTTTAAAACACTGGACAAAGACTCACGTATTAACGATCGCTTCGGACGGTTTGAATTTTATTTACAACGTTCGGGTAACGATTACCTCCTATCACAACCCATACTCGCACACGGAACCATTGGTATTGAGTTGCTTGCGCACGATGTGGTTGATAACGCACGCTTTAAATGCGGAGTGAACTACATTGAGGTTTACATGGACAGCGCGTTGGTATTCAAGCAGACTATTGAAAAACTAAACCTTACCCAAGGCAGAAGCATTTATACCGTTCTGGATTTCAGAAAAATGCTGGCAGACGGCAATCGTTTCTACAAGCTTTATCAAGATGACGGCAACACCTTGCATTTTTATTCCCAATCCCCCGGAAGCGGAAAGCTTAAGATTAACGGAAACAATCAATCAAACGTGCAAATTGTTATGCGCGATTTCCACGGTAACACCAGTACCGTTCGTTTCAGACTAAAGCCAAGTGAACCTCCTCGCGAAATAATTACTTTGGAAACACCAAAAGCCGACCTGACATCAGACATACAAGACAATACCCTGGTAATTTCTTCCCGCATGTGCGATAGTGAAGAGTATGGCGCCCAGGCTTATGTTAAAGGAGAGCCTTTTGAATTGGAACCATCCTATTTCAACGCGACTAAAAATGTGTTTCTGATTGATCTACGCAAAATGATCCCGGATTCAGTAGTGGTTTGTGGACAATCCATTGTCACAAACCTGAAAGTCTTGGTTCCTTCAGGAACCGAATACAAGTACTACAGCGATTTGATGGACATTCGCTTTCCAAATCGTGCGCTTTACGATACATTATATTTTACAGCTGCTCATACACTAAGAACAGATAGCCTAGAAATTTTTTCTTTAGGGCCACAAGAGCCTTTTAGCAGGAGCATAGCCGTTACCCTGAAGCCTACGCAACCATACGCCACAGATAAAACAACAGGAGTGTATCGCGTAAGCGGTCGGTATTACAGTTATGAAGGCGGTGAATGGACTAACGGAAAAATTACGTTCTACCCACGTGAATTGGGTGATTTCACTATTTTATCGGATACCGTTCCCCCGGTAATTACACGCATTTACGCCAACACCAATGTGGCACGATTTAGGATTGGTGACAACCTTTCCGGAATTGCATCTTTCGAAGCAACCCTGAACGGCAAATGGTTACTGATGAATTACGATGCAAAAACCGGTATATTGGTTTCTGAAAAACTGGATCCTAAATCCTCGTTGGCAGGTGATTTCGAATTAACCGTTACCGACCAGGCTGGGAACAAAAAAACGTACGCACAAAAAATTCAATAACTATGGCACTCAAAGCCGGATCAAAAGCTCCCGATTTTTCCGTTAACGATCAGGATGGAAAACCCGTAACGCTATCAAGCCTGAAAGGCAAAAAAGTAGTACTGTACTTTTACCCAAAAGATCAAACGCCCGGATGCACAGCCGAAGCCTGCAACCTGCGCGATAATTATAAGGCACTGCAAAAGCAAGGTTATGAAGTGTTGGGCGTAAGTACCGATTCAGAAAAATCACATCAGAAGTTCATCGCCAAAGAAAAACTTCCTTTCCGTTTATTAGCCGATGTGGATAAAGTAATCCATCAGAAGTATGGCACCTGGGTAGAGAAATCCATGTATGGCAGAAAATACATGGGTACCGCGCGTGTCACCTACGTGATCAATGAACAGGGTGTAATTGATGAAGTGATTGAAAAAGTGGATACTAAAAATCATGCAGATCAGATTTTGAAGAAACGACCCGATGTAAAGAACACACCGGTAAAAAAGAAAACCGCTCCTGCAAAACGTATGGTTAAGAAAGTTGCCACCAAGAAATCAGCAACTAAAAAGAAAGTGGCGAAGAAAAAGAAGTAGGTTAAAATCATGTACAAAAAATTTTCAGTTGTATTTCTTACATTTTTCATGGCCTTCAGCCTGCAGGCGCAACAGGTTAAAACCCTGATTGAAACAGGCGACCGGCACTATGGAAAGAAAAATTACAGCGGAGCCATAGATGCCTATAAGCAAGCCCTTCAGATAAACCCCGATGATGCGCAGGTAAATTTTAAATTAGGAATGGCGTATTTGTACTCAGATACAAAATCAAAGGCTGCCTCTTACATCGACAAAGCTTATCGCCTGAACCCGGGCATTGATAATCGAATCAACTATCACCTGGGCATGGCCTTTCAAAACACGAACGAATTCATAAAAGCGCGTGAACAGTTTGAGGCTTTCAAGAAAAAGA
The DNA here is from genome assembly GCA_964419145.1 of uncultured Roseivirgaceae bacterium. Classification (GTDB taxonomy): domain Bacteria; phylum Bacteroidota; class Bacteroidia; order Cytophagales; family Cyclobacteriaceae; genus UBA2336. The sequence goes on along the minus strand of CAYQOM010000002.1, from coordinate 463,493 downwards.
ATCCACAATTTGAAAACCTGGCAGAAGAACGAATACAAGAGTGCCTCGTGGCCGATTCACTAACCCAATTCGAATTGAATGTCGTTATCGAAAATTTGGGATCCGTAGTAAACTCAAACCTAAACGAGTACTCTCCTATTATCTCTGCCGATGGCAACATGTTGATCTTTACTTCCAACCGCGGAGAAGGACCGAAAGGCGCACAAAATCTGGAAGATATTTACGTTTCGTACAAACGAAATGGAGCATGGACAGAACCAAAGAAAATCAGCGATAACATCAACACCGTCTACAACGATGCAGCCGCTTCCCTTTCACCGGATGGTAAAACATTATTTCTTTATTATGAAACCGGTGGTGGTGACATCTACACCTCTACTTTTAACGGAACGGATTGGTCAAAACCGGAGGAGCTCAACAAAAACATAAACACCTCACAATATTGGGAAACCAGCGCCAGCGTTTCACCTGATGGAAAGCGACTTTATTTTGCCAGCAACCGCCCGGGTGGTTATGGTGAACTCGATTTATATGTGAGTGAACTCGACAGTAAAGGTCAGTGGGGAAAGGCCAGCAACCTCGGCCCGATTGTAAATACACCGGGTAATGACGACTCTCCTTTTATTCATTATGACGGGGTTACGCTCTACTTCTCTTCCGATGGTCATCCAAAACTTGGCAACAGTGATATTTTTATTACTGAACTTATAAAAGGTCAGTGGACCAAACCGGTAAACATAGGCTACCCGGTTAATTCATGGGAGTATGATGGCTTTTTCAGCACATCACCCGATAAAAAAACCGGTTACTATGCCACCGTTAAAGAAGGTGGATTTGGTGGAGCGGATATCTACTCCATTCGCTTCCTTGAACCTAAGTACAAGCCAAAACCAAAACCGGTTGTCGTTGCTGAAAAACCAAAAGAGCCTACAAAGCCAAAAGATCAGGACTTTATTGATGCCTCCATTACAGAACTACGCAATCAAAAAGTCGTAACGGTACTTAAGGGTCAGGTGATTGATGAAACTACTGCCGAGCCATTGGCGGCTGTAATTTCACTCGTGAATAACGAGAACAAAAAACTCATGTCGAAGATTTATTCCAACCCAGAGACTGGTGCGTTTGAACTGGTTATTCCACACGGTGGTAACTACGGTGTGGCTACCGAAAAAGTGGGTTACTTGTTTAACTCGCTCAACTTTAATGTGCCCAAGTTTGCCGAGTACCAGGAAATTGATTTACACATCATTATGGTGCGGGCCGATGTAGGATCGAAAGTGGTGTTGAAAAACATTTTCTTTGATGTGGGTAAGTTTGACCTGAAGACCGAATCCCTAAGTGAGCTTGATAAAATTAAAGACCTGCTTACCGGTAGTCCGAACCTGAAAGTGCAAATCAACGGACATACCGATAACACCGGGAGTGCCACCGCCAACAAACAGCTTTCTTTAAAAAGGGCAACCGCAGTAGTGGATCACCTGGTTTCACTTGGCGTGGACGCCTCACGACTAACTGCCAAAGGATATGGCGCTGAACGTCCCATTGTTTCCAACGATGATGAAATGGGTGGTCGGGAAATCAATCGCAGAACGGAGATTGAAATTATCCAGAGCAATTAATTCAGGTATTCGAGCCTCATCGCGCACGCGGATTTTGGAGAGTTACCCGAATTCCTACATATTCGCAGCATACCAAAAACTCTTATTTCAATTAGCACTCAAATCCTGACCTTAAGAATGAAAACCGCTGATATTCAACAACTTAAAAAAACCTGTTCACAAATTCGCAGAGACATCGTTCGCATGGTTCATGCCTGCCAATCGGGCCACCCGGGCGGTTCATTGGGCTGTACTGAATTTTTTGTCGCGCTTTATTTCAACATACTCAGGCGCAAGCCCGGATTCTCTATGGATGGAATTGGTGAGGATATTTTCTTCTTATCGAATGGCCACATCTCACCGGTTTGGTATTCAACCCTGGCGCGGGCAGGCTATTTTGATACAAAGGAACTTGCAACGTTTCGCTTTTTGAATTCAAGGTTACAAGGGCACCCAGCTACACATGAAGGCTTGCCAGGCATTCGTGTTGCTTCCGGATCACTAGGTCAGGGCTTGTCTGTCGCCATTGGCGCAGCACAAACCAAAAAACTGAATAATGACAATCATCTGGTGTATGTATTAATGGGTGATGGCGAACAGCAGGAAGGTCAGGTTTGGGAAGCAGCTATGTATGCCGCGCATCATGGTGTGGATAACCTCATCGCCACCATCGATTACAACGGCCAACAGATTGACGGTCCGTTGAAAGAAGTAATGGATTTGAAAAACCTGAAAGCCAAGTGGGAAGCTTTTGGTTGGGAAGTACAGGAGTTTAATGGCAACAACATGGAAGAGCTGGTTGCTGGTCTGGAGAAAGCAAAGGCGCTTGCCGGAAAAGGAAAACCAGTAATGAACCTGATGCACACCGAAATGGGTTTTGGTGTTGACTTCATGATGAACTCGCACAAATGGCATGGTGTAGCCCCCAACGATGAACAACTTGAAAAAGCACTGGCTCAACTTGAAGAAACCTTAGGCGATTATTAGGTCGCGGATGAAGCGTCTTAAGCGAATTCTCACCATTGTTGTTGCCGTGTTTGGCGTGCTCCTGATCAGCATCCTGATTATTGGATTCAAGGTTGATATTTCCCCTCAAAAACTTGAAGAAAAATATTTTACGCCCGAATCAAAATATATTCAGGCTCTTGATGCCAAAGTACACGTGCGTCAACGCGGATCAGGCACACCCATTTTTCTTTTGCATGGGAGCTTTGCCTCGCTTCATACCTGGCAAGACTGGGAAGATGAACTCAGCAAATCATACACAACGTTTTCACTTGATTTCCCCGGTCATGGATTGACCGGCCCGAATAAAACCGAAACCTACACAACCGACTATTACACGAAACTGGTATTGGCCCTTGCCGACAGTTTGAAGTTGGACACCTTTTATGTAGCCGGCAACTCAATGGGTGGAACCGTAGCCTGGAAACTGGCACTTCGCGCACCTGAACGGGTAAAAAAACTTGTACTGATTGATGCAGCCGGTTTCTGGAATGCAAATAAAAACACAAAAAGACCGTGGATATTTAAAGCCCTTCAAAATCCATTTTTCGGAGCAGGTTTCACGCACATTACACCAAAGTTTGTATTCAACCTGAACATGAAACAGGTTTATGGAAATTAAAATGTGGTAAAACAAGAAGTAACCGACCGATATTACGAGCTGATG
>CAYQOM010000002.1:102479-460213 GCA_964419145.1 uncultured Roseivirgaceae bacterium | reverse complement strand
AATCGTGAAGCCACGTTAAAAAGAATTAAACAGGACGAGCCCGACCAAAGCAATACCATCCAACAAATTACCACCCCTACGTTGATTCTGTGGGGCAAAAAAGATCGCTGGATCCCGGTAGAGAATGCTTACTTGTTTCAAGAATCCATTAACGGTTCAACGTTGGTTATTTTTGATGATGCGGGGCATGTTCCGATGGAGGAAGTTCCAACTGAATCAGTGGAATTTGTTTTAACGTTCCTTACACAAAAATTATAAATCTGCAAGCTTAGAATTCAAGCAGATTAAAAATAACTTCTAATAATTAAGTACCAAGATGGTAAGAGGCTCTTTGATTGTGGGAATAAGAGATAAAGATGTCATATTCGTAATCTTGAATCAACGCGCTCATTATTGATTCGCTGTAGTTTTCAGAGCAAAAGGAAGTTCAATTAATTCTCGTTGGTTTGCATTCTCCCTTTCCAAAATTGCCTGTAGTTTAGGATAATGCTTTGCATCAAATATAGAATAGTGAAGCCATGAGGATAGACTAAACAGCTCACCACTCTCTTCAAGTGGTTTAAGTAAGCGTATCGCTTCGTTTGATTTTCCCAAACACATAAGGCTTAACCATTTTGTAATGTACCGTCCATTACTTTCAATTTCATTCGAATAAATAGAGTAGGCCAGTACAGAATCTCCCTCTGCACATGCTTGTCTCAATTTAACAATCCGTGTATCTCTTGTTATTCCTAATTGCATATAACCCTTATACGCCTCCCTCGCCTCATTCATCATTCCACTCCAAAGAAACATTCGATGAGCCTGATATAATACACCTTCACTATTAGGAAACTCCAATAGTGCCTTTCGTGCAAATTCCGATCCTAGCGTATACTTTCGTGCATGAAATAAAGTGTTAATAGCTCGGGAGTAATTAGCCTCATTATGCAGTATATTTTTCGCAAAAGTGTCGGCATAAAAACCTGCCTCCTTGTAGTCCCCAAGAAATACCAATAAAGAGACGATTTCTCGTAATACAGTAGTTTCGTTAGGTCTTTCTTTGGTGTATTGTTTATACAAATTCAAAGCCTTACGAAATTCCATATTAACAAAGGCCTGGTTTGCATGATAATGTATCCTGTCAACAGGAAGTGCATATTGAATAGCTAATTCTATTCTTTGGTTGTAAAGGTCAATTTTTTCTAAATAACTTTTGTCCGTCTTATCACTTTCACCGGCAGTAATTAGTAATTGACTATACCAAAATCTGGCAGCCCTATAATGGGCTAATGCGAACGTTGGGTCAAGAACCCTTGCCTTTTCAAAATCATCATATCCTTCCGCAAATGATCCAAATGACAAACCTTTCAAATAGTAGGTATAAGCTTCAATGTTACTTGTTCCCGATTGCATCATGTCTTTCAGTGCAACCGGATCCATGGCTGTTTGCATGGCCTGTGCAATCTTCAACGCAATATCTTCCTGAATCTGAATAACATCGTCTTTTGTTTTGTCGTAGGTTTCTGACCATAAATGAAAGCCATCTGATGCCCTGATGAGCTGAACTGTAATTCTCATGCGCTCCGCTGAACCCCGTACTGAACCTTCAATAATATGTGCCACTCCCAATTCTTTCGCAATTTTGCGGGCATCATCATCTTTGTCTTTGTACTGAAAGGAAGAGGTACGGGAAGCTACTTTCAAATCAGGGGCCTTAGCTAATACATTTAGTATCTCCTCCGTGAGTCCATCAGCGAAATACTTCATGCTTTCCTCTTCTATAAAATCATCGAAGGGCAGCACAGCAATAGATTTATCTGTTATTTCCTGTTTAATTTCAATTGATTGAAATGTAGGATAAATAAAATAAATCGCAGTGACTAAAAGAAGTAATGCTACTACACCTGTAATAAGTCTTTTGTTCGTCTTGGGAGTATTAGCTGATACTTTTTCGTCCGCTGCTTTTTTAGCAAGTAAGGTCGGATTTTTAATAGCTATGACAATTTCCTTGATCGCATTTGCAACTTTATTTACCTGGTTTTTGTATTTCGTCCGATTAAGATTTCTTTCATCACTATCATCATGAGCAAGCGGTCGGTTAACACCCGCTTCTTTGTAGATGAATTCGATTGCCCTCACCACACCATCAATTTCATTTTCAATCGTGGTGCTATCTTCCAAGTCAAGGTCATGAATTTTAACGGGCAGAATTCTGCTGGCTACATTTCCATTACCTAATTTAATGTCTCGTCCAATCTGATCCTCTTGTGCCCGTTTATTAAAGGCACAAAATTCATGTTGCCACGCAAAGGATTTTGGATCGCAGTAAGTCTGCGAAATAATGGGAATAAAAATGAGGCACTTTAATTTCCCCTCCAAGCTCTTATCCACATGATGAGTCTCGAGTAACCCATCGTGGGGGTTTTTATCGAAATAAATGGCGAGTGGCTCTTTAATAGTGGCGGCCAGTTCCTCCTGTAAAGCATTTACAAATTCTGTTACCCAACCACTTCGATTATCGTTATGGCGATAACTGATAAAGATGTCATATTCATAATCGGGCATTAAAGAAGGCATATTCTAAGTTAAGTATTAACGCTACATCAGCTTGATAAAAACATTATACAGCCCCATAGTCTTACCATCTTCCGGCTGTATCGCACCAACATACTCCAGCTTAAATTTCTTTCGATTTAATGCCAACAATGCTGCAAACAAATCGCTGGCTACAATACCCCCATGTGGAGAAAACTGATTGATAGCCTGTAACGTGGAACCATTAATATTTTCCTTACCGATGAATTTTTGACCATCCTCATCAACATAAGTTGGCCCTGCATGTAAACTTATTTTGATCAATTTTTCTCCTTTCGGTAACTGCGCCATTACCAACTGAACAAAATCAATAGTCGCAGCCTCTGTTTCAAACGCCATCAACATGGAGTCGTGCAGTAACTCAGCAGCTTTAAACGTTAGCAATCCATCTGAGAGCCTGACCTGAATTGCTTTATTTATCTTTTCCTTATCCAAAGGAGAAAGTTGGGTTAAATCAGCCAGCACCAGATAAAGCACAGGACGATCCGAACCCCTTTCAGAAACAGGTGCAGCGCTGGACGTTGAAGTTACTGCTGTAGTTGAGCCCAGATATAAATCGGGATTAATATTGATATGCTTGTCGGAAAATGGCCATAAGCGAATGGTATCCCGTGTACCTCCTTCTCTTCGCTTCAAATCCGTTTCGGACAATACTGTTAACAACGATGGCTCCTGGTGAAACCCGGCTGAGCGTAAAACAGCGGAACCAAAAATCACCCGACTCTGCAGGCTAAACAAATCATCATACCCCGCATACGTTTCTTGCGTAACATAGGTAACCGGATGTCTTTCAATAAGCTGATTGAAACGCTCAATCCAATTTTCGCCTGCAAACCGAACACTGATTTCAACAAAATCATCTTTCGCAAACGGCAGGAAAAGCTGAAGTTCCCCTCCTGCTTCTTCCACAGCTTCAGCAAATAGAATATCACCGCCACAGGCAACAGAGCAATAGCCAATACTGGCATTCAATGTTTGGATTGCCCCCTTAACAGCATCTTTAATTTTTGTTTCTATGGAGGCGGGAAAACGTGGGGTTGTCCGGCTTGGCTGATCCAGCATGTGTCCGACAAAAGCCACCACATTGGGTGGGCTGAACACCTTTTGAATTTCCTTCGGCACCGGAACATAATGATTCAGCAGCCAAAGTTGGTTGTATACGCTCGTAACTTTGCCCCAGTCTGTACCCGCCAACTGGCGCGCCCGAATAAAACACTCTACAGACTGCGTTCTGTTTTTGGTGAGCAGGTACGCCTCTGCCAAAGTAGCCACTTCCCAAAAATCTGTTGTTTGTAGATTAATCAGTGAAATAACTTCTGTTGCAATCTCCTTTCCTTGAGCGGCCCGTCCTGCAATAGCCGACATAGTTGCCGCATTGATTCCAGGATAATAATGCTTTGTAGCCTGAAAATTTTTTAAATAAGTATCGCGCGAAAGAATGGCGTATTTGGAGTCTTGATGCTTTTTAAATAGTTCCTTATAAATACCACCAAGAATACCCGCAGTCTCTACATCCTCTGGCATAGCCTGATAAATGGGCTCAAGGAGTTCCTGGGCATTCTCAGGAGAGCCAGACTTTGACAGACTTAAAGCAAGTAGTTGATTAATTCTGGTATTAATTCCATCCGAACCTTTGCTTAACCTGTCCGCTAACTGCCTTGCTTCAAGGTAACGTCCCGCATTGACCAATAATTGAAGTTGATGAATACCGTCCGACACGCTGCTTTATTTACTTTCATTACGAATATGTCGCTGGATAAAGCGATCATACTTCTCTTTAAATTCCTCATGGCGGAACTTACCTTCTTCAAGCTGTTCTGCGCCTGACTCTGCACGATTAACCAGGTTGTAATAAGCCTGTGGATATTGGTCAAGATACATTTTGGGTATAGCACCAACCCGCGTAAGTCCCATATACGCAGTGAATAACAGAAATAGGGTTGCTAATACAATTGATCGATCTTTCAGCCTTGCTACAAATATGAATGCTGACAATCGCTCGACATCTACAATCATATCTTGCTTAAAAAAAGCTATTACCAGGAACAATAGCAACAAAACAAAACCTAAGGCCCCTGTTGGCTCGGCTAGTGTTGAAGCAAACGGAACAACTGTCATAGAAATAACATAGGCAATTATGCTCCCCATAAATAGAATCATAAGTATGCCCATGGTTTTATTTTTTGCCTTTAATCTACTCCATGTAAGCGCCAGCTTAATCAGGTAACTTGAAATGAGTACTAAGCCTGCCATTCCAAACAATACTTCTACAAATGGAAAACGTAAATAAAAAACGCGCATAAAAAGAATTACAGATAGCACAACCAAACTACCAAGTTCCACAACGGTAATAACATCCATACGCTTTTTTCTTATTTCAAAAATGAATTGTAATAAGAAAATAATTGAGAACGCAAGTGCCACATAACCCAGGATTTGTATACCGTAATCATTTTGTGCCATGGAAGCAAATGCTCCAAAAATTAACAGCACAAATAACAAATAGTAATATGGATTATAGCGGCTCATCAGATTGATAAGTAGTTTATATAATACCAAAACCAAGCATCAAAACGATCCATTGACTCCCAACGCTTATCATTTATCAATTGATCCCGTTTTTTACATGCTTCCCGAAGAATCTGAGTACGACAGTCCAAATCCTGACTTTCTGTTAACGTATTCGGAATCGACATTCTTGCCTGAAAGTAATTTCCTTCATAGGCCACACCTACAACACGCGCAAGAATGGCATCGAATTTTCCCTGCTCAGGAATTTCTCGAAGTATTTCAACAGCCTTAGAATTAATTTCACTACCCCCCATTCGGGAAAGTAATAAGATCATATTATAACGACTATCTAAGCCAAAGTTTAATGAAGTGAAGTCAATGCGATTAGCATATGAAAAAGCTGAATCCAGATAAATGAAAGCATCTGGGTTTGCATCCTGTTGATAAACAGACTCTGCCATAAATAAATAGGCGTATACCCGTTCCTCTTTGTTAACAAATTGTTCGGCCATATTTATAGCATCCTGTCCATAGCCAGAACTTGCCAGGTTAGTAGCCAACTGCTTCATCATGTTTAAAAAGAAAATCTTTTCAATGTACTCATACCGATTTGATGAACCCTCCAATGATTTCGGGTCAATACGTTTAAAATAAGAATACCCTTCTTCAGAATTCTTATCTCCAAATGCCTGATTCGCCAGAATAAGCAACAACAAGTTTCTATCAAACAACTTACCCTGAGGATGCTGGTCAACAAAAGCAAGAATATCCTTCAATACACCTGCTTCTACTTTATAGTTATTCTCTGCAACTCCAGGTGGCGGAAAGGTTCGGGTAAAAAAAGCACGCGCTAACCAATCATGAATAAGCATAAGGTCATCTCCTGATTGAAAAAGCTTAGAGGCATTACCAGTTTTACGAAGCCAGTTATAAAAATAATCTGTGTGATAGGTGGAGCTAAACCAGCCATCACGGTAATCAGGATAAATGAACTGTGCCTTTCGCGATACCTCGCTGGTACGAACTCCATCCGTAAAATAAGGCACAGTAGATGATACTTTACCCTCCAGGTGTTGTGGGCTTACCTTTTGGTAATGATCCCATGCTTCTTGCAACCACTTATCCAGCAACGCCTCATCTACCGGCAACTGGCGATCATACCAGTACTTATGACGATACATGGCCTTTCGCTTACTGTTAAACGCTAATTGAAACTCGCGCTCGTTCGGATCCTTTATCTCACGTATTACCGCTTCATAATCCTCCATAATTTCATCGAACACGTTGCGGTCACAGAAATAAAGCGTTGGATACAAATACCCCCGATACGACCGAAAGACCGTTTTTTCGATATTGGCTTCGGGGTACAAATGACTGATGTATCCGCCCCTTAAGATCATGTTTCGGTAAACTGTGAGACGTGGATTGTCCTGAGTATTATTTTCGATCCATGTCAAGACTTGGTCAACCTGGTTTCGATGACCATATTGATACATTAACCCAATAATATTTTGATGATTATTGAATAAACGGGCCAGTTCAAAATAATTCCGTTGATCTTGTTCCAGTAAGGTATTAAAGCACCACTCAATTCCATTGATATCACCCAGTGCCGCATATAACGAAGCCAGAGTATGATACCCATTATTAAAATCACTAGGACTACGCCCGTTTGGCTCGAAGCTCCCTTTGGGATAATACGTGACAAATGCAACTTTTGTCTGATCATCGCGAGGCGAAATTATTTCGACTAGTTCCTTTATTTTATCACTGTTAACATCACCTAGAGTAAGCCAAAACTGAAGGGCAACATTTAACTCAAACGGAACAGCAGGGCGATACATAGAAGGATTACGATAAAACTGGAGTACTAATTCACGGTTAAATTCAAGTACTCGTCTTAATACACCTACTTTAAAATCATCCGGGGCATAGTATTGATCGCGCGCCAGAATGAAAATAAACTTATTTCGTTGCGTTATTAAAAAATCAGGCTCCTCGATAAACAAAGCGTTCGTACAATTTTCTTCGATGAATTTGATTAATTCAGACTTTAAACCTCCATCAAATCGTTTATCCAAATACATAAGAATTCGGTAAACATCAACAGCCTGTTGCAATCGGCTTTTCGTATCTAATGATTGCAAATAAGGAATTAGCGAACCTGGTTTATAACGTTCTTCTGTTAGTAAATAGAAAGTCTTCGCTTGCAAATCAACCTGCTCGCTCTTCATTAAACTCATCGATTCGCTACGCACGCGTTCAATCACACGATCATTTTTCTTCTGCTCGGCATCGTACCAGTAAAATCCACTCAAGGTGATCAAAATAACAATGGCTAATGATGTAGCGATACGTTGAGGTCCGTATTTCATGAAAGCCTTTGTTACGGCAACCTTCCGTGCACTGCGTTTTAAAAATTGCTTGATATCCTCCAACGTTTCATGAGCGTGGGCCCTGGCTTTTATTTTATCATCCTGCACCTCGGAGTAGCGCGTAAGCCAGGCAGCATTAGGCTTGCAGGTATCATACCAATTTTCAAAATAGGTCAAAGGCCCAATCGGAAGTAAGAAGTCGCTACTCTTTCCACTTTGCTTCCAACGATCCATTTGCTTTTTAAAATCGAGAAAGGTTGAATAAAACTCATATTCACGACTTGCCCATTTGTTAAGCTTACTCCAGTTACGAATTAAACTCTCATGCGTTATATCAAGAACGGACTCAGGCTTAAGATCATGGGTAGAGGGGTCATCTGTTTTAAAGGGGCGAATGAACGAGTTGCCTTCTTCACGGAACGTATTAATTACACCTCCCACAACTTTTGACGTAAACTCCGGTGTATTGATGATCGCGGTAATCTCTTCTATGGACATCCGGTTCCTAACTGCCCGGCTGTTATCAATCTTGGTAAGGCAACAAAATGCATTAACAATGATACGTTTAGCATCATGCTGACTTAATGGGTGGTCCGGGTGCTTACGGTTGTAATACTCCCAGGCATTTTCATATAGAATGCTTGCATGAATTTCTATAATCTTAGCTAAGCCAGTTTCAGTATAGAATTGCCGCTGACTTTCGGGTAGTTCGTTGAACCATATACGAAACCGCTGTTGATCTTCGTCCGGCAATTCATCAGCAGGCATACCCCCCACCATGGCGTAGTGAATGAGGTCCATCTCTTGCTGGCCGCGATCGGCTGCAAGCCAAACCTGGCTTAACGCATGTTGAAGTATCGGCAATTGATCAACCCCTTCCGAAATATCGTAAACTAGGCGCTCAATTAAGCGTTGTGAAATTCGGTTACCGCTAAGAATGGCCGGTTCTTCAATTACTTGCTTCAAATCTTTTCGCTTTAAGCGCGGGACAAAGAATTGGGAAAAGCCAATATACTCCGGTAGCCCTCTGAAGGCCGAACATTGTCCGATATAATCAGAGCGCATGGTGCAGACAATGTACACCGGTAAATTTCGCTTGATGGCAATACGGGCAGTTTCCAACACAAGATTCACAACAACCTGTGAATCCTGCGAAGGAGCCTCGTTGTGATAATTCTCAGGATTGGTAAAGAACTCTTCAAACTGATCCACAATCAGCATCAGGTTGGCCGCCTTCCGCTTCTTGTCTCGCTTTTCTATATCCGAAAACTGATTCCATTCTGGTGCTTCTTCGTCAGCAAAAAATGCTGAGTTCGTGTACAAATCAATCAATGATGAAAATCCGCGCTTCAACTCTGTTTCAATCGTAAAAGCTGATCGGTCAAATCGCTCAGCCAGTGACTTCGCCATGTTCTTTACCGGACTGCGTTCAGGCCTGAAATCAGCAACCACCCAGTTGGTGTAACGCGCTTTAAAGAAACCGGCCCGTGCATTGGGTATTAAGCCGGCATAAATCAATGACGACTTACCTTCACCCGAAGCACCTGTTACCATCAAGAACTTGTTTTGCTCAAGCAAAGACGTAATCTGATCAACCTGGTAATCGCGACCCTTAAAATAAAGGCTCTCCTCTTCTGTGAATGACCGAAGACCAGTGTAAGGGCAGATTATGTGTGAATCAGATGTTTTCATCAATGTAGTTTATCCATTCGGTATTTGTTTTTATTTGGTATCGGTCGAAATTCTGCCAACCATCAGCGGAAATCCCTGTGCCATTTTGATAACCGTACAGTAACCACCAGGTAAAAATAGCCTGATCCGTATCCGAGATGAGTGGAGGAAAATTCTGACGTCCCGCGTGCAAAAGTGAATGGAAACCAAAAGCATGTGCCATACGCTGTTGCGCAATAGATTTTGCTCCGAGGTTTTTGATCAGCAGACTGGCTTCAGCCACTCTGCTTTGGGGATCTTGCAGCATTATTCCTTGTGCTATCAATTGACGATGAGGTTGTCCAGTAGTCAGATTTTCGACTCTGCCCATTTCAACATACGCTGAATCAAGTAGTCGTTTAATCAGTGCATCGTCCTTTTTTTCAAGTTGAAGTCGGGTGGCTGCAAAAGCATACAGTGATGATCGGTTTATCGGCTTTTTGAAAATGGACATTAACTGATACGCTTTCTCAAAATGACCTTGTTCAGTAAGGCCCTTAACCGCATAGGCAATCATCCTGAAAGCCTGACCATTTGCCTGAAATGGGAATTCTTTTGAACGCAAAATATTTAGCAGAATAGAAGGGTCTATTTTCTGGTAATAGCTTACCATTGAGGACGTATCTCCTTTCAATTGCGCCTCATACCCGGCATACAAATGGAGAAAATTAAGATCAACATTAGACACATCATTTCGTTCAGCAATCGCAGATTCAAGCTCAGTAAAGATTTCATATCGGATTGGGGTACCGGCAAAATAGTGCATGCCCCAAATTTTCTGATTGTAGTCGCGAAACCAAATACTGAAATAAGCCAACTCAGCATTTGAAGGATAGAACTTGTCAAACAATCCGCTATTCAAGATATAGTTGATATATACATCCGAATAATAAAAGAACATAAAGCTTCGAGGTTCCAAAGGATGATACTCCCAGCGCACATCTGGGTAAACAAAGAGAAACTTCCGAGGCATCATCATCTGTTCTGAACCGGAAATCGCCAGTACACTGATTACTTGGTTCAGATAGTTCGGACTAACACTATTGAAATATCCCATAGCACGATCAAAACTCGCTGTAACGGAAAGATCATCAGGAACAAGTTCTTTTCTCATGGACTTAAAAATACCTTCATGCTTATATGACAATGCCATTAAGAAATTACGCTCATCAGATTCAGGTAGTTTTTCAACTACTGACCTGTACTTGTTGAAATAAGAATGAAGTTCTTCACTGTTGCAGAATACAAGTGCAAGATTAGAGTTTGCATCTGTAAAATTATACATATGAATATTACTTGCAGCAGCGAAATATCCGTGTAATGTTCGTCCGAACATTCGGGAGTAGAAATTCTCCTCGGTAATGCCCTTCCGTTTACAATAGCCCGTCACAAAGTTATCTAGTTCACTTCCAGTTTTGTTATAGGTAAAGTAAACAGCGGCTATCTGGGCTGCATTATCAGCACCAGCCGCATAATCACTCTGATAATTTGGCTGACTATGCCTCAATAAGGTATCCATGCACTGAAGCACACGATTGCTATTACCCTGACTGGCGTATAAATAGGCTAATAGCTGATACAGGCCATTGTGCTTGAATCCATAATCTTGGGCACCGCGGATCAATAGCTTATCAATATGATAATTTGACTCGAACCAATTGGCTTGCTGTTCATTTTCAAAAGGTGAAAGCAGACCAATCCAACGTTGAAGTCCTTCTTGGTTTACAGTCTTATGATTAATGGCGTTTTCAATAGCCAGGTTAAGATTCTGCATATCATGAAAATCAGTTGGTTGATTTTCAAGAATATAAGAAGCCCATAAAGCTGATCGCTCTGCATTGCGTTTCCGAAAGGAGCTAATCTGTTCATCGGGATTATAGTAATACGCATACTCAAGGGTAACCCGGAATTCATTAATTCTACGCAGAATTTTAGCAAGTTTATCTGCACTCAATTGCTCAGGTTTCCAGGTATTCAGTAAACTATCCGCAATTGTGAGGCTTTTAGAAATTTCGCTTTTCGGTTCGCCCATACCTTGAAAAACCAAAAGGGTAGCTATTCCAGAGGCTACGTGAAGTTTCTCAACAGGATCCGAAATATATTCTACCACTTCATTTGTGGTAGTTTGCCCAAGTTTTATTTCCTGTAGGATCAAATTGATCCTGTCAGCGTAAGTCACCTTTGGATTCGCTGCCAGCGCCAACGCTTCATCATGCATGGACTTTAATACGTAATCATTCTGCCGCTTGAAATAATCGCGCACCGCAAAAGAACTCAACGTAACAATCAGAAGAACGCCAAAAACCGCTGCAATTCTTCGCGGGCCATACCGCATAACTGTACGTGTTACCATGTGCTTTCGCGCACTTCGCTGCAAAAATTCGTTGGAGTTAGCCAACACCTGACGCGCTTGTGAAAGTTTTTTACTTTGCGCAATGTCCTCCGGCAAATAGCGTGCAATCCAATGCACATTGGGCTTAACTTTACTGTACCAGTTTTCAAAATAGGTTAGCTGACCAATAGATAATAAGAACCCACCCGTCTTTTTGCTTTCCACCCAACGATTAAGCTGTTGTTCAAAGTCGAGCGAGATCATGTAATTGTCAAACTCTTCATCCGCCCATTCTCCAAGATATGCCCAATTCCGAATCAAACTTTCGTGGGTGATGTCTAACACATCATGCTCTTCAAGTTTTAGATTTTCGGATTCATCCAGCATGAATGGTCGAATAAATGTATTGCCCGGTTCCCGAAAAATATTCAGCACTGCTCCCACTTCTGTTGTTCCGAATTCGGGTCTACCCAAAATCTGCGTAATCTCCTTCAACGTCATTCGGTTACGCACCGCACGACTTTGGTCAATTTTGGTAAGGCAGATAAACGCATTTTTTATAATAGCCTTGACATCTGCATCGGCAATAACTTTCCCGGTTTTATTTTTATAATAAACAGCCGCCTCTTCATACAATTTATTGGTATGGGTATCCAACACATTCTGTAAATCAGGCTTATGATAACACGCCTGTATTTTACCTGGTAATGAAGCAAACCATTGTTTAAATCGCCCTGTATGATCATCGGGTAATTCCTCAACCGGCATCCCTCCCACCATGGCATAATGGATTAAATCCATCTCTTCATTTCCGTTGTTGGCCGCATGCCATATCTGGTTAAGGGCATGTTGAAGAATGGGTAGCTGATCCACACCTTCAGTGATATCATGTATAAGTCTTTCCGTTAACCGTCTTGTTATCTTATTACCACTCAGCACTGCCGGCTCCTCAATAACCTGTTGGAGTTGTGCCCGATTTAAGCGCGGCACGAAAAACTGGCTGAACCCGATATATTCCGGTAATCCCCTAAAGGCAGCACATTGTCCGATGTAATCGGAACGCATGGTGAAGACAATATAAATGGGAAGATCTTCCTCCAACGCAATCCGCGCGGTTTCAAGCAAAAGATTGAGTACAAGGTTTGAATCTTTAGAGGGTACACCGCGATGATAATTTTCCGGATTTGTAAAAAACTCTTCAAACTGATCTACCAGCACAATAAGATTCGAGGCATCACGCTTAAGTTTCGCTTTACCTTGATCATCAGCTTGTCTCCACTCAATAGAATCTATATCTATAAAACGTTTGGAATTCTTGTATAAATCGACCAATGCTGAAAAGCCATGGTGCAACTCGGATTCAACTGTATGCGGATTGGCAATGTCTAATTGTTTTGCCAAGGATGAACATAGATTCTTAAATGGTGTACGTTCAGGCCGAAAATCGGCCACACTCCATTGCGTGTATTTTGATTTTAAGAAACCGGCACGTGCATTTGGGATAATACCCGCATATACCAGTGAAGACTTACCATCACCGGAAGCTCCGGTAAGCATAAGAAATTTATTGCGTTGAAGTTGTTCAGTAGCTTGTTCGATATGCTCTTCCCTACCCTTAAAATACAGCGACTCCTCCTCTGTAAAGGAGCGTAAACCGGTGTAAGGACAAATCTGGTATTCTTCGAACATTTCGGATTGAAGATTTTAGATTTCAGACGTTAGATTCAGTTTTCTCATATCTCCTTCAATCACTTTAGTTCTATTACTGTTGTATAAACCTTCTTTACCTCAGCAGGTACTTTGTCCTTCGGCACAATGGTTGAAACTACTTTGGGTGCTTTGAAATTACGAGCGAGGTTACTCTTTGGATCATCCTCGCCTACCAAAAACAAGGGTGTTGGTGATGATGCTCCGCCTACCTGCTTCCAAACTTGTTTTATAAAGGGTAGCGCCCAATCAGCTGCATATTTGAAATACACAACTGCCAACTTGCTTCTTGGAATTTGCTGGGTACTGATTTCGCGATATTGATCCTCACCATCGGGCATGATGTTCATAATCTCCACCGGGTATTCCTGGCTAAGCATATCGGTAATTACTTTAGCCTCCACTTCATCCTGCTGATTGAAGATGAAGAATATATCGGTGTCCTTCGAATCATAAACGGCTACATCTTGCTTCATCATCACCACACGAATATCATCTACCAGTTGCATGGGCCCCTGGCTGTTGGAGAACATCATGTTTCGCGTAATGTTATTCCGGATATATTTTATAAAATTCTGTTGTGCGGGTTTAATAACCGTACTACCCTCTGGATAGAGCCAGATGAATGAATTAAAGTTTTCATCGTTTGAATCAATTCTCCGCTTTGCCTCCAGAAACTGGTACTGTGGAAAAGAGACTTCATCATCAGACTCAAATCTCCTTCCAAATTCTCCGCTTAGCATATGCAACGAGCAGGTACATTTGGCCAATTCATCCGAAACTTTCTGTTTAAAAGTGTCATCATCTGCAGGACAATCGGTAGAAGGCAATACATTAAATCCAGCTTTCTGAAGCACAATGGCCATTTCTTCGCGCTGTTCCTTCAAATCGGTTGATGTCCAGGCCAGGTAAACACTGGGCCGTTGGCGATCAATAACCTGTACTTTTATAGCTGAGGGTAGCGATGTGGTAAACGTGGTTGGAATAATCTGTCTGGCGGTAATGTCTTGATGCGAAGCGGCAACAGGTTCCCCCCTTTCCTTTAACTTAATTCCTTGTACAATTTCCTTAATCGCATTTGCCAGTTTATTTATTTGATTACGATACAGAATTCGTCCACCGGTAACACTAATTTCATCATCCACTGGTCTCAAAGGTCGGTTTACACCTGCATCGCGATAAATGAAATCAATAGACCTTAGCACACCATTCAATTCAGTTTCAAGCAACTTGGTATCATCAATTTCTATTTCATGAATTTTTACAGGAAGTATGCGCGAACCCACATTTCCGTTCGGCAGCTTAACCATACGACCAATGTTGTCATACTCAGATTCATTTTTAAACACTTTAAATTCCTGATTCCACGCAAAAGAAGATGTATCGCAATAAGTTTGTGAGATAATTGGAATAAAGATGAGTGACTTAATCTTATTATTGATCGATTGATCAACATGGTGCGTTTCCTGTAAACCTTCCTTCGGGTTTTTATCAAAAAAAATGGACAGCTTATCTTTCAATGTAGCGTCCAATTCTTGATTGAGTTTTTCTACAAACTCCGTTACCCAGCCATCATATTTGTTATCGTTATGCCTGTAGCTAACAAAAATATCATACTCAAAGCCTTGAATAATTGAGGGCATAGGGAGAGGGTTAGTGGCTGAAGTAAGTCTCTATTTAATCATAAAAAAGCAGAAATACAATTTTTAATTCCTCGTCACTTAAGAAAACAATTCATATCAAATCATTAAACACGCAATGCCATGTTCCTATCTTTGGATACCTCCACACAGTTCCATTTGCCATGAATAAAAGAAACCTCTTCAAAAGCCTTGTGCATTTCTCGATGGGCAACACACCTGCATTCTCCCTTCTCTTATTAATAAAACTATCAGGGACGTTGATTATGATCGTCAGTTGCCTGGCTTGTGTGCCAACAAATGAGCAGAATACGAAGCCCAACATATTGCTTATTGTGGCAGACGATCTCGGCTATGCCGATCTGGGATGTTATGGAGGTGATATTGAAACACCCAACCTGGACGAGCTTGCCAAACGCGGTACACGCTTCAGTCAATTTCATACGGCTCCTTATTGTGCGGTTACACGGGCAATGTTACTTACAGGGAATAATAGTCATGTTGCCGGAATGGGAAGTCAGAGCCTGGTAACCGGAGTTGCGGGGTACGAAGGCAAACTATCGGATCGGATTGTAACGATACCGCAACTGCTCAAGGATGCCGGATATCACACATACATGACAGGAAAATGGCACTTAGGCTTAACCCCTGATGCGAACCCAAGTCGAAAAGGATTTGAACATTCGTTTGCCCTACTCGAAGGTGCAGGCAATCATTACACCAATGTTGGTTTTGACCCCGAACATCCAGAGTCTCCATACACAGAGAATGGTGAGAAGATTGTTTGGTAGGATGGCTCCTACTCTACCGATGTTTATACTAACAAAATGATTTCCTACATCGAAGCCAATAAAGAAGATAAAAAGCCTTTCTTCGGATATGTTGCATACACATCGCCCCATTGGCCACTACAAGTGGATGAACAATTCTGGAAAAAGTATCAGGGACGATACGATGAAGGATACGATGTATTGAAAATTAAACGACTTGAAAGTTTAAAGCAAGCTGGCATCATACCAGGTGACGCCACATTACCCGCTAATCATCCTCGTGTAAAGCCTTGGGATAGCTTATCTGCTGAAGAACAAAAAAATGAGTCGAGAAAGATGGAATTGTATGCAGGCATGGTTGATAACCTGTATTATAACATCGGGCGATTAATCAATTTCCTGAAAGAGAATGACCTGTACAAGAATACGATCATTGTTTTTATATCAGACAACGGTGCTGCTGCAGAAGATTTCTTCAACCACCCCTATTTTGCACCATTCATCCGGCAACACTATACCAATCATTACGACTCTATGGGACAACACCAGTCCTTCGTATCCTACGGACCGCAGTGGGCCGAAGCGGGTTCATCACCATTTCGATACTTCAAAGGCATGACTACCGAAGGGGGAATAACCGCACCCATGATTATTGCTGGGCGCGGTGTCTCAGAAACTAACAAGATCAAACACAGTTTTACCTCCTTACTCGATATTGCACCTACCTTTTATGAAGCGGCAGGCGTATCCTATCCGGAGCAGTATCAGGAAAAAGCAGTGTATCCACTCTTGGGGCGATCGTTAAATCCAGTTTTAACTGGTATTGAAGAGCGTATTCACCCTACTGACTACGTATTTGGACTCGAACACCGTGGACATGCCATGATCAGGAAAGGAGAATGGAAATTGGTTAACCATATACTTCCTTTCGACACCGCCAACTTTGAATTATACAACTTATCAAAAGATTTAGGTGAGCAACAAAACCTTAAAAACCAACTGCCCGAAAAGTACAATGAGTTAAAAAATGAATGGTTAAAATTTTCCTTACAGGTTGGTGTAAAAAATCCCACACCAAATTCCGGAGAAGAATTATGATTTTTATCAGCTTATTTGTTCACTCATCGGAACTCATCTTTTCTCATCGGAAATATTCGAATTTTTTTGAACGATTGATGTACGCAATGCGTTGTAAAAGTGTAGTTGTTCAACAACTGCCGGAATGCTTTGAAGGTATCAAAGCGTACAACCTTAATCCAAACAAATATGAATACAGCAGGAAAAGTAGCAATCGGAGTTTTAAGTGGAGTAGCGGTTGGCGTAGTAGCCGGCATTTTAATGGCCCCCAGCAGTGGAAAGAAAACCCGCAGAAAGCTGATGGGCAAATCGAAGGAATTAACAGACCGTGTTTCTGAAACGTATGATGGTATGAAGAAAGCGTATAACAAAAAGCTGGAATCATTGGCCGGTAACGGAAAAACGGGAATTGACTCCATTAAAGAGTCGATGAAAGTTTAAGTAATCGATCACCGATAATTATTCAAACACCGCTGACTGGCGGTGTTTTTTTATGCATATCCATTCGACTTACATGAATTTGAAATCAGATTTAATTATCTTTAAAATCATGTATCATCTAATCTACGTAAGTCAAGCAGCAAGACCGCTTGCTGAATCTGAGCTGATTGAAATTCTTCGCAGCAGCCGTGAGAATAATGCCAGTAAAAACATTACGGGTATGTTGCTCTATTTAAATGACAAGTTCATTCAAGTATTGGAAGGAGAAGAGGACGCGGTTAAAGAACTGTTTGATCAGATCAGCACCGACCCACGGCATAACCGGGTAATTCAAGTATTAGAGGGCAATGCTGAACAGCGTACATTTAAGGACTGGTCGATGGGATTTAAACAACTGTATGATGAGGATGAAATTGAGGGACTAACCGGATTTAAAGATATTGATCGTTTTTTCTCCTCAGATAAAACTAACAATGGCAATCTACTCCTGACCTTCCTGACCATCTTCTACAAAAAGAACATCACCGATTTTGCCGAACTCCCAGACTAATCTGGTAACTTAAATAATAAACCAGGGAAGAATCGCAATTGCCATTGCAATCAAAAACCAGATCAGGTACTTTTTGTCATGCTTATCCATAAGCGTGCGGTTTACATAGCCACTCATACGAAAGCCAAACGCAAAAGTTTTCAAAAGCGGATGAGCGGCCCCACTTTAACAAGCCATTAACATTTCAGCTTTTCAAAAGGAATTGTATACTTGTGCTTTGATTATTCAACCACTATACCTCAACATGACCAAGTTTACCTTTACCGAAAAGAAAGACACCCGCTCAGGCTTTGGCGTTGGCTTATTGGAACTAGGCAGAAAAAACCCAAATGTGGTAGGCCTTTGTGCCGATCTTACCGGATCGCTAAAAATGGACGCCTTTAAAAAGGAGTTTCCAGATCGGTTTTTTCAGGTGGGTATTGCAGAAGCCAACATGATGGGCCTTGCTGCAGGCATGACCATCGGGGGTAAAATTCCGTTTACCGGAACCTTTGCCAACTTCTCAACAGGTCGCGTTTACGATCAGATCCGTCAATCGATAGCATATTCTCATAAAAACGTAAAAATCTGCGCCTCACATGCCGGGGTAACCCTGGGTGAAGATGGCGCCACCCACCAGATATTGGAAGACATTGGAATGATGAAAATGTTGCCGGGCATGACGGTGATCGTGCCCTGCGATTACAATCAAACCAAAGCGGCAACCCTGGCCTTAGGCGATCATCATGGTCCGGCTTACCTCCGCTTTGGCCGACCATCATGGCCAATTTTTATGGGTCCTGACAGGCCATTTATAATTGGAAAAGCCGACAAACTTGTTGATGGCAAAGATGTTAGCATTTTTGCCTGCGGCCATATGGTTTGGCAAGCTGTAGAAGCTGAAGCAGCCCTGGCAGAAAAAGGAATTAGTGCAGAAGTAATAAACATACACACCATCAAGCCATTGGATGTACAAGCTGTTTTGGAATCTGTTCAAAAAACAGGCTGTGCCGTTACGTGCGAAGAGCACCAAATAAACGGAGGTCTGGGCGACAGCATCGCGCAGGTATTAGGTCGCCACTACCCCGCCCCTATTGAAATGGTGGCCGTAAAGGATTCATTTGGTGAAAGTGGTACGCCTACTCAATTATTAAAGAAATATGGATTGGCGCCTGAAAACATCGTGGATGCTGTTCAGAAAGTACTGGCGCGAAAAAAATAATGTAAAAAACGCTGCAGCCTGAAACCTTAATCGTAATTTTACGATTAACAAGTTGGGTATGGGACTAACCAAAACAGCGGGCTTTAGCAAAACCGAAATCGAATTGGCCGAACTGGCCAAGGCACTCGCGCATCCTGCGCGCATCGCGATCATCAAACACCTCATCAACGCCAAAAGCTGCATCTGTGGCGATATCGTAGATGAACTCCCACTATCCCAATCAACCGTATCGCAACACCTGAAAGAATTAAAGGAGGCTGGCATTATTAAAGGAAATATTTCCGGCAACAGCGTTTGCTATTGCATTGATGAAAAAGTCTGGAAGAAAGCAGAAAAAATGCTGAACACCCTATTTGAAAGCTTTGATCAGTCGAATACCTGTTGCTAAAATTTTTTACCCAAAACCATCGCAATATTACGATATACAAAATTCCAACCAATATGAAAACTCAAGAAACTTCTGAATCGCTAAAAGAACTGGTGAAAGAAAAATATGGTCAGATTGCTGATCAGAGCTACACAGAAAATGCAACAAGCTGTTGTGGTGTCGGTGGGTGTACTACAGTGGATTACACCATTATGGCTGAAGACTACACTAAATTGAAAGGCTATGTAGCCGATGCGGATCTGGGATTGGGCTGTGGATTGCCAACCGAATTTGCCTTGATTAAAGAAGGCGATACCGTTATCGACTTAGGTTCCGGTGCTGGCAACGATGCCTTTGTTGCACGAAGCATTGCAGGCGAAAAAGGAAAAGTGATCGGTATCGATTTTACCGAAAAAATGATTGAGAAGGCGCGCACCAATGCAGAGAAACTTGGCTTTAACAATGTTGAGTTTCGATTTGGCGACATAGAAAAAATGCCAGTTACTGCTAATGTTGCCGATGTAGTGGTGAGCAATTGCGTGTTGAACCTTGTGCCCAACAAAAAACAAGCTTTTGCCGAAATGTTTCGGGTAATTAAACCCGGTGGTCACTTCAGTGTTTCGGATATTGTATTACAAGGTGCCTTACCTGCAGGCTTACAGAAAAGCGCGGAGATGTATGCCGGCTGTGTGGCCGGAGCCATTCAACAGGAGGAGTACATTCAATTGATTAAGGAGGCAGGATTTGAAAACGTAACGGTGCAAAAGGAAAGAAAGATTACCATTCCGGAAGATATTCTTTCAGTATACCTGACCGATACAGAAATGGAAAAATATAAAAACGGTGCCCTTGGTATTTACAGCATTACCGTATACGGAGAAAAGCCAGGTGCCGAACGCACTAAACAGTTAGCCGAAGAGAAAAAGGCTGCTTGCTGTGGACCGGATTCAACTTGCTGTTAAGCATAACCTTCAATATTCAACATTCAGCACTCTCAATCTTGAATATTAAATCTTAAACCTTAAATCCCTATATGAAACCTAAAATTCTTGTGTTGTGTACGGGTAATTCATGCCGGAGTCAGCTTGCGGAAGGATACCTGCGACATTTTGTAAACGGAAAAGCTGATGTATACAGTGCCGGTATCGAAACGCATGGTGTCAATCCACGAGCCATCGCCACCATGAAGGAAGATGGGATTGATATTTCAAATCATACTTCCAATAATGTAAATGAATACACCAACATGGAATTTGATTACGTGATTACGGTATGCGACAATGCGAAAGAAAATTGTCCATATTTTCCGGCTAAAGTGAAGGTGCTTCATCATAACTTTCCTGATCCGGCAAAAGCAACTGGAACAGAAGAAGAAATCAGGCAAGCATTTCGCCATGTACGCGAGATGATAAAAAAATATGCTCAGGAATTTGCAAACCAATACTTCGCATGAGTTCCATGCAGTGCGCCCCTGCCGAAAGAAAAAAATTAAGCTTCCTTGATCGTTACTTAACGCTGTGGATATTTCTGGCTATGGCAACAGGAGTATCGCTTGGCTATTTCGTACCTGAGTCGGCTGTTTTCATTAATTCCATGCAAAGTGGAACGACCAACATTCCGATAGCCATCGGATTGATTTTAATGATGTACCCCCCATTGGCAAAAGTTCGCTACGAAGAACTGAGTAGCGTTTTTAAGAACATCAAAATACTCTCGCTTTCGCTGATCATGAACTGGCTCATAGGCCCTGTGCTCATGTTCATTTTAGCCGTTGTTTTTTTTCACGACTATCCGGAATACATGGTCGGGTTGATCATGATTGGATTGGCGCGATGCATTGCCATGGTTATTGTATGGAACGAGTTGGCCAACGGCAGTCGTGAATATGCTGCCGGGCTCGTTGCCTTTAACAGCATCTTCCAGGTTCTCTTCTACAGTGTGTTTGCCTGGTTTTTCATTGCCTGGTTACCACCACAAATCGGTATAACCGGATATGAAGTAAACATCAGCATGGCACAAATTGCTGAAAGTGTATTTATCTACCTGGGTATTCCATTTCTTGCCGGATTTTTAACCCGATACTTTTTGCGAAAGCTAAAGGGTGACGAATGGTATACAAAAAAGTTTATTCCATTTATAAGCCCCGTTACCTTAGTTGCCTTGCTCTTCACCATTCTGGCTATGTTTAGCCTGAAAGGCGAGTGGATTATAGCCATCCCCATGGATGTGGTACGCATCGCAATTCCGTTGCTCATTTATTTCGCCATAATGTTTCTGGTCACGTTCCTTATGGGTAAATCATTGGGCGCTGACTACTCCCAAAATGCTGCGCTATCGTTTACGGCAGCGGGCAATAATTTTGAACTGGCTATCGCGGTAGCCATTGGTGTATTTGGCATAAACAGCGGGCAGGCATTTGCCGGGGTGATTGGTCCGCTGGTAGAAGTACCGGCCCTGATTGCATTGGTTAATGTTGCCTTTTGGTTGCAACGGAAACTGTATGCAAAACAAGATGTGGCAAATTCGGTCTAAACTGCATTCAAACCATCAAATCAATTACATTTGGGATTGTTTTGTCTCAAATGAAGCTGAATAAGTACATCGTAATCGATTTCGATAGCACCTTTACCAAGGTTGAGGCATTCGACCTGCTGGCCGAGATCAGTCTGAATGGCCACCCCGAAGCCGAAGAACGCAAAAAAAAGATTCGCGACATCACCAACCTGGGCATGAACGGTGAACTCTCGTTCCGCGAATCACTGGAACAACGGGTTGAACTCTTGGCCCCAAACAAATCGCATTTACTTCAACTGGCCGAAAAACTTAAATCACAGGTTTCTGAGTCGTTTAAACGCAACCGTGATTTCTTTAAAAAATATGCCGATAACATCTATGTGATCAGCAACGGCTTTCACATGTTTATTGATCCGGTAGTAACCGAATTCGGCATCAAGCCCGAAAACATTTTAGCCAACCGCTTTCACTTCGATGAGCAAGGTAAGGTGATTGGGTTTGATAAAGATAATCCATTATCGGCCAACAACGGAAAGGTTGAACAATTGAAACGCTTAAATCTTCCAGGCGATGTATATGTAATTGGCGATGGCTATACGGATTACGAAATCAAGCATGCCGGACTGGCAAACAAGTTTTTTGCGTTTACTGAAAATGTAGAACGTGAAAACATCATGGAAAAAGCCGACCATATCACGCCCAGTCTGGATGAATTTCTTTATCTCAATAAATTAAACACAGCTATCTCATACCCTAAAAACCGAATTCATGTTTTACTGTTAGAAAATGTTCACCCGGTTGCCGTTGAATTAATGCGCGCAGAAGGTTTTACGGTAGAAACTCATCCGGCTGCACTATCTGAGAAAGAACTTATTGAAAAAATCAAAAATGTTTCGGTGCTAGGTATTCGATCGAAAACACAAGTTACCGCAAAGGTGCTGGAGCATGCCAATAAACTGATGGCCGTTGGTGCCTTTTGCATCGGTACCAATCAAATTGACTTACAGGCAGCAACCAAAAAAGGTGTTGCGGTATTTAATGCGCCTTTCAGTAATACACGTTCTGTGGTTGAACTGGTGGTTGCTGAAATGATCATCCTGATGCGAAAAATCGTAGAGAAGTCGAACAAAATGCACCAGGGCGTTTGGGATAAATCCGCAGCCGGGAGTTATGAAATACGCGGAAAGAAACTCGGCCTAATTGGGTACGGAAACATTGGCGCGCAGCTTTCTGTATTGGCTGAATCAATGGGCATGAAAGTACTCTACTATGATATTGAAGAAAAACTTTCGCTTGGAAATGCCACACGATGTAAAACCTTGAAAGAAGTATTGGAACAGGCCGATGTGGTGTCATTACACATTGATGGTCGCAGTGCCAACAAAAATCTTATTGGTGATCGTGAATTTGGGTGGATGAAAAAAGGTGTGATATTCATTAATCTTAGTCGCGGTCATGTAGTGGATATTACAGCGTTGAAAGTCAATATTATAAATGGAAAAGTTGCCGGTTGCGCGATTGACGTGTTCCCGGAAGAACCCAACAACCAGGAAGAATTTATCTCTGAGTTACGCGGGCTGCCCAACACCTTACTCACACCCCACATTGGCGGAAGCACCGTAGAGGCTCAGGAAAACATTGGTAACTTCGTGCCCGGCAAATTTATGGACTACATCAACACCGGAAGCACATCAAATAGTGTTAACTTTCCAAACCTGGTGTTGCCCACCTTGGAGAATGCACACCGGCTAATACACATACACGAAAACGTGCCGGGTATTCTGGCTAAGATTAATAAGGTGTTGGCCGATCACAACATTAATATTGTCGGCCAGTATTTAAAGACAAACGAATTGATCGGTTACGTGATTACCGATATTGATAAGGAGTATAACAAAGATGTAATTAAAGAGCTTCGGCAAATTGAGAACACCATAAAATTCAGGGTACTCTACTAAACATGGAAGAGAAATACAGGCTCACCGGATTAAAACTGAAGATTTACGAAATTATTTTCGAGTCTGATACACGCGAAGGCAGGCTTTTCGATATCCTGCTTCTTTCCAGTATTGTTCTGAGTGTTGTTATTGTACTGCTTGAAAGCGTACAGGATATAAAATTGAATTGGGGTAACTGGCTGGTTGGGCTTGAGTGGTTCTTTACTATCATTTTCACGATCGAATACCTGGCGCGACTTTGGGTTGTGCTCAACAAACGAAAATATATTTTCTCATTTTTTGGGCTTGTTGATTTACTCTCTGTAATTCCCACTTATCTAGCCATATTCTTTGCAGGCGCACAATCCCTGTTGGTAATCCGAAGTTTACGGTTGCTACGCATTTTCAGAATTTTCAAACTGGCGCGTTTTATTGGGGAAAGTCAAAACCTGACACTGGCGTTGAAAGCCAGTCGCTTTAAGATTATCGTTTTTCTCACCACAGTAGTGACTGCCGTTATCATTTTCGGCACATTGATTTATCTAATAGAAGGGCCCGAGAACGGTTTCACCAGCATTCCGATCAGCATCTATTGGGCCATCGTAACGATGACCACCGTAGGCTATGGCGACATTGCACCGCAAACCACATTAGGTCAAACCCTGGCTTCCATCATCATGATTATGGGCTACGGAATCATTGCCGTACCTACCGGTATTGTTTCATCTGAAATGATGAGTTTGAAAAAAAGAGAACGCATTACTACACAGGTTTGCCCCCATTGCCTGAAAGAAGGGCATGATATTGATGCGGTTTACTGCAAATATTGTGGTGGGGAGATTAATTAAGTTTTAAAACCTTGTTGATTGGGCACAAAGAAATTTTTTGAAGCCACTCTGTGCGCTCTGTAAAAATATTTGTGAGCTCTGTGGTTAAAAAAAAAAATCCACCGGATTTGGTGAGGTGTTTCTGAACCCCATAAAAGACAAGTTTTGAGCTGCCTCCAACCGCAACCTTCTTCTGTTATCCTGCTTTTTGGGCGAGGCCCCGAGTACTCGGGGTGAGGCCTGATTTTGGCTGAAAGCTTCACTCGGTATTGTTAATATTGTTAGGTTCAGCAAACGTGTCCCAAATCCGAGTGGATTTCACTTCAAAGAAACGGAAAAGATTAACGCTTCCCCATATTGAAAAACAACTTATTTTTTGCTAATCAGCAGCAGCGTTATACTCATGAAAGGTTCAATTAATTTCACACCCGGTCCATCCCAACTCTATTTCACAGTTGAGGATCACATGCGTCAGGCTTTTCGTGATGGGATTCCTTCACTTTCACACCGCACGAAAACGTTTGAAGGAATCTATCAACATACCACTAGCGGCATCAGACAAATCCTGGGGATACCTGATCATTTTCACATTGTCTTCACTTCCTCCGCCACCGAAATCTGGGAGCGCATTGTTCAAAACCTGGTTGAAGAAAAGAGTCATCACTTTGTTAATGGCGCCTTTTCCCAACGCTTCTATGAAATTGCCTTACAACTAAATCGGAGACCAACAAAAACCGAAGTGCCGGAAGGTGAAGGATTTAAGTCGATTGAAAATAAACATACCGAACTGATTGCCCTCACGCACAATGAAACCAGCACCGGTGTAATGTTACCAATAGAGTTTATCCATTCGTTCAGAGAATCTCAACCGGAAGCGTTGATTACCGTTGATGCTGTTTCGTCACTCCCCTATCCCCTATTTGATTTTACCAAAATTGATTCGCTGTATTTTTCAGTGCAAAAGGGCTTTGGTTTACCTGCAGGACTTGGTGTTTGGATCTTGAATGATGCCTGCGTGACAAAAGCCGAACACATACAGGCAAAAGGAATTTCCATTGGCACCTATCACAGCATTCCCAGTCTGGTTGCACACGCCAAAAAAAATCAAACCCCTGAAACACCAAATGTGCTGGGGATTTATTTGTTAGGTAAAGTTATAGAAGATATGCTCCGGAGAGGGATCGATATGATCCGTAAAGAAACCGAATACAAGGCAGCAATACTGTATCATGCGTTGCAGCAACACGAATTGATTAAGCCGTTGGTTCAAGAGAAAGCATTCCAATCAAAAACGGTTATCGTGGCTGATACCGGAAGCCATACCGAAAAAATTAAAAGTTTTCTCGAAGCTCATGGGCTTTCACCCGGTGATGGTTACGGAAAAGCCAAAGCCAGTCAGTTGAGGTTTGCCAATTTTCCGGCTCATTCCAAAGAGCAATTTGAATTATTGGTAGATACACTAGCGAAATATACCGGCTAACTTTTAAACCTTTACCTGCTACCTTTGTCTAACGTACATTAACCATAACCTGATTGGAAGACAAAGAGCTCTTGTCGAAAATCCGAAACCCCGAGACGCGGAACTACGGCTTTAACATGCTGGTACGCACCTATCAGCAACGGGTGTATTGGCATGTACGCAAAATGGTTATTGATCATGATGATGCGGACGACCTGACACAGGAAGTGTTCATTAAAATCCATCGGTACATCGACAACTTCCGTGAAGACTCACAACTGTTTACCTGGATTTACCGCATTGCGACAAACGAATGCCTGAGCTTTCTGGATAAAAAGAAAAAAAGGTTCTTTTTACCTATTGGCGATGTGGCAGGAGAACTAGGCGGTAAACTCGATAGCAGTGCACACATTTCTGGCGATGAGATTCAGCTTAAGCTTCAAAAGGCTTTACTGAAACTGCCCGAAAAACAACGGCTTGTATTTAACATGAAATACTTTGATGATATGTCGTATGAGGACATCTCGGAGATAACGGAAACCAGTGTGGGGGCCTTAAAGGCCAGCTATCACCATGCCGTGAAGAAAATTGAAGAATTTCTGACCCAGAATTAAACTTTTACCCGGTACATTAGTCTAAGAACCGAACATGAAAAACCTCGAAAACATACCGAAAAAGAACATTTTTGACGTTCCGGATGGCTATTTCGATAAACTGCCTTCAAGAATTCAGGCCCGTATAGAGGCTGAAAACCCGAAGGCAGAGACCAAGCCTTACTTCCGGTACGCACTTCAATATGCTTTGCCGGTAGTGCTGGTGCTTGTTGCCGCCATCTTCATCTTCAAGCCAAAAAGCAACTCGGTTGAAGACATGCTGGCCTCTGTAAGTACCGAGCAATTGGTGGCTTACCTGGATGAAGTAGATGTAAACGCCCTGACAACAGAAGAGTTGATCGAGAGTTTTGAATTTGATACTGAAACCATTGAAGCCATCGAACAAGAGGTGTACTTCAACTTCGATTTGGAAAACGATGACTTTACAAATTTATACATACAGGAATTTTAACGTGCTATGAAAAAAATATTCACCATCATGATCATTGCATTCTTCACGCTACCGGCTTGGTCGCAGGAGGAAGAGGTTGCAAAAATGGATCCGAGAGCGCAGGAAAAAATCAAGGCTGCACGCATTGCATATATCACTGATCGCCTCGGACTAACACCCGAAGAAGCTGAACGCTTCTGGCCAATCTATCGCGAGTTTTCGAACAAGCGTATGGAGTTGAAACAACAATTTGATCAGGCGCGCAAAAATCCCAATACCTCAAAGCCCAAAGAAGAAGTAGAACGGGAACTTGTTGATCTTGGGTTGAAATTGAAACAGCAGGAACTGGATTTGGAAAAAGATTACTCCAAACGAATTCTGGATGTCATACCCGCCCAAAAGCTGATGGCACTCAAAAAAGCGGAAGATGATTTTCGCAGGTTGTTGATTCAGCAAATACAACAACGGCAATTGCAGCAACAACGCAAACAGCAGTTGCAGGAACGAAACGAACAACGCCTTCGCCAACGCAATAACTGATCTGCACATGCATGGGTAACATCAGGCTTTGGATAGGCACTCTAATCATATCAGTGTCCTCGCAAACAGCTGCGCAGGACACTGATTCATTTTTAACCAAACCCGATTCACTCCTTACCTTCAGCGATTCACTCAGTATCTTTCAGCTTATTGATAGTCTGTTGACGCTGGATGAGTTAAATGATTATTCACAGCTTGCCTTCCGGATAGGATACAACAGCAATGTGTTATGGGCCGGACGAACCTTGGGCATTGATCAGTTTGGCCTGGCACCTGGTATCTCCTATTACCACAAATCCGGGTTGTTTGCCGATGCTTCCTTTTTCTGGAGCAAGGATTTCGAACCCAATTATTACCTGACCATTCTGTCGGCTGGTTATATGCATACGTTTTCCCGGCATTTCTCAGCAATGGCCAGTTACGACCGGTACTTTTATAATCTGGAAGACGAATACATTTCCTACAACAACGCATTAACACTTTCGCCCTTGCTGGAATTTTATCCGGTTAATATTCGTGTAGATTATACGTACTACTTTGGTGAGCGATCGGTACACCGGATTATGCCTTCTATTGGCGTAACGCTTGAAAAAAGTAAACTCTTTAAAATCGATAAAGTATCCTTTATGCCATCGGTGTTTATGCTGATGGGGAATGAAATGTTTTCTGAAATCATTTTTCCGACCACACGTGCTGAGTGGGTCGCTGCCTATATACGTGTTCGGCAAGGATTACCCTGGTATCGCATTGAAACCCGTAACGTATTTGGCGTTATGAATTATGCCATTATGCTTCCCTTGAATGTAAGGCACAAGCAAATGAATTTTTCATTCAGCTATACCTATAATATTCCCAAGGCCCTGCCGGGCGAAACATTAACCCTGTCTGAAAGCAGTTTCTTAAGCGCTTCCCTCTCATGGTTCATTAACCTGAACACAAAAAAATCACCTTTGTAAAATCGGTTGGTTTGGATATTTTGCCTCCAAACCACACGAATCATGTACCGACTGATTTTACTCTTTATCACCCTCCTTTCTATTACCGTAACTTCCGCACAAGACTACCGTTGGCAACAACGGGCAGAATATGCCATGGATGTGCACCTGGATGTAAAAACGCACAAAGTTACCGGTACACAAAAACTGGTGTATTACAATAATTCACCCGATACGCTTCATAAAGTGTACTATCACCTGTATTTCAATGCCTTTCAACCAGGCAGCATGATGGATGTTCGCTCCAGAAATATTATGGATCCGGATGGACGTGTAACAGACAGGATTTCCAAATTGAAAGATGACGAAATCGGGTATCAACGTGTACAAAGTCTGAAGCAAGATGGCAAAGACATTAATTACCATGTAGAAGGCACCATCCTGGAAGTAACGTTGGCAAAACCCATCTTACCCAAAACAAAAACCACCTTCGATATGAAATTCGAATCGCAAGTTCCGGTTCAGATCAGAAGATCAGGCCGAAACAGTCGCGAAGGAATTGCGTACTCCATGACGCAGTGGTATCCGAAATTAGCTGAATACGATTTTCAGGGATGGCACGCCTACCAATATGTGGCGCGTGAGTTTCATGGCGTGTGGGGCGATTTCGATGTAAAGATTACAATTGATCCCACGTTCGTAATTGGTGGCACCGGTAAACTTCAAAATCCGGATAAGATCGGGCATGCTTATGAAAAAGCGGGTACAAAAGTGTCACGACCTTCCGGGGAATTAACCTGGCATTTTATTGCAAAGAATGTTACCGATTTCGCGTGGGCTGCTGATCCGGATTATGCGCATGAAATTGCCCAGGTACCTGATGGACCTGAAGTTCATTTCTTTTATCAGCCGGGAGCAAAGACTACTGAAAACTGGACGAAGTTGAAAGAATATACCGTGAAACACTTCCAGTTCATGAATAAGACGTTTGGAAAATATCCATACGAAGTTTACTCGGTTATTCAGGGAGGCGATGGTGGAATGGAATATGCAATGTGTACTTTGATTACAGGTGAACGTTCACTTTCCAGTCTGGTTGGTGTTATGGCACATGAAGTGTCGCATAGCTGGTACCAGGGTGTGTTGGCTTCAAACGAATCTTTATATGCCTGGTTTGATGAAGGTTTCACCGATTTTTCTGCTGATGAATCGATGGCAAGTATTTTCAATGAGCCTAACGATCATGCCGGAAGTTACAACGGGTACTTCGCGCTGGTAAGAAGCGGATTACAGGAACCCATGAATCAACATTCCGATCACTTTACAACTAACCGCGCTTACGGAACATCGGCCTACAGCATGGGCGCTGTGTTTTTACACCAACTGAAATACATCATCGGTGAGGCCAATTTCTATAAAGGCATGATGCGATACTACAACTCATGGAAGTTCCGCCATCCTGAACCAATCGATTTCATCCGCGTAATGGAAAAAACTTCGGGCATGCAATTAAAATGGTATTTGAGCTATTGGGTAAACACCACCAAACGGATTGATTACGGAATTAAAAATGTGTTGAGTGATACTGACGCCACATTTGTTACGCTGGAACGTGTTGGCGAGTTTCCAATGCCGATTGATTTACTGGTAACATATACCGATGGTACAACCGAGCTTTTCTATATTCCCATGAATGAAACGCTGGGCAATAAGCCAGCTGAAAGTACAACCCAGACTCGCGTTGATCTGGAAACATGGCCTTGGGTTAATCCAACCTACACATTAAAGATTAACAAACCGGTTAAATCCATTTCCAAACTGGAGATTGATCCTTCCATGCGCATGGCCGATATAAACCGAAAGAATAACCTGTTGGAGTTATCCGGTGAAATGAAAGCGTACGAAGATCCTACACGAAAATAACCTGACGTTAGCCATTTCGTATGACAACGGACCAAGCCCGGAAAGAAATTCAAAAACTCACGGATGAGATTAACTATCACAACGACTTATACTATCAGAAACATAAGACGGAAATCAGTGATCTGGAATTTGATCAACTACTCGAAAAGCTTGTCCAACTTGAATCTCAGTTCCCGGAGCTAAAACAACCCGACTCCCCTACGCAACGGGTTGGGGGCACCATCACCAAAGAATTCCAGACGGTGTATCACAAATACCCGATGCTTTCATTGGGGAATACCTATTCGCAGGAGGAGCTAACAGATTTTGATAGTCGTGTGGCTAAAGGATTAGATGGTGATCCGTATGAGTATTTCTGTGAGCTGAAGTTTGATGGAGTCTCCATCAGCTTGATTTATGAAAATGGTTTGCTGGTTCGTGGGGTTACGCGTGGCGATGGCGTGCGCGGTGATGACGTGACTGCAAATGTTAAAACCATCCGTAACATTCCGCTCAAGGTAAGTGGAAAGAATATCCCTCAAAGCTTTGAAGTGCGTGGTGAGGTTTTTTTGCCAAAAGATGTTTTCACACAACTTAATAAAGAACGGGAAGACATTGGCGAAGAACGTTACGCCAATGCACGCAACACGGCATCCGGAACATTAAAAATGCAGGACTCCTCCATTGTGGCTCAGCGTAAATTGGATTGCTTTGCCTATTACCTGTTGGGAGAAGACCTCGGTATTGAAACCCATGAAGCAGGAATTCATAATCTTGAGAAATGGGGCTTTAATATCTCTGACACCTATAAGAAATGTAAATCAATAAAACAGGTATTTGAATATATCGATCATTGGGAAAATCGCAGGGGTGAATTGCCGCTGGAGACTGATGGTGTGGTGATTAAAGTGAACAGCCTGGAACAACAGGAGCGTTTGGGCTTCACGGCAAAAAGTCCGCGGTGGGCCATTGCCTACAAATACAAAGCGCAAAGCATCAGCACACGACTAAACGGTATAACCTACCAGGTTGGTCGCACCGGTGCCATCACACCCGTTGCCGAATTGGAGCCCGTATTTCTTTCGGGAACAACGGTAAAGCGTGCCTCCCTGCACAATGCCAATGAAATCACTCGTTTGGATTTACATATAGGTGATTATGTGTTTGTCGAGAAAGGCGGTGAAATCATTCCGAAGGTAACCGGTGTGGATCATGCCAAACGAAAAGGCAAAACGCATCCTATACATTATATAACCCGTTGCCCGGAATGCAACACACCACTGATCCGACAGGAAGGTGAAGCCGCACACTATTGCCCGAACATCAATGGCTGTGCGCCCCAAATAAAAGGGCGCATCGAACATTTCATTCAACGCAAGGCCATGGATATCGATTCGCTGGGCGAACAAACCATCCGGCAACTCTATGAGCTTGGACTGGTGCGCAGGCCATCCGATTTGTACTTTCTTACGAAAGAAGATTTGCTTCGATTAGATAAAGTGAAGGATAAGTCGGCTGAGAACATGTTGAAAGGCATACGCGAATCCAAGCAAGCGCCTTTTGAAAGTGTGTTGTTTGCCATCGGCATCCGTTACGTAGGAAAAACCGTGGCCGAGAAATTAGCCCGTCATTTTAAAACCATTGACAGGTTGATGGATGCGTCTTATGAGCAATTGTTGGAAGCCCCTGAGGTAGGTGAAAAAATTGCCCAAAGTGTGATCCTGTTTTTCAGCAACCCGGAAAATCGGGAGGAAGTTGAGCGCTTGCGTCAGGCCGGGCTACATCTCGAAGCGGTGATTAAGGAAGTAGTACTCGATAGCAATGTATTGGAGGGGAAATCCTTTGTGATTTCGGGCGTGTTTGAGAAATACGAGCGTGATGATCTGAAAGACATCATTCTGAAGAATGGTGGCAAAGTACTGTCCTCCATTTCGGGCAAACTGGATTACCTGCTGGCAGGCGATAACATGGGGCCGGCCAAGCGCGAAAAAGCAGAAAAGCTTGGTGTACCGATTATTTCAGAAGCTGATTTTAATGTTTTACTTTCGGGCGGAAAATTGTAAGGGGCATGAAAATGAGTTTTCTGAACATCCGTACCAAATCACAACTCAAACGGAATAAAACTGTGCGGGCCTCCATCCCCTACACCCAGGTGCAATCGGTGGGTATTCTGTTCAGCATCGAAGACAAGAAAAAGCACGATGAAATTAAAGACTTTATCCACCGGCTTGAACGCGATGGAAAAAAGGTGAAAGTCATGGCCTATCTGCCTCCCAACAAGGATAACTACGAATTCCTGTTTGATTTCTTCACTCAGAAAGAAATTTCTTTTTGGGGAGCGTTTACTTCTGAAACAGCCGTAAAATTCTTCAACACCCCGTTCGACTACCTGTATTACCTTGATACCAAACCCAATCCCATGATGCTGAATATACTGGCACGCAGCAAAGCGCGCTGCCGCATGGGTGGATATTGGGAAGATGGTCAAACTTATTTCGAATTCATGCTCAGCGAAACCTCCACGACCAGAAACCTGATCGATGGCATGTACAAATATTCAACTCAACTGAAGTAATATGAAAAAGCTATACGGAACAGGTGTTGCGCTTGTAACACCATTCGATTCAACGGGCGCTATTGATTACAAGTCGTTAAAAAAACTGTTAACCCATACCGCCAAAGGCGTGGATTACTACGTGGTAATGGGCACTACCGGTGAATCGGTAACCGTTTCATCTGCTGAAAAACAGGAGGTGTTGAACTTTGTCAGGAAAAACAATACCGCAAAACTTCCGATTGTGTATGGCATTGGAGGCAACAATACACAGGCTGTTTTAGATACGATTCGCAGCACCGATTTAAAAGGCGTTGATGCTATTCTTTCGGTCAGTCCGTATTACAACAAACCCTCGCAGGAAGGCATTTATCAACACTTTAAAACCATTTCTGACGCCTCTCCGCTACCCATCATCCTGTACAACGTTCCGGGCCGGACGGCATCTAATCTAACTGCGGAAACCACGCTCCGTCTCGCTGCGCATAAAAACATCATCGGTATCAAGGAAGCCTCTGGAAACCTGGAGCAGTGTATGCGCATTGCCAAATCGATGCCGAAGGATTTCTTGCTTATTTCAGGTGATGATTTGCTGACCGTTCCGCTTTATGCGATTGGCGGCAAAGGTGTGATTTCTGTTTTGGCCAATGCCTTGCCCATCCCCTTCAAGAAAATGAAAGAATTCGCTTTCACAAGTAACTACCAAAAGGCCAGTCTGCACCAGTTTTCATTGCTGGAAATAAACGGACCGATGTATGAGGAGAGTAACCCGGTGGGGATAAAGCAGCTTTTAAGCGAATTAGGTATTTGCGGGAATCATGTTCGATTGCCGTTGATACCGGCCTCGGAAGGATTGAAAAAGAAAATCACCAAAGCTTACGAAGGCTTCAAAAACGGAAGAGGATAACCTAATAGGGAATCTGTCCCTTAGGTACTAAAATCAATTTCTTATATACATCATCAATAAAAGTGTATTCAAGACGGACAAAACATCTATTTTGTTTACTATAACTCATCGAGTGCAGAAGAATATTGTAGGCATGGCTTATTCTATATTGGTAGTCTACAACGCTAAAGCAATAAATAATGTCGTCATCAATTTTTTCGACAGACTTTAAAATTAAAGTTAAGTTCGCTGATGCACTTGCATAAAAATGTGGTGAGTACCATTTATTCCCTAACTGGTTGCAATTGGCAATAAATAATAAACTTTCATTGGTACCATACTGCCTCATAAGATCGGATGTTATAAAGACACTATCAGAAGATGACCTTATATACCATTGAATTCCCGTAGGAAGAATTTTACATCTTTTATTGGAAATGCATGAATATTAAAATATTTATTATCAATCCTAATTGAATCTGATGATATGTAATAGTAGTCCCTATCAAAACCACTTGGCATCTCCACTAGCTTGAATTTATTCTTATTGAGCAAGTAGAAGTCATAACTACAACTACGATCCTGAAGGCCATTTTGTGCATAACCAAATATGGTTATTAGCGAAAAAAGCTGAATAAAGAGGACATAATTAGTTTTCATTTGTAAAAATCTTGTTGTCCTAACTTGCTTCTAGTATCTCCAAAATTATACTTCACTGAGATGACCTCAGTCTTATTAAACGCCATGCTATCGGCTAAAAATGAAACCAAAAATCAAAAGAAAGAGACCAAAAACACGAATTCAATGTATGGCTCCTTTGGTTAATTATTTATCGTGCAATACCCAACCCAGGTCCACAAAAACAGAAAAGGATAGCCTTAAAGGCTATCCCTTTCCCTTGAAATCTATAAAGGACTTAAATCCTTAAGAAGCTTTGTTCTTCAGTTCCTGAACCTCGGACCTGATCAACTGAGCCATGTTTTTAAGCTCCTGCATACCTTTTCTCAGGCGGGTACCGGCTGCGCTATTGCCCTTAGCGTAGAACTTGTCAGCATCACCTTCTAATGAAGCAATGAGGTTTTTGAGGTCATTGAATTTTTGCATTTTCTATGAGTTTAAGAGTTACGAGTTAAAATTCTATTGCCAATTTAACTAAAAACCTTAAAAATCAAGCCGAAAAGGCATCTTTTTTAAACTTTGGTCACTGCCACCAATTCCTCGTTGCGGTAAAAGCCGCTATCAAGCTTCTCTTTCAGCACTGAAAACGCGGTTAATGTCCGCTCCACATCTTCCATGGTATGTACCGCAGTTGGGATTATCCTGAACATGATAACATCCTTAGGCACAACGGGATATATAACCACAGAGCAGAAAATATTGAAGTTCTCGCGCAGGTCCATAGCCATATTGGCGGCCTCGCCTACCCCACCTTTAAAGAGTACCGGGGTAACCGGAGAAGTAGTCGTTCCAATATTGAAGCCACGCTCCTTTAATCCGTTCTGCATGGCGTTTACAATCTTCCAAAGGTTATCTTTTAACTCCGGACGGGTGCGCAACAATTCCAAACGCTTGATGGCGCCAATCACCAACGGCATAGGCAAGCTCTTGGCATAGATCTGCGAGCGCATGGAGTAACGCAAAAATTTAATGATGCGGGCATCGCCACCAACAAAGGCACCAATGCTGGCCATCGATTTGGCAAAGGTTGAGAAGTACAGGTCGATTTGATCCTGAACACCTTGCTCCTCGCCTGTTCCCGCACCGGTTTTACCCATTGTTCCAAAACCGTGGGCATCATCTACAAAGAGGCGGAAATTGTATTTCTTCTTCAGCTCAACAACACCCTTCAGGTTGCCCTGCTTACCCGACATACCAAAAACACCTTCAGTGATAACCAAAATACCGCCCCCGGTTTCGTTGGCAAGCTTAGTGGCGCGTTGCAACTGCTTATCCAGGCTTTCCATATCGTTATGCTGATAAACAAAGCGCTTACCCATGTGCAGACGAACACCGTCAATGATACAGGCATGCGATTCAGCATCGTATACGATTACATCTTTACGATCAACAATAGCATCAATAATGGACACCACACCCTGATAGCCGTAGTTCAGCAACATTACATCCTGCTTACCGATAAACTCAGCAAGCTGCTTTTCAAGCGCGATGTGGTGAACCGAGTTACCCGACATCATACGGGCGCCCATCGGGTGGCCCATACCGTACTGGGCTGCTGCTTCTGCATCCACCTTTCGAACTTCAGGATGGTTGGCTAATCCGAGGTAGTTGTTCAAACTCCAGTTCAGTACATCTTTCCCGTTAAACTTCATGTGCGGGCCGATATCGCCCTCCAGCTTGGGGAAAAAGAAGTAATCGTCAGGTAAATGTGAATATTTGGCCAGCGGACCGGCTTCCATCTTAAGCTTTTCAAATAAGTCGACCATTGCGTGTTTCTTGGTTAAAAATTGCGGCAAAAATAACGAAAAATGCGCACAGGCAAGTCTACAATTCACGAAGGCATCAATTATTATCTGGGGTTGGCCTAACGCCATTTATTCATTAGCATTGCATTTTGAGCGATTTCATGGGAAAAATCAACAAGTTACTGGTCGCCAATCGGGGCGAAATTGCCTTACGCATAATGCGTAGTGCACGGGAAATGGGTATTAAAACAGTGGCGGTTTTCAGCGAAGCCGATCGCAATGCCTTGCATGTACGGTTTGCGGATGAAGCTGTGTGCATCGGCCCTCCTCCATCAAGTGATTCCTACCTGAAGATGGATACACTGATTGAAGAAGCCAAACAAACAAAGGCTGATGCGATACATCCGGGCTATGGGTTCTTATCTGAAAATGAAGACTTCGCCCATAAGGTTGAAAAAGCAGGATTGATATTCGTTGGGCCATCTGCGAAATCGATTGAATTGATGGGTAGCAAGCTGGCGGCAAAGGAAGCAGTAGCCAAGTTTAATGTTCCCTTGGTGCCCGGTACATCCGAACCCATTGATGATGTAACCAAAGCCAGAAAAATAGCGAAAGAGATCGGCTACCCGATTCTAATCAAAGCCAGTGCCGGTGGTGGTGGTAAAGGCATGCGCATTGTTGAGCACGATGGTGAATTTCAGGAGCAAATGGAACGCGCAGTGAGTGAGGCCACTTCTGCGTTTGGTGATGGATCGGTGTTCATTGAAAAATACGTTACCCAACCACGCCATATTGAGTTCCAGATTTTTGGTGACAAGCACGGAAACGTGATTCACCTGTTTGAACGCGAATGCTCCATTCAACGCAGGCACCAAAAGGTAGTGGAAGAAGCCCCCTCATCGGTGTTAACTCCTGAACTGCGTAAGGCAATGGGTGAAGCTGCAGTTAATGTGGCGCGCTCATGCGACTATTACGGAGCGGGTACAGTCGAATTCATTCTGGATGAAAAACTGAATTTCTATTTCCTGGAGATGAATACGCGCCTGCAGGTGGAACATCCGGTTACGGAAATGGTTACGGGTACTGATCTGGTGAAATTACAGATCAGAATTGCCGAAGGTGAAAAGCTTCCCTTTGCACAAAACGATTTACGTCTGCATGGCCATGCCATTGAAGTGCGCGTGTATGCTGAAGATCCCGCCAATAACTTCTTACCCGATATCGGAACCTTAAAAACGTATCAACGGCCACAAGGCAACGGCATACGTGTTGATGATGGTTTTGAGCAAGGCATGAGCATCCCCTTCTATTACGATCCGATGATTGCCAAATTGATTTGCCATGCCGAAACGCGTGAACTGGCTATGGATAAAATGATTCGGGCGATTGAGGAATATGAAATTACCGGAGTGGAAACAACGCTCGGCTTTTGCAAGTATGTAATGCAACATGAAGCATTCCGCAGTGGAAATTTCGATACCAAGTTTGTAGAAAAATATTTCAAGCCTGAAGTATTGAATACAGTTCCGGAACCTGATGAAGCATTATTGGCTGCAGTTCTTAGCACACGCATGGCTAAACCAACATCAGCCAACACATCAACCCATACAACTGCTGCACCAGAAAGCAAATGGAAACGAAACCGACTTGCCCGTAAATAGTTAACCACACCAAAGCAGATTATAGTGGCCGAAATTAAACCCATCCGCGCCTGGCGCTACAACCCGGAGTTAACAAAAGATATTGAGTCGTTAACCTCACCGCTTTTTGATGTGGTTTCAGAAAAGCAACGAAAAAAACTCTATCAAAATCCGTTTAACAGCATTCACCTTTCCGTACCGCGCGGTACAGCTGAAGAAGCAAACAATTTACTGAACCGGTGGAAAGCAGAGGGCGTTGTGATTCAGGATAATTTGCCTGCCATTTATGTGTATTACCAATACTTCAAACTGGCCGGTTCACCGCGCGAATATTGCCGTAAGGGTTTTGTTTGCCACATTCGTACGTACGATTGGGATGAGGGCGTCATACTTCGTCATGAAAACACCATTCCGAAAGCGGTGAACGATCGGGTTGAACTGCTTGAAAAAACACAACTTCATGCCAGCGCTACCCATGGGCTGTATACCGATGACCAACATCAGCTTGAGAAGCTCATGGATGAGGCCATTCAAACGCCTATTTACGAAACAGAAGATTACCAGGGTGTTCGCGATGTACTGGCTGTGATTCATGACGCTTCCGTTATTCATACGTTCATGAAGGTGATGGCCGAAAAGAAAATTATCCTGGCAGATGGGCACCACCGTTACGAAGGTTCATTGCTGCTTAAACATAAAATGCAGCATACCAATCCAAACCACACCGGAAATGAGGGGTATAATTTTCATCTGATGTATTTAACCAACACCGAATCAGATGATTTGCGAATACTTCCTACCCATCGGCTTATCAATAGGCTGAAAAATCAGGATGAACATACGATCCTAAAAAAATTAGAAGATGATTTTATCATTAAGCCGATAGAGGATGCCGACACCTTAAACGAAATCATTCTCGGTAAACCGTGGGCATTCGGATTGATGTTTCCAGAGAGTAACTACAAAGTGCGCCTGAAACCCGAAGCCCTTTCGCGAATGCCGTGGCCATTTCCGGATGAGGTAAAACGCCTGGACCTGACCGTGATGCATTATTTCATTATTGAAAAGGCGCTGGGAATTGCGGGGAAAGATCAGCGGCAAAGTGAGCATATTCGGTTTGACCGGAGTTTTTCGGATTGCCTGCAAAAAGTACTAAAAGGTGAAGCCCAATTGGCCATTATCACCAACGAAGTTTCCATTGAAGATGTCAAAAAAGTGTGCGCCAGTGGGGCCACCATGCCACAAAAATCAACCTATTTCTATCCAAAGGTGATTTGTGGGTTTTTGTTCAGCTCTATTAAGGAAGATGAATTTGTTGAACCAGCTTTCTCTCCATTTGAACATTGAGTGCAAGAACTTCAATTAAATGTTCATGAAACATCCGCTCATTCTTGCTTCCAGTTCTCCACGCAGGCAATACCTGATGCACGAAGCGGGTTTTAATTTTACCGTTGAAAAGCCTGATGTAGAGGAGTCGTTTCCGGATGACCTTCCGGTTGAACAAGTTGCGCGATACCTCGCCAACAAAAAAGCAGAATACTTTCGAAAAGACCTCCACAACCAAATTATTGTTACCGCTGATACGGTTGTTATTCTTGATGGAGAAATCATGAATAAGCCCGCTGACCGAAAAGAAGCCATTACCATGCTCTCGCGGCTAAGTGGCAAAACTCATTTGGTCATGACCGGGGTTTGCATTTTATCCGCTGAAAAAGAAGAAAGTTTTGACGATACCACGGAAGTAACCTTTAGAAAACTGACGCTGGAAGAAATTGAGTTCTATGTGGATCAATATAAACCCTACGACAAAGCAGGAGCTTATGGTGCTCAGGATTTTATCGGTATGATTGCCATCGAAAAAATCAAGGGTTCGTATTTTAATGTTATGGGACTGCCGATTCACAAAGTGTACGAGCACCTCAAAAGCTGGGCATGAAAAAAATCTGGCAGTACCTCCGTGGGCATGTGCAGGAAGATTTCCAGCTGGATGAATACACATCCATTGCCGCATTTCTTGCTATTTGTATTACCCTTAATTACACCTTTGATTTTGAAGATAGCTTCCTTGATGTTCAAACTGGTTTTACCAAATTTTGGTACTACCTCCTCACGCATGCAGTAGCGTACCTGGTACCGGTTTTTATCATACATTTTCTTTCAAGAAAAAAGTTAAGAATTACCGCTGCGTTTTGGTTGCGATCTTCTTTGCTGCTAATGCTGATTAGTTTTGAC
This sequence comes from uncultured Roseivirgaceae bacterium, assembly GCA_964419145.1. GTDB lineage: Bacteria > Bacteroidota > Bacteroidia > Cytophagales > Cyclobacteriaceae > UBA2336. The sequence continues at coordinate 420,062 of CAYQOM010000002.1, read as the reverse complement.
CGAAGTAATTCCCTGCTCGAACAATGGGTTTACGAATTCTTTCACCACCAGGTATCATTTTTGGCATATAAAGTTTTGAACAACTTATCAGGGCTAATCTATATCATTCTTCCCCTATTTTTGTTTTACGTGCTCCGCGACAAGCACGAACAAAATTTTTATGGGCTTTCCAAAAACGTACCCCACCTGAAACCCTACCTCGTGCTGTTGCTCATTATGCTCCCAATAATTGTAGCCGCATCCTTTCTTCCCGGCTTTCAAAAGCAGTATCCCATGTATGCGGTTACCCAGGCACACTTATTTCTTCAAGTTCCGGAATGGGTTACCATTGCGATGTATGAAATAGCCTACGCTCTAAACTTTGTTGGCATTGAATTTTTCTATCGTGGATTTCTGGTTATCGGAATGGCTACTGTACTTGGCCGTTCAGCTATCTTACCCATGGCCAGTCTTTACTGTTTCCTTCATTTTGGCAAGCCAATGCCTGAAGCCGTCAGTTCGATCTTTGGTGGGTATATTCTTGGCGTGATTGCCCTGCAAACCAGAAGCATCTGGGGAGGAATTCTCGCTCATGTTGGAATCGCATGGATGATGGAGGCCATTGCATGGCTGCAAGACATAATACACTAAGCACTGAATAAAAAATAATTATTGCATCAATCGCTCAAGTGCCAATTGCATTCTTGATTCATCTGAACCAAGTTTGTCTCTACCTAGTTTTCCGGTAGTATAAATATTAGGCAAATGATGGATCAGATTCTTTTCCAACTCGGAAATACAAATCAGCTTGCGCATACCGCAATATTGGTAAATGTCCGTGTTTACCTTGCACTTCATACTATACCTGTCGTTGGATAAAAACTGAGTGAAGTCAAATCTCGCTTTAATTCGTCTTAGTTGATCACGGGAAATCAGAAAAGATCCCTGATGAACGTTAGAAAAATGGGCGAATTTCTTTTTTGCATATTCCTCAACAGAATTATAATCCCAATCATAAGGTTCATGGTATGCGGGATAATATTTATCGGAAGTTGCATAATCATAGTCTTCATACTGAATCAATCCTGCTATTCGGTTTTCGGGAAGTATCTGCTCATACGCTATAAAACTGGTAATATGGTGTTCAAGCCACAAATGGTCATTTTCCGTAAAAATGAAATAATCAAAGTTATTCGACTCCTGATCAATTACCTGACGGCAGGTCATGGGAAGCAGATTATAATCAAACACGACCTTATTCCATTTACGCTTATCGAGTTTGAACATCATCTTACCCCAAAAATGCGAACCGGAAGCAAGCTGAATAACATTCAATTTATCGACACCTGAAATGTCTGGAAGTGGTATGTTAGAGTTTACAATAATTGTTATACGATACTGGTCAATATTCTTCAGTGCCGTTACTACTTGTTGCAGGTATCGGTTTTGTTCCGCACCAAAATTTACAATTACCGCTAAAACAGATTTCATATTTGCAATATGTCAATAATTTATTCAAACTTAAAGGAGGTATTTTAGCAAGATCCGGTCATGAGTTTCCATAATAAAGTCCTTTCCTAACTATTCCTTAATGTTGTTATTTTAGCGCTATGTATATTCTGAAGAAAGCTTTTCTATCACACAAAAACATCAAGCCCCTATACTATTTAGGTTGCATCTGGCGGGAATTATATCCCAAATTCCTTTGCAGGCAGGCGCTTAAAAAAAAGCTTGAAATGGCTAGTTCTTACGACACTAACTACCTAAAAAGCAGGCTTAATTATTATAACAAACTAACGGAAAACACCCTACTTGGTGATAAAGCTATATCACTTGAAGAACTTAAGATGCCCGATCGGAAACGTGTTTATTATTTCGATACGGTGGAGTACACGCGTTTCTTTCCTTTACAACTGAAGGCCAGTTTTCTGTTTGGTGATATCACTCACGTACCTGATGAACCATCCTTCACCAAAAGCCGACCTATACATGGCGATAACAGAAACTCGGTCATTCTTAAACTCGAAAAGGCACGACACTTTATGTTCGTTAAGTACGATAAGCCTTTTATTGACAAGAAAAATATGTTGGTTTGGCGGGGTGTAACCAGAGACAAATCACAAACCCGACCACATAGAATGAAATTCATGGAGATGCATTTTAATAATCCGGTATGCGACCTTGGAAAAATAAACGATGGTGGAGGCCCCAATGAATGGAAGCGGGGCAAATTATCCATTGACCAACATCTAGAATATAAATTTATACTAAGTCTGGAGGGCAACGATGTAGCCTCAAATCTAAAGTGGGTCATGTCGTCTAACTCCATTGCTGTAATGCCAAAACCAAAATATGAAACCTGGTTCATGGAGGGGACTCTTATACCCGATTATCACTACATTGAGATTAAAGATGATTATTCAGATTTGGGAGATAAAATCAATTATTACATCGAGAATACCGATAGAGCGCTTAAAATAATTGAACATGCGCATGATTATGTAAACCAGTTTCGGGTAAGGGAAAGAGAAGATTTACTATCCTTAATGGTATTAGAAAGATATTTCGTTATAACTGGGCAAATGAAGCCCATTAGTACCATAGGAATTTGATACCTTTGAAGTTTATATCCAAATGAAAGTTTCCCTTTTCGAACGACTAACCGTAAGCAGGCAAAAGCGCCTGGAAAGGCTTAAAAATCGCGTCATAGCATACCTGTCTGGTGTGCCCCCAGAAGAAATTAGCGAGGATCAAAAACAGATACTCCAATCTCTCAAAAAAAACGGTATTACTGTATTTCCGTATGAATTCACGTCAAAATACAATCCAGCTGATATCCCCATTTCCTTTGATTCTATACAAAAACTCTATTACACACCGTGGGAAGGTGGCAACCTATACTTCAAAAACGGATCACAGGAAAAGAAAGCACAGCGCTATTTCAACAGTTTGCGGTTGGAACAAGATCCCCAATCCCCTCATCGGTATTTAACCGAACAATTTGATGTTACAACAAACGATGTCATTGCTGATGTGGGTGCTGCTGAAGGTAATTTTTCACTTAGCGTAATAGCCCGAGCCAAGCATGTATACTTGTTTGAACCTGAGCAACGGTGGGTTAAAGCACTTAAAGCAACTTTCGCACCTTGGAAAGAAAAAGTGACTATTGTAGAGAAATTTGTTTCAGACAAAACCTCTGAAAAATCCATAACACTGGATGATTTTTTCAATGAAAATCAGGAAGTGAATTTCATCAAAGCCGATGTTGAGGGGTCAGAAGTCAGTCTTATTCGCGGAGCAGAAAACCTGATTACTCGACAAAAAAAATTAAAAATGGCTGTGTGCACTTATCATCAACAAGATGATGCTGACTTATTGGAGTCATTGCTAAAAGCTCATGGTTTTCAAACATCATTTTCGGATGGTTACATGCTCTATCATTACGGCAGAGAAAATATCATAAAACCACCCTACTTAAGAAAGGCAGTTTTAAGAGCAATCAAAAACTAATTACGCGTGACGCTCTCCATTGTAATTGTAAATTTTCGCGGGTGGAAAAGATTACAGGCCTGCCTGGAGTCTCTCAAACAACTTAAACAGGCTACCTTTTCCTGGGAAGTAATTATTGTCGATAATTGTTCAGGAGACGGTTTATTATCCCTCTTCGAAAAGGAGTTTTCTGACTTTAAATTCATCACAAATTCAGGAAACAATGGTTTTGCCAACGGATGCAATATAGGTGCTCAGCAATCAACGGGAGAGTTCATCTTCTTTCTTAATCCCGATACTACTTCCAATTTGCACGCCCTTGAACAACTTTTGAAAGTTGCCCAAAACCATCCGGAAATTATCCTACTCACCTGTACACAACTTACCAAAAAAGGTAGGAACACTAAACCTTATGGACTGTTTTTCAGGCCTGCAACCATGACCAGTTTATTGAGATCCATCTATAGACTAACACATAAATATCCAAAGGAAACACAACTGAAATCAGGCGAAAAAGTGATTTTACCTGAATGGATTTCCGGATCGGCTGTTTTTATTAAACGAACCGAATTTAATAATCTTGGCGGATGGTGCGAAGACTATTGGATGTATTATGAAGATGCAGATTTATGTAAACGGGCACGAACTGCAGGTGGACAAATAGCCTTGCTAACAGACGTCAACATAATCCATAACCATGGTGGTGCTTCACGGGTTAATAGCAACACAAAGGCACTTACAAAATCAGAAGTACTCATCTCACGCCATGTTTATGTTAACAAACATTTTCACGGCCCTACGCGATTGATTCTCCAAACGTACCTTATCATCGACAACCTGATCATCAGCTATTTATTCATGGGCATTGTTGGTCTTCTTCTCTTTTTCATTCCTTCTGTGCGTACTTATGCCAAGCTCTATCGAAACATTATCTATTATTACCTGCACGCTATCAAACATAAAACCTGGTTAAGTTCTCGTTCGGTAAGCTATCAGATGATGAATCGTTAGCAAAACTACTTAGGGTATACCTCTTTGTATTGAACTATGCTCCTTTCAATAATTGGTAATGCGTGGGCTTTTCCAAGAAACTCATCAATCACCACCTTTTTATTTTCAAGTGTTTTATAGTTTTCAAAAAAGTGCTTTAGCTCAACTCGGAAAAATTCCGGTAACTCACTTACATCCCGTATATGACTAACACTGGCATCCTGTTCCGCAACCGCAATAATTTTATCATCCGCTTCACCCTGATCAATCATCCGCATTACACCAATAACCTTTGAGGGTATCATACAGCGCGGCACAACCGAAACTTGTGTTAACACAACAATATCAAGCGGATCATGATCCTCCCCCAATGTTTGCGGAATGAATCCATAGTTAAGCGGATAATACATGGACGCATACAATACTCGATCAAGTTTAATTAAACCACTGTCTTTGTCAATTTCATATTTAGCCCGTGATCCACGGGGAATCTCAATAATACCATTTACCTGTTCTGGTGGATGAATACCAACCGAAACCTCATGCCAGGGATGCTGTACCATAATTTTTTCTTTACAGAAAGGTAATAAAAAAACTCCCGACTGAAAGCCGGGAGTTTTTATATGCGTATGCGGATAATGGGTTATTCTGACTTTTCTTCTTCTTTCTTAGGCGCATTATTCTTTTCAGCCTGACGGATCTTATCGCCATCCTTCAATCGCTTGGAAACTACCAGGAACGGACCGGTTACTACTTCGGTGCTGTCGCTTACACCTTCAAGTATTTCGATATTATCATAATCACTTATTCCGGTCTTCACTTCAATCATTTTAGCCACGCCATTCTCATTCACAAACACAACCACCTTATCCTGCTTTTTCTCAGCAGGTTTTGGAGTATTCGTACCGGCCGCAGGCGACTCTGTGGAGCGTTTATTTTCCTCAGCAGCGCGGGTTGTAACAGCTGCCAGCGGAACAGAAATAACATTCTCCTTCCGATTAGCCAGAATTTCAACGCTGGCGGTCATACCCGGACGAAACGGATAGGGTTTTCCAGAGTCAATCAAATCCTGATAAGACGAATTCAAAATAAGTATGCGAACCTCAAACTCAGTAATTGCATCCGTAGAAACTTTGTCTTTCGCTGTGTTGGCAATGTGCGTTACCAAACCTTTAAACTGACGGTTGGCGTTGGCATAAGCATCTACATCAATTAACGCGGTATCGCCAATGTGCACACGAATAATGTCGTTTTCATTCACGTCTACGCGCACTTCCATTACACTTAAATCGGCAATGCGGAGCATCTCTGTTCCTTGCATTTGGGCTGTACCCACCACGCGTTCCCCTTTCTTCACATTAAGTTTTGAAACGTGACCATTCATAGGTGCTACCACACTCGTTAAGCGAACATTTTCACGGGCTTCATTTACAGTTGCCTCGCTGCTTCGTACAATAAACTTGGCTGCCTGAACATTTTGACGGGCTGACTTCAAGTCGTTTTCCGCTATTTTGAAGTTCTGTTGCGCCAATTGCCAGTCGGCTTCGGATATCACCTTTTCATTCCACAATTTCTTTTGGCGTTCAAAATCCTGTTCAGCGCGAATAAAGGTAGCTTCTGCGCGTGACAAAGCAGCCTCAGAGGCTACCAGGTTGGCCCGCTGCTGATTGAGTGATGCTTCAGCCCGTTCCAACTGTGAAAGCCAGGTATCGGGGCGAATCTTAACGAGCATATCGCCACGCGTAACTGAATCACCATCTTCAATATGCAACTCACGAATTTCGCCTGAAACTTCCGGAGCTAACTTCACCTCCGTAACTGGTTGCACTGTTCCGGAAGCGCTTACCTTTTCAACAATGGTTGTACGCTTGGCTTTGGTTAGCTCAACTTCTAAATCTTTTGGTTTACCAATCCAGCCTTGTGACCGTCCTATAATTATGAATAACAACAGTACAACTACAGCTCCGATAAGGATATAAATAAGTTTGTTTGACTTTTTCTTTTGCTTGGCCATTGGATCGTATTAAACTTTTGGTTGGTAATTAGAATTGCAGTGATTTTCCTTGATAGAAATCAAGAACTTTCATTTTAAAAATAAAATCATACTTCGCACGAATTAAATCATTTTGCGCCCGATTAAAATCATTCTTGATTTGATTATACTCAACAGCGTTAGTTGCACCCAATTCAAAACGTTGCTCAACATTTCTGTAAGACTCCCTCAACGCCTCCACCTGCTTACGGGTAGCATCATAAGTTTTAGCTGCAGCCCGTGCATCATAATATGCTTGCTCTATAGATTGCCTGTGCTGATTCAAAGTACTTTTATATGTAAGATTTGAATTTTCAAAATTGATTTTTGCCAAACCAATGTTGGTATTTGTTTGAAACCGATTAAATATTGGAATATTTAAAGATAATTGAACAAACCGCGCAAAGTTAAAATCAAGTTGATTCAGATAGGTGTTCTCTCTAAATCCGGAAGGACTTGTAGGATCAGGAAATTGATCAGGGGCAGCACTTGAGTAACTAGAACGTAAACCTCCAAATAATGAAAGCGTTGGGTACCGGGAGGCTTTTGCCACCTGAATTCTATATTGATTACTTTCAACCTGAGCTTCTGCACTTTTAATGTTAGGCATTTGAAGTGAATTCGTGTACACTTGATCTAAATCCAATTCAAGGGTTTGTACATCCGGATCACTTAATTCAGGAACATCAATTTCGAACTGTTCAGAAGCCGCTATTTGAAGTGCTTGCTTCAACGCAAGTTTTGCCAATTCCAGAGAATTTTCTGCTTGAATTACCAGTAGCTCATCATTTGCGACCTGTTGTTTTGCCTGTAATTCATTTTGCACTGGTAGCGCTCCGGCAGCTACCATTTTGGAAGTACGTTCCAATTGTAATTGGCTAGTCTGAAGGTTTAACTGCGCACTTTTAAATTGCTCTGTTGTTAATAAGATATTTAGATAAAGATTAGCTATGCTTAAAGCAGTAGTATTCTTTTGATTCTGTAAATCATATTCACTCTTTTCAAGGTCTGCCCTACTTTGCTTGACTGCATTTACCTGTCCCATTCCATTAAATAATGTCACATTACTGTTCAAGCCATATGATTGTGAAGTAACGTCCTGATCAACAACAATATTTGTGAATGGATCGATAGACCGGCCAACATTGTTGGTTAAACTGGTAGATCCTGTTAGGTTAGGTAATCGATTGTAGTTTGATTGCCTTAAGTTCAATTGGCTCGTTAAAACATTCAACTGGGCTTGTTGCACTTGAATATTGTTCAAATACGCATAGTTGATACAGTCAACTAGCGTCCAGACTTTATCAGCAGATTGGGCGCTGACCAACATGCTGAACAACATTACGCTACCAAAAAAAATAATCCTTTTCATTCTCTTATAAATCAATATCCGGTATATAAATCACTTCCTTAACCCACCTTAGACTCCGCAGGTAATCCAATGTTACAGGCTTAATGCCCGAATCCATTTCAATGACCAGGCAGGCTTCATCGTGTTTACCCTTACGGGAAACCGACATAGTGGCTATGTTACAATCATCGTGGGCCAAAATATTGGCTATAAAGGCAATGCTTCCTTTCACATCATCGGCAAAAATGACCAGGGTATGCAGGCTGGCGCTGAAGTCAGCTTTAAAGCCATCTACCTCGGCAATGTTAATAATGCCTCCACCTTTACTCTCACCAAGAACCTCAATCTCCCGATCACCCTTTTTCAGGGTAAGCCGGATGGTATTGGGGTGCATGGTTGAGGCGTTGCCAATGGATTTGAATTGGTATTTCAAACCCTTCTCTTTGGCCAACTGAAGCGATTCTTTGATTCGCTTATCATCTGTCTTAAAATCCAGCAACCCGGCAATAATGGCCCGATCACTGCCGTGGCCTTCATAGGTTCGGGCAAAGGAATTATAAAAGATAATCTGGGCATCATCCGGTATGCCGCCCAACAGCCGGATGGCCGTGCGGGCAATGCGCACCACACCCGCTGTATGCGAACTGGATGGGCCAATCATAACGGGGCCAATCATATCAAAAACACTGCTTTTTTCGTGCATACCGGGTTTGAATACGCCATTTGTCGCAACAGGGGTATAATTGTTACAGACAGAGGTATTTTTTCAGAAATTGATTGAAGACTGAATTCAGACAGCAATCGGGGCCTTTATCCCCGGATGTGATTGATAATTGACGATCTCAAAATCATCAAACGCATAGTCGAAAATATTTGCAGGCTTTCGTTTAATGATCAGTTTGGGTAATGGGTAAGGTTCACGGGTTAGTTGAAGTTTAGCCTGCTCAATGTGGTTGGTATATAAATGAACGTCACCTCCAGTCCACACAAACTCACCTGGCTCCAAGTCACACTGCTGAGCAAACATATAGGTGAGCAAGGCATAGGATGCTATGTTAAACGGTACGCCAAGAAAGTAGTCTGCCGAACGTTGGTAGAGCTGACAGGATAGCTTTCCTTCAGCTACATAAAACTGAAACATGGCATGGCAGGGCGGTAACGCCATCTTATCGACTTCAGCAGGATTCCATGCCGACACAATATGCCTGCGCGAATCAGGTTTGTTTTTGATTTGATCAATAACTTTTGAAATCTGATCGATGGTAGTTCCATCAGGAGCGGGCCAGCTACGCCATTGGTGACCATAAACCGGACCGAGATCTCCGTTTTCATCTGCCCACTCATCCCAAATGGTTACGCCATTGTCGTTCAGGTACTTAATGTTTGTATCACCATTCAAAAACCACAATAACTCATAAATAATAGAGCGCAGGTGTAGTTTTTTTGTGGTTACTAGGGGAAACCCTTCACTCAAATCAAACCTTAACTGCCGACCAAACACCGAATAGGTACCCGTTCCGGTTCTGTCAGTCTTTTGTGATCCTGTTTCCAGGATGTCCTTCATCAAATCAAGGTAGTTTCGCATGGTAATGGTTTTTCAAAAGCAAAATAAAAGAAAAAGTCCCGATCCCTATAACCAGGATCAGGACTTTTCACTAAAAACCAACCCACATTAGCCTCTTCTTCCTACGTTTACAGAGCGTGAGTTTCCATCAACTGAAATGGTTATGATTCTGTCGCAAGCTCCGTCTCCGTAATCAACTAGAACTACTTTGCCGGTTGCCACATCTACAAACTGCTTCACTCCTTCTACGGCTATCGGACAACCACGCTTGTACACCAACGGTTCAAGTATAGTCATGGTATATGCTCTGTTTCTACGGTTTGTACCTGAAGCTGCAACTTCTGCATCCGCACACTGATCAACAACCATCGCATCATTCAAAGGATTTGTCGCACGAATCCATTCGCGCACAAAGCAATGTTCACGGGTCGCTTCCGTTGCATCTGGCCAAATGGCTTTACCGTTTTCAAGTTCAACCTGAAACTTGGGAGCTTCAACATTGCTTTCAGTAATATTAGTCAAGGTACGCACGCCACTTAACTGAATATCATTGATGGAATAGCCATCGAAAGTGGTCACCACTGTTGATTCAGGTAAGAACCTGCGACCCGTGAAGTTAATGATGATTTTCCCCTTCCGTAGATTTCCTAAAATGTCGGTACAACCTTCTTCTCCAAAATCAATAACGATTTCACCTTTCGGAACATTTGGGGTGGACTCTTCATCCATGGTTATTGTAATCACAATTCCTTCGCAATTAAAGCGGGGGTCTGTAATGGTTATGGTTCTGGATTCTGCCGCGCGACCACCCGTATCGGTACCGTCATCTGCCAGCATTACCAGACTCGTCATGTCATCGGCATCTTCAAAGAAATAATCGGTAATGGCATCTTCGGCCACATCAGCTGCCTCTTGTTGCAAGGCCAGGTCGTTTTCCGTACACGAGATCACAGCGCCCAGCGAAACGATTGCTGCCAGGGCTATTACTTTACTAAAGAATGAATTTGCTTTCATAAGGATTAAGTTAATTTTTACATCAAAAACAACCCTTAGAATAACCTTTTAGTAATAGGTTTAATGCAACTGGCATATTTTTAGCTAATTTTTGGTTTCAACCCCATTTTCAGATGAAAATCAACAAAACGCTCTGCTTAATCGCCATCACTTTATGCATATCCTGTGCCTCATTTGCTCAGGAGTTGCCCGATACCACTCAATACCGAATTGAAACGCGCGATGGGAATGAGTATATCGGTCAGATTGTTTTTCAGGATCAAACATCTTTAAAATTAAAGACTGAAAAACTCGGTGAAATCACCATTCAAAAAATTGACATTAAAAGCATGGTTGCCCTACTCAAGGGCCGTTCCAAGGATGGAAAGTACTGGCTTGATAATCCTCAATCAACACGGTATTTCTGGCAACCAAACGGCTATGGGCTAAAAAAAGGTGAAGCCTATTATCAGAATATTTGGGTATTCTTTAATCAGGTTAGTGTTGGTGTCACCGATCATTTTAGTGTAGGTGCTGGAATTGTACCTTTGTTTTTATTTGCTGGTGCACCAACGCCAGCGTGGATAACTCCAAAATTTTCTGTTCCTGTTGTAGAAGATAAGTTCAATTTAGGTGCAGGCGTTTTAATGGGAACTGTTTTAGGAGAACCAGAAACAGGATTTGGAATCGCCTATGGAGTAACAACTTTTGGTTCAAGAGATAGAAACTTATCCTTGGGATTGGGGTATGGCTATGCAGGTGGAGAATGGTCTAATTCACCGACTGTCACAGTTAGTGGAATGATTCGTACCGGTGAAAGAGGGTACATCGTAACAGAAAATTACTTTATTGGGGCCGGGGATGAAACTTTCGTTCTATTCTCAATTGGTGGCAGACGAATTGTTAAACGAGTTGGTATTGACTTCGCACTTGTTATACCCAGTGATACAGGCGGGGAATTATTCGCTTTCCCTATTCTTGGATTAACCGTTCCCTTCGGAAATACACCTGGAAATTTGACGAAAGGTGCGAAGTAAGTAGCCTATAGGTTGTAATTTTCGTTCAATTAATCCATGAGAATAACTACTGTTGTTGCCTGTCTTCTCGTTATTGGCTTCCAAAGTTTCAGCCAAACCCTCAAAATCGCCAAACTCAAATACAATGGTGGTGGCGATTGGTATGCCAATAAAACCGCCTTGCCCAACCTGATCAGTTTTTGTAATCGTGAACTCGGTACCACGTTGGCTCCCGAAGAAGACATTGTTGAAGTAGGCAATAAAGACCTGTACCTCTACCCTTACGTGTACATGACCGGCCATGGGAATGTGGTGTTTTCAGATTCAGAAGCAACTAACCTGCGTAACTACCTGATTGCCGGTGGCTTTTTACATATTGATGATAACTACGGGCTTGACAAATACATACGCCTGGAATTAAAAAAAGTATTTCCGGAACTGGAGTTGAAGGAAGTTCCCTACGATCATCCCATCTATCACCAGAAATTCAACTTTCCGAAAGGACTTCCTAAAATTCATGAACACGATGGCAAACCTGCCCAGGGTTTCGGATTGATTTACGAAGGCAGGCTGGTGGTGTTTTATTCCTACGAATGCGACCTCGGCAATGGCTGGGAAGACAGACGCATACACAACACGCCTGTAGAAAAACACGAACAAGCCTTGCAAATGGGCGCCAACATCATCGCCTACTGCTTCACCAACGCTTTCTAATGAACAGGCTTTCAAAAAATGTGGGGAAAGCTTTTGGATTTTATAACTAAGTTTTTAGTTTTATACCTAAATACATAGTATAAAACCTGACCTATGATGAGGAAACCTCATACGCAATACTTATTTGTGTTCGCTTTACTGTGCCCCCTATTTTCATTCGGCCAGGGAATGGCTACAACATTTCAAAAGGCCATAAACCAAGGTATCTCGATATCAACATTGGACTCGTTGTACCAAAGTGCCCTTCATAGCGATTCATTACAGGCAGCGTTTGCAGGTCAAGAGCAAGAATTTCAGCACGCATATATTTCCATGCTTCAGACTTTAGGCGATTTTCTTCACGACAACAACTTCAAATGGGAAAAACAAATCCGATGCTTCAATCGAATCTATATAAATAAAGATGGAGTAATCGACTATTTCCTGTTCAACTTCAAACCCGGAGAAATTAATCCCGAAAAAGAACAGGTGTTCGAAAAACTATTGGGTGAGTTTATCAAGACCTATCGGTTTCCGCTTACCAACTCCAAAAATTTTGCACAATGCAGTCCTGTTCAATACGCTGATAAAAAATAAAAAATATACCATGAGAGAACTAACCAAGGCCGAAGATCAGATCATGCAGATTTTGTGGAAGCTTGAAAAAGCTTTTGTAAAAGATATCATCGATCACCTGCCCGATCCCAAGCCTGCCTACAACACAGTGTCTACTATCATTCGTATTCTGGAAACCAAAGGATTTGTAGGACATAAGGCGTACGGCAAAACGCATGAATACTACCCATTAATTGCAAAGGAAAAGTACACCCGCTTTTACCTGAATACCATGCTGAAAGGATACTTCGGGGGCTCATTCCAAAACCTGGTTTCCTTTTTCGCCAAAGAGAATAACCTGAGTGCGAAAGAACTGGAAGAGTTATTAAAAGAAATCAACACCAAAAAATAAACCCATGAACACCTGGCTAAACTATATCGTAGAAGCCAACATCGGATTGTTGCTGTTTCTGCTCTTGTACAAAGCACTGTTAAGCAAGGAAACCCAATTCAGCTACCGCAGATTTTATTTATTGGGTGCGCTCCTACTCTCGCTGCTTTTCCCATGGCTCACCATCGGTACCCCGGCTGAGGTAGTGCCCACACTTAGCGAAACGCTTCCAGATCATTGGCTACCAACAACACTTGAACAACCTCAAGCCGAGGCAATTCAACCAACTCTTAATTTTTGGGAACTGGCCTTTTGGTTATACGGAGCTGTAGTCACATTGCTGTTTTTACGGTTTGCCTATCAGATCATTATGCTGATGCAAGAAGCCCGAAAAGGAAAATCGGACGAGCCCATTATCGAAGTTGATAATTCCTCATTCATTGCCTTTTCATTTTTTAAACTGGTTTTCATTAGTAAAGCATTTAATCTAACTGAAGTCGACAAGCAACGCATTCTGCAACACGAACAAGTGCACATTAGGAAATGGCACTCGGTTGATATGGTGTTGATTGAACTGGTTAGAATTCTTTTCTGGTTCAATCCATTGCTCAACTACTACAAAAAAGAAATGAGCATGGTGCACGAATTTGAAGCCGATGAAGTCGCTTCCGGCAGTGAACACCAGGATCAATACTGCAGTTTACTGGCCCGTTCGGCTATTGAGTCATCTGGATACGCATTGGCCAATCATTTCAATAATTCCCTAACCTTAAAACGAATTACCATGATCCGAACCTTAAAACAAAAAGTAAAGCAGTGGAAAACCGGGATTGTTTTCCTCTTTGTAAGCGTATTGTTTCTGGGCATCGCTTGCCAGGATCAGATTGCCGCAGAAATGAATGAACTTTCACAAACCACCACCGTGGCCGGAGATTTTCCTGATCATTTGTTGCCCGTGGTAGAAAAAATCAAGCAAGAAAATCCTGGGATCAAGCTGATGTATGTAGAGGCTGAATCTGAGAATAGTGAGAAAATTAAAAGCTTCGCACAAGAGGATATCCTATTTACCCACTATGAAAAAAATTATGATGGTGATGGAAACCTTAACTCCGAGCGCGTAGGACTCATCATAAGATCCGGTGGAAAAATATCCCAACTAGCAGATGCAACCAAGTCTGCCGATGAAGTATTTCTGGTTGTTGAGGAAGTTGCCTCACCCATTGGGGGCATGACTGCTTTTTACGAAGCCATCAATCGCGAGCTTGTAATTCCTGAACAGGCTATTAAAATGGGCGTTGAGGGTAAAGTATTTGTTGAGATGATTGTCGAGCCAGATGGAAGTACCTCAGCTTATAAACTCCTAAAAGGTATCGGAGCAGGTTGCGATGAAGAAGCTGTGAGGGCTATTGTAGCTGCCAATGTAAAATGGAATCCGGGTAAGCAACATGGTGTTGCTGTACGCCAAAAATTTGTACTGCCAATTTTATTTGCACGCACAGGCCCTGCAACCGGAAGCATTATTCCTCAGAATAAAAAGATGGTAATTTCCAGTGATGTATCATATCAAAATGGCAAACCTGTAGTCAGTGGAAAAGTAACTACTGAAGATGGAAAACCAATACAAGGAATGAATATTGTGGTTAGCGGGAAAACGTATGGAACAGTATCAAAGGCTGATGGAACCTTTAGCTTAATTCTAGAAGAAAATTCAGGAGAGCTTTCTTTTTCATTTGTTGGATTTGAAACCCAAAAAGTCAGGATTAACTAACTCCTAATCTTAGATGTCCTACACCTTCAAGGTGTAGGACATCTGAATTACTTACCACCCAAAACTTCTTCCAGCTTTTCGTCCAGCGCCTGACCGCGCAGGTTCTTGGCAATGATCTTACCGCTCGGATCAAGCAATAAGGAAAAAGGTATGGCTGTAATGTTGTACGTTTTAGCCGCCTCAGATTGCCAGTATTTTAAATCAGAAACATGTGTCCAGGTAAGGCCATCTTCCTGTATACCCTGTAACCAATCGGCTTTTGAACGATCGAGTGAAACGCCATACACAGTGAACCCTTTGTCTTTGTATTCGTTGTAGGCGCGCACAATGTTCGGGTTTTCCCTGCGGCACGGTCCGCACCACTTCGCCCAAAAATCGACCAACACATACTTGCCCCGCAATGATGACAGCGGAACAACCTGACCATCCGGATTGGGTAATGAAATTTCAGGCGCCACCTGGCCAATGGCCAACGCCTTCATCTTATCCACCATCGAAACAAAATCTTTCGCATGTGCAAAATCAGGCCATTCTTTTTCCAATTTCTCTGCTGTAGCCAGGTACACATCAAAATATTCATCCTTATCCAGCATCTGGGCCTGCAACACGTTGATTACACCCAGTGAAGGCGGACTGTTTTTTATCTTTTCTGCAACCTGATTACCGGCATCGGATAATAATTTTTGATACGCTTTTTGAATAGTCAAAATGGTCTGCTGATCGTTGGCAGCCTGCGCCTTGTTGAAATCAGCAATCAGCTTTTGCGCTTCAGGAGAACTTTGAACACCATTCAGGGTTTGTTGTGCCTCTTTAATGAATTCAATCTCCGGAGAACCTTTTACTTCAAAAAAACCACCAGCTTCATTTCCATCTACATTCACCTCCAGGTCGTTTTTATATAAAATCAGATCTACCGCCTGACGATTATAAAAATTCAGTTTATAATAGCCCGGCTCTTTTACCTTCACTTTCTTTTCAAAGGTGTAATTACTTTTCAGGTTAATGGTGTCCTGCCAACCAGCACCAGCTTTCGTTATCTCCATAATGGTAATGGTTCCACCTTGCTGCGGAAAACCTACTTTTCCCCGTATGATAACTGTTTGGCCATCGCCCTTGTTGGCTTGCTGACCGTTGGAGGAACAGCCCACCAGCAACAACACACTCACCCATACCACACTCAAACTCAATTTTGTATACTTCATTTTTCTTCCAGTTTCTTTACTAATAATTGATTGGCCACTTTCGGGTCGGCCTTACCCTTGCTACGCTTCATCACTTCACCCATAAACATAGCAATAATTCCCTTTTTGCCCTTTTTATATTCCGTTACCTTATCCGGAAAGTCGTCCAAAACCGAATTAATAACAGGCAGAATGGAATCTTCATCGCTCGTCTGCACAACATTCAATTGCTGTGCCACTTCCAGCGGATTCAAGGTTGAACTTTTCAACAACTCCGGAAATACGCGTTGCGAAGCAATCGAAAAACTCACCTTACCAGAATCCACCAGCTTAATCAGTGCAGCTAAGGTAACAGGCTTGACAGGAAAATCGTTTGCCGTTAGTGTAAGTTCATTCAAGGCTGATTTTACCGGCCCCATAATCCAGTTGGAAGCTGCCTTGAAATTATCCGTATGGTTACATACCTCAAGGAAATACTGCGCTAACTCCTTGGTTTCAGTCAACACCCGGGCATCATAGGCCGGTAATTCGAATTCATCCGTTAATCTTTGCTCCAATTCCCATGGAAGGGCAGGCATAGCTGATTTGATTTCAGTCAGCCATTCATCTGAAAGGGTAACCGGACTTAAATCCGGATCGGGAAAATAGCGGTAATCGTTCAGTTCTTCTTTGGTGCGCATGCCATACGTCTTTCCGGAAGCCGCATCAAACAACCGTGTTTCTGAAATGATCTCCTCTCCTTTCTTGGTTAACTCAATCTGCCGTTCAATCTCAGAATCGATTGCACGTTGCACATTGCGGATAGAGTTCATGTTCTTAATCTCCACTTTCTTACCTAAAGTTGTTGATCCCGTTGGCCTGATGGAGACGTTAGCGTCACATCGCAGCGATCCTTCTTCCATATTGCCATCACACACATCGAGGTAACGCACAAGTTTTCGGATTTCGGTAAGCAATGCATACGCATCAGCAGAGGAATGAATAACCGGCTCTGTTACAATTTCAATCAACGCGGTGCCTGCTCGATTAAAATCCACCAATGTATCAGATTCATTTTCCAGGTGAATGGATTTACCTGCGTCCTCTTCCAGGTGAATGCGGTTTAATACAATCGGTTTTTGAGATTCTCCCTCACCAACTACAATGTAGCCACCCTTGCAGATAGGTGTGCGGTCTTGTGTGATCTGGTAGCCTTTCGGCAGATCGGGATAGAAATAATTCTTCCGATCAAAGATCATGTGTCGCGCTATTGCAGACTTGCATGCAAGCCCCATGCGCACCGCGAGTTCCACTGCCTTGCGGTTTAACTTTGGCAATGCACCGGGATGTGCCAGCGTGATGACGCTGATTTGCGTGTTGGGTTCATTGCCGTATGCCGTTGAATCAGCCGTAAAGATTTTACTGGCTGTCAACAACTGTGCATGGACTTCCAATCCGATTACGGCTTGATATTTTTCGGATGCTGCGATAAAGGTTTGGATTAAAAATTAACCAATCAACTCTTTTGCCTTCGTAATCACGGCATCAAGGCCAGCCATGTTTTTCCCTCCGGCTGTGGCAAAGAACGGTTGACCTCCTCCTCCTCCATCAATTTCTTTAGCCAGCACTTTTACCAGTTCACCTGCGTGGTACTTTTTCGTTTCCATCAGCTTCTCCCCGATCATAACCGCCACCTGGGGTTTGCTGTCCACATCTGCGGCCAGCACCAGCAACAGATCACTAAACTGATTGCGCAGGGCATAAGCAATATTCTTCAACGCATCGGCATTGGGCACCGATACTTTTTCGATGATCAGATGAGAGCCATTAACGGCTACAGCTTTTTTAGCCAGTTCATCTTTTAATGCATTGGCCCGTTCCTGATGTATGGCTTCCAGTTTTTTCTCCAATGCGTGCTTTTCCTCTGCCAGGTTTTTAACAGCGGTAACCAAATCCTTTGGGTTCTTTAACAACTCACGAACACTATGGAGTAAATTCAATTCACTACGAACGTATTGTTCGGCTGTCTCGGCTGTTATGGCTTCTATTCTACGCACACCGGCAGCTACCGAACTTTCAGCAATAATTTTAAACAACCCGATGTTTCCGGTTGACAGCACGTGGGTTCCGCCACAAAGTTCAACTGAAAATTTCGGATCGAAGGTCACCACGCGAACATAGTCGCCATATTTTTCACCAAACAGTGCCATCGCACCCAGTTTCTTCGCTTCATCAATGGGCACGTTTTGCTTTATATCAGCATGAATATCTTCCCGGATTTTTGCATTCACCCGGTCCTCCACTTTTTGAATTTCTTCAGGCGTCATGGCCGCGAAGTGTGAAAAATCAAAACGGGTAATTTTTTCATTTACGAGCGATCCTTTTTGCTCTACATGTTTGCCCACCACTTCGCGAAGTGCAGCGTGCAACAAGTGCGTTACGGAGTGGTTGTTCATGGTAAGCTTGCGCTTACGTTCATTTACAACAGCATGAAATGTTGCGGATAAATCAGCTGGTAGTTTATCAGTAAAATGAACAATCAGTTCATTCTCCTTTTTGGTGTCAATAACAGATATCTTCTCGTTTCCGTGTTGAACATATCCGGTATCCCCTACCTGACCGCCACTCTCTGCATAGAAGGGTGTACGATCGAAAACCAATTGAAACAGTTCTTTATTCTTTTGAACCAGTTTGCGGTACTTCACAATCCGCACATCGGCTTCCAGAAAATCATAACCAATGAATTCAGTCTTTTCATCTTCACTTACAAGAACCCAATCACCGGTTTCTTTTACTGCATCAGCTTTGGAGCGTTCTTTCTGTTTCTGCATCTCAACCTGAAATCCCTTCTCATCCACAGAGAAACCCTTTTCACGAGCAATGAGTGATGTGAGATCAAAAGGAAAGCCGAATGTATCATACAATTCAAAAGCAAGCTCACCAGAGATTACCTCGGGAGCACTTAACACATTTTTTGGTCTATTAGAATTTATCTGCTCAATCCCTTTGATAGCTAATTCTAATCGATTTAAACCCTTTGCCAAAGTCTTTAAGAAAGAATCCTCCTCCTCTTGAATAACCCGTGTCGCATAATCAAGTTGAGCATGCAATTCAGGGAACACCTCCTTCATCTGATCAGCCAAAATCGGCACAAGTTTGTAGAGGAACGGATCTTTGAAATTCAAAAACGTATAGCCGTAGCGAACAGCTCTTCTTAAAATTCTGCGGATGACATAACCTGCCCCTGTATTTGAAGGCAACTGACCATCCGCAATCGCAAACGCCACCGCACGTATGTGGTCGGCCAATACACGAATGGCAATATCAGTCTTTTCATTTTCACCATACTTTACACGCGCATTTTCAGCAATGAACGTGATAAGTGGTGTAAACACATCGGTATCGTAATTTGAGGTTTTGCCTTGTATGGCCATGCACAACCGCTCAAAGCCCATACCGGTATCCACATGTTGTGCCGGAAGTTTTTCAAGGGAACCATCAGCTTTGCGGTTGAACTCCATGAACACAAGGTTCCAGATTTCAATCACCTGTGGGTGATCGTTGTTCACCAGTTCTTTGCCGCTTGTCTTTTTTACTTCTGCTTCCGGTCGTAAGTCGATGTGAATTTCAGAACATGGTCCGCATGGACCAGTCTCGCCCATCTCCCAAAAGTTATCTTTCTTTTTGCCGTGAATGATCCGGTCTTCCGATACAATGTTTTTCCAATAGGCAATTGCATCGGTATCTACCGGAAGGTTATCGCCCTTATCGCCACCAAAAACAGAAACATATAGCCTGTCTTTCGGCAGCTTGTATACGTCAGTCAGTAATTCCCACGCCCATTCAATGGCCTCCTTCTTAAAGTAATCACCGAACGACCAGTTGCCCAACATTTCAAACATGGTGTGGTGGTAGGTATCGATACCCACTTCTTCCAAATCGTTATGCTTGCCGCTTACGCGCAGACATTTTTGTGTATCGGCAATACGCTTGCTTTTTGGGGTACCGTGCCCCAGGAAATAATCCTTAAACTGCACCATACCTGAGTTGGTGAACAGTAAAGTGGGGTCGTTCTTGAGCACAAGCGGTGCGGAGGGCACAATCAGGTGATTCTTCTTCTCAAAAAACTCCAAAAACAGGCGTCTGATCGTTGCTGAGTCCATCTGGTTAAAACGTGTCTGAATACGGTAATTTTACTATATTGGCCCCCTTTAGGCCGCAAGGCCACAAAATTAAGAGGCAATACATGAGAACACGCTTATTTCAGTGATTTTTTTAACCCTCATATGCGTCAACTGAAATACCGATACAACCCCACAACCTGTCGGTATGAACCGGTTCCTTTGCGAGCCAGGAACATCCTCGGTGCAACATTGCTTTACCTTTGCCTCACGGGAGGATTATTTGTCGGGTTGCTCTTTCTTCATAGTTCACTTTTTACTACTGAAACCGAAAAAGCGCTGGCGCAGGAAAACAAAGTGCTGAAGGTTCATCACCGTGAACTCACCAACGAATTAAAAACAATCCATGCCTCCCTGGCAGGACTACAACAGGCTGATGAAGTGGTGTACGAAAAACTGGCCAGCAACCTTACCCATCCGCAGCTTCTGGAACATTTTGCATTCAAACCATCCGAAAAGGAAAACACCAGCTTCAGGAAACAATACAAAGAAACAAAAGCTGAGTCCATCGACTTACTTAAAAAGGCACGGTATACAAACTTTGTGCTCGCCAGCAATCTTGCCCTCAACAAAGAACACCTCACCTTACTCACCAACATCCCCTCCCTTCAACCGATAGAAAATAAAGAATTGACCAGACTAACTTCGGGTTATGGTGAACGCATGCACCCTTTTCATGGTGCCTATTATTTTCATCAAGGTATTGATTTTGTTGCACCACGCGGAACACCGGTACTCGCCAGTGCCTCCGGAAAAGTAAGTCAGGTATTGTATAGCGACCTGCAAATGGGCAAGGGTAACATTATTGAAATTGATCATGGGAATGGTTACAAAACACGCTACCATCATTTGGATGAAATCCGCATAAAGCAAGGTCAATCCGTTACCAAAGGAAGTGAAATCGGTACAGTTGGTATGACCGGAGGAGCCGTTTCCCCGCATTTGCATTTTGAAGTGTTGAAGGAGGGCAAACATGTAAATCCAATCGATTATCTCTTTGAAGGATTAACCAGCAACGAATATGCTGCGCTTAAAGAATTAGCGAAGCAAAAAAATCAGGCGCTCGATTAATATGGCAAACCTATATTACCGATATAACCCCGAAACCTGCCAGTATGAGCGCATATATCCGTCTGGTAAAAAGTTTCTGAAACGGGTCGGTATTTTTTTCATTTTCGCCTTGTTATCAGCAGTACCCTTAACCTACTGGTATCTTCAAAAATTTTCTTCTTTGGAAGAACAATACCTGAAACAGCAAAATGAATCGCTTATTTCCCGGTGGGCAGCACTGGAAAATGAAATAGAATTCGCTTACGCTGACTTGAAGAAATACGTACAAAAAGATGACGCGTACTACCGCACCCTGCTTGACCTTCAACCGTTACAGCCCAGCATTCGGGAAGCCGGTGTTGGTGGTTCGGAACGAAAGCTTGAAGCCGTTGCAGAATACCCACGTGTTCGTGTTGGCTACGAACGAGTTGAAAAACTAAAGCACCAGATTCAGGTTGAGCAACAATCTTATGAAGAATTAAGCCTGAAGGCAGATATCCAATTAAGTAAACGCGCCACGCGCCCGGCAATTCTTCCCATTCATGATCGCGACATGATTCGCCTGCATACCACGTTCGGCAATCGCTTTCACCCCTTGTTGCGCATCTGGCGTGATCATCGTGGCCTGGACATGACTGCGCCTAAAGGAACACCGGTATTTGCTACAGGCGATGGCGTTGTTTCACGTGCGGATTATTCAGACACGTACGGGTTGGTGATTTACCTCGATCACGGTTTTGGTTACGAAACACGGTATGCGCATTTGCACAAATACGAGCTTAAACTTGGTCAGGAAGTAAAGCGAGGTCAAATCGTTGGTTATGTTGGCACCACCGGACAAAGTGAAGCCTACCACCTGCATTACGAAGTACTGCACAACGGCAATCAGGTAAATCCCATTCACTTCTTTCAACGCGATCTGGATCACAAAGAATACCAGAAACTGGTTGAACACCCCCGATACAAGGCGCCCGTAGAATAAAAATACGGTTTTCTACCCCACCATTCTTTTGTAGTTTTGCCGCCTGAAAAACACGGCTGTTATGAATTTTACGCGACTTTTCCTTTGTCTTCTGTTTTTGATATCTACCTCAGCACTTCAAGCGCAGGACGATGAAAAACTTGTCTATAATACTATTGGCATTACTTCCACTCCCACTACAAGCCCAGTGTCTTTGGAACTTGTGGCACGTTTTCAACACCGTGTGGTTAACACCAAACACCCAAAAGACAAATACGATCGCGATATCAATTCTCCCAAGTCGGTAAACTATTTACCCGAAAAAAAGAAATTTTATGTGCAGTCGCTTGAGGGATTGGAGACTGTCGTGTACAGCATCGAGACCTTCGAAAAAATAAAAGTAATCCGCCACACATTTACTACCGAAAATCAACATCTCTTTAAAGATGGCGAGCATACCGTTTTTGATTATCAATACCGTTTCCGGAAAAGCGACTTCAATATCTTTAGCGGCAAGCCGGTTGAAAGTTGCTTCTCACACAACGGTAAATTTCTGTGGGTAACCTATTATCGCAGGAGTTATGATGCCAATGCCGAAAGTCCATCGGCTGTAGCCATTATCGATACCGACACAGATGAAATTGTACGTGTAATGCCTACTGGTATTTTACCTAAGATGATTGCGGCCTCACCCGATAGTCGCTATGTAGCCGTAACGCATTGGGGCGATAATACATTGGGCATTATTGACACACAAGGTGATGACCCCATGCAATTCAAATATGTGAATCATGCCATTGTGGATAAACGCCTGGAAGTGAAGTTTGAACCAGGTGTAAAAGTAGATCGCGACAGCAATTGCGGCTACTGCCTGCGTGGCACGGTGTTTACCCCGGATTCAAAATACCTGCTGGTGGGCCGGATGGGAGGCGATGGCGGCATTGCTGTATTTGATCTGGAAAATGACTACAAATACCTGGGCGTTACCTATAGTCCTTATTATAACATTCGGCATTTGATTATTGCTGGCGATGACCTGGTTGTGAGCAGTAATTCGTTGGGGCAGGTTCAGAAAACCAACTGGAAGGAGTTTATTGAAAACAGATTAGCCAATGCCGGAAAAAATACCCGCGACAATTCAGCCTGGGAAAGCAGTTATGTAGGCGGTGGAGCACGAACAATTGTCGCTTCCTCAACCGGTAAATACATTTTTGCCTGCGTGAACAATCAAAGCAAAATTGTGGTGGTAAACAGCCAAACCATGAAACGCGTGGCCGAAATTCCAGCCGATTCTTTCCCGGTTGGAATGGAAATTACCGATGATGATCAGTATTTAATGGTAACTGCACAGGGTAAAGCACAAAAGGGTGGCGGCCACTCAGTTATGGTGTATAAAATAACCCTTAACGAATAGAAGATTTTCCTATCTAAAGGTATTGGCCAGAAAGGATTATTTGTTTACTTTGCTTCATCACATGGCGTATAAGGAAAAAGAAATCGAGAAACTCTACTACTCCATCGGAGAAGTAGCCGAAATTTTCAACGTTGCCCCTTCCCTCATCCGTTTTTGGGAATCCGAGTTTGACCTGATTAAACCCAAGAAAAACCGCAAGGGAAATCGCCAGTTTACCAAGGAAGACATTGATAATGTACGCACCATTTACCACCTGGTAAAGGAAAAAGGCTTTACGCTTCAAGGCGCCAAGGAAATGTTGCGCAATGATTCCAACTCGGTTAAGGATAAAATCGAACTCATCGATTCATTAAAGAATGTGCGCAGGTTTTTAGTAGAACTGCGCGAACGCATTCAGTAAAAATCCCTTTACTTTTTGCAGAAATTGTACCTGTCCGTCAGGATTATGGAAGTTTTTTGCATTTTGAGCCTGAAATGGATCAAAACAGACTGTCCCTCGTTGCCCTTCATTTCGTCTCCGGCATTGGTGACTATACGATTCGTCAGTTGGTAAGCTATTGCGGCTCTGCTGAAAAAGTTTTTAAAACGCCAAAGGGCAAACTACTCAAGATACCCGGCATCGGGCCGGTAATTGCCGATACGATCAGCAAAGGCCAACCTTTTGAGAAGGCTGAAAAGGAAATCAAACGTGCCGAGAAAGAATCCGTAGAGATTTTATTTTACACGGATAAAAAATATCCCTCCCGATTGAAGCAAATCCCGGATGCACCTTCCATGCTCTATGTAAAAGGGAATGTTGATCTGGAAAATCCCAAAACCGTTGGCATTGTTGGCACCCGGCAAGCAACTGCATATGGAAAAGAGCAAGTTGAAAAATTGGTGGAGGGATTGACAGCTCATGGCGCATTGATTGTGAGCGGACTTGCTTATGGCATAGACATTCAGGCGCACAAGCAAGCGCTCAAACATAAATTACCTACCGTTGGCGTGATGGGCAGCGGCATGGATGTAATCTACCCTGCTGCGCATAAAGAAACGGCTACCAAAATGCTTGAACATGGCGGACTGATTACGGAGAACAAATTCGGAACAAAGCCCGATGCCCATAATTTTCCGGAAAGGAATCGAATCATTGCCGGGCTATCGGATGCGTTGATTGTTGTAGAAGCAGCCGAAAAAGGTGGCGCGTTAATCACTGCTGAAATCGCGAATAGCTACAACAAAGACGTCTTCGCTTTTCCAGGAAGTGTGGGCATTACGTACTCAGCCGGTTGCAACAACTTGATTAAAACAAACAAGGCGCACCTGATTACGGCTGTTAAGGATCTGGAATACATTATGAACTGGGAGGCAGCCAAAACGGTAACAAAGAAAAAGGTTACGCCCTTCTCCCTTGAAAGCTATTCAGAAGAAGAGCGAACCATCCTTACTTTATTATTGGAAAAAAGTCCGGTTATGATTGATGAACTCAGTTGGAAATCAAACCTGCCGGTTAGTCAATTGGCATCAGTTTTATTAGGCTTAGAGTTTGGCGGTGTTGTAAAATCCCTTCCGGGGAAAATGTATGCACTGAATAATTAATCCTTAACCTGATCTTTTTGATTACACTTTTCCTTGATCATCTCATAGGCTTTCAAGTCACCCAACTCACCGGCTTTACTCAAATCAAGGCAGCCATTTTTAAGATCACCAAATTCAATCCGTAACAAGCCGCGCATGTAGTAGGCATCCACATTCTTTTTATTAATGGCGATAATCTTTGAACAATCATTAATGGCATCTTCATAGGCCTGCAAAAACTGTTTGGCTTTACCCCGATTGTAGTAGGCATCAATGTAATTTTCATTCAAGGTGATGGCGGCTGTGTAGTCATCAATGGCACCGTAATAATCCTGAAGCTTCATTTTAATGTTGCCTCTTGAAAAGAAAGCTTCTGTTAGCTTGGGATTTTTCTCCAATGCCGTGTTATAATCCTTCATGGCACCATGCCTGTCATCGAATTGTGCTTTTATATTTCCACGCAGGTAATAGGCGGCTGCACTATTTGGATCAAGCTCAATAGCCTTATTCAGATTCAACAACGCTTCAACATATTCCTGCTTTTCCAACAACTCCCTACCCTTTTGCGTATAGGATTTTGCATCCTGCGCCAACGCCACCACACCAGAAAGAAAAAATAGGGTTATCACGAAAGTTCTCATACCAACTTGTTTTTAGAGCAACAAAGGTACGCCTCATGTCTGCCAAAAGCTGTGCAACGTAATATTTTCAATGCTTTGGGAAGATTTCATCCGCCAAAGCAAGGCTTTTTTGAAACGCCTCGTCATTAATCGCGGGAGAAGCATGCTGTGATGACAAAAAACCAAGTATGGTTTCCGTAGCCAGATTTCCAACCAGATCATCTTTGGCCATAGGACAACCGCCAAATCCTTTAATAGCTCCATCAAAACGTTTGCAACCAGCTCTATAAGCGGCTTCAATTTTTTCAAGCGCTGTTTGAGGGGTTGAATGAAGGTGAACACCAAGCTCGAGTGACGAAAACCGTTCGGTTAAACGGGAGAACAGGTATGTAATATTTTCGGGAGTGGATACCCCGATGGTATCAGCAAGCGAAATCACCGTAATACCGAGCGTATTTAAAATATCAACAAATTGCTCAACAACTTTTACATCGTATGGATCGCCATATGGATTACCAAAACCCATGCTGATGTAGCAAACCAACACTTTGTTCGACTGTACACACAAATCCTGGATTTCAGAAACTGTATTTAAGGCCTCTGCTATTGATTTGTTTGTATTGCGCTGCTGAAAGGTCTCGGAGATTGAAAGTGGAAAGCCCAAGTAGTGAACACCCTCCTGTTCACAAGCCGTTTCAGCACCACGCGTATTCGCTACAATGGCCAGTAACTTTGACTTACTGGTACGCCAGTTCAACGCCTGCAACACCTCACCTGTATCCCGCATTTGCGGTATGGCCTTGGGTGAAACAAAACTCCCGAAATCGATCGTATCAAAACCAACTTCAAGAAGCTGGTTGATGTAGGAAATCTTCTTTTCGGTTGGGATAAATTCCGTTAACCCCTGCATCGCATCGCGCGGACATTCTATAATCTTCATTTTCAAGTCTTAATTTTTATCTCCAGTCTGTTTCATCCTGATCTTCCAATAATCCGGCTAATAGTCACTTTGACTCCTCAAATTATCTTTAATATGGATACATCACAAACTCCAGTACATATCGAGAAAACAGACAAATCAAGCAAAAAAGTGTTACCTTTGCTCTTGCAAATTATGAAACAGTCTCAACCCATATTATTGTCAGCATCTGCAAAATTCATTTGCAGTAATCGGCTGTTTCTGACGTTACGGCATAATCGAGCCTTTATCAGTTAACCCTCCGTTTAAACCCTCCGTTTTTTGGCTGGTTTGTTAGCGGAGGGATAAACCCCGTTCCTTAATTCATATTTATTCACCTGGTGGAGACCATTTTTTACAAGTAGCCAATGCGCTTTGCTTGTGATGAATGTTTTCAGCCAACTAAAATTATCCAGAAAATGAAACCCATTATAAGCACTACAGATTATCATACGTTAAAGTCGTTAATTGCCAACTACCCACCTCAACTGAAATCAAAAGAAGTGGGGCAGCTAATAGCCGAACTCGGCAGAGCCGATATTGTTGCCGATGATGAACTTGGCCCTGATGTAGTCAGACTCAATTCATGTTTCGAAGCAGAAGATCTGGCCATAAATAAAACATGGAAATTAACCCTGACGCTCCCTGCTCAAGCCAATATTAAGGAACAGAAAATTTCTGTTTTCTCCCCGCTGGGCATTGCATTAATTGGCTTCAAAAAAGGAATGACCATACAGTGGGCAATGCCGGGAGGACTGAAAAGGATTAAAATCCTGAACGTTATTAATGACTGATCTTACGGAGGCTCGCCACAAAGTAATCACGTACAAAACCGGTGACTTTGTGGCACCTCGCGTAGGTGAGTTTTCTGGACATCAACTGGTAAATGGAAATTGTAGGAAAAAAACTTCAATAGACGGCTAATTGTGCGCTTTATCCACAAATCAGGATTATTTTAGAGGTTTCGTAGTATACAGACCGGTTTTGATTTTTCTTACTTATGCCACTACCCGAGTACTCCGGCACCCTTGGATTTAACCGCGCAGCACATCTGTTGAGGCGCGCATCCTTCGGAGCCACCAAGCAGCAAATTGAAAGTTTTGCAGCGCTTACCCCCCAGCAAGCTACAACCTTGCTGTTCAATCAAGTCTTACCCGATCCTCCACTACCTGTTGATCCGGATACCAATCAGGAGTGGACCACTGGAATTACCGATCCTGAAAAAATGGATTCGGATTATCAGGAGTATTTCAAACGCTGGTTTGTAGGCCAAATGCTCAGTGCAGGTGTAGATCCCAATCTTAGTCTGGCCTACTCCGTACGCGAAAAGCTGGTGATGTTTCTGCACACACACTTCACCGCCATACAGGAAAAAATCAACAACAGCAGGGCGCTTTACTTTCAGAACCAATTGTACCGCATGTTCGCCCTCGATGAAGATGCATTGCCTGAAGTGAATTTCAGAGAGCTAACCAAAAAAGTAAGTGTAGATAACGCGATGCTACGTTTATTAGATGGAAACCAAAACGTGAAAGGCAGCCCGAATGAAAATTATGCTCGGGAATTATTTGAGCTTTACTCGATCGGTCGCGGGTTGGAAGGTTCATTGCCACCAACACCAGGCCCTGGTGATTATGTGCTTTTTAAAGAACAAGATGTACAATCTGCCGCACGTGTACTTTCGGGCTTTGATTTTGATGATACATTTTCCAACATCGATCCGGAAACTGGCCTTCCCCGCGGGCGCGCTCGCGGAAGCAACCTGAATGCTTCCAGTCACGATAATGATCCGAAAATTTTCAGCGATAGTTTTATTGATATCAATACTGGTGCTCCCTATGTGATTCAACCTGACCAACTTCTTTTGAATGGAGCTAATCCAACGCTCGAAAGTGCATTGGATGAGATCAGTCAACTGATCGACATGATCTACGAACAGGAAGAAACCCTTCGGCACATTTGCAGAAGAATTTACCGGTACTATGTGTACCACGAAATTCCCGAAGCGCTGCACAATACCATCATAGCCGAAATGGCCAACACCTTCCGGTTGAATGGATTCAAATTGCAACCTGTGGTAGAGAATCTACTACGCAGTCAGCATTTTTATGAAGCCGCTCCGGGCGTAGATGATGATCAGTTTGGAGGTATCATTAAATCACCACTCGATTTGATTGTAGGCACCCTTCGTTTTTTCAATTACCCGGTTCCTGACATGGCAGTTGATCCTACAGGCTTCTACGAAATTACAGGCGAGGTCATCAACCTGGCTGATAATCAAGGGATGGTGTTTTACCAACCCTTTGATGTGGCCGGCTATGACGCATACCATCAATTTCCGGTATACCAGCGCAGTTGGATAACCGTGAACTACCTGACAAGACGATATGAATTTATTCGCAGAATGGTGACGGAAATGGAAGATGGCATGTTGAAGGTTGATGTAGTGAATTTTGTACAAACCAACTTCGCTGCAGTCGCGCCCAATGCACGTAACTTAATCATCGAACTGGCGCGCAACCTGCTGCCGGTAAGCAATAACCTCACCTTCGATGCGGATGCTGACGATACCGCAACCATTACCGCAGAACGCTTAAATTATTTTCTGGTTTCCTTTTTGGAAAACCCAAAAATTGATGACGACCCGGAAGGCGCCTGGAACATTCGCTGGACAAACGGCTTCGATCCGGAAACCGTAAGGCGTCAGCTTGAAAATCTTTTTAATGCCATGTTGCAAACACCCGAATACCAACTCCACTAAACATGAAGCGCAGAAACTTTCTTAAAAAAATACCACTTGCACTGAGTTTACCCTTTGCCATTAACGGTATTCCGCTAAAAGTAATGGCCAGCAACCCGCTTTCACGTTTAGCACAGCAAGGCGACAGCGACCGGGTGTTGATCATTCTACAACTTCACGGTGGCAACGATGGGTTGAATACCCTGATACCGGTTGATGCATACGATCAGTATTACAGCCGCAGGGCAAACATTGCTATTCCAAAAAGCAATTCAATAAGAAGATACATTCCCCTCGACAGCACCTTACCAACAGACGCACAAGTTGGTTTACATCCCGACATGCAAGCCATGAAGGGAATGTATGACCAAGGCAAGATGGCCTTCGTACAAGGCGTATCCTACAAGAACAACAATGGATCACACTTCCGTGGTCGCGATATCTGGTTTATGGGGGGCGGCTCCGATGATTATTTCTCCTCCGGATGGGTTGGCCGTTATCTTCAACAGGAGTATGCACCGCTTCAGTACCCGGAAGATTTCCCAAATGAAGATATAGACATGCTTGACCCGCTTGGTATTGAAATGGGTAGCGATGTTTCGTTGATTTTTCACCAGGAAGGAAATATCCCCACCTCGCTTTCGCTGAATGATCCGGTTGCCTTTGCCAATCTTGTAGAAGAATTGGAGGGCTTTCAGGATAAAGACATTGACCCGCGCGGTAAGGTGCCTGATTTTCTCAATAACTCTCCATATGGAAAGGAAATGAATTGGATACTTGGGCTTGAGAAGAAATCGGACGACTATGCACAACGACTCTTTGAAGTGTATCAGGCTGGCGGAGATACTTCAGTAACCTATCCGGAAATTTATCCTTTTAATGCACCAACCGGTAGTAAACGAAACCATTTAACACCACAGTTAAGGCTCATCGCCCGATTGCTGGCTGGTGGATGTAAAACAAAGGTGTTCATGGTAAAAATTGGTGGGTTCGATACCCATGCTTCGCAGGTGGAAAGCTACGACCCGACCATGGGTATCCATGCTGCGTTGATGTACCACATCTCTACGGCCATGAAGGCCTTTCAGGATGATTTGAAAGTACGCGGACTGGAAGATCGTGTGCTTACCGTAACCACTTCTGAATTTGGCCGCAGGGTACACTCCAACGGAAGTTATGGAACTGACCATGGTACAGGCGGACCCATTTTCGTTTTTGGTCGTGGGGTTAACCCAGGCGTAGTGGGTAAGGTGCCCGACATGACTAAGGATAACATTGAGATGCAATACGACTACCGGCAGATTTACGCCAACCTGTTGAAGGATTGGATGCTGGTAGACGAAGAAAAAATTAACAATGACATCTTCTTTGGTGATTTCATTGATGGTCCGAATGAAGAGGGCGGCAATTACGAGCCGTTGCCGCTGGCCGTTCAGGTAATCTCCAGTATTGATTCGTTCGTGAACCAACGTTTCAGGTTAGATGGTTGCCATCCGAACCCGGCAAAAAATCAAACCGCCTTTTCCTTTATGATCAATTCAGAGGGTCTGGTTCGGGTAGTATTGTATGATCAAGGTGGCAAAGCGATTAAAACACTCATCAATCAAACATATGAACCGGGCGAACACAAGGTACAAGTTGACCTTACCGGAGTTCCGGCAGGATTGTATATTTATAAACTCAACATCGGATCATTTGAACAAGCCAAGAAACTTATCGTAACGCAGTAAATGAAAAAATTCTACCTTCTCCCCTGTTTGTTGCTGGTAACAGGACTAGCATTCGGGCAAGCGCAAAAAAAACGAAAGGGATCCTTCAGCAATCCCGCGCCAAATCAAAAAGAAACCTTTCTCGACAAGCAATGGTGGCTTGGTTTTAAGGCAGGTGTAAACCTTTCGCAGGTATTGGTAGAAAAACGCTACTCAGCACTTTCGCCCGGCAATTACGATGCGTCACTTACTGACAAAGCTTATGACGATTTTTCGAGTCTTGGAAGTCAGGCCACGCTGGAAGTCACGTTTTATTATAAAGGTTTCTCTTTCAGTCTTCAGCCAGGTTTCAGACATTCTGTTTTTACTTATTCAAACAACTATGAGTGGACCGATCCGGAAAATGCGAACAACAGGCTTGAGTTGAATTACCAGAACGAGCAAAAGGTTGATCATGCCGAGATACCACTCATTTTCAAGTATGATGTAATCGGTAACAAGCTTCGCCCTTACGTACAGGTGGGCATTTTTTATGGCTTTCTCATTAACGCGAACAAAGCGGTAGAGATTTCGGGAATCGATTATGCTTCAGGCGGTGTGAATGAATTCAGAAGCGACCCGGTGATCATAGGCGCCAAGGATTTGTTTGCTAAAAATCATTGGGGACTTCTGGGTGGTATCGGTGCCAATTACAACCTAGGCAATGTGCGTTTGAATGTTGATGTCCAGTATCGCAAAGGCATGAGCCTGATCAATTCAACAGAAAATCGTTTTGGCAGTGATCGGCTTTCGGGCATTGGGGAAGCCATGGATGATATTAAGATGAATAACCTTATTTTTTCTTTTGGCTGTCTTTTCCCGATGCGTTACCTGGCCAGCGGATTTAAAACCTTAGATCAACGATGATGAAGCAGCTATTCTATTTATTTCTGGGTACCATGCTGATGGTTTCTTGTGTGGAAGAAACCAACCCGGAATTTGATCAGAAATCGTTTACCAAGATTTACGATAACAACCTGTTTACCACCAACTACTTCCCCATCGACATGGTGCAAACCGAAGATGGCGGTTACCTGATTTTAGGCGGGCGCAGACTCGAGGACTCAAACTTCACCGGCATTTACCTGATGAAGGCCGATAAGGAGGGAAATTTTGTATCGGATGTTGAGGTTGATGAAAGTTTTGTAAACCCCATTGCACAACTCGCTTTCATGAATAACACCTACCAGTTCTTCTGCATGGATCCGCTTACCCTGCAGGTTCAATTAGCTCAAACCGATGCCAACCTTGAAGCTGTAAACATTGCACCTGTAAATGGAGCATTGTTTTATCCTTGCGCAGCCCGGGTTGATGGCAACTCATTTATTTTACTCTCTTACAACCATTTGGATAAACAGTCGGTATTGGCCGTATTGAATACCAGTGGTTCCATAACAGATTCTCACGCCTTTACCATTGGCGCTGGTGAGGAGGTGGAAGAACCCATTATCAATCATTTTATACGAACAGGGCGTCAGTATCCATTTGAAGCCGGTCGAATACAAGGTGGGCTTTATTATTTCAATGGCTTTTACAATTACACATTTTCATTGGTATTCACCAACCTCAATCAGGATGAACCAAACGGTGTGATACAAGGCATTCAGGATGATGGTGGATTAAGTGCCCTGCAACCACTTTCGGCCAATACGTTTGCAACCGCACGCTTTAATTTTGGAGACAATTACCTGCTTCCCAGAGCTACATTAAATCCAACTGGAATATCATCCAGCGTGGATCTTGGCGGCAATACGCTGCCTGAACTGGAACCCAATGCCCGGATCAAGATTTTACGTGCTTCAATCAATGAGAAGAATGTACTCGTATATGGAAGCAACACCCGGTCAAAACAAATCGGGTTATACTTTTACGATGAGGCCACTGGGACGTTTATCACCAGCAAATACCTCGGGTTCTCAAACCCGTTTGAGATTGCACAGGTAATCAGCACGGAAGATGGCGGACTGGCTGTGTGCGGCACCACCTATGTTGCCGGACGGTTCCCGCGCATTTGCCTGATCAAACTTCATCCGGAGGATTTGGAGAAAGTCAGGTAACGTATTTGGCTTTGACCGATACCCGTCATTGAGAATTTTTATGCACCTTCGTGCGATAGTCGTGTGTTATGATTCGCATTCAGGAAAACGTACAACTTAAAACCCTCAACACCTTTGGCATCCGCGCTAATGCCCGTCATTTTGTTTCGTTGCAATCGCCCGATGATCTGTTTGAGCTTCAGCAAACCGATCTGTTTAAGAACGAACCGCGGCTAATATTGGGTGGGGGTAGTAATGTACTGCTTACACACGATTTTAACGGCTTGGTTATCCACAATAACCTGAAAGGAATACACACCATCCACGAAACAGACGAGATCATTACGCTTAAGGTCGCTTCCGGAGAAGTATGGCATCCGTTTGTGATGCATTGTGTACAACACAACTGGGGCGGTGTTGAAAACCTGTCGTTAATACCCGGCACTATTGGTGCCGCGCCCATGCAAAACATTGGCGCCTATGGTGTGGAGGTACAGGAAGTGATCGATCAGGTGGAAGGTATTGAACTTTCAAACGGATCAACCCGGGTCTTCAGTAAGTCTGATTGTCGGTTCGGGTACCGCGAAAGTATCTTTAAGCAGGAGTTGAAAGAAAAAATTTTTATCTCAAGTGTTACTTTAACGTTGACCAAAAAAAATCATCTTTTGCGTACGGGTTACGGTGCCATACAAGACACACTTCGCGCGATGCATGTCACTGCTCCTACCATTCAATCCATCAGCGAAGCAATCATTCATATCCGCAGTTCAAAACTTCCTGATCCAACTGTAATCGGCAATGCAGGAAGCTTCTTCAAGAATCCAACCATCACACAACAACACTTCCAATCACTTAAACAAACATGGCCTGAGATGCCCGGTTATGCTTCTGTAAATCAAACAGTTAAAGTTCCGGCTGCCTGGCTCATTGAACAATGCGGATGGAAAGGAAAACGTGAGGGTGATGCCGGTGTTCATCAACATCAACCCTTGGTGATGGTGAACTACAACAACGCAACCGGTGAAGAAATTTTATCACTCGCCATGCACGTTCGCACATCGGTTCAGGAAAAATTTGACATCACCTTAACACCTGAAGTGAACATCATTTGATGATGCAATTATGATTGCGTTGGTGTGATGATCGACTGTTAAAAAGTTCACACCTCCAAAAAATTTTTGCTAAAAATTTTTGCAGATTAATTTTTTGTTATAACTTTTCACAACTTTTTAACCTTTAAACATTTAACGCTATGGCAAAGAAAGCGAAAAAGGCAGCTAAGAAGAAAACAGCTAAGAAAGCTGCCAAGAAGAAGAAGTAATTAGGTAACCCCTAAAAACTTTGCGGAGGGAAGTAATTCAGAATTACTTCCCTTTCGTTTTTTTATACCGATCAATTGCATCCGTTGTAGCTTCCCATTCACACGGTTGCGGAAATTAATAAGCCTTCAAGCTTGCAACACCCTTTCATGAGGTCGTAATTTTGATGAAGAAATTCAGATTCTGAAACCAAAAACGACCATCATGGCTAAAGCAACTGAAAAAAAATCGGCACCTGCAAAAAAAGCAGCGGCACCACGTAGCAAAGCAAAAGCAAGTGCTGTATCAATTGAAAAAATCAGCGAGCAGGTTCTTGAAAAACTTCAATCCCTGAATGCAGAACCTCAACTTCAAGCCGACATTGCCTGGTGCCTGGGAAGTTACCGGTACGATAAAAATCCAATTGGCTTGATTCAAAAAGGTTCAGAAGCCCTTGCCGTGTTTAAGTCATTAAAAACAAAAAATGCGAAGGCGGTTCCGGCTAAACTTATTACCGACCTGGAAAAAGCCCTGAAGCAAACCACCGTCTAAATCATGTGGGTAACGTTGGTCAGCTGACCAGCATATTTTTCAGCGTGAACACCAAAACGCTGCAGAAAGTCAACCCCCTCATCGGAAGCAAGCCCCTTGTGCTCGGCATAGGAGTTCAGGTAAATAACACGGGTAATACCCATGGAGTAAATGATACGTGCACACGCCAGGCATGGCGACAACGTAACATACAGGGTTGAGCCCTCCACAGCGGTCTTGTTCTTCACTGCGTAAAGTATGGCGTTCTGCTCCGCATGAATGGCCAGCGAGCAACCTCCTTTTGAATCACGCGGACACCCTGCAGCAGGCCACTCTTCATCGCAGTTATGCGTGCCGGATGGCGGCCCATTATAACCAATGGAAATGATGCGGGTATCTTTGGTAAGCACCGCACCCACATGGCGCTTAATGCAATGCGACCGCTTGGCAAGATTTACGGCCAGTTCCATAAAAATATCATCGAAAGCGGGGCGTGACATGTGTAGATTTGAGGTATAATTTAAAATTCAGTACGAACACTGTTATATTCGCCAAGTTAATGGTGTAGAATGGTTCAAACAACGTATCGCTTTTTAATTCTCTATTTTCTTATCACTTCGGCAATGGCGGCAGAAGCCCAGCAGGCTGTAAAGCCACGCCTCAGCCCAACTGCAATTGTCACCGCTCGTTATAAGGACACCTACCTGAAGCTCACGTACAGTCAGCCGCATAAGCGCGGGCGCGAAGTGTTTGGAAAACTGGTGCCATACAATGAAGTATGGCGAACAGGTGCAAATGAGGCTACGGAATTTACACTCACCAAAGAAGCATATGTTGGTGGCAACCTGATTCCTGCCGGTACTTATTCCTTGTTTACTATTCCCAATCCTGAAAAATGGACGATCATCATTAATAAAGAAAACGGGCTGTGGGGCTCCTATAATTATAATCCCAAACTTGATCTGATTCGGTTTGAGGTGCCCGTGGCCGAGAATCCAACACCCTACGAAGCTTTTACAATTTCACTCGATCAACGCAACAATGTGGCCGATCTTTTGCTTCTTTGGGACAAAACTAAAATTTCAATTCCCTTTCAATTCATTGAACCTAAGCTATGAAGTCAGTAATCCCATTCTTCTTAACCTGCTTTTTCTCGGTTGCTCTCCTCGCGCAAGATGACCTGACCGAGTTGGATAAGCGAAACGGATTTAAGAATATCAAAATGACCATGCACATTGATTCCGTGCCGGGTGCGGTTTTCAAAAAAGATATTAAAGAAAAAGGCCACCACCCCGCCAAGCTATACGAAGTGGTTCATCCGGATAACGCCACCATTGGCGAAGTAGCTGTAAACAAGATCGAAGTAAAAACCTACAAAGACCTGATTTACGAGATCACCGTAATCACCGATCAGGACTCACGTTTAATGAAAGGCATGGAGAAGGTTCTCGGCCGTCCCAACTACGATGTTCGCGATGAAACCTACACGTGGATGGGCAAAAACCTGACGCTGAAATTCAGTAAGGCATCTAAGAAAACATTACAGCTTTATTATTCTTCTGCTATCGTCAGGAGAATGATGGAAGAAGACAAGCGCAAGAAGATTGATGATATTGCAGACGACTTCTAAAATCCGGCTATTTTTTCTTTGCCAGTATAACCTTATTTCGTTTAGACCAGTTTTGGTATACCCAAAGGCCAATACCAAAAATGATCAGGGCGATGAATTGTGAGTGCGAAACATACCCTTCAATTACAAATCCGCGTACCTCATCTCCCCTGAAATACTCCAATACAAACCTACCCAAGGCGTACAAAAGCAGGTACAATACAAACAGTTGCCCATGAAATTGTTTTCGTTGGCGTATGAACAACAGCAAGACCATAACCAACAAAATAAAACCTGCTTCCATCAGTTGAGTTGGATATAAGGGTGTATTCAGCGGCTCTGCCTGACAGGCTGGGTCGGTGAAGATTACACTAAACCACGATGTGGTGGGTTTACCATGACAACACCCGGCCATAAAACAACCAATCCGGCCAAACATGTGCACGAGGCAGGTAACAATCGCCATAATGTCCAGCATCTGATAAACCGGCAACTTGTTTTTTTTAAAGAACCAAAGCATGGTGGGTACGGCAAAAAGAAACGACCCATAAAAAACAAAACCGCTACCGGTAAAAAGGCGTCCGGGATTTTCAAGATATGAAGATGGGTTTTCAAAAAACAGAAAGACCTTCCCGCCCACCAGCGCAGCAATAAAAATCAGCAAGAATAAATTGTTTGCCTGATCAAACGTCAATCCTACTTCCTTCTTCCCCCGAATGGCAAGATATGCCACGCCAAACACAACACCCACAGCAATCAATAAGCCGTAGCTGTAAATGGTTAAACTGCCAAGCTTGAAGAGAACAGGATGCATACGGGGTTTGAGGTACGAGTTAAGAGGTACGAAGTACGAGGCTTGAAGTTTATCGTTTGCAGCCTATGGTTTATACGAAATCCTGTACACCACATCCGCCTGATCATCTGACACCAGCATCGAGCCATCGTTCAATTCCAGTACATCAACCGGACGACCCCAAACCTTTTGTGTTTCATCATCCAGCCAGCCACTCGCGAAGGTCTCATAACTGGTGGCTTTGGTGTTGTTTTCTACTTTTACCAGGCTCACCCGATAGCCGATTTTCTTCGAGCGATTCCAGGAACCATGTTCAGCAATGAAGGCTTGATTCTTATATGCTGCGGGAAACATATTGCCGGTATAAAACTTAATACCCAACGGTGCCGTATGCGGGCCTAAGTTTTGCGCAGGCACTGTGAAATCACTGCATGGACGCTTATCGCCAAACTGAGGATCTTTAATAGTACCCCCATGGCAATACGGGTATCCAAAATGCATACCTGTTTTTGATGCACGGTTTAATTCACAAGGCGGAATGTCATCACCCAGCATATCACGACCATTATCCGTAAACCACAATTCTTTCGTTACCGGGTGCCAGGTAAAGCCTACGGTGTTGCGCACGCCACGTGCAAAAATTTCGCGTCCACTTCCATCCGGATTGATGCGGGTGATGCTGGCATACACTTCATCTTTTGAATCGCAGATGTTGCAAGGTGCCCCAACCGGAACGTACAGTTTCCCATCGGGCCCAAAGGCAATGTATTTCCACCCGTGATGGGTTTCGGTAGGGTATTTATCGTTAATAATCTCAGGCGCGGGTGGATTAGCCAGCTTGGATTCAATTCCGCTATACTTCAAAATGCGGCTCACTTCAGCCACGTACAAATCACCATCTTTAAAAGCCACGCCATTAGGCATATTAAGGCCTGACGCTATCGTCCATTTCTTATCGGCCTTAAAATCACCATCGGTATC
Source organism: uncultured Roseivirgaceae bacterium (assembly GCA_964419145.1). Lineage (GTDB taxonomy): Bacteria > Bacteroidota > Bacteroidia > Cytophagales > Cyclobacteriaceae > UBA2336. The sequence continues at coordinate 381,601 of CAYQOM010000002.1, read as the reverse complement.
TTTTACCGCATACACCTTATCACCATTGCGGTTGCCGATGTATAAAATACCTGACGGACTCATTACCATCGAGCGCGCATTATCCACTTCGGCAAACACTTCAATTTTAAAACCAGCCGGCAGCTTAATCTTTTCCAACGGCAACGTTTTGGAATATTCCGTTAGCGCAACAACGCTTCCATCCTCGCCCACAGGTAATTCCACTTCAGGCTTGGTGCCGTTATTACATTGCAACAGGCCTGCCATCAATACAATTGCTCCAAATTTAAATGCACGCATAATTTCTCGATTTTTAAAAAGGCAAATTAGAGTAAATCGGGTTTATTGAAAACCCCAATTCCAGTAACGGTTTAATGATCCGTTTGTTTATTGGGTTCGGATAGCACATCCATTATCTTTGCGGCCAAATGATTTCCATTACCAATCTTTCCTATTTTGTTGGCGGCAGAGCCCTGTATGAAAATGCCAACATGTTCATTAAGCCCAAGGATAAAATTGGCCTTATTGGGTTGAATGGTCGCGGTAAATCCACCCTGCTGAAATTAATTTACGGAGAACTTACCCCCGATTCAGGAAGCATCAGCAAAAGCAATGAGTGTACCCTGGGCTTTCTGAACCAGGATTTGCTCTCGTACCAAACGGATGACTCCATCCTGACGGTAGCTATGCAGGCTTTTAAAGATGTGGTTGACATGGAACGGGAAATTGAAACCCTAATCCATAAACTTGAAAAAGAATACCGCGAAGAATGGGTGGAGAAACTTACACGCCTTCAAGAAAAATACGATCATTTGGGAGGTTACGGATTGCAAGCCAAGGCTGAGGAAGTATTGGAAGGAATTGGTTTTGTTACAGCCGACCTTCACCGGCCTTTAAAGGAATTTTCCGGAGGCTGGCGCATGCGCGTGATGCTCGCCAAATTGTTGTTGGAAAAGCCCTCCTTGCTGATGCTGGATGAACCTACCAACCACCTCGACCTTCCCTCCATTGAGTGGGTGGAAAATTACCTGAGAAATTATGATGGCGCGGTGATCATTGTATCGCACGACAGAAGGTTCCTGGACAATGTGGTGACCAAGATTGTAGATGTCACCCAACAGCAACTGATTTCATACGAAGGCAACTATTCTTTTTACCTGGAGGAGAAAGAATTACGCGAAGAAATACAACAAAACGCTTTCGAAAACCAACAGCAGAAAATCCGGCAAACGGAACGGTTTATTGAACGGTTCAGAGCCAAGTCAACAAAAGCACGTCAGGTGCAATCGCGCATCAAAGCCCTCGACCGCATGGAGCGTGTTGAAGAGGTGATTCAGGATAACGCTGCCGTAAACTTTAAATTTCTCTTCAACCAGCAACCGGGCCGGTACATCGTAACACTCGAAGATATTTCAAAGGCGTACGGAGATTTACAGATTCTGAAACATACCTCCGCCACCATTGAGCGTGGTGATAAAATTGCTTTGATTGGTGCCAACGGAAAAGGTAAGTCTACCCTGCTTCGCATCATTGCAGGTACTGAACCCATTGAAGGCAAACGTACACTTGGGTACAATGTAATTCAGGGATTTTTTGCACAGCACCAACTTGAATCCCTTCATGTGGACAATGAAATTCTGGATGAACTAAAACAGGCGGGTTCAGGCAAAACCGAACAGCAACTCCGAAGTGTGTTGGGTTGTTTTCTTTTTTCAGATGAAGATGTGTTCAAAAAAATCAAGGTGCTTTCCGGTGGTGAAAAGTCACGCGTAGCGTTGGCCAAAACATTGATCTCAGAAGCCAACTTTTTATTGCTTGATGAGCCGACCAACCACCTCGATTTTATCTCAGAAAATATTCTAATCCAGGCCCTGCAACAATACCAGGGAAGTTTTGTGGTTGTCTCACACAACCGACATTTCATCAGTCAGGTAGCCAACAAAATCTGGTACATTGAAGATCACCAGATCAAGGAATATCCCGGTACCTACGCGGAGTACGACTATTGGAAAAAGAAGAAAGAAGCCGAAGAGAAACAATCAGAGGAAAAACCTGTTGCTAAAGTACCTGCTCCAACTAAAGAAAAGTCTGCACCCTCCAATGGACAGTCGCAGTCGTTAAAACCCCTGCAGCGCGAACTTGAAAAGACCGAACAAAAAATTGAAACACTTACCGCTGAAAAAAATAAATTAGAAGCCCAAATGACCTTGCCTGACGTTTTCAGCAACTACGAAAAACTGCAGGAAGTACAACAGGCGTTTGACAAGGTAACAGCGCAACTGGAAGAGGCTAATCGCAAATGGGAGCAGCTTGCCATCGAGATTGACGAGAAATCACAAACACCTTAAAGGTAACAGTGCTGAACATTTTGCTCCAATAAGGATCGCATTGCGCGATCCTTATTGTGCATGGTTGCCATAACCCGTATTCAAAAATAATTATTCTATTGACCTTGGCCTAAGGAGAAAGCAGGCTTTCCGTCAAAGTGATACAGGTTTTCTGTTTTAATCACATCAATCTGATTGTCTGTGGCCCGTTGCAGAAGTTGGATAATTTCTGCTTTGGTCAACAGGCGGTTGTTGGAAGGCTTAAAGCGACAACGCCAGTGGTCGGTACAAAAAGTCTCTTCAAAGCCTTCAGGCCAAACCTTTATTCCACGATTGGTAATCATGGAAAGTGATACATCGCTTAGCTGTACCGGTTTTAAAAGTTCCGCCAGCTTGTCAGCAGAATTCTCATTCCATTGCACAAACAAATCAACACCAACAAGCTCCTTCTTTGCAGGGGCTTTGCGACTATACTTTTTAAGATTCAGCGTAGTTGATTTCGCATAGGTAACTGGCTTTAGCTGTGATGGTTTCTTACCCAGATTAGCAATGACTGCCTCCGCAAACTCGCGTGTTCCCACTTTTTGTTTGCTGGTAGCTTCTTTGTAGATGTCATACGTATGAATGCCATCCTCAATGGTTTTCAACCATGCATTTTGCACCTTCTCTGCAACTTCAGTCTGGCCAATGTGATTCAGCATCATGATGGCACCTTGCAACAATCCGGAAGGATTTGCCATGTTTTGTCCGGCTCTTCGTGGCGCAGAACCATGAATGGCTTCAAACATCGCACACTGTTCGCCAATGTTGGCCGAACCAGCCAATCCAACAGAGCCCGCAATTTGTGCCGCTACATCCGATAGTACATCTCCGTATAAATTGGGCATGACAATCACATCAAAAGCTTCAGGTGTATCAGCCATTTTTGCAGCCCCGATGTCGATGATCCAATGCTCATTCTCGATTTCGGGATACTCCTTTGCAATTTCATCAAACACCTGATGAAAGAGTCCATCGGTTTGTTTCATGATGTTATCCTTGGTGAAGCAGGTAACTTTTTTGCGACCATACTGCTTTGCATATTCAAACGCATAGCGAACAATCTTCTCACAACCTGGTCGGCTTATGAGTTTCAGGCACTGTACAACCTCATCCGTCTGCTGATGTTCGATGCCTGCGTACAGGTCTTCTTCGTTTTCACGAACAATAACCACATCCATGATGGGATGTTTGGTTTGTACAAAGGGATGAAGACTGATGCATGGCCGGATATTGGCATACAAGCCTAGAAATTTGCGTGTGGTTACGTTGAGGCTTTTGTATCCACCACCCTGTGGTGTAGTGATGGGGGCCTTTAAGAAAATCTTATTCCTGCGAATAATGTCCCAGGATTCTTTGGCGATACCCGAGGTATTACCTGCGAGGTACACCTTCTCACCTACTTCAATTTCATCAATTTCAATTTTTGCCCCGGCAGCTTGAATGATGGCGAGTGTGGCATCCATAATTTCCGGTCCGATACCATCGCCTTTGGCAACTGTTATTCGTGTCATCTATGCATGGGTTTAATTCGCGCAAAATTGGCAAACCCATGTCATTAGTTTTCATTTATATTTAAAATGAATACCATTAAGTATTCTTATGTAAATCAACTACCGAATACCGAATCCAAGTTGAAAAGTAAAGCGATTCAAATCGTATTCGCGTTGGGTGGTATTGCCACCCCAGGCACCAATATTTTCTAATGTCGTTCGTGCGGCCTGGTACTTGTATCCGGCTTGTACCTGAATACGCAGTTTATCCTTACCTATTCGGTACCCCAACATGGGATTAAAAATAAAGCCACCGCGTTCTTTAAAATCAGAAGCCCACCACGGCTCAGGAGCCAGAAAACGTCCCCACGCATAGCCAGCATTTATTTGAAGAAAGAATGCATTGTTGCGCTGCTCACGATCGAAAATAATTCCCGCCATTAAAGGGAATAAACGCCAATCGTTGTACACATCCATTCCAACGCCTAACCCAACTTTCACTGTAGGGGTGAGTCTGGCACCATGCATGGTCATTACGCTCAAGGTAAAATCCTTTCCCCTCGGACAATATCCGCAACCAATGAGTGCCCCGGTTGTAAATTGATTGAAGTAGCGCTTATCGCTTACAACCAATGAATCTGTTTGAGCAAAACAGAATTTGCTTAAAGTCAGAATGCTTATCAACAAGCCATACCAGCGTACACGACTATTCATCCTGAACCTGGATATGGCTTAGCAGGGAAATATTATTCAAATCGCTATAATCGTATTGAAAAATTCCATCCTCACCGATAAGCATCAGTACTCCACCTAAAGGAATGGCATCGTATGCATGGATATTTTTATAATGCTTAATCAGGTTCTGATCAATTTTAAGCTTATCCGTAGCATCATAGATTTTCAAACCATCATCGCCATCGCAAATGAACAAAACCGGATCATCCACACCCAAACCATGCGGATTGTGCATGGGGTATACCTTTACCAAGGAAGGCGAAGCCAGATTGGAAATATCCAACACTTCTAATTGATTGGAGAATCCCTGGCAATTCGTACCTGATCGCAACGTTACGTACGCATAATCACCGCTTACCACAACCGGATCGCAACTGTTGATATGGGAATAGGTAGATATTTTTTCTGGATTTTCAGGCGTTGCCAAGTCATAGATGTGCATGCCACTGCGCGCACCAATGAAGAGCTTATTGTCATACGGGAAAATCGTTTCAATATCCCACATCACATACTGAGATGATTTCTTCTCGGGTGCAGATGCAATGCTTATGTCAGTAACATGAATATTACCACCATCCAGCATGTACAAATAATCATTGCTGATGGTAAACCGTGCCATAGATCCACCAACCCCGGTTGTATTGCCCGGAGCAATAGCTGCTTTTGAATCGAAGGAAGCAGCATTGGCCATAAATACGCCACCTCCCCAACGAAACCCACCCCAAGTCTCAAACATTACGGGATAATCACAAGATGATTCCTCAGTTGTCACCTGCTTCTCTACCCAATCGGTAACCACACCATTTTCGGCAGTGGCATAAAAGCCCAGACTGTTATAGGTCATAAAGATGTTTTCCATGCGGGCAATTTCCTTTACCTGCTCCAGATTGGAGATGTCCAATGCAATCAGGTCAATATAACTATCTGCATATAGGGTGGTGTTGCGGATAGCCAGATCATAATTACCTGGAATGGTAATAAAGCTTTTGATTACCGGATTTTCAGGATCACGGTTATCAATCACATGAATGCCTTCGCCTGGCTGATTCACAAACAAATAGCCATCTTTAAAATAAATTTTACCCAAGCCCTGCAGTTCACGGGGTGACTCCTGTTTAACTCCCGCACGTACGGTGGCTAACGGGGTATAAACCGGTTCGAAATAGGTGTACGAAAAAGATTCTGTACATCGGTCATTGCAACCTTCAAGTAATATACTCAAGCCAAGTAAGGCGGAGAGAATAAGTAAGGCCAGCAGGCGATTGGTTCGAACAACTGTTGTCATAGGTTTTGGGTTTTGCTAGGTTAGACCCCATGCCACAACCAATGGTTGGAAGGTCTATTTAAAAATATACCGGAACCGCAGCGCTACATCATAGGTGATGGGCGATGCTTCGGCTGATACTTCAGCCTTATACATGGAATTCAGCGCATAACGGAATCCGGGATTAACGGCAATCCTATACCGGTCGGAAAACCGATAGCTGAATTCCGTGCCGACCAATCCGCTAAACAACACCGGGCGGTAAGGCGAATCTTCACCCGACCCTTGCGAAACCTTGGAGACATTGTCGCTGTCGGGTGTCAGGGTGTTTACAATAAAAATGTCAGTAGCCACACCCCCGTTAACCTGTATGGCAAATTTCCTGTCGACCAACACATAACCAAGCTGTGTTGGCACACTTATGTATTGCAAATTACTGTTTACGCTATACGGGCTGGTGGTAATGGCATAGTTGGCAGGCCTGTTAGCAAAATCATTCAATGAAGCTTTTAATGAAGCCGATTCCATCGAAGCAATGTTGGACATGTAAGAAGCGTTTTGTGTCAGGTAGCTGATACCGCCTTGCAACACCAACCGATTGGTGATTTTACCACCCACCTGCACCCCAAATGAAAAGCTGCTGCCCGTAGAAGGGTTGCTGTCCATGCTGCTCGTTGAACCGCCTAAACTATTCGATTGAATCATGGTACCATTTGCGGAGTTCGGATTAAACGTACCGGCACCAAACGCCACGGAGGTCCAGAGCTCTTCTTGTTTCGATTTTTTCTTTTCCTCCTCCGCATACTTCTTCTCCTCATCTTTAAGCTTAGCCAATAATACCATACCCGGATCAGCAGTTGATTCACTTTCCTTTTTGGCGATGATCAATTCAGGATTTTTCAATGAGATAAGCGGGGGTAATTTTCTGTTATTCAGTGCATTGTTGATGTTCTGAAAAACAACAACTTCATCTGATTTCAGAATCCCTTCATCCTGCTTCTGCTCATTATTGTCATTTGTTGCTAATTTCTGCTCAGTCATGCCCTGGTTACTTCTGTTATGACCGGATAGCCGGACTTGCTGATTGCTTGTTGTACTACTTGATTGATCGGTTAAACCCGAACGCTCAACCTTCTCAACTATCGACTGATTATTTGAAATAGGTGTGTCCTGTTTTGATGATGTGTTGGGAATGACTGTAGGAACGGATGAGGCCTCTGTTAAGGAGTTGGCTTCACTTGTCGCATTAGCCTGAGTGGAGTTTTCCATACCCTCCTGATTCTGGCGGGCCGTCATGTTGTTGCGCTCGGGCGCTACCTGCAGGTAATATACTCCGGCTACACCCATTGCAAAAATCAGCGATGCTGCCGCGAGCATCTTGTAAAACAAAATGCGCTTCTTCATTTGGCCACCGGCAGCACGCTCCAGGTCAAGCTCAACATTTGTCCATACGGCATCAGACGGGCTTACCTCCGCCCCCTCAAAGGCATCGCTCCATTTCTTCTCAAAATCTCCCTTCTCCATATGCTTTGTACTGTTTTGATTCTGCTTTTAGTTTTTCCTGTAAGAGGGCTCTTGCACGCGCAAACTGCGACTTGGAAGTACCTTCCGAAATCCCCAACATCTCGGCAATTTCTTTATGGCTGTATCCTTCAATAGCAAATAGGTTAAAAACAATCTGGCAACCTTGTGGCAGGGACTGAATCATGGCGAGTAGCTCAGTAAAATGCAATCCGGATAAACTCTCGGGCGCTTCCTGGTGATCAGTTTTTTCAATATCCACCATGGGATACAGGTATAACTTTTTACGATGGTGGTTGAGGGCCGTGTTCACCATTATCCTCGTCATCCACGTTTCAAGTTTAGCGTCTTGCCTAAAACCATCTAAACCCTGAAAAACCTTAACAAAGCCCTCTTGTAAAATGTCCTCAGCCTCCGCTGTTGATTTCGAATACCGAAGACAAACCACCATCAGTTTCTTGCAAAAACGGTCGTACAAAGCCCGTTGAGCAGCCCTGCTCCCTTTGCGGCAACCTTCAATAAGCTCCTTTTCATTGAGCATGCTCCCGATATAACGGCCGTTTTGCATGATTAGACACCCACTCTCAGTAAAAAGTTGGAGGGGGTAAAGATTATTATTTTAGTTTTAACGCAATGAAGAAATATGCACTTATCCTGCTTCTGTTCAGTGCCTGCACACCCATTCCCTACGGGAGTACCGGCTCAAACGCAACTAAAAACCTGGTTTTAACCGATTACGTGTACGAGGCAAACATTAAAACGGTTCGGCTTTTCCGGGCTGAAAACGATCCGTTTACCCAGCAATTTCCGGCTGTAGCCCGAATCGGGCAAACCAACCTTATTTTGGAGTTTGACGACCTGCATACCGAACGCGACAATTACTATTTCAGGATCATTCATTGCAATCAAAACTGGACGAAATCTTCGCTGATGGATCTGGACTTTTTAACCGATTACAACGAATTCCCCATCAACAATTTTGAGTTTTCGTTAGACACATGGATACCCTATGTGCATTATTGGACCCAGATGCCGCTGGTAAAACTTCCCGGCAATTATGTAGTAGTGGTGTATCGTGGTTCAGATAAAGAAGACATTATTCTCAGCAAGCGCTTTATGGTGTACGATCCGCGTGTAGTGTTTCTGCGCGATGGAGGGATTATGAGCTCGGGTGTCTCTGCCGTACGTAACCAGCAGATCAATTTTACATTGAATTATAAAAACATTGAACTGATCAACCCGGTTGAGACGGTTAATGTTACCGTCAGGCAAAACCAGCGCTGGGATAATTTGGTACATGAAGTTAAGCCAGCCTTTGTACGGGAGAATGTGCAGGAACTGGAGTATCGTTTCTTCGATGAGAAAAATATGTTTAAAGGTGGCAATGAATTTCGCTTTTTTGATTTACGATCACTCAATTATCCGGGAAGAAACGTGGCGTATGTGGACAAGAACCGCTCACCTTGGGTGGCGTATATTGAAAAAGATAAGAATCGTTCCGATGAAGCTTACTCGCAATACCCGGATTACAATGGAAATTATTTAATCGATAACTACGACTACAGGAGAGTAAACGCTGCAAACTATGTAAACGTAGCCTTTACCCTTTCTACGCCCCCGGTTGATGGTGAGGTGTATGTTACCGGTGCCTTTACGCAATGGAACCAAGGCCACGAAAATAAAATGCAATACGACTCCGCAAAACGTGAGTACACTACATCTGCCCTATTGAAACAAGGCTGGTACGATTACCAGTACGTAGTCAAATCAAAAACACTACCCCCTTGGCATTTTGAAGGCACGCATTTTCAAACCGAAAATTTATACGAGGTATTTGTTTACTACCGTTCGTTTCAACCTCTGGCAGATCTGTTGATCGGGTACCAGGTGTTTAGTGAAAATGCGCGGTGATTCTACTTCTTAAAATAATACAGATCATATCCAGCTTTTTTGAAGGATGGAATTACTACAATTTCACTTTCCGCAAACAGGAACTGTTCAAAAGACACTTGCTTCTCCAGTTTCTCTTTAGCCTTTTTCTCCATGAAGGCGTATGACTTTCCCGCCCTTACCATTCGATAGGGCGAAATTCCCGGGACATCTTCATGAATTTTTGGTTTACCGGTCAAAACACCTGTATAATCAATCGTGTAGGTTACATTGGCCGACTTTAAGCCAATAACCAACTCATGCTTATCCGCACCCGGGCGAAAGGCAATGTCCCGATCGTATGGCGTGGAGTGTACCCTGAAAAATTTATCATCGGTTAGTTCGGTGCGTTCCGATTCCTGCAATTGCCATACGGGCTTACCATTTAGGTCGAACTTGTGAATGTAAAAGCCTTCATACTCGGATGCCACATTTTTAAACGGCTTGGGGCCTAATAAGCCAAAGGCGTAAAAGCTTTTTGTTTTTTCATCCAGTAACAGATTGCCAAATGCCACATCGGTGAGGTAATTACGCGTTGATGTTGAGGTCATCCCGCCCGCTCCGCCAGGCCCGGCACCCGCAGTGGTTGATGTAACGGATGCAAATGTTCTATCATAGTTAACTATGTTTTCAAATGACGCTGATTGTGGCCAGTACACATAGCATGACCGTGTGAATTTGTTCTTCAGGGTAATACCAAATTTCATGGTGCGTTTTATTTCTCCTGCAGCATTAAAGGTTACTACCAGAAAATCGTTTTTGCCAAAATCAGGGTACGTGGTTTTGGAAGCCAGGTAATGCTCGTCCCCTACCCTGCTCATGTAAAACCAGAAGGAGGTATTTTCATCCGTCAAAACAGCAGGCACATTAAGGGCAATGGTTTTGGATGAAAAATCACTATGCTTGAAACGGGTCAACAACAATTTCTCCTCGGCTTTCTTTTTAGGATGCCTTTCATCGCCATTTTGGGATGTGAGGTAATACAGGTATTGATCATCACAAAAGATTGATAGCAATGACTTTCCTAGCAGTTGTGGTTTATCAGACTTAAATTTTCGCACAGTACCCTTCAGATCAATCTGGGTAATTTGAGGTTCATATTTGCCAAATCCACTAAGCGTACCCATCTCCAAGGTATAGATATACTCGCCATTTGGTGTAGCGATCAATTTGTCTATGTCAAGCTTATCGTAAAGTGGCTTTATTTCAATTGACCATACTTGCTCTCCGTTTGCGTTATACCGGATAATTTTTTTTGGCTGCTTGCCGACAACTCTTGGCCGATCGGTTTTAATCACAAAACCTGAAGTAAAGGCAAGGGTTTCCACAACTTCCTCATAGGGCTTCAGGTCAACCCGGGTGTGTTTGTCCTGTGCGTTTATTGATGGTGCGATAAACACAAATAACATGAGGTGCACTAAAGCATATTTTATAAACCACATAGGCACATAGCGCACATAGTTGATCATATAAATTCTTCCAAACAGTGCCATTAGTCTCTGTTATAATTTTCGTCTTAGCCGCACGCTATCGGCTTAATTATTTTCCTGAAAGGTGAAAGGAATCTGACGTTACTAAAACCAAGCAAGTATGCTTCGCTCCATTTCATATCCGAGGCTTTCAACCTGTAATGTTTATGATCTTGAATTGAACTACTCATCATAAAAAATAAGGTTTTCAGTTAAGGCTGAGGCATAGGCGCGGCAATAGGTATCACCCACATCAACCCAGGTAAAGGAATAGTTGCCGGTGCCTGACTGTATGTTCATTACATTGGTATCGCCCTGCCATTGCCAAGTGCCGGTGGTGAGCACAGAGCCTAAAAAGTAGGCGGTGTAATTGCCGTTACTATTAAAGTACAGGTCCATTAAAATCAAGCTTCCCACATCGGACTTTACTTCATCTCCCAACCACAGGGTGTTGTACAACAGCATTTTGTTAATGGGCCGTACCGGGGCAATGCGCGAGTTGGCTGTTTCGCCCAAGCTGTTGCCGGCCCGCACGCGGTAGAAATACTTTTTATCTGCACTAAGCCCGGTAACATTATGCGAAGTGCCGGTTACTTGCTTGGCGGCATAGCCGGATAGCGGCACAGTAAACTCCACATTTTCACTTACCTCCAGCATGTAAAACTTCGCTCCGGTTACGGCTTGCCAGTTGGCGGTAAAGGAGGTGCCGGTTACAGCAGTGGCCACGGCAACCTCGGGCGCTTCCGTGAGTTCAACATCGGGGTCACCCTCTTCGGAGCAGGAGATGGTTAGTGTAATGGCACCTACCAATAACAAACTGTAAATAATTTTTAGTCTTTCAATAAACATACGTTCAATTCATCTATACATTATTAAATCATGTCGGGCGAGATGTTGATGTTGTCAGTTACCACGCTCAGCACGTTGCCCAGGTGGTTGGTGAGTGTGTAGTGGTTAAAGCCAAGTGTTTGCATCCTCATCCAAACATAAAGAAAAAAATAAGATAGATTTCACTCTTCTAAAAAAATATTGTGTCGAAATACAACGTTTTGTACAGCTTATAATTATCAGATTCACAGCTAATTGTCACCATAACGATTTCTATTCAAAATTTGGTCTAGTATAAAACTACTGGATGAAATAGTACAATTTTACCAGCTGAAAAGCCATAAAGTTCCGTAAGTGTTGCATTGCATTAAATACTCAATTGTTTGCGACAGGCATCCACATCCACGGATCAACGGGTGAATCTTCCGCGCCATGAACTGGTTGCATTTCAATCTCTCTTCATCTTTGGCGCGGAATAACTTAATAATCAATAGCCCCGACCTAACGGTCGGGGCTATTGAGATGACGCCCTTACAGGGCTCAATGCAAGACATGCTGTATCGTTCAGACACAAACCAAAGCTCCATAGGAGCGACATCTTGTTAGAAAAGAAAATAAACATTAACGTGTCGACTGCGACATACCAATGAAATGCACAATTGCTTGCAACACAGATGCGCGCCATTCAACCAGGCGAACAAATAACCATCCTAAACAAGATTATGCATACACCGCATCATGCTGCGAGTTTTGCTTCAGGGAGGAATCTCCCCCGGCAATGTCGAGCATGCCAAAGCCCTTGTGGCAGAAATAGCCCAGGCCATTCTCATACACGAAGCGTTGAACTTCGGGTGCGGCATACAGGGTGAATGGAAAGGTGTACCCACGCACTTCAAACTTTACATCGTTATCATACAACGGATAAATGCGGGCAAACTTTTTACCGGCTGCCTGGAGACGCTGCAGGTAACCCGGATCGGGTACGAGTTGAAATTTATAGAAAGAGGCGAGCTGCTCCGGTGTAAACTTACCGGTTTGCTCCATACGGGCAATGGTAGAATCATACAACAGGTCGGAGAACTCATCGCTTTCCGGGGAGATGAATTTCTTGCCCTGCTCGTTGTTGAAGGAAGTCATGATGGGTACAATGGGCGAGATGCACAGAAACTTGGCCTCAGTCTGAATGGTAACCGGTAGCTCTTCCTCAATGGAATCCGGCACCAGGTGCAAGCTGCCGATCATGATATCTTTCTGCTCAAACAACTGTGCTGTGAAGTAGCTCATAAACTCGCGGTCACCACAGGCAAACACCAGGGTAACTTTTGAGGAGTAAAAATGCAGTCCTTTGCGGCTGATCTTCGTTTGGCCTTTGAGCCCGGAGAAGTTGAACTGGGTATAGGTTTGATACGATTTATCCGGACCGAACATCAGCAGCCCTTTAATAAACTGAGCCAATAAATATTGGTGGTGAAACGGCACGTATGCCCCCCGGTTCTTAAGCGAAAAAATAATCCTGGTTCTCAAGCGTCAAAAAATAAATGGGGTTAAAAAATACCAAACCTCAAACCCCGCTTCAACCTGATAATGAGCGGATTATAAAGCTACGAAAAAGTAAAAAATCAGGAAAGAATGATGTAAGGAATATTTACACATTGAAGCGAAAATGCATGATATCGCCATCGGCAACCACGTATTCCTTGCCTTCAATGGCCATTTTTCCGGCTTCGCGACAACCCGCTTCAGTTTTATACTGCTGATAATCAGCTAATTTGATAACTTCTGCCTTAATGAAGCCCTTTTCAAAATCGGTATGGATAACTCCGGCCGCCTGAGGTGCCTTCCATCCCCGTTTTATCGTCCATGCCCGAACCTCCTTCTCCCCGGCAGTGAAATAAGTAATCAGGCTGAGCAGGCTATACGATGCGCGGATCAGTTTAGCCAAACCGGACTCATCAAGTCCGTATTCTTTCAGAAAGGTTTGTCGGTCTTCCTCGCTTTCCAACTCGGCAATCTGGGCTTCAATGGCTGCCGAAATAATCACCACCTCAGCGCCTTCTGTTTTAACCAATTCCCGAAGCGCATCTACATGTTTATTGCCTGTCAGTACAGAGCCCTCATCCACGTTGGCCACATAAACCACGGGTTTGGCTGTAAGCAATTGAAGGTCTTCAATCGCCTTTTTGTCTTCTTCACTTACCTCAACAGCACGTGCATTTTTACCTGCCAACAACGCCTCTTTATACAGACTGAGAGTACCTAATTCTTTCTTTGCCTTCGCATCCCCGCTCTTGGCAATCTTTTCCAGGCGGGTAATTTTCTTTTCAACTGATTCTAAATCCTTAAGCTGTAACTCGGTGTCAATGATCTCTTTATCGGCAACCGGATTAACTCTTCCATCAACGTGTACAATGTTGTCATTATCGAAACAGCGCACTACGTGCACGATCGCATCCACCTCGCGAATGTTGGCCAGGAACTGATTGCCCAACCCCTCTCCTTTACTCGCTCCTTTTACAAGGCCTGCTATGTCAACAAACTCAATGGTTGTTGGGATAACTTTTTGCGGGTTGACCAGTCCTTCCAACACCTTTAAGCGCGGATCTGGAACGGATATTACCCCCACATTTGGCTCAATGGTACAGAACGGAAAATTGGCTGCTTCGGCCTTATTGTTTGAAAGTGCATTAAACAAGGTTGATTTTCCAACATTCGGTAATCCAACGATTCCACATTGCAAGCCCATAGTAAGCGGTTTAAAAAATTAAGCCGCAAATATAGCAGGTAGCCCTCAAAACGACATTGTGGGTAAGAAAAAAGCCCCCGGTCTCGGAGGCTTTTCAGGTAGGTTATAGGTTATTCATTAATCCCACTTCAATTCGCCATTGTCTTCAGACTTGGCTGACGGTGCTACGGCTTCCTCACCATCGTGGTGATCGTGTGCATGATCAAACTGATCGAAATCCACATCCGGAAGCAACTCAGTTTTTACGTGATTTACTGTGTTGGTCAGGGCCTCCATAAACTTGTTAAAGTCCTCTTTGTACAGAAAAATCTTATGTTTTTCGTACGTAAACCCATCCTCCTTAAATCGTTTCTTGCTTTCGGTGATGGTGAGGTAGAAATCGTTTGAGCGGGTCGATTTCACATCAAAAAAATAGGTTCTTTTACCGGCTTTTACTTTCGCAGAGTAAATCTCATCTCTGCCATTAGTCTTGTTCTCTTCCACAATCCTGCAGGTTTAAAGGTTGGTTTAGGTGATTTTTATCGTGTTAATATAGTATTTTGGATGGTTATTGCAAACTAAGCGAACCACCTGAAAATTTCTGAGTCCGCTTAAATCCTTTCATATAAGCCAAATGGCCAGTTTTTTATAACCTTACAAATTTGCTGCAGCACTGAAATGAAGTTGAATCTGAATGAAATACGCCCTTCCGGCAACCTTGAACTGCTCGCCCGCCAGCTGGTAGAAGGCTTTATCACCGGCCTACACAAATCGCCCTACCACGGATTTTCAGTGGAGTTTGCAGAACACCGACTCTATAATGAAGGAGAAAGTACCAGACACATTGATTGGAAAGCCTACGCCAGAACTGACCGATTGTACACCAAGCAATACGAGGAAGAAACAAACCTGAGGTGCTTGATTGCCATTGACACCTCCCCTTCCATGTTTTACCCGGCTGATTCGTTTGCCAAGATCCGATTCAGTGTAGTGGCGGCCTCGGCTCTCGCCTACATGCTCAACATGCAACGCGATGCGGTGGGCTTATGCTTGTTTTCTGATACCATCGAAACCCTTACCCCGATCAAATCCAGTCCTTCGCACCTCGATAAACTGCTTATTCTACTCAGCGGACTTCTCAACAAAAAACCAGGAAAGCAATCCACGAATGTGTCCCAGGTTTTACATGAAGCAGCCGAAAAGATACACAGGCGTTCGCTGGTCGTTTTGTTCAGCGATATGTTTGATGGCGACCAAAACAACACTGAAGAGATTTTTAAAGCACTTCAACACCTGAAACACAACAAACATGAGGTAATTGTATTTCATGTGCTGGATTATGATACCGAACTGGCTTTCACGTTCGATGATAAACCGATTGAATTCATCGACCTGGAGAGCAATCAAAAATTGAAGTTGAACCCGGCTGATGTCCGTGAAACGTATCAACAGGAGGCAACACGCTTTTACGAGCAATTAAAAATGCGTTGTCACCAATATAAAATTGATTTTGTAAAAGCGGATGTACGGGATGATGTCAATACCATCCTCCAAATCTACCTGATCAAGCGGGCTAAAATGCGCTGAGGTCAGCCTTCGGCATGCAGGTAAGCCTTGCGGGCAGCCAGCACCTCTTTGGATTCAACGTGATCCGGATCAGGTACACAGCAATCTACCGGGCAAACAGCAGCACATTGGGGCTCTTCATGGAAGCCTGTGCACTCGGTACACTTGCCCGAAACGATATAATAAAACTCATCTGAAACCGGCTGTTGTGCATCCTTTGCATCGATCACAGAGCCATCCGCCAGTTTTACCTCGGTTAACTTGGTTCCGCCAGCCCAGTTCCACTCGCGGCCGCCTTCATATATTGCTGTATTGGGGCATTCAGGTTCACATGCTCCACAATTGATACACTCGTCTGTAATTTTAATAGCCATGATTGAGTAATTTCGCGCGTTAAAAGTCCGGTAAAAGTAATCTGCAAAATGCTAATCATCAAACACAACCGGCCATTCAAAAGTTTAGAACATGACCTTGGAAAAACGACTTTCTGCATTTGTACAGTTGGGTGATTTTATTCGATCGCTTGATAGCGAAAACCTGACATCGTTGGCAAAGGAGGCTGCAAACGAAAACCCTTGGTTTACAGAAGCTAATGTCCGATTAGCGCTTTCAGGCATCCAACAAAACCTTACCAAAGAAAATCTGAATCAATGGACTTCGCAATATGATTTTAGTCATGTATCACCGAAAACTGTGGGCCTTGTCATGGCCGGCAACATTCCGTTGGTTGGCTTTCCTGATCTGCTTGCTGTACTCATCAGCGGCCATCAAGCGATAGTTAAGCTTAGCTCCAAAGATTCGAAGCTGATCACATTTCTACTGGAAAAACTTTTTATTATTGAACCCGATCTTCGGGCATCTGTTACCATTCAACAGCAAGCGCTTACAGGTTTTGATGCTGTTATTGCCACAGGAAGTGATAACACCGCAAGGCACTTTGAATATTACTTTAGAAACGTTCCCAACATTGTCCGCAGAAACAGAACCTCATGCGCCATCCTTACCGGAAAAGAATCGCAGATAGAACTCCAAAAGCTGGGTGAAGATATTTTCTCCTACTTTGGATTGGGCTGCCGTAATGTCTCAAAAATTTTCGTCCCAGATAGTTATGATGTAACCAACCTGTTTCAGGCCTGGAATGATTTCGAGCCGATCATTCATCATCATAAGTACGTCAACAATTACGATTATCAGAAATCAATTCTACTCGTTAACAAGGAAACTTTTCTTGATAATGGGTTCGTATTACTGCAAGAATCAGAAAGGCTGGTCTCACCAATTGCCGTGTTGTATTACCAACGGTACACTTCCCTCGAGGAGATAACTAACCAGCTAAAGGTGGTTGAAGAAAAAATCCAGTGCGTTGTTGGTCATGCACCTCCGGCTACCATTCCATTTGGGCAGGCGCAACATCCCACCCTATGGGATTATGCCGATGGTGTTGACACGATGAAATTTCTTACTTCGCTGCGCTAAGGTTTCACACCTCGCAGAATTTCAACCCAACCGGTAAACACCTGGCCATCGGCCTGCAAGCGGTAATAGTATACGCCATCCGATTCATCTCCACCATTCCAAGCGCTATCGTTGGTGTAGTTATTTGATGAAAATACCTGCTTGCCCCAACGGTTCGAGATAATTAACCGCGCACCCGTACCCGGCAAATTGCGGATGGTAAACGTGTCGTTATGCCCATCACCGTTTGGTGTAAAGATGTTCGGAATAAATATATCCGTATCAAGCGGTATATCAATTTCAACCACCACTTCACAACCTAACGCATCCCTCACAGTGACTTCATACTTACCCGCATAAAGACTATTTAATTGAGCCTCCATACGCAGTGATGACGGATCACGATTTACCACCGTGAAATCCTGGAAGAAAAACTGATTACCGAATATGGGCTCAGTCAGCTCTACCTTAATCTCATAATCCTCTTCACCACTCTCCTGCAATATTACGCGCATGGATCCCGTAGGAAGATCCGGATAGGATTCCATTATATTTTCAAAATCAGAAATACCCAGTGCTGAGGCAGGACCTGAAATAGTAAAGGACTGGAAATCGGTGGAGACCACACAACCATTCAAGGCTGTTTGATCCTGTATAATGCGCAATTGATAACTGCCATCCACCAGGCTACCGATCGTGTATGCATCCAATGCTTCGAGGAAAGTAATGTTACCCGTAAGCGGAATACCATTTGAAACAAGTTCGTACGTATAGTCTACAGCCGGAGCACCTGTGATGTTGCTCAGCACAATGCCGCCACCTTCACCAAAACAGATTTCGTTATTTGCCGCACCTGCAAAGCTTACTTCAAACACTCCACTTACGGTTAATGGTCCTATTTTCGTGGGACATTGCGCACCTAATGAGCGCAACCATACAAAATAATCACCATTGGATAAGTTTGGAACAACTACGGTTAACCCACCGGCTGCTGTAAAGTCACCCGATGTGGGTACAAACAATGGATCTGTTGTAACTGCAAACTCATACGTGCCCACATCCAACAAGGTAATAACAATACTTCCGTTTGTTCCGCCTGAAGTACAATCCGGGTTATTGATTACCGGTGGTGCCGTATTCACAAAACCCGGGAATGAAACAGTACGCGGGAAAGATTGTTGACAACCAGCATTATCGGTTACAACAAAGTTGTAGTTACCCGCTGCCAGGTTACTGAACACATTTCCGGCAGGAAGGCCAACCGGAACCTCTGAACCCACAGGACCAAACAGGAAGGTGTACGGTCCACCATCCCCACCGGCAGGTAAGGTATTGATCGTTATGGACCCATCATTATTGTTACAGGTGGCTGGTGATGCAGTAAGATCAGCCGTAATCTGCGGATTGGTATCATTGATCGTTACCGTTACCGTAGCAGGACATTGATCCGATGCATCATCGCGAATCAGCACGGGATACGTTCCGTTAGGCGGAAGTGTGGTAATGGTTTGGCCCGATAGGAAAGTGATCCAGTTTGAGCCATCCAACGAATATTCAAAAGGCGAGTTGCCGCCAGCAGTAACTGTAAATATGGCCTGACCAGTTGGCTGACCAAAACACAAGGCATCTACAAAATCAGAAGCGGTGGCTTGAACAGTAGTTTGAACATCCAAGACATAAGGCTGTTGACAAACATTACCTACAACATCTTCAATACGGTACTCATAGGTATCAGGCGATAACCCGGTGAACGTATATACGCCTGATGGTCCAACCTGTGTAAGTGTGCCAGCGGTTCCGATAAGTTGAATAATATAATTACCGGCTGTTAAGCCAACAATATCCAGTGTAATGACACCATCATTCTGGTTGCTGCATGACGGCCGTTGAGTTTGCGCATCAACAACCGTAATCGTATAAGCAAAACAGTTCAATCCACCACACCCTACTGTTGCGTTTGGCACGGTAAACGTGGCTGTGTTGGTACAACCCAACAACACATCTTCTACAATAATTGTATAGCTGCCGTGTACTACTGCACTGATGTCCTCAGTAGCTGCGGTAAATCCAGATGGACCAGACCAAGTAATGTTGTAAGGCCCTGGAGTTCCTCCAATGGTTACATCCAATGCACCATTGAAGGGTGCAGTGCACCTGTCGTTTGCAGTTGCGCTAACCAGGCTAATTGTAACCGTAGTAGCATTCTGCGGAACAGTTAACACGAAACTGTTGGAACAACCAATATTCGTATCTTCTACAACAAGAGTATAATCACCTGGCTCAAGACCTGAAATGTCTTCAGAAGTAGATACAAAACCATTTGGACCGGTCCAATCAAAATCATAAGGTCCAGCAGTTCCACTTACCGATATTATTTCAATTGCACCGTTAAATGGAGCAAGACAATTTGAGTTAGGCGTAATATTTTGTGTGATAGAAATTACAGGGGATGCATTCGGAACAGTAATAATTTGCACCGACTGACAACCTAAAATCTGATCCTCCACGGTAACTTCATAATCACCGGGCTCCAGATCGGTTATGGTTGCTCCGGTTCCAATAAATCCATTTGGACCTGTCCAAGAAAAATCAAAAGGCCCGGCCGTTCCTCCACCACTAACCGTAATGGCACCATTGAATGGCGCAATGCAATTGGAATTGCTGGTTACGTTATCAACGCTTACCGTCACAACCGGAGTATTATCGGCTACCGTAAACGTTACTGTTGTCTGACAACCTAAACCTGTATCGGTAACGGTAACATCGTAATCACCATGAACAAGCGCAGTAATATCTTCATCGGCTGAGTCAAAACCATTTGGTCCATCCCAGTCGAATGTGAACGGCCCTGGAGTTCCAGAAACCGTAATGTTCAACGCACCGGTAAATGGAGCAAGACAAGTGGTATTTGGAACAGATGAATCTAATGTAACCGTAATCGGAGGTGTGTTGTCTCCCACCGTTAGTACATAAGAATCCGTGCAACCATTGGTTTGGTCTTCGATAATTACCGTGTAATCACCAGAACGCAGGTCGGTAATAGTTGAACCTGTTCCGACATATCCGAAAGGTCCAGTCCAATCAAACGTATACGGGCCAGGAGTTCCTCCAGCGGTAATGTCTATAGAACCATTGAACGGTGCCTGGCAGTTTGCATTGTCAACAATGGTTTGAGAAGTAATGGTGATGGTTGGTGTATTGTCCCCTACAGTAAATACAGCATTCACCGAACAACCCAAACCTGTATTGGTGGCCGTTACCATATAATCACCATGTTCAATTGCTGTGATGTCTTCGCTGCTGGATGCAAATCCATTCGGGCCTGTCCAGGAATAGGTATAGGTTCCGGCAGGTGAAGCCGTTATCAATATCGCTCCATTGAAAGGTGCGGTACAGGATGAATTATCGTTAATAGCATCAGCAGTTACTGTAATAACAGGAGCATTGTTGCCTACATTAAAGTTTCCAACAACCGCACAACCAGTAGTGGTATTCGTTACGGTTACACTATAGGCACCGGATTCAAGCGCAGAGATATCCTCGGCTGTTGATGTAAATCCGTTTGGCCCATTCCACTGATAAGAATAAACACCTGCCGGTGCTACCGTAATCAAAATAGCACCATTAAATGGCGCGCTGCAACGGTCATTATCTACTACCGTTGATGCACTGATGGTTGGTAATGTAGCTGTACTCCCTACAACAATATCGGTGCTGATAGCACAACCGGAAGGAACATCAGTAACGACAATGGTATACGTCCCATCCTGAATACCAGAAATATCTTCCGTTGAAGCTGAGAAACTATTCGGGCCCGTCCAGCTAAACGTAAATGGTCCGGCTGAGCCAGCTACGGCAATGTCAATCGCACCTGTAAATGGCGCAACGCAAGCACTATTATCCGTTACAACCGATGTAAGGGAAAGCGTTGGTGCATTATCCAGAATAATCACGCTTGTAGTTTGAACACAACCGGATGCCGTGTGGGTTACTGTAACATCATAGGTACCAGGTTCCAATGCATTGATGTCTTCCGTGCTGGTCACAAAACCATTCGGGCCAGTCCAGCTAAATGTGAACGGTCCGGCAGAACCATTGATTGTCAAATCAATTGAACCATCAAAAGGAGCCGCACACTGAATATTATCAGTGGATGTTGTTGCCAATGTAAATACCGGACGAATATCCCCAACCGTTATGGTAGTACTTACCGCACAACCTGATGATGTTTCCGTAACGGTAACATCGTAGTCACCGTTTTCCAATGCGGTTATGTCTTCGGTTATTGCCGAAAACCCATTCGGGCCACTCCATAAAAAAGTAAAAGGTCCGGCTGAACCGGCTACGGTTATATCAATCGCACCATTAAATGGCACAACACAACGATCGTTATCTGTTACAACAGAAGTAATGGTAAGCGTGGCGGTGGCATCCGGAACGTTAATGGTTGCCAATACCTGGCATCCGCTTGTATTGTCGGTTACAGTTACATCGTAATTCCCTCCGATCAACCCTGAAATGTCTTCGGTGCTTGCGCTAAATCCAGAAGGGCCTGTCCAGCTAAACGTAAACGGTCCGGCAGAACCGGCTACTGTTAAATCAATTGAGCCATTCGGTGTTCCGCATTGCGAATTTGCAACCACTACCTGAGATAGAGACAATACTGGTGCGACATTGCCTACAGAAACATTTAGTGTTGCTGTACAACCACTTATATTATCCGTGACAATAACGGAATAGTTGCCATCCTGAAGCGCTGTTAGATCTTCGGTTGCATAAGGACCACCAGGCCCAGACCAATCAAACGTAAACGGACCTGCCGATCCGGCAACCGTTAAATCAATCGCTCCATTAAACGGTGCAATACATCTACTGTTATCCGTAACCACTGAACTCAGACTTAACGTAGGTGCGATGTTATTGATTGTGATGTTCGCAGAAGCCGTACAGCCGCTGTTATCATCGGTAACCAGAACACTATACACGCCATCTTGCAGATTTGCTAAATCTTCAGTTGCATAAGGGCCACCGGGGCCTGTCCACGCGAATGTAAACGGACCGGCTGAACCGGCAACTGTTAGGTCAATGGCTCCATTAAACGGTGCCACACAGCGGCTGTTATCAGTCGTTACTGAACTCAGTGTAATGGTTGGTGCAATGTTGTTGATGGTTACGTTAGTATTCGCGGTGCACCCACTCGTCACATCCGTTACGATAACGGAATAAATACCATCTTGTAAATCTATAAGATCCTCTATAGTAAAAGGACCACCAGGCCCAGACCATGCAAACGTAAATGGCCCGGCTGAACCGGCTACAGTAAGATCAATCGATCCATTAAAAGGTGCTATACACCGGCTGTTATCAACCGAAGTTGAACTCAATACAATCACAGGTGTTGCGTCATTTACAGTAACGTTTGTAGTTGCTGTACAACCGCTAGGCACATCTGTAACAATTACAGAATAATTGCCAGGCTGAAGATTTGCCAAGTCCTCAGTTGTATAGGGACCTCCGGGGCCTGACCATGCAAACGTAAAAGGTCCTGCTGAGCCGGCAACCGTTAAATCAATCACTCCATTGAAAGGCGCAACGCATCGGCTGTTATCTGTTACAACCGTGGATAGGTTGAGCGTTGGAGCAACATTGTTAATGGTAACATTGGTTGTTGCCGTGCAACCACTGGGTACATCGGTAACAATAACTGAGTAATTTCCATCTTCAAGGTTTGCCAAATCTTCTGTAGCATAAGGGCCACCCGGACCCGACCATGCAAATGTGAACGGCCCGGCTGAACCGGCCACTGTCAAATCAATGGCTCCATTAAAGGGTGCTACGCAACGGCTATTGTCGGTAACAATGGTACTTAACACTAACGTTGGTGCAGCATTGTTAACTGTAATATTGGCTACAGCGGTACAACCGCTTCCTGTGTCAGTAACCAATACGTCATAATTTCCATCCACCAAAGTGGTAATATCCTCTGTACTTGCTGTGAAGCCACTTGGGCCATTCCACAAAAATGTAAAAGGTCCGGCAGAGCCGGCAACGGTTAAATCGATAGCACCATTAAAAGGTGCGATACAACGAGTGTTGTCTGTAACAACACTCGTTAAGGTAATTGTGGGTGTAGCATCACCAACATTGAAGTTCTCAATAATAAAACAGCCGCTATTATCATCTGTAATCGTTACCTGATAAGCACCTGTTTCAAGTGCGGTAATGTCTTCGGTGCTTGCTGCAAAGGCATTGGGGCCTGTCCAGGCAAACGTAAACGGACCAGGAGAACCTGCTACAGTTAAATCGATGGCACCGTTGAATGGGGCAATACATCTTGAATTATCAGTGATGACTGTCGAAGCAGATAAAGTGGGGGTGTCATCTCCTACCACGAAGTTAGACGTTGCAATACAACCACTTGGCTGATCAGTTACTTCAACGGTATACGTTCCATCCTCAAGTCCCGAAATATCCTGGGTAGATGCAGAAAAACCATTAGGTCCTGACCAATCATAAAGGAAAGTCCCGGCACTACCCGATACAGAAAGGTCAATTGCACCATTGAATGTAACACAACTCGAGTTATTCGTGATGTTGGCACTTAATACCAACGCAACAATATCGGTTGTGATGGCCCCATTCATAATACGCGGAGTACACACGCCCAAACGAGCCTCAACGGCCAGAATATCACCGTCAGTAAAATTGCCAGATGGAACCGGAATACTGATTGGTCCGCCTGTACCGATCACAGTTGGTATACCAACTGAGGCACCGTTTACAAGAACTTCATACGTTACTCCGGATTCTGAGCCCGACAAATTAACAACAGCATCACCCCCTACACAAACAAGCTGAGTACCAGCATTGCTTACATTTTGAAGGGCCGGTTGTGGATCGGTAACCGAAATCGGACCTAGTGCGAACGTACAATTCGAGCCATCATCTGTTACGGTTAGCGTATAGTTCCCTCCAGCCAAACCGCTGATATCTTCCGTGTTGGCTGTGAAGCCACCTGGCCCTGTCCATGCATAACTTAGCGTGCCCGATCCTCCTGAAATAGTAACCTGAATCTGACCATCTGGTGTCGAGCAACTGGTATTATTAATTGGAAACCCTGGATCTGCTGAACCGGTGATAGGTGTTGCACTTGCTATTGGAACAAATGTGCTGAAGTTAGCACCTGGATCACCATCTGAAACAGACAACAAATAATTGTCTGGCCGAAGACCGGTAATAACAACTGGCACCCCAACATCAAGCGGACCTGTTTGGATATCTCCGAATCCAATCCCGAAAATAAAATAAGATAGTGGCTCAGCCCCACTCGTTACGGTAATACGAACAGAGCCATTGAATGAAGCACCACAAGCATCCTTAATCTCATCAACTACGACAACCGCAGGCTGGGCATATGCACCGAAGGCTGAGAGAAAGAGTAGAGCTATTGCTAAATTTCTAACCTTGTGCATCCGAATCAATTTTGGTTTTCCTTAACGGTAACTGTGAGTTGCTTTGAACAACCATTTGCGTCTATTATAATGAAGTCATGAAAACCTGCTTTCAGGTTTTCGGCTTCGCTATTCCTTAGCGGCACTCGGGCAGCAGAAGGGTTCCTATTCACCAAAAAGATCTTATAGGTTTTAGTCTTATCGGCAAACTCAAACTTCACTTTTCCATTATCCCTGCCATTTAATGGAGCTGTAACCTTCGTCTCAACCTGAATTTCGCAATCAGTTGATTGAGAGAACCCTTTGCTCACAAGGAGAAAAAAAAGCAAAGAGCTGATTAATAGTGCTTTAGAATTGGTCATCTCAAGTGAAAATAAAAAAAATTAAGATAGTATATATCGCTTCCAAAAAATTATTGTAACCCTAAAAAATGCCTTTACAGCCCATGTAAAGATCAGGTTTATTCATCTACCCTACAAAAAGTTCACAGCACGAAAGAAACCCATCCCCAAGCTGTGTAATATTTTAGTTAAAAAATCAATTTTCCAGCTTCAAAAATGCCTCCTGTTCAGTATTTCTGAAAGGATTACCGCCTTTTTGAAGCCATCCGGGTCGCGCAAATCGCGCGTATATTCATCCAATAAATTGCGTTGACTATCGGCCTCAAACTCCTTGAACTTGCCAAACTTCATATCCACATTCTCCAACTTCCATGTATTTTCCAGAGAATTAGCTGCGTAATCATAGTTTTTGGCATCCTCAAATTGCTTATAAATAGAATCGGTCTTACGGTAATCTGCCAAAACTTCTTCCTTAGCCTCCTCCTGCAATACCTCCTCTTCATCTACAATTTCATCATCATAGTCCACATATTCCGGTTGCTTGTAGGGCTCGTAGGTAGGCTCTTTGGCGGTTTTTCCTTCCGTGATCTCGCGCAGCAATTCCTCAAACGTCATGGGCTTTTGCGAAGGCGCTGATTCCGTTGAAGTCGTTTCTGATTTCCAGGATGTTGTAGTGGTTTGTGCTTTAGGTGCGGGCTTCGATACCGGCTTTCCCTGGGGCATTTGCTCACGGGATTTTTTTCGCACCTGACTTATCAGGTAAATCACCCCGATAATTACGTAGAGCCAGAATTGAAGACTGTCCATATCAAGCAAAAGTATCTAAAAATACTGAATTCTTCTGAAAAATAACGCTTTTCAGCGAGTTTAAATCCTTTGCGCCATATCTGCCTGATGTGCATTTGGCATGTGTACTTTTCAGTTTATCTTTGCTGCCTTCATTTTTTAACAACCACTATTTAGCGACATTTATTCATGCAATTAGCCAAGCTTGAAATCAAAGGCTTTAAAAGTTTTGCCGATAAGATTGTAATCAATTTTGACGAAGGAATTACCGGTATCGTAGGCCCGAACGGCTGTGGTAAGTCCAACGTGGTCGACTCCATCCGATGGGTTCTAGGGGAACAGAAGACAAGTGCCCTCCGCTCCGAAAAAATGGAGAACGTGATCTTTAATGGCACCAGCGGACGCTCGCCTCTTCAAATGGCAGAGGTTTCGCTCACCATTAACAACACAAAAAATATTCTACCTACCGAATATTCGCAGGTTACCATTACCCGCAGGTTATACCGATCGGGCGAAAGTGAGTATTTATTAAATGGAGTTACTTGCCGATTAAAAGACATCACCAACCTGTTCATGGACACGGGTATCGCTTCGAACAGTTATGCCATTATCGAGCTCGGTATGGTGGATGATCTGCTTAACGACAAAGATCATTCGCGCAGAATGTTGTTCGAAGAAGCAGCCGGAATCTCAAAATTCAAAAAACGCAAGAAGGAAACACTGAAGAAACTTGAAGATACAGATGCTGATCTGGAGCGTGTAGAGGATTTGTTGTTTGAGATTGAGAAGAACATGAAGAGCCTGGAGAAGCAGGCCAAGCAAACGGAGAACTACTATCGTATTAAGGACGAGTACAAAGAAAAAAGCATTATCCTTGCCAAGGTTGTTGTAAGTCAGCAAAAACATAAGTTCGATAGCATCAATCAGAAAATTCAGGAAGAAAACGATCGGAAGATTGCACTGACTACGGATACTGCCGAAAAGGAAGCTTCCATTGAACAGGCTAAAGTTGATTTATTAGCAAAAGAGAAGACACTTTCTTCTCGCCAGAAATCAATAAACGAATTTGTCGCTAAAATCCGTCAGTACGAAAGCGAAAAGCAAATCAAGAATGAGCGACTGAAGTACCTGAACGATCGAACCAACAACCTGCGTGATCAAATTGAGCAGGACAAAAAGAGCAACGAGCGTGCACGATTCAGTATCCAAAGCTTAGAAACTGAAAAAGAGGCTGCGCTTCAGATTCTTTCAGAAATCAGTCAAAAACTTGAGTCATTAAAGGCAGAATACGAAGAACAAAAGAAAACCACAGCTGCATTGCAAGCTGAATCAGATTCTTTCCGCCAGGCACAACGCGAAAAGCAGGAAGCAAGTTTTCAAATCAACAAGGCTGTAGAAATTCGGGAGATACAGGTTTCTTCGTTTAAGCAGGAGCTTGACCGCACCGCTACCGATACCAGCAAGCAAAGCGCCAGCCTGGTAGAGTTTGAAAAGAAACTGATTGAACTACAGGAAGAAATCAATAAGCGGAATGGCTCACTTGAAGAGCTGAAAAAAGAAGAAGAGGATACGCTTTCGCGGATTTCATCAATGGAAAAGACTATTGAAATGATCCGGGAAGAGATGACTTCTATCAGCCGTAAATTAGATGCACGGCAAAATGAGTATAACCTTACCAAATCATTGGTTGAGAATCTTGAAGGTTTTCCTGAAGCCATCAAATTCCTCAAAAAGAAAATCGCGAAGAATGCTCCGCTCCTTTCTGATATTTTAACTTGTCCGGAAGAATACCGTGTGCCGATTGAAAACTACCTGGAGAGTTACCTCAATTACTATATCGTTGAGCATGAATCGGAAGCGTATGAGGCGATCAACATATTAAGCGATGCCTCAAAAGGTAAAGCGAACTTTTTTATTCTCGATTCATTCGAAAAATTTGAGCCAACACCCACACGCATTTATGACAATGCTTTCCCGGCTACACAGATCATTGAGTTTGATCCGAAGTACCGCAAGTTGATGTCGCACATTCTGGATCGCGTTTACATTTACGAAGGGGATACGCGCAACATACCCTCCGATGATGATAACACCTTTATCACGAAGAGTGGTAAACTTACCAAACGCAGGTTCAGTCTTTCTGGTGGATCGGTTGGGTTGTTTGAAGGAAAGAAAATCGGACGCGCTAAAAACCTGGAGAAACTGGAGAAAGAAATTAAGGAACTTACGGGTAAACTAAACGAAACACGCGAAAGCCTGGTGCAGCGCCAGACCGATCTGGAAAAACTGCGTAACAACAAAATACGCGTGCAGATTGAAGAAATGTTGGACAGCATCCGGCAGGTAAATGAAGAATATGTTTCCTTCCGTACCAAACGCGAGCAGTTTTCTCAAATGTTGAGCAATTCTGATTTGCGTAGAGAAGACATTCTAGAAAAAATTGATACCCTGCTGAAAGAACTTGATGAACTCAAGCCAAAAGCAACACAATTAAACCTGGAAGTTCAGCAACAGGAGGAGCGTTTGGGTGAACTCACTGAAAAGCTGACTACACAAAATGAATTGTTAAGTCAGAAGTCGGCAGCGTTTAATGAACAGAACATCGCTTACCATCAGCAGGAAAACCGTGTAAAAAGCATTGAACAGGAGGTTCGCTTCAAGCAGGAATCCATGCACCAAAGCGGCCAGCGTATTGAGTTGAATGCGGAAGAGCTGAAGAAGAATGAAGACGAAGTGAAGCTGATCATCGAAACCACACAGGCGAATGATACTGACCTGATTGCCATGTATGCCGAGAAAGAAGACATGGAGCGTGGTGTAAATGAAGCCGAGAAAGAATATTACGAAGCCAGAGGCAACATTGATCAGGTAGAAAAAGAATTGCGCGAAGTTCAACATTCCAGAAACACGATCGACAACCTGTTGATGGAATTACAAAGCCAGTTAAATGAAAGTAAGTTACACCTCAACTCAGTAAAGGAACGTCTATCCGTTGAGTTTCAGGTGGACCTGGATTCCGTTACCCAACAGGCAACACCGGAAGAGATGCAGCAACTTGCTGAACTCAGTGAGGAAAAGCTGCGCAATGAAGTTACACGAATCCGCGAACGATTAGACAACATGGGGCCTATCAACCCGATGGCGATGGAAGCCTATACTGAAATCAAAGAACGAAACGATTTCATCAATGCACAGAAAGAGGATTTAGCGAAAGCCAAAGAATCATTACTGAACACCATCAGTGAAATTGAGGGTGCGGCCAGCGTAACCTTCATGGAAGCGTTCAACCAAATTCGTGATCACTTCAAGCGCGTGTTCCGCTCATTGTTTAATGAAGAGGATGATTGCGATCTTAAACTGGTTGACCCAAACAATCCACTTGAATCAGAAATCGACATCATTGCCAAGCCGAAGGGCAAACGCCCTTTGACGATCAACCAGCTTTCGGGTGGGGAGAAAACGCTTACCGCTACTGCCTTGCTCTTCTCCATGTACCTGTTGAAGCCTGCACCATTCTGTATTTTTGATGAAGTGGATGCTCCATTGGATGATGCCAACATCGATAAATTCAACAACATCATCCGAAGCTTCAGCAAGGATTCGCAGTTTGTGATTGTAACACACAACAAGCGCACCATGACTTCCACGGATGTGATCTATGGTATTACCATGGTGGAAAAGGGTGTATCGAAAGTGGTACCAGTTGATTTGCGCGAATTGGCGTAAGTCATACCTGACATAAATCAGATGGCTACGTGATTAAATTCCGTAGCCATTTTTGTTTTTTGAGGGTAACTTACTTCCATGAAAAAGATACTCTTTTTGATCTTCTTAATGGCGCTCGCCAGTTGCGATCCCATTAAAACTGAATACGATCCAAAAGCCGATTTCACGCAGTATAAAACCTTCTGCTGGTTACAAGGTTGTGAGTTTACATTTACCGGACCAGCCTACCTGGATGACAGCCTGGTTCAGGAAACCGTTAAAGGGGCCATCATTGCTGAAATGAAGTTGAAAGGGTTGCAATACAACGACAACACACCGGATTTACTAGTCGATTTTCACATCACGATAGAAAACGAAAAGGTAATCTACTACCATGGAATTGAAGACGAGCCCAATTACTACCGAACACCATTCCTCCAACCCGAATCCATCACACTAACCAAGGGTTCATTGCTTATTCACATGGTCGACCGTCAACGCAGTGAGGTGGTGTGGCAAAGTCAGGCAGAAGGATACATGGAGAGCCCACCTGATTTATCACCTAAAAACATTCGTAGGGGAATTGGAAAAGTATTAAGAGATTATCCGCCCCAAAAGTAATTCCTAATTCATAACAGAATGCGGTATCTTCGTTACATGAAGATTACGCGAAGAAAGCTTTTGCAACAATTATCAGCTTTGGCTGCGCTTCCCATACTACCTCATTTTTCATTTCTTCAAAATTCTGTCATGATCAAACGCAACACATCCACCGGTGAGCAAATTCCTGTTGTTGGATTGGGAACCTGGCAAACCTTTGATGTGGGTGACAGCCCAACAGCAACTAATCCGCTTAAAGAAGTACTAGCTACACTATTAGAAAAAGGCGGCAGTGTCATAGACAGTTCTCCCATGTACGGCCGCTCTGAAAAAGTGGTGGGCGATCTCTCCACCGAACTGAACATCAACAATAAACTTTTTATTGCCACCAAAGTGTGGACCACGGGAAAAGAGCAGGGTATCAAACAAATGAATGAATCGTTTCAGTTGTTGGGCCGGAAGCAACTCGACTTGATGCAGATTCATAACCTGGTAGACTGGCGAACACACCTGGCTACCTTGCGGGATTGGAAAGCGAAAGAAAGGATTCGCTACATCGGCATTACGCATTACACCGAAAGCGCCTATGATCAGGTAGAGCAGATCATGAGCCGTGAACCGATCGATTTTCTTCAGATCAACTATTCACTCCTCAGCCGAAAGGCTGAAGAACGGCTGTTACCCCTGGCGCAGGAAAAGAAAATATCGGTTTTGATTAACCGACCGTTCGAAGAAGGCGCACTCTTCAACCGGATGCGCGGAAAGAATTTACCCGCATGGGCTAACGAATTTGATTGCGCCAGTTGGGGACAATTCTTTTTGAAATTCATTCTCTCACACCCTGCCGTTACGTGTGTAATACCTGGCACTTCAAAGCCACACCACATGGCTGATAATGCCATGGCAGGATTTGGCAAATTGCCGGATGCCGAGCATCGTAAAAAGATGATCGCGTTGCTAAATGCTTAGAATCCGTCTCAAAAATATCTCCGTCATTGCGAACGCAGTGAAGCAATCCCTATTTTGAGACTGAAATTGAGATTGCCTCTAGTGAAAAAGAGTTAGGATATCGGACTCAATTCTTCGGGGACGCATGGTAGCAGCATCCAGTAAACACCAGGTGGTTTTCGCGCGCACTACCAGCTTTTGGTTTGATTGCTGATAAAACTCAACGTGACGTTCCGAACGAACACCTTCCGATTTTTCCACCCAGGTCTTTACCGTTAATACATCATGCAATACAGCGGGAGAAAAGTATTCGATCTCATGCTTGAGGACCACCCAGGAATATTTGTTTTTAATATCAGGCGTAGCCAGAACATTCCAATGCGCTGATGCAATATCCTGCACCCATTGAACATACACAACGTTGTTTACATGGTTGAGGTCATCGATATCTTGCTGCTGCACCGTAACGGTTTGCTCGAATGCTTTCATACCTAAAAGTAAGAAAACTGCTGATCAAACAATTAACAGTTGACAAACAGGCTGACAATATTGCTAACTGTTAATTGCTAATTGTCAATTGACTCACTCATACTTCAACGTCTCCGCAGGATTGATCAGTGCAGCTTTGATGGCATGATAACTTACGGTAAACAATGCCAATATCAGACCGACAAACATACTCACCGCAAATAACTCCCAACTCATCGTGATGGCGTATTTAAAACTTCCCAACCATTTGGTCATCACATACCAGGAAACCGGTGCCGCCAGGGTAAATGCAATAAGGGCCAACCAAACGTACTGCTTGTTCAGCATCATAAATATGTTGCTGAGTTCTGCACCCATAACTTTACGAATGCCGATCTCCTTTGTACGGTTAACTGCATTTATACCGGCCAGCCCAAACAAACCGAGACACGCAATGAAAATCGCAAAGCCAGTTGATAAAGCTGTGATCTTCATCCAACGCGTATAGGCTTGATATTGATTTTCAACATCCTGATCCATAAAAGTGTAGTCAAAAGGTTTGTCAGGGTACAGTTCCGTCCACACCTGTTTAACCCGCTCAAGTTTATCAGGTGTATCGCCCGGTGAAAGTTTCACCAACATGGTAGTCAGGTAACCGGTGTGCTTCTTATCCATGGACAGAAACATAGGATCGATGGTTCGTTCCAATGAAAGAAAATGATAGTCTTTGAGTACGCCAATTACCTTTGCGCCAAGGCCTACAGAATCCTCCCGCCAATTCAGGTGCTCCTCCAGTGGATTCTCCCAACCCATATCGCGGGCCAGGGCTTCATTGATTAAAACCGCGGTGCTGTCGGACGCTATTCGTTCATCAAAATTTCTCCCCGCTACAAATTCAAGGTTCAATAAATCTGCATAGGCCGGATCAACCCGGTAAACAAAAGCCGCTTTATTCTCATCCTTGATTTTATAGCCATACTGAGACCACCCCTGATTAAAGGATGAACTTGTACCTGCTACATGCGTTATACCTGGTTCTGTTTCTGCTCGTATTCTGAACTGCTCCACTACTTTATCTGCTTCTTCATTCCAGCCTGCTTGCGTTGGCACCACCAATACCTGCTCCTTGTCAAAGCCAAGATCCCGGGTAGCAATAAACTCCATCTGCCGATACATGATAACCGAACAGATGATCATAGATGCTGAAAGAAAAAATTGAAAAACAACCAATGGTTTGGTGAAGCCTGCCTTTAACTTTGAGGTAAAGCCTCCCTTTAAAACGGTTGCCGGTAAAAATCCTGATAAGAATAAAGCCGGATAGCTTCCTGCCACCAAACCCACTACTGTGGTTAGACCAACTGTAACACCAATCAATTGAACGAGATTGGCATTGACTAAACTTATTCCCTTTCCGGTAAATTCGTTGAACGCTGGAAGAAACAAGGTGGCAAGGCCCAAACCAAATACCAGGGAAACAAACGCCAGCACCAACGACTCCAATCCGAATTGAGAAATCAATTGCCTTTTATGTGCTCCCACCACTTTGCGAATGCCCACTTCAATTTTCCGTGAGGCGGAAGTAGTAAGGGCAAGCGAAATGTAATTGATGGAGGCGATCAGAATAATCAGCATGGCAATGCCACCCAAAATCCATGAGTATTTCGGATCGCTTACACGATGCCAGCTTACTTCGGTATCCAGGTGGATGTCGGATAGATTGGTAAATGTTAATTGAAACACCGGATACTCCGCGGGTATATTGGCGTCTTTTCGCCATTCTTCAAGTTGCTTGCCCATTTTTTGTTGAACCAGCGTATCGGACTTTTGCTGAAGTTGAGCCAAGGTGGCTTTCTCGTGTAGTTGAATAAAGGTTGGATAGGAGTAACTACCCCATTGCTCTCGATTTCGCTCGTACCACGGTTTGTTTTCAAGAGGTACAAGTATTTTAAACTCAAGGCTTGAATTAGAAGGAGGTGCTTCCACTACTCCTGTAACCGTAAACTGCTTTTCCCCCTGAATATCAAGTGTAATCGCTTTACCAATCGGATCATCCTTGCCAAAATATTTGGTAACGATTTCCGGTGTAAGCACCACTTCGTGCTTATCCTTAAAAAACTGATCGGATGAACCTGCTATAACCGGAAAGGTAAACATCTTAAAAAAATCAGCCTCAACGTAGGCAATGTCTTCTGTAAACACTTTCTCTCCATACCGGAATATGGCCTGCCCCCCAGCATTGAAACGTGTCAGGTACTTTATTTCCGGAATTTCATCTTTCATTGCTGTACCTAATGGTAACGGCAGGTAAGCTGTTTTACGCATTACGTTTTCACCTCTCTGTGCGGCCCAGGTGTCGTAACTGGCTTCGTTTAAGCGATAGATGTAATCTTTGTTTTCGTGAAACTGATCAAAGCTTCTCTCATCTTCGATGTATAGGTAAATGAGTACACAAAAGGCAATGCCAATACTTAATCCGATGGCATTGATAAATGAATACAGCTTACGCTTGGCCATGTTGCGCGCGGCAACTTTAAAATAATTTCCCAACATAATGGTGTTGAATAGTTGAATTGAAAATCGGTTTCGTAAAATAATTTCGGGTCGAAAGAAACGGAGCACACCCCATATCAATCGTTGGCGTGCTTTTTTTACACCAACCTCCTTTACATCATCTTCAAACGCTTCAAGCAGGTCGCCTTCAATGCCTTCATACAAGGCAGGTGGGCAAAACCACTGCAAAAATCGAAGCGCTCGCTTAGGCGAATGGAGTTGGCTATTCATGATTAAACCGATACGGCTTTTAGTTGAGGCACCAGTTTCCACAAATCAGTGCGTGCTTCTTTCATGGCTTTCAGCATGGCCACACCGGCATTGGTAATGGTGAAGATACGCTTTCTCCGACCCCCACGTGTGTTTGAGGCCCCTCCCATTCGCGACTTTACATGACCCTTGTCCTCCAACCGGTACAGGGTAACATGCACGGCACTCAGGTTGGCTTCGCGCCCTAAACGTTCCTTAATTTCCTGAACAATGGCGTTTCCGTAAGCTTCTTCGCCTAAAATCCCCACCATGGTTAGTACCAGTTCTTCAAACTCTCCGAGGTATTCCTTGCTCATTTGTATATATTTTGTAAATCTAATATACGTGATTAGTCTACATTTTGTTAAAGAAATAGGCAAAAAAGTTAACAGTTGACAAAATTAGCAATCGACAACTGTCAATTTATCTACTCGTATTTCAACGTTTCAGCAGGTTGTGTCCATGCGGTGCGCAAGGCCTGATAGCTGATGGTTAACAGGGCTATACCCAACGCCACACATCCGGAAAGCAGAAACACCCCTACCCCTATGTTTACCCGATATTCAAATCCCGCAAGCCAATCGCGCATCACCAGCCAGGTTATGGGAATGGATATCAGCATAGAAGCCAATACCAGAAATACATAATCCTTAGATAATAAAAGCAGCAAGGATTTCTCAGTCGCGCCCAATACTTTCCGAATGCCGATCTCTTTGGTTCGACCTTGCATGGCTAATGAAGCAAGTCCGTATAGTCCCAAACTCCCGATAAGGATGGCAAGCAGGGTGGCTATACGAATAATCTTTCCCAGGTTTTGTTCACGCGCATATTGCTGGGCAAGCTGCTCATCCACGAAAGTGAACACAAACTCTTCGCCTCCAGTTAACTTATCCCATACCGATTTTACCTGATCAATCGTGGCCATCATGTTTCCAGGCTTAAGTCTTAGAAAAAGTTTGGGCATCGGGCTATTATCCACATTGATATTTTCAATACCAGAGGCCAGCACCATTGGATCCTGTACCAACACCAGAGGCTTCACATGGGTATACAACGATTCGTAATTAAAATCTTTGACTACACCGATAACTTCATGATCGGGAAAGTTTTTGCCCGGAATGCGCTGCCCGATCGGATCGCTCCAGCCCATCTCCTTAACAAAAGCTTCATTTACAATAATGGCTCTGCGTACATCGGAAGCATTATTCTTGTCAAAGCTCCTTCCAGAAACAAATTCCATCTTCAACACCGTAAAATAATCCGGCTCAACTGTATTGAGATTAAACGTCCGATACGATCCGTTATCATCGGTATACCCGATATTCACCCACGCACCATTGCCAAAGTCGTGCGATGAACCACAAATGCCCGCGATATCTGGAATTCCGCTCAACTCCTGCTTGAACACATTCACTTTCTCAAATCCTAGATTTATTCGTTCAATCATGCGACCACCACGCGGAACATTCAACGGCACAACCGCCAATTGTTCACGGTTGTATCCCAGGTTTTTGTTTTGTAAAAATTCAAGCTGGTTACGCATGATGAGCGTACTGGAAATAAGAAAAACAGATAAAACAAGTTGAACGCCAACCAACACTTTGCGCAATCCTTGTTTGCTACTTACACCCTGTACGCTACCTTTCAAAATGGTGATCGGTCTAAAATTAGATAACACAAAAGCCGGATAACTACCGGCAATCAATCCAATAATCAATACCAGACTGCTGGCTACTACCAATGTAAATGCATTAAAACCGATACTAAGTGACTTGACAGCCATTTGGTTGAAGGTTGGCAAAAACAACAAAGCCAACAGAAATCCGAATGCCAATGAAAAGATGGTCACGATTACGGCCTCTCCTATAAATTGGGTGATCAGTTGACTGCGCATAGCGCCTGCCACTTTTCGGATACCTACTTCCTTGGCGCGTTTCAGTGAACGCCCGATAGAGAGGGTTACAAAATTGATACACGCCACCAATAAAATAAGCACCGTAACTCCGCCAAGAATGTAAGCGTAGCGCGGTTTGCTTACCGGAGCGAGACCAGCCGGGAAACTTGTATCGAGGTGAATGGAGGTGATGGGCTGTAAGCCAACGGTATAGTTACTCTCTTTAAACGCTTCTTCACCCAAGGCACTTTGAAAGATGGGTGGAAATTTATTTTCTACCTCCGCTTTATCGGTTCCTTCTTTTAGTAAAATGTATGTTTCTGGTGTAACGTTAAACCACGCAGAGGTGAGTACGCGCTCATTATAGAGTCGGGTAAAGTTTAAATCAGAAATGAGCAGGTCAAACGTAATGCTCGAATTGGTAGGGATATTTTCTACAACTGCTTTTACGGTAAAGGCTTCAGCAGTTTCATTCAATTCTATGGTGATGATTTTGTTTAACGGATCCTGCTTACCAAAATACTTTTCTGCATAACGTTCTGTAAGCACGACATGATTGGCCTGGCGCAAAACATCTTTATCACCTTCAATCAATTCAAAATCAAAAACCTCAAAGAAATCCTGTCCCGCCAGGGTAACTTGTTCCGAAAACTGGTTATCGTTAACTTTTACCTGCGAGCCAATCCGGTTAATGCGAACCTGTGTTTCAACTTCAGGCACATTTTCAAGCAACGTTGGCCCCAACGGAAACGGAGTTACCGTATTAAAAAACTGCTGATCCTTGCCATAGTCTTCTTTCACAAAAGCCCTGTAGATGCGATCAGCCTTCTGATGAAAAGCATCGAAAGTCCATTCATCTTTTACAAACAATACAATAAGAATACAGCAGGCAATACCCAGGCTAAGGCCAGCCACATTAATAATCGTGTGTGCCTTACTGCGCCACAATGCACGAAAAGCAATTTTCAGGTAATTCTTGAGCATACTACAAGGGGTTTGAAAAGCAAGGTAGAATCTGTTGCCTTGATGCAAAATCAAGATGCCACCACTCGCCTATCCGATGTAGTAAACGGTAAAAAAGTTGTACTGAATTTTTAATCGCCCGAAACTGAACGATGCGGACAGCAGTTTACTTCGACTCTGCCGGTGCCTCCTGGCGCTCAATATGAAGCATGTAATTCTTATCGAGTTGAAAACTATAGGTAGCACTTTCTACTAATTCCGTAGCCGTGCGTGATTGTTGCAACATACTCAGCAAACCCTGTGCAATTTCAGAGTTTTTGATTGGATTAATGGCTTTTCCCTGATAAACCTGCAGTTCAAACGCACAGGATGTTTTGCTCTTTGGGCTGATGCCTTTCAATTCATGGCTGGAGAATTTGTATTCCTGCGGACCATCAGCTGCAGCTTTCATTAAATTGAGCAGTGCAGGTCTGTATTTATTCCAAATGGGTGTGTAAGCGTTGTGAACCATTGAGCTGAAGAAAATTCCGGTTTCCATAAATTAATGCGAAGAATGACGCGATATCCGCAAAGCGAGCTATAAAGGTACAAAAAATAAACACAGCAATAACCCTGAAAACGATGTTTTGTACACGAATAAAAATAAAACGCTTGTATCGCGTCAAATAAATAGGTTTCCGCACGCGCAATACCTACCTTTGAACTGTATTAACATTTAGAGCCCAACAGAAATTGTTGGTTTACCTTTTTAGTTTCATCATCCTTCCCATTCATTCCGTTCCGGAATAAATTATCAGAAGCGGTACTGCAATTATTTAGACTAGGTGCTTCGTACACGTAAAACAATTAATTTTTTAACAATTTTTAACAATGCAAGGAACAGTAAAATTTTTCAATGAAACCAAAGGTTTTGGATTCATTAAACCCAGTGATTCAAGTGAAGACATCTTCGTTCATTCTTCAGGTCTTATTGATGAGATCCGCGAGAACGATCAGGTTGAATACGATGCCGAACGTGGTAAAAAAGGCATGAACGCAGTAAACGTAAAGGTATTAAACTAGCTTTAATCAGTTTACAAAAACAAAAAAGTCACGGGCAACCGTGACTTTTTTTATGTATAAGAAAACAAACGTTATACTTTCTTCTTCACCTTTACCGCGTTGAGTCCTTTCAACCCACGTTCCACTTCAAAGGTTACCATGTCGTTTTCAGCTATTGGTGTTTGTAACCCATTAACGTGAACAAACACACTATCCTGGCTCTTTAAATCGCGAATAAAACCAAAACCTTTTCCCTGATTGAAGAAGGTAACTTTCCCTGTACGAATCAGATCAGCAGGATTAACAGGCTCCTCTTTTCGTGCACCCAGTAAAATATTTTCTTCCTTGATTTCTTTCTTCTTGGTTGGATCGGGAGGCGTGCTGGACAGGTTCCCGTTTTCATCTACATAGGCAAACATTTCTTCCAGGCTCTTGCCTTCTTTGGCGTTGGCCTTGCGTTCTTCTTTGCGTTGTTCTTTTTCTTTGCGTTTTTGAAGTTTTCTTTTCTCTGCTTCTTTTTTGCTGAATGTTTCCTGTGATCTCGCCATAGTTTACGTTAAAGGTGTTTTAGTGATAGTCGAATTCCGGTTTCTCAAATGCAGATGAAAGGATGGCTAAAATCAAATCGCCCGCACCCGCAGAAGAATTGCGTTGCAAAGGTACGGCTAAATGATGAGAATTAAACGTAACGGCATCGTTTAATTTGAGACCTTACTCAGGCACAACATTGCCATGTTCATCCATCGGCAAGAAGGGATTAAACGCAATTTCCCACAGATTACCATCCACATCCGCCACATAACCACTATACCCGCCCCAAAAAACGTGCTGCGGCTCTTTAACCACAGTAACGCCATTGCTTTTCAAATCACTCACAATAGCATCAACTTCCGCCTCGCTTCTGGCATTCCACGCCAATGTAAAGCCTTTGAAACCGGTTCCTGCCGGACTTACCGCAGCATCTTCTGCTAACGACTCGCGATTGAAAAGGGAGAGCATGATACCGTTGAGCCTGAAGAAGGTAATGTCATCATTGCTCGATGCTGCTTTCTTCCAACCAAACTTTTCTTCATAAAATTCGGTGGCTCGTTTTACATCGGCTACGCCAAGTGTGATTATTGTCAGACGTTGTTCCATTGACATGCTATTTTTTCATCTATAAAGATATTCACCGCTACAGCTTCTAACAATTAGAATTACTAGAAGTCATCTCAAAAATGGCCCCGTCATTGCGAACGCAGTGAAGCAATCCCCTATTTTGAAGCTGAGAATGAGATTGCTTCGGTCGTTCCTCCCTCGCAATGACGATCTTCCTATTTTTGAGAGGGCTTCTAAATATTATCTTGCCTTCATGGAGTCAGATATGATTTTATATTGCGGCATTCTGTTTCTGCTGATTTCATTTCTCTATGCTTCTGTTGGGCATGCCGGGGCTTCCGGTTACCTGGCCGTTATGGCGCTCCTCTCCTTTCCGGTGGAATCCATGAAACCGGTTTCGCTCACACTCAATATTGTTGTCTCGCTGATTGCTTCCTATAAATTTATACGGGCCGGGTATTTCGATAAAAAACTCTTTTTGATTTTTGCATGCACCTCCATACCATTGGCTTTTGTGGGCGGATACCTGCAGCTTGATCCGTTTTGGTTTAAAAAACTGGCCGGACTTTTCCTCATTGGATCAGCCGCCATGCTGCTGGCGCGACAATACCTGAAACCAACTGAACAGAAAAAATCCATTTCCCTTATACTTGCGTTAGGCGTGGGGGCGCTGATTGGTTTTATGTCGGGATTGTTGGGCGTTGGCGGTGGCATTTTTCTTTCACCGATTTTGATTTTGATGGGATTGACCACCCTGCGCACAGCCTCGGGCATTGCGGCTCTGTTTATTTTGTGCAACTCGCTGCTGGGATTGGCCGGGCATTACACCTCCCTACCCAATCTGTCAAAAGAAATTCTATACTTTATTCCCGTTGTGATCATTGGCGGCTATGCCGGAGCTCATTTGGGTTCAGGGAAATTCAACACCAAACTGATTACCACCTTTTTATTTGTGGTGTTGCTGTCGGCTGGGGTTAAATTTTTGGTTGTGGGGTAATTTGATTTAAGATTCAAGATTTCGGATTTGAGATTTACTATTCTTGTGATGAGAGCCATAACTTCATGGCACCACGATCAAATTCCAACTTATCAACATGGCCCATCATGGAATTATCACGTGTTATTAAATGCAGGTGCATGTTGGAATCGTGGTGGGTGAAGATGCCTTTGTGGCGCCTGCTAAAAAAGGCAAGAATTTCAACTTCCTCACCAACTACTTTATAGTTAACCTGACCCTGGTGCGCTTCATCCGGTGAAGATACTGTAGAGCCCGGTGGAAGGTTTACAACATGAATAGTAGCCTTGCTGATTTTTCCGGTTAACCGAAAAGCAAAAGGATGTTTTTGGTTTGTCATTATGCTATCAATAAATCCTTCCAACGACTTTAGTTCAGTAACGCTATCAGGTAAACCGAATGATTCCCATTGCGGCACTTGCACATGAACAAAAAAAGGTGCTTTCACCTGAAAGGTTTCTGTAACCGACATGGTACTGTCTGTTAACACGCGCGAAACAAACGACTTGCCATCCAGTATTAAAATTTCACCCACCAGAAATTCAATCGGTCCAAGTCCATAAAGATTTTCTTTATCCCGAAGCGAATCCAGATCAATCGTGCCCTGCAACTCGCCCTTCCACATCACGTTGCGCATGGCACCGGTAACGTAAACCTCTGACTCTTCCTGTGAGGTTTTCGCACAACTGACGACAAGAAATAAAATCAGAAAATACTTTGCTGAAAAACTGTACATCTCAGAACTCCTCCAAAATCTTAATGCGCTTTTCAATGGGCGGATGTGTGGCAAATAATCCTTCCAGCGCAGTCATGAACCCGGACGATTTATCCGGGCGGTTTTCAATGAACATCTCCTTTACTTCATCATTTTTTACAGTGCTGATTTCATGATTACCTGAAACTTTCCGCAAGGCAGAAGCCAATGCCTGCGGATTCTTGGTCATGTCGGCTGCACCCGCATCGGCCATGTACTCGCGCTTACGCGATAAGCCAAACTTAAACATCAAGGCAAGAAAGTAAGCGACTGCGGCAATGATCAACGCGATAATAATCAGCCTGCCATCCTTTTTGTTGTTACTGCTCCGGCCGCGACCGTACAATACACTACGAAACAGAATCTGCACCACAAACGAAAAAATTCCTACAAAAATGATAGTGATCACCAACAACCGCACATCACGATTACGGATATGCATCAACTCGTGCGCAATCACGCCTTCCAGTTCTTCATCGGTGAGCTTATCAATAATACC
This sequence comes from uncultured Roseivirgaceae bacterium, assembly GCA_964419145.1. Taxonomy (GTDB): domain Bacteria; phylum Bacteroidota; class Bacteroidia; order Cytophagales; family Cyclobacteriaceae; genus UBA2336. The sequence goes on along the minus strand of CAYQOM010000002.1, from coordinate 339,912 downwards.
ACGGGTAAGGGTAACTGTATAACTTTTCTCAGAAAGGCCGCTGGCAAAAGCATTCAGTCCGGGGTCTTCAATGATGTGGATCTTCGGCATGGTCATGCCTTCGGTCATGCACAGGTTTTCCACCAGGTTGTATACGCGCATGTTTTCCTTGCGCTCCAATGTTTTGGCTCCGGTGGCCGCATCAATCATTTTATTATGGAAAGCAAATGCGATCAAAAACCAAATAAGCACAATGCCGGCCACCCATGGAGCAACAGCCAAAAACATATCGTTTACGCGACTGATATCAGCTGCGTACTCCTCATTACCCGACATGAAATATAAAAAAGCATAAACAGCACCCAGCACGAGCGAAGGAAACGCCAGCAGGTACAACACAGACATCCGGTTGTTCCGGCTTATCTGGGTATGAATCCCGACATAACCGGCCATCGGTTAATTGAAATTAATATCCGGAGCTTTGGTGGCGGCAGCACGCTCTTCACCTAAATCAAACATAGCTGCAGTGCTGAAGCCAAACATGCCGGCAAACAACACATTCGGAAAAACCTGGATGGCGGTGTTCAACTCTTTGGTGGCCGAATTAAAGAACCTGCGCACAGCAGCGAGTTTATTTTCCACATCGGAGATTTCGCCTTGCAGGTGCATGAAATTGGTATTGGCTTTCAGATCAGGATAAGCTTCAAGTTGAATGCGCAACCCGGCTAACGCACTTGACAATTGCTGTTCCGCTGCAATTTTTCCATCAATGCTGCTGGCGCTCATGGCTTTACTACGGGCTTCCGTTACTTTGGTCAGTACGCCTTCTTCATGCTTCATATAGCCTTTCACTGTGTTCACCAGCTGGGGAATCAGGTCGTGGCGTTGCTTGAGTTGTACATCAATATCCGCAAACGCGTTTTCTCTTCTGTTTCTGAGTTTTACCAGGTTGTTATAAATACCGATTACATACAATACCAGTACGACAGCTACAATGGCTATAATAATTCCGATGGTCATTTTTAGTTGGATTAAGTGAAGATTAAAAATACGAGGTTTTTTGATAATTTCACTATTCACAGGGAATCCAAAATCGTTATGTTTTGTCCACCAAAAAGCACGGGATTGCTTCGTCACGCGAACGATTAGTGTAAATCGCAAAACTTCAGTAACGTTCCTCGCAATGACGTAAAGATTTAGAACTCGTCATTGCGAACTGAAGCGTTGGTTGTGTGATGGAGTGAAGCAATCCCGGACGTTAAGTTTAGTCAACACTAAATAAAATGGGATTGCTTTGTCATGCGAATGAGCAATGTAATTCGTAAAACTTCAGTAGCGTTCCTCGTGCCAAAGATACTCCTTCGGAGCAATGACGCGATTTTTCGTTATAATGGGAAACTCAATCGATCTCCTTCTGATACGCCACCACATCCAACACCTTCCCGAACTTCTCCCCTACATTCTTAAAATGCGCACATTTTATAAAGCCAGCCTTTTCAAATAAGGCCATGCTGGAGAGGTTATCACCTGTAATTACACCTACCAGGTTTTTTAAACCAATTTCCTTTGCAATGTCCTCTAAGCATCTCAGTGCTTCTCTCCCTATGCCTTTGCCCGCAAACTCCGGTTTTAAGTATATACTGATCTCGGCTGTACGATCATAGGCCGGTCTTTTTTTGTGATAGGTCAGGAAACAGTAGCCCGCCAGTTCATCGTCTGCATGAATCAAAAAGGATTTGTACAGCAGATGATCGATAAAAATAAATTCCTGCAACTGCTCAAGCGTAATGGGTTCGGTGTGAAAAGTGGCGGTAGCATTTTTAATGTACCAGTCGTAGATGGCTTTAACCGCATGAAGGTTTTCAAGGGTAAGGGGTGTAAATGAAATTTGCATGTAAAGGAGTTATTCCAAGAGGGATATCGCAAAAATAAAACACAAAACCACAAAGGACACTAAGGGTTACACAAAGTACACGGAGAGCCAAAGTTTGAATATTTCTCTTGGTGAACTTTGTGTCTTCTTTGTGCCCCTTTGTGGTTAATTAAATTCTCAAGATCACTGCTAGTTATAACTTATAAGTCATGTACAATTGATTTGGAAACACCGCAACGCTAACCTTCGCCTGTGTGGATTTATGCAACACGGGAATAAAATACCCGATGGCGCTTCCCACCACCGCTCCCATCAGCACATCCGTTGGAAAGTGTACGCCTGCTTCCACCCGGGCAATGGCTGTTGCCGTAGCCAGCGACAAGGATCCAACCCAGATAACCTTACTCCAGGTGGTTTTCCCGTAAATATCGGTGAAGGTTTTGGAAAGAAACACGGCACCGGCAAATGCGGTTGAGGTATGACCTGAAAAGAAAGCTGTACTGGCAGTAGGTGCCTCTTTTCCCTGCATGGCAAACCGTTCTTCTGCTGTAAAGGATGTGTTGTACAAATAAGGGCGGATGCGCCCGGTCAGTGATTTGGTAATACCCGTTACGCCTGCATTCAGCATCACCACTTCTGCATACATCACACCCAATGTAACGCCATTATTCCAATGCTTATTTTTTAATACCGGAATAGCATAAAGAATTGGCATGTACCGAAGCACTTGTTCGGGAACATCACTGAACCGCTCGGCCGACTGACTCCAGTTGTAAGTAGCACCCCTGTCAAACGAACCGATGGTTTGGCGGTCAAGTGCCTGAATCTCCTCCAGGGTTAAGTTGAACTTCTTCTTATCCAACACCTCACTTGAAATAAAGGCAGCGGCACTTAATGGTGCCAGTAAAAAATCTTTCTTTCCCAACGTGTAAGGAAAAGAAGTTTGAGCCATCGCACTACCAACGGAAAGAAAAACAAAAACAAGAATGAGGAATCTCATTTCACAAATTTCGCAAATCCTTTTACGTTTTACCCAATCGGCTTTTCCTTACGTAGTTTAACAGTATCCGGAAGAATTCCTCAGGTTGCTCCTCCATAATTTCATGACCGCATTGTTCAATAACATGCATTTCATTGTTCCGAAAACACTCCTGCTGCATGTAAAAGGTCGACTCGCCCTGATCATCCTGGCGGCCATAGACAATCAAGGCCGGGGTTTTCAGTTTTTTGAGCTTATCGGTAATGTCGAATTTTGTTTCCAGCACCTCCTTGTCGATGATGGGAATAGGTTGAAAATTAAACTCATAAAACAATTGCTCGTACATCGCCCTGGAAACTTTACGCCTGTCGTAATACATGGCCCGAACGTGTATGAGAATAAATTCCTTGTAGGCCACTACTTCCTTATTCAACGGGTCAGCACGCTTCAACGAATCAAGTTCGCGTTCCGTTTTAGCGGAGAAGATTTGTTGTAAGTGGTTTAACGAATCCACCTCAACCAGGGAACGCCTTGCAAACTGGTTATCGTACAAAAAATTCCAGAGTTTGTAGGATGGCGGTGCGGAACACACGAGGATGATTTGCAAAACAAATTTTGAATACGTTGCGGTGTAATTCATGGCCAACAGCCCACCCCACGACACACCCAACAAGGCAATTTGTTTATCGCCACGGTATTGGCGCAAGCGTTCAAGATCATCGGTGTAGCGGGCTATGGAAATGGTATTTTCATCAATCGGCATGTTGCGCGATTTACCCGAGCCGCGCTGATGTACAATAATGCAGGTGTACCAGTTCTTCAGGCTATCCGCCAGTTGGTGGTAGGTCTCTCCAGGATACTCGCCTGGCCCGCCCGATAAAATATACAACGCGGGACCGCTGCCGTATTGTTCATAGTATAGGGTATATCCATCATTGGTATAGCTATGAAGGGTTTGGCCTGAGCAAAATGAGATAGTAACGAAAAGAACTATTACCTGAACGATATGCCTCATATCTCTATTATAATTGTGTTTGATACAAGTTAGCCTTTGTATGAGCCTGCCTGCGGCAGGCAGGCTCTTTTCCAACAAAACATTTCACTCACAATATGTTGTTGGTCAAGAAGACCAACAACGGCTTAGAAGTAACTCTAATCCTGTTCCCCGTTATCTGGTACGTTAATCTTTTCTGCTAGCTCTTTCATGTCACCATTGAGTTTACTTTCACCATTTGGATATAGAAGAACAGCTTCGATTGTTACTTGTCTCAAAACTTCTTGTAAATTCTGTAAAGGAATTTCAAAATTGAATCTTATGGCATTTACTTTTTCATTTGGAAAAATAGGTGTCTTTCCAACAGCTGAGATTTTAAGTCTTTTATCCTCCATCCATGTATAATCATAATTTGTCTTGCTCATATCCCAAGATATATTCAAGGCGCTATGGAAATTATTAAAATATACATTTAGCTTATAATCCTTTTCTGTTATGTCCCCGTCATTAATGATTGTAGCTTCAAAATGGAATTTGGCGTTTGTTCTACTGTCATTGTCGTGTTTAAGTTTATTAATAGCGTATCCCGCAATTATCAACTTAGAAATTGATTTTCTTCCATAGAGTTGTCGTATTTCATACTCTTCCATACTAACAGACTCGAAGTTAAACCGCTTGTAAAATCTTTTGTCTTTTGAAATATGGGGAGCTTCAAGACTTTTTGGAATTTTTACTATGTAAATAGTTTCATCTATGAGTCCATTTCTTCTCAACGGATATATCTTTAGTTCAGGAATGTGCCTTTGAATTGTTGAGTTTATCACTTGCTCAAGCCATTCTTTTGTATAGGAATTTCCATTAATAAATGAAAAAGCTATCGCTTTGTGATTTTCTTCTCTTATTCCATAAATAATTATACCTCCATCGGAGTTTGCAAAGGCTGAAACGTCCTTAGATATTTCTTTTCTTTTATTGTCCGTTTTATCCAAAGCGCCAGCTTCTTTAAATTCGAGATAAATAGATTCTTCCGCTTCACTTTTAATAAGTGAGTCAATATCATCTATTGTATAATTCTCTTTATCGTAAAAGCTTTTCATGAGTTATTGTGCACAACGTTTGTGTTTGTGATGCTGGCGCTTGCGAAGCCGCCAGTATCCGCGTAGGAAAAAGTTGTTAGACAAATGTATTAAATAATTAGTCGTCCACCGCCAGATGCGCAAACACGCTGTTGGGTGAAGTCTATTTTTGTCTGTACAACCGATTATACTCTTTTTCGTGGTCCACATCGTCCACGTACAGCAACAGATTATTTAAGTCTTTTATGAATATGTCCGTTGCTATACTGTCGGAAGAGAGTTTAAACTTTAGAAAATTGCTCTCGTGCGAACCTCCAACTTGTCCATTGATGAATACTTGTCCAATGTTATTGATTTGGAAGTGAATGGAAGCGTCAGAATCATTGTCTTCAAGACTAGCTGTCCCCGTAAATGAAGTTAACATTTTACGTAAGTCGTCACAAAATCTTTCTATTTCGTCCTTTCTTACACAAAAGTGTGATGTTCCCTTAAAGTCGTTACTTTCAACAGTCAAGTCGAACGTGAAATTAATTTTAACGAGATACTTCGTAGCAAACGATAATTTGTCTTTCGTGTCTGTTGATTTCAGTTCTATCTTGTCGGTAATCTCAAGCATTTCTTGTCTGTCCATAAATTGTACCCAACATAATGATATACTCAATTGAACATATTCCTCTATTCCTTCTTCAACACCATCAACTCCACCTTCCTAAACTCAATGGGTGCACTCTCGCTTTGCAAGGAAATGGTGCCGCCTTTAACGGGTGTGCCTGCGGGTATCGGGTAGTTTTCGGGCAGGTAGTCGCCACCGATGGTGGGTTTGGTATAGGTGAGCACGGTATCGCCTTCAATTACGTGGTGCAGCAGGCTGTCGCTATAGGCAATTACTTCTGCCACTACCCACTCGCCTTCCATAAACGTTTTGGTTGGCGCGCTGATGCAATGCACGGTGTTGAGCGTGTCGGCCAGGTATACATGCATGCCGGGCGTGCACAAATTCCCGGTTGACCGTTGCCGCTCAGGCGTGCCGCCCAAAAACTGCGCTTCCAGTGAAACAGGAAAATCCTGATCCACGCCCATCGTCTCCACACGCTGACCGTGCACCATAACACCACTGTTCATAAATGCCCAGTCGGCCGCGCCCGGTGCGCGTGCACCCACAAAGCGGTATTCAATGCGCAGGCGGTAGTGCGAGAATTCATCTTTATAAAACAAATGCCCAAACTCGCCACGGAAGGAATCGTATTCGCTATACGAAACTTTTAAAATGCCATCTTCCACCCGGAAGGTGTTGTTGAAGTTTACGCCTGCTTCATAGCCGGAAATTTTTGGTGTCCAGCCGGTAAGGTCTTTGCCGTTGAAGAGTTGTATCCAGGTTTCTTCGGTGGCGGTTTCTTTCTGGTTGGTGCAGACTGCCAGTGATGCGAGCAGGAGGATGAATAGGGAGATGTTTTTCATGGGTTGAGGTTTGTGTAGTGAAGATAATAGGAATTTTTAAGTCGCACCAACAAAGATCTCGTCATTGCGAGGAACATTGAAAAATCTCATCAATTACACGAATAGTTCGAGTGACGAAGCAATCCCAATTGTTAACGAAAGAGATTGCTTCGCGCCATCACACATCCAACGCTTCCGCCTGCCTACCGCAGGCAGGCTCGCAATGACGGATCAAATTAAAAAAGCCCACCTGCGAGATGGGCTTTACCGTTTAACCTTTCTTGGCGCGTTTTTCAGCACGCTTTTCTTTTAAACTTTTCTTAGGAGCTTTCTTGGTCTCCTTTTTACGATCCATTGATTTTGACATAACCGAATTGTTTAAGGTTATTTCAATATTACGAAATATTTTTACCTGATAAAAAAGGAATTGATTTCGCATTTAGAAAATGAGGGCGACATATTCACTGCGTTAACCCTCTTGCAATTTTTTAGCATACGCTGCGGTTTAAAAATTTTTAACCGCAGAGGGTCACAGAGGCTGCGCTGAGAGCCACAGAGGTAAACGGATTTTTTTATCTACAAACCGGAAACGATGCGTCTGTGCGTTCTTTGCGTTTTACCGACTCGGCCCAGGCTTCGCAGCCTTTTACGGTATCGCCACTGCTGATGTAGGCCTGCGCCAGGTGGTAGTACACTTCTTCAATAAACGGATCAAGCGAAACGGCCTGGGTGAGCAAGCGAATGGCGGATGGATAGTCATTGGTCTTTATATAATAGATACCCTTGTTGCGGTATGCCCAACCGTTATACGGATCAAGGGCAATGCTTTGGTTGATGTCTTCCAATGCTTTTTCCAGATTGCCTTCCAGCAAAAACAAATAGCCGCGGTTGTTCAGGTAGTAGGCATCACGCGGTTTTAGGTCGAGCGCTTTTTTTAGTTGAACGTGAGCTTCAGCCAGGTTGCCTTCTGCAGCCAAAACCATGGCGCGTGTGTTCCAGGCGTTGGCTTCTTTGTCGTTTAATGTTATGGCCTGCTCTAATGCCTGTTTCGCATCTGCGTAAGCGTGTGCATAATAATGCACGGTGCCGATGTTCACCCACAGTTCGGCATTGGCAGCATCCAGTTTCAACCCGCGATTAAATGCTTCAAGCGCTGCCGGATAATTACGCTGTTTGGTGTACACCAATCCTTCCAGGAAATGAACGGGCAGTGTATCGGGTTTAGTGGCGCGAATGGTTTTTATATCCTGAAGGGCTTCATCCAGTTTTTCCAATTCGTAATACGTGTTGGCGCGATTAAAAATGGCATTCAAAAAACCGGGCTTGCAGCCGATGGCGGTTTGGTAATGCTGCAAGGCTTCCGCAAATTGTTTCTGCCGGAAATAGGCAGTTCCCAAATTATTATGTGCATCGGCATAACACGAATCCAGCTTCAAGGCTTCATTGAAATTTTTTATGGCTAGGGGAAAGTTTTGTTTCATCAGCAACTCATTTCCTTTTAATAGAAAGCGTTGCTTGCGTGTTTCAACACTATCCGAACACGCCAATAAAAAGAGGATTAGCAGCAGGCTTAAAAAATTAATTATCTTCGTTTGAGCAATCTTCATGAGCATACAACAGGAAATCCGGCAACAAGTTACAGCCCTCATCCGAAGCGGCCAACGTACGGAAGCAAAAGCTTTATTAAAAGAGAAGTTCCAGGTTACGGATGAACAAGCGGACCAACTCATTTTAACTATTGAGCGGGAAAATCCCATGGCCAACGTAATCGTGCCCCAAATGGGAAAGCAGATGGGGCGTGCGATCGGTGGTTCCGGGGGCTGCCTGTCGCTGGTGCTCAACGGTTTCATGATATTTTTCATTCTCGTAACGCTGATGTTTGCCGGTGTGGCCATTGGCATGTACCTCTATGAAAACCGCTTTGCCGATGAGGGTATTGCCATTGAAGGCACCGTCATCAACCTCACACCAAATGAAACCGGTTCGCTGGCACCGTTGGTGGAGTACACCTACCTGGATACGCTGCGTCAATACCAAAGCAGCTTTTATTCCAGTCCGCCCGATTACGAAGTGGGCCAACAAGTACCCTTGCTGCTCAACCCAGAAAACCCCAACGAAGCCATTATCGACTCGTTTACCGACCGGTACCTGATCAGCGTAATCTTTGGAGGAGTGGCCGGTTTCTTCCTGATTTTAAGCATCGGGTTGGGTGTTGCTGCAAGAAAAGTGAAAAGAAATTTTGAGAAGTCGCAACAGGATGCGTTCTTTACGGCCGTAAAATGATTTACACAAACAACATAAACAATCACCACCATCATCATGTTAACAGCACGATGCGTGGCAGGTTTATGTTTTAACTAAACTATAAAGACTTTGAAGAAAGGCTTGCCGCGATTACGGCAGGCCTTTTTTTTTGACCTCACCCCATATCCCCTCTACTTAGCGGGGATGGGAGAATAAAAACAGGAAAGGAAATGATTGAAATAATAACTGATGTTACGCAAATATTAATTAGTACGTCATTGCGAGCAGAAGGGTTGAAGCGCGTGATGGGGCGAAGCAATCCCAATCTTTATACATTCTGCTCGCTATACAGTGTTGGATTGCTTCGCTCTAACACACATTCCCTGGCTTCAGCTCGCAATGACGTCAATTGTTTTGTGCAAGGTGAACTAATAAGTAAAACGTTTTATGTCACCCTGAGCCAGTCGAAGGGTGACATGTGGACAGTCTTCGACAAGCTCTCCAAAAGGAGTCCGTTGGACAGACTGACAGTAACTAAACACTAAATAAAATGAACGAAGTATTACGAATTGCGATTCAGAAATCAGGGCGACTGCAGGAAGGGTCGTTGAAATTGTTGAAAGATTGTGGACTCAGCATCAGCAACGGGAAAGATCAGTTGAAAACACAAGCTTCCAATTTTCCGGTGGAAGTACTTTTTCTCCGCGATGATGACATTCCCCAATACATTGAAGATGGGGTAGCCGATGCAGGCATCATTGGTGAAAACATTTTTGCGGAAAAGCAGAAAGCAGGAGAAATTGCAAAACGGCTCAACTTTGCCAAATGTCGCTTAGCAATGGCCGTACCGCGCACAACAGACTATACCGGCATCGGTTGGTTTGAAGGCAAGAACATTGCCACCTCCTACCCCAACATTGTCAACGATTTTCTGAAACGTAACAACATCACTGCCGGCATTCACGAAATCAGTGGCTCGGTGGAAATTGCACCGGGCATTGGCTTGGCCGATGCCATCTGCGACATTGTTAGCACAGGGAGCACTTTGCTCAGCAACGGGTTGAAGGAAGTGGAGCTGGTGATGAAATCGGAAGCAGTATTAGTTGCCAGAAAATTGGACACAACTAAAAAACAGATCCTTAATAAGCTGGTCTTTCGAATGGAGGCCGTTCAGCAAGCCAGCAATAACAAATACATTTTATTGAACTGCCCGAATGAAGCCATTGAACCCATCACGAATGTAATTCCCGGAATGAAAAGTCCGACCATACTGCCACTGAGCAAACCAGGTTGGAGTTCATTGCACTCGGTGGTGGATGAAAATGATTTCTGGGAAAAGATTGATCAGTTGAAGAAGCTGGGAGCGGAAGGAATTTTAGTGATACCGATTGAGAAGATGATTTTATAGACATAAGTAGTAAGTAGAGAGACTTAAGAAGTAACGAAAATTAGAAATCGATCAATAAATCAAGATGAAAGTATTCAATAATCCATCACGAAACACCTGGGAGCAGCTTTGTGAACGGCCGCAGCTTCAATTGGAGTTTTTGGAGAGCTCGGTGAAAAATATTCTGGCGCGGGTGAAGCAAGGCGGTGATTATACACTCAAAGAATTCACCAGGCAATTTGATAAGGTTGAGTTACATGAACTTGTTGTAAGCGCTTCAGAAATTCAACAAGCTGTTGATCGGCTTGATGCGAAACTGAAGCAAGCCATACAAACCGCAGCAGCGAACATTGAAAAATTTCACCGGGCACAACTGCGCGAGGTGATGAAGATTGAAACGATGCCAGGTGTTTCATGTTGGCGCAAAGGCGTGCCGATTGAAAAGGTGGGCATTTACATTCCGGGAGGAACAGCGCCTTTGTTTTCAACCGTATTGATGTTGGCCATTCCAGCAAAGCTGGCGGGCTGTCGCGAAATTGTGTTGGTTTCTCCACCCGACAAGCAAGGCAATATTCACCCGGCCATTCTGTTCGCGGCACAACTCACCGGTGTTACAAAAATTTTTAAAGTCGGGGGTGCACAGGCCGTAGCTGCATTGGCGTATGGGACGGAAAGCATTCCCAAAGTGAATAAGATATTTGGGCCGGGCAATCAGTATGTTACCAAAGCCAAGCAACTGGTTAATCAGCAAGGCGTGGCCATTGATATGCCGGCCGGACCCAGCGAAGTACTGGTTTGGGCTGATGAATCGGCAACACCAGCTTTTGTTGCCGCTGATTTGCTTTCGCAAGCCGAACACGGTACCGACAGCCAGGTGATGTTGGTGGTAAACAGTGCAGAGATCGCAGAAAAAATTCAACAGGAAGTTCAACAACAATTGACATCATTACCTAGAAGAGAAATTGCCGAACAGGCGTTAAGAAACAGTCGCGCGTTTGTGTTTGAAAACGAAACCGATGCACTGGACTTTATCAACACCTATGCCGCGGAACACCTGATCATCAACACGAAAAATGCAGATTCGCTTGCAGAAAAAATTATCAATGCGGGCTCGGTGTTCATTGGCAACTACACACCCGAAGCTGCAGGTGACTATGCTTCCGGAACAAACCACACCTTGCCAACCAATGGATATGCCACAGCCTATGCAGGCGTTTCCGTTGAAAGCTTTTTGAAGTACATCACCTTTCAGAAAATTTCGGAGGAAGGAATCAAAAATCTTGGTCCCGTAGTAGAAATAATGGCTGAAGCAGAAGAATTAATCGGCCACAAAAATGCCATTAGCATCCGACTTTTAAACTCTCAACCCTTGCCCTGAGGCTCCCGAAGGGCTAAACGTATCCCGACCATGAACATTCAATCACTTTTACGAGAAAACATAAAAACCCTCAAGCCCTACTTCACCGCTCGGGATGAGTTCAAGGGAACAGCAGAGGTATACCTGGATGCGAATGAAAATCCGTTTCCATCAGCCTACAACCGATACCCCGATCCACTGCAGAAAAAAGTAAAGCAACGCATCAGCGAACTGAAGGGAATAGAACCAGAAAAAATATTTCTCGGTAACGGAAGCGATGAACCTATTGACTTGATTATCCGGGCATTTTGCGAACCTGGCAAAGACTCTATATTGATAGCTGAGCCTACGTATGGCATGTATGCCGTTTGTGCGGGTATCAATAATGTTGCCGTCAAACGCGTTATCCTGGATTCAACTTTCGATTTGGATGTTGATGCGGTTAAACAGGCGCTGGATTCGTCTGTAAAAGTTATTTTTCTCTGCTCGCCCAACAACCCTTCCGGCAACCTGCTTTCCAAAGAAAGAATAATTAATCTGATTACAGCGGGTAACAGCATCGTTGTAGTTGATGAAGCTTATATTGATTTCGCTAATGCCGAAGGATTTCTCCCATCGCTAAATCAGTACCCCAATCTTATTATACTGCAAACCTTCTCCAAAGCGTGGGGCCTGGCTGGCTTGCGCCTGGGGATGGCATTTGCTTCGGAAGAAATAATTTCGGTGCTGAGCAAAATCAAGTATCCGTATAACCTCAACATCCTCACCCAACAGGTAGCGTTGGAAAAGCTTTCATCTGCTGAAGAAAAAAATAAACAGGTCAATACCATTCTTCACCAGCGATCGGTACTCACTCAACAACTACAAACCTTACCGATGGTGGAGCGCGTTTACCCAACCGATGCTAACTTTGTTTTGGTAAAGATGAAAGCTGCGCAAAACATCTATGATCAGTTGATTGAGCTCAGTATCATTGTGCGCGATCGCTCAACGGTAGTATTATGTGCAGATTGCTTACGAATTACCATAGGTACACCGGAAGAAAATAAGAAACTCATCGAAACCCTGAAGACCTTATGAAACGTGTTTTATTTATAGACCGTGACGGCTCCTTAATTATAGAACCCCCTGACGAACAAATCGACAGTCTGGAAAAACTGGAATTCTACCCAGGAGTAATTCGTTGGCTCAGTCAGCTTGCCGCTGAAACGGATTACGAATTGGTGATGGTGACCAACCAGGATGGCTTAGGCACGGAAAAATTTCCGGAAGAAACCTTCTGGCCTGCGCATGAAAAGATGCTGAAAACACTGGAAGGAGAAGGCATCCGGTTTTCCAAAATATTCATCGATAAATCTTTTCCGCACGAAAACAAACCTACCCGCAAACCGGGTATCGGCATGCTTACGGAATTTCTTTCAGGTAGTTATGACTTAAATAATTCCTATGTTATAGGCGACCGGCTTACGGATGTTGAGTTGGCAAAAAATCTGAGGTGTAAAGCAATCTTAATCAACAACGGATCACTTAAGGAAAAACTAAATGCATCTGCCTATGCGGAATCAAACAGCCTGATCACCACCGATTGGAAAACCATCTACGAGTTTCTTTCGAAAACCCCACGAGTCGGAACCGTAAATCGTAAAACAAAAGAAACCGATATTTCCATTACCGTAAACCTGGATGGAAACGGAAAGTCATCCATCAGCACAGGCCTTGCCTTTTTTGATCACATGTTAGATCAATTGTCGCGACATGGAAACATTGACCTGAACATTCAAACAAAAGGCGACCTGCACATTGATGAACACCACACCATTGAAGATACAGCCCTTGCATTAGGGGAAGCATTTCTAAAAGCGTTGGGAAACAAACGGGGCATTGAACGATATGGATTTGCGTTGCCGATGGATGATTGCCTGGCACAGGTGGCTCTCGATTTTGGAGGCAGGCCGTGGTTGGTTTGGGAAGCTGAATTCAAGCGCGAAAAAATTGGCGAGATGCCAACTGAAATGTTTTTGCATTTCTTCAAATCATTTTCAGACACTGCGAAATGCAACCTGAACATCAAGGCAGAAGGCACCAATGAACATCACAAAATCGAAGCCATTTTTAAAGCGTTCGCAAAAGCAATTAAGATGGCTGTAAAAAAAGAAGGAAGCGAATTACCGAGTACGAAAGGAATACTGTGATCGAGGTAAGAAATACGAGGTAAGAAGTACGAGGGATGAGCTGACTAAATTGGAATTATGTTAACCCATTAAACACATCTTTATGCAAGACTTAAAGAAAAGATTCAAAGAATTTGCTATTCAGTGCGCGGAGCTAATTCAACAATTACCAACCAACATAATAAACAGGGCCTACTCAAATCAATTAATCAGAAGTTCAAGTTCTACAGGAGCAAATTATCGCGCAGCATTGCGGGGGAAATCAACTGCCGATTTCATCAATAAACTTAAAATTGTTGAAGAAGAAATCGATGAATCGGTTTACTTTCTCGAGTTGTTGAATCACTTCAATCAGGATTTTCAAACTAAAATCCAAGCACTTTTAAAAGAAGGCGATGAACTTACGGCAATAATTGTCCAATCCATAAAAACAACACGATCGCGCACTCGTACCTCGTAATTTGTATTTCGTACCTACTATGAAAGTAATACTCTTAAAATATAATGCCGGTAACATTCAATCCGTGTCGTATGCACTGGAACGGTTGGGCGTTGACTTTGAAATAACCGATGAAGTTGAAAAAATTCTGTCGGCCGATAAAGTTATTTTTCCAGGCGTGGGTGAAGCGAGTACTACCATGGCGTACCTGAAAAACAAAAAACTCGATCAGGTAATACGCGATTTGAAACAACCTGTGCTGGGAATTTGTTTAGGAATGCAACTGATGTGCAAACATTCGGAAGAAAACGATACGCCATGCCTCGGCATATTTGATGAGGTAGTGAAGAAGTTCGAGGCATCAAAGGAATTCAAAGTGCCACACATGGGCTGGAATAACCTGACCTTGACCAACAGTTGGCCGGAAAAAACACTGGAGAACAGCAGTGTGTACTTTGTGCACAGTTATTATGTGCCGGTCAATGAATTTACCACAGCTGTCAGTGATTACATTGTACCGTTTAGCGCAGCCATGAAAAAAAATAACTTTTATGCTGTGCAATTTCATCCGGAAAAATCTGCTCAGGCAGGAGAGAGAATTTTGAAAAGCTTCTTCGCTATATGAAAATTATACCCGCCATTGATATTATTGACGGACAGTGCGTGCGCTTATCGCAAGGCGACTATGCACAGAAGAAAGTTTATGAAACCGATCCGGTTGCCGTGGCCCGCACATTTGAAGAAGCCGGACTTGAATACCTGCACCTGGTCGACCTGGATGGCGCAAAGCAGGGTAAGGTAACAAACTGGAAAGTGGTGGAAGCCATCTGCAAAAGCACTTCGTTGAAAGTAGATTTTGGCGGAGGCATCAAAACCAAATCGGAAATACGACAACTGCTGGAATTGGGTGTAAAGCAAGTTAACCTGGGCAGCGTTGCAGTAAAGGAACCCGAAAAGCTTTCAATATGGATTGATGAATTTGGAGCGGATAAAATTATTCTCAGTGCCGATGTTCGGGATGAGCAAATCGCCATCAGCGGATGGACTGAAACCTCTTCCCTATCCATTCAGGATTTTATTGCCAACTACCAAACGATTGGCATTACCTATGTTACCTGCACCGATATCAGTAAGGATGGCATGCTTGGCGGACCTAATGTAGATTTGTATATGAAGTTACTCAAACAATTTTCTTCACTAAAACTGATCGCCAGCGGTGGTGTGAGTAGCCTCGATGATCTCAAACAACTAAAAGCTGCTGGCTTGTTCGGTGCTATTGTCGGTAAAGCCATTTACGAAGGACGGGTTAGCCTAACCGAACTCCAAACCATCAACCATTAGTCATGTTAACGAAACGAATAATTCCATGTTTGGATATTAAAGATGGCCGCACCGTTAAAGGCGTAAACTTTGTTGACCTACGAGATGCCGGAGATCCGGTGGCGTTGGCATCAGCGTATGCAGAACAAGGAGCAGACGAGCTTGTATTCCTTGACATTTCCGCTACACAGGAACAACGCAAAACCTTTGCTTCGTTGGTGAAAGAAATTGCCCGCCACATCAATATTCCGTTTACAGTGGGCGGAGGCATCAGTTCGGTTGAAGATGTGGCGCCTTTGCTGGAAGCAGGTGCCGACAAAGTGAGCGTTAATTCTTCAGCCGTCAAAAATCCACAACTGATCAACGAACTCTCAAAAGCCTTTGGTGTTCAGTGTATTGTGTTGGCCATTGATGCCCGAAAAATTGATAATGCCTGGATCGTGCATACGCATGGCGGAAAAAATCCAACTGATAAAAAACTATTTACGTGGGCGAAAGAAGGACAGGATCGTGGCGCAGGAGAAATTTTGTTTACCAGCATGGATCATGACGGCACAAAAAACGGATTTGCAATTGATCCGCTTTCCAAACTGCATGAATTACTAACCATCCCCGTCATTGCCTCAGGCGGTGCCGGCAGCATGGGTCACTTTGCTGATGTATTTGCGCTTGCAAAAGTGGATGCCGCGTTGGCCGCCAGCGTGTTTCACTTTGGTGAGATTCAGATTCCGGAACTAAAAACATTTTTAAAGAATCATAACATTCCAGTACGACTATGAAACCCGATTTCAATAAAAACAACGGATTGATTCCATGCATCATTCAGGATAATTCCACGCTAAAAGTGTTGATGTTGGGGTACATGAATGAAGAGGCGTTGGCCAAAACACAATCAGAAAAACGGGTAACGTTTTTTAGTCGCACGAAAGGAAGGCTATGGACGAAAGGCGAAACTTCCGGAAACTTCCTGGAGGTTATCGATATTATTGCGGATTGTGATGCCGACACACTATTGATTAAAGCCAAGCCAACCGGCCCGGTTTGTCACACTGGTTCTGATACGTGTTTCAATGAATCCAATCAATCATTTGAGTTAAAAGAACTGGAGGCTACAATTCAATCACGAAAAGCAAATCCAAAAGAAG
Organism: uncultured Roseivirgaceae bacterium; assembly: GCA_964419145.1. Lineage (GTDB taxonomy): Bacteria > Bacteroidota > Bacteroidia > Cytophagales > Cyclobacteriaceae > UBA2336. Next base: position 323,511 of record CAYQOM010000002.1, on the reverse strand, counting down.
GATCATACACCACCTCACTATTCCAGGCGGGCATTAACAAAGTAGCACAAAAAGTTGGTGAAGAGGCGGTGGAACTGGTGATTGAATCGAAAGATGAAAATGATGAATTGTTTTTAGGCGAAGCGGCTGATTTGATGTATCACTTTCTGGTACTACTGGCGGCTAAAAATAAAAACCTTTCGGATGTGGAGCGGGTGCTGAAGATGCGGCATCAGTAAATACAACAATATTGAGATTGCGGCTAAACGCTGCGATGACTCAAAATTAATCAGTTTGTCAACCGGCTTACATTAATGCGCTTCGAAGTTTTGGGACAGAATTCTATCTTTCAGCATGAATTCACCCGAAACCAAAATCATAAACGGCTTTCCGTTTGTTCGCCATGTCACTGAGACCTATCCGGAGCAGGATGTTATCAACCGCAGCCAGTCGTTTTACGAATGGATGAACCAGCGCAGAACGGTACGTGATTTTTCTGATAAGCCTATTCCGAAAGAAGTCATTGATAACCTGATTCTTACAGCCTCCACAGCACCGAGCGGGGCACACAAACAACCGTGGACGTTTTGTGTGGTTCAAAATCCTGAAATGAAAAGAAAAATCAGAGAAGCTGCCGAACAAGAAGAGTATGAGAGTTACACCGGTCGCATGAGCGAAGAATGGCTGGATGATATTAAAGCGTTGCAAACCGACTGGCATAAACCCTTTCTGGAAGTTGCGCCTTACCTGATTGTGGTCTTCAAAAAAGCGTACGAATTGAAAGAAGACGGAACAAAAGGAACAAACTATTACGTAAACGAATCGGTTGGGCTGGCCTGTGGATTTCTATTGGCCGCAATACACCATGCAGGATTGGTTGCGCTTACGCATACGCCCAGTCCGATGAATTTCTTAACAAAAATTTTAAACCGACCTGAAAATGAGCGTCCGTTTTTATTGATACCGATAGGCTATCCCGCAGCAGAAACATTTGTTCCTAAACTGGAGCGGAAGGCGCTTCAGGATATTACGGTGTACTATTAAATTTTCATGCAAAGGCACCAAGGTACCGCAGATGATTTATCTATAATTATTGCTCTTAGGATAAACTTTAACGTACGTGAGTTTATATGTAATCACTATACCATTTTTTGTTTCCGTGTAAACACCTTCCAGAATATCAGGATTGCTTTTGTCGTATAGAAACGTAAAGGTTAGCACCTTTCCTTTTGGTTCAAAATGCTTATAAATGAATCCACCACCTTCTGCCAATTCATTTAACTCAGCAACAATGGGATAACGGGGTGCATTTTTTTCTTCCAATGAAATTTCAACGTATTCCGTATTGGAGCCGGGCCAATCCTTTAAAATTGCCACGCGGGCATAATTATCTTTACGCTCAATGGTTCTTTCACGCTCAACAGACGAGAGCAATGTTTTTCCTTTCCGGATCACCTCACCTGAAACGGTATAAATACCTTCAATGGATGGCTCATCACCATGTGTTTTGGCGATATACCGTCTGATCATCCCCTCCAGGTCAACTTCCTCGTAAATGGATTTTTTTTGTTGAATGGGCCTAACCGGTTTGTGTAAATACAGACACGAACTGGTTAAAAGTGAAATGAATATAAAAACTATTTTCCAACGCATTGTCAAAACAACATATCCTGATATTGTCCCTTTGTTGATGTTCGGCACGAAAGTCGCGTACGCAACACACCCGGCTTAAACATTGATTTTCCCAGCAGCATCCGAACACACTCCTGAATTCCCTCTGTAATAGACGGGTGCGGATGCACACACTCAGCCAATTCGTCAATTCCTTTATCCATACTGATCAGCAACGCCACTGCCTGTATGGCACTGGATGCATGAAGGCCTACCACTTTCATGCCGAGAATTTTCATTTGATCATCATTGGTGACCAATAATTTAATAAAACCCTGTGTATTGCGCTTGGCAATTGCACGGGGTATACAGCTATAATCAAGTGTTACTACCCGATAATCAATATCTTTTTCACGGGCTTGCGTTTCATTCAATCCCACTCCGGCCACTTCTGGACTCAAAAACATAATGGTACTGATGTTTTCGTATACAAGCTTCCTTTGTGGGTTACCAAAAATTCTTTCGACCGCATAACGTCCTTCCAACTCACCCACATTTACTAACGAGATATCAGCCGTAATATCACCTACTGCATAAATGTTCGATATATTAGTCTGTGTATCGTTATCTTCTATTCCACGTTTTGAAATATGGATATCCACTTCATTCGGATCCCATAGCGATTCATAATTGGGCACACGCCCAACCGAAACCAATGCTTTCTCTACATTAAAAACTTCTTTACTCCCATCGGTATATTCCAACTCGTACTCCACCCTGCCATTTTTAATTTCCATGCGCACCAACTGCGACTTTCTGTGAATCAGAACACCGTTGTTCTCCATGTTGCGCTCAATCACGCGCACCACATCCTCATCTTCAAAAGGCAATATGCGATCGCCCTTATCAATCAGGTGTACTTTTGTTTTGCCGAAACCAGAGAAAATAGTGGCATACTCGCATCCAATAACCCCTGCCCCCACAATCACCATGCTCTCCGGAAAATCGTTCATATGCTCAATACCTTCACTCGTCATTACAATTTTTTCATCGATGGGCAACTCCGGTAAATGGCGCGGTCGACTTCCGGTAGCCAGGATGATATAATCGGCAACTACGGTTGTTTTAATCTCTCCTGAAATCTCCACCTCATGCTGACTGAGTAATCTGGCGTTACCTTGCCGAAAGGTGAAATAACCTGAGTTCTTCAGCAATTCCATATGCTCTAACAACAGGTTTTTTCGCTCTTGAACCGCCCGAAAAACCTCAGTCTGTATTTCTTTATAGTCAACACTGGGTGCCTTTATGTTATATCGCTTTAGATTTTTACGAAAAGAGGCCGTTTCACGTGATAACTCCCACCAGGTTTTTGAAGAAAGTGCTCCATCGGTAACACCTGCCCCTCCAATCTCACTTTTCTCAACCAGCAGAACTTTCTTTTTAAAATCGATAGCCCGCATGGCGGCTGCATATCCGGATGGACCGGCACCAATTACAACAAGATCATACTTTTCCATACCACAGACAAATAAGGGTGAAAATACACATAATCTATTAAAGAAAAGGACTTATATTAACTGCGTTAAATTCTGTGCATGGAATTCTGGCAGCGGTATTCAACACTTGGTATTTCAGATAGTACGGAGCCCTACTTATTCAGAAGCATCATCCTATCAAACCGGATTGCCGCTATAATTTTTTTTCTCACTATTATTCTATTGGGCATTCTGGTGGCCCTCACTAATATCACACCCGGAATACTACGTGCTTCAACCGGGCTAATCTTTTATGCATCCATTCCTGTTTTAAATTATTATAGATATAATCTTTTCAGTCGCACACTGATTTCAGTGGTTATTCCCGTTTTAATCATTTGGCTAATTGCTGTAGGCACACAAAGTTCTTCTCCGCTTATATACAGCGCTTCCTATTTTCCACCGCGCATACTCACCATGGCCACCTGCATCATTCCGGTAATTGTATTTGATACCTTCCGCGAAAGACGTTGGATGGCACTCACGCTTGTGGTTTGCTTTATTTGTATTGTTGGCTATGATTTTATTCTCGCGCTGTTTGGAAGAACAGTAGACTTTTATCAAAACCGAAACACCTTTATCTATTATAACCTTATTTTCTTTATTGAGTTTGCAGCCCTTGTATCAACTGCTTTCATGTTGAAAAGGATGGTTGACAAGTCAGACAACAAGAACCTGGAGCTGTTTAAAACCCTTGAAACAACCAACCGGGAACTTATTCATCAGAATTATCAGCTGGCACTTGTAAACCAGGAAAAGGAAGTGCAAAATGAAGAGATGAGCTCGCAGGCTGAAGAATTACGAGCCAACCAGGAAAAACTGGCCGATGCATACGAAGTAATACAAAAGCAGAAAGAACAACTTCATGTACACAATGAACACCTGGAAGACCTGGTGGCACAAAAGAATAAGGCGCTGATTGACGCAAACGAAGAGCTTTCTAAATATAACAGTGAGTTGCGTCAATTCTCTCATACCATTTCACATAACCTGCGCGCACCCGTGGCCAGGCTTATTGGGTTGGAGAATTTACTCTCCATGGATACCGAAGGTCTTTCTGATAATCAACGACAATTGATGGGCCTGCTTAAACAATCGGCACATGAACTGGATGCCATTATTCGGGACCTGAATAAAATCATTGACATTCGAAATGACATTTACCGCATCAAAGAAAAAGTATTTTTTCAACAGGAATTTGATCGGGTGCATCAAAACCTGGAACACCAGCTTCCGGAGAACGCTGAGTTTCTAATCGATTTTGCAGAAGCCCCATTCATCTACACCATCCGTCCGCTGCTGAACAGTATCCTGTTTAACTTGTTGAGCAATGCCATCAAATATCGTTCACACAACCGCACACTGATTATCTCTGTATCAACCAAAAAATCAGATGAGGGGATCACCCTAACATTTGCGGACAACGGATTAGGCATGAACCTCGATCGGTTTGGTAAGGATCTTTTTGGCATGTACAAAAGATTTCACACCCATACTGATGGAAAAGGACTCGGATTGTACCTGGTGAAATCGCAGGTAGAAACATTGGGTGGAACAATTGCCGTAAACAGCGAACTCAATGGGGGCACACGGTTTACCATATTTTTTAAACAAACAGATGCCGTTGATGGTCAGATTTGTTTTGAGAGTGACTATGGCCAGATTTATTATAACGCACGCACAAACACAGCCGGTATCAGTTGGAAAAAACAAGTGACCAGTGAGGCGTATCGTGATTTGTTTGGCAAGTGTATGGATGTATTGCGCATATATAATACCCCGTACTGGATTTCTGATTTACGTAAACAAGGAACCATTTCACCTGATGATCAAATTTGGATGGTGACAAGCATAATACCCGATGCGGTGCGTCATGGATTAATACGCATTGTTGTGGTGTACGATCCCATACAACACAACTTAGATTATCGAGAGCGCATTCAGGCTGCTATCGAAAGATCAGGAAGCATTGTGCAATTTTGTACCTCTACCAAAGAAGCAGAAGCCTGGATTGAAGAACACATTCGCGAAACTGCAGGCCATTAACGCTTAGCGCTAAAAATTCCGGCCACCATACACCGAACACTACCGCCACCATATTTTTCAATGGTAGGTATGGAGATTGGGATCATCTCGGCAAAACGTGAAATCGCATCAACCTGACCGGGAAGAAGGCTGTGAAATGCCTGCTCGGACAGCAACACAAACAACTCGCCATTTTTACTGGCTACTTCCATCATGTTACCGGCAAACGCATTCATTTGTGCATAGCTGATCGCTACTACTTTGTGTTGTGTCGCTGCAAAAGTTGAGAGAATTTTTTCTTGATCTTCTTCCTTGTGAATAGCGTCAAGGCAAATCACGGCAAACTTTGACCCGATGCACATCAACACATTGGTGTGATAGATAGGCCTTCCCTCGGTATCCACGGCATCAAAAATTATTGGTTTATATCCAAACAAATCACAAAGCCTGATAACGAGGCTTTCATTTGTACGAGAGGAACGATTTGCATACACTATCTTATTCACATAATCAAGCACCACACTTCCCGTGCCTTCCAGATACCGATTGCTTAGCTCTTCCCCAGACCAATCCACAACTTCTGAAACTTCAAATGATTCAGCCAATGTTTCCACAACGGTAGCCCTACGCTCAAGGCGTCTGTTTTCGGCAAGCATGGGATACAATATCACCCGGCCGTCTTCATGAAATGAAACCCAATTGTTCGGAAATACAGCATCCGGTTTAACCGGTACCGGGGTATCTTCAATAACGTGAACATCAATATCATGCGAACGCAACAAATCCACCATGCGATCAAATTCCTGCAAAGCCTTTTGTTGAACTGACGCAGAGTCATTTACTTCATCCACCTGAAAAGCATTCGACTCAGCTGTTTGGGTATTAAAACCAAATGCTGCCGGACGAACCATGAAAATACTGGAGGGTGCTTGCGTAGCCATACTCATTATTCACAGCATAATTAGTTATTTTTGCCCGACTTCTGAAATTATGGACTACATCGGACAACTGGATACTGAAGTATTTTTCTTTTTAAATGGGTTGCATGCACCCTGGCTCGATCAGATCATGTTCTATTTATCGAACACGTTAACGTCCATTCCTCTTTTTATTTTTCTGATTTACTTGCTGGCCAAAACGTTTGGAAAAAAAATTTGGATACCCCTGTTGTGCATCGGTGTTTGCATAGCCCTTACTGACCGGATTACGAGCGGCATAATGAAACCGGGCTTTGCGCGTTTGCGCCCCACCCACGAACCGCTAATTGCTGAAAAGGTGCATACGGTGAATGGTTACAAAGGCGGAAAATTTGGATTTGCCTCCGGGCATGCAGCCAATACCTTTGGCGTAGCGATGTTTATCTTTCTGTTGCTAAGAATACATTACCGGTTTGTTGGCTTCATGTTTTTATGGTCTGGAGTTGTAACCTATACCCGCATTTACCTGGGCGTACATTATCCAGGTGATATTATTGTGGGCTTGTCAATTGGGCTACTATGCGGATGGTTTTGCTTCAAGCTCAATGAATATATTCAGATGCGGTTAGTCAACCGAACTACTTCCGGATGATTAATTCCCGCGCACCTCAGCACCAAAATTGGTTGATGTATTTCGAACATTCGGTGAACCAATATAATCTACTGCTGCCCCAAATCCGGCATTCACTTCAATCTCCTCCACCACATTCACTTTAACCTCTGCACCCATGTTGGCATTTACGTAAGTGGTTTTACTTTCTAATCGCGATGCCTTGAGCACGGCACCCATGTTTGCTTTTATTTCGTGCTTCTCTGTTTGGCCCCTTAATTCAACCACAGCACCCATGTTCAATCGGGTGTACAAATTTTTCGAGATAATGGGTAAGCGTATTTCAGCACCCATGGAGGCTTCCAGGGCAAGATTCTTCGATTTCAAAGATTCTTCAGAAAAAATATCTGCACCGGCCTGCGCACGCAAATCATTGAGTTCTGTATAATATACCTTCACTTTAATGTAGCGGGAACGTGGGTAATCATTCGAACGCCATTCATCCATGTAATGCTTATTGCGAAGTTTCAGTTTCAATTCATCACCAGTCACTTCCATCAACACATCATCGGTATCAACACCCCGGTAATCAATTTCAATGGAATATGCTTCAGCCTTAACCAATTCTACTTCAAACGGTCCAAAAACATCAATTCGGGTAAATGAGTCCACAGCATCGCGTGTCGGCTGCGCTATTGACCCAAAGGCTATAAAAAACAAGGCTGCAAGTAAGGAATTTTTCATAAAAAAATGCGTTTAGACCACAGACGCGGCATCCTGGCAAAACGTTGCATGGATGAGAAAAGAATTTTGCTCTATTTCCCGAGTAATCGTTTTACATACTTTCCGATGATGTCGAACTCAAGATTCACGGCATCGCCTGGCTGCAGGTTTTTAAAATTAGTGTGCTCAAAGGTGTAGGGTATAATGGTTACCCGAAAACCCCGATCAGAAGAATTGAAGCACGTAAGACTTACCCCATCAATACAGATTGATCCCTTTTCTACCGTTACATTTCCGGAAGCGGGATCGTACTCAAAATCGAACAGCCAGCTACCCCCTACTTCCTGCACATTTTTACAAATCCCAACCTGATCAACATGACCTTGAACGATATGTCCATCAAACCGGCCATTGGCAACCATGCATCGCTCCAGGTTTACGAGGGTGCCTTCACTCCAATTTCCCAAGGTTGTCTTTTTAAGGGTTTCATCAACAGCCGTTACCCAGTGCTGATTGCCTGCCACTTTTGTAACGGTAAGACACACCCCATTATGCGAAACGCTTTGATCAACTTTTAACGATTGTGAAATGGGGCTGCTGATACAAAAGTGTTTGTTGGTTTGGTCGGTTACAATCCGCTCAATTTTACCTAGTGATTCAACGATTCCAGTGAACATGGATCAAAATTAATCCGAATTATTACTACTGAAAAAGATTTAATAAACAACGTGTATCCAACCCTTTACCTGCTTGGACTGGTTAGCGGGTTCAATGGCATCAAATTCAATGTTGGCAAAATAATAGTAAACCCCAGTGGGGACCTGTTTTCCAAATTTATCCTTCCCGTCCCAATTCAATTTTTCTTCACTTTTTAAATCAATCAGCTTCTGGCCCCATCTATTGTAAACACTTAACGCAACAGACTTAACAAATCGGGAACAATGTATTTCGGAATTCATTTCAGTGAAATACTCATTTTTCAGATCCCCATTTGGTGAAATAATATTGGGAAAGTAAATGGAGGGGCAATTATCAAAGCACAGTGCATCACTTAATTCACTTTCGTTTCCTGCCCGATCAACAGCCGATATTCGATAGCAGCGGCTTAATTTCGTTAAATTGTTCTCAACAAAATAGTTTCCTGATGTAACACCGAGAAGTGTATATTCATCCGTCTTACCGTCCGATGCATAAACTTTATAAAAATACACATCCTCCAGACAAGCTTCCGGTGACGAGAACCATTGAATGGTGTGACTAAAAATTTGCTGCGTACACGGAGTCTGAGCCTTAAAGAGGTCACAATCTATTTCTTTCTGTACCAATACGGGTGCACAGGGTGGTATCAAATCAAGAACTGTAGAACAGAAAACCTGAGAAAAGTTTTCTTGAGGAGCAGCAATAGCGGGATTTCCATACGTGCCTCTTGTTTTTATTTGATAGCAATACAGTTCATGTTGTTTCAATTTAATTCCTTGATAGGCTCCCTCATCAATGTAATTGAATCCAATCTCAAAAACATCCACACTATCGATCAAAACAAAGTTATCCAATCCTTCGCTTTCACTGCTTCTGTAAATTAAGTGTCGCGGGTAATCCTGACTGTAATTCGTCCAAGGTGTTGCAGCATCCCAGGCTAACCCAATACTTTCAGGTAATGGAGTTGCGGTATTCCAAACCGTTGAAGCAGCAGCCGAAGTATCAATGGGTACCAATGGATCATTCACCGAAACCCGTGCTTTCAGCACAATTCTATAATTGTAAGCCAGGTCTTTTGTATTGATCGCAACATCAGTATACGTGGTATCCAAAATGTTAGCAATTTGGACTTGAGTCAGTCCTGTATCACCTTCAAATCCTTCGGCTCGTAGTAAAGCATATTCATAGGGTTCGGTAAAGGCTTCCGGATCCAGATCATACGGACTTCGCCAGCTAATGGTAACTGCCCCATCAACTTCATGTGTTTTATCAACGGTTACATGCGTGATGACCGGTGCTTCTGCTAAAACCGGTGGAAGGCAAATTTCAATGGAGGCTTTACTTTCTGCACCACCTGCAAGTGGAAATAAGGCAGTTAGCCGATAACAATACACGGCACCTGGCGCTAACCCATTACCCTTGTTGGTGTCCGTAAATTCGAGTGCATCAGGATGCACTTCGCCCACTTTTATGTAACCGGCATAACGTGGTAGACCTGATGCGCATTCGTCAGGAGAATAATTGTAACTTCCTACCCTTCGCCAAATCTGAATCGCTGTAGCATTTGGACAAAAATAGGGTGACCACTTAATCAGACCGTGTCGTTGAACAGGATCTAAAGCAGCCTCAGTAAATGATGGAGCAGGAGCCGTTACTTTTATATTCCATGTTCTAAAAAGAACAAGTGCCGCACCCGATGAAGGTTGATCGGTAATTTTTATGGTAATCTGATACGGTTGATTCCTTACCGCTTCACAGGATGGCGTCCAATCAAATTGAACTGAGGCTTGGGGAACACTGGATTGAAATATTGGTGGATTTGGCGTGTAACTGGCAGGATTACTCTCAAACGAAAAAATCCCAGAGAAGAGTTCAATTTTTACATCATGCCCATCAGGGTCAGTTCCAAAGATTGTTTCAGAAATAGGTGTTCCTGCTTCAACACAGATGTCCTGAGGAATGATAAGCAAGGGACGCAGGTTGGGACATTCCGTTACGATAATTTGCATGTCGCGGATAACGGTTCCGATTTTCACATATACACTATCAATCATTCGCCACTCTTCCACCACGAAAGCAATGTTGTATTCACCCATTGCTCCCGGTGCATCCCAGGTAATGGTTCCGTTTAATGAGTCAATCGTAAAAGTTGGTGGACCATCTCCTGCTTCGTTTGCGGTTTGATAATTACTGGAATAAAAGCCGGGGTCATCTGGAGACCGGTATTCAGTTGCCTGATTGGCTCCCCGCAAGGGAACAATTAATCTATAGGATAAGCTATCCCCGTCTGCATCAAAAGCTCCAGGGTTATGATAGAATGCCAATCCAGAACATGCCTGATCTATTGGTGGTGATAAGAATACCGGAACACTGTTACAAAACTGGGGATCAACAAGAATGTTCGTTTCAATGTAAAATAATGTAGTTATGGAGCTTGAAATGTTTAAGATGCCGCCATTTCGGTTTGGCTCGGAATAGGATATTGAAAACGCTCCATCCATTGCGTACGTATGCTCAATCGTAAATTCAAACACGCCAGTACCATCAGGTAAATCCTGACGTGCAATAAAGCGACCTTCAGGAATGGCAATAAAATTTCCGTCTCCAAAACTCAGCATTGACTGGTCTCCACCTGGTGGCACAAAGCTGTTTCTATCTCCAAATAATATTACCGTTATGCTATACGTTCGAACACCGCATTCAGATTGTGTCACTTTGATTTCTCCAGCTTTCAAGTGTGATGCAAAGGAGTAAACTGAAGCCAAAAGAAAATAAGAGATTAGTAAGGCTGAAATCTTATGCATTACCGAGGTTAGGTCTTTTACGAAATAGAAAACGCACACATACCGGATTAAATTGCACTTATCCGCTGACAATTCAAACTGTGTGTGTTTACACATATGCCAAAAAGTTTGGTTTTGAATCAAAAAAGGTGTTTTCTAAACTTTTTGGTTTATTTTATAAACTATTTTATATTTGTGTCGTTAAAGCCAGTATATGGAAACCAAACACGACAATCTGAACCCGCAACAAAGCCTGGAAATAATATCTACCATGATTAACCAGGTGAAGGGTAACATCCGTAGCAGCAGTTTCTACTTTCTGCTATGGGGATGGGTAATCACCTTTTGCAATTTGGGCATGTACTACTTTTTCAAGTACACGGAATATCAAAAACAAGCTCCGCTTGTATGGACACTTTCCATACCGGCATGGATCATCACCATGATTTATGCGAGCCGACAGGAAAAGAAAGCCGGTGTGGTTACGCACCTCGATCGAGTTTCGATGTGGTTGTGGATCGGAATGGCCATCACCATTCTGCCGGCATGGATTTTTGGAGCACAAACGAATTGGATGGTTAACGCCATTATCCTGATGCCCGTAGGCATGGCAACTTTTCTTTCAGGTATTATCATTCGCTTTCGCCCGTTGATACTTGGAGGAATTACATTCTGGATTGCCGGTACACTTTGCTATATCGTAGGCCCTATTGAGCAATATCTGGTTGGCGCTATTGCAATGATATTTGGGTACCTGGTTCCGGGATATTTGTTAAAGAAATCAAATCAGTAACAGATGCTCGCGGAACTTGATCCCCTGTTACATTCACAACTACGGTTGGGTATTATGTCGATACTCATGAGTGTGGAGTCGGCTGAGTTTACGTTTCTGAAAGAGAAAACAAATTCAACCGCGGGCAACCTAAGCGTGCAGTTGGATAAACTTTCAGAAGCTGGGTATATCAACATTGAAAAATCATTCAAAGGAAAAAAACCACTTACCACGTGTAAGATCACCAAAAAAGGAATCAAGGCATTTGAAGAATATGTGAACGCGCTTAAACAATACATCAAACCCTAAAATTTTTTATTTATTTAGTTTACAATATAAACCAGTTTATAACATGTTAACCTCCAACAAAAAAATCCACCTAATCATCGGCCTGATTGTTTGCTTCGCAGCGCTGCTGGCGATGACTGAAAAAGTTAATGCTACTCCTTCTTTTAAAGTTGATAAAATTGGAAAAGGAAAGCAGCACATGATTCTAATTCCTGGGCTTACCTGTCCGGGAGAAGTGTGGACCGAAACCGTGTCGCGCTATCAAAACAAATACACGCTGCACGTGATCTCACTACCGGGTTTTGCTGGAACACCGGCCATTGAAACAAATGAATATTTGAAAACCATGCGCGATGAATTGATCGCGTACATCAAAGACAATAAATTAAAGAAGCCCATTTTAGTTGGACATAGTTTAGGTGGCTTTTTGAGTTTATGGATCAGTGCAGTAGAACCAGATTTGGTTGGGCCCAATTTTATTGTCGATGCCCTCCCCTTCTTTCCCGCCATTCAAGATCCATCAGCTACTGTGGAGAGCATGAAGCCGATGGCTACCTCCATGCGCAACATGATGAAGGATGCTACACCTGAGCAGGTAAAGCAAAGTCAGCAGTATTACCTGAGCACAATGGCTACCGCACCAGATAAACTTGAAATTATAGGTAAATGGGGAATGGAATCGCATTCACCCACGGTTGCACAAGCCATGTACGAAATGCAAACCACCGACTTGCGTCAGGAACTGACCACCATAAAAGTTCCGGTAACGGTATTGGGTGCGTGGATCGCGTACAAAAATTACGGTGTAACCCATGAAAGCACATTCAAAAATTTCTCAGATCAGTATCAACACATAAAAAATGTGAACATTCAACTGACCGATACTGCAAAACACTTTATCATGTATGATGACCCTGAGTGGTTTTTCCAAAACATGGACAAGTTTCTTAATCAACATGCCAGATAACTCAAACCCAATCAATATGAAATCCTTACTGATCACCGCCATCACTTTTCTAGGATTAGTGTTTGCGCAAGCACAAGGCACCGCACCCGAAAGTTTAAAACAGGAAATGCAAAAACTGGCTTATATGGCCGGCAAATGGAAAGGCGAAGCCTCCATGCGTCAACAAAATGGATCAATGATCCAGGTAAACCAGGAAGAGGACATTCAATTCAAATTGGATGGTACCATTCTGGTTATTGAGGGTACCGGTCGTAACCCACAAGATGGAAAAGTTTCATTCAATGCGTATGCGATTGTTTCGTTTGATCAACAAAAAAAGGAATTCAAATTGAAATCGCATGTGATGAATGGAAATCAAACCGATGCCTATTTCAAAATTCTGGAAGAAAATCATTTTGAATGGGGATTTGAAGTGGCCAACAACGCCAAAATCCGCTACGACATTAAACTGAATCCGTCTGATAAATCCTGGATTGAGAAAGGCGAATATTCACCGGATGGCAACATGTGGTATCCCTTTATCGATATGAAGTTGACAAAATTAGACTGACTTCAACTCCATTAATCCAACAAACTAAAATCAATGCGGTATGACACCAGAAGAAGAGAAATTATATAAAGAGGCGCGCAAACGCGTAAGACGCAGGCGAAAATTCTATAGTCATGTACTGACTTACCTGGCCATAGCTTCCTTTCTCACATTTATCAATTGGTTTAGCAGTCCGGGCCGGTGGTGGGTCCAATGGGTATGGATCGGTTGGGGCATTGGCATCTTCTTTCACGGTATCGGTTTATTCAGACAAAACATCATTTTCAGTGATGACTGGGAGGAACGGAAAATCCAAGAAGAAATGGAGAAGATGAAAAGACAATGACTTAATTCACTGATTTGATGATTCGTTGATGAATTATTGCCAAATTAGCACATCAACGAATCATTGAATCAATAATGGAGTTTGGCAAAGTAAATCCGGAAGATTTAAGTCAAATCGATTTCACCCTCCCCCCCGATCATCCGGGAACGACTGCGTTATTGAAAAAGCAAAAGAAAAAAACTAACCCAACAATTTTTGTGGGATGCGCCAAGTGGGGCCGCCCCGATTGGGTAGGAAAAATATATCCAAAAAAAACAAAGGCCGGAGATTTTCTGGAACACTACGCCCGACAATTCAACTGCATTGAACTGAATGCTACGTTCTACCGCATGCCCACACGCAAACAAACCAGCGGGTGGAAAAGTAAAGTGGGTGATGACTTTAAATTCTGCCCGAAGTTTGTTGATCAGATTACCCACATCAAACGGCTCAAAGAAGTTGATGAACTCACCGATCGCTTTTTGGAAGGCATTTCCGGTTTTGAAAAAAATCTTGGTCCAGTTTTTCTGATGCCGCACCCTGGCATGGGGCCCAAAACCTTGGAGACGCTGGAAGCTTTCATTCAATCGCTACCCAAAGACATAGAGCTCTATACCGAACTAAGACACAAAGACTGGTTCGGTAATCCGGAGTCATTCGAAGCGGTCTTCAACATGTTGGAACGCAACCATTCGGGTTCCATTATTACCGATGCTTCCGGCCGAAGAGATTGTGTGCACATGCGCCTGACAACCCCATCGGCTTTCATTCGCTTTGTAGGCAATGGCCTGCACCCTACTGATTATACCCGCTGTGAGGATTGGATTCAACGCATGAAAGCATGGGCTGATCAAGGCATCGACTCCATGTACTTTTTCATGCACCAGCACGAAGAACTTCACTCGCCCGAACTTTGCCGGTACCTCATCCCGAAAATCAATGCGCAACTGGGAACGAACATCCATGTGCCTCAGTTTGTTGAATAGCAAAAACTACCGGCCCTCAGGCTGCCGACTATCGACTTTTTAGTAGTTTCGCTCCCGACTTTTGTATTATGCGTTTATTTGAAAAATACCCGGTTTCCATCACCAATTCCCTTTCGGGCAAAAAAGAACTATTCACCCCGTTGAAATCGCCTTTCGTAGGGTTGTACTCCTGCGGACCTACCGTATATAATGAGGTGCATCTGGGTAATCTCAGAACGTTCACAGCTTTTGATGTTGTCTATCGCTACCTGACTCATATTGGATACAAAGTACGGTACGTTCGCAACATTACCGATGCTGGCCACCTGACCAATGATGCCGGTGAAGGTGTTGATCGCATTGAAGAAAGCGCCAAGCTTGAACAACTTGAGCCGATGGAAATTGTGCAAAAGTATACATTCAGCTTTCACGATGTATGCCGGATATTTAATATCCTTCCTCCTTCTATTGAACCTACTGCAACCGGGCATATTGTTGAGCAGATTGAAATGGTGAAGAAGATTCTAGCCAATGGTTATGCGTATGAAGTAAATGGCTCCGTGTATTTCGATGTGCGCAAGTTCATGGAGAAATATAAATATGGAGAACTGAGCGGACGCAACATCGATGAACTGCTGGAAGGCACGCGTGAGTTGGATCGGCAGGATGAAAAGCGCCATTCCGTTGACTTTGCCATTTGGAAAGCAGTTTCACCGAATCACATACAACGTTGGCCCTCACCTTGGGGCGAAGGCATACCCGGCTGGCACCTGGAGTGCTCGGCTATGGGAACAAAATACCTGGGCGAGCAATTCGATATTCACGGTGGCGGTATGGACTTAAAGTTTCCACACCACGAATGTGAAATTGCGCAAAGCATTGGTGCCTACGGAAAAACACCAGTTCGCTATTGGATGCATGCCAACATGCTTACGGTTAACGGTGAAAAAATGAGCAAGTCGAAAGGCAATTCATTTTTACCAAGGGAATTATTTACGGGTTCACATCCACTGCTGAGCAAAGCCTACAGTCCGATGGCCGTGCGCTTCTTCATGTTGCAATCACATTACTCCAGCACGCTTGATTTTTCAAACGAAGCGCTTCAGGCTGCCGAGAAAGGATACAAAAAATTAAGCAACGCACTGAGTGCTGTAAAAAAACTGGAGCATTCAGGTGGCCAGGGAAAACAGGATCAGGAATTACTAAAACTGATTGATGAAGCCTATCGAAACATGAGCGATGATTTCAATACGGCAAAAACATTGGCTGTATTGTTTGAGATGTCGGCACGAATTAACGACTTGAAATCCGGAAACGTTAAGCTAACAAACCTTGACGCAGACACATTCAATAAGTTCAAGTCGGCCTATATTACCTTTATGGAAGATGTGTTGGGCCTGCAAGAAGAAGGCAGTCAGAACCTTGACGTACTGGATGGTGTTATCCGGGTGATGATCGATCTCCGCAAAAAAGCCCGCACCGATCGCAACTATGCATTATCAGACAAAATCAGGGATGACCTGAAAGCCCTTGGCGTGCAGTTGATGGACGGGAAAGATGGGGAGATTTCGTATACCATTGAATAGCTGCGAGCTACCAGCTTCAAGCCTCGAGCTTGCAGCTCGTAGCAAGTAGCTCGCAACTAAAAAAGATGCTTAAGAAAATCTTTATCCTCCCCATCCGCTTCTACCAGCTCAGCATTTCTCCGCTGCTTGGAGCACATTGCAGGCATACGCCTTCTTGTTCGCAGTATACCATAGAGGCAATACAGGAATGGGGCGCACTCAAGGGTACGTTGTTAGGGGTGAAGCGCATAGCGCGGTGTCATCCGTGGGGAACGAGTGGGTATGACCCGGTTCCAAAAAAAAATCAAGAACCTGATTAAACCTTTTTTGATAATCCCTATCCAAGGAGCGTTAAAATCAAAGACACTATGAAATCGAGAATCATCTTAAGTACTTTATTACTGATCTTTGTTGCCTCCTTTTCTGCAAAAGCGCAGGACAACCAGAACATCCGTCAGAAGCGTCTGCAAAAGCGTGAAAATGTAAACTCTAACCGCCAGGAAAGAATCGACAAACGAAACCCGAATGGTATCGGAAGAGTTGATGACCGTGTAGAAAGACGTGGCAACCGTATAGACCGCAAGCAAAAGCGAACAGACAGGCGCGTGAATCGCAGAAGGGGAAATTAATTACTCCTCAACACGAAATAGTTTAATCTCACCCAACACCGGTGGTGCCTTGGCTTCAAGGATGCGAACCCTGACTTTCGTTGTGGTTACTTCGTTGAAGCTAAGGATTCGTTTATATCCGATAGTCGTCTGCCGATCCAGTTCTTCATAACGACCATCCTTCCAAACATCAACAGCAAATGCTTTTACCCGTTGCCCGAATTCAATTCCCTCCTGCAACACAATCCGGTTAAAGGTTTTCGGATCATTCAATGTCAATTCAATTTCCGCCAATGAATCCGCGGCAGCCCAGTAAGTGCGCTCATCATTATCAACAAGATGCTTAGCATTGAAATTATTGAAAGCAGATGATGCGCTGACTTCACCCATAACGGCCAAATTCTCGTCAAAGGAATTTCGGATCACCTCTGCTAGTTCCATCAACCTCACCGAATCCGCGTATGGAATCAATCCTCTTCGATCAACCGGTACGTTCAGCAGTAAATTCGAACCGCGCCCTACCGATCCGTAATAAATTTCCACCAGTTCATCCAATGATTTTACTTGATCATCTGTATCCGGACTATAAAACCAACCCGGTCGGATTGAAACATCACACTCAGCCGGTACCCAATGTGTTCCATCTTCATGACCCGGTGTAAGTTCATGGTAATCGGGATAACCTGGATAAACTTTTTTAACATTTAGCGTGTTCCAGTTGGTCAATCCCGCAAAACCCTTTTCATTTCCAACCCAGCGGCAACCCGGTCCTGCATCACTAAATATAATGGCATTGGGCTGATGCTTATAAACGGTACTGTTAAACAACGGCCAGTCATACTCCTGCTTCTTGCCATTTGGCCCTTCCCCATTTGCACCATCAAACCATTGTTCAAACACATCACCATAATTGGTAAGCACCTCTCCCAACATGTTTACAAAAACCTGGTTGTATTCAGGCGTTCCGTAATCGGGATAATTGCGATCCCACGGAGAAAGGTATACGCCAAACTTCAACCCGTATTCGCGGCAAGCATCGGAAAGCTCGCGTAACACATCGCCTTCTCCATTTTTCCACAAACTTTCACGAACGGTATGAGTACTGTATTTACTGGGCCACAAGCAGAAACCATCGTGATGTTTTGCTGTTATAATAATTCCTTTCATGCCCGCTTGTTTCGCAGTAGCGGCCCATTGCTTGCAATCCAGTTGGGTTGGATTAAAAATCTTCGGATCCTCGTTTCCCTCTCCCCACTCAACGTTCGTAAAGGTATTCGGACCGAAATGAATGAACATGTAGTATTCAAGTTCATGCCACTGCAATTGACTTTCAGAAGGTGTGGCACCAAAAGGTGAAAGCTTCTCATTGGAGCAGTTTGTCAAGAGAAGCAATACAACCACTAAAGAAAAATACCTCGTCATGTACACGATATTTCGTTTTTAAACTTAAAAGAAAATTTTACATTTAACGAACTTAATCTCATTGCTTCATGCCTTTTCAAATCAAAGAGAACAGTAATCAATATGATGTGTGTATTGTGGGCTCAGGTGCCGGTGGCGGTATGGCAGCTTACGTACTTACGCAAGCCGGTTTAAAAGTGGTAGTACTGGAGGCCGGCCCCTGGTATGATCCTGCCAAGAATGTAACACAACTCAAATGGCCCTATGAATCATTGCGAAGAGGCGCAGGCACAACCTTCCGTCCGTTTGGCGATTTTGATGCGGCCTATGGTGGTTGGGAAATGGAAGGTGAACCCTATACACGCGTACCCGGAACACAATTCGATTGGTTTCGTTCCCGCATGCTGGGAGGAAGAACAAACCACTGGGGAAGAATTTCATTGCGTTTTGGCCCGAAAGACTTTAAAGGAAAAAGTCATGATGGCTTAGGCGATGATTGGCCCATTGGCTACGATGACGTTGCACCTTATTACGACAAAGTAGATGATCTGATCGGTGTTTTTGGAAGTAAGGAAGGAATACCCAACGAACCCGATGGAAAATTTCTTCCTCCACCAAAACCAAGACTTCACGAACTCATCATTAAAGAAGCTGCCGGGAAACAAAACATTCCGGTTATTCCGTCTCGCTTATCTATTCTAACAAAAAAAATAAATGAAGACAGAGGCGCCTGTTTTTACTGTGCTCAATGTAATCGTGGATGCACCGTGTATGGCGATTTTTCTTCTTCATCTTGCTTAATTAAACCGGCCGCAAAAACCAATAACCTCGATGTGATCGTGAACGCCATGGTACGCGAAGTGCTGACCGATGAAAGCGGAAAAGCCACGGGAGTATCATACGTGGCCAAGGACGACATGCAGGAATACCAGATAAAAGCCAAAGTAGTTGTGTTGGCGGCCAGTGCATGCGAGTCGGCCAGGTTGTTATTGAACTCGAAATCAAAAACGCACCCGAATGGGTTGGCTAACTCAAGCAACGTGGTGGGAAAATATTTACACGATTCCACCGGAGCGGCTATTGGCGGTGTACTTCCAAAACTTTTTGGTCGCAAACGCTACAATGAAGATGGTGTGGGCGGCATGCATGTGTACACACCCTGGTGGTTGGATAATAAGAAGCTTAATTTCCCAAGAGGATATCACATCGAATATTGGGGTGGCATGGGCATGCCCGGCTATGGATTTGGCTTTGGAATTCAGGGATTGAACGGTCGTTTTCCAGATCGCAATGGAAATCAAAAAACCGGTGGTGGTTATGGTGCAGCGCTTAAAGATGACTACCGGTATTATTGGGGTGCCAATGTGGGTATGGCCGGTCGCGGTGAAGCCATTGCACTGGAGAGCAACTACTGTGAGATTGACCCGAATGGTACGGTGGATAAGTTTGGGATTCCGGTATTGCGTTTCAATTATATATGGAGCGACTATGAAGTTCAGCAGGCAAAACACATGCAAGAAACCTTTCAGGAAATGATGCACAACATGGGTGCTGTAATTACCTGGGGAATTGCCGGACCGGAAACCAACTACGGACTGGAGACTCCCGGAAGAATCATTCACGAAGTTGGAACAACAAGAATGGGCAACGATCCGAAACGATCAGTTGTGAATAAATTCAACCAGGCTCACGACTGCAAAAATCTTTTTGTTGTGGATGGCGGACCCTTTGTTTCTCAAGCAGATAAAAATCCGACTTGGACCATCCTGGCTTTATCGTGGAGAGCATCCGATTATATTATTGAACAGTTTAAACAACAGAATGTATGAAGAGAAGGGATTCATTAAAAGCAATAGCCTTAACTGCCGTATCATCAGGTATTCTGTTGCAGTCGTGCGAAACAGACACAAAGGAAACCGAAGCAACACTGGTAAAAACTTCAGGCATAGACCGGCATCCATTCGAACAGGTACGTGATGAAAAATTATTGTCAGAAAAATTCTTTGATGAGCATGAAATGAATACCATCAAAGTATTGATCGACATTATTATTCCGAAAGATGAAACCAGTGGAAGTGCAACCGATGCAGGTGTTCACAATTTTATTGAATTCATTGTGAAAGACATGCAGCGCCATCAACTCCCCTTGCGTGGCGGACTCAAGTGGCTTGATGTTCAATGCCTGAAGCGACATAACAAAACGTTTGTCGATTGTTCATCGGAACAGCAACTTGCCCTTGTTGATGAAATCGCTTATCCCGAAAAAGCAAAACCTGAGATGAAACAGGGCGTAACCTTTTTCAACCTGCTGCGCGATTTAACGGCCACCGGCTTCTTTACAAGCGAAATCGGATTAAAAGATCTTGGTTATGCCGGTAATAAACCAAATCAATGGGATGGTGTGCCGCAAGAAGTTCTTGATCAATACGGACTTCGCTATGATGAGCGCACCTTACGGGAAAGTGTGCAATGGAATGAAGAATAATCTTCATTTCTGAACTTCATACGGACTTAAAAAACTCCGATATTGCAGGATTGTAAAAACAATCCATGCTTAAAATCGATACCCATACGCACATCATTCCAAAAAAGCTGCCCAACTGGAGTGAAAAATTCGGGTATGGCGATTTTATTTATCTGCAGCATCATAAAAAAGGATCTGCCAAAATGATGCGGGGCAACCAGTTCTTTCGCGAAATCAAGGAAAATGCTTGGAACCCGAAACTCCGAATTGACGAATACGCGCACTTCAACACGCAGGTTCAGGTGGTATGCACCATACCCGTCATGTTTTCGTATTGGGCCAAACCGTTGGATTGCCTGGATCTTTCCCAGTTTCTAAACGATCACATTGCCGAACTGATTGAGAAATATCCCAAACACTACCTGGGATTGGGCACACTGCCCATGCAGGATACTGAGCTGGCTGTACAGGAACTGGAACGCTGTAAAAAAATCGGATTACAAGGCATACAAATCGGATCGAACATAAACGATCTGAATCTCAATGAAGACCGATTCTACCCCATTTTTGAAGCGTGCGAAAAACTGGGCATGGCGGTAATGGTCCATCCCTGGAACATGATGGGACAAAAAAATATGCAACGCTATTGGTTGCCGTGGCTGGTGGGCATGCCTGCCGAAACAACCCGTGCTATTTGTTCCATGATCTTCAGCGGCATCTTTGAAAAGCTTCCCAACATTCGTGTCATGTTTTCGCATGCCGGTGGCTCATTTCTGGCCACGCTTGGGCGTATTGAGCATGGTTTCAATTGTCGGCCCGACCTGGTGGCCATGGATAACCCGGTAAACCCGCGTAACTATTTGGGTAAGTTTTGGGTTGATAGCATAACCCATGACCCGATCATGTTGGAATATGTACTCAACATGATTGGATCCAAAAAAGTGGTGCTCGGCTCCGATTATCCTTTTCCGCTTGGAGATTTGGAAATTGGCAAGTTTATTGAAGACATGAACCTGGAAACTTCTGTTAAAGAAGATATTTTTTACAAAGCCCCGCTCGAATGGTTAGGTGTATCCGAGGATCGATTTAGGTAAACGCATGAAACAATTTCTCTTTTTCCTTTTTTGTACATTTTCTGTATCTGTAGTTGCTCAGGATGATCGCGCAGCCGCGCAACAATTGCGTGCTGAACAGGAACAAGCCAAACGAGCTGCGTTGCTCCGCACGATGGATGAAGCGGTTAGTCAGATGAATGAGGGTTTATATGCAGATGCTGATGAAAAATTTGTTTACGTGCTGAATAACATCCGCGGTGTACCTTCTGACCTTACCTTTTACTTTGGTAAAAATTCTTTTTACCTGAATAAATTCAAACAAAGTGTCGATTGGTTGAACAAGTACATTCAACTGAAAGGAACAACCGGGCAGCATTATGCAGAAGCCGTTGTCCTGCTAAAGAAAGCTGAGGTTGAGGTGCTCAACGAACGCGCCCGCGAAGCGGCCAAAGCGCAGGAAGTGCTTTCACAAAATTACGACATCGACTGTGGCCCCACCGGAAAAGTAATGTGCCCGGTTTGTAAAGGCACTACTGTTATTGTTAAGAAGGGCGCCTTCGGAAACGAATACAAAACCTGCAATTACTGCGACAAGCACGGACTGCTTACCTGCGAACAATATAATCAGTTGATTCGCGGGGAACTAAAACCCCGGCAGTAACCAACGCGCATTCCGGGTATGCCCAAAAAGCCGTATATTTGCGGCCATATTACGTTTTCCTGCGAAAGACGGTAATAACCATGCAATTATTTAATCGAATTGAGGGCAAGTTGCTCAAGGAGCGGCTTTACCTTACTCCCAATCCCGAGCGTACCACGCTCTCTTTTTACAAATACCACCAAATTGCTGATCCCAAAGCATTCCGCGATAAGCTTTACCTTGATTTTGCTTCCGTTGATGTATGGGGCAGAATTTATGTGGCACACGAAGGGATAAACGGACAGATCAGCGTACCGACACAAAAGTTAAATGAATTCAGAGATTTGTTGTACGCTACGCCATGGTTGAATGGCATCCGCTTAAATATTGCGGTTGATGATAACGGTAAATCATTTTTCAAACTGAAGATTCTGGTGCGCAATAAAATCGTAGCCGATGGATTGGATGACAGCACCTTTGATGTAACCAACAGTGGTGTTCATCTGAATGCACCTGAGTTCAATAAACTCACCGATGACCCTGAAACCATCGTAGTGGATATGCGCAATCACTACGAAAGTGAAGTGGGGCATTTTAAGCATGCGATTTGTCCTGATGTAGATACCTTCCGTGAAGCGTTACCGGTAGTGGAAAAAATGCTGGAAGACAAAAAAGACAAGAATGTGATCATGTACTGTACGGGCGGCATTCGTTGCGAAAAAGCAAGCGCCTGGATGAAGCACCGTGGATTCAAAAATGTATTTCAATTGAATGGAGGCATAATCGAATATGCACGCCAGGTAAATGAACAAGGACTTGAGAATAAATTCCTTGGAAAGAACTTTGTGTTTGACGAGCGGCTGGGTGAACGAATCTCTGATGACATCATTAGCACCTGCCATCAATGCGGAGCACCATGTGATGATCATACCAATTGCAAAAACGATGGATGTCACCTGCTCTTTATCCAGTGTAAGGCATGCGCAGAAAAATTCAACGGTTGTTGCTCAACAGATTGTGCTGACATTATGATGCTACCTGAAGAAGAGCAAAAAGCTATACGCAAAGGCATCAACAAAGGTCGGCAGGTATTCAAGAAGGGTCGCTCCGAAAAACTGGGATTGAAAGTAAAAACCGTATCTGCCTGATGAGTGATCAGATCATTCGTATTGGAATTATAAACGTCAGTGATCGTGCAAGTCAGGGTATTTATGAAGACATACCCGGAAAAGAAATTGTATCCACGCTGAATGAATACATTAAAAGTCCGTGGGAAAAAGAATACGCAGTAATCCCTGATGAGCAGGCGTTGATAGAACAAACGCTTATTGAAATGGCCGATGACAAAGGCTGTTGTCTGATTGTTACCAGTGGCGGAACGGGGCCCGCCAAACGTGATGTAACCCCCGAAGCCACCGAAGCCGTGTGCGACAAAATGATGCCCGGCTTTGGCGAGCTTATGCGGCAGGAAAGCCTGAAATACGTGCCTACGGCCATCCTTTCGAGGCAGACAGCCGGAATTCGGGGAAAATGCTTAATTTTGAACCTTCCGGGGAAGCCTAAGGCTATCCGGCAGTGCTTGAATGTTATTTTCCCAGCGATTCCATATTGCATTGATCTGCTGGAAGGACCGTTCATCGAATGCAATGAAACAGTCATGAAACCATTCAGGCCGCATTCACTATAATTGCAAGTTTTATGAAAATCAAGTACTACTACGACACCGAAACCTGTAAGTACGAACGCGTAAGAACACGCACCAGCGATGTTATACTTAATGCGTTGGGGTTATTCTTCTTAACCCTCTCCATGGCTGCCGGAATTTACCTGATGTTCAGCACCTACTTTGAATCTCCGAAAGAGCTGTTACTGAAAAATGAGGTGAATGAACTGGAATACTATTATGAGCAACTCAATGAAGAAGTTACCCAGTTAAACCAGGCCATGAATAACCTCGAACACCGCGATGATAATATTTATCGTGTTGTGCTTGGAGCCGAGCCAATCGACAAATCTGTACGAAATGCTGGTGTGGGTGGCGCTGAACGTTATGCAGACATAAAAGAAAAGAACTTTTTACACAGGGATGCTATCGTAGAACTCCACGAAAAAATCGATAAGCTAAAGCGTAAAATTTATATTGAATCCAAGTCGCAGGATGAAGTCGCTCAACTTGCTGAAAATAAAGAAAAACTTTTTGCGGCCATTCCGGCCATTCAACCCATCGCCAACAAACAATTAATTGCACTCGCATCCGGTTTTGGTATGCGTATTCACCCGGTGTACAAAGTAAAGAAAATGCACGCGGGTATTGACTTTGCTGCACCCATCGGTACTCCTATTTACGCTACCGCGGATGGTACCATTGAGGATGTGAATGTTCGCTTTAGCGGATATGGTAAAATGATTGTTATTGATCATGGTTTTGGATACAAAACGCGTTACGCACATATGCACGACTTTGCCGTTCGGCAGGGACAGAAAGTAAAGCGTGGCGACCTGATTGGTTATGTGGGAAACACCGGATTATCGACCGCCCCCCACCTCCACTATGAAGTACTGCTGAATGGGGTAATGATTAATCCCGTGCACTATTTCTATAACGACCTTTCTCCGGCCGAGTACGAAAAAGTTATTGAACTCGCATCTATTGAAAACCAATCGTTGGGAATGTAAGCCTTATTTACAAATCCTAATAAAATAAAGAAAGCCCGGAGGATACTTCGGGCTTTTTGCTTTATAGGATTTTTCTTTTTGGATTTGTACCTTGACCATTCATTCCAAAACCCTCACCCGGATGAAAAGGATTCTTATCTTTTTTTCCATTGCCCTATTGTACACCACTTGCTCCGAGCTGGACAAATTTGAGGGCGTTCCCATCCGGCAGTATGCTTATGAGGTTATCGACTTTAGTTCACATTACACCTATCTCCCTTATTATACAGCATATGAAGCTTTAGGCGAAGAGAACGTTTACCCGAGTTACGGTGACCTGGAATATTCATGGGCATCGCTTACAGCTGATGGACAACGTGAATTCATCGTACTGGGTTTTGAAACTCCGCAAACCATACACACCATTGAAATCTACGAAACGTATAACCCGGGGGCTATTGACACAGTCTACATCCGGAATGAATCAACAAAGAAATGGAGTAAAATCTATTCCAAACCAGCAAGGACAGATTTACCAAAAGAATCCAGAATATTTAGTATCTATTTTCAGGAAACAACATTTCTGGTGGATGCTGTTCGATTAGCACTAAACAGTCCGGTAGTACCTGGTTGGAATGAAATTGATGCGGTAGCCATTGGTGGACAAAGAAAAGACAACTGACATGAAGATGTGTAAATCAATTCTCCTTTCCTTTCTGATCCTTTCAGGGTATCACATCATTATGGCACAAGGCTGTAGCGATGCCGGTTTCTGCACCATGGGAGCTATGAAACCGGATCAGCCCTTTAACAAAAAAGTACCGATCAAACTGAGATCAATGGAGTTGAGTTTTTACCGCGGAAGCTCAACCATATCACCAGTGATATACGTTGCTACACTCGACATGAGCTTTAACGTTATCGACAACAAAACCTTTGTTCAATTAAAACTACCCTATCAGGCTGTTAACGGAAATTTTGGCAGTACCAGCGGACTAAGTGATATTTCCTTTTGCATCACCCGAAATCTGTATTCATCTGAAAAGTTCGACATCGGACTTACGGTTGGTGGAAAAATTCCTACAAACGATTCAAATCTTAAGGATGATAAATTTGGCCTTTCACTACCGATGTATTACCAAACCAGTCTGGGAACCTACGATGCCATCGCAGGCATCTCTTTGGTAAATCGAAAGTGGCTCTTTGCCACAGGCATTCAACATCCGTTCAATACCAATGGTAATCAGTTTCGATGGGGTGAATGGATACCTGTTTATGAAGGCGGTCCGGATTACGTTCGCAAAAACCATCTCTGCTACGAGTTGAAGCGGGGAACTGATATTATGTTCAGAGCCGAACGGAATTTTCGATATGCACGATTTAATTTTTCAGTAGGATTACTCCCAATCTGGAGAATTACTAAAGACGAAATATTCAACACCAACCTCAACGAGCGTGTTAAACTTGATGGAACACTTGGCATGGCCCTTTCAGGCATTGTTACAGTAGGTTATAGTTTCAATGTAAAATCGGGTATTCGCTTGCTGGCAGGTAAGAAAATAACCCAACGCGATGTTAATCCGGATGGATTAACACGAAACGATGTGATGACTGTCAGCTACTTTTACCGGTTCTGATTATGAGAAGATCATTCCTTTCACTTTCGCTAATACTCATAAGTCTGTTAGTAGCAGGCCAGGTTAAGAACGATATTATTAGCCAGATTGATGCTTTGCTTTTTGATTCCAAATACACAGAGGCCATTCAAAAAATTGATCAGCAAACCAATACCAATCCAGACATTCAAATTCGTCTGATGAATAAAAAAGCTGAAGCACTTATCGGCTTGGGTAAGTATGAAGATGCTGACAAAATCCTGCAAGATGCGATCGGTAAATGTAAAGATTCAAAAAACAACGAGGTCCTGAAGGCGATTACGCAATCATCGTTGGGCTATCTCCATCTCAACCAGGGAAGATTTGATCAGGCATTGGAACACCTCACCGCTGCCTCAGCAACATTACAAGAACGTGGCAGTCCGCTGGAAACAGCTCAAGCATTAACCAATCTTGGCTCTACCTATAACAGCACAGGCAAATACCTGCAAGCCGAAGAACAATTTCAAATGGCTTTAAGTCTGCGCCAAAGTGAATTGCCCGATACGCACGAATTAATTGCCAACTCATACAACAACCTTGGTTTTGTAAACAACGCGATAGATCCCGATAAGGCGATCGAATACTTTGAAAAAGCAACGGCTATCTATGAAAAGTTGTATGGCAAGGATCACTCTAAAATGGCCATTGCCAACACAAACCTGGGCTTTGCTTACGCGCAAATTGAATTGTATGGCGATGCCATCAACTACTACGAAACCGCTTTGGCGATTTGGGAAAAAGTGAATCCACAACCAACACCTTCCAAAGCATTTGTACTCTCCAGTTTAGGTTACACCTATACCCGGTTAAATGACAACAAGACGGCACTCGAGTTTTATAACAAGGCCATGACTATGTACGAGGCCTCATACGGAAAAAAACATCCCGACATTGCAGCCCTTTATAATCGAATCGGAAATATTCATCAAAGCAGCGATAACTATGAAGAGGCCCTAAAAAGCTATCAGGCTGCTTTGATTGCCAACGTAAACGATTTCAATTCAGAAAATATTGAGGCTAATCCTGCGGGAACAAACTTCTACAACGGCAATCAATTGCTTTATTCCATGATGTATAAGGCCCAGGTGCTGGAAGCGCGGCATCTCGGAAAAACACTTAAGCAAAGTGATCTTGACCTTGGCTTGAAATTTCTAAAGGATTGCGATGCCCTGATTGATCGATTAAGACAACAAGCCACCAACGAAGCTGATAAAATTACGCTTGGCTCAATTGCCAATGAAGTATACGCGGACGGTGTTCGTATATCATTTTTACTGAGCGATGTGGCATTCAGAAACCGAAAATATTATCGGGAGCAATGCTTTTACTTTGCTGAAAAAAGTAAATCGGCTGTATTACTGGGCGCTATTTCGGATACCAACGCGAAATCATTTGCCGGTGTACCGGAAGATTTGCTACAAGAAGAAAATAGCCTGAAGGCCGCCCTTGCATTAGTTTCTCAAAAACTTGCGCAAAAGCCTACGGAAGAAGAAGAGAAGTACTTAAGAGAAACAGCCTTTCACCTCAATCAAAGTTATCAAAGCTTTGTGCAGAATCTGGAAAAACAATACCCCGAGTACTTCAACTTAAAATATAATGTTGCGTCTCCGTCAATTGCAGATATTCAAACACGCTTGGATACTAAAACCGCGGTAATCAGCTATTTTATTGATGACAGTAAACGCGATTCTCCTACCAGATTATACACTTACATCATCACCCATAAATCTTTTAAAATCACTGACCAGAAATTGCCTGATGATTACGACCGAAGCATAACAGGCTTGCGTAACGGGTTATTCTACATGGGCGAAGATGCCTATATCGCC
Organism: uncultured Roseivirgaceae bacterium; assembly: GCA_964419145.1. GTDB lineage: Bacteria > Bacteroidota > Bacteroidia > Cytophagales > Cyclobacteriaceae > UBA2336. The sequence continues at coordinate 294,908 of CAYQOM010000002.1, read as the reverse complement.
TCAGCGCTTAAGCTTAATAATTTATTGATACCAGGCCAGATCCCAAGAACTGTTAAAGACCTCGTGATTTTACCTACCGGACGAATGAGTGTAATTCCTTTCGAAGCCTTACTCACCAAACCGGTAAAAGATTTCGCAACACCATACCCTTCGCTTCCTTACCTTGTAAAGAAGTATGCTATACGGTATGAGTTCTCAGCGGGATTATTGCTGCAAAAGAAAGAAACTGGTTCATCTTCCATTGCCTCTGCCCTATTGTGTGCACCGGTAAACTTTCCATCGCGCGACAACCTGAATGCTTTGCCCGGAACGGAACAAGAGATAAATACCATTCAAAATCTACTTGCCAGTAAAAACATTTCAACGGAAGTATTGCTTCAGGGAAAAGCCAACGAAACAGCCATCAAGTCGGATAAACTTAAAAGCCATACCTTAATCCACCTGGCTACACATGGTATTGTTGATGAAAATAATCCCGAGCTATCACGCATCTTTCTTCAAACGGATTCGGAAGCGGAAGATGGAAACTTGTTCTCAGGTGAAATCTATAACCTCCACCTCAATGCCGATCTGGTTACGCTATCCGCTTGTCAAACCGGACTAGGAAAAATTTCAAAAGGTGAAGGGGTAATCGGGTTATCCCGTGCCTTGGTCTATGCGGGGGCCAAAAATATCATGGTTTCATTCTGGAGTGTAGCGGATGAATCCACTGCTGAACTTATGACAGATTTTTACAAATTATTATTAGAGAAGCCTGCCATTAACTACAGCGAAAATCTGCGTGCAGCCAAGCTTAACATGATCAACTCAAAATTTGCAGCACCGTACTATTGGGCGCCTTTTATCCTGATTGGATTCTGATAGTAAAAAGAATTCTTAGGTAGAAATCATCTCAAAATCAGTTTCAAATGTCAGCCTGAGCCTGTCGAAGGCTATTTTGAGTTACCAAAATCGGTTTCGACAGGCTCAACCTGACAATAGGGTATTTTTTAAAATGATCTCTAATAATTCAGATCAATTCATCCTAAACCGGAAACCGGCATACACCATCCGGCCAAAGATGGGGCCCCACACCAATGAAGAATCAAAATTATTGTGCAAACCAAACGGATCGTCAGCAGCTACAATCGGATTGTCTAAGGTGAAGTTGTTGATGTTTTCAACACCCAGGTAAACACTCCATTTATCTTTAATGTCCTTGGTAACCTGTGCATTCATGAGCATATACGAAGTGGAATAGGCTTCGCGCTGATACTGTGGCAAATTCTCAGATGTATTTGGAATGCGTTGCTTACCCAACACCTGAACCGTATAATCAAACTTCCAACGGTTTTTGGTTTCATAGGCCAGGTTAATAAACGCACGATGTTTCGGAATCAAGGGTCTGGTTAAACGACCATTGGTGTAATCGGTTTGCACATCAAGCCAACGATAGGCCATGCGCAAATCAAATCTGCGCATCAATTCATAGTCGACCTGAAATTGAAAGCTTTGTGAAAATGACCTTCCAGTCAGTCCAAAAAATCGTGCTTCCCGTGTGCTGTAATCCATATCCAGCACAACCTGGTTTTCAAAATTCGTATAGAAGTAATCAACCGTGATGGAACCCGGGCGGTAATCCAGTGTAAAATCCTGCGACAGGTTTACCCCGTAATTCCAGGCTATATCTGGCTTATATCCATACGCATAGTTTGTTTGCAAACCGGTGAATACAAACTGCCTGGCCGATGCCAACACACCGGTACTCTCCGTCAGCAAATTAGCCAACCGTATTCCTCTCCCTCCTGATACACGTAGCGTTGTGGTTTCGGTAGCATTGTAGCGCAAATGCAAACGAGGCGTGTAGAGCGGACCAAACAAATTATGATGATCCACGCGTAAGCCTGCAATAGCTGAAAACTTGCCGCCTGCATCGTAGTTGTATTCCATGAAAACACCGGGAACAAATTCTTTCCGATCAAAACGGATTGAATTCACAGGAGTATCTCTGTAAATGATATCCAATTCCTGATTGGCGAAAGTCTCATCTACCCGATCATACAAAAAGCTTGCACCAGCTTTAAATTTATGATTAGTGGAACCGATAATCGATTGATAGATCAGGTTCGCATAAACTGATTTTTCATTTGCATCGTGTTCGTTGAACCCATAAAAGCTGGCATGGTCATGTTGCATGACCGACCATTGAAAGCCGATGCTCTTGTAAGGCTTTCCATCAAATTGATACCCAACTTTTCCCCACGCTTCGTAGCGCTTCGTATCTATTTCAAAACCATACCGATTGGTGGTAAATTTATCTTCAGCGTCAAAATCGGTTTGCCCGCCAAGTTTTACATCGCTCAGCAGTTTCACACCAAACTGTGCCAGCAAACCTTTACCATTGTTATATACCCAACGGTTAATGGCATTGATCTGTGTTCCGGTTGGAAAATCCAGAAAGGAATCATCGTTACTATCCATTTCAAACGGACGGGTACTGCCATGAAGTAAAAAGGTAGTCGCCCACTTTTCGCCAACATGTGCCGTGTAGTTGACGTTTAGTTCTGAACGGGCGGCATTGTTCACATAGCCATTCACATACAGGCGCTCACTCTCTTCAGGTTTTTTCAACTCTACGTTAATTTGCCCGGCTATGCTTTCATAACCGTTGATCACCGAGCCAGTTCCCTTTGTTACCTGGATGGAATTAATCCATGTGCCCGGTATAAACTGTATCCCCTGACTGGAAGCTAATCCACGAACACCCGGCATGTTCTCAATCGAGATCATGGTATTCGGACCGGCCAGCCCCAACATTTGAATTTGGCGCGTGCCGGTAATGGCATCCGTAAAAGCCACATCAACCGATGGATTGGTCTCAAAACTCTCAGACAAATTGCAGCATGCTGCCTTGAATAATTCTTTCTCCGTCATCACCGTGGTATTGATACCGCGGGTATGATCAATTCCGGAAGACGGCTTCCAACCGACAACCGTTACTTCATCCAACAGTTCATCGGGAACGAGTATAACTTTAATCCGGGTTTGCGGATTAAACTTTATCGTATCACTTTTATACCCGACATAACTAATTACCAAATGGGTTGCTCCTTCCAATGGATCAATCATAAACACACCATTTGTCTCTGTGGAGGTACCTTGAGCAGTACCCAGCCACACCACATTGGCTCCAGCCAGAGGTTCCTCAACGCCTTTCGCATTTTTCTCCACCACCAGTCCCATAATTTTCTGTGCATGCGCAACTCCCATAGTTATGAAGAGTGTTATTGCGCACAGCAACACACGAATCAACTTCATCATGGTGCGAATTAATTATCGGTGATTCCGGAATGATCATGATCACGATACAGGCAGCAGTAAGGCAGCTTGGCATATACAGTGTCCTTAGCTTTCGCCTTATCTGTGTCGTGGCCAACAGAAGCAACCAGTTCGTGAATTTTGCTTTCAGTAATCTTTGAAGGAACATAGATTACCTCAAGCATTTTAGATTTAGTGTTCCAGGTGGCTTTCTTTATTCCTTTGTAATCAAGGGCTTTTTCTATTCGGCTTTTGCACATGCCACAGTTTCCGTAAACCTTAATATTGGCAGTCACAACTTTATCCTGAGCCTGAACAAAAACAGGCAGAACTAAAATCAGTAGGAGAATTAAAAATGAATTCGTTTTCATAGTGCTTAAATGATACAGTTTAAAATGCTTAATTGAATAAAACAAAATCTGCACCGGTAATCCGGGCCATGTCAATCAAGCCTGATCATCGTAAAGCACGTAGCTGCAGTTCAGCTTAAAGATGGGTTTTGGAGGGATTAAATAATCGGTATTACGATTATTTAAATGGGTTGAACTCGTTAATCCGATTTTATCAGTTTCTAAAACGAAAATTTCCCCTAATTCTACTAAAACGGGTACAGTAACTAACGAAAATGAAGTAGATGACTGATCATCAACGATTTTGATGAGTTCGTGTTCATCGTGGCAACAATTGGTATTTTCAGGGATAAATTGACCGCAGGGGCATTTTTTAGCCTCAAAACTGAAGATTTCCGCGGATTTTGCCCGCCCCATGCAGTAGTGTGTGGTTTTCACCACGCCTACTGTCAGGAGCAGGTAAATACACGTGAACGCTATGGCAAAAAGCTTATTCACTGTGCATGAGAGAACCCTAAAGTACGCGGGTTGGTTTCAATTTTCCTAAAGATTTTAAGAAACTTTGTTCATGGCGAAAAAATGCCCTTTTTTGCGCCAAATTGAAATGTTAGAGGATAATTACAGGCAGCGGGGGCTCCGAAATAAGCTGGTTAAAGTGCTGCAAAATAAGGGCATAAAAGATGAGCGCGTTTTGGCTGCAATCGGCAAGGTTCCAAGGCATGTTTTTTTTGAAAATGCCTTCCTGGAGCACGCTTATCAGGATAAGGCTTTTCCCATTGGAGAAGGGCAAACCATCTCTCAACCCTATACAGTGGCCTTCCAAACTGAAAAGCTTGAAGTAAAGCCGGGCGACAAAGTATTGGAAATCGGCACAGGATCAGGCTATCAGGCTTGCGTGTTGTTGGAAATGGGCGCTAAGGTGTTCACCATCGAATACAACAAGAAACTCTACGAAACCGCCAAAGCCTTTCTTCCAAAACTTGGGTATAAACCATTTTTCTTTTTTGGTGACGGATCGAAGGGAATACCGGCAAAGGCGCCTTATGATAAAATCATTGTAACGGCCGGGGCTCCGGTTGTTCCCGATGCATTAATCGATCAACTGGCTGAAGGAGGTATACTGGTTATTCCCGTGGGAGATCGAAACAAGCAGGTGATGTTGAAGATCACCAAAAAGAATGGAAAGCTGATCAAAGAAGAATTCGATTATTTTAGCTTTGTGCCGCTATTGGGCGAACAAGGTTGGGGTAAGTAGCCGTAATCAAAAAAGAGAATGCCAAGAAAGAAAAAATTCCCGCGTGAATCATTTGTAAGCATGACCGAACTCGTGTTGCCAAACGATACCAATACACTCAACAACTTAATGGGTGGCCGATTGATGCATTGGATGGATATTGTTTCAGCCATTGCTGCGCAGAAACACTCCAACCGCATTGTGGTAACAGCATCCGTTGATAATATTTCCTTTAAGCACCCCATATTGCTGGGCAATGTAGTAACCTTAAAAGCCAAAGTTACGCGGGCGTTCAATTCATCTATGGAAGTACGCATCGATGTCGATGCTGAAGACATTCCATCCGGAAAGAAAATGGAAAGCAATAGTGCCTTCTTCACGTTTGTTGCAGTTGACCAAAGCGGTCGGCCGATTGATGTGCCAGAGATTGAACCGGAAACAGATGAAGACAAAGAATTTTATAACGGTGCTTTACGCAGAAGGCAACTTCGTCTGATTCTGGCCGGCCGTATGAAACCACACGATGCACATGAATTGAAATCTATTTTTAACCTGGAGGAATGACGCTATCACGCGATCTTGTGGAACAAACCTTTCAGGAAGAACTCGTTGTAATTCGTGGCAACACCCTTGTCTTGCTTCCGCAAGACTGGTCGACTTATAAACCGGAAGAACAGGAACTACTTATTAAAATTCTCAATTCGGTTAAACTTAGATTCGAAAGCATCCAACTGCTGGTAAAAACAGAAGCTGATCTGGAATCACTGAAAATATTCAATCCCGTTTCCGTCTTATCATTTGGCGTTCACCTGAAGCAGGCGAACACCCTGTATACATCTATTCACTGGGAAGGAATTCGGGTGGTATTGGCTGACAATCTGCCCACCTTGGATGATCAAAAGAAAAAACAGCTTTGGGGGGTTCTCAAAACAACCTTTTTAGATTCATAAAAATACCTCAACCTGCAAATTCCGATGATTTTTGCAGGATTTACGAGTTATTCTATCTTTGCGCTGCTTTTTAAGGCCTATTGTCGAATGCGTTGAAATTCAGCCCGTTCATGGGCAAACCTGTTGACAGCGGACGACCTTAAGAAACATTAACTGAATCGATAACCTTAATAACGAACATGGAAAATTTACTCTATTACCTCCCGATATTCGGTGTATTGGGAATCATTTTTGTCTTGTGGAAAAGTGCCTGGGTTACTAAACAGGATGCTGGGTCGGACAAAATGAAAAAAATTGCCGGCCACATTGCCGAAGGCGCCATGGCCTTCCTGAAAGCCGAGTATAAAATATTGGCAATTTTCGTTTTATGTGTTGCCATATTGCTTGGTGTAACGGCAAATGCCGAAACTTCTTCACCACTAGTGGCTGTCTCATTCGTTTTGGGTGCCTTCTGTTCAGCCTTAGCCGGCTTTATTGGTATGAAAGTGGCAACCAAAGCAAACGTACGCACCACACAGGCTGCACGTACCAGCTTAGGCCGCGCCCTTGAAGTTGCCTTTGCCGGTGGTTCAGTTATGGGTATGGGCGTTGTTGGTCTTGGTGTTTTAGGGTTAAGCACCTTGTTCATCATTTACTCTAATATGTTTGGTATTGATAACCAGGCAAACCTTACCCAGGTAATTACTATCATCACTGGATTTTCATTTGGTGCTTCTTCTATTGCACTTTTTGCTCGTGTTGGTGGTGGTATCTACACCAAAGCTGCTGACGTAGGCGCTGACCTGGTAGGTAAAGTAGAAGCCGGTATTCCTGAGGATCACCCTTTGAACCCCGCCACGATCGCAGATAACGTTGGTGACAACGTAGGTGACGTTGCCGGTATGGGTGCCGACTTATTTGAATCTTACGTAGGTTCCATTATCGGTACCATGGTATTGGGTGCCGCTTTCATGGTACCAGGTTTTGTTGATAATTTCAACGGACTTTCTGCGGTATTACTTCCGCTGGTATTGGCCGGTGTGGGTATTGTAATGTCGTTCCTGGGAACATTTTTTGTTCGCGTAAAAGAAGGTGGCGATCCGCAAAGAGCGTTGAACATGGGCGAATTCATTTCATCCGGTTTAATGATTGCCGCTTCATATTTCATCATTACCTATATGCTTCCTGAGCAGTGGACATTTACTGATCCATTGTATACTAATGATGACGGAACTCCGTTTGTTCGCACCATGACAGCCATGGGCGTATTCTGGGCAACAGTAATCGGTTTGATTGCCGGATTATTGGTTGGTCTTATCACAGAATACTACACCGGTATGGGCAAAAAGCCTGTTCTCTCTATTGTTCGTCAATCCTCAACGGGTGCTGCAACAAACATTATTGCTGGCTTAGGCGTAGGCATGATGTCCACTGCATTGCCAATTATCATTATCGCTTTTTCTATTATCGGTGCATTCTACTTCGGTGGTTTGTACGGTATCGCCATTGCTGCTGTAGGTATGCTTTCAAACCTGGGTATCCAACTTGCAGTTGATGCATACGGTCCTATTTCTGACAATGCCGGTGGTATTGCGGAAATGTCAGAATTACCGAAGGATGTACGTACCCGTACCGATAAGTTGGATGCTGTTGGAAACACCACAGCGGCTATCGGTAAAGGTTTTGCCATTGCTTCAGCTGCACTTACTGCATTGGCGTTATTTGGTGCATTTATGACCACTGCCAAGCTTGGCTCTATTGATGTGTCAAAAGCCAACGTAATGGCTGGTCTGTTCATCGGTGGTATGCTACCATTTGTATTCTCGGCAATGGCTATGGGTGCGGTAGGGCGTGCTGCGATGTCGATGATTGAAGAAGTGAGACGCCAGTTTACTTCTATTCCACAACTCAAAGCTGCGCTTGATGCCATGAAACGCAATGGCGACAAGGCCATTGAAGAATGGTCGGATGAAGACAAGAAGATATTCCATGAAGCAGATGGCAAAGCCGAATATGGTAAATGTGTAGAGATTTCTACGGAGGCGGCTATTCGCCAAATGGTACTGCCTGGGTTAATGGCCGTTATTGCTCCGGTATTGATCGCCTTCCTGCCGGGCTTCGGTGTGGAAGCATTAGGTGGTATGTTGGCTGGTGTTACCGTATCAGGTGTATTGATGGCCATTTTCCAATCGAATGCCGGTGGTGCATGGGATAACGCCAAGAAAAGCTTTGAAGAAGGCGTTGAAATCAACGGCCAGAAGTACTACAAGAAATCTGAACCACACAAAGCCGCTGTGGTGGGTGATACAGTAGGTGATCCGTTTAAGGATACATCCGGACCTTCTTTGAATATCCTGTTAAAGCTGATGTCTGTAGTGGCCTTAGTTATTGCTCCGCTTTTGGCTCCAGCGCCAGAATTGGAAGCTAACGTAGAGCCATCCAAACCGACCATCGAAGTAGTAAGCACCACTCCTGCTGATCAGGTGGAGGTGAAATAATATTTTTTGAATTCTTGAAAACCCTGACCTAACCGTCAGGGTTTTTATTTTTGTACCAAAACGACCAACTCTATGCGTAACACCCTGTCCCTGATTTTTCTGTTTTTTTCGTTAAGCGCCTTTAGCCAAACCTCCGTTCTGGGCCAATGGAAATCCATTGATGACAATACAGGCGAGACCAAATCCATTGTTGAGATTTTTGAGCGCGGTGGGCTGATCTATGGAAAAGTGATCAAAATATTCCCAAAGCCCGGCAAAGACACGGACCCCGTATGTGAAAAATGCCCGAAGGATGATGAGCGGTTTCAAAAAAAGATTCTCGGTATGGAGATCATCCGAAAACTGAAAAAAGTTGGTGATGAATACGCTGAAGGAGATATCCTGGATCCGGAGGCTGGAAAAGTTTACCGATGCAAAATCTGGCTCGAGGGCAAAGACCTTAAAGTTCGCGGGTATTGGGGGCCTGTATGGCGCACGCAAACGTGGAAAAGAGTATCTTAACCACCGAAAAAAACAGGTAATCGATAAATCTAAAAGAAATCCCGTACACGGGTTACATCGCACATACCCCATGGTATACAAGTCGAGCTCAGTAATGGAAGAAAAGGAGATCTTTGACCGCATCTGCCGAGGCGATGAGAAGGCTCTGGAGTTCCTATACAAAAAATATTACCGGATGATGACCAAATTGGTTATCACCAACAGCGGAACGGAAGAAGAGGCCCGTGACATTTATCAGGATGCCCTCGTGGTTTTCTGGCAAAAGGCAACCTCCGGAAAGCTGGTAATGACCTCCAAAATCAGCACATATATCTACAGTATATGCCAGAATTTGTGGAGAAAAGAACTGGACCGTAAAAAACGCCTTTCCAATGAAGAAAAGGACGTTGCGGTAACCCTGGATACTGAAACCGAGGAGCGGAACAGAATCATCGCCCAATGCATTGAGCAACTGGGCGAAACCTGTAAGAAGGTTTTGATGTACTACTACTTTGAAGAAATGTCGATGCAGGACATTGCCGAAAAATTGGGATTTGCCAATACGGATACTGCAAAGACGAAGAAATATAAGTGCAAAAAGAAATTAGACGAATTGGTGAAGGCTCAGTATTCTGAGCGGGACTTTTTAGATTAAGAACATGGCCTTAGAAAGGGATTTAGAATTACTGGACGACTACCTGTCGAACCGCTTGAATGAGCACGACAGGCAGGCTTTCGAGCAAAAGCTTGAGGCTGATCCGGAATTACAAAAGGAAATGCAGCTACAGCAATCCTTGGTGGACAGTATTCGCCAGGCACGCGTGGCGGAGTTAAAAACAATGTTGAATAAGATTCCCGTGGCCTCCATACCGGGCGGTCAAAGCGCCTTGCTTACCAAAGTGGTATCCTCTGTGATTGTAGTAGGTGTTGTTTCAACTGCTGTTTACTTCTACTTTAACGATACGACTGAACAGCAACCTGAATCTCCGATTACGGAACAGGCTCAACCTGTTGAAACACCAGCTGTACCACAAGTAGATCAACCTGAAGAAAATCAGCCTGAAGATAACGCGGTTGTCGCGCAAGGGGATCAGGATAATGCCGTGGCGAAGAAAAATACAGAGAAGAAATCCGAGTCATCAAATGAACCAAGACCAGCGTTGGATTTATTCACCCCGGAAGAAGAGCCAGCGGATGACCCGGTACTTCAACATGAACGCGAGCAACTGGCCATCATAGCAGAGGCATTTGTAACATCAAGCATAGAAGTTGAAACGGATGCCAACAACAGAAAGTACAATTTCCACTACCTGTTCAGAAATGGCAAACTGATTCTCTACGGTTCGTTTGAAGAAAACCTGTATGAAATTCTTGAATTCATAGCCAAAGAAAAGCGAACTGTGTTCTTGTATTACAAATCAAATTACTACCTGCTGGATGTGAAGAAGGACACACCGATTGAACTGGTGGCCATTCGCGATCCCAAGCTGATTCAGAAGTTAAAAGAGCATCGTGTAGACTGATTGAGGGGGAGCCAATAAAAAGCCTCTGGTAAATTTCCAGAGGCTTTTTTATTTCCTAAATTTGGCCGCATGCAAAAGTCCTACAGCAAGAAAAAACTGGGCAGTTATCCATCTGTTGGGGTAATCATCAGCATTACGCTGGCCCTCATCGTTATCGGACTTTTCGGAATTGCCCTGATCTACTCCAATCAGCTGGAAAAGCTGGTGCGTGACAACATTCGCATGGAGGTGTACCTGAATACCAACCTGACCGAAACGCAACGCGATCAGATTGAGAAAAAACTGGAAGCCCTCCCCTACATCAGCAAAGAAACCCTGGGCCCTGCCCTTCAGTTTGTTTCCAAAGAGCAAGCCGCCAAAGAGTTTGTGGAAAAAACCGGAGAAGATTTTACTGAGCTATTGGGAGAAAATCCACTTCATGACGCCTACCTGATCAGCATTGATGCCCGCTTTCATCAGGCCGGGGAAATGCAAAAAATAAAGAAAGAAATTGAAGGCATGAACGGCATCTTTCAGGTGGTACCGAAAGAAGGCCTGATTGAATCGGTTAATAAGAATATCACCAGCATATCGCTTATTTTACTTGGGTTAGCCACCTTACTGCTTATAACCGTTGTACTGTTAATCAATAATACAATCAGACTTGCGTTATTTTCTCAACGGTTCCTGATCCGAAGCATGCAATTGGTTGGTGCCAAACATTGGTTTATTCAGCGACCGTTTATTGTACGGTCGTTGTTGTACGGATTGATAGCCGCAATGCTCGCTTCGGCCGGTATAGCCGCGTTGGTTAATTATGCGCACGGTGAAGTTGAAGACCTTGTGCTGCTTATGAATAAGGACCATGTATTGTTGTTGGCTGGTGTACTTGTCATTCTTGGAATGTTGGTGGCCGCAATCAGCACGTTTTTCTCTATTGGCCGCTATTTAAAAATGTCGCTTGACGAACTCTACTAGTATTATGGAAAATAAACTCCCGTTTACAAAAAAGAATTATCAGATCATGGTACTTGGGCTGGTTACGCTGGTGATTGGCTTCATCGTGATGTCGCTCGATAAAGAAGATTATGGTTTTGGATTTCTTGGATTGACCTTGGGCCCGCTTATTGTATTAACCGGCTTTGTGATTGAAGTCGTGGCCGTGCTCTACCGTCCTGATCAAAAGAAATAACACCGTAACCATACTTCATGTCGGTACTCGAATCGATTATACTGGCCATTATAGAAGGCCTGACTGAATTTCTTCCCGTTTCTTCTACCGGTCATATCATTATCGGCTCGTCTGTAATGGGCATTGCTGACGATTCATTTACCAAAGTATTTACCGTGGCCATTCAATTTGGCGCCATTCTTTCTGTAATCGTTTTATACTGGAAAAAATTCCTTCAGTCGTTTGAGTTCTATTTCAAGTTGGGAGTCGCGTTTATACCCGCAGCCGTGGTTGGTCTTTTACTCAACGACTACATTGATGCCTTGCTTGAACGCATTGAAGTAGTTGGCTTTATGTTGATCATTGGCGGAGTAATCTTTTTGTTTATCGATAAAGTATTCGAAGCCAATGAAAAAAATCTGGATCAACGCATCACCTATCCGGTTGCGTTAAAGATTGGCATCTTTCAATGCATAGCCATGATCCCTGGCGTTTCCCGTTCAGCTGCCACCATTATTGGCGGACTCACGCAAAAATTAAACAAGAAAACGGCTGCCGAATTTTCTTTCTTTCTGGCCGTACCCACCATGTTTGCTGCCACAGCTTATAAGATGCTGGTTTTTTATAAAGATGGCCCGGGTTTTTCCACGAATGAAATAAACCTCCTGATCATCGGAAATGTTGTTGCCTTTATTGTTGCGTTGGTAGCCATCAAATCATTCATCTCATTCTTAACCAAACATGGTTTTAAAGTTTTTGGGTATTACCGGATTGTAGTCGGCCTTGTGCTGTTAACCCTATACTACCTGGGCGTTGATCTCGCAGTTGTGTAATGGAAAATCTTACGGTTGATCGTGTGTTGCTTATCAATAAGCCGCTTCAATGGACTTCCTTTGATGTAGTGAATAAGCTGCGCTACAGACTAAAAATGAAAAAGATCGGTCATGCTGGAACACTGGATCCACTCGCCACAGGTTTGCTCATCATCTGCACCGGCAAAATGACCAAGCGCATTGAAGAGTTTATGGGATTGGAGAAAGAATACACGGGAAAGATTGTGATCGGGCAAACAACTCCATCGCATGATTTAGAAACTGAAGTATCTGACCCGGTTGAAGTAAACCACATTACTCTGGATGCCATACGCGCTGTTGCCCGGGAGTTAACCGGTAAAATTCAGCAAATACCACCGGCTCATTCGGCTATAAAAATTGGCGGGAAACGGGCTTATGCCATGGCGCGTAAAGGAAAAGACCCGGAACTTAAACCTCGCGAAGTGGACGTAAGCGTCTTTGAAATCGTATCGTATGAAAAGCCAGTTGTTGAATTCCGGATTGTTTGTTCGAAAGGCACCTACATACGCAGTCTCGTACGCGACATGGGTGAAAAACTTGGTGTTGGCGCCTATCTTTCACAACTTTGTCGCACCCGTATAGGTTCATATAAACTGGAGGACAGCCTGACGTTGGAAGAAGTGGAACCATGAAAATCTATCACACACCGGATGATTTTATAAAACTCACAAACGCTGTTGTAACCAGCGGCACATTTGATGGCGTTCATGTAGGACATCAAAAAATTCTGGCGCGGTTAAAAGAAGTAGCCGAAAAATCAAAAGGCGAAACAGTGGTGATAACCTTCTGGCCTCATCCGCGGTTAGTGCTATATCCGGAAGATACCAGTCTGAAATTACTGAACACCTTTGAGGAAAAAGCTGAACTGTTAAAACAAGAAGGCATTCAGCATTTAATCAGAATCCCTTTCACCAAAGAATTTTCAAATCTTTCATCAGAAGAATTCATCACCCGTATTCTGGTTGAGACCATCGGTACAAAAAAATTGGTGATTGGCTACGATCATCGCTTTGGCCACAACCGTGAAGGCAGCTTTGAAGAGTTAAAAGTCAACGGACCACGCTACGGATTTGATGTAGAAGAAATTCCGTCACAAGATGTTGACAACATCACTGTAAGTTCCACAAAAATCCGTAAAGCGCTTGAATGCGGTGACATCGAAACAGCCAACCATTTGCTTGGCAAGCCCTACAGCATAAGCGGTCGCGTGATCAAAGGCGACCGGTTAGGTCGGTTAATCGGGTTCCCAACGGCCAACATTGATATTGATACACATTACAAGCTTATTCCGGTTGATGGCATCTATTCTGTAACGGTATCGCACGAAGGGCAGCTTTATAAAGGCATGCTCTATATCGGCTATCGCCCAACAGTAGGCGGAGCGCACAAATCCATTGAAGTAAATATTTTCGATTTTGATAAAGATATTTATGGAGAAACGCTTACCCTAAAATTTATCAACATGATTCGCAGCGACATGAAATTCAATGACCTGGATGAATTAAAAGAACAACTTCATCGCGATAAAGAAGAAGCCTTGAAACAGCTGAAGGGAGTGTTGTGATTTGAAAACCGAATACAGAGATTTACTGAAAATACAAACCGACTATGATCAATAAAGTTGTAGCCAATGCCGATGAAGCCATTCATGACATTACCGATAATGTAACCCTGATGCTGGGTGGCTTCGGACTTTCAGGCATTCCCGAAAATTGCATTCAGGCCTTATTACGAAAAGGCGTAAGAGGGCTCACCTGCATCTCCAACAACGCTGGTGTTGATGATTTCGGTATTGGCTTATTGCTTAAAACACGACAGGTAAAAAAAATGATTTCATCGTATGTAGGTGAAAACGCAGAATTTGAACGTCAACTACTTTCTGGCGAACTGGAGGTTGATCTTATTCCGCAGGGAACACTGGCCGAACGTATTCGAGCGGGTGGTGCCGGTATTCCGGCCTTCTTTACTCCGGCAGGTTATGGAACCGAAGTGGCTGAAGGAAAAGAAGTGCGTGAGTTTCATGGTAAAATGTATTTAATGGAGCATTGGCTTCGCGCTGATTTTTCATTGGTAAAAGCCTGGAAGGGCGATGCAGCCGGCAACTTGGTATTTCGCGGCACATCACGAAATTTCAACCCCATGATGGCTGCGGCCGGAAAAATTACCATTGCAGAAGTGGAAGAACTTGTGCCCCTCGGTGAACTCGATCCCAACCAGATTCACACACCGGGTATTTACGTGCAGCGGATTTTTGAAGGGAAGCATTATGAGAAAAGAATTGAGCAACGAACGATTACAAAAATTTGAAACCATCGCTCATCAAAACCCTCATTTTCAAATTAAAGTTATGTTAGATAAAAACGGCATCGCAAAACGCATCGCAAAAGAGGTTAAAGATGGCATGTACATCAACCTGGGTATTGGTATCCCTACGTTGGTAGCCAATTACATTCCCGATAACCTTAACGTAGTGCTGCAATCGGAAAATGGATTATTAGGCATTGGCCCCTTCCCTACCGAAGATAAAGTTGACCCGGATTTGATCAATGCCGGTAAGCAAACCATTACGATGATGCCCGGCTCGGCCTTGTTCAGTTCGGCTGAGAGCTTTGCCATGATACGGGGCGGGCACATTCACTTGACCATTCTTGGCGCGATGGAAGTTTCTGAAAATGGCGACATCGCCAACTGGAAAGTGCCTGGCAAAATGGTAAAGGGCATGGGTGGCGCTATGGACCTGGTGGCATCGGCCAACAACATTATTGTAGCCATGCAACATTGCAGTAAAGATGGCGCCTCTAAACTTTTACCCACCTGCACCCTGCCCATAACCGGTATTCACTGCGTAAAGAAAATTGTTACCGACCTGGCCGTATTGGATGTACTGCCGGAAGGCGGCTTTAAATTGTTGGAACGTGCACCCGGTGTTTCTGTAGAGCAAATCAAAAACGCTACTGCCGGTAAATTGATTATTGAGGGGGAGATTCCTGAAATGTCAATTTGAAAATGAAGTAATTTGAAGACCTGCCTGCCGGTAGGCAAGTTTGAAAATGTATCTTGCAACCCGAAAAGGCATTTTCAAATTAACGAATTTTCAAATTTTCAAATTAAGTCCATGCGTAAAACCAATATAAACTTCACCGTAGAACTCGACCAAAACAATATACCCGATAAAATCCTGTGGGACGCCTCCGATAAACCCGATGCTGCCCCTGCCGAAACCAAAAGCATCAGCATTTCCTTATGGGATGAGGCCCAAAAAAATACACTGCGTATAGATTTGTGGACCAAGGATATGCCGGTGGATGAAATGAAGCGATTCTATATTGATTGCCTGGGTGGGTTGGCTCAGAGTATTTTAACCGCCACTGGTGATGAGGTGATGGCCGCTGAAACCAATGCATTATGCAACCGCCTGGTGAAGCACCTTAACAGCGAAAAAGGGAATTAAAATTTTCAGAATCAAGCATCAAGAAATACGCTGCTAAGCATACTAAATTCTGTGTTTTTAGTTCTGCCAAGGTTGAAGTTGTACTTTAACGAAACCGCAACCGTTTTCTTTATTTTTTGAATAAATTTTGTACTTTTCAGGGAAGTACGAATGTTCGTATTGTCATTTTTATAAACGCAACTAATTAATTCCAAAAACCAACCATTTTAAAGAAAACTGTATGGAGAAGTTTTACAAACGTTCGATGGGGCTAACGCTGATGATGATGCTGGCCGCCACGATAGCCTTTGCGCAGACCACCGTTTCGGGAACGGTGAAGGATGATGCTGGCAACCCCATCCCGGGTATCAACATTAAGGTGAAAGGTTCCGTAGCGGGAACGATCAGTGATGTGAGGGGAAATTTTACCGTGACCACCTCACAGGCTCCCCCGATTACACTGGAGTTCTCATTTATTGGATATACCTCCCAGGAAATTGAGATAACCGATGCTAACACCACTGGACTTAATGTTACCATGGTTGAGAACATTGAAACCTTAGGTGAAGTAATTGTAACAGGAGGGCGAACTGAAGAATCATTTATGAGAGCTCCAGTAACCGTAGAGAAAATTGACATTCTCGGAATTCAGCAAACCGCTGCACCTGATTTCTTCGATGCTTTGGCGAATGTGAAAGGGGTTCAGGTAAACTCCGGTAGTTTAAACTTCACCCAGATAAATACACGTGGTTTTGCATCCATTGCCAACGTGCGTTTTGTACAATTGGTAGATGGAATGGATACCTCTGCTCCCCTGCTTAACTTCCCTACCGGTAACATCGTAGCCATGAGCGAACTGGATGCTGAGAGTATGGAGCTTGTACCCGGTGCTGCTTCCGCCCTTTACGGACCAAACGCCTTCAACGGTATTTTGATGATGAAGAGTAAAAGCCCGTTTGAATACCAAGGCTTCAGCGCTATGGTAAAAGGTGGTATTACCACATCTGATGCACAAGGCGAAAGCTTTCCGATGTATAACTTCTCAGCGCGTTATGCCAAGGCATTTAACAACAAGTTTGCTTTTAAACTTAACTTCTCCTTGATGCAAGCTACAGACTGGAAGAGCAATGACTACAAGACTGATCGTTTGCGCCCGGAATCAACTGTTGATTTAAGCGGTGCCGCCAACTTCGATGGACTGAACCTTTATGGTGACGAAACTCCTATTCCGGTTCCCATTGGTGGAACTTTTGGTACACTCGATTTAAGAAGAACCGGTTTCCGTGAAGAGGATATTCTCGATAACGATGAAGCCAGAAGCATGAAAGCTGATGTGGCGCTCCACTATAAGTTAACGGATAAAATGGAGTTGTTGTACAACTGGCGCTTTGGTGGTGGTAGCTCAATCTACCAAGGGACTGAAAAGTATGCCCTACGTGATTTCACGCAACAATTTCACAAACTCGAATTGAAAGGTTCAAACTTCTTTGTGCGCGGTTACATGACCGAGACCAAAGACGGTGATTCGTGGAACATGAGTGCGCAAGGTGGTTTTATGAATGAATACTACAGCCCAACAGCAACACAGTGGGCACCTGAATATGCGCAAACCTATGTTCTTGCCATGCAAGGGTATGTAGCAGGTGTACCTGCAGGAAACCCAGAGGCTGCCCATGCTGCAGCACGTGCCTATGCCGATAGAAATCGTCCGCAACCGGGTACTCAAGCATTCAATGATCTTGTAAATCAAGTACGTTCAAATTTATTTCAGCGTACACCTCCGGGATCATCATTTGTTGACAACTCGCGTCTGTATCATGGTGAGTTCAATTACCAGTTCAACCAAATTGAAGCATTTGATTTCATGGTGGGTGGTAACTTCCGTCAGTATGATTTGTTTAGCGATGGAACCGTTTTCAATGAAGACCCAGAAGGAGATGGCAATGAACGGATTAAGATAAACGAATTTGGTTTCTATGGTCAAATCGCCAAAACTCTTGGTGAATCCTTGCGCCTGACTGGTTCGTTGCGCTATGACAAAAATGAAAACTTTGATGGCCAGGTTACACCCCGGATATCTGCCGTGTATACGTTCAGCGAAACACACAATATCCGCGCCAGTTACCAGACTGGTTTCCGCAACCCGGATACGCAGGCACAGTTTATTTTCTTCCCTTCTTCTGGTGGTACATTGCTAGGAAGCACGGAAGCAAATGCAGCGCGTTATGGAATTCACAACGGTGGCGCGTGGACAAGAGACTCCTACAATGCGTATAGAGCATCTGGCGGATCATTAGATCCAACAACAGGTGACCCAAATGGCGGTAACGCTGCATTGCTGGTAACCTCCGATATACCTTATGTAGCACCTGAAAAACTGACTGCTTTTGAAATCGGATACAAGGGAAGCTTCAATAACAAAATGCTGGTTGACCTGAATGGCTACTACACCATTTATAAGGATTTCATTGGTGGTGAAATTGTGGTAAGCAAAGAAGCTACAACACATCAGGGAAATACAATCAATGCTGGGTCATTATTCTCTCCTTATGTTAATAATCCAAACAATGTTAATTCTTACGGTTTTGGTTTGGGAGTTGAATACAAGTTGTTGAAAGGATATACACTGAGTGGTTCATACAACTATGCCACCTTTGAAGAAGACGAAGATGGTTTTATTTCCGGGTTTAACATGCCTGAAAATAAAATTAACGTGGGTATTGGAAACAGGCGAATCAACAAAACCAACCTCGGTTTTAACATCAACTTCCGCTGGCAGGATGCTTACCTGTGGGAATCTTCTTTCGGAAGTTGGAATGTACCCGAATTCGGAGTGTTGGACGCGCAGGTTAGCTACAGAATTCCATCCATTAAAACCATTGCCAAACTGGGCGGCACCAATTTGCTGGGTGGCGATTACCGCACCAACTTCGGGGCACCATTTGTTGGCCAGCAATTCTACATCTCACTTACGTTTGATGAATTCTTCAGATAATCCGGTAAAACAAAAGATTAAATAAAGAGACTATGAAAAAGTTTAATTACATATCACTGGCGTTTCTATCCCTGATTTTTCTGGGAGCCTGTGAACAAGAGGTGATGACGCTTACGCAACCAGAACCAAATACTACCAACATTGGTCCTGACCCATGTACAGGTGGAGCAGGCACGGCCAACTTCACCAAGTTTGTAGCCATTGGTAACTCTTTTGTTGCTGGCGTTCAGGGTGGTGCATTATTTAATGACGGACAAGCCAATTCTCTCCCTGCCATCATTAATAAGCAATTGGCATGCGCTGGAGGAACAGCAACGTTTAACCAACCGAATATTAACGCCACACTAGGATGGAATTTATTTGTAACTCAACCCTTCCTTTCCGATAACACTAAACCTGTTTTGGGGAGACTTCGCTTGCAAGGAACTCCGCCACGACCTACCCCCCAAGCTTATGCAGCCGGTGTATTGGAAGCTGTACCTAATCCAGCAGCCAATCCAGGCTTTATTTACACTGGTGGAAAAGCAACTTTAAATAATTTTGGCATTCCTGCAATTGTTCTAGGTCAATCATTAATTGAAGAAACAGGTGATTGGACTGTTGCAGGTGTTGATCCAAGATTTAGTCCGTTCTACGGACGTCTTGCACCGCCCCCAGGTGGAACCACTACTTTGATTGGCGATGCTGCCGCTGCTGGCGGGTCTTTCTTTTTGTTCTGGCTTGGGTTGGATGACTTCTTTCTACATGCGGCTTTTGGTGGCGATCCTTCGTTAGCACCCTTAACAAATGCCGTAGGTGGTACACAATTCGATTTCGATTTCCAATATACTGCCGCTATAACAACGTTACTTGGATCAAATGCAGAGTTAAAAGGAGTTGTAGGTAATTTTCCGGATATTTTTAAAATGCCACATTTTACTTCAGTTGCCTACAATGCGGTTCCTTTGGATGCCGCTACAGCAGCACAGTTAAATGGTGGCTTTGCAGGTTATAATGCCGCATTGGATGGACTTAAAAATCCAGCATTTGGTGGCGCATTCGGAACATCTGAGCAATTAGATGCAAGAAAAATAACGTTTGCAACTGGCAATAACAGACCTGTACTCATTGACGAAACTTTGCAAGACCTTGGATCTGGTTTTGATGCCCTGTTAGGTGCTGGTGCCATTACACCAGAACAGCGGGCTGCCCTGGAACCCTATGAACAAGTCAGACAAACATCCAGTACAGACATCTTGCCTCTATCTACTGGCAGTGTGCTTGGTACAACGGTGGGTGGCAATCCCTTATTAATAAATGGACTCACTGTTCCTTTGGCAGACCGATATGTATTGATCCCTACAGAAATCACAGCGATAAATAACGCCAGGGTTGCCTACAATTCAATCGTTACGGGCATTGTAGCTTCTAACACGACCAAACTTGCTTTAGCGGATGTTGATGCTGCACTGAATGCGCTGATCACTGCGCAAGCCGGTATTTACAATGGTGTTACCATTACACCAAACATCAATCCTCCTACCGGTATCTATTCGGAGGATGGCGTTCACCCGAATACAAGAGGCTATGCATTTTTGGCTAACGTGTTTATTGATGCCATCAATGCCAAGTTTGGCTCAACCATTCCAAAGGCAAACTTGGCCAGATATTCGGCTACGGGTTTACCACTTCCTTAATCTATTCTATCAAAAACACATTAAAGGCTGCCCTCTCCGGCAGCCTTTTTCTTTACCTCAACTTTGGAAAAACAGTCGGGTTACAATCCCAAATCAGGATTTCAACTTTATGGAAACCTGTAAAGAAAGGCCCAATCGGGCTTTTAGCATGTTGGCTACAGATTTGCGCCACGTAGCCTTTACGTTACCCCTATGTTTACAAAATTCTTTTTCCAGCGCTTTTCACCTGCCCAGCAAATTAACTACCTGCGAAATAAAGGAACCCTGATTGGCAACCAGGTGCGCAACAGTTGTCATTTCTCCCTGTACATGGTGAAGGGATTCTTTGTGGAAGTGATGTTTCCCTCGGCCGAGCAACAAACCGAACCACGGAAAATTCAGGTATTCTCCAGCCTTGAAAGTTTAACCGAGTACTTGAACCAGGAAGCCCGCGAAGGCTGGCGCAAGCCCTCTTCGGTGTTATAACTTACAGGTAGCCGGCAAAGCGGTATGCGGTTATACCTACCCACTCCTTGAATAATTTCTGCCAGATTTGCAGGGCTTCTACCTTGGGTACCAGCAATACATCGGGGGTGAAATAGCGCGGGTGTGTATAAAAATCTGTACTAAAGGTATCTACCTGTAAACCTACTTTTCTAAAACAACCTACCGACCTGCGCATGTGAAAGGCCGAGGTGATCAGCAGGATTTCGCCCGGCTCATGCAGCATGGTTTTTACCTTTCGGGCGGACTCTGCCGTATTGCGCGATTCATTCTCCACCAGGATATCCATTTCAGGAACTCCCATTAACTTCAATGCCTTTACAATATCATCAGCCTCCTTCTTACCTTCTGTTATTAACCGCCCGCTTCCACCTGATACTAAAATCTTCTTCACTATTCCGCGCTTGTACAAGTCAACGGTGTGCACAACCCGATCAGCCCCACGCGTAAAATACACCCGATCGGCAGGTTGTGTGAAATGCAAATCGGTAGAAGTAACACCGGTGAGCAACACGCCATACGAATAGGTTTTGGAAATAGCAGCATAGGGTGTTGCCGGTACTTCCCACAACCGCATGGCTTCATTGGCTATAAAATCGTTCGAGAAAAAAAGAAGGGTTATGATTCCGGCATAAAACAACCTGCGCTTCCATCGCATTTTTTTGATAACCCAGGATGTTACCAACAGCAAACAGGCCCAAACCAATGGAGAAGTCAGATACCCCAGTATTTTGGAAAGCGTGAAAAACATGCTAGAATATCCTGACGAGGATAAGAAGCAATAAAATGAGTAGTAATACGATCATGTCATCGAGGATTTCAACAAAAATAAAAGAAATGCCCCGAACCAGAAAAATCCGAGGACTCCGTAATACAAATAAATCTTTTAAACCCTGCGGTTCAACGGGTTGGACAGATTGCCAAACCCATCAATAATTCTGCGCAATACATCCAGGTACAAGGCAATGGCCAGCACCAATGTCATCGACCAGATAACCCCGGTATTAAAAAACAGGGTATCAATATTCATATTCAGAAAGTGCTTTTTAGGCATGTAGAACTGCGCATCGAAATCGATCACGTGGTCTGGATCCGGATCTTTGTAAATGGGATAAATCTTTTGAATCAATTTTCCATCCTTTTCAATGATGCGATGCGTTTCGGTCAGGTTTTTCACAAAATCAGCTATGGCCTCATTGCGGTAACCATCCCGTAGCTTTTCGTATGCACGCTCTTCCTCAGGGGTATCCGTCATCAAGGTTATTTTCTTCTCTTTCTCACCATCAGCTTTGTTATATCGGTTGATGTATAACCTCCGCAGGTTTCCCAAAAATGCAATGGCTTCGTTATAGGTAACGGAATCAAAATGATTTTCATCCAGCCGATCAATCCATTCGTAATGCTCGCGACCAACCGACTCTGCTTCACGCCTGATTTCGCTACGCAGCAGGTTTAGATCGGACGAAAACTTTCGTTTTAATTCAGAGTCTTCCGCATCGCGATTCGCCAGGCAAAACTGCAACTTGCTTTCCAGTTCAGGGATAAAATAAATCTTCCGGTAATCGGCATCAGCCATAACCTTATCGTACAGGTAAAACTCCTGTTCGTATTTATTACCCTTAAACTGGGTAACCATGGCCGCTTCAAAAGCCCATCGTGAGGCCATAATATCGCCCACAAATGGCACCGTGGCCGTATTTCCGATAACGGGATTCAGCTTATCAAACTTCACCACCACACCACTGAGTATGAGTTGAGGAATAATTAATAGCGGAATTAAAATATAAATGGTAACAGCCGAATTGAACCCGGAGGAAATGTTTAACCCGAGCGTATTGGCAAAACACGAGACGGTAAATAAAATCAGCCAATGCTCCAGTAACATGCCTTTTATTTCAAGGATATAATTCCCAACCAATACAAAGGTAAGAGTTTGAATAGCAGACAACAGAAACAAGATTCCGATTTTTGAAAGCAGATAGCTGCTTCTGCTTAAATGCAAAAACGCTTCCCGCTTCAGAATTTTACGGTCGCGAATGATTTCTTCCGCACTCACCGTTAAGCCCATAAACAAGGCAACAATCACACTCATGAACAAGTAAGCCGGAAGGTTGAGGTTTTTGGCAAACACGTAACTGCTCTGCAGTTTATCATCAATGTTATAGAATCGAACAATAAACGCCAGAATGAATGCCAGCAAGGGAGCTTCCAGCAAATTAATAATCATATATTGCCGGTTGTGAATTTTGGCTTGCACATCCCGCAAGGAGAATAACTTAATTTGTTTTAATCTACCGGGTATGCGCAAGGTAGATTGAACCGGCTTTTCAGAAATAGATTCAAGCGCATGGCTACCGGCTTGTTTATACATCCGGAACCATTGATCGGGAGAAATTTTTCGCTCATTTGTAAACTGTCCGTATTCATTGATCACCTTTGTTTCAATGATGTTGAAAATCTGCTCCGGATTTACGTTGCCACATTCATAACATTCCCCCACATCGCTGTTGATCATGTCGATGGCGCGCTTGAAATACACGATCGCATCTACGGGATTGCCGTAGTAAATCTGGTATCCACCGGTATCCAGAATGAGCAGACGGTCGAATTTCTTAAAGATGTCGGATGAGGGCTGATGAATGACGGCAAACACAAGCTTTCCTTTCAGTGAAAGTTCTTTCAGCAAATCAATAATATTCTCCGAATCGCGTGATGAAAGTCCGCTGGTGGGTTCATCGCAAAAGAGAATAGCTGGTTCGCGTAACAACTCCAACCCGATATTGAGGCGTTTACGTTGTCCACCACTGATGGTTTTCTGAAGTGGCGATCCTACTTTCAAATCCTTGCGTTCGGCCAGCCCAAGATCTTCCAATGTTTTCATCACCAATGCATCAATCTTATCTTCAGGCAAATCGCTGAAGCAAAGTTTGGCTGCATAATACAGGTTTTGGTACACCGTAAGGTCTTCGATGAGCAGGTCATCCTGTGGAACAAATCCGATTACACCTTCAATTTTTTCCGGATTTTTATGAATATCAATGCCGTTAATCAGCACCTGCCCTTTCGTGGGTTTTTCGGAACCATTTAAAACATGTAACAAGGTAGATTTTCCCGATCCACTGGCTCCCATTAATGCTACCAGGTTGCCGGACTCTTCAGCCAGGTTAACTTCCTGCAACCCGATGCCTCCGTTTTTAAACCGAAAATGAATGTCATTTGCCTGAAACGAAATGCGTTCGCCCTTATCCAAACGTTTAAAGCGACTGAGCACATCGCCATAATAAACGGGTTCATCTTTGTCCCATCGTAACGTGCTGCCTACGCTCAACACATTAATGGAGCCCGAACGAAACGGAGCGCCATTGAGGTAAACATCTGACTTACCCACATACTTCACCAGGTATAATTCAACTTGTTGCAGGTAAAGTATTTCAATAAATCCTTTCAGATTTTTTCGTTGAATGTGAAGGGCCTGTTTAAAGGCCGTATCGTCTTTCGGGTCGATGATGAGTAAACCCGGTTGGTCCAGGTGTGCCGACTCCTGTGCTGACAAAAAGGTTTTAATGGATTCAAGATCGGTAGGACTAATTTTAAAATCCTCACAAATCGCCAGCATCAACTCCTGTTCACGCGAAGTAATCACCGAATCAGCCAAAATTAACCGCACCAGTTCTAGCACAACAATATATTTCTGTTTCTGTGCCAGGCCCAGGTTGATTTCGGCACAAATACGTTTCACGTTATACGCTTCATCCGTTCCCTCCACACTGCCGGTGGTTTTCACAAATTCATCAAACATGGTGAGGTATGGCTCCACCTTCGATTCATTGAGGTGCTCAAGAAGAAACTTCCTGACCTGCTCTCGCTCCTGTCGGGTTACTTCGTCCTGGCGGGCTACAACGGCAAAAAGTCTGAGAAGGGCTTTGAGAATTTCTTCACTCATATGAAGGGTTGATTATTCATTAAAGATAGTAAAGAACTGTAGTTATGATAAAAAAATAGGGCCGTGTTTGCGGCCCCATTTCTGTACTAATGAATTCGAAGAATTATTCCACAATCGACTGGCGCATTTTAGCCACGACTGCGGAAATGGTTTCCAGATTTTTATCGCTAAGCACCAGATCAGCGCGGTTGTTCTTAATCTGATCTTCAATGTTTAACGCAGCATAGGCTGCTTCAAGCTCTTTCAAGTCGCGCACCATGCCGCTTACCGGATCGGTTTGCTCAATAGCCGACAACATCTTCAATAATTCCGAAACGGATTTCTGTTGATTTAGGATAACCTGAATAACCGGGGTAAGGATTACATTTCGGGCATCGGTTGGGAGTAAATCTTTCGGATAGGAATTAACCAAACCAGTAGAAATATGTAAACCCTCCACAAAACTTCCGGCCACAACCAATGCAGCCTGCTTGTTACGGGTGTCATCTTTTAAAAACTTCTCGGTTTGTTTGATCGACTCATCCAACAGGGTTGCCAGGGAGTCTTTGTTCGCAATATTGGCTTCAAAACGCCTTAAAATCTCCACATCAAACGTTCCGATAATGCCCAGGTAATCAGCCAGGCTCTTGCAGGCATTCAGGTAGTCAATGGCTTCCTGTGTTTTTTCATAGGAAGTTAAATACCCGATATCAGCCGTATACACGCCCAGGTTCAAGGCCGCCTTGTCTGTGCGGTTGATGTATGAATCAGCCTTGGAACGTGGATTTACAAGACTTTGGTTAAACTCAGCCCCGGTTTGTTCAATCAGGTAAGGAATTTCGGTTGGTGAGGGGATGTTATATACAACATCTTCTATGGTCGAACGAAGACTCTCCTCTGCTTCTTTAAATTCATCGGCATTGGCATTATTCTCCCCGGATTTTCCACACGAGCTCAAACCAAATACCAAACAGATGGCGAACAAAGAATAAAGGGCATTTTTAGAATTCATAGTTTTCGGTTGGGTTTAGAAGGTCAATTTTAACACATTTTTTGGTGCCGTAAAACCGTAAAAAAAACAATTTTTGAGTCAATTTTTACCACTTTGTAGCTGATTTGTGGTAAGTTTATATAAATGGCTTTAATCATCCGTAACAGTGAAGGCAATTGTGGATACAACCATACTGATAGACGACAGCGAAATTGATCTTTTTATTCAAAGAAGGTTTCTAGAGGTGTATGCCTTTTCTAATAACATAATCTCCTATAAGTCAGCGCAAGAGGCTATTGATGCATTGGAAGAACCAAACGCAAAGCCCCCCGATATTATCTTCCTGGATTTAAACATGCCTAACATTGACGGGTTTGGATTTTTAAAAAGTTTCAATGGAATGCCGGAAGCCGTGCGGGCAAAGGTTCGGATTATTGTACTCACCAGCTCGAATAATAAAAAAGATAAGGACGAGGCCTTTCAATACAAGAATGTGATTCATTACATCACCAAACCCATTAAACAAAGCGACATTGAGGAGCTGAAAAAAAGGCTGACGCAAACTACCGGTCAAGCCACTGCTTAAATTCCTGTACCCGCTCACGCGAAACAATGATGTCCTGGTCAGGGCAACCCTTTAAAATCAACTTCAACCGGCTGTTGGTATGGCTGATGATATCCTGTATGGCCGCTGTACCCACCAGGTATTTACGATTTATTCGAAAAAATTCCTCCGGGTTTACCATCAACTCAAGCTGATCGAGGGTGAAGTCAAGAATGTGCGAGCGTCCTTCACGTGTGGTGCTAAACGTGGCTTTGTCTGAACTGAAAAAATAGAGAATATCCTTCACCTCAACGGTACGCAAGTGTTCTCCTACTTTAATCACGAATCGCTCTTTATATTTTTTGGTGAGTAACTCCATTACCTGGGTAATGCTGTTGGAAAAATCAACCTTGCCAACATTGGTCAGTTTCAGGGTATTGAATTTTTCAAGAGCTCCACGCAACTCATCTTTATCCACTGGTTTCAGTATGTAATCGATGCTGTTAACCTTGAAGGCTTTAAGGGCATACTCATCATAGGCAGTAGTAAAAATTACAGGCGCAGAAATCGTTGTCATCTCGAATATTTCGAAACTCAGTCCATCACCCAATTGAATGTCCATAAAAATCAAATCCGGATGCGGATTATTATTGAACCATTTCACGGCACTCTTCACAGAATCCGTCCTTCCGGAGATGATCGCCTGAGGCAACAACTCGTTAATCAGATTCTCCAATCGTCTGGCCGCCTGGATCTCGTCTTCAATAATCAGTACATTCATGATTCAACCCGTTCAATTACCGGAAGGCGCACAATAAATTTATCGTGCAACGCTTCTACCACTACTTTTTGATCTGATAAGAATTCATACCGCAACCGGATATTACTGAGACCTACTCCGGCAGACTCTTCGGAAAGTACTTTTTTACGTTGAAGCTTATTTTCAATTACGATATAGTTATCGGACTCATAAATTTTAATAGAAAGCGGTTGTTCAGCTGCCACAATATTATGTTTGATTGCATTTTCAATGAGCATTTGCAGCACCAGCGGAGGGAAGTAAGTTTTTACATTATCCAGTTGAATGGATATCTGTAGGTTGTCGCCAAACCTGATTTTCTGCAAGAACAGGTACGACTCTAAAAATTTCAACTCCTCTTCTTTGGTAACCAACTCCCGGTCGCGGGTATCCAGCACATAACGGTACACTTCCGAAAGTTGTTTGATAAACTTGGCGGCCAGGTCCTGATTTTCGTAAACGAGATTTGTCAGTGCATTAAAACTGTTGAATAAAAAATGTGGGTTAACCTGATTTTTCAAACTTTCATACCGTGCCGTTACGTTTTCGCGTTTCAGTTTCTCGGCATCAAGCGCGCTTTGTTTCCATTCAAGCAAAAACGAACGACCATGCATAAACAGGGAAATGATTATCGTGACCACGGTGGCCGAAAAAATCATGTACTGCGATTTCCCGAAATCAACATCGAAAATGAGTTTATAAAGTTGCGTTAAAAGCACAATACTGGTGGCGGTATATAAAATACTACCCAACGATAAAACAAGAAAACTTTTAAGAGGAGCCTTTAACCAGTTGATCCGATCAGAGATTATTCCGCTAATCAGTCCGTTGCCCTTCCACAAGAAGACCCACATCAGGGCTGTAAACGATCCTACAATCCAAAATTGTTGTTTGGTCTTAGTATAACCGAAAACAACGGTCATTAACAAACCAAACAATAGCAGCAACAACACATCGCGTATTTCCCTTTTTACCGCCTTCGACAATTTCATATCAACAAGATAAGACACCTTAACGCATTTCAATAAACTGTGCCAATGATTTGCCCGAATTTAATCGTTTCCGGTAAGATCGTACCCAAAAAATAATTAACGGCACACCCACTAGGCTTGGCCAAATCCATTGCATAACACCCGGAAGGAAAGTCATCACTTGTGTAGAGAAAGCAGTTACCGAGGCAATGAAGCCACCCATCATGTTGCCCATGTGGCTGTAGAACCAATCGAATTTATCTCGCGGTGGTTTTATATACCGCTTCAATTCCGACCAAACCACCAGCATGCCACCAAAGCCAAAGCCTGCGGCCAGCATACCAAGAGAAGTCTGATTAGTTAACACCAGGTAAATACCCCACACAAAGAACCCAGTATTAAAAAGACCGGCAACAATACCAAACATCCAATCGTACCAGGTTACACCTTTGCCTTGATGCGGTTGCTTTCTGTACAGTGATCGATACCCGACAAACACAGCATAGTAGCTGAACACCGCGATCAACAACAAAAATGGAATCCACTTTATGGTTGATAATATAATGGCAGAAAAACAAATCCACGTCATGCACCAAAAGAAGATCTTGCCCCAGAACCGATGGGCTTTACCTCCTTTGCGCACGACCATGGCTATTGGAGCAACAATCAAAGAAATTATTCCGGCTAAGATGTGTGTGTATGTTAAGAGTTTAATAATCATTCTGTGAGTATTAGTTATGAAGCGTTGGATTTAAAGCTATGAGTTTCGAGCTGCAAGCTTTTCGGCTTGCAGCTAAAAGCTCGAAACTCGAAGCTTAATTCTAATGCTACTTACATTGTGCTTTCATTCCCTCAGCCATTGACTTACCCCAAACTGGCGCAAGCGGATTGGTTGATTTATACGTTTCAAATTTCTCCAACGCTTTATTCAAGGTGCCACAGGCCTCGGTTGTTGGCGAACCAAAAAACTGGGCTGTGCCATATTGCATTTGCGCCATCAACGCCAATGCCCTTGGGTTTTCAGGATTCATGCCGATGGCTTTCCCAAAAGTTTGCATCGCCAAGCCAGAATATTGCTGACCACGGGAAGCAGGATCTACAGAAACACGGATCATGTGAATGAATCCTTCCAACGCCACAATTTCAGATTCGACCGGGTTAATGGCACTGGCCTTTTTAAGAACACCTAATGCCAGGTCAAGTTGTTTGTCCTTTTCAATCGCTTCCATCTGTCTCAACGCTATCATCAAATATCCATACGATGCATAATAAAAAGGTTCCCACTTTGATTTTTCCGCATCGCCAATGCGTTCAAACGCATTTACGGCAGCCTGAATTTCTTCAACCGATTTTGCCTTGTACACCACCTCAATATTTTTTTGCATGGTTTCGGTGTACCGGTCGTTGGCAGATGCGATCACTGCCAAACAAGCCAACGCGGCAATTAATAACGGAATAATGTTTACGTGTTTCATACTTGTGTTGGTTAATGGTTAGAGACTTGGTAATTGGTTAATTGATTTATCCTTTGGTAGGGTTATGAATATTCCCAGAAAAACAAACCGTGGCGCAGCCTGACGAATCGCACGACTGTTGTAAAACCCTTCGTTGTTTTGTGTATTGCTGTATTCGTAACCAAAAATGTTATCGTAACCCAAAACATTGGTGCACGAGAAGTAAACAATCAGGTTAGGTTTGGGCAAATAGCTGATGTTCACACTTAAATCCTGATAACTTTTTGTGCGGCTATTGTTGAACCGATCTTCATTCGGGTTGTTGTACGGTCTTCCGCTGGTAAAAGAATAGGTAGCACCAAATTGAGTTTTTAAACTTGACACAAAATGTTTGTACACCACCGAGAAATTGTGCGCAGACGCAAATGTTGGTGTTACTGCATACGGTGTATTCAGGTAATCACGTTCGGTATCCAGAAAGGAATAAGAAATCCAATAATCCGCATTACGAATGGTTTTGTTATCGCGGTAGAATAATTCCACACCCCGTGCATAGCCTGATCCTTCATTATTCAACACAAACGGATTTCCGTTTTCAAATTTTATCAGGTCGGAATAGGTTTTGTAATAGCCCTCCACACGGAATGTGCGGTTGTTCTCAATCAGTTGGTAATTCAAAATGTAATGATCAGCTTTCTCAGCCTCAAGGTGATTATCCCAACGCAACCACTCATTCTTTGGTGATTGTCTGAATTTGCCATACGCAAAGGAAACCTGACCGCTTTTACCGGTTTTGTAAGCCAATGAAATGCGCGGATCAACAGAAACCTGATTAAGCAAATTATTATGTTCAACCCGACCACCTACACGCGTTACAAATTTGTTGCTGGCATACAGATCAGCTTCTACAAAAGCCGCACTGATCACTTCATGAAAGCCAGGAACAAAAGCTGATGTATCTACCGCAGCCTTGTAATCGCGATTGATCACTTCTGCACCGGTTCGTAATTCGATTTTATCGGATATAGAGCCATCAAACACAACCTTGGCATGTGTACCTTCATCAAATTCATTTAACCTGATATCTCCTTGTTGCAAATCATTCCGGGTTAGCGTGTATGAAAGTCCGCTGCGCAACGACCACTTTTCATTTAATGCAGTTTTGTAAGAGCCGTTGATGTACCGAAAGGTATTGGTGATGTCAATCAAAGTGGTCACATCGTAATCATCAATATCATGATGGTACAAAGAGAAATTGGAATGATTGAAGTTTCCGTACACCTTGAACATGCCATTCTTACCAACGCGTTGTCTGTAGGCTGAACTCCCCTCAACAGAAACCGGAGCTTTCTCCCAATCGATTTCCTGATTGATCAATCCGAAATACGGACGGATGTTTGTGTATCCGATCTTACCTGCCCAAGAAGCATTTTTCCAGGCCTGCGTGTGGGCTACATCGGCACCAACCGAAAGCAATCCAAAATCCGTGCGTGAAGATTGCTCTTCATCTTTCGAATCAAGTACCAAGGCTGAAGAAAGCGCCTGGCCATATTCTGCCGAGTAACCTCCTGTGCTGAAGCTGGTACCTTTAAACATAAAGGGAAGAAACCTTCCGCGCGAAGGAGTGTTCGGTGCGGCCGGACCGTAGGCATCCAACACCAGCATACCGTCAATAAATGTGCGTGCTTCGTTACCATCGCCCCCGCGAACAAACAACCTTCCGCTCTCGCCTACCTTTTGTGTTCCGGGCAATGTGTTTAGCGCCCCCGCAATGTCGGCTGTGGCACCTGCTGTGGTGGCAATATCCAGCGCCCTGAAAATGGTTCTGCGCGATTCATCGCTGGCAGCGAAGGCACCGGCTGTTATCGTTACAGCTTCAAGTTGGTTGATTTCTTCTTTTAATACTATGCTCAATCCCGTGTGTGATTTGCTCAGATCCAACTGCTGTCGGTATTCTTTAAACCCGATAAACTTCACCACCAGGGTTTGCATGCCCACCTCCGAAGTGGTGAACGAAAATTTACCGTCCGCGCCAGAGGTAGTGCCATCGTAGGTATTCAACAACAGCACGTTGGCATTCGGCACCGGCTCGCCTTTTACATCCGTTACCATCCCCGAAAGGGTAACCTGACCGAACATCGGCAAGGCTAACAGCGTGAAGAAAAGAATCAGTACATTTTTCATTTCAAGCGTTTCTTTTGGCGATTTGTACGACAAAGATTATCCCCTTGGCTGGGCCAGTAAAAAATGAGTTACTGAACTGTTGAACCTGCCGGATGAGTTGTTTGATAAGGGCGATGGGGTTTTAGCCGGATTGGGTTATTTTTGCGACCTCACCCTCCCAGCCTCCCTCTCCAAGGGAGAGGGAGGGGATTTTTTATAGGGTGACACTTTAAACTATTGAAACACTGTGGCCGAATACAGCAAAGAAGAGATCAGACGAATTGAGCAGAAATGGCAGGATAAATGGGAAAAGGAAGGCGTTTATCGTGTGGAGACGGACCCATCAAGACCTAAGTATTATGTACTGGACATGTTCCCCTACCCCTCTGGTGCGGGACTGCACGTAGGGCACCCGCTCGGCTATATTGCCACCGACATTGTGTCGCGTTACAAGCGTTTAAAAGGATTCAATGTGCTGCACCCGATGGGCTTTGATGCGTTCGGCCTTCCGGCAGAACAGTATGCTATACAAACCGGACAGCACCCCGCTATTACTACCGCAAAAAACATTGAAACCTATAAGCGCCAGTTGCGCAAAATCGGCTTCTCGTACGATTGGAGTCGCGAAGTACAAACCTGCGACCCGGCCTACTATAAATGGACGCAGTGGATTTTCATGCAACTGTTTGACTCATGGTACAACAAAAAGTCTGGCGAATTTGGAAAGACTGAACCGATTACCACACTGATTGCTGAATTAGAGAAAAATGGCAATCAGAACATTGATGCCGCCTGTGATGAGGATACACCAATCATTACCGCAGAGCAATGGAAGAAGTTCAACGAAAAAGAAAAAGAAAATTTTTTACAGCACTACCGCATCGCCTATCAAAGCGAAACCATGGTGAACTGGTGCGCAGCATTGGGCACCGTATTGTCTAACGATGAAGTTAAAGATGGTGTAAGTGAACGCGGGGGTTACCCGGTTGAGCGCATAAAGATGTTACAATGGAGCATGCGCATTTCGGCTTATGCCGAGCGCTTGCTTACCGGATTGGATAAAATCGATTGGCCCGAGCCGCTGAAAGAGATGCAGCGGAATTGGATTGGGAAAAGTAAAGGTGCGCAACTTGAATTCAAGATTCAACAGTCAGAATCCAAAATAGAAGTCTTCACCACACGGATTGATACCATTTATGGCGCAACCTTTTTAGTGCTGGCTCCAGAACATGAACTGGTAGATCAAATTACGACTGATGAACAACGCAGTGCG
Organism: uncultured Roseivirgaceae bacterium; assembly: GCA_964419145.1. Lineage (GTDB taxonomy): Bacteria > Bacteroidota > Bacteroidia > Cytophagales > Cyclobacteriaceae > UBA2336. The sequence continues at coordinate 261,892 of CAYQOM010000002.1, read as the reverse complement.
GTGAGTGATTACGTGCAGGTTGCCAAAAACCGCAGCGAACGCGAGCGCATGACAGAAGTGAAACGCGTAAGCGGTGCATTCACGGGTGCTTATGCCATCAATCCGTTTAATAACGAACGCATTCCTATTTGGATTTCCGATTACGTGTTGGCCGGTTATGGAACCGGAGCAGTAATGGCTGTACCAGGTCACGATGAACGCGACCACCGCTTTGCCAAACATTTTAAGTTGCCCATAGTGCAGGTTGTCGAGGGCCCTAGCGTAGAAGAAGAAGCCTTTGTGAGTTGGGATGCTAAAATTATCAACTCCGGTTTTATGAACGGCCTCACCGTTGATGAAGCCATTGAAGCGGGGATAAAGTTTGTGGAAGAAAGAGGAATTGGGAAAGGCAAAGTGAACTACCGCATGCGCGATGCCATTTTTGGAAGACAGCGTTATTGGGGTGAACCATTCCCGGTGTATTTCAAAGACGGCATTCCGAAACTGGTTGAAGAAAAAGATTTGCCCATTACCCTTCCTGAAATTGATGAGTACAAGCCGACTGAAACGGGTGAACCTCCGTTGGCAAGGGCAAAAAACTGGAATTACAACGGCAACTCATTTGAACTAACCACCATGCCAGGTTGGGCAGGTTCAAGCTGGTATTGGTTCCGCTATATGGATCCAAAAAATACAACTGCTTTCGCGGATAAAAAGGAAATCGACTACTGGCAGGATGTTGACCTGTACATGGGCGGCAGCGAACACGCAACAGGACACTTATTGTACTCGCGCTTCTGGTGCAAGGCATTGAAGGATTTAGGTTATGTAAGTGCCGAGGAGCCGTTTAAGAAGCTGATTAACCAGGGGCATATTCAGGGGATGTCAAAATTTGTCTACCGCTTAGATTATGGTCTAAAAAATGAAAATTTTCCAAGCATCTTCATTTCAAAAGATGTATGCGATTCTTGGGATGAATTCTACATATTGGATCAGATTCAAAGAGAGTTTTCTAAAAATGGAATCAAAGTTGATTCTCATGTTTTTACACCATCATCAGTCGATCAGAATGCAAATAAAATTAATATTGATATTAATTTGGTAGAGAATGATGAACTACTAATTGATAAACTCAAACAATGGAGACCCGAGTTCACAAATGCAATATTTATAACAAACAGAGATGGTAAATATGTATGTGGAAGCGAAGTCGAAAAAATGTCCAAGTCGAAGCACAACGTGGTCAACCCTGACGACATCATTGCTTCCTATGGCGCGGACACGCTTCGCCTGTATGAAATGTTTCTTGGTCCGTTGGAGTTAAGTAAGCCCTGGAACACCAATGGTATAGATGGTGTATTTAAATTCTTGCGCAAGTTCTGGAATCTGTTTCATGATGCGCAAGGCAACTGGAATGTGAGTAATGCTGAACCCACGCGCGATGAATTCAAAATCCTGCATAAAACGCTAAAGAAGATTGAACAGGATATTAACAATTTCTCGTTCAACACCAGCGTAAGTGAATTCATGATTTGCGTGAATGAACTGAGCTCATTAAAGTGTAATAAGAGAAGTATTCTGGAGCCGCTCGTAATCGCGCTCTCCCCTTATGCACCACACCTTGCTGAAGAGTTGTGGGAAAAGCTGGGGTATACTGATACGATCCTGAAAGCAAAGTTCCCTGCTGTGAATGAAGAGTACCTGAAAGAAAGTTCGTTCGAGTACCCCATCTCCATCAACGGCAAGGTGCGCACCAAAATGGAATTCGCGCTCGATATGCCGAAGGAAGACATTGAGAAAATGGTGTTGGCTTCGGAGATCGTTACCAAATGGACGGAAGGCAAACCACCGAAAAAGGTCATTGTGGTGCCGGGTAAGATTGTGAATGTGGTGATTTAGTGAGTCGATAAGTTTTATACCGACAGGCACGTCAATTAGATTAGGCTTGATTGATATTTTCGCCTAATGAGTTATGGCTATCTCTTCTCTTTTATAGGAACAACAATTGGTTGGTTTAGATGAAAGGGCACCTGATAGGGCCCCCAGCTATTAAAAGGCAAATCACTAAATTTACCATCAACATAATAGTCGGCTGCATTATAAACCTTAATTTTTGGGACTTGAAAATTCAGCTTGAAAGAATGCTTGATAAGCGGTGAAGTTTCAGAAATTACAGGATTATAACATATGTTGTACAAATACCTTGAAATGATTGCTGAGTCCGTAGATTCAACAATGTTGCTACTTTTAACAAAAACTACTTGCTGACTTCTAGTTTTAAAAGGAAGGAATGCAAGGCAAATGAAGACACAGCATTTTAGTGTTACTAAATATTCATTCATAAGTCTGATATTATGTAATAATAGCTTTGAGTCGATGAATCCTAAGTAACTTTCAATCTATCAATACTTAAGATTACGAAAATTTTACATCTTAGTTTCAAGTAACAAAAGCAAAGTGAATAAGTCCGTATTAGAAAATTCTAATCAATTTACTTGCTAAACTGATCAATTCTTGGCTAGCTGCAACATTTGATCTATCTTAAGCGTCTCATCTTCACCAAATCAAATCCCAATGCAGCTTGTAATAAAAGACCTCAACAAGACCTACTCCAACGGAGTGCAGGCCTTGAAAAATGTATCCCTTACTATCGGCCAAGGTATGTACGGCTTACTCGGCCCAAATGGTGCTGGCAAATCATCCCTCATGCGAACCATTGCTACCCTGCAGGATGCCGACTCCGGCTCAATAACGCTAGGAAACCTGGATGTTCTTAGAGACAAACATGAAGTCAGAAAAATATTAGGGTACCTTCCACAGGAGTTTGGAGTTTATCCGAAAGTAACTGCGGAAACCATGCTCGATCACATTGCTGATCTAAAAGGCATTGTTGACAGAAAACAACGTAAGGAAATCGTATCTACTTTATTGGAACGGGTCAATCTGGCACACGTAAAAAATAAAAACCTGGGTACGTTCTCAGGAGGTATGAAGCAACGCTTTGGTGTGGCGCAGGCATTAATCGGAAACCCCAAACTCATAATTGTTGACGAACCAACTGCAGGTCTTGATCCGGCTGAACGCAATCGATTCTATAATCTGCTTAGTGAGATCGGAGAAAATACCATTGTCATTTTATCCACGCACATTGTTGAAGATGTTACGAACCTGTGCCGCGACATGGCCATCATTTGTTTGGGTGAAGTGATCGCACAAGGCAATCCAAACGACCTGGTGGATTCGATGAAAGGAAAAATCTGGTCCAAGACGATTGAAAAGAGTGAAATGAACGCATACCGGAACTCTTTCCAGCTCATTTCCACACAACTTAAAGCAGGAAAAACACAAATACATGTGATCAGTGATATTCGTCCTGATGAAAGTTTCAGCCCGGTTGAAGCAAACCTGGAAGATGTGTACTTCTCGCGCATCGCTGAAAAAATGGACGTTGTAACAATTTGATTACCTAACCTGCATCATCATGTTCTTTAAGATATTCCTGTTTGAAATACGGTACCGATTAAAGCGCCCCGCTACCTGGGCTTACTTTGGTATCTTGTTTTTGTTTGCCTTCATTGTGGGTGTGTACGGAGGTTCACCCGCGTCAGAAAAAACCTACGTTAATTCTCCTGCCGCAATCGGCTTAATGATCACCATTATGAGCATATTCCAGATGCTAATGGCTTCTGCCGTAATGGGCGTACCCATTTATCGGGATTTGGAATACCAAACGAAAGATTACTTTTTCACATATCCCATCAATGAAAAGTCCTACTTTCTCGGTAGATACCTGGGTTCCTTTGCTATTTTGGTACTGATTTGCACAGGCTTTTTGTTCGGGCTTTGGGTAGGTGAACCCATTGGACTATTATCGGGTGAAGTAGAGCCCGAGCGATCCGGGCCTTTTGTGTTGTGGCACTATCTCTATCCGTTCCTGGTGATCACGTTGCCGAATATATTTTTTTCGGGAACCATTTTCTTTGCGTTGGTTGCCCTTACCCGAAAAATTCTTTCGACTTATGTGGCCAGTGTAATTTTATTTATCGGCTATCTTCTGGCTTCTACCCTAACGCAAGACCTGGACAACAAGACGCTGGTTGATATTCTTGACCCCTTCGCGTTAAATACATTTCAGCACGTTACTCAATACTGGACACCCTACGAACAGAACACCCTGGTGATTCCGTTTGAAGGGAATTTTATGATAAACCGGTTGCTTTGGATTAGCATAAGCCTGGTGATTTTTACACTCACCTACCTTCGTTTTTCATTTAAGAGTCTGCTGGAAGTGTCATCCGGAAAAATCAGAAAAGAAGAAGTAGTTGAAAAGAAATTACGTTCCTTAATCGATCTACCCCTCGTTAAAAAAATATTCACACCATCGGTTTTCACAACAAAAATGTTCAGGCTGTCCTGGCTTGAGTTTCGAAACATTACCAAAGACTTCTATTTCATAGCCATTCTGTTGGCCGGTGTTTTATTTTTATTTCTTGATGGTTGGTTTGGTGACATCACCTTTGGCACACCCTCTCTCCCACTTACATATTACATGCTTGAAGTCAAAGACTTTAACTATATCATCTTTGTATTCATCATTATCATTTTTTACACCGGTGAAGTAGTGCATCGTGATAAAGCTGTACACTATTCCAACATTGCAGATGCCTTGCCCATTCCGAATTGGGTTACCTATGGCAGTAAATTTTTGTCGCTTGTTTGGATATGCATATTGCTGGTCAACCTAATTCTGATCTGCGGGGTATTCAACCAGATCATCAAAGGCTATTTCAATTTTCAATTCGGCATGTATTTCACCGACTTGTATTTGATTGAGTTACCGGAATACCTGCAGCTGGTTATGCTTGCCTTCATCATTCACATTCTGATAAACAACAAATTTATCGGGCATGTGATATCCATTGGCATCTGGATCGCCATGTTTGGCTTGCGGAATTTTGCTGAACTGGATTACAACCTATTCTTCTACAGCTATACGCCTGGCTATCGGATTTCAGATATGAATGGCTTTGGGCATTTCCTGGAACCATTAACCTGGTTCAATATATATTGGTTAAGCCTGGGCATAATCTTTCTGATCATTGGAAATTTGGTCTGGAACCGAGGATCAGAATCAGCTTTTAAGGCGCGTTTTAAGCTTGCCCGGCAACGCTTTTCAACTACTGCGGCTGCTTTCCTTACTTTGTTCACCCTGATCTGGATCGGTAGTGGCGCTTATATCTATTACAATGTGAGCGTGCTGAACACATACTTAACCAATAAGGAAAGCATTAAACGGGGTGTGGAGTTTGAAAAGAAATACATAAAATATGAATTCTTTCCACAACCGAAAGTTACCGACCTGAAAATACAAATGGATCTCTATCCGGAGGACCGTGCCGCATATGCGACAGGGAAATTTACACTTGTAAACAAAACCAACTCGCCCATTGATTCGCTTATGTTGGAACACGGCAGCGATATGACGATTGAAAAATTACAAGTAAACGGGAAAGACCTCGTAAAAGTCATTGACGACAAAACGCATTTTATTTATTTCTATCTATTGCCCAGAACCATGCAACCCGGTGATACCCTGTTGATGGATATTGAAGTGGATGCACGGTATAAGGGATTTCCAAATAGTGGATTTGGCCGATTGATGGTCTACAACGGCACATTTTTCAGCCTCGGCATATTTCCGAGTTTTGGCTATTCAGGAAGTAGAGTAACAAGCGATAAAGAGCGGAAAAAACATGGACTACCAAAACAAGACTACACGGCCCCTCCACAAGACGATCCGTTTGGTCTGAGTACATTGTTGTTCAACAACGATGCAGACTATGTAACCTTTGAGGCTACGGTGAGCACCTCTGCTGATCAGATCGCGGTCGCTCCCGGCTATTTAGAAAAAGAATGGGAAGAAAACGGTCGCAAGTACTATTACTACAAAATGGATTCAGAGATGGATATGTTCGCCAACTTTTCATCGGCCCGTTATGCTGTTCTACGCGATGTGTGGCGGGGAGAAAATAATGAGGAGGTCAATATTGAGATATTCCACCATCCAACTCATACCTATAACCTCGACCGCTTTGTAAATTCAGTCAAAGCTTCGTTGGATTACTTCTCTAAAAACTTCAGCCCCTATCAATACAAGCAAATGCGCATACTGGAGTTTCCACGATATGCCAGTTTTGCACAATCGTTCCCCAATACGGTGCCTTACTCCGAAAGTTTTGGATGGGCTGCTGATTTCAGCGATCCGAACGACACGGATTATGCCTTCTATGTAACGGCACACGAAGTAGCACACCAGTGGTGGGGCCACCAGGTTACGCCAAGCTTTACACGTGGTGCGAACCAGATATCAGAATCAATGGCTGAATACTCAGCTTTGATGGTTCTTGAGCATGCGTATGGAAAAGATTGCATGCAAAACCGTTTAAAGTATTCACTCGATCGGTATTTGCGTGGACGATCGTCAGAAAGCAAATTCGAAGAAACGCTACTGAACAACGATTCACGGGCGTATGTGTGGTACGACAAAGGTTCCCTAATTCTATATGCCTTGCAGGATTACATCGGTGAGGACAATCTTAATGGTGCATTCAAAAAGTTCATTGATACAGCTGCCTTCCGTCAAAAGCCACCGTTTGCTACTTCAAACGAATGGTATAGCTATATAAAAGAAGCCACACCCGATTCACTCCAGTATTTTCTTCAGGATTCTTTTGAAAAAATTGCACTTTATGAAAATCGCATAACCAAAGCAGCGTATACATCGCAGCCTGACGGTACATTTAAAGTTGACCTAACCGTACAGACCAAAAAGATATACTACGATAGTACCGGTAGGGAAATTGACGAAAGCAGAAGCAAAGACCTGATTGAGATTGGTATTTTTGATGAGGAGGTTAAGAATGAAAAAGGCATGACACAGAAGGTGCCACTTTATTTGAAGAAACATTGGCTTTCTCCGGGTGAACACACCTTATCATTTACGGTAAATAAAAAGCCTGTAAAAGCCGGAATTGACCCATATAATAAATTGATTGACCGAATACCTGACGATAACACCAAAAACGTTGACGAAAAGTAACCCTGACATTTATCAGATAACTTCGTGACGGGGATCATGTTGATTTAACAGAATTAAAATCATTTTTAATTCAACCAATTAAATCATACAATCATGATCTCCGTTACAAGTCAAACCGGAAAATACATATTACAGCCCAGCCTGATCGGCATGCACCGTGAAAGCGTAGAGTGGATCTCTGCCACTGAATTATGGAAGCGCGAACTCGCCTTCTTCCAGAATTTACTCGACCAGCACGCACCCAAAATGGATAACGTGGAGTTCAAAAAGCAAGTCGACCATTACCAACACCTGATTACCTATTACAACGGTGAACTAGTGGATGCCCTCCGCAAAAAACTACGCGACCATGAAAAGCAACTGGCTACCATGCTACAAGAACTAAATGAATCCGACACTGAATACTTTAAAGAACATGCTGCTGTTATTGAGGAGGTAGCGGCTTTCGCCAAAGTGTTTGCAGAATTCAAGCACGGGTTCTTTGAATTTATTGAGCGAGGATTTAGTGCTTACAAGTAACACAAAATTCCACATTCTCAAATCCCAATAACTAAGTCCGGACTGACTTGGGTATTGGGATTTACTTTTAAATCTCAACACCCACATCCCGGAAACTTGCTCACTAACAATTCCCCTAACACCCATTAGGTTTAGCTAACATTTGCTTAACTTCGGCCCCTTTAACGGAATTGCTTATGCGCTACTCTAAGATTGTGGGCCTTGGCCATCATGTACCTGAAACGGTCATTACCAATGATTACCTGTCGACTGTAATGGATACCAACAATGAATGGATCGTTGAACGAACGGGCATACAAGAGCGCAGGTGGGTTGATCCTACCAAGGATACCGTAGCCAATATGGCCGCAAAAGCCAGTCGCATGGCTTTGGAAAGAGCAGGCTTAACGGAAAAGGATGTTGAGTTTATTGTCTTCGCTACCATAACACCAGATTATTTCTTTCCGGGCTCCGGAGTTTTGCTACAACGTGAATTAGGACTGGAGAGCATCGGTGCACTTGACTTGCGTAATGCATGCTCCGGGTTTATCTATGCCCTTTCAGTTGCCGATCAGTTTATTAAAACGGGCATGTACAAAACCATATTGGTGGTGGGCGCTGAAATTCAATCCACGGCTATTGACCTGAGTACGCGTGGTCGAAACACCGCTGTAATTTTTGCCGATGGCGCGGGTGCTGCTATCCTTCAGCCCTCCGATAAACCGGGTATACTGTCAACACACCTACATTCGGATGGACGATTTGCCGAAGAGCTTTACGTGCGCGATCCGGGCAGCAGCCGTCCCCGGGAAGAACGTCAGCCGGAACAGATTAACGATACCACGCACTACAAGGTAGTTATGAATGGAAACCAGGTATTTAAACATGCCGTGGTGCGTTTTATGGAGGTAATTAAAGAAGCCCTGGCCGCCAATAACATGACCAAGGACGACATCTCCCTGCTGGTACCCCACCAGGCCAACCTGCGCATCAGCCAGTACATTCAGGAGAAAATGGCGCTTAGCAACGATCAGGTGTATAACAACATTATGCGCTACGGGAACACTACTGCGGCCTCCATACCCATTGCCATGAGTGAAGCCTGGGCAGAAGGTAAAATCAAAGAAAATGACGTAATTTGTTTGGCCGCATTTGGCAGTGGTTTTACATGGGCCTCTGCGCTGATCCGGTGGTAAATAAATGATTTTTTTAGTTCAAGGTTAAGGATTTACAACCCTCACCTTATCTGTTGAGCCATACCCCGATGAAAACATCTACCTACAACCCCAGTCCCATTGAAGTTGATTTTGCCAACGCACTGTTCATTCTTCAAAAAGAAATCCAAAAGCATTTGCAGGATAACCAGATTGTAAATGTGGAAACGCAACTCAATCGCGATAATCCGTCAGTGAAATTCAGCCTGCTGGATAAAGACGGTGACCCACACGAAGTGGTGGTGCGGATTATTCAGATTCCGGATAAGTTTTAATAAAAACCCATCTTAAAAATAATTGTCCTGCACCTTTAAGATGCAGGACAATTAAACATTTGGTGAGTATCCATTTAAAGTCCTGGAGTAAAAAATTGACCGTCATTGCGAGGAAGGTACGACCGAAGCAATCTCATCCTTAATACTAAATTGGGATTGCTTCGCTAGCGCTCGCAATGACGGGACATTTAGAATTGGAAGCGGACATTCATAAAAACATTTACTGATTCGGAGATTCCAGGTTTATCTTCTGCTCCTTCTCGTATCCAAAAATTTCATCCAGTGAAAGTTCTTTCACCTTCCCATATTTGGCCAGGTCTTTCAAATCAATATTATCACGACTGGCAACCAACACCAGGTTGTACTTTTTGTTTTTGATATTCTCTTCCTGAAACTTTTTAATGTCGGCAAGCGACATGTTCTTCACCTGCTCATAAATATCCTTCCGGATATCATAGTTCAATCCGCGCTTTTCAGCCGCGAGGTAATTGAACAATACGCTTTGTTTTACAATGCGTTCACTTTCAATCACACTAAGCACAGCTTCTTTAGCTTCCTGAAAACCATCTTCTGTTTCCGGCATGGTGTAAATGATATCCGATAAGGCTTTTAAGGATTCAGCTTGCTTATCGGCTTGTGTACCGATGTATCCGAAAAATGAATCTGACCCTGAAGCCTTGGAAGCTGTTTGATAAGAAGTGAATGTTCCATACGCCAATCCCTGTGCTTCCCGCAGTTCGCGGAACACCTGAGCACCCATGTATTCATTATACATTCGGCTTAATGGCATTTTATTCTTATCGAAGGGCGAGCCCTTAATCATGAACAGAGCTTCCATCTGCACCATATCGTAATGCGCCCAATACACGGCAGGGTCGGTAACATCAGCCATTTGAAAATCGCGGGCGGGCGGAACATCATTGAGCACCTCAGGTAGTTCATGAAGCTTCTTGAGTGAGGCAATTAAAGCATCCTCCGACTGCGGGCCGTAATACAACACCTTATGTTTCATTTTAGTAAAGCCTTTGATCAAATCAACCAACTCCTGTGCTTGCAGTTTACGAAGTTCGCTATTGCTCAATACGTTGGTAAACGGTGAGTTAGGACCGTACAACCCATAATTCATCAGACCATCATAGATAATGGCATACTTGTCCTTTTTGGTATCGTCACGCTTTTTAAAAATATCGTCTACCAATTTTTTCAACGCCTCTTCGTCAGCCTTGGCATTGGCAAGCAAATCCTCCATAATTGCAATGGCCTTATCCATGTTCTCAGAAAGTCCTTCCAGGCTGATGTAGGTCTGATCTTCGGATGCAGATACACTAAATCCGCAACCGATCTTATACAACTCCTTCTTAATATCCTCAGCTGAAAGCTCTTCCGTGCCTAAAAACTCAAGGTATTCAACAGCTACACGAAGCCTCGGATCATTATTCGTACCGGCATCCAGCAGGTAATACAACCTGAACAAATCATTCTCCTTATTTTGATTGTACAACACCGGAACATCTTCACGTAACGCCAGCTTGCGCACATCCTTTTCATAATCCAGAAAAACAGGCTGTAACTTTTCAACCGGTTTTTTAGCAATGGCCACATGAAAAGGTGACTTATCCTCTTTGTTCAAGGCAACTTTTGTAATAGATGGCTTAACCACCTTCTTGGTATTCGGATCCTTACCCGTAAGCTTTTTAATGAGGATATAGTTATCCGTATAATATTCATTGGCAAACTTCACCACATCCTCTTTGGTATACTGGCGAAGCGCCTCAATTTCACCGATGTAGTCAGCCCATGAAATGTTATTGGTAAAGGCCATAACCATTTCATCGGAACGGGCATAATTATTTTCATACTGGCGTATTTTACTTTTCTTCAAATCATTCACGACTGCATCCAGCAACCAATCATCAAATTCACCCTTCTTTAACAACTCAATCTGTTCCAGAAAAAGATCTCTAACCTGGTCAAGGGTCTGACCTTCCTTTGGCTTTCCATTAAATACATGCAGGCTGTAATCATTCAAATCATACACAAATGAGCTCGGCTCAATTACCCGCTGCTGTTGTTTCAGGTTGATATCAATCAGTCCGGCTTTAGAGTTAGCCAGAATCATATCCGTTAACCGAAGCAGTTGATACTCTTTGGCGTTACGTCCCGGAAAGCGATAAGCCAGGTATATCCACTCTGCATCCGGACCGATCACATCAACGTTTACCTGATCTGCTATCGGCTCTTCAATTACCGCATTCCACGGCTCCAATGATTCGTTCGCTTCCCAGTCCGAAAAATATTTATCAATTAGGGCGATCGTCTTGTCATAGTCCAGATCACCACTTAAACAAATGGCTACGTTGTTTGGCTTGTAATACTTCGTGAAGTAGTTTTTAATCTCAGTAATGGAAGGGTTTTTCAAATGATCAATCGTGCCGATTACTGTTTGTGTACCATATGGATGTTTTTTGAACGCAGATGCGAACATGGCTTCAAAACTTTTCCAGTAGTCATTATCCAGACTACCGTTCTTCTCTTCATACACGGCCTCCAATTCGGTGTGGAATAAGCGTGGTACGATGGTGCGGAAACGACTTGCTTCAATTTGTAACCAATTATCAAGCTGATTGGCAGGAATGTCGTTGATGTAAACTGTACGATCTTCAGTGGTATAGGCATTTAACCCACGGCCGCCCAGCTCGGTAATCATTTTATCATATTCGCTTGCGATAGCCAGTTTAGCTGCTTCGTTTGAATACTGATCAATCTTCTTGTAATAATTAATCCGTTCAATGGAATCCGTTAGCGTGCGGTAGTATTCAAACATATTTTCAATACTATCGAGCATCACTTTCTCCTTTTCCCAATCCAGTGTACCAAACTCATTGCTGCCTTTGAACATAATGTGCTCCAGGTAATGTGCAAGACCTGTGGCATCAGCCGGATCATTTTTACCACCCGCTTTTACCGCAATTTGCGTGTAGATGCGTGGTGCTGCATTGTATTGGCTCAGGTAAACCTTTAAACCATTTTTTAATGTGTAAATGCGAGCATTGAGCGGGTCGTTGGTAACGTATTCGTACGCATAGCCACCACTTTCACCGGTTTTGGTTTCAAACCTGGCTTTTTCAGTGCAGGCGAAAACTGTCCAGATAAGGACACCAATCAGGAGGAATCTTTTCATAAATAATCAGGGGTTAGTTTGTTGTTGAAAAGTAATGAAATTCAATAACGCAGAAAATAGGTATTTATCACATATTGATGGGGTTTTCTTCTGCTTTCGAATTAATCCTACATGAAGGCAACACCTGACCTTTCAAATCCGTAATTTTCCGGTTACTAAAAGGAGTGTATCAAATCTGCATTGTGATACGTTAATTGAGTTATGCAAACTGTGAAGAAGAGATTGAAATTTACTGTTGCCATTGCCTTGGTGGGTATTCTGGCCTTTTCGTTTACCCCACCGGCTGATCGCTATTTCGAAATCGCCAAAAACTTAGACATTTTCGCCACCTTGTTTAAGGAGGTAAATGCCCATTATGTAGATGAAGTAAACCCGAACAGGTTGGTAAAGACGGGCATTGACGCCATGCTTGAATCACTTGATCCATATACCAACTACATTCCTGAAGATCAAATTGAAGACTTCAGAACGATGAACACCGGCCAGTACGGTGGCATTGGTGCCGTTACACGCGAGTTTGGTGACCGAACTGTGGTAACCATGATCATGGAAGGTTTTGCTGCGCAGAAAGGCGGGTTAAAAGTGGGTGATGAAATTCTCAAAATCGACCAGGTAGATTTAGCAAAAGTAAGCCGCCAGGAAGCCGGAGATTTAATGAAAGGTCAGGTGGGCGATCCGGTAACGCTAACAGTAAAACGAATTGGCCGCGATGAACCGTTTACGCTTGAATTCAAGCGTGAGAAGATTAAAATGAACAACGTGCCCTATTCCGGCATGCTGGATCAGCACTACGCCTACATCCGTTTGAGTGAATTCACACCGGAGGCAGGAAAAAATGTGCGCAATGCACTTATCAAATTAAAAGAAAATAATCCGAAGGGTGTAGTACTTGACTTGCGCGATAACCCTGGCGGACTGTTAATGGAAGCGGTTAATGTTTGCAACATCTTTTTACCAAAAGGAAAGCCTGTTGTAAGCACAAAAGGAAAAATCGTGGATCAAAATGCCACCTACGCCACGTTGGATAATCCGGTTGATCTGGAAATACCCGTAGTCGTGTTGATTAATCGTGGTAGCGCTTCAGCTTCAGAAATTGTTGCGGGCACGCTGCAGGACTATGATCGCGCGGTCATTGTGGGTGAACGATCATTCGGTAAAGGTTTGGTGCAAGTTCCCCGACCGCTTTCATACAACGCACAGGTAAAAATTACAACAGCAAAATATTATACTCCAACTGGTCGCTGCATTCAGGTGATGGATTATACACACCGCAGGGATGACGGCAGTGTAGCCTCTATTCCGGACTCATTAAAGACTGCATTCAAAACAACAAATGGTCGCACCGTATACGATGGCGGTGGCATCGAACCAGACATCGCAGTGTCACATGATGAACTGCACCCGGTTACACATACAGTGTATGCATTGGGTTACATCTTTGACTACGCAACCCGTTATGCACACAACACAAAAAACGAACCCGATCCAAAAAACTTCACCCTTTCATCCGAGGAGTATCAGCAGTTCGTAACCTGGATGAAGGATAAAGATTACAGATATAATTCAAGACTCGACCAGCAGCTTGCCGCCTTGAGTGATGAGGCTAAGCGCGAACGGTATTACAACGAATTAAAATCTCAAATCGAACAGATCAGCGCACGAATTTCAGAGAACAAGAAAAATGAGTTGATGTTGTACAAGGATCAGATTAAGATACTACTGGAGGAAGATATCATTTCCCGTTTTCACCTGGAACGCGGCAGCATTCAGGTTGGATTGAAGAATGACGAGGATATTAAGAAATCCACTGAAGTTCTTTCCAACGCCACGCAATACAAAAAGCTTCTGAACAGCATTTGATATGCGCGTGTGGCGAAAGACCTGGCTGCCTGGTTTAGTATGCCTTTCGCTTATCTGGATTCTTTGTCATTCGTGCATGACGTTCCGCATGAGCCGAAAAGAATTGCAGCATTTCCTGGATACTAAAACCAGTAACGGGAGTCATCATTTTTACACGACCGAATCAAGAACGCTGCACTATGCTCAGGCGGGCGACACCACAAAACCCTTGATGCTGTTTGTGCACGGTTCTCCGGGTTCGTTAAGCGCTTTTACGCACTTTCTTGCCGATTCAGTTTTGACAACGCAAGCCTTACTGATTACCGCTGACCGACCCGGGTTTGGACATGCCGGCCTTGGTGTTGCCGAGTCTTCACTAGAGCTGCAGGCCAAAATGTTGAAGCCTATTCTTGAAAAGCATCAGAACAACCGACCCATTGTTTTGATTGGACACTCATTGGGTGGGCCCGTGGTGGCACGTATGGCAATGGATTTCCCTGATCTTGTAGATGGACTCGTGTTAGTTGCTCCTTCCATTGATCCGGATCTGGAGCCCAATGAAATGTGGTTCAGGGCTCCTTTAGCTACGCCTTTTTTAAGCTGGATACTTCCGCGATCGTTTCGTGCTTCCAATGAAGAGATATACCACCTGAAGCCACAATTGGAAGAACTTAAATCGCAGTGGAAAAAGATATCCTGTCCGGTAACGGTTGTTCAAGGTGGTAAAGATTCCTTTGTGCCCGCAGGCAATGCCAATTTTGCTCAAGCAGAATTGATTAATACAAATGTTAAGGTGGTGCTGGAACCCAATGCAAATCATTTTATTCCTTGGAACCGCCCGGAACTAATCCGGCAGGCCATCCTGGAATTTCTTCCCGATAAACCTGCCGGAGTGTATTCAAATGAGTAATTAAACTACTTACTTACCATAAAGCTTTTTCGACTCCGCTTCAAACTTATCCCCTGCCTTCCAGGTTGGCGCAGCAGGGTTATTGGCTAGTAAAATGTTTGCATACACATACGCCCTGAAATATTTCACGAGATAATCAAAGTCGAGCGAACCAACTTCATCAGCAGGTTGATGGTAATACTTCATCAAATCTGCATCGAATGCTTTGGTGCCCGGTGCAAACGTAATAGCTGGAACTCCCTTTACAGCGAAGTTGTAATTGTCGGAACGCTCAAACAGGTTTTGTTCGGGAACCGGATCAACAGCCGCTTTCAAACCAAATGCCTGGCAAGCCTTGGCCAGATCAGCTTCGGCAGTAGTGCGCTCCATTCCAATAATGGTTGCCATGGTTACATCGTTGTACCCGGCACCATCGCAATTAAAATTGAAAACGGTTTTATTCAGCGGTACTACCGGATTTTCTGAATAATACTTACTTCCCAACAGCCCCTTCTCTTCACCGGTTAGTGCAATAAACAACACCGATCGCTTGGGTGGATATTGAGCCAGGTATTTTGCGGTAGAAATCAATCCCACAACACCAATGGCATTATCACGTGCACCATTAAAAATAGAATCTTTGTCAGGCTGCGCATTTTTCTGAACACCCACATGATCAAGGTGCGCAGAAACCACCAGGTATTCGCCCTTTAGTTTCGGATCAGTACCTTCAATCATACCAATCACGTTGCGTGAAGGAACATCAACTTTCTTAACGCCTTCAATGGTAAGCGAGCCATTCAAGGCTCCATCCTTGATTTTTTTCAAACTCTCAAACTCACCATCTTTTAACCATAAGTGCGGAGCTGGATTATCTCCCCCTTTCTTCACCTTTGTGGTTACATTACCAGCAAAATAGTTAACCAAAGCAGGCCATGGAACTTGCGGAGATGCAAAAATTTCAACCAGGCCTGCTGCACCAGCCTTAACGGCATCATTATATTTTCCACCCGCTGCTGTAAAGATGGCCATAGCGTTACCGCCACTATCCTTTGTACCTGCCAACGCAATTACGAGTTTGTCTTTCACATTAGCTTTTTCCAATTCTTCAGGTGAACCATAACCGGCAAACACTACTTCACCCTTCCAAGTCATGTTTGTACCTTCAAACAAAATGAATTGATCCTTAAACTTGAACACATCAGTTCCCAAAGAAAACTCACCCCCTGTTGCCGGATGCGAATCCTGTAGCGGAACAGTTTGAAAATAACTACCTAAACCAGGCGCAGGCTTTAAGCCAAATATTTTGTACTGCGCAGCAACATAGTTCGCAGCAATTTCAAATTCTGGCGAACCGGTATCACGGCCGCGCATTTCATCGGAAGCCAAAAAAGTTAAATGCGCTTCTACTTCAGATTGTGTAACCAAACGCGTTACATCTGCAACCGGATTACCTTTTTGTGCGTGTACGGCCGCTCCTATGAGGAGCAAAAAATACAGTAAGTGATTTTTTAGTTTCATATAGTTGTTAGTTGAGGGTTAGTTTCTATTATAAAGTTTTTTACCAGCTGCTTCATATTTATCATCCTTTACCCAGAACGGTGGTGTAGGTTCATTGGCCAGCAACGTTACAGCATACACAAATGTGCGGTAGAATTTTGTCAGGTATTCAAAATCAAGTGTTGATACTTCATCGGCCTGTCGGTGGTAGTACTTTCTGATCTCATCATCCATCTTAGCCAAACCGGGTTGAAGCTTTATGGCCGGAACACCTTTCGATGCAAATGAAACTTGATCGGAACGATCGTAGAAACCTTCTTTCGGATCGGGATCACCACCCAGACCAAGGCCAAAAGGCTTGATAGCTCTCTTAACCACCTCATCAGCCGTTGTCCGGCCCAGACTTATGCTGGTTATGATCGACTTATCATTATACCCCACCCCATCGCAGTTAATGTTCAACACGTGTTTTTCCAAAGGCACCAGCGGATGATCAGCATACCAACGACTTCCCAGTAATCCTTTTTCTTCTGATGTTACCGCCACCAATAAAACGGAACGTTTGGTAGGGTATTGTGCCAGGTACTTTGCGGTTTGCAACAAAGCCACAGTACCGATAGCGTTGTCGCGTGCCCCATTAAAAATTGAATCCTGACTTCCGGCTGAAGGCTTACCCACTCCGATATGATCATAGTGCGCAGTAACAATCACATACTCTTCTTTTAACTTCGGATCAGTTCCTTCAATTAGTCCCACTACATTTCTTCCTTCTATCAGTTCGCGTTTCAATCCGGAGATTGAAAGCTTGCCGGTGTACGTATCACCTTCTTTGAAATTGATTTTCTTTACATCTGCTGGTTTTAGCCAAACGTGCGGTATAGTTGTACCTGCTGATTTAAGCCCCCAACGCGGACCACCCATGAAAAAATTTGCAAGCGCTGGAAACGGGAACTGAGAAAAAGTTAAAAACTCAACGAGTCCTGCTCCTCCACGTGCTTTCACTTCATTATACTTACCTGTGCTGGCACTGAAAATCTTATTGACATTATCAGCATCTTTTGAACCTGCCAAGGCCAATACCATTTTTCCCTTGATGTCAATCTTATCAAGTTCGGCATTCGAGCCATATCCAACGTACACGAATTCACCGTTCCATGAAATATCAGCACCGTCAATTATCACCAGGCTTTCTTTAATCTGAAAGCTCTCATTACCCACTTCGGCTGAGGCATCTGTTGCAGGTGTGAACCTTTCCAGATCAACCGGCTGAAAAAACTGCTCAGCACCTGGTACTGTTTTCAAACCATGCTGGCGGAAATAATTGGCGATGTAGTTGCCCGCAATTTTTAACTCGGGCGATCCGGTATCGCGGCCACGCATTTCATCAGCCGCCATAAAGCCAAGATGGGCCTCCACCTCAGGCTGACTAACAACTTTTGTAATCTCGGTAACCGGGTTTTTCTGACCCCATAATGTGATGGAGAAAATCAATCCCATCAAAACAAATGCATTCCTCATAATTGAAGCTTAAATCGAATTTTAAATATATCCTTTGTGACGGAAATAGGACAATAAAAAAGCGGAAAACCCGTAAGGCTTCCCGCTTTTTCGTCATAGGTTTAGGTTAATACCTAACGAAGGAACAAAAGTTCTCTGTATTTTACAAGAGGCCAGTCCTCATCATCAACCAAAAGTTCCAGTTTATCCACGGCATCACGTATTTCTTCGAAATATTTTTCCTTCACATCATCGCAATAGGCCAGGGCGCGCTTGTGGGTATCGGTAATTTTATTGATTCGCTTACGCTCCTCAATCATTTGACGTACCCCGTTTTTAATGATGCTGATCAATTCCGTGATTTCCTTAATGGTTTGAATAACGGCCTTATTATCAATTCCAAGACCTTTTAAACCGTTGGCATTGGTAATCAATTTATTTTGGTAGGCAATGGCAGTTGGCACAATATGATTCATAGCCAAATCACCCATTATCCTTGCTTCAATCTGCACCCGCTTGATGTAGGCCTCTAACCGGATTTCATTACGGGCTTCCAATTCAGCATGACTCAACACACCGTGGCGCTCGTACATGGAAACTGATTTTTCTGACAAGTAAGCCTCTAAGGCGCGAGGTGTGTTTTTGATGTTGCTGAGTTTACGCTTGGCTGCTTCCTTCACCCAACCATCTGAGTATCCATCCCCTTCAAAGCGAATGTCCTTAGATTCTTTGATGTATTTGCGAAGCACATTAACAATCGCCAAACGCTTTTCAGTTCCTTTATCGATCTCTTTCGAAACTGCTTCGTGGAATTTACTCAGCTGATCAGCCACAATCAGGTTCAGAGCCGTCATGGGTACTGCACAATTGTCGCTACCGCCTACTGCGCGGAATTCAAACTTGTTTCCAGTAAAAGCAAATGGAGAAGTACGGTTACGATCGGTAGCATCCAGAATAATTTCCGGAATCTGATCGATACCCAGCTTCATGTACATGTTGTCGCCTTTCTCAATCTTTACATTTCCTTTTTTCTCCAACTCATCCAACACGGCCGACATCTGTGAACCAATAAACACCGACATGATAGCCGGAGGCGCTTCATTTGCCCCTAAGCGGAAATCGTTACCCGCAGTGGCAATGCTGGCGCGCAGCAAGTCTGCATACTCATGCACCGCTTTGATGGTGTTCACAAAAAATGTAAGAAACATCAAGTTATCACGGGCGCTGCTGGAGGGTGCAAACAAATTAACACCTGTATCCGTAATCAACGACCAGTTGTTGTGTTTACCTGTTCCATTTAATCCTGCAAAAGGTTTCTCATGGAATAATACCTTCAGGTTATGACGTTCCGCCACACGCCACATCACGTCCATCAACAATTGATTGTGGTCATTGGCAACATTCACTTCTTCAAACAAAGGCGCAACTTCAAACTGGCTTGGCGCCACTTCGTTGTGGCGCGTACGAACGGGAATACCCAAACGCCATGCTTCAATTTCAAATTCCTTCATGAAGTCGTACACACGTGACGGAATGGAAGCAAAGTAATGATCCTCCATTTGCTGACCACGTGCAGGCGAATGACCGAATACTGAACGACCACCCATCACCAAATCAGGGCGCGCGTTATAAAGACCTTTATCTACCACAAAGTATTCCTGCTCGCAACCCAATGAAGCCTTTACCGACTGCACATCCTTATCAAAAAATTGCGCCACTTTGGTGGCTGCAATATCAACTGCCTTCAATGCTTTTAACAGCGGTCCTTTTGCATCCAGCGTTTCTCCTGTGTATGAAACAAAAACGGTAGGTATACAAAGCGTTTTTCCATACAGGAACATGGGCGATGTTGGATCCCATGCCGTGTATCCGCGTGCTTCAAACGTAGTACGGATCCCTCCACTGGGAAATGAAGAGGCGTCTGGCTCTTGTTGAACCAGTTCACTGCCTTTGAATTTCTCAATACCAGCGAGGGCATCAAAAAATGAATCGTGCTTTTCGGCTGTTCCGCCAGTTAACGGTTGGAACCAATGTGTAAAGTGCGTGGCACCTTTGGTTATGGCCCAGCTTTTTACCGCTGAGGCTACGGCATCAGCAGTATCCTCATCAATTTTTTCATGGTTTTTAATGGCCTGGCTTACTTTTTTGTAAACCGCGGGTGACAAAGATGCCCGCATCTGATCCATGCTGAAAACCATCTCACCAAAAAAGTCAGATACATTAGGAGAGGGTAAGTCGAGGTGTCTGCGGGGCTGTTCGTTGAGTCGTTTGAG
Source organism: uncultured Roseivirgaceae bacterium (assembly GCA_964419145.1). Taxonomy (GTDB): domain Bacteria; phylum Bacteroidota; class Bacteroidia; order Cytophagales; family Cyclobacteriaceae; genus UBA2336. The sequence goes on along the minus strand of CAYQOM010000002.1, from coordinate 241,648 downwards.
TGCTTCAAATCGTAGGTGCGCCATAAAGTGGTTGTTTTTTGAGTCTGATCTGGCGCCAAAGGTATATATTTTTGATAAACAGGTATAAATTTTACCCTGCATTCATAAAAAAATATACACCATATACCGATTAGGCTTAAAAATTAAGCCGTAAGCATTTAAATATTTGATTTTTTCGTGGATTCAAGGGTATTTCGTGAGGTAGCCTGATCAAACCGGGCTTCATACTCCGGATGCAGGGTGCCCATCCAACGATCCCAAAACAAAAAATACAGGCCATAGTTACCTGTAAAATACTGGTGGTGCATGTTGTGATTTACTGAGGTGTTGATCCAACGGCCAATTCTTCCGGTAGCAAATTTCCTTGGGTAAAGTTCATACCCCAGGTGGCCATATACATTATAGATCATCATAAACAACAGAAAGATACCAATGGCCAATGGGTGGACAGGGAAAAGAAAAGCCACCAATACGATGATACCGGCCTCCAATACTGCTTCCAGCGGATGAAACGCCATGGCTGCCCATGGTGATGGGTTTGTAGAAAGGTGGTGAACCCGATGAATGATTCTGTAAACAGATTTATGGTGTATCAGGCGATGCATCCAGTAGAAGTAGGTGTCATGCAGAAAAATAATCAGCACAATACTGAACACCAGGTAAGGCCAGCCATATTCAGACACAGTAAAATAGACTTGCGTGTACTGGGAAAGTGGTGTAAGAAATACAGCAAATCCAACACCGGCAAAAATGAATGATGTGATAACCGAATATCCAATTTCCCTGAAGTAATCGCGGTTGGCCGGGAAGCGGGATTGGATTTTCTTCAAGGTATCAGCGTGCCTTAGCACAACATAAAACACAAAAAAGGCAATGGAGGCCAGCATCAGGTATCGAAGAAACACCACAGTCAGGATTGTCCAAAAACTCTTGCTACCCAGCAGGTAAAAACTCATGCATTAAAGTTCGGGAAAGTTTAGTTAAGAAGCCATTTCGAAAACCAAATCAGCTACGGGCATTTTGAATGAATAAAAAATGCCGGTATAGTACCGGCACTTAGTCATTCACTTATGGAAATTCTTAACTTGATTTTCTAACCGATCCGCCACTGCTCGAATTGGTGTTGGTTTTCATAGGGCTGCCCCTGTAGCGGATGTCCGCTCCACTACTGGCACGGGCATCAATTTTTTGGGTCACGTTAACCCGTATGGAACCCGCGCTACTTGCGTTTGCATCCACTTCTTCCGCCTCCAGATCATAGGCATCAATTTCACCCGCACTGCTGGCTTCAAGTTCAGCAAATTTTGCCTTTCCGGTTAACTCTACATCAGCCGCACTCGATACACCAACTTCCAATTGCTCGGTTTCAATACTGATTTCTACCGAACCGGCACTGGATGCACTGATTTCCATTGAGCGCGTGCGTATAGTTCCCTCTCCATAGATACTGGCAGCCGAACTGGCCGATAGCTTGGATAGTTGAACGTAGGTCACGTAAACTTTCACTGTTTTGGTTCGGTTATACCGACCTTCAGCCATGTGGATTTTCAGGTAATCTCCAGACACTTCAGTGATTACATTATCTACATCGGTACCCGATACCTCAACCCGTGCACTTTCCCGGTCGCCTTTTTTCAGGTAAACATCAATACCTGTGGCTGCCTTTACACCCTTAAACGATCCCAGGTTTCTGGTTTCAGTTTGCTGTGCAAATACAAGCGTGCCGGAAAACAAGAAGAATAAAATTGTCCATAGTGCTCTCATGCTATTCATATTTGATCTAAAGACAAGGCGCCAATAGAAGGGTTGCATAAACGTCTAATTCGGCTTGATTTTTTTGCAAGTGTATCAAAACATTGTAATTTTAGCTATATTTCAATGATTTAAAACCAGCTAACCAATGCAATTCAACAAGAAAGCAGAACTTAATGTTTTGATCAATTTAGCTGCCAGCGATAGCCAAATTGAAGAAAAGGAATCCAAGCTGATCCACATGGTCGGCAAGGCTAACGGGTTAACTGCTGAAGAGGTTCAGGAGTTGATTAACAAGCCCAAGCCAATTGGTGATTTGAATGCCATGACCAATGATGAAAAATTCGAACACCTGTATTACCTGATACAAATGATGAAAATGGATGGCCAGGTATTTCGTAGTGAGATTATTTTCTGTGAATCAATAGCTGAAAAACTGGGATACAAAAAGTCTGTTGTGGGTGAGCTTTCCCAACACATTTACAGCGATCCTTCCATTACTGCCGATCGAAATATGCTTCGGCAGAAGGCAGAGAAATATATTCGCGACTGATTCAACCAAACCATATCAAACCAAAAAACCCCGGTCGTGACCGGGGTTTTTGTTTTATTCAATTATTGTTAATTATTTCTTATAGACCACTTTACCATCTACAATAGTCATGGCTACTTCCGCTTTCAGGATATCCATTTCTTCAGCCTCCATTATATTTTCAGTAAACACCACCAAATCGGCAAGCTTGCCTTTTTCAATCGATCCTTTAATGTTTTCTTCAAACGCTCCGTAGGCAGCATCCAACGTATAGGATCGCAACGCCTGAGCTCGTGTCATTTTTTCTTCGGGTTCATAGCCACCTTCCGGCTCACCCTTTAACGTTTTGCGGGTAACCGAAGCATAAAAACTTGGAATTGGATTGAGTGGTTCAACCGGTGCATCTGTACCGTTTACAATCACAGCACCACTCTTTAATAACGATTGCCACATGTACGCTCCTTCCTTAATACGCTTCTCTCCTAACCGTTCTATGGCCCACGGTCTGTCACTCGACATATGAATGGCTTGCATGGCAGGAATAACACCCAGTTTACCAAAACGTGGAATATCATTTGGATGAAGGTGTTGCGCATGTTCTATTCTAAATCGATGATCTTTAACACCGGGATTTTCATTTATGGCCTGCTCATACCGATTAAGTATTTCCTGATTGGCACGATCGCCAATGGCGTGCGCGCATACCTGAAACCCTGATTTCAATGCAGCACGCGAAACAGTCAATACAGTATCCATCGGGAAAGTTGCCATGCCATAAAAATCCGGCCGGTCGGTGTATGGTTCAAGTAACCAGGCTCCGCGAGAACCTAATGCACCATCACAATTCAGTTTTACTGAGCGGATCGTGAGCAAATTATCCGGATCAACCACAGGGCCCTTCTTAAACCACTCATACACCAGGTCGCGATCCCAGCCCGTAAGCATCACATACAGGCGAACGCCTAATTTTCCATCATTCTTAAATTGATTGAACAGCTCAATATTTTCGCGTGAGGCTCCAGCATCGTGAAAACTGGTAATGCCATTACGCCAGCATGCTTGTATCGCCAACGACAAAGCCTGGCTATCACGTGATTCATCATCTTGCGGAATATGTTTTGAAATGATTCCCATAGCACGTTCATTGAAAATTCCCGTTGGGTTGCCCATCTCATCACGAATAATCTCTCCGCCCTCTTCCGATGACTCTTTCAACGCTTCCACCGACAATTGATTCACCCCTGCTACTTCCATAGCCTTGGCATTTGCCAATGCGGCATGACCACTGGCATGACGAAGAAATACGGGATTGTTTGGTGAAATTTCACTTAACAAATGATGTGTCTGGAATCCCTTAATCATTTTATCAGGTTTTGTATCCCATTTGTCCTGATGCCAGCCCCGTCCGAGTATCCATTGCCCTGGTTGAGCTTTATCAACCGCTTCTTTCACCTTGGCTACAAGTTCATCATAGCTCGTTACATACATCAGGTCAAGGTTGAGTTCGTTATAACCAACACCCATAAAGTGACCATGCCCCTCAATAAAACCGGGTGTCATGGTTTTACCTTCCAGGTTGATCATCTCAGTATTCTCTCCAATGTATTTACGTACTTCTGCTTCTGTTCCGGCTAATTCAATTTTATTACCCCGTATGGCAACAGCCTCCACCAGGGGCTGATCATCATTGACCGTATATATCTTACCCCCTAATATCACTATATCGGCAGGTTGGACATCTGGACCGCAGGAAACTGCCAGCAATACCACGAATACCAGCAAAAGAAAATAATCGTATTTCATCATGTTGTTATTAAATCAAGTGCATAATGTTACATATATTTTATTTGAAAAATAAGCAAGCTTATCTTAGCGGCCAATTAACCCTATGCGCACACGCCTTAACATATTCCTTTCACTCATTCTGTTGTGGATGACCTTTTTCAGCGTGGCGCGTATACTCTTTTTAATTTACAACTATACCCATAGTTCACAACTAACCTTGTTGGAAATCAGTAAAGCCATGCTCTATGGTTTGCGTATGGATATGAGCACCACCGGTTACATGGCAGCACTTACCGGATTGGTGTTAACCATTGGTATATGGTTGCCCGGCCGATGGATATCCGTTACCCTCCACACCATCACCATAAGTTTTCTTGTGCTTTTCTCTCTCATCCTTACAGTTGATCTGGAGTTGTACCGGCATTGGGGTTTTCGTATGAATATTACACCATTCTTTTATATGGGATCTGAAGCAACGGGTATGGCAGGATTCCTCACAACATTGAAACTCCTTTTGATACTTGTGCTTATTGTTTGGGTTTTTACCAACATCTATTTCAAAAAAGTTGCGCCTCCATACAAGCATTTACAAAAAGGAACCATGGTAAACATGATAAGCATGTTATGCATAACTGGATTGTTGTTCTTTCCTATTCGCGGAAGCCTAAGTACTGCCACCATGAATGTTGGTGTTGTCTATTTTCATAAAACGAAAATGTTTGCCAATCATGCGGGAATTAATGTAATCTGGAATTTTCTCTATAGCCTGAAAAATGATAACGCAATTAAGTATCCAGAAGACATTCTGAATAAAGAAACCACAGATTACCATATTGCTCAGCTTTATCCGAAACAGGATTCAACCCTGCATGTGTTAAAAACTAACCGACCAAATATTATTCTTATTATTCTGGAAAGTTTTACTGCCGATGTTATTGAACCTCTGGGCGGCAAACCTGGTGCAGCCCCAAACCTAAGCAGGCTATGCAAAGAAGGTATTTTGTTTGATCAGTTCTTCGCAAATGGTGACCGTACCGACAAAGGGTTGGTAAGTATTCTAAGTGCTTTTCCTGCACAGCCTAAGGGTTCCATTATCAAGTATCCACAAAAAACACAACGTCTTTCCTACCTGAGTGTTAAATTAGATGAACTCGGCTACAAAAATTCATTTGTGTATGGTGGTGATGCGAATTTTGCTAATTACCGATCCTTTCTCACTACTGCACGCTTTTGGCACATTACTTCAGCGGACGATTTTCCAGACGAATTAAATGTGTCCAAATGGGGTGTTCATGATGAATATGTTTTTCAACAGGCCATGCGTGAGTTGGATACTACCCGGAACAAGCCATTTTTTCAAACCATACTGACTTTAAGCAGCCACGAACCTTTTGATGTACCGATGAAACCGGTATTCACCCGCAATGACGATGAAGCACTCTTTCTCAACTCCTGCTACTATACCGATCAATGGCTGGGAAAATTTATAGATGAGGCTCGCACCAAACCCTGGTGGGATAATACACTCCTTATCATCACGGCCGATCATGGCCACCGATTACCTGGAAATAAGCGCTATGAAACACGAGGTAAATTTAAAATTCCAATGCTGTGGATTGGCGGAGCAGTTTCCCGCGACACGGTTATCCATACCTACGGAAACCAAACCGATATTGCTAACACCGTATTGGCACAATTGGATCAACCTTCTTCTGATTTTGTGTTCAGTAAAAACTTGCTTGGACATCCCGTAACTAATTTTGCATTCTATATCTTTAATGATGGATACGGATACTTGGACTCTGAACGTTATTTTGTTTACGATAACCCCGGTCGGCAATACCTGGTGGAAGAAGGCCCAATAGAAGAGAGTCATCGTATGGCAGCAAAAGCATACATACAAAAACTATACATGGAGTACAACGCTAAAAAGTAACTTCTATGCGCATTTATTCAATTATTGTGGTGGTTCTTTTGGTGACTTGTTCCGCCCGCGCACAGGATTTTGGTCTTTCCTTCTCCTACTTCATTCCAAAAAACGGTTACTTCTCTACACCCATCAGTCCGTTTTCCATACGGGGTGTGGGCATTAGTCTGACCAACTTTTTAGCATTGGAAACCGGAGCTTCGTTATACCGGATGAACGGACTGAATGTAAAAGACCTACCTTTCGAAACCAAAGATCCACTTGTGGGGCCTAATTTCACCATCTTCATTCCGGCTGAACTGGTGTTGGAGTTGAAAGGCAGCAACGTACAATTCGATATAAAAGGTGGTGGTTTCTTTTTTTATGGCTTCGATCAAAAAATTAATTATGGAAACATGGATAGGTCCATGCGTGACCACTATGCACAGGATGTACTCAATGCTGACCTATCGTACGAAAATAAGCCCGGGTTTGGATATCATGCTGGTGCGGAGTTAACGGTGTATGTTACCAATCAGGTTGGCGTTTCTATTGAATGCAATTACCTGGTTGGTCAATCTGGATTGCCGCTTAGCGGGAGCTATACAGCCGGAACCGGAAATACAATCTCAACTGTTGAGGTAGACTATCCCGATGCAAAAATCGACTTAACAGGATTGGAGTTTTCCATCGGCCTGATTTTTAGTTCTGGTGGTGGCAAGCCTGCGCCACAAAGAAGAAGAAGGCGTTAAGGTTAATCGGGTAACTGACCGTTAATCACTTCTACTACCTCAGCATGAGGCCATCGCGAACGAATGCGCAGAACGTACGCCTCCGCTTGTTCCTTCCTCGTAAACTTTCCAGTATAAAAAACGGTACATCGATTTTCCTTCTGAATACTGGTGAGGCCAAATGGGAAAGTATCCAACTGATCAAGAATGGCATAAACATCGGCCGAAGTTGATGCCTGCGTAACGCGTACAGCAAACGAAACCACAGTATCGGGTGGTACCGTTGTTGACTCCGAAATATTTTGATTGTACTTATTAAGCAAAGCCCGCGAATCATCAATAAAAGTTTTGAAAGCCAGTTTTGAATTTTCATCTTTAATAAAACCAGTTGTATCCTGTTCAAATGTTGACACCGGCAAGACTATAAACTCCCGTTTAGCTTCCACCGTTCGGTACACCCACTGCAACCGGTAATTGGCCGTATCAATAGTTGTAACTGACGTATCCGCATGAACTATTTTTTTAAATCCAACCTGAATCATCGCGCCTCCATCGCGGTAGCGCGGCCGTTGTCCGGAAACAAAATTTCCCAGCGAATACACCACCAATTGATTTTGCTCCTTGTTCCATTCCATGGGTTGCAACACATGGGGGTGAGCACCAATCACCAATTGTGCACCGTGCTTAAAACAAAACTCCGTTAACTGTCGCTGTTGCTTCGTGGGTTGATTTTGATATTCATTTCCCCAATGCATGAATACAATTATGGCATCAGGATTTAGCTCCCTGGCCCGCTTTAAATCTTTTCGGATAAGTGTGGTATCTATCGGATTTACCACGTTGGGTTTTGTAACCGGAATTCCATTTGTACCATACGTATAATTCAACAAGGCGAGCCTGAAGCCATTGCGATGCAACAACAACGGATAATCGTTCATGCGTTCAACCGTATCGGTAAACGTGCCGGTATGCGGAATACCCAAACTATCCAACACACGAATGGTTCGTTCAAGTCCTTTCTTTCTCCGATCAACACTGTGGTTATTAGCCGTGACTAAAACATCAACACCCACATCTTTCAAGGCATACACCAGTTCATCGGGTGCACTGAATTGCGGGTACCCCGTATAGGGCTTTCCACCAAGGGTTAACTCAAGGTTGCCTATTGTCAGGTCTGCTGATTGGAAATAGGGCTTTAAAAATCTGAAACAGTTCGTGTAATCATACTTTCCGGTTTTCGGATTGTATGCGGCATTGATCTGCGTTTCATGTTGCATGATGTCGCCTAAAAACAGAAGTGAAATACGGGTAGTATCTTGCGCAACAAGTCTGTACACACAGAAAGTCACCAATAAAAACTGAAGGATCAGTGCTTTACATCTCATGCGTCAGCTGTAAATCCTGAATATGAATAATCGAACCTTCCGCGACAACAAAAACCTGATCAGCTTTTTTGGGCTGTATGCGCGATAAGCCGGTAAACATACCGAATGCGGGTAAATATCCCTGGTGCTCACCAAAGTAAAAACATGGTAACATCATCGATTGCTTACCTTTTCCAAACAACCGTATACCTGGGTGTAAATGTCCCGATAACGTGTAGCATCCCGGATCAGGTTCTGCGGCAGGAAAATGACTCAATACAAATTTTTCAATACGCAGGCGCTCTCCATGTACCTTCACACCGCTGTGCGCATACAGGTGATCTGCCAGTATATCGTGATTACCGGTTACAAGTTCAAATGAAACTTGGGGAAATGCTTGTGTGAATTGTTTCACAATCTCCCAATCATAATTATAATGACTGTGAAAAAGATCGCCTACGCAAATGATGCGTTTTGCCTTTGTTTTCTGAACAATATCAATCAGCACTTCCCAATTTCGTTCATTGGCTTTTACCGGAACCGGAATACCGGCTTTTCTGAAGTGATTAATTTTTCCCAGGTGTATATCGGCCAATAACACTATTTTTTGCGTTGGCCAAAACAATGCCTTCTGCGACAACAACTCAAACTCTTCACCAAAAATGGTCACTTTCATGGCCGTGACTTAAAATAAAATTGATACCTTGAAATGCACAATTTTCAACAAAAGCGCATGACAAAAATATCAATTCTGCTGAGTTGTTTGTGGATTTCTGTTACCGGATTTGCACAGGAATATCCTGAGTTCTCGACTCATTCATTTCTTTCCGCTAACGACACACTTCCCTATCGCCTGTTGGCTCCTGAGACAATGATACCCGGTCAAACCTATCCGTTGGTTGTTTTCCTTCACGGGTCAGGTGAACGCGGTAACGACAATCAACTCAATCTCAAATACATCACCGATTTGTTTCTCTCAACCGAAAACAGAGAAAATTTTCCTGCATTTGTATTGGTACCACAATGCCCAAAACAAGAGCGCTGGGCGCCACAGGATTGGTATACGAAAGTAAGTCCGCCCGCAGAAACCATTGTTAGCCTGATTGACTCTTTATTCATCACTCATCCAATTGATGCCGGTCGTGTTTACCTCATGGGTTTATCCATGGGCGGATTTGGAACGTGGTATATGCTTACCCGTTTCCCTGATAAATTTGCAGCCGCCATTCCGATTTGCGGAGGTGGCGACTGGAATCAGGCTAGTACCATTGCGCACATTCCGGTGTGGGTGTTTCACGGCAAGAAAGATAAAATTGTACTACCTGATCAAAGTCGCGCCATGGTGAAAGCATTAAAGAAAGCAGGGGGCGATCCGCGCTACACGGAATACAAAAAAGTTGCTCATGATAGTTGGATACAAGCGTTTAAAGAGCCCGAATTATTAAGCTGGCTCTTCAGTAAAAAAACATTTGTCAGTCCGTGATTTTCAGTGAACACAATCATTCATGGCAACAAGATCACTGGCCAAAAATATTTAACATTGAGGTAACATTGGAGAATAAATTTACAGACATTTTTACCCCTGAATGTTGTGGCCGATAGGATGCTAAAACCAAACGTAACTGCTAAAAGGCGTAAGAACACCAGCGATGTTCCATACCTGAACATGTTGGAGTGGGCCACGAAAGAACGCACGTTCCTTATTCTAATTGGTTTCGCCTTCATTATTGCTGCATTCGCCACGTTTAATGGAAAGACGGCCATGTGGTTTGGTTTTCTTTTCGCTGCCTATGCTGCGGTAGCCAACGATAGCATTCAATCTCTCGGCACGTTCATTGAGAGCAACAAAGAAAAAAAGTGGTATGTACTCTGGTTGTTTACCGGGCTGATTATGCTCGCTACACTAACCTTCAGTTATGTATACTTCAATGGCGATGTTACCTATCAGCGTTTGCTTGACGATAACGGAAATACAAAATATCCGTTTGATGAAGACTTCTCTTATTTTCAGATCATTGCCCCGGTTGTATTGCTTATCCTGACGAGGCTACGCATGCCTGTTTCAACAACCTTCCTCCTGCTGAGCGTATTCAGCGCGGATGTAAGTGGCATCACTTCTGTTGTCTGGAAAAGTGTATCCGGGTATATCCTTGCCTTCGTGCTTTCTTTTCTGATCTGGTACTTTGCGTATGATTTCATTAGTCGATACTTCAAAAAACGCAAATTTCATAAAGGATGGATGATTGTACAGTGGCTGGTGAGTGGTTCATTATGGGCTGTGTGGTTGATGCAAGACGGAGCTAATATTGCGGTTTTTCTACCGAGGAAACTCGAACTTTATCAGTTTTTGATTTTTGTAGGCACGATATTTTTCGGATTAGGGATTTTATTTTACCTGCGTGGCGATAAAATACAGGAAGTCGTGAGTGAAAAGGTTCGCATTTCAGATGTACGCGCAGCAACCCTTATCGACTTTACCTACGTGCTATTGCTTATCTACAAGTTATTCATAAGCACAGTACCGATGAGTACCACCTGGGTATTTTTGGGAACGATAGGGGGCCGTGAGATTGCCGTAAGTCTTTCCCGCAGAAAGAAAGGTAGCAAACACAAGCATAAGGCCTTAAAACTCATTGGAAGAGATTTCCTGTATGCAACGATTGGATTGGTTATCTCAGTGGCACTTGCTTCCGGAGCAAACCCCACCATCCGAAATAACATTATTGAGTACCTCTCAAAACTCTTTACTTTCTAACCAGCAACACGGGTACACCTGCATGAACAACAGGCGGTAGTTTATCGCCATGAAAGATTCTTTCGAGCAATCCCTGCTGCTGAATTGCGAAAAGAAAATCCACTTTATTTTCCCGGACAGCTTCTTCAATACCTTCCTCAGCAAGAGACGCGTCTGTCGTAACCAGGGTAGCTTCAAAATCAAACGTTTTATTCAACTTTTCAATCCACGCCCTTGCATGCTCAACATTACCCTGGCTACCCGCTACCTGCAATACCGCCAACTGCTGGGCAGTTTTTCGGATTATGTTCATCAACGGAGCAAAATCCTTTATACCAAAAGATTTCATATCCGTGGCCAACATGGCCTTGCTGGGAATACGAGGATTATGTGAACCAGGAACAACCAGTACCGGTGTTCGCGTGTTTTTAGAAATATGGGTTAACATACTCTGCTTACCCGGTTCGCGTTCTGTATTCCGTCCTAAAACAATAACAGTTGGTTTTATTTTATCGATTTGCTTGATAATACCATGCCCGACATGACCAATCGCGATGTCCTCTTCAACCTGAACTCCTTCCAAAGAAATCATTTCGCGGAGCGATTTCATTTTTTCCTGAGCGGTTCTGGAAAGCCGATCGAGGCTCCAGGTAACCACAACAGGATTATCTGATTCCGGAACCTCGCTCAGATCAACCACATGACTCAACACTACCTTTCCTTCTGCATGGCGCGCCAGCATAATGGCATATTGCAGCGCATTTAACGAGCAAGGAGAAAAATCAACCGGAACGAGGTACGTTAGTTTCTTCATAACTCAAGATTTACGCTCAGCCTTCGCGCGTGATGATAAACCGTTACCATTTTTGTGCCCATTAGCATTGCCTTGCTGAATAATTCGTTCGCGGTTTTTACGTATCAATTCCACATCAATATTTTTCGCTTCAGCTTGTTTTTTGAAATCCTCAATAATCTCCAACACATCATGATCAATTGTAACTGACTTACTCATGTCAATGGTGACTTTGGAGCCCGCATTGATCTCACTTAGCTCCTTCTTGATGCTGCCCTTGTTAAGAAATACAACCTCTTCAGCAAGCGTAAGTTTCACCGTATCCTTGCCATCATCTACTTTTTCTTTATGAAGGAAATGTGAATTTCTGTAACTGTTGCGAAGAATAATCACAATGGCTACCGCTAAACCAATTCCAATACCCTTTAGCAAATCGGTAAATACAACACCTAAAATGGTGGTGATGAACGGGAGAAACTGGCTCCAGCCTAAACGTGCCATCTCCTTGAATACGGAAGGCTTGGCAAGTTTATATCCAACAACCAATAACACCGAGGCCAACACAGCCAGCGGCACCAGGTTCAATACATGCGGAATAGCGATCACACATAAAAGCAACATTAAACCGTGCAGAATAGTCGACAATTTGGTTTTTCCACCCGACTGAATATTAGCAGAACTTCTTACAATAACCTGGGTAACAGGTAAACCACCTATTAAGCCAGAGATGAAATTACCACTCCCCTGCGCAATCAATTCGCGGTTGGTATTGGTGGTTCGTTTATATGGATCAAGTTTGTCTGTAGCTTCCACCGAAAGCAACGTTTCGATGCTGGCCACCACAGCAATGGTAAACGCCACTACCCACACCTCAGGGTTTGTAATCGCGCTAAAGCTGGGCAACATAAATTGATTGAAAAATCCGTTAACACTTTCAGCAACCGGAACACTTACCAGGTGCTCACCGCTTAATGCCCATGAAGGAAAATACTTTGAAGTCACCACCTGATAAATAATCGCAAACACAACCGCCACAAGCGGTCCTTGTACCAGCTTAAAAAACTGATGTTTTTTAGACAAATAAAGATCCCATAGTAAAATAATCCCTAAACCGGTAACGCTGATCAGCACAGCCGCAGGCGTAATGGCTTGCATCATGAAGTACAGTTCAGAGAATGTATTGTGTCCATCGGCCTGAGAAAACGCCATATCACCTTCGTAATCGGCATCATACCCAAATGCATGTGGTATTTGTTTGAGCACGATGATAATACCAATTGCAGTTAACATACCTTTGATCACCGAAGTTGGAAAGTAGTAGCCAATGATACCGGCACGAACTAAACCTAAACCAATCTGGAGAAGACCGGCCAGTACCACCGCTACCAAAAAAACTTCAAATGAGCCAAGTTGCTGAATGGCTGCCAAGACAATTACAGTCAGGCCTGCGGCCGGACCACTTACACCCAATTGTGAATTACTGATTGATCCTACTACGATACCCCCTACAATACCAGCAATGATTCCAGAAAATAAAGGTGCACCACTGGCCAAGGCTATCCCCAAACACAAGGGCACAGCCACAAAAAACACGACCATGCTGGCCGGAAAATCATAACGGATTGATGAAAATAAACCCTCTCTTTTGTACGCTTGCTCGCTCATAATCGCTCAGTTTAACAGGCTACAAAGAAATAAGCTGAGCATTAGTCGGGCATTAACCTCACATTATAATCGGATTAGAAGTGTTTCAGGGCACCGCTTTTAATGGCTTAAAAGCAAGATCAGATTATAATAGAATTAAACTGAGATTAGAATAAGATTAGAAAGGTGATGACCCATTTTTGAATTCAGGGAGGGTAATGATAACCGTAGTTCCCTTATTCAAGGCGGAGATTACATTAAACTCGCCTTCATGCAGGTCAATAATTTTTACAGTAAGCGGAATGCCAATGCCCGTACCCCTGATGTTGCGTACGTTATCGGCCCGGAAGAAGGGCTGCGGTAATTTTGGAATATCTTCCGGAGCAATACCAATACCCTGATCCTTAACTGAAATCTTTACTTTAAAATTTTCATACTCTACCGAAACCTTTACCGGAGCTCCTGAAGAAAACTTACAGGCATTATCGAAGATATTTATCAAAGCTGTAACTAACAATGTGCGATTCGCCTGTATGTGGACATGCTGAAAGGCCGTGCTTACATCCTGATCAAAACTTAATTGATTATCGGGATCCAATAAATCGAACTTTTTCTTTGTTTCAATTAACAAGTTGGCCACCGTCATGACTTCACGTTTCAACTCAGCAGGATTGTAGCTAACCGCTGAAAGCTGTAGCAGGTTATTCACCAACATATTGAGTCTATCAGCCTCGGTTTGGATGGTACGCAGGGCCTCCTGGTATTCTTTGGGTGAACGTTCTTTATCCAAAGCGAGGTCAGCCTCACCCATTATGCTGGTTAATGGATTACGTATTTCATGCGAGGCATTCGCGACAAAAAGTTTTTGTGAACTAAAAGCATCATCCAATCGGTCCAGTAACCTGTTGAAGGCAATAGCTAATTGTCCGATTTCATCATCGGGATTGAACACCCGTAAACGTTCATGTAGGTTGCTTACACTGATGCTGTTTGCTTTTCGTATTTTCTCAGAGATAGGCCTAAGCAACCTGCCGGTAACCGTATGACTCAGAAAAATCATCAACGCAATACCTGAACACATGGCTACGGCCAGGATATTCCGTAAGTTTTTTTCAACATTAATCCCAATCAAATCAACAGCTGAAATAATCACCACATAATCGCCACCAGCCAGGTGAAACAACTTACCGGCACCTTGCCGATTTCCATTCAGGTATGCCGCAATACCATCGCGTACCAATTCATCCAAAAACTCATCAGGATATTCAAACTTCAAAGAATCACGCCACCCCTCCTTTACTGCTACAACTTCTTCTGTCTCTTCTGGTAACACATTCAAAAATTGCTCTCGGATGAGCTCATAGGATTGCTCAGTTAAACTTTCCCGCTCTAAAAACATTTTTTCCGTAATGTCAACACGTCTCAGCAACCGAATATTGAATTCGCGCTCGCGGTATTGTGAAGAGAAAAAGTACACCGAGATACCCAGTGCGAACAACACCAATGAAGAGGTGATGGCAAAAAAAAGTGACAGCCTATTCCGGATTTTCACGGCTGACATCTTTAATGGTGTACCCCATACCCACCACTGTCTTGATTAGCGGATGCGCATGACCATGATCAATTTTCTTCCGTAGATAGTTGATATAAACATCCACTACATTGGTGCCCAGGTCGTGGTTGATGTCCCATACGTTTTCAAGAATATCGGTTCGGGATACCACTTTATTTTTATTTCCCAGCAAATATTCCAGCAACCGGTATTCGCGTGCAGTGAGTTCAATTCGTTTACCGCTACGATGTACCTCCTTGGCATCTGTGTCCAAAACAAGATCATCGATACTTAACGTTTTGCCTACAGCTGTTTTCCTTCTCGACAAAGCCCGGACCCGCGCCAGCAACTCACGAAACTTGAAAGGTTTGGGTAAATAATCATCACCACCCAAAGAAAGTCCCTCAACAATATCATCAGTTGTTCCTAATGCAGTAAGCATCAACACAGGCGTTTGGTTGTCATACTCCTTTCGGAGTTTGGTACACAATTCGAGTCCGCTCATGCCGGGCATTACAATATCCAGGATGATCACATCATAATCATCGCTTAACGCCATGGTTAGCCCAGTGGTACCGTCAAACGCCTGAACGACTTGCATGCCGTTCTCTTCCAACCCTTTTCGGATAAAGGCGGCTACGTGCTGTTCATCTTCAATGAGTAATACTTTCAAAACTCAGGTGTGTTTTGATTACAAGTTACAAAACCGCCTATTTAACTCAATAGAAATAAAAAAATGAGTGGAAAGATGAGACCCGCTAATGCCAGTTTCCAACCTCTACGCCTAAAGCTATGCTCACCTTTTGCAATAAACATTCCGGTGATGGCAATCACCAGCATGGCCGCACCAAAAATATCGGAATAATAAATCCACCACTTGCTGGTGTCCACATGCAAAATGGTCATCTGACCAAGCACAGGGGTTACTTTATAATGAACCACTGTTCCCTTACCAGTGGTCAAATCAACATCCACATCATGATTTACATAGGATATGCGAAGTGATGTTCCGTTTACGGTAAACCTTCGCAAGATATCGTCAATCTTTTGCTGATCAGTAAAAGAGGTAATAAAAGCATCTGTGACGGAATCCTTGTGGATGGGTGACATGGTGAATTCCCGAATATCCGCTTTATAGCGTCTGGGGTGCCAATCCTGGCGGTGGTTCAAAAAAATTCCTGAAAATGAAAATGCGATGATAAGCCCCAGGTAAAAATAGGCAATGTCGCGGTGGGTATTTCGAGCCGTAAGTTTCATGATTTATAGAAATTTAAAGCCGCGAATATAAGTCGAAATTTCAAAGGCTAGTGATGCCCGAATGGATCAATTGCACTTACCGGCTGTCGTGAAAGATTCCTTTTCTGATAGAAATCAAAACTGTGGTAGAAGCTTAATCGTAACATGTGACGGTTTTCATACCTGAAAGGTGAGCCGCTGTGCCGAAACGACCATTGATACCCCAATTGGAACTGCATGTTTTCGTTCAGAATATATCCAAGCCCCAAAAACATCCGGTTATCTTCCATGTGATCATATACAACCGGCTTTCCCGCCTGTATGAAAATCTCCTCGTACATGGAAAGGAATAGTGTTTTATTTACCAGCTTGTGATTGTTAAGCGGATAATAGCCCAGAATTTTGTACCGAAAACGATGCGTCAATTCAAAAGGCGAATCCTGCACAAAGTCTCTTCGCCAACGCTGCTCCAGGCGAATCTGGTGATACACCTTTAGCCGATCAAATGGCGTAATGAATAAAAATTGCTGCCAAAACCTGAACTGCGGAACAACCTTGTCGGTATTGGGTTGATTCGGATTTGTTGACCAGTAAAATGGTGTAACAATACCACCCGTGATTTCAAAATTCTTATTGACGATATGCGATAATCCAAAACGCAGATAAACCTGCCCCATCTTATTTGCAAATTCTTTTCTGCGTAAATGGTACTCACCATAATAATAGAGGCGTTCTTTAATTCTGTACTTGGTGTAAAAGCCCAGCCATAACTCAGACGAATTAAATTTTTCCTTTGCCTCCGGTATGGCTTGCGCCTTTAAAAACGCAGGAAAACAAACACTTGCGAGGAATAAACCAATCGCCAACCCCCATCGAATAAGCTTACGTATTGAAATCATTCCGTTCAAAAAAATCACAAGCCAATAAGTTTTCGTACTTCCTCCGGTGAGGCCTTTGGTTTAATCTGCTTTTCAAGTTGTGTGGTATTCTGATTACGGAACCGGATAATCAGTTTTTGCAAGGCTTCAACATCCTCTAATTGCTCCTCAACGGTTTCGACCTTCGAAGTCTCGGTAATGGCTTCCATCATTGACAGAAATAATTCTTCTGCCAGTTTTTCATACAATCGTTTCTTCAGCTTGGTATCCACATAGGTAAATGTGTATGGATCAAGGCGTGACTCGGTATACAAGGTCTCTATGGAATCACGTGTAACCACGATGCGCTCTAATTTTTCAGGAAAGGATTGCACGGCATCCAAAAAATTCAGGATATCGTATCCGATAGCCAACTTTTCTTCAAAATCATTGCTGGCCGTGTAGCCACGTTTCAGGTGATTAAACTCTGTATTCAAAAAACGCCTGTCAAAAATGGAAGCATAATACTGCACTTCCTCATTATTAATCTGCTTATATTGGTTATCGATTTCTGCTTTTACTGCCAATATAATACTGTCTAGTTTTTGTAACTGAAAAGATTGCAACACTGATTTAAGTTCATCATTTACATAACGTACCACCTGATTTACCAGGTCGTGTTCCTCCTCCATACGCTTTCGGAATGATGTGATATCAGTAACCGGGTTCAGATGAAAGGTTAAAACTTTAACATGTGTACTGTCGTCATACGTGTATCGCACAGTATCCCGGCCTGACAGAAGGCCAGAACGTTCAAGAAAATAAATTTCAGGATCAACCAGTTGAAATGCAGGGCTCGAAATAAACGAAGCCATGCCGTAAAACCTGACTAACCGCACCGGATAATTTTTCAAAAACTCATAACTCCAGGCCAGCGAATCACTTTGTTGATTGCTAAGTTCAAAGAAATTCTTATTTCGAACCCGTCCAAGATCAAATGTAATGGAGTCCAACAGACTTTTTATTTGTGCAATCTCTTCCATATCCTTTTCTGATACAGGAAAACGAAAACGGGCTGTCCCAAATACTTGTTTATTATTTGATCGATAGGCTGTATCGAGAAAAAGAAACTCACGTATGGCCGTTTGTAATGCTGCATTGCCTGCCTGTTGCGTTGCAAGTTTGGGTGAATCAGCATCATATCCCGTGTCAAAAGGAAGTTCGTGAAGGCTTGCATCACGGCTAAAATTGCTGCCCGATTCTTCTTTCAGGCTCTGAAGCTTCGAAACAACATCATCAAAAACAATCCATTGGATCGTGTCACTGCTCGCCTTTTTCGTTTTCACCAACGAAAGCAGAAATCCGTGGTCGTATACACGAATTTCCTGAACGCGAACAGAGTCTTGCATGTAGTCTAACTGCCAGGCATCATGCAAAAATCCTTCATCATCAAACCTGCCACGAATTACTACGGGCAGCTCAGATTTACGGGAAGTAAATTGAAAAGCATCCACCAGAACACCATTCGAAAAACGCAATGATCCTTCAGCCAGTGTAGCCTTACGCTCGCCTTGCTCAAAAACATGCTGTGTAAATGTCCACTTTCCGTCCGGGCTTCCCTCATTATAAAAAGCATCCAGCGAGCTGTACTCACTGGTCAGGCTGGTTTTTACATTAAACTCAGCAACATCCGACACCCATACCTTATGTTGCTGATATTGATAATCCCAATCACCTTGCTTTGCGTTTTTATTAAACGTGCCCTTCCATAAAATTTTTTCGAAGCTCAGGCTATCCTGTTGTCGCGATGTGGTAGCTGACAGTTGGTAGTTACCTTGCAAAATACGTACGCCACGCGACTCATAAAATTCATATTGAACAGTTGCACTATCGCCACTCACCAAAGGAACCTTTCCCTGGTATTGCGAAATCTTTTGCGCCTGTGCATAAAAAGAAAATGTTGAAAAGATAATCAACAAGGTAAGCCAGCACGCAATCGTTTTATAAGCACAATTCATCGACATTTCGATTCTTTCAGCAATTCCGATACAAATAACCTGGTTGAGGGCCGCAAAGTTAAACAAAATCTGATGACTGGCCCTGAGACCTAACAGCTGGCCGGATAAATCTATTTTAAGTTTTTCATCAACGAAAAACACAACTGATCGATTTCATCAGCCTGTTTGTGAAAAGCAGAAATATTTGAGAGAATAATAACACCTTGACGTTTGCTTATATTCAACGTCATGCATGAACGATAACCACCTGTTGCACCATTGTGCCAATGCCACACATCGCCCGACTGCTGTTTGCGTATATGCCAACCCAGGCCAACTTCGGAAGTCGAATTTGACTTAAATGTACTTTTCCGGGTGAGTGCCAACTCAACATTTGTGGAGTCAAACTGAGCCTGTGCGAACAAAACCAAATCTTTTACAGAGGAATAAATTCCTCCTGCTCCAATCAATGCCCCAAGATCCCAGTTAGCCGTTTCAGAACCACTTTCATTACGACCTGCTACCAACAACTCAGCAATGTCTGCACGTTTAGTGGTTGATGAATTCATTTTATACTTTTCGAAAATCAATTCATCTACCAGTTGCTGATACTCCTTCCCGGAAATTTTAGCCATCACATGACCCAGTAAACCAGCCCCAAGGTTAGAATAAGAACTTTTTGTACCGGGTGTATATTCAAATTTCAATTCTTCAGTTAAATACGCATTCAATTTCTCTTCATCGTAATTTTTATAAGGATTAGATGGATTGAATAACGCACCCATCATGAAATTGGAAGGCATTCGGGGTAAACCCGAGGTGTGGTTTGCCAACGAACTAAACGTGATTTTAGCATCCTCATGAAAAGGTATGTCGACCTGCTGATCCAACGTTTCATCAAGTCGCACTTTTCCATTCACCACAAAGTTTGCCAATACGGTAGCGGTGAACACTTTGCTGATGGACCCAATCTCAAAAACTTTTGTTGAACTGTCCTCAGTCTGCAGCATACCGTTAATCCTCCTCACACCATAATACCGGATCGTATCCTGATCAATAAACGCCACAGAGACCTGCGTTTCATCCGGAAAAATTTTCAGGTGGTTATGTAAAAGTTCAATCGCTTCTGCGCTTAGCTCAGCTGGCTGTAATCCATTTTGCGCTTCAGTAACCTGACTGTTGCTGCAGCCAATACTGGCCAGGCCAAGTATTATTAAAAATATAGTGAACCGCATAACATCACATTTTAAAGATCATAATTAAAATAATTTCAGTGACTAGTTGAGGAATAGCAACATTTAGAATTACTATTCCGAAACTAAAACCCTGAACAAATGACAAGCCTTTAATCAGGACTCTTATTGTAAGAAAAATACATAAAAAGTAGAGGGCATTATTTATTTCCGAGTATAAAAAGTTATTACTGATTGCTCCTAAAACAATTGAGTATAGAAGTATAATACATTGGGGAATTAGCGCTACCGCAAATACAGTGTCAATCTCATATTTTGAAGCTCTCCCATTCCAGATTCGCCCCGTGTAATAAATAACATTAATCCAGACAAGCCGGTACAAAAAAGCAAACAAAGTTGCCGATACAATTAAAATGCCAGCTGCCAGAATTTTATCTTGAATTTTATCTAAGGATTCAGATATAAGGTAATGAATGCCACTCTGAATGGCGCCATTTATTCCAAATACAAAGTAGAACCAAAATCCATATCGACTTACCCATCGCTTTCGATTTAATTCATCAATTGATGAGTTAAATCTAATAACAAGATCAATGATTTGCTTCACCATGTTCTTTAAAGTTACCGCCAAAACTCATCTTCCCATGCGGTAACATCAACTCCTGAATTATGATGACGTTCACATGCAGCCAGTTGTTCTGCTGTAGCCACTTCCTGTATTTCATTAAACAACACCCGCTCTTCAAAGCGGATATGTTTTTCAAGTTCTGCTTCCAATTGGCTTAGGCTCTGCGAAACATCTGTGGTTTGCATGAACAATTCTTCAAGGTTCCGGTGCTCCAGTATAGCTTGTTGTACGTGAGGATGCGTGTTCCCTAAAACCGGAAAAACAAATTCCTCCTCAATCCGGAAATGCTCAGCCAGATGCATTTTCCAAAACCAATCGGCATACCGTTTAATACGGAGCGGATCTATTTGCTTTTTAAATCCTTCGCGGATTTTCCAGCACAGCAATAGCCCATGATGGTGGTCGCGACTTAGGGGTTGAAGTGAAACATGCCGTTTGATGGGTTGGCTCATGGTGTAAGTTAACACCTGCTATTAATTCGAACAAAAAGTTATCACTTTTCTATCGATTCATATACAATGGAAACAATCTGCCACTCGTCTTTAAAACGGATTAAAGAAAAATGATCATATCCTTTCCACTGCATCAGGTTTTCATCCGTACCGAATTTTGCTTCGTACTTCACCCAGGCTTGCGCAAGGTTACCTTTCACAGATATTTCATGACTGATCATTCTCTCTTCAAAAATCGGTTGACTATCCGGACCCTGAGGAGTCTGATAGATGAATTCATCAATGGACACTGAAAAAATTCCTGGAACTGAATCTGATTCGCTCTGCCAGATCGTTGTCAGCGATGCATTATCAATAAAAAATGTTCTGTAACTCGCCCAATTACGTGCCGACATAGTTCTATAGTAGTCTTCCAAAAAAACCTCAATATCTGCCACCTCATTCTGCTTTGTCTGAACACAAGAACTGAGGATTACATAAGGGATTAGCAGAAGATAAAATCTTATTCTCATCTATTGATCACTTTCTCCAGAAATACGGGAGCCAATTGCGTTTTGTAGGTTGAATCCGTGAGTTGCTTCACCTCTTTGGTCTTCCAATTCATTAAAAAAATATCATAACGACTTTCTGCTGCATCCGAACCGTTGTAAACAAGCCAGTTGCCATCTGAGCTCCAATCGTGCCAACCTTCCGATTCAGGATTATCCAACAGCTTCCATTGCCGACCACCATCAGGCGTAATGGCGAAGATGCTGTTCTTTCCATCCTGCTTCGAAACATAGGAAATGAAATTTTCGGTAGGATGCCATTTGGCTGATCCTGCCTTGTAACCATATTCCTTTGCCGATGGATTATCCATAGGATATTGTGTCAACTGCCGCAAGTTGGTTCCGTCAGCATTCATCAGGTATAATTCCTCTGGTGTGGCCCGGTCGCGTTTGTTCTTTTTGTAGCTGACTACAATCTGCTTCCCATCCGGTGAAAAACACGGATCGCGAAAAAAGGCCGCGGTATCGTTGGTAATTTGCTTGTACGTTCCATCTTCGGTATTAATAATAAAAAGTTGAAGACGGGTGTATCGATCTGGCCGTGCCGATACAACCATTTCCTTTCCATCATTCCGACTGCTCATCCAACTATCTTCCACGCGAAGGTCACTAACCTTTCTTAGGTTGTGGCCGTCAGCATCCGACTCATATAAGAAAAAGTGCCGGTAAGCTGTGTCCCGGTCGCTGATAAAAAACAAGCGATCTTTAAACGCATAATAGGTCCAGGCGACATCATCGTTGTTGGTAATGTTCTTCTTGCCCGAACCATCAACGTTCATGTGCATGATTTCCCAATCATCCTTGGTTGTATCGGGTATGTGAATGTTGTACGCGATTGTATATGACTTTTCTGAAGCCTTATCTGACGTGGTGCATGAGCTGATGAGCCACGTGGCTAAAGCCATAAAACTCAGGTATTTCATAAGGATACGGGAGGTTGGTTTATACACCTAAGGTACTGAAATTACCTACTCCTTATACTCCACCGTCATCTTTTGAATGCGATCTTTTAACTGTTCACTAGTCAGCTTATCGCGGCTTAGCCGGTCAACCATAATCGGGAAGGCAAAAGGTGTGGGCTTGTCGGGGTGGGTAATGATTATCTTTTGCTGGTTAATTCGTTCCAGCGCCTTTCGCAGACGAACTTCTTCCAGTTGAAAATCCATCACCTCCTCATACGCTTGCCTAAACAATAAATTGTGGGCTTCATATTCATGAAACACCTCAAAAAACAACTGTGATGATGATTGCAGATGGCGGTCTTTAATCGGTTTACCCGGATAGCCTTTAAATACAAGCCCGGAGATGGCGGCAATGTCGCGGAATTTCCTGCGGGCCATTTCTGTGGAATTGATACTCGCCTGGATATCCTTCATCAGCTCTTCTGTACCCAATACGTTTGTCTCGACAGCTTCTTCAATTGGAATTTCCTGATCACTGAGCAATTCAAAACCGTAATCGTTCATGGCAATAGAAAAGGTAATGGGTTTAATCCGCGCCATGCGGTACGCCACCAATGCGGCCAATCCTTCATGCACAAACCGACCTTCGAATGGATACATCACTACGTGATGCCCTTCCGAAGTTTCAAAGCACTCAATCAAAAAATCTTTTTTGGTTGGAAGACGGGAGCGCATCCGTTGAAGATCAAATAACGGTTTCAAAAAGGAAAGTTCAACGGCTTGATCTTTTCCCCGCGCTACTTCATCAAGCTTAAGCCGGATGAGCTCACTTAATTGTGATGACAAAGGCATTCTTCCACCCTGCCACGAAGGCACGAGGCCAGACTTGCGTTTGCTCTTGCGCACCTGCGCCTCCATGTCTTTAATTCGCACCAACTCCAACACCTGACCGGCAAACCAGAACGTATCACCCGGATTGAGTCGTGAAATAAAATACTCTTCAATGGTGCCGAGGTATTTTCCGGTTACAAACTTTACGTGAAGGGATGTATCGCCCACGATAGTACCAATGGACAAGCGATGACGTTGCGCAATTCTTCTGTCCTCCACTTTATATCGACCGTCTTTTTCAATGATGACTTTGCGATACTCATCATAGGCCTGTAATGAATCACCCCCGGTGGTGATAAAATTCAACATCCACTCCCATTCTTCATCGCTGATGCTGTTGAAACTAAATGTAGAACGGATTTCTTTCAGAATTTCATCCGGATAAAAACCATCCGATACGGCCAGGGTGACGAGGTATTGCATCAATACATCGAACGAGCGGATGTAGGGAATGCGCTCTTCCACAATATTCTTTTCAATGGCCTCACGCAAGGCGGCTGCTTCCATTAGTTCAAGCGAGTGGGTGGGCACAAAATAAATCCGGCTGGTGGCACCGGGCTGATGGCCACTGCGCCCGGCACGTTGTAGAAACCGGGCAACACCCTTCGGGCTGCCTACTTGTATCACCGTTTCTACCGGTCGGAAATCAACGCCCAAATCCAAGCTGGATGTACAAACCACGGCCTTTAATTTCCCATCATACAATTGATCCTCAACCCAGTTGCGCATTTCCTTACTGATGGAGCCGTGATGCATGGCCAATAATCCGGAAAGCTCAGGTGCTTTGTCCAGCATTTTCTGGTACCAGATTTCAGCAAATGAACGGGTATTGGTAAAAATGAGTGTGCTCGTGCTTTTCTTGACAATGTCAACAACCTTATCGAGCAACTGAATGCCCAGGTGCCCTGCCCAGGGCATGGTTTCTACGGAATCAGGCAGAACAGAAATGACTTCGATATTTTTTTTTGTTGTAGCTCGGATGACACCCCCCTTCATCCCCCTTACAGGGGGGACAGAGGGGGGTGTCAGATGCAGTATTTCTAAAGCCTGCTCCATATTCCCTATGGTAGCCGAAATACCCCACACCTTCAATGCAGGTGAAAGCGTACTCAATCGCGACAATGCAAGTTCAACCTGAACGCCACGCTTCGAACCCATTAACTCATGCCATTCATCGGCCACCACAACTTTCAGGTTCTTGAAAAAATCGGGGTAACCTTTTTGTGCCAGTAACAGATGGAGGCTTTCCGGTGTGATGATGAGAAACTCGGGAGGCTTTGATTTTTGTTGCTCCCGCTCCTTGCCGGAAGTATCTCCGGAGCGGACTCCCACTTTCCACGAAAGCCCAAGCCCAGCAATGGCACGATTGGCGGATAATTCAATTTCCTTGGCCAATGCGCGGATGGGGGTTATCCAGATGGCCTGCAGCCCGTTGTTTCGTTTGGTCCGGTAATCCGGATGTTGATGTATAAACTCAAGCAAAATCGGAACAACGAGGGAATAGGTTTTTCCGCTGCCGGTAGGGGCATTAACCAAACCACTTTGGCCCGATAAATAGGCTTGCCAGGCTTCATACTGAAACGGAAACGGTTTCCAGCCTTGCGTGCGGAACCAGGTTTCGGCCGGGGCAAACAATGATTGAGACATGAGAAGTAAGTTAACCCAACATCGGTTAAAAAATCAAAATTGTAAACATTATACGCGATCGTGTGTTTATTTTTGAAATTGAACCGGTTATGGGGCAATACTCAATTAAAGAACTTGAAAAACTTTCGGGCATAAAAGCCCATACCATACGCATCTGGGAAAAGCGCCATCACATCGTTGAACCCGGTCGGACCGATACCAACATCCGTTTGTATACAGACGAAGACCTGAAAAAGATCATCAACGTCTCCTTACTCAATAATCACGGCATCAAAATCTCCCGCATAGCGGATATGACCCAGGAGGAGATTAACCGAAAGATTGTTGAACTCAGTGAGCAAAAATCGGATACAACCATCTTCATCGACCAGTTGATTGTGGCTATGGTCGATCTGGATGAGGAGCGCTTTGAAAAGGTGCTTTCAAGTCTCTTTTTGCGATTCGGCTTTGAAAAAACAATTACGGATATCGTTTATCCATTTATGGAGAAAATTGGGGTGCTTTGGCAAACCGAAAACATCACCCCTGCTCAGGAACATTTTATTTCGCATTTGATCCGCCAAAAACTCATCGTGGCTATTGATGGCTTGGCTGTAAAACCACATCGAACAGAAAAAGTATTATTGTTTCTTCCAGAAAACGAGTGGCATGAATTGGGCCTGTTATTCTTTCATTACCTGGTTAGAAAAGATGGATACAAAACCATTTACCTGGGTCAAAGTGTTCCCATGAGAGATGTTGTGAGCGTGGTTAATGTTCACCAGCCCGATGTCCTTATTACCAGCATCATCAGCTCCCCCTTTGGTATTAAGATTGACGATTTCCTGAATCAGCTGTCTGACACCTTCCCTACCCAGCGCGTTCTTGTTTCCGGGTACCAAACCCGCTTCCTGAACAGAAAAAATTTCAAAAACATTGAAATTTTTCACAACGCGCTGGATCTCAAGGCTTTATTAGCCTAACCCTCAATTCATATTGTTTAATATTTTATAAAATTTATTAAACATTTTTAGTGTTATTCGTGTATATATCTTGTTTTTGTTCAATCTTTAAGTATATTTGTTAAACAAAACAAACAAGACCATGACAGCACTAGAATTCGACTACCAGATTGCCAGTTTGAGGTCAACGTTAAAGACCTTCACACGCAGGTTTACTAACGACAAGGAAGAGTCGCACGACCTGGTGCAAGACACCATCCTGAAGGCGCTCACCTACCGCAACAAATTTCGGGAAGACACCAACCTCAAGGGTTGGTTATTCACGATCATGCGTAACACGTTCATCAACAATTACCGTAAAAATCAGCGCGCCAAAACCTCGCACGATGATACCAAGGAGTTGTACTATTTAAATGTTGAAGATACCCACACCTTCAGTTCTCCGGGATCGCAATACGAATACAAAGACATTTGGAATCACGTAAACAGCCTACGCGAAGAATTGCTGGTTCCATTCAAGATGCATACATCGGGTTACAAGTACCATGAAATTGCCGAACACTTGAACATACCGATCGGAACGGTAAAAAACCGCATATTTCATGCACGTAAAGAAATTCAAAGCAAGTTGGCGGGCTATTGATTATCTTGTATTACTAACACTGTAACTCACGCCAACCCCGCATGAAAAAAATCGCTGTCATTGGTTCAGGCTTTGCCGGATTATCGGCTGCAAGCCACCTTGCGCGGGAAGGCTACGCAGTTACCGTCTTTGAAAAAAATGCTTCCGCTGGCGGGCGTGCCCGAAAGTTTGAAGCACAAGGTTTCACATTCGACATGGGGCCAAGCTGGTATTGGATGCCCGATGTGTTTGAAAGATATTTTGCCGCATTCGGTAAGAAACCATCCGACTATTACACACTTGAGCGGTTGAGCCCGTCCTATCGCATCTATTATTCCAAAGATGATGTATTGGATATTCCCGCAAGCATTGAGGGACTCTGCAACATGTTCGATCAACTGGAACCCGGAAGCAGTAAAAACCTGCTCAAGTTTCTGGAAGAAGGAAAATACAAATACAACATCGGCATAAATGAACTGGTCTATAAACCCGGTTTATCCTTAATGGAGTTGGCTGACCCGAAATTAATGACCGGTGTTTTCAAACTCCATGTATTTCAATCGATATCATCGTACATCCGCAAATACTTTAAAGAGAAAAAACTTGTTCAACTGCTGGAATTTCCTGTTTTGTTTTTGGGCGCCACGCCTCAGAACACACCAGCCCTTTACAGCTTAATGAATTATGCGGACATGGCGTTGGGCACTTGGTATCCTCAGGGTGGCATGCATAAGATTATTGAAGGCATGGTCCAATTGGCCAACGAGCTTGGTGTTACATTTGAATTCAACAG
Source organism: uncultured Roseivirgaceae bacterium (assembly GCA_964419145.1). GTDB lineage: Bacteria > Bacteroidota > Bacteroidia > Cytophagales > Cyclobacteriaceae > UBA2336. The sequence goes on along the minus strand of CAYQOM010000002.1, from coordinate 214,148 downwards.
TTCGGTAAAAAAACTCGAACTCAATGCTGTTAAAGCCAAAGGTGTTGTTGTAAATGACACCTTCAGGCCATTTGATTACATCGTTGCGGGTGCCGACTACCATCACGTGGAGCAGCAGTTGATTCCGGAGGGCTACCGGACATACTCGGAAGATTACTGGCAAAAAAGAACAATGGCTCCATCAAGCCTGATCTTTTATGTTGGACTGAACAAAAAAATTGAGGGTGTCCTTCACCATACCCTTTTCTTTGATCAGGATTTCATCAAACACGCGGAAGAAATTTACGAGAAGCCACAATGGCCCACCCAGCCGCAGTTTTATATCAGTTGTCCGTCAAAAACAGATCCAACAGTTGCACCTCCGGGTCACGAGAATATTTTCTTCCTGATTCCGGTTGCACCTGGATTAAAAGATGATGAAGAAACCCGTGAGCACTACTTCAACATCGTGGTTGATCGGTTTGAACAGATGACCGGGCAATCGATCAGGCACAACATTGTTTTCAAGCGCAGCTACGCGCACAACGATTTCATTTCAGATTACAACGCCTTTAAAGGCAATGCGTACGGTTTGGCGAACACCTTGATGCAAACGGCCAACCTGAAACCAAGCATCGTAAACAAAAAGATAAACAACTTGTTTTATACGGGTCAGCTGACAGTTCCCGGACCGGGTGTTCCACCGTCCTTAATTTCCGGACAGGTGGTGGCAGGTGAGTTGGTGAAGCGGGACAAAAAATCAGTAACAAAACCCTAAACTCATGAAAGCGCTTTACGACCAGGTAGCCTTACGATGCAGCAAGTTAACCACCCGTGCGTACAGCACATCGTTTTCGTTGGGCATTTTATGCCTGCGTAAAGAATTGCGCAATCCCATTTACAGCATTTACGGCTTTGTTCGCTTTGCCGATGAGATTGTCGATACCTTTCACGATTACAACAAGCGCGAACTCCTTGAACGTTTTAAAACAGAAACATACAAAGCGCTTGAAGATGGCATAAGCCTGAACCCAATCTTGCATAGCTTTCAGAGTACCGTTAAACGATACAACATTGATCGCTCTTCCATCGATTTGTTTTTACGAAGCATGGAGATGGATCTGGAACTTAAGTCGTACGATAACGATGGGTTAAAGCAATACATACTAGGCTCTGCTGAAGTGGTTGGGTTAATGTGCTTACGTGTATTCGTAAAAGGTGACGACAACCTGTACCATCAACTTAAACCTTATGCGATGAGCCTTGGCTCGGCTTTTCAAAAAATCAATTTCCTTCGCGATCTTCAGGCCGATTACATTCATATGGGTCGCTCCTATTTCCCGGATCTCGACCTGGATCAATTCAATGAAGAAAAGAAAAAAGAAATTGAAGAAAGTATCCGGTACGATTTCGATGAAGGACTCAAAGGAATTAAAATGCTTCCACGCAGTTCGCGCTTTGGTGTGTATGTGGCCTATGTTTACTACCTTGCCCTCTTCAATAAAATTAAAAATACACCTTGTGAGCGCGTGTTGGAAAGTCGAATACGAATTCGTAACCGGCATAAGGCGACCTTACTCGCATACTCTTATGTTAAACACCAGCTCAACCTGATTTGATGGAGCATGTAATTTTAGTTGACGAGCACGATCGCGCCATTGGAACAATGGAAAAAATGGAGGCGCATCAGAAAGGTGTACTTCATCGGGCATTCTCCGTGTTGCTTTTCAATTCGAAAGGTGAATTGCTTATTCAAAAACGATCTGCTGGAAAATATCATAGCGCGGGTTTATGGACGAACACCTGCTGCAGCCACCCGCGCCCTGAAGAAACCTTATCAGATGCCGCTACGCGGAGACTCCAGGAAGAGATGGGGATAAAGGTTGATGTTGAACTCCTCTATAACTTCATCTACAAAGTGAATCTTGATGGTGGTCTGATCGAACATGAATTGGATCATGTGCTCATTGGGCATTTTGAGGGCGAACCTGAACTTAACCGCAATGAAGCATCCGATTGGCGATATGCGTCAATTGCTCAATTGAAACACGAAATGCAGGAAAATCCAGGTGAATTCACACACTGGTTTAAACTTATCCTCAGCCATCCGGAAATCAACGCGTTAATTCCTGTGCAGAGTTAAGGCAAATCCATAACTTATTGGCCCTAACCCCAATACGTTATGAAACGCACCCTCCTATCCCTGCTGTTGCTGATCCTGTTGTTTCCGGCATTCAGCCAATCAAAAGATCTTGATAAAAAGCTAAAAGGCCTTGATGCCTACATTGACCAGGTTCGTAAAGACTGGAAGGTGCAAGGTGTGGCCGTAGCCATCATTCAAAAAGATAAGGTTGTATTCGCTAAGGGCTTTGGCTATCGCGATGTGGATAAAAAACTTTCCGTTACACCGGAAACACTTTTTGCTATCGGCTCCAGTTCAAAAGCCTTTACGGCTGCCGGTATTTGTTTGCTGCAGGAAGATGGCAAACTTGAGCTGGACAAACCCATTGTTAACTACCTGCCAACATTTAAACTTCACGATGCCTACGCCACCGAAAAAATGACACCACGCGACCTGCTCTCCCATCGGTCGGGTTTGCCGCGACATGATTTGGTATGGTACGGCAGTACATTATCGCGTAAGGAACTATTCAACTCACTTCGGCACCTCGAATTCAACAAAAGTTTTCGTGAGCGTTGGGAATATCAAAACCTGATGTACCTGACGGCTGGTGTAGTGATTGAAGAATTAAGCGGAAAAACATGGGAAGCCTTTACCAAAGAAAGAATTTTTGATCCGCTTGAAATGAAAGTAACTAACTTCTCTGTAGACCAAATGGCGAAGGGAGCCAACAGTTCGCTGGGATATATAGAACTAAATGAAAAAGTAGAAGTTACGCCTTACCGGAATATTGATGCGATTGGTCCAGCCGGATCCATCAACTCAACGGTTATGGAAATGTCTAATTGGGTTATTGCCTTGATTAATGGAGGAAAGTTTAAAGGAAACCAGGTATTGAAAGAATCAACCATTCGTGCTGTGCAGACGCCAGTGATCTCGCTTCCGGCTTCCGTTCCGCTGCAATATGATGAAGTGGGTTACGGCACGTATGGATTGGGTTGGTTCATCAACCCGTATCGCGGTAAAACCCTTGTTCAACATGGCGGAAATATTGACGGGTTCTCCGCAAACGTTGCGTTTATGCCAAAGGATTCCATTGGCATTGTGGTACTCACCAATATGAATGGCACGCCTTCAACGGCCCTCATCCGAAATAACATTATTGACCGCCTGTTGGGGTTAACACCGGTTGATTGGAATGGGCGTGCCTTGGCTGATGTTAAAAAAGCCAAAGAGAATCAGGAAAAAAATAAAAAGGAAAGCGATGAAGCACAGGTTAAAAACACAACACCATCGCATAAACTTGAAGACTTTACTGGCGAGTTTGAACATCCAGCGTATGGTATTATCGCAGTTACCGTAGATAAAGATACTTTGCGTATTACTTTTCACGGCATGTCATCCGGCCTGCGTCATTATCATTACGATATCTTTGAAGGAACAGGGCCCCGTTATCTCAAAGGAGAAAAAGTAAGTTTCATTACCAACAAAACAGGCGAGATCAGTGAACTCCATGCCAAACTTGAGCCTGCGGTAAAAGACATTGTCTTCACGCGAAAGCTCGTTGCCAAAGATGTCAGCGCCTCACAACTTCAAACCTATGTAGGGGAATACGATTTTGGCGGTCAGGTAGCGAAGGTATACCTGCGGGGAGAAAGCACGCTAATGCTGTTTGTACCCGGCCAACCCGACTATGAGCTAATACCCACTAAAGAGCATGAATTCAAATTAAAAGCTGCCGAAGGCTTCACCTTCCGGTTCACCATCGAGGCCGGAAAAGTGACCGAAATGGTAGCCATTCAACCAAACGGCACCTTTAAGGCCAAACGAAAATGAATCAACTTTTTCGGCCTTTTGGATAGAACGATGAGGGTTACCCTGTTTTCAATATTAAGTTATTGTTAATTCAATGTTTCCAACGAGTGCGTTTTTGAATCAATTTCAAAACATTTTGAAGTACGTAACATTAGGTTAATAATTCCTTCATACGAATTCCAGTAGCGGTTTTCGGGGTGTTCCCAACCAGATTTTGACCCAATCTAAACACCATGTTAAGCCAATGTTAACAACCCGGGTTTGGTCGGCAGCGGGCTTTCAACTGCTTTTCGCATACCTGCTTTCAATAGTTTTGCCCCCGAAAAGCAACCACTTTTTCGATGAACCGATTGCTCCGCGCAACCCTTACCGTCACCTTTCTGTTCGTAATCAGTCTATCGCTTGCACAGCCAGATAGCCCGCCCGCTACCCCAACTATTGAATGGTACCAGCGGCTAAAAATCCGTGGCTATGCCCAGGTTCGATACAATAAACTCTTTGAAACGAACCCGGATTTGAAATGCGAACAATGCGACAAATCATGGGGCGGTGACAATGGCTTTTTCTTCCGAAGGATTCGAATCATTTTTTATGGCCAGGTACATGAACGGGTGTTCGTGTATATCCAACCTGATTTTGCTTCCTCACCCGATGGCCGAAACCTGAATTTTGCACAAATCCGCGATGCTTACTTCGATGTGGGTATCGACAAGAAAAATGAATTTCGTTTTCGTATCGGGCAAAGCAAGGTTCCGTTTGGATTTGAGAACTTACAGTCTAGTCAAAACCGCATTCCGCTTGATCGTAATGACGGCATAAACAGTGCGGTTGCCAATGAACGCGATATAGGAATTTTCTTTTATTGGGCTCCGCAAAAAATTCGCGAGCGATTTTCAGAACTGGTTAGCTCAGGCTTAAAGGGTTCAGGGGATTATGGCGTTGTGGGATTTGGCGTGCATAACGGTCAAACGGCCAATCGCCCTGAAGGCAACAGTGCTCCACATGTAGTGGCCCGCTTATCGTATCCATTTTTAGTGGGCGAAAAACAATTTATTGAACCGGGCATTCAGGCATATACAGGGAAGAATAGAGTAGTCGGTACATCATCGGCAACAACCGGTGTAACGGGCACAGAAGATTTCATTTATGATGATCAGCGCGTAGCAGCTACCTTGGTGGTGTATCCTCAACCATTCGGACTAACCGCAGAATATAACATCGGTACCGGCCCGGAATATAACCCGGCTACCAACGTAATCGAACAACGCAAGTTGAAAGGCGGTTACGTAATGGCTTCTTATATGGCGCGTTTTAACAACCAGTTTTTTATTCCTTTCACGCGTTGTCACTACTATGATGGGGGCAAGAAACATGAATTGGATGCGCGTAGCTACTCGGTAAATGAACTCGAAATAGGCGTTGAATGGCAGCCCATTAAAAATTTTGAGTTTGTGGCCATGTACACCATCTCCAAAAGACGGTTTGAAGATGCCGTGAACCCCGTAAATTTCCAGGAAGGAAGCCTGCTTCGCCTTCAGTTGCAAGCAAATTTCTAAACCAAAAAACACGGACCCGTAAACCAATTCGGCCATTGGTTGTTCTACTACCATGTTCGGATTTTTGAAAAGTGATCCCATAAAAAAGCTAGAAACCAAGCGGAAAAAGCTCCTGGAAGAAGCCATGCACATCCAACGGTCAGGTGACCTTAAATTGTACGCGGTAAAAATGGAAGCCATCGATAAACTGGAAAAGGAAATTGAAGCGCTTCGAAAATAACGCTGCGGAATCTGCTATAAGCAAGAACGCTACCCTCTTTTGGTTCCGAAGAGATTTGCGTATTCAGGACAACGCTGGCTTGTATCATGCCCTGAAAGAAAACGCCAGCGTTTTACCACTCTTTATTTTCGATACCGAAATCCTCGATAAACTTGAAGATGAAAAAGATGCGCGCGTAGAGTTTATTCATCAAACGATTCAGCAAATAAAAAGTGAACTTGAGGCATGGGGCAGTACGCTAGCCGTTTTACACGGAAATCCAATCGAGATTTTTAAAACCCTCCATCCAAAAGCAGTATATACCAATCACGACTATGAGCCTTATGGGATTAAGCGTGACGGGCACGTAAAGGAAATTTTGGAGGAAAAAGGAAGTGCTTTTCATTCCTATAAAGACATCGTCATTTTTGAAAAAGATGAAATCGTTAAAGATGATGGAAATCCGTATACGGTGTACACACCTTACAGCAAAAAGTGGAAGGCAGCTTTAACTACATTCTACACCAAATCATATCCGGTAGAAAAATACGCTCATAATTCTCTAAAATTAAAACCACTACCCTTTCCAACGTTACAAGAAATTGGATTTGTAAAATCAGGCATCGCTTTTCCTGAAAGAAAAATCAAACAAACAGTCATTGAAAAATATCACCTTCAACGCGACTTACCCGGCATTGACGGAACATCTCGCTTGAGTGTTCACTTAAGGTTTGGTACAGTGAGCATCCGCAAACTTGTTCAGGTGGCACTAAAGAAAAACGAAAAATGGTTAAACGAATTGATTTGGCGCGATTTCTATCACATGATACTCTGGCATTTCCCGCATGTGGTAACAAAAGCATTCAAACCGGCTTATGATCAAATTGAATGGCGCAACGATCCGGATGAATTTAAGGCATGGTGCGAAGGAAAAACGGGTTACCCCATTGTAGATGCAGGCATGCGCGAGCTTAACCAAACCGGTTACATGCACAACCGGGTGCGCATGATTGTGGCCAGTTTTCTTACCAAACATTTGTTGATCGACTGGCGCTGGGGAGAAGCTTATTTTGCCAAAAAGCTTCTGGACTTTGATCTGGCTGCAAACAACGGAGGCTGGCAGTGGGCAGCCGGTTCAGGTTGCGATGCGGCTCCATATTTCCGTGTTTTCAATCCCTATATTCAAACTGAAAAGTTTGATTCCGAACGAACGTATATCAAGCGTTGGGTTCCTGAAGTAGATACACCCGACTATCCCCAACCCATTATTGACCATGCATTTGCACGCGAACGTGTACTGTCTGCCTATAAAGTGGCGTTGGAATCCTGATCATGCGCGGTGTTAAAAAACAACATTTACCGGAGAAAGTCTGTGCCGCCTGCAATCGACCGTTTACCTGGCGCAAGAAGTGGGAACGTGTTTGGGATGAGGTGAAATATTGCAGTGAAGCCTGCCGTAAGAAACTGTAAACATAAAACCGGGTTACGTGTTTCTTCTAAGTGGAAATCTCACTTGTCTTTCCGAATCAGCTTTACAAAAACCACCCTGCTCTAAAACAAGAGCGAAAAGTATTGATGCTTGAAGACGACCTCTTCTTTGGTCAGTATGCCTTTCACAAACAAAAACTTATACTGCATCGGGCTTCCATGAAAGCCTATGCAGACTACCTTGTTCGCAAGGGATTTCAAGTCGACTACGTAAATCATGCGCAGTCAAAATCATTGTCGGCTGTATTTCAAAAACTCAAAGCACAGGGAATATCCTCGATTCATGTTGTTGACCCAGTGGATTACTTGCTGACCAGAAGAATTATGCGCTACGCTGCAAAGGAAAAAGTTCAAGTAGTACAATATCAAAATCCTAACTTTGTTTGTACCCCAGAGTTTTTCAATTCATTCTTTGTAAAAAAGAAGCGCTACTTCCAGACGGAATTTTACATCGAACTACGTAAGCAACATCAGATTTTGATGGAAGGTGATCAACCTGCTGGCGGAGACTGGACTTATGACACTATGAACCGGCAGAAGATGCCGAAGGAAGTAACACCTTCTACGCTACCAGAATTTGAGAAAAACAAGTTTGTTCATGAAGCCATTGGCTATGTAAACAACAGCTTCTCTGAAAACTATGGATCGGTTGAAGGATTTAATTATCCGATAGCATTTAAAGATGCCGAACTTGCCCTTGATACTTTCCTAAAGGAACGTTTTGAACATTATGGCATTTATCAGGATGCTATTGTGCAGGATCAGTCGGTTCTGTTTCATTCAGTGCTTACACCCGCATTAAATATCGGTTTACTCAGTCCGGAGGAAATTTTAAAAAAAGCGGAAACCTATTTTCTGAACCACAACACGCCTATCAATTCGGCTGAAGGCTTTATCCGGCAAGTGCTTGGATGGCGTGAATTCATTCGGGCCGTGTACATGCGCGAAGGTGTGAAAGAGCGCACCACGAATTACTTTAAGCATACCCGAAAAATTCCGTCATCATTCTATACCGGCAGCACAGGAATAGAACCAATCGACAACGTAATTAAACGCCTGCTTCAAACTGGCTATGCGAATCACATTGAGCGCTTGATGATACTCGGTAACTTCATGCTGCTTTGCGAATTTAATCCAGACGACATCTACCGCTGGTTTATGGAACTGTTTATTGATGCCTACGATTGGGTAATGGTTCCAAACGTGTACGGCATGAGTCAGTTTGCTGATGGCGGCTTGATGGCCACGAAACCCTACATCAGCAGTTCGAATTACATTTTAAAAATGAGTCATTATAAAAGGGCTCCGTGGTGCGAGGTATGGGATGGATTGTATTGGCGGTTTATCGCGAAACATCAATCGGCATTCATCAAAAATCCGAGAATGAGTATGATGGTGAAACAACTCGAGAAAATGGATAAGCAAAAGAAAGAACGCTTACTTGATTCAGCTGAACGCTTCCTAAACGCATTAGCATGAGTGCAATTCGAAAAAAGCCCTGGAATCGTGTTGACCAACCCGTGTATAGCATTTCAAGTGCGCATAACGGGGTTGCAAACATGAACATTTGCTCATACGTGACTCCGGTTTCCATGAAGCCGAAACGATACATTGTTGCCATTTATAAAAACACAAAAACCTTGGCACTCATAGAGCAGAACCCTCAATTTCTGTTACAGTTTTTAACTGAGGATCAGTATAAACTGGTTAACCTGTTAGGTAAAAAGAGTGGCTTTCACATGAACAAAATCGAGAAGATCAAGGAGCCGGTTGAACATTACAACGAAACCTTCGCATACCTTTCGCAATCGCTCGCCTATCTTCACCTACGTGTGCTGGATTGGATTGACGGTGGCGATCATTGGTGTACCTTGTGCGATGTGGTGGCGTATAAAAATCTCAACCCCGGTAAGCCCCTTTCACTTGAATTGCTGAAGAAAAAGAAAATCATCCGCTCATGAAAAGCCTGACCATCCTACTCACAGGTTCAACCGGGTATATCGGTAGGCGTCTGCTGCCCATATTACTAGAGCAGGGCCATCAAATCATTTGCCTGGTTAGGGACAAGCGTAGGTTTGATCTGGAAGATTTTACCGAAGAGCATCAACAACAAATCACTGTACTTGAAGCGGATCTTCTTAAACCTGAAACGCTTCGTCATCTTCCCTTATCAATAGACCTTGCGTTTTACCTGGTACACTCCATGAGTGCCACCGAAGATTTTCACGACCTGGAACGAAAATCAGCGGAGCATTTTATCGGGTATATTAATCGAACCACGGCCAGACAAATCATTTACCTCAGTGGTATCGTCAATGACACCTCACTCTCAAAACATTTAAGTTCAAGAAAAAACGTTGAAGATATACTGAGACAATCCAACGCTGCATTAACCGTACTGCGTGCCGCTATCATCATCGGGTCAGGTAGTGCTTCGTTTGAAATCATCCGCGATTTGGTAGAAAAGCTACCCGTGATGATCGCACCCAAGTGGTTGAAAAGTCGCTGCCAGCCAATTGGCATTCGAAACGTGGTGGAATACCTGATTGGAGTGATGATGAAAGATGAAACGTACAATCAATCTTTTGATATTGGTGGGCCCGATATACTGAGCTATCATGATATGCTGATGGGCTACGCAAAAGTGCGCGGGCTAAAACGATTGATCCTACCAGTACCTGTTCTGTCCCCACAACTTTCTTCGCATTGGTTGTATTTTGTTACCTCCACATCCTTCTCGCTCGCCAAAAGTTTGGTGAGCAGCTTAAAAAACGAAGTAATTTGTCAGGATAACCGGATTCAATCCATTGTTCCGATCAAGTTATTAACCTACGAAGAAACGCTACGGCTTACCCTCGATCGGATTCAGCAGCGATATGTCATCTCCAGTTGGAAAGATGCCATTCACCATAACACCATCGACCATAATTTTTTGAATTACATTGAAGTACCCACTCATGGATGCTTTCACGACAAACGAACAATTGAATTCCAAAGACCAAAAGAAGAAGTAATTGAAAATATATGGTGTATTGGAGGCGATCGTGGATGGTATTACGGAAACTGGATGTGGCGCATGCGCGGATTCATTGATAAAATCTTTGGCGGAGTTGGGCTAAGGCGTGGAAGAAGAAGTCCAACCGATTTAAAAGTGGGTGATGCCCTGGATTTCTGGCGGGTATTGTTGGCCGATAAAAAGTCGGGCAGGCTATTGCTGTATGCCGAGATGAAACTTCCCGGTGATGCCTGGCTGGAGTTTAAAATACAGGATAATGTGCTCCATCAAACTGCTACCTTCCGGCCATTGGGCTTATGGGGAAGAATTTATTGGTATTCGGTTCAGCCCTTCCACGGATTGATTTTCCCCGGCATGATCCGGAACATAGTGCGGGTTTAATTGTTGTAGGGTTGTATGAAAATCTACAACCTGAAAAGGACTCAATTTTTACCCATTTCAATCACCGAAGCCTGGGAATTCTTCTCCAGTCCGGCCAACCTGTCGAAAATTACGCCCGAACATATGGGGTTTAAAATCCTATACATTTCAGGCGGGCCGAAAATGTATCCTGGCCAGGTCATCCGGTACATCGTTTACGGGTTGCCCGGCATACCCATGAACTGGATGACGGAAATTACCCATGTGCAAGAACCTCACTACTTTGTGGATGAACAGCGGTTTGGTCCGTATGCGCTGTGGCATCACCAGCATCACTTTAGAGAAGTTGATGGTGGTGTTGAAATGACGGACGAAGTGAATTACGCCATTCCACTTGGCTTCCTTGGTCGTTTGGCTAACTGGTTGTTTGTTGCGCGGGAAGTAAATCGTATTTTTGATCACCGCTACACTGTACTTGAATCGTACTTTACTAAACAGAAGCTTAAAGCTGCATGAGTCTGATCACTATTTTAGTTTGCGCAATAATTACCCTTGCTACTTTTCTGTTTTGGGAGTTTGTTGCCTGGTTTACACATAAATACATCATGCATGGTGTACTTTGGGTGTGGCACAAATCTCACCACACCGTACACGATCACACGCTTGAAAAAAATGATTGGTTTGCCGTTGTCTTCAGTTTGCCTTCCATTGCACTATTCTGGTACTCATCAACCACCTCAAATCCATATTTATTTGCCGTTGCCCTTGGTATTTTATGTTATGGATTGTTTTATCTTATTTTTCATGATGTGATTGTACACCAACGCATCAAATGGCGCCCTGCTAAACGTAGCAAATATTTACGACGCATGATCAACGCACACTACGTGCACCATGCCAAACATACCAAGGAAGGTTGCGAGGCTTTTGGGTTTTTGTATGCACCGAAAAAATACGAACCCAAAAATTTCGTGTTCAAGAAAGAAAGACAAGCAACCCAATAAGGTGTGTTCAACGAACGGTATCTTTATCTCGCCCTCGATTTATTTTCGATAAGCTTACCGCTTATATTCAGTTTTTATTCTCCGTCACCGTTCTATAAAAAATGGAAACACCTTTGGATGGCCATTTTAATTCCGGCCATTCTGTTTATTGTTTGGGATGAGTGGTTTACCCAAATGGGTGTCTGGGGTTTTAACCCGCGCTATTTAACCGGCATATACCTGGGCAGCTTGCCTTTGGAGGAAGTTCTTTTCTTCATTTGCATTCCATATGCGTGTGTATTTACCTATCATGCCTTAAACTACCTGATTAAAAAAGATTACCTGGGTCCTTACCAAAAATCAATTACTATTTTTTTGATTGGTCTGTTAATAACATTAGGTGCATTACATTACTCAAACTGGTATACAGCCGTTACTTTTTTTTCACTGGCACTGTTCCTGATCTACCTGATTTATGGCTTGAAGGTAAACTACCTGGGAAGATTTTACTTAGCCTATTTCTTTATTCTAATTCCGTTCTTCCTTGTTAACGGTGTTTTAACCGGATCCTTTATTGATGAGCAGGTGGTGTGGTACAATGATGCCGAGAACATGGGGCTTCGTATGGGCACGATTCCCTTTGAAGATACTTTTTACGGGATGCTTCTCATTTTAATGAATGTGGTGATCCTGGAAGAGCTGCAAAAAAAATCCCGCGGTTGATTTTCCGCAGGATTATATTTTAATTGATGTACTCTCTCTGTTTCGAATTACTCCACTACTGCTGCACTTTTTAATTGCTTTTCTTTTTTTGGCTTAAGTCCGTTAGACTTAGCAGCCTTTTTTTCAGCCTTGGCCACTTTCTTTTCGAGTTTGGCAGCTTCCTTCTGTGCTCGCTTTGTATCTTTAACTACAGCAGTTGCAAGTTTCTTGGAAGACTTGTTGATAAGCTTCTTTACCTTTTTAGATGGTTTGGAGTCCTCCTGTGCAACGGCATCTTTCAATACGCCAGAAAACTTACCTTTTAAGTCCTTTTTTAACGCTTTTACCTTATTCATAAATCCACAATTGATTGAGGAATGAAGGTAACGAATGTTGCCAAAACCTTAACCCTGTTAACAATAATTTAATATTGAAAAGAGAAAAGCGCTCAAAATGAGCGCTTTACAAAATCTATTCGTATCGAAGAGAATTAACCGGATTCGACCTGGCAGCTTTTAATGCCTGAAATCCTATGGTTAGGGTGGCAATCAAAAACGCCATAAGTCCGGCTATAATAAATACCAAAAAACTCAGGTCTATGCGATAGGCAAAATCCGCCAGCCACTCACCCATGAAATACCAGGCCGGAACAACTGCCAGAACAAATGAAATTCCAACCAATAACATAAACTCTTTTGACAAGGTGTAAACCAAGCCCTGTGTAGAGGCTCCCAAAGCTTTGCGTATTCCAATCTCTTTGGTTCGTTGCTCTGTAAGGAAAGCAGCTAAAGCAAACAACCCTAAACAAGAGATAAAAATAGCTAATGATGAAAACACCATGAATAAATCACGCATACGCATTTCGGCACGGAATAGGGAATCAAAATCCTGATCCATAAAGGAATATTCAAAGGGAACACCTGGTGCCATTTCTTTCCATAGGTCTTCCATACTGGCAATAGCATCTGCTGGATTGCCCGAGTAACGAACCATCAGTTGCCGTGAAATGTCAGTTAGCTGAATGATCAGTGGACGGATTTCATTTTTTAACGATTCGTAATTGAAATCCTGAATGATTCCAATCACGGTTAATTTCTTTGCATCGCTCCCGCTGAAATCAGTAATTTCTGATCCGATAGCATTTTCCATCGTCCAACCCAATTCACGAACAGCTGATTCATTAATTAAACAGGCTGAGGAATCTGAAGCGATGTCTCGCGAAAAGAACCGACCGTCTTTTATACCAAATTTCATTACGTTCTGATGATCCCAATCTGCGAAGTACGATGCCAGCAAATGATCTTGCTCAGAACCGCTTATCCGAAAAACATTCACATTATTGATACCCGGAAAAAGGTTATTGGTATAGGATGAAGCAGAGATTCCGGCCAGCTGATCAACACGGTCTTTAAATGCTTTGCGGTTATCGCTTAGGTTCCGCATGTTTTGAACAGTGATTACCCGATTCTTATCGATACCCAGATTCTTGCTCTGCATAAAATTCAGTTGTTGAAACACAACCAATGTTGCCGCGATTAAAAAAATGGAAACACTGAACTGAACCACTACCAGTGCGCTTCGAACACCTTTGGTTTTCATACCCGCGCGCAACTTGCCTTTCAATACTTCAACCGGATTGAACGAAGTTAAATACAAGGCCGGATAACTACCCGCAAGAAAAGCGATAAAAAATACGAGCCCTACGGCAACCAATACAAATAGTGGATCGACCAGCGAAGTTACAGACAACTGCTTACCGGATAGCAGGTTGAACGATGGCATTAACAGATACGTGAGCACCAGTGCCAGTACAATTGCAAGCACACTATAAACAAATGACTCAGCTAAAAATTGAGTAACCAATTGCCTGCGAAACGAGCCCAAGGTTTTTCTTAGCCCAACTTCTTTTGCACGGCCCGCTGATCGTGCCGTTGATAAATTCATAAAATTGATACAGGCAATCAGCAGAATAAATACACCTACCGCTACAAAAATGTAAACATATTTTATATCGCTTGCTGGCTCATAATCATCTGGGAATACATTCCGGAGATGAGAATCAACCATCGGGTAAACCATATAACTGTAAATACCCCCCTGCTTTTTAAATTCCTCAAATGTAAAACCGAGTTGCTCAATTTCAGGACCAACATGTTTCTCTACAAGTTCCTCAAGTTTTGTGTTGATTGTACTGGCTAAGGTCTGGTCATCTTTTTTAACATAGGTTTGCATGGAGTTACCTGTCCAGCCCTTGTAAATAATATTATCTACAGAACTAAACGATAGCAAAGCATTAAACTGAAAATGTGAATTGTGCGGAGCTTGGCTGGCAATACCCGTGACTTTGTACGCACGCTTATCTGGCCCAATGGTTATCAATTTTCCAACCGCGGTGCCTTTTGCAAAATATTTATTGGCTATTTCTTCAGTGAGCACTACCGAATTAGGCTCTTGTAAAACATTGTTAACATCCCCTTCAAGCAACTCGAAAGAAAAGAATGAAAAGAAATTTGAATCGGCATAGAAAATCTTCTTTTCGCTAAACGATTTCTCCTCAAACGCAAACACAACGGTGTTTGAAGCGGGCCAAATGCGGGTAAAATCTGTAATGCCCGGAATTTCTTCCTTCATAGCAGGGCCTACCGGATAACAGGAATTGGTTGTATTAAACTCCTGCCCCGCCATTCTTCCAGTTAGCCCAATTCGGTAAATCGATTCGGCATCCGTATGGAACCGGTCATAACTCAATTCATCTTTTATGTAAACGAAAATGAATAAACAGGCGGTTAAACCAACGGTTAAGCCTGAAATATTAATGGCGGCAAAAAACTTGTGTTTGCGAATATTACGCAGCGCTACAAGGATATAGTTGCGGATCATATGGGTTTTGGGTTATGCAGTTAGGATGCTGATTATTTTCAAAAGGTTGCTTACTCACTTTTAAGATTTTCAACCGGGTTAATAAAAATGGCCTGAAGAGTTTGAGAGCCGATGGTAAACAGGGCAAAAAAGGCAAGGATAAAAACCCCAAGGCCAATGGTCATAAAATCTACCGTAACGTGGTAAGCGAGGTTTTCAAGCCAAAACGTGTTTAGGAAATAAGCGGCAGGAACAGCTACGGCCAGGGCAATCACCAATATGACGATGTACCCTTTCGACAAGGTAAACACCAAGGCACTGTTTGAACTGCCTAATATTTTACGCATGGCAATCTCCTTCTTTCTTGACTCCAATGAATACGTTGCCATTCCCAACAGTCCGAGGCATGAAATGGTAATCGCGATAAAGGCTATAAAGCCCAATAATCTGATGAGGGTACCGAAAACAATATCGAACAACTTGCCCATCTCCGCTTCAAAATCCTTTACTTCAACCTTAAGTCCGGGGTTAACAACCGACCATGCACGCTCAGCGCTTTTGGTTACATCTTCGAAACTACCGGAATACGTTACCTGAAGTAATTTGTACTCATCAGGATTATACATCAGCGCCAGCGGTTCAAGGCTTTCAGCAAAAAGTTCAAAATGATAATCTTTAACTACCCCAATGATTTGCTTTTCGGAGGAATCTCGTTTCATAATCAACACTTCACCAATGGCTTCTGTAGGAGAATTAAAATGAAATTCCTTTAGTGCAGTTTCATTCAACACAATAAAATTACGATTTGACTCCCCTGCTTCCGGAGCAAAGAATTTACCTGCCGCTAACGTAAGCTCCATGTTAGCCAGGTAATCTTCATCCACAGAGAAATAACTCAGGCTCTTCCCTTCCTTTTCGCTCAATGAGCGCAAAAAATCTCCTCCATATTGAATACCAGCTAATGGAATATGCGAGGCAGCTGAAACATTCTGAACATTGGCCTGCTTGAGCAGTTCAGTTTTTAGATTTAAAATTGATGTCTCGCCCTTCTGAATGATTACTTTATTTTCAGACGAAAATCCATTGTCGTGATGGGAGAATAAACTGAGCTGGTTGTACATGACAATAACCGTCAGTATAAAGATCATAGCCACAGAAAACTGTACTACCAATAGCGTTTTGCGTAAACCCACCTTCGACATCAATCGGGTATTGCCCAGATTCTTCAATACTTTTACAGGTTGAAAGCCGGACAGGATACCAGCCGGAAACAATCCGGCCAACAAACCAACCCCAATCGCCAAAATGAAAAATAAGCCATACACCACATAGTTTGCCGATAAGTTCCACTTAAGAAACCGGGCAAACGCGAGATCAACTACAAAAGGTTTGAGCAAGTAAATCATGCCGATGGCGAGGACAAGAGCGAATAAGGAAACGATTACAGATTCGCTTAGGAATTGAGTAAATAATTGCCACCGTGTTGCTCCCGTTACCTTGCGCACACCAATTTCGCGTGCACGGGTGAGTGACCGCGCTATGGACTGGTTAGTAAAGTTGAAACACGAGGTGATCAGGATTACGCCCGCGAGGCCTGCCAGAAAATAGACAATAAACCATGGCATAAACGGCCCGATTGGATTATTCAGCATTTTCCCCGGAATAATCTCCAACAGGTTTTGATAGCTGTACCTTACTTCCGTTGTATTGGGTTCAATCAGGTTACTGAAATGATCCGCACTGATTTTTGCAAGGTGGGGTTCAATATCTTTAATTGTTTTTCCCTCCTCAACCAACACATATACCCAACCCTGTGTGAAATTATGCCAATTGTCCAGATCGTTTCCTAACACACCGGCTGTCTCCAGGCTTTGAACCGTGGCCATACTGGCATAGGCTTCCGCTACGATATGCGACCGGTTTTCTGTTTCCTTAATAACTCCGGTTACTTTGTAGGTTCCCAACTTCCCAACTTTAAAAGATTCCCCTACCGGGTTTTCGACTTTAAAAAGTTTGCGTGCTGTCTTTTCAGTAAGTACTACGGAGTATGGCTCCTGAAGTGCGGTGGCTACATCACCGTATAACAGCTCATGTTGAAAGAGGTCCAGAACCTCAGGATCAGCAAAAAAACCACTCACGGGAATATTTATATCTCTACTGGGTTCAACTTCAACCCAATGATTCCCAAATCCACGCATGATCCGCACGGCCTTTTCAACCCCGGTGTAATTATTTAATAGCTCATCTTTTATAGGTAAAGTCGTAGTGGCAAATTCTTTGCCCGGTGCTCCATTCAATTCTTTCCAGTACGGGATGGACGTGATTCTATAGATTCGGTCAGCAAATTGATTATGCCGATCAAGCATCATTTGATCAGCTACCAGCATCATGATAGCCATACATATAGACATGGCTACAGCCAAACCAAAAATGTTAATAAAAGAGAATACCCTGTATTTTAGAATATTCCGTACAGCAATGACCACGTAGTTTTTTAGCATACCAAAATGGAATTAGGATTTAACGACCAATGCAAAAAGTTCAGGAAGGTTGCAACTTAGACGCTAATCCTAATTTCAGGTTACAGACAATGAGGTAAGAATCTTTAAAATTTTCATTTTCAACTATTCATCGCGCAGCACGTTAACCGGATTCATCCGTGCGGTATTGTACGTTTTCATACCCACTGTAAGCGCTGAAGCCACCAGAATAATCAAAGATGAAATGACCATGGTGGTTACCGTAGCATTTTGATAAAATTTCCAGATGCTACTCATTAACATGCCGGACATGTAGTATCCACCGGCAACACCCAAAGCGCAAGCGACAATCAGGATGATAGCAAACTCGGTATTGATAACACGCGATATGTTCGAAATGGAGGCACCCAATACCTTACGCACACCAATTTCCTTCATGCGCTTAATAATGTTCAACGATACGAGCGTAAATAATCCCGTAATGGACAACAACACGGCAACGATTCCCAAAAACACAAACATCTTAACGATATTGGTATTCACTGTGATTGCTTCTACATTTTCGTCATCCATAAAACGGCTGGCAAACTTCCGATTGGGGTACACTTCTTTCCATCGTTCTTCCATGTATTCATTTACAGCGACAATTCTATCGGAAGGCGCACTTACCAGCAGGTGACGGTACTTTTCGGGGCCACCATAACGGATCATTAAAGGTTCATGCTCTCGCCATAAACCGTTCGTATACACATCTTTTACAACCCCAACAACATACAACTTCACGGTGTCCATCCACACAATCTCTTTACCCAATGGCTGATCCCAACCAAATTTTGACGCAAACTTTTCTGTAATGATAATGGACTCTTTTTTATCGGTTTCAGAATCACGTTCAAAATCACGACCGCTAACCAACGTAAGTCCAGCGGTTTTCAGATAATCTGTACCGACATGCATAATATCAACCTCTACCTCTGTTGATTCATGCCTAATGGGATCATTATACATGCTGGCAAAAATGTGATGTTCTGATCCGGCCACTGAAATTACATCCGGATGCTGAAGCATGATATCGCGCAAGGTGTTAAATTCTGCTTCTCCATTGATCCACGTAAACAATACTTCCTTCTGCTTAAAGCCCAGATCGAAATCGCGCTGGTATTTGGCATTTTCAGTAAATGCAATGCTGCACACAATGCCGATTAGTGAAATAGCAAATTGGAGTGTTAATAGTATTCGGGTAAAATAATTTGTTCCGCCAAACTTCAGTTTTCCTTTTAATATGGTAGTAGGTTGAAACTTGCTGATGTAAAATGCAGGATAACTTCCAGCCAATAAGCCGGTAAAGGCCAGTATACCGATCATCACAAAAAGGAAATCAGGCTCACCAAAATAATTGGTGGTAAGCTTCATATATGGCCAAAGTGAGTTAAAGGCAGGAATCAATAAAAAGTCGGCTATGAGCATTCCAAAAATCAGGGCGATAAAACAAACCAACATGGTTTCACCAATAAATTGAAAGATAAGCTGCGCACGCAAGCTGCCCATTACTTTTCTAATGCCAATCTCTTTTAACCTTCTGGATGAAATAGCAATTGATGTATTGGTAAGGTTAAAGCAGGCTATTAGCAATACAAAAATTCCCATCACAGCAACGCCTACCACCGCGGCTATCGGAGAAGCATCACGCGTCCAGGAGCCGGGACGTTCAGAATAGGTATCACGAACAGCCATGCCTACAAATGAATCAAGCTTGAATGCCGTGATGATGAAATCTTCCCTGACCTTATTGTTGTTTTCGATGAATGGCTTGAGCTGTGTTTCAATGCTTGAAATGCGTGCAGGATCAGGCACTTGCATAAACAAGGTATTCCGATAATACCAATTCAGTCCTTGTTGTAAATCGGGAGCCACATCCCAATAATTATCATACAAGGCAAAAGCGTGGTCATTAAAGCTGGTATTGATGGGTGAAGTCTTATAAACAGCCGCTATTTCATATTCTTTTGTTTTTCCATCGCCTAAAATATGGGTAAGGGTTTTTCCAAGTACATCCGTTCCCCCAAATAATCGTTGGGCAAGTTCATCACTTATCAGTACACTGGTTTTATTTTTAATTGTGGATGGTGAACCCGCCAGAAATTCGTAGGTAAACATGTCAAAAAAGTCGGGGTCAACGTACGACATGTTGGAATCAAAAATCTCATCCTCAATTTTAAATTCAGCATACGTACCCGAGTAGCGCGTTAATGCCTTGACATCTTTAATGTTTTCACGAGCCACTGCACCTAACGGTACAGGAACATGCCCGAATTCTGTGGCTTGCCCTTGAAAACTCCGTATAGAATTTACCCGATAGATCTCAGCGGACTGCTTATGGTGGTTGTCGAAGCTTGCATTGAAATCCCAGTTATAATATGCGGTAATGCAGCTGGCAATGGAAATGGCCATTCCCAGTATGTTGATGAAGATGTAGAGTTTACTCTTCATCATACTGCGGAAGGTGATCATCAGGTAATTTTTGATCATACTATGAGGGTAATTGGTTCACGTTATAAGACTGTTATTTGTGTAAGCAGGTTGCACTACGCCAAAGAAAATGCCAAACAATTTTTTCGCCTTCCTGTCTTTCAATTCGGGTTTGATTAAATCTGATTGTTCACTTTCGCACAGCCTTGTGTTCGGTAAATAAAAAAAGTCCGTACATGAGTCCGGACTTTTCAATAAACAACCTAAACCTATGAGACTATATATGAAATTGTTCTTTGATGTTCTCTGTAACCACTTTACCATCGAACAGGTTAACAATGCGGTGTGCGTAGTTGGCATCATAAGGTGAGTGTGTTACCATGATGATGGTTGTTCCCTCTTCATTTAACTGAGAAAGAAGTTTCATTACTTCTTCACCATTGGCAGAATCCAGGTTACCGGTAGGTTCATCGGCCAGAATTACTTTAGGTTTTGCTACAATGGCTCGTGAAATAGCCACCCGTTGCTGCTGACCACCTGAAAGCTGTTGAGGAAAGTGATTTCTACGGTGCATAATGTTCATGCGTTCCAACACTTCTTCCACGCGTTGCTTGCGCTCAGCCGCAGGCACTTTCATGTACAGCAGGGGAAGTTCAACATTTTCGAAAACGGTAAGTTCATCAATCAGGTTAAAGCTTTGAAATACAAAACCGATTGAACCTTTACGCAATTGAGCACGCTGGCGTTCAGAATATTTAGATACCTCATGCTCTCCAAAATGGTATTCACCATTGGAAGGGTTATCCAACAAACCCAGGATATTCAACAAGGTTGATTTACCACAACCGGAAGGGCCCATGATGGCAACAAACTCGCCATCTTTAATTTCCAGGTTAATATTGTTCAGGGCGGTGGTCTCTACCTCTTCGGTAGTGTACACTTTTTCAAGATTTTTTAGTTTAATCATGGCTTGGTTATTTTCAGTGTTAGGATGTTTCAATTAAGGATTTAGTTCTTTTTACTCATTTATTTTTAAAAGGTTACAATTATTATTCGGGCGTTAGTTAAACACCAGTACTTCATTGTTACCAAAATTCTCATACGAGGAAGTAATTACACGGTCGCCCGGCTGCAATCCTTCTATAACTTCAAAGTGTTCGGTGTTCTTTCTACCCAGTTTGACGCTGCGTTTAACCGCCCGGTTACCGTCAGCTTCCAAAACATATACCCAGTTACCACCGGTATCTTTATAGAAGCCACCTACCGGCAACAATAATTCTTCTGATGATTGACCCAGTTCAATTCGCAAACGCAACGACAACCCTCTTCGAATACCCTGAGGAGTCTCCCCCACAAAGTTCATATCAACCGGAAATCTTCCATTGGTAACATTGGGGTATACATATGTTATCGCCAATTCGTAGTTACTATTGGCAAAACTGGTTGTACCCTTCAGCCCTTCTGTAATCCGTGGCAAGTAAATTTCATCAATTTCAACGCGCACTTTATAGCTACCCACTACATCAACCTGACCTAAACGTTGACCGGGATTAACGCTTTGACCAACATCCAACTGTGGACGGGTAAGCTGCCCATCAATGGGGGCACGAATGACCAGGTTATCCAATATCTTACTCACGCCTTCCAGGCTCTTGCTCATGCGTTGTTCGGATAAAGCCGTTTCACGTAACTGACGTATCCGATCAATCGAGTCGTTTTTATAAACCTCGTACGTAATTCTTTTACGGTCAACATTATATTTGTAATCAGCTTCCGTTCTTTCAAATTCCTGCTTGGAAATCAGTTTTTTCTCATACAACTGCTTTTGCCTGTGGTACTGAGGTTCGAGAATAGCCAACTGATTATCAATTGCTGCCAGTAATTGCCGCTGTTCAAGGTCGTTTCGCATAATGTTCAGACGTGTTTCACGGGCACGGTTAATACTTTCGTTGAAGGATGCTTCCTGCTGCAAGACTGTCAATTCCCTGTTAAGGTTGCTTAGCTCCAGAATAACATCACCTTTTTTTAACATGGCGCCACTTTCGGCCACGACACGTTTAATTGTTCCACCCTCTACAGCATCGAGGTACACCGTTCTGCTAGGTTCTACCGTTCCGGTTTGTGGAATAAATTCCTGAAACACACCGTTGTTCACCGTTGAGATGGTTACTTTATCCTTATCGATTTTTAACGTTGACCTTCTATCGGCAAAGAGTAGTTGATACCCTACAAATATTACAAACAAGGCTATGCCACCGTATGTGGCTATTTTTTTAAGTGTCCAGTTCTTCTTTTTTATCTGACGATCCATCAATGCAAAAAATTAAAGTACACCTGCCTGTTGCCAACAAGTGTGCCAAGTGCCATAAACTGCTCATTAACCCGTATTAAGCCCTTATTCTGACCGATTTTACGTTCACATGTGAACGAGTCTGTCCGCATGCGGACATTATCATTTATATTTGCAGACCCGATTCCTTGAAATTGCCCAAATCTGCATGAAACGCATATCCGGTATCAACTTTGCCAAGAATGCACCATTACCGGACAAAGACTGATCGACTATGGAACAAAAGCACGGCAAAATTCTGATTGTTGACGACAACGAAGACCTGTTGAAAGCCGCCAAAATGTTTTTGAAAAGACATTTTGCACAGGTAGATATAGAGAAAAACCCTGAGGCCATACCAGCTTTAATGAATAACGAAGATTACGATGTGATTCTGCTCGACATGAACTTTACCAAAGATGTGAGTAGTGGTAGCGAGGGGTACTATTGGTTAGGTAAGATTCTGGAACTCGATCCGTCAGCCGTGGTTGTATTGATTACCGCCTATGGCGATGTGCAGATGGCTGTTAAAGCGATTAAGGCCGGTGCAACGGATTTTGTGTTAAAGCCTTGGGAAAATGAAAAACTGTTGGCTACGCTTTACTCCTCCATGCGGCTTCGTGAGTCGCGTGATCAGATTGAAACGCTGAAATTCAAAAACCAGGAAATCAACCAGGAACTTAACAAGCGCTTCAGTGAAATCATCGGACAAAGTACAACCATGCAACGCATCTTTCAAACCATTGACCGTGTTGCACAAACGGATGCCAATGTTTTGATATTGGGTGAGAACGGCACCGGTAAAGAATTGATTGCCCGTGCCATTCACAGAAACTCCTCCCGCTCACACGAAAATTTTGTTGGCGTAGATTTAGGTTCCATTACCGAAACACTCTTTGAGAGTGAACTTTTCGGTCATAAAAAAGGCGCATTCACCGATGCCAAAGAAGATCGCGCGGGTAGATTTGAACTGGCTAATGGTGGCACGTTGTTTTTAGATGAGATTGGAAACCTCTCCATGCCCCTGCAAGCTAAGTTGTTAACCGTATTGCAAAACAGAAGGGTTAGTCGTGTGGGGGCAAATAAAGAGACACCGATTAACATCCGCCTGATTTCTGCCACCAACATGCCGTTGTATGATATGGTAAAAGAAAATCGCTTCCGGCAGGATCTACTTTATCGTATCAATACCATTGAAATTGAAATTCCTCCGTTACGCGAACGCCTGGAAGACATTCCGTTGCTGGCCAATCACTTTCTGAAATATTACGCTGAGAAGTACAGCAAAACTGTTAGTAAAATCAGCGATGCTGCCGCAGTACGCATGCACAAACACCCCTGGCCTGGAAACATTCGGGAACTGCAACATGCAATTGAACGTGCCGTGATTCTCAGCAATAATCCGGTTCTTCAGCCCGAAGACTTTAACCTGTCAACCTCAGGGCCGAAAGAAGACGGGCAATTAAGTTTGGAGCAGTACAACCTGGAAGAAGTGGAAAAACTCCTGATCCGCAAAGTGCTCAAAAAATATAACGGTAACATTACACAGGCCGCTGCCGAACTTGGGCTTACCCGATCATCCCTATACAGAAGACTTGAAAAACATGGGCTCTAGGCATAAAAGTTTCAGGATCAACCTATAAAGTTGAGGATTGAAACTTTACTTTTACATACATCATAACCTGTGAATAACGTATTCAGCGACTTTCGTTCCCGCGTCATTCTGCGTGTAATCCTGATCGGATTGAGCATGGGCCTGTTTGTATACATGCTCGGAAACGAAAACATGATTTTCGCGGCTATACTCACTTTCGTGATTATCATTCTTCAACTGGTGGAGCTCTTCCGCTTTGTAAGTCAAACCAACCGAAAGCTTACCCGCTTTCTGGAGTCAGTCAAGTATTCGGACTTTATTTCTGGCTTTACAGCCGATCATAAACTCGGAAGAAGTTTTAAAGACCTTAACCTTGCCTTCAATGAAGTATTGGAAGCATTTCGCAGAGCACGCTCAGAAAAAGAAGAGCATTGGCAATACCTGAATACCATCGTTCAACAAGTACGCACCGGACTGCTTTCGTACGATGCGGAGGGAAACATTCAGCTAATCAACGCGAACGCACGAAAGTTCATGAATATACAGGCGATAAAAAAAATTCATGACCTGAAAGAAATAAATCCAAAGCTATATCAATCGATAGTAGAAACAGAAGCCGGAAAAAGTACGTTGTTCAAAGGCGGCAATGAGTTATACCTCACCATTCAAGCCACTGAACTTCGCATTCGCGGAAACGATGTACGGCTGATTACCTTACAAAACATTCAACCGGAATTACAAAAGCAGGAACTAGAAGCCTGGCAAAATCTTACGCGCGTGTTGCGTCATGAAATCATGAATTCCATTACACCCATTTCCTCGCTCACTTCTACCCTTAAAGATGTATTGGAATACGATCTTCAAAAAAAAGATGGGCACTACGAATTAAAAACTGAAGGTGCAGAAGATTTAAAGGAAGGACTGAACACCATTGAAAACAGAAGTAAAGGCCTGATAAAATTTATCGATGCTTATCGCGAATATACTTCATTGCCAAAGCCGAAATTAAAATCCATTCGACTGAAGGACATCATCGAAAAGGTGGCAACCTTAATGAAGCCCGATATCAAGAAGCACAACATTAATTTTTCGTACACGTGCTCCTCTGAGTACCTGACCATACAGGCCGATGAGGAAATGATTGAACAGGTATTGATTAATTTGTTGAAAAATGCGGTAGAAGCATTGACTGAAACAAAAAATCCGACCCTTGAACTTCGCGGCCTTTACGATGAAAGCTCTGTTAAAATTGAAGTCATCGACAACGGAGCTGGTATTATTAAAGAAGCGATTGAAAAAATATTTGTGCCTTTTTACTCTACCAAACGCACAGGCTCAGGCATTGGCCTGAGCCTGTCGCGGCAGATTATGCAAATGCACAACGGCTCCATTTCAGTTGAATCGGAACCAGATGTGAGGACAGTGTTTACGCTGCGATTCTAAATCACCCTAAAAACTCATCCCACTCATTTCCATGATGGGTAGAGAGCTCGCGAAGGAAAAGCGAGTACGAAGGTTTGTGTGGCTTTTTGCGTAACGGCATACCGGCCTCCTCCGGGGTAAAGTCGCCTTTCTTCGCGTTACAACTTTTACAGGCAGTCACCAGGTTTACCCAGGTGTGCTGCCCGCCTTTTGAACTCGGAATGATGTGATCTAACGTAAGTTCTCTTTTTGTGCCACAATACTGGCACTCAAAATTATCGCGCTTGAAAATATTTTGCCGCGTAAGCGCCACACCCTTATAAGGGGCCCGAACATACCGGTTTAGGCGAATTACAGAAGGCATGGGAAAACTTTGGGTTACCGAATGCAGTTTATGCCCGTTGGCCGGTCGTATCATTTCGCTTTTGTTCAGGTATACCAGCACAAAAGCGCGTTGAACGGAGCAAACCATTAACGGGCTAAAATCCTGATTAAGTACCAAAACCCGGCTATTCATGCAGGTAATTTAGGTGCATTCTGTTTAGGATGCAAGACGGATGCAGCTCAGGATGGCTGAAAGCAGGTAGAATTATTCAGCTAAAACCCTACGGATTTCCCTAAGGCTGTGCGTATAAACTTTGGTATCGAGGTTTAAAATTCCCTCCTCATTGATGTGGTCAATTCTGACTTTGCCCGAGGCATGAATGATCCGTTCATTTTCCAGGTATATACCCACGTGGCTTGGTTCTCCCTTTCCGGAATTCAGAAAAATCAAATCTCCGGGCTGTGCATCTGCCAGGCTGGCCACTGATTTTCCATACCGGGCCTGCTCAGCAACAGTTCGTCCTAAACGATACCCGCAAATCTTAAAGATCATCTGCACCAATCCGGCATCATCAATACCAAACAATGATTTACCACCCCATTGATAGGGAGCGTTTAGGTATTTCATGGCGATCGTTTTCAGGTAATCAGCTTCGCGTTTTACACCCAGGCTTTTTGAATCACCATTAAACGCAAACTGTTCCTCCATCTTAAACAACTCTGAACCGGAGATGGGAATGATGCTTCCCATTAAAATCATCAACGGACTTTTGTTGTATAAAATGGTAGAGGATGGATCCGTGGTAATCTTAAAATCAGCACGGTTGATGTAATCATAGTATTCCCTGGATATCGGATGATGCTGACGAAAGTCAATCCATCCTTCACACTGATCGTAATACATGTGAATACGAAGCCAGCGTTTGTCTTTGCTTATTTCATGCACTTCATAATGATCCCCAAATAGCAATTGCGAAACCTGCTCAGCGCGATGAGAAGGTTCTGCCCGCATGGGCACTATGCTCAGCCTGCATACTCCGAATTCTGGTAGTCCGTTATTCACCATTAAAATTTAACCCTGCTTAGTTCCCGTTTTATATCGCGCTCTTTAATGCTGTCGCGCTTATCGTGTACCTTCTTACCTCTTGCAAGCGCAATCTCCAATTTAGCAAAGCCACGATCATTAATAAAAAGTCGGACCGGAACCAACGTCAATCCTTTTTCTGAAACCTTGGCTTCCAATTTACGAAGTTCCGTGCGCTTCAATAACAGTTTGCGTTCTCGCCCGGCTTCGTGATTATAATGTGTGCCTTGTGCGTAAGGGGTAATGTTAATTGCCTTTACAAACAGCTCGCCATTATTGAAGTAACAATAGCCATCCTGTAGGTTAACCTTTCCTTCTTTAATGGATTTTATTTCCGTTCCTTTTAATACCAGGCCGGCAATGTATTTATCCAGCAACTCAAACTCAAAGCCTGCGCGCTTGTTCCGTATGTTAATATCATTTGTAAACCGCTTTGCCATGTTACCTATTGCTGAAACAATCGTGCAATTTTTTCCCGTTTCAAAATTTTTTGCCCGGTTTTACCTGTAGCTACAACCCGTTCTCCAACCCGGGCAATATACGAGCAAATCAATTCATGTCCAGTAATGCGATCAACTGTTGCTTCAATGGTAAGCTTTTCATTAACGAATGCCGGAGATTTATGCTCCACACTCAAAAATGTTCCGATACCCTCTTCATCGTCTTCCCGCATGTCCAATACAAACAATCGGGTAGACCATTCAATGTCGCGGGCCAATGCAAACGTTGAGCAAACAGGATGCACAACCTCACCATGGAAAGCTGCCATGTCACCCTCCTGAACAACACGCTCATAGATTTTCTGATCACCCGGTTTAAAAATCTGTTTCATACTAAATGGGCATTCGGGCTAATGGTGAAACTTCCAAGGTACTGAATATTCCCTTTTGATATTGATAATGAGCAGCCATGGCAATCATGCCTGCATTATCTGTGCAATATTCAAACGCGGGTATAAACAAATCCCAATTATTATTCACGGCCAGTTCTTTTAATGCATTCCTTAGCCCAGAGTTAGCTGAAACACCACCCGCTATTGCAATTTGTTTAATGCCTGTTTCTTCGCTGGCCTGTACCAGCTTTTCCGTAAGCATGGTAACCAAGTGATGCTGAATGCTGGCACAAATGTCGTTCAGGTTTTCTTCAACAAAAGCTGGGTTCTTTTTGCGCTCATCACGAATGAAATACAGAAATGCTGTTTTAATACCACTGAATGAAAAATCAAGGCCAGGCATACTTGTTTTAGAAAATGCATATGCCTTTGGATTTCCCGACTGTGCATATTGATCGATTAACGGGCCACCGGGATAAGGCAACCCCATAATTTTTGCTGCTTTGTCAAAGGCCTCCCCTACAGCATCATCTTGCGTTTCACCAATTACTTCCATCTCCAGATAGTCCTTAACAACAATCAACTGCGTGTGCCCGCCACTTACCGTTAAACACAGGAACGGAAAGGCTGGTTTAGGATCATCGATAAAGTGCGACAACACGTGAGCCCGCATGTGGTTTACTTCTATCAGGGGTTTATTCAGTGCAAGCGCCAGGCCCTTCACAAAAGAAACACCCACCAGTAAAGAACCCATTAACCCCGGCCCACGGGTAAACGCCAGGGCATCTATCTCAGCCAAAGATACACCAGCCGAAGTCAGCGCCTCCTCAACCACCATAACGATATTTCGTTGGTGTGCACGTGATGCGAGTTCAGGCACCACCCCCCCATATTTCTGATGCACTGCCTGTGTAGCGATAATATTATTGAGTACCTTGCCGTTTCTAATTAACGCGGCAGATGTTTCATCGCACGATGATTCAATGGCAAGTATGACGGGACCCACGGGTTGAAACATGAACCTGCAAGTTATCAAAAATCGGATATTGTATTGGCTGAAAAGCATAACGCTTTACGGATTGTACATTTTTTTAATTCTGATTATATCCTCCTTCTTTATTATTCAAATACCGGCTGTTCAAGGCAGCTTATCCAATCGCTTCCTTAAAAGACTCTCCCAGGTTACGGGATTCAAATCCAGCGTTGAGCGGATTGACATAAACTGGTTCGATCGCATATACATGGAAGGTGTGACCATTGTTGACCCTGAAGGGAATACCATGATTGGAGTCGAGGAACTTCGGCTGAATTACCGGTTCACTGATTTATTTCAGGATAAAAACATCAGCCTGGATGCAGTAATCATGAATGGTGTTCAGGTAAATTTTAAAACGATTGCCGAAACGGATACAAGCCGCAACCTGAACATCAATGTTTTTGTGAAGGGGGTAAATAAAATGTCCGGTTCCGGCAAAGGTGGTGGAGGCGGAGTGATTTCGATAGGAGAAGCAATTCTTACCAACACGCTTTTTACATATAACACGGATCGCGATACACTGGCGCGAAGGTTTGATCCGAATCACTTTGCAATTGATGCACCGGATATTGAGCTTCAAAACTTTCTTATTCAAGGTGACACGATCCAATTCAATGTCAGAAGCTTAACAGCCACAGAAACAAAACATGACTTCACCATTCATGAGCTGTCAACATTTTACCGGATATCCCAACAATCGATGGAATTCTTGGGCATTAAGGCACGAGCTGGTGAAAGTATAATATCCGATACGGTTCGGTTTGAATATTCCAGTCAACGCGACCTGGGTGACTTCCTAAACCAGGTAAATGTATTTGCATCGTTAACCAACACGGTTATACACCCAAAAGATCTTGCTGTTTTCGCTCCCCTCCCGCCTAACATGTCGCAACCGGTTTCAGTTAGTGGAATTTTTAAAGGCAAAATAAATCGCTTCCGTTTTAGCGATATGGATATCCGGGCGGGGAGCCAGACTCACCTGAAAGGCTCTCTTGAAATGGATGGTCTGCCCGATATCAATGAAACATTCATTTTACTCAACCTGAAACAATCACAGGTAAGCTTCACAGATCTTGGATTTCTGTTCGATGACAAAATAACAAAACGATTACAACCGCTTGGCCGACTAAATGTTTATGGCGAGTTTCTTGGCTTCCCTACAGACTTTGTAGCCAACGGAACTTTCTCCAGTGAAATCGGTACCATCATTTCAGATATCAACTTCAAAGTAGATGAGCAAGTAGTTGATCGGTCAAGTTATGCGGGTAAACTTAAACTCATCAACTTTAACCTCGGCAAGTATCTCGATGACACCCTGAACTTTCAGGCTGTTAGCATGAATGGAAGAATCAGCGGTAAAGGTTTAACCCAAAGTACTGCAGATTTTAAATTGGATGGCACCGTTGAATCATTGGGCATTCGCAATTACACGTATAGCAACATTAAAACCAATGCACGCTTTGCGGCTGAATTTTTTAGTGGCAAAATTGAAATCAATGATCCTAACCTTGAATTTCGTGCGACTGGGTCAATCGATCTCCGGAATAAAATCAATGAGATTAAACTTACCGGAAAACTGGACACGGCTTACTTGCATAAACTTTACTTAACGAAAAAAGAACTTTTCTTAAGCAGTACGCTGGATGTTGACATCCAGGGATTTTCGTTAGACAGCCTTGTTGGGAAAGCTGACTTGAATGATCTTTTTGTTCAATTCGAAGATCAGCAGTTATCACTTGACGAGATTGGGCTTGAAAGTAAAAATTCGAATAATCAACGTCAGGTTAAAGTACGATCGAATCTCGTTGATGCCAACGTAACCGGTAACTTCTATTTATCGCGGTTGTTCAAGGATATTCCGCAACTAATAAAAGAATTTCAACTTAACATTAAAAACGATGATGAAGCCATAACACAATACTACAGTCAGAAAAGAAACATACCTGAA
Source organism: uncultured Roseivirgaceae bacterium (assembly GCA_964419145.1). Taxonomy (GTDB): domain Bacteria; phylum Bacteroidota; class Bacteroidia; order Cytophagales; family Cyclobacteriaceae; genus UBA2336. Next base: position 183,551 of record CAYQOM010000002.1, on the reverse strand, counting down.
CGATATGCGGCCGATTTTACGGTTACGATAAAGGAAATTAAACCCATTATGACGTTACTGAACGTTGATCTGGATGTAAGTAAAAATACATTTATTGAAGGCAGATTTTTGAACGGGCCAGTCTCATCTGTACAAGCATTCACTGAAATTGACACGATCCGATATGGCAACAATTTTCTTTACCAAACCGAGTTCGACCTTCACGCCTCCAAAGACGCTGACAGCACCGAGGCCCTGGCCATGGTCTACCTATTTTCAAACAAACAGGAGATCGGGCGGCTTAAAACCCGTAACTTATACAGCGAGGTGGTGTGGGATAAAAGCCACATGGATGTAGACCTCAGCATTGCACAACAAGAAACAACAAACCGCATTGACCTTTCAGGCATCATCGATTTTCATGACAGTACACGAATTCAACTGCTCCCTTCCACCATCAGCATGCTTGAAAAAAAATGGGAGGTCATTCCGAATAACAGCATAAAAATTTCAGGCAAAGAGTGGCGTTTCAACAATTTTGGTTTTACACAACTTCAACAAGCGATTACATTAAATGGAAGAATTTCTGCCGACTCATCCAAACAGCTCACGCTTTCGGTTTCCAATTTCGATCTGACCACCATCAACCCATTAATCATCCGTCAGCTCGAAGGTGAGTTAAATTCAGTTATTGTCCTTAATAATTTTTACAAGCAACAAAATATACAGAACACACTTTCGGTTAAACATTTATTGGTAGATGATTTCCTTTTTGGAAACATTACCGGCAACAATGTGTGGGATCCGGTTAAACGCATTTTTAATCTCGAATTCTTTATTGATCGGCTGGAGAACCGCATTGTAAATTGCAGGGGCTTCTACAATCCGACCGACAAGAAAAGTCCCCTTTCCATTACCGCTACATTCAACAAAGCTAATCTTAGAATTTTTGAACCTTTCATTGACGATATCTTCAGTCAGTTTCAAGGCACGCTTACAGGAGATTACAAAGTTTCAGGCACGCTGGCAGAACCATTGCTCAATGGCGAGGGACAGTTGGAAAATGGTGCCATGATGATCAATTACCTTAAAACAGTATATCAATTTAAAGGTATATTGGGATTAACCCCCAGCTCGATCTATTTCAAAGAAATTGAGTTGACGGATGCCCTCCGCAATAAAGGAAAGTTGAGCGGGGCGATAACCCATGAGAACTTCAAAAATATGCGAATTGCCCTGAATGGTCAGTTTGATGATTTTCAGGTGCTTAATACAACAGCAAAAGATAATTCACTGTTCTACGGCCAGGCGTATGCCTCAGGCACCGTAAACTTCAGAGGTCCGATTGATAACCTGGTTATCAGCGCAACGGCATCTACACGAAAAAATACACGCATGTACATTCCCATCAGCGGAAGTTCATCCGTGGAACAAAAAGACTATATCAACTTTGTCAATTTTAAAGATTCAACCTACCAGGTTTCTCAAAACATTGACGAAGCCAGAAAAATAAAACTCACTGGCGTTACCATTGACTTTAATCTGGATGTTACACCTGATGCCTATTGTGAAATTATTTTCGACTTAAAAGCAGGTGATATCATCCGCGGACGGGGAAATGGAAAAATAAAACTTCAACTCGACACGAAAGGCGAATTCAATATGTTCGGGCCGATTGAATTTACGGAAGGCTGGTACAACTTTACTTTGTATGATATTATCAATAAAGAATTCCAGATTCAGCCCGGAAGTTCAATTGCCTGGTATGGCGATCCGTATCAAGGCACGATGCGTATTGATGCCACGTACAACCAACTGGCTTCCCTTGCCCCCATCTTAAATGATCCTACACTGGCGAACGTGCCGCAGGTGAAACGAAAATATCCTGTTCAGGTGCTACTGAAACTGGATGGCCCCATGCTTTCGCCTTTAATCAATTTTGATATCACTTCACGCGATCTTCCCAAATCAATTCCGGTGGAGAACCGAGGGTCTGTAGCCCTTGACCTTGAGTTTACCCGTTTCAAAAACAGCCTCGATGAACAGGAATTGAAACGACAGGTATTCAGCTTGATCGTGCTCAGAAGATTCTCTCCACCCGAATCGTTTAACACCAGCGGATCATTGGTTAACAGTGTGAGTGAGCTCTTCTCCAACCAACTCAGCTATTGGTTAAGCCAGGTAGATGAGAACCTGGAAATTGATGTAGACCTGGGTAGTATGGATCAGGAAGCCTTTAACACGTTTCAGTTGCGTATGTCATATACGTTTATGAATGGGCGGCTACGCATCACACGCGATGGCACCATCGGTAATCAGGCACAGCCAACCGCAGGTGTGGATACACGCAATGATGTTGCCTCCGCCATTGGCGACTGGACAGTGGACTACCTGCTTTCACCTGATGGAAAATTCAAAGTGAAGATGTACAGCCGTACAAATGTTAACCCACTGCTTAATACCTTTAACAACCAAAGTATAATTACTACCGGTGTAAGCTTAATGCACACGCAAAGTTTCAATGAATTTAAAGATTTGCTCAAATCTAGTCGCGAAAAAAACAGACGACCACTTCCTGATGAAGAGGATGAGGAATTAAATGACGAAGGAACTAAAGAGGAAGACGATGGCGAGTAGGGCATTCGTCACTTCTCTTGCTTTGCTGTTTGTATCATCATGCTTTTCCCAGGCAGACAGCATCCCTGCTCAACCCAACACCAAAAGATTAAAATCTTTTATCATTATTGGCGGAAGTGGTTACACGGCTGCAATGGTCGGATTGAATCAATTGTGGTATAAGAACACGGACAAACAATCTTTTACCTTTTTCAACGACAGCAGACAATGGAAACAACTTGATAAAGCCGGGCATTTCTATTCGGCATTTCATTTAAGTCAGGCCACATCCAAAAGCCTGCAGTGGTGTGATGTGAATACAAAAAAAGCACACCTGTGGGGATCGGTTACCGGATTCTTGATATTGCTGCCAATTGAAATCTTTGATGGCTTTTCTGTCGATTATGGTGCCTCCACGACTGACGTGCTAGCCAATGCAGGCGGGGCAGCTTTCTATCATGGTCAAACTGTTTTGTGGAATGAGGTCAGGTTGCATCCAAAAATTTCTTTTCAACGTACACCCTACCCAGCCTTGCGAAATGATAATACCCTTGGCAATGGGCTGATCAGTGAACTTGTAAAAGATTATAATGGTCAAACCTATTGGCTGTCTATTGATACCGACAAATTCATCCGGTTTCCAAAATGGCTGAACCTGGCGGTCGGTTACGGAGCCGATGGTATGGTGTACGCCACCGACCAGCAAAATCAAATGGCCGGCTTCCGTGCGAATCGGCAATTCTATATCGGGCTTGATTTTGACCTGACGCATATCCGGTCACGCTCAAAACTACTAAACACCGCCATCTACATTCTAAACCTGGTTAAACTGCCCGCCCCAGCCATTGAATTATCGGGTGGAGATGTATCCTTCAATGTCCTTCAGTTTTAAAAAAAACATTTTCTCTCCTGCATTTTCCGGCTGGTTTTTATACCTTCAAGGTTATTAAAATCAGCAAGCCATGAACCTAACCTCTACTATTAAAAAATATGCCGAACAGATTGGTGGCACATTTACGGAGTATGATGATGTTAAATGCATCATTGTTGTTCCCTTGAAAGATAATCGGTTTCAAACTGTATTGGCATACACTGAGAAAAGTAAAGTGTCTGGTAAAACCCGTGCGGTACTCATTTCAAAAGTGAGCGATACCGTAAACGGGATTGATGCACAGGAATTACTTCGGGTACACGCCAATTTCGACTACAGTAAATTCATGATCGAAGATGGTCATTTGAAAGTTGAGGCTACTTGCCTGGCTGATGCTGCCTCTGAAGAGGAGATAAAATTTATGGTTCAGGAGGTTGCTCAGTTGGCCGATCAATACGAGTACAAGCTTACCGGAAAAGACATTCACTGAAATTTGCTTACCTTTGCGTTGCAAACTGCCTTATCGCTCTCCGATTTATCGGGGGGAGGAAAGTCCGGGCAACTTCAGGAATCGCACCTTGAGAAAATCAAGGGGTTCCGTCTCAACAACGGAAAACAGAAAGTGCCACAGAAAACAAGTAGCCTGCTCCTGATTATTATCAGGAAGGGGTGATAGTGAAAAGGTGGGGTAAGAGCCCACCGGTTCGTAAAGTAATTTCGGACGCACGGTAAACCTTGCGAGTTGAAAGATCAAATAGGCCCCGATGATGAATGCCTGATTCAGTTCCCGACTAGTTCGGAAAATCGGGGTGGGTAGATCGATTGATCCCGAAGTCTCGGGACCAGATAAATGATAAGGATCCAGTTCCTGATAACTTTCAGAAACTGGACACAAAACCCGGCTTATAGGTTTGCAATTTTTAACTGATTAAACCTTCTTCGCATATCGCGTTGAAGGTTTTTATTTTAAAACAGAATTTACGCTATGGGAAAAATACTTGTTGTTGATGATATGGCGGCCATCCGCACTTCGCTTCGTGAAATACTCGAAGAGGAAAAGCATGAAGTAGAAGAAGCAAAAGACGGTGAAGAGGCACTCAAGAAACTTCAATCGGAATATTTTGACGTTGCCTTTTGCGACATTAAGATGCCTAAAATCGATGGTATCGAATTATTGGAACGGGTAAAAAAAGAAGGCATCGGCACACCTTTCATCATGATCTCCGCGCATGGCACTAAAGAAACGGCACTGGAGAGTATTAAGCGTGGCGCATACTTTTTCATCCAAAAGCCTTTTGAAAGCATAGAAACAATTCTCATTCATTTGCGCAACGTGCTGGAGAGAAACTCCTTGCGCGAGGAGAATCGCACCCTAAAAAAGAAGATCAGCAAAGATGCTGAAATGGTGGGCGAGTCGCAGGCCATCAAGCAAGTGAAAGAGATGATTGAAAAAGTGGCACCAACCGATGCCCGTGTTCTGATAACGGGACCCAACGGAAGCGGTAAAGAACTGGTTGCCCGCCAGCTTCATGAGAAAAGTAAGCGTTCAGAAAAAACGCTGATTGAGGTGAACTGTGCCGCTATACCCTCCGAACTTATTGAGAGTGAATTATTCGGACATGAGAAAGGATCATTCACGTCAGCCATCAAGCAACGCATTGGAAAATTTGAACAAGCTGAAGGTGGTACGTTGTTCCTGGATGAAATCGGTGATATGAGCCTTTCAGCACAGGCCAAAGTGTTACGCGCTTTACAGGAAAATAAAATCACACGCGTGGGCGGAGAAAAGGAGATTTTGGTAAACGTCCGCGTTTTAGCTGCCACCAACAAAGACTTAAAAAAAGAAATTGCAGAAGGAAGGTTTCGTGAGGATTTATACCACCGGCTTAGCGTGATTGTGGTCAAAGTACCCTCGCTCAATGAGCGCATTGAGGATATTCCGTTGCTGGTTGAAAAATTTCTGAATGATCTGGCAGAAGAACAGGGCTCCAAAAAGAAGAAAATCGATAATTCCGCAATTGCGGCATTACAGAAGCATCAATGGACTGGCAATATTCGTGAATTACGGAATGTGGTAGAACGGCTTATCATCATGTCAGCCGAAACCATCACGGAAGAAGACGTCAAAAAATACCTGTAAAATCAGATTTTTTGAGCAGGGGCCTCTTTAGCGGCAGGTGTCTCAACCTTGGTATAGGTAGGGCACGTATACTGGCTGCAGGCAGAAATGAAACCGGCTAAAAGAAGGAATAATACTAACTTTTTCATTAGAAGTGGCTTTAACGTCATCTCAAAAATAGAATAGTTTCGCAACAAAACAAACCCGACCGTGGATTAGTGCCGCTTAACGGCAAAAATCGACTATTCAACCATGAGGTTACACCCCCGGATGTCCGAATTGTCCAAACGGCCTGATACTTCAAACCCTCCATTTGCAAGAAGCAGGCCAGCATCTTCAGTTTCGATAAAACTGATGGTGCTGAAATTGGCCAAATCAATAACGTTTATGCCTCCCGATTTATTTGGCCCGAGTCGGCTAAATGGGTCCCCTATTTCCCGAATAACCACCCGCATCCACGGTGGGCAATGGAAGGCAGACCCTCCGGCCGTATAAGCCTGCGAAAAAAGCTCGGTCATGCCATATTCTGAGTAAATCTTATCCACTTTGAAGCTTCTTTTAAGGACTTCATGGAGTTCGGGGCGTGTCATTTCCTTCCGCCTGCCTTTCATTCCACCCGTTTCAAAAACTAGGCAGTCAGATAGGTTTGGGTTGTTTACTTCGGCTAAATCCAATAACGCGTAGGTAACACCCCAAACAATAATTTTTCGCTTTCCTTCCCTCCTGGCCTCTGCGATATCCTGAAGCAAGCGTCTTGTGTCAGTCCTGTAAAAATCTGAGAAGCTAGACTTGCTTTGGCGAATGAAATGATCCATCATGGCTACCAGGGATGAGTGGCCCTGCTCCAGATAGGATGGCAGTAGCGCAAAAAAGTGGTAATCAGAAACTGAACCGAAAAAATATTCGAAGCACCGCTGCGCATGAGCCAGGTAAAAATCGATATTTTGAACATGGTGAATGCTGGGTACCCCTCCCGTTGTGGTACTGCTTTTAAATACGGTAACATCAGGCCAGTCACCCGTTTTTAGTGGCATTGATTTAAAGAATGAGATGGGCAAAAAGGGGATTTCAGCCACAGCACTCACTTTCTGCCAGTTCACGTTGATGTTGTTAAGCCACGCCTGGTAAACCGGGTTCTCCTGTGCCTGAAACCGGAAAATTTCCAAAGCAATATCCTCAAAACCAGATTCGTTAAGGGTGTATAATTTGGACCTAAAACTTTTAGTTATTTCCAAGCGTTACGTAACTTGACCGGATTCAAAAATACAGTATGAAGGCATTTAAGGGGTTGATTTTGTTTTGTTTTTTGGCGATTGGCGTGAGTTCGTGCTTTAGCCCTCCTGAGTTTGATATTAAACCTGAAATATCTTTCAGCAAAATCGAATTCATAGTAACCCCCGACCCATCTGAAGCAGACAGCCTGATCATTTACATAGATTTTCGCGATGGAAACGGAGATATGGGATTAAATGATAACTTCCGTGATGACCCGTATCACGAGCAAACGTTTTTTCTTGAAGATGGTGGAGAAATAATACCCATTGGTACTGTTCAGCAAGTGCTTAACAATGTACCCGGTTACCCCTCTGAGCTACCGATGATTGTAACTCCAAATCCGCCAGGTAAACTCGTTACAAATCGATCACGGGATAATGGTTACGGATTTTTACCGGCTTTTAATTCGGGTGACTTAGGATGCAGAAATTATGAAATAAGGCCTTTGCTTATTGCCCCTATTTCCAAAAATGCCATTGATGCATCATTTAATATTACCGATACGCTCCGTGACCAAACCGGGGCTGAATATTACGTAATTCGTGATACGTTACATTTTCAACGTAACCTGAATTATTATAATATCTTGGTGCGGTTTTATGAGAGTTCAGGTGGTCCATTTACCGAGTTTAGCTGGGAAGATGAGCTTTGTCAGACTTTTAATGGACGATTTCCAATTTTAGCTGATGAATCCGGACCCCTAGAAGGTACTATACGTTACGCAATGCCATCCTCTGGCTTTACTCCATTATTTAGCATAAAAGATCTTGTACTGGACATCATAGTTAAAGATCGGGCGTTTAATAAAGACTCGGTCCGTACCGACAAATTCAAGTTACAAGATATTCGGGTAAATTAATTCTGAAGGGGATCTTTACAATTCCGGAAACCGCTCCGGCTCAACCTCACGCATCACTCCATAAATCTTTTCAAATATTTCTTCCGGATTGGGCTTCGAGAAGTAGTCTCCATCAGAAGCATAAGCAGGACGGTGCTCCTTGGCTGCAATGGTTATTGGTCGTGAGTCAAGATATTGGTAAGCTTGCTGTACTTCCAACACTTGTTGCATCATATACGCACTGGCTCCTCCCGGCACATCTTCATCCGCAAACACTACCCTGTTAGTCTTCTTGATTGACTCTACGATGGCGTGATGGCGATCAAACGGAAGTAAGGTTTGAACATCAATAACTTCACATGAAATACCAACTGACTCCAGCCTGTCTGCCGCTTCCATAACCACCCGACACATGGAGCCATATGTAACAAGGGTTACATCACTACCCGTTCTGATTATTTCAGGCACGCCAAGCGGAACCGTAAACTCACCCACGTTTTCAGGTAATTGTTCCTTCAACCGGTATCCGTTCAGACACTCGATTACCACTGCGGGGTCGTCTGATCTCAGTAGTGTATTGTAAAATCCTGCGGCCTGAGTCATGTTGCGGGGTACTAGCAGGTAAATGCCCCGTAAGCTATTTAAAATCATTCCTATTGGTGAACCTGCATGCCAAACACCTTCCAATCGATGGCCACGTGTACGAATAATTAAAGGCGCCTTCTGACCACCCTTGGTGCGGTATTGCAAACACGCCAAATCATCCGAAAGGGTTTGAACGGCATAGATGAAATAATCGAGGTATTGAATCTCGGCAATCGGGCGTAAGCCGCGTAAGGCGGCACCTATACCCTGCCCGATTATCGTACATTCACGAATACCTGTATCGGTTACACGCAGCTCTCCAAATTTTTCCTGTAGCCCTGCAAAGCCCTGGTTTACATCGCCAATCCTGCCAACATCTTCACCAAAAGCAAACACGCGAGGGTCGCGCTGGAGCGCAGCATGGAAACACGCTTGCAATACTTCGCGTCCATCAACTACGGGCGAGTTTTCAGCGTACACAGGTTCTACGATATCAACATTCAAGGCAGATTCATCGGACTGGCTATATAAATGTGAACTATACCGATCATCAGCTTCTTCAGTTACGCGCTTAATCCAGTTCCGCAATTCGCTTTTGGCATCACTATCTTTTCCGCGGAGAGTAATCAACACTTTCTTTGCAGCTTTTACAGCATCCAATCGTGCCGGATTGATTGTCTTCTCTAAGTCCACTTTTATTTCAGCAATGCTATCATCCTCAAACTTTTCTAGAATGGAAATAAGTTCGGATTGATCCTTCTGAATATCGGTTGTAAAAGCCTTCCATGCTTTTTCGCGCGCTTTTCTGGCACTTTCTTTTGCTTCCTTTTCAATTATATCAATCTCCTCAGGCAGTACCAGCACTTCTTCTTCAATCCACTTACGCATTTGCTTAATGCAATCAAACTCTGCCTCCCAGGTTAATCGTTCTTTTGATTTGTAGCGTTCATGCGAGCCTGAAGTAGAATGACCTTGAGGCTGCGTTACTTCTGTAACATGAACTAAAACGGGTACGTGTTCTTCCCGGCAAATCTTCTCTGCCTTTTCATATGCAGCAATCAATGCCGGATAATCCCAGCCCTTTACGGTTAGTATTTCAAATCCGTTATCTGATTTATCGCGTGCAAAACCTGCCAATGCCTTTGATATGCTTTTCTTGGTAGTATGATACTCCTGTGGAACGGAGATACCATAATCATCATCCCACACCGACATCAACATGGGAACCTGTAAAACACCAGCTGCATTAATCGTTTCATAAAACATGCCCTCAGAGGTGGATGCATTTCCAATGGTACCGAAAGCAATTTCGTTTCCGTTGATTGAAAGATTCGTGTATGGTTTAAGGCCTGGATTGTTCCGGAATAATTTTGACGCATACGCCAACCCCAGTAAGCGCGGCATCTGGCCAGCGGTTGGCGAAATGTCTGCGCTGCTGTTTTTGAGCTCCATCAGGTTTTTCAGTTTGCCGTTTTCATCGAGCATGCGGGTGGCAAAATGGCCATTCATTAACCTTCCTGCTGAAGCAGGCTCAGCCTCCACATCAGTATGCGCATAAAGCTGAGCGAAATATTGTTGAATACTCAGCTCTCCGATGGCGAACATAAATGTCTGGTCACGATAGTACCCCGAACGAAAATCACCCTTGCGGAATACTTTGGCCATCGCCAACTGAGCCACTTCCTTGCCATCACCGAAAATGCCAAATTTTGCCTTGCCCATGAACACTTCCTTCCGGCCAATTAAACTGGCTTCCCGGCTTTCACAGGCCAACCGATAATCAGCCAGAATTTCCTTTACACGGGCTTGCGAATACTTCACCTTCGATTCCTTAACTGTGCTCACAATAATCAGTTTTGATAGATAAATGCTCGGTTTTTCGTGCCCAAAAATAGCCAATCGGGTGGCAAATGCCAACCTGACTTGCGTCAGTTCAGGTTGACTATTGATAATTGCCGATTATCTTTGCAGCCTGTTAAAACGATTGAAATTATGATTATTGGCGTTCCTAAAGAGATAAAAAACAATGAAAACCGTGTTGCGCTTACTCCCGCAGGCACACAAGAACTGGTAAAGCGTGGACATACCGTTTATGTTGAAAATTCGGCCGGAGTAGGCAGCGGATTTTCAGATGATGAGTATACCAAAGCGGGCGCCAAAATGTTAAAAACTGCCGAAGAGGTTTTCTCGATTGCCGAGATGATCATGAAAGTAAAGGAACCGATTGAGCAGGAATACAAACTGATTAAGAAAGACCAACTTGTTTTTACATATTTTCACTTTGCCTCTTACGAGCCGCTTACAAAGGCCATGATTAGCAGTGGCGCGGTTTGTTTGGCGTACGAAACGGTTGAACGCATAGATGGTAGCCTACCGTTGTTGATTCCGATGTCGGAAGTAGCCGGAAGGATGTCCATACAGGAAGGTGCCAAGTATCTGGAGAAACCTTTGAAGGGCCGTGGTATTTTATTGGGAGGGGTTCCGGGTGTAAAGCCTGCCAAGGTGTTGATTTTGGGTGGTGGTGTAGTTGGAACCAACGCGGCAAAAATTGCAGCCGGTATGGGTGCCGATGTTACCATTGCCGATGTAAACCTGAATCGCCTGCGTTACCTCGATGATGTGATGCCTAAAAATGTGCACACTGTTGTGTCAAACGAATACACCATTCGTGAAATGATCAAAGATCATGACCTGATTGTAGGTGCTGTACTGATTCCGGGAGCGAAAGCCCCGAAACTGATCACCCGCGATATGCTGAAATCAATGCGCCCCGGCACGGTGCTGGTTGATGTAGCTGTCGATCAGGGTGGTTGTATTGAAACCTGCACGCCTACCACACACGAAAATCCTACCTTCATTATTGATGATGTTGTGCATTATTGTGTAGCCAACATGCCGGGTGCCGTACCCTATACATCAACACTTGCCTTAACCAATGCAACGCTTCCGTACGCAATTCGCCTGGCGAATCAAGGATGGCAAAAGGCTTGTCAGGAAAGTAATGAGCTTCGTAATGGCCTGAATGTGATGTTTGGCGAAGTAGTGTACAAAGGCGTGGCTGATGCTTTCAATCTGCCCTACACAGACGTAAAGAAATTCCTTTAAGAAAAAACTGGTAATTCAGCCAGAGACTTAATCTCTGGTTGAATTTCAAAACAATAGACCAGCATCCCATTTGTAATGACTACAAAAGGTGCCTGCAGTGATGTGTTGTAGGTTGCTACCTGCATGGCTACCACTTGTGTTAACTTTAAATCGGGAGCCTTACACTCCACAATCATCCAGGGTTTGCCCTCCCGGTCAAATACGACAACATCTGCTCGCTTGTCCAGTGAATTGTACGTAAGAGAAGCCTCCACCTTTATCAATGATTTTGGATACTTCAGCTGGTTCAGCATGTACTGAACAACATGCTGTCTTACCCATTCCTCAGGCGTAAGCACTACATACTTTTTTCTTATGCCGTCAAAAATCCATACTTTTCCATCAACTTTCTTGAGTTTGTAATCAAAAGCAGGAAGGTTAAGCTTAATCATGCTGTAAAGTAACGGAAGATATGAAGACGAAACAGGAAATTGTAGAAAACTGGTTGCCTCGCTACACCGGACAGCCATTAGATAAATTCGGAGAGTACATTTTGCTCACCAACTTTGATAACTATGTTAAGATGTTTGCCGAGTGGCACAACGTACCGGTTGTGGGTTTAGATAAACCCATGCGAAACGCAACAGCTGAAGGCATAACCATCATTAATTTCGGGATGGGTAGCCCAAATGCGGCAACGGTTATGGACTGTTTAAGTGCCATTAAACCAAAAGGCGCCCTTTTCCTTGGCAAATGTGGCGGATTAAAAAAGAAGAACGACATCGGTGATTTGATTCTCCCCATTGCGGCTATTCGTGGAGAAGGAACCTCTATTGATTATTTTCCACCGGAAGTTCCGGCTCTCCCAGCATTCGCTTTGCAAAAAGCCATTTCTACAACCATACGGGACTATAACCAGGATTATTGGACAGGAACGGTGTACACGACCAATCGCAGGGTATGGGAATGGGATGAAGATTTCAAAACATATCTTAGAAAGATCCGGGCCCAGGCCATCGATATGGAAACAGCTACTATTTTCACTACGGCATTTTATAATAAAATACCTGCAGGTGCCTTACTCCTGGTTTCCGATCAACCCATGGTGCCTGAAGGCGTTAAAACCGATGTGAGCGATCAATCGGTTACTAAAAATTTTGTTGACCTACATTTAAAAATTGGCATTGCTTCATTGAAACAGTTGATCAATAATGGCATGACGGTGAAGCACCTGCGTTACTGAGCGGCTAACCGTATACTTTTTATCTTCACCCGGCTCAACAACAACATGCCGATGATAAAGAATGACATCAGTACAAGTGTGCTGTTGCGCATACTTCCGGTCAATTGCTCAATTAAGCCATAGCTGAAAGTTCCCATTACAATCGATAGGTTGAACGTAACATCAAAGAAGCTGAAGTACGAGGCATGATCTACCGTATCGGAGGGGATGATTTTGGAATACGTAGCACGTGACAAAGATTGAATTCCACCCATTACCAGACCCACCGTAAAGGCCAACGCATAAAACTGGTACTCCGTATAGACAAAGTAAGCGGCCAGACAAACACCGATCCAGATGCCGATCATGGTCATTAAAGAAAGTTTGTTGCCTCTGCGCTCAGAAAATCGGGCAAACCCGTAAGCACCAAACGCAGCCACAACCTGAATAATCAATACCGTCATGATCAGTTTTTCATCGGCCAACTGTAACTCCTTAGAGCCAAACGTTGCTGCCAGGTACATAACGGTTTGCACACCCATATTAAAAAAGAAATAGGCTGCCAGGTAAAGCCGGATGTTGGTTTGGATTTTCAGCTCATTCCACACCTTTAAAATTTCCCGATAGCCACCAATCAATGCACTTAGTTTAGGCTTTCTGCCAAATGGATTGGCAGGAAGAACCGCAAAAGGTATTTGCGAAAATCCAATCCACCATAAACCTACAAGCAAAAACGAAAAACGAGTAGCTTGTCCAGCAGTTGCGAATCCAAACCAATCATAAAAGGTGATCTGAACAAGGTTAAAAATGAGCAGGATGATGCTTCCATAGTATCCCCATGAATATCCTTTAGCACTGGTTCGGTCGTACCGATCAGGTGATGCGATTTCAGGTAAATAAGCATCATAAAAAACCAAGCTGCCGGCATACCCGATACTTGCCAACATGCTGAATAGGATTGCCAGTTCAATCGTCTCAACTCCTGTAAAAAAATACAATCCCATACAGGCTGATCCCCCCAGGTAAACAAAAATCTTCATGAAAAACTTTTTGCGCCCGGTATAGTCGGCCATACCCGAAAGAAGCGGGAGAATGAGGGTAATGATCAAAAATGAAGCTGATAAGGACCAGGAATACAGCACGGAGTTAACAATCGGGTATCCGAGAAAGGAGATTGTATCGCTGCCGGTTTCTGATACCGCTACTGCCTGGTAATAGACTGGAAAAATAGCTGATGTTATCACCAGTGAGTATACCGAGTTAGCCCAATCATACATGTACCAGGCACGAAGCGTTTTCGGATTATTCAGTTCAAGGGCCATACTAAAAGGCAAATAAAAAACCCCATTCTTCGCAATGAATGGGGTTTTAACTTCTATGAAAAAACAAGATTAGTTTTCAACACGCTTTTGAAGGGTAGAATACAGCAGCAGACGGGCGTTAGCCTTTCTTAGTTCCGTTTCAACGTCAGCGATGATGCCTCGCTTTGCATCAACGTCAACCTTCATGGAAACAGTCATCTGATCGCGCTCAAACTCCTGCAGTTTGGCTTTCTCCTGGTTAACCCACTGAATTACATCTTTGGGTTCGATAAATACATCGTTAACCTGAATTTTTGGCTCTTTTCCAAACTCTTCGGTTTTTTTAGGCTCCCCTATGTACATGTAAGCCACCAACGATTTACGCGCCAGTTTCTTCAACATGGTTGCCTCAGGAAGCTGTTGCTTCACATTAATGCTGGTTTCCCGCATCTGTGTAGTTACCATGAAAAAGAACAGCAACATGAACACCACATCAGGCATTGATGAAGTGGGGATGTCCTGCTTAACGTTCGCCTTTTTCTTAAACTTCGACATATTAATTTCCTCCTGCTTTAGTAGGTTCTGCAATTGATAAGTTCATTGGGTATTCAGGGGTTCCGTCAGGGCGTTTACCTCTTCCAATGTCATACAATCTCCTGTTTTCCGGATCCATAAGATCGGAAGATAATTCAAGCCAACGTTTCACTGAAACCCCAGCATTATCAGCATAAATCTGATAGTAGGCCTGTTGTGCCGCATCGAGAATTTCAATGAACTTTTTATGGCTCGTACCCCGGTCAGTCTTATAGGAAACAATTGCCTTTTCTGGACTATCTGATGAATTCGGGTCAGCACCATTATTTAAAACGAACTCCCGAATCATCTCTGATAAATCCTCAGGTGTTCCCGTAAATGGGTTACCTTCTACCAACACATTATCAAATGAATTTACCTGTATTTTGAACAGATTCCGCTCCTGAATTTTAATATCCATATCCGGAGGCAAGGCTTCGGGTGGTGGCGGAAGTTGGATTTGCAATCCACGGTCATTGGCAACTGTTGTGGTTACAAGAAAGAATACCAGCAACAGGAAGGCAATGTCAGCCATGGAAGCATTCGGAATATCGGGTGTAGCTCTTGGCATTATTTTAACGCTTTATTGATTTCAGAATAGATCAGTCCGATAACAGCAATTACTGCTGTCAGGTAGAACATGATCAAACCTGCTCCTACGAGTTTTGACGTATTCTCAGTAATACCTTTAGCCATCTGATCGGCATTTAATTCCGAGCCAGCTAAACCATACGATATCCCAAACAATACAATCATACCCACCACAAAAATAAGCCCCTTCTTAAGTGCGCCCGGTGAGTTACCGGCATTCATAAGGGGCAATACTATGGCCGCAACAAGTGCAATGCCCAGTAATGCATACGATGTATACAATCCCGCATCAACCGAGAAAATGGCTAACACTGACAATACAATCGCAGCAAGTACAACTATAAATCCTTTCATGATCAATTATTTTTGAGAAACTAACTTGTGCTTAACCAGAATATCCACCAATGAAATAGAAGCATCTTCCATTTCATTTACCAGTGAATCAATCTTAGACACCAGGTAGTTATAAAATACTTGCAACACCATACCTACGATAAGACCACCAACGGTTGTTGTCAAGGCCACTTTCATACCTTGGGCAACGATGTTAGGAGAAATATCACCGGCAGCTTCAATATCGGCAAACGCCTGCACCATACCTACAACCGTTCCGAAGAAACCAAGCATGGGACCAAGTGCAATGAACAATGAAATCCAGATAAGACCTTTTTCAAGTTTACCCATTTCAACGCCACCATAAGAAACGATAGATTTTTCGACCATATCTACGCCTTCAGAGTAACGCAACAGGCCTTGTGTGAAGATAGAGGCTACAGGACCGCGGGTATTGCGGGTAACTTCGAGGGCCGCATTTACACCACCTTTTGCCAGTGAATCTTCAATCTGACCCAATAATTTACGGGTATTGGTGGTAGCCAGGTTCAGGGTAATAATTCTTTCAATAGAGAATGCCAGACCAAGAATCAAACAGATAAGTACCGGGGTCATGAATGTCACATCACCTTCGATAAACTTATTCTTTAGAACCTGGTGCATGGATTCATCTTCAACAGCAGCCTCAGTTTCAACCGCAGCAGGCTGAACGACTTCTGTTTCAGGCTCAGGAGTAGGTTCAGTTGCAGTTGTGTCTGCAGGATCCTGAGCAAAGAGAGTAGAGGTCGCCAGTACCCCTAAGAATGCAAGAATAGCGAGTTGTTTTTTCATAGTTTCAGGTTTAAAATACTATTTGGAAAGGCCAAAATTAAACGTTTTGTCGATTTATCGATATTTTTTAAAAAATTTTTATGCTGGCGGCAAAAACCTCTATCGATTTAGGTGAATAATGGTTTTTGCCAAATAAAGTCACGGCCCGGGACTTTTAATATTGTGAACCCTAACTAATTGAAAACCACGTGAAACGAAAAATCCCGTTAGACACGGGATAATTGATGCGGAGAGAGAGGGATTCTCCCGAAGGGTCCAAAGGACTCCTGTGGAGGATGCCTTTGGCAGAACCCTCGATACCGTTTCCGGTAACGAGATAAAATGATCGTTAATAAAGATATGCGGAGAGAGAGGGATTCTCCCATTGGCAGAACCCTCGATACCGTTTCCGGTAACGAGATAAAATGATCGTTAAAAAGATATGCGGAGAGAGAGGGATTCGAACCCTCGATACCGTTTCCGGTATACACACTTTCCAGGCGTGCTCCTTCAACCACTCGGACACCTCTCCTTTTTGAAATGGGACGCAAATAAATTAAGAAAATACACCCTTTCCAAGCGGAAGGTCTCTTTGGTGTACACATGGCTTACCTGGTGTAGAAACGGGTGATTCCCTTCTAGTCCAACTCACCATATAATCCCCTTTTCTTTCAGGTGCCAATAACAAGTCAAGGGATCAAGACGAAAGTTCTCCCGCCAGGTTTTGCTCAATCAATCTTTTGCAGGTCTCCTTATCATTATTTCCCAACAGCACCATCAGCTTGGTCAAGGCGGCTTCAGTGGTCATATCTGCACCGCTTAGCACTCCGGCCTTCATCAACTCCTTGCTGGTTTCATATTTACCTTGAACTACCATGCCGCCCGGACATTGCGAAACATTGACAATAATGACACCCCTATCAATAGCCTGCTGTAACGCATCAATCAACCACTGAATAGTTGGCGCGTTACCCGAGCCATACGTTTCAAGAATAACGGACTTTAGCGAGGAATTACTGAATACCGAACGTACAACCTGTTCAGAAATACCCGGAAATAATTTCAGGATGGCTATGGATGAATCCAGTTTGGTATGAAGCACCAATTCATGTTTATCAATTTTTCTGATGGCACTGTAGTTATAGTCGATTTTAACTCCCGCCTTTGCCAATGCAGGATAATTACCTGAATCAAACGCATCAAACTGCATGCTCTCCACTTTTTTTGAGCGGTTGCCACGCAGCAACTCATAATCGAAATAAATGCAAACTTCAGGAACAATAGCGCTGCCGCCTTCTTTTGCTGCGGCAATTTCAAGGGCAGTAATCAAATTTTCACGCGCATCCGATCGTGGATCAATGATAGGCAACTGTGCTCCGGTTAGGATAACAGGTTTATTCAGTCCTTCCAGCATAAAACTCAATGCTGAGGCGGTGTACGCCATGGTATCCGTACCGTGTAAGATTACAAAGCCATCATGTGCAGCATATTGCTCATAAATAACTTCTGCCAGTAGCTTCCAGTGATCCGGACTAATGTTAGAGGAGTCAATTGGTTTTTCAAATGAAAAAACGGTGAATGCCAATCCCAGGTTACGGATGGTGGGTAAGTGCTCTACAATAGAAGAAAAATCAAATGGGATTAGTGCACCCGAAGCATCATGCGTCATACCAAACGTGCCACCGGTATAAATAATGAGTACACGCGCACGTGCGGTTTCGGGAGATTGGACTCCACTTACCTGAATTTGCTTAACCTTCATTTGATTTAAAAAGTGCTGAAGCGTTTTGAGATGTGATGCGTTGAAGTTCCTCCAAAGATATATTTTTTAGCTGAGCCACTTTAGCGGCAACCAACGGAATATAAGAAGGTTCATTTCGCTTGCCGCGATGCGGAACCGGAGCCAGGTACGGGCTATCCGTTTCCAGTACAATTTTGGTTACATCCATTTCTGGAATCACCTCATCCAATCCGCCCTTCTTGAAGGTGGCCACCCCACCCAATCCCAAATAAAAACCAAGTTTCGCAATACGCCCTGCCTGCTCAACGGTTCCGGTAAAGCAATGAAACACTCCGCTCAAGGTACCATCCTGTAATTCTTCTACCAGCTTAATGGTCTGATCTAAACTTTCCCGACTGTGAATTACAATCGGGACGTTGTACTGCTTGGCCCAGTTGGCTTGTATGCGAAAGGCTTCTTGCTGCTGTTCCCAGAATGTTTTATCCCAATACAGATCAGTTCCCATTTCACCGATGGCCACAAATGATCTTTTCGCCAGCCACGATTCAACAATATAAAGCTCCTTTTCAAAATCTTTCTTTACCGAGCACGGATGAAGGCCTATCATAGCAAAACAAGTTCCCTTTGCTCTTTCTTCCAACTCAAGCATCCGATCAATTGATGTGGAATCAATGTTGGGCAGATAAATTTTTTCAACGCCTGCCTGCTGTGCACGAGCAAGCATATCTGCACGATCGGCATCAAACTCTTCCAGGTAAATATGCGCGTGTGTGTCCGTCCAGAAATTCATGATTGCAAATATGACGCTAAAGCCTGCTTCAAGCGATCATCATCACTAAAATAGTTTTCAAACCCGGTATACTTTTCAGATTCATCCAATGCATGAGCCAGCGAAAATGTTTTTTGTTCCATGAAATAGGCTACCTGCAGTTCCTTAAACCGATGCGCGAGGTATTCCTGTTCGGTTTGTCCGGGTGTGGGCACGAAGATGGTTTTCTTACCAAGTTTGGCTAAATCCATAATCGTGCTGTAACCGGAACGGGATAAAACTAGTTTAGAAGCAGCCATTGCTTCACTTAACTTTTCACTATTCAAATGATCCACAACCTCTACCCTATCAGCAATGATTTTACGCTCTGTGCCGATTACGCCTCGAACAACCAATGCCTTATTTCCAGACTTTATTATTTCCCGAATGACCAATTGCTCAAACAAAGTACGTTGCGGTTCTGGGCCTGAGATTACAGCAAGCAAATCATACCCATTGGTTTGAGGAAATTTATTTAATCGGGAAAGTGGACCAATAAATCTTATCTGTTGATCTTTTGTTCGGGATAACTTTCCGCTCAATATGGATCCAGGAAAGTCTGGCACCCAGCACTCCGAAAATCGCTTCATGAAAATATGCGTCACATAATTCGCAAAAGTTGCCAACCACCCCCATCCAAGAGGCGCAACCAAGTTGAGTTGATGCGTAATAAAAACGGAAGGCACTTGACGGGAATAGCACCCATATCGGTTATCTGAAATGACCAAACTGATTTGATGTTTCTTAACCAACTTTTCTGTCGCTGAATTTTCCTTCAGTACGGTTCTGAAAAATTTTGGAGCCTGCAAAGTCAATTTGATCATCATTGAACCTGACGCAGGATAGGTTGGCTTATAGCCGGGAAGCTCTTCGGTTTTCAGTTCCGGAAATTCGGCTTGCAGTAACGAGAGCGAAGCACCGGAGCCGGCAAGAATTACTTCACACCCCGACTCAAGCAATACCTTGATTATGGGAATACACCGGGTAGCATGGCCAAGACCCCAATCGAGTGGCGCCACCAACACACGCTTCATTGCGGAATGGTGTTAAACGAATAACCTTTTTCTAGAAAATGCTCAATGTAACGCGGCAACACAAACGACAGGTTACGATCTGCTTTATAACTATCATGAAAAACAATTATGGAGCCATTGCGTGTTGCGCCTATCGATCCGTTTAAGCAGTTGTTTTGTGAAATACGCTGATCATAATCCTGTGTGAGCACATCCCACATAATCAAAGAATAGGAAGATAAAGCCTTAATTTGTGCACGGGTAATTCTTCCATAAGGAGGTCTGAATAAATTTACTTCTGAATATTTATGATCTGACGCTTCAGCCAAAATGGTTGAACACTGGTGTGTGTTGTTGACATAGTGGTCAATTTCAGTTTGCCAACCGTTAAGGTGATTAAAGGTATGATTACCCACAACATGCCCTTCCGCTATAATTCGTTTAAATACGTGAGGATGTTTACGAACATTATCGCCAATACAAAAGAATGTACCCTTCAGGTTGTAGCGCTTAAGTATGTCCAGAACAAAATCCGTTGGACCGGGTACTGGGCCATCATCAAAGGTGAGGTAAATGGATTTTTTGTCCGTTGGAATTCTCCAGGTAAGTTTTGGGTACAGCAGCGGAAGAAAAAATGGTGTTCGGTAAACCATAACACAGAACTGGTTAACCTACCCGGCAAGAAACCATGGTAATATCATCGTGGTAGCCGTTGCGGCCTTTGAAATTATCCAACTCAACAATGATGTCGTTGTGAATGGTGCGCATATCCTTTACTCGCGTGCTGTCTTCATGAAAATATTTCATCAATCGCTCCATGCCAAACTCCTCTCCTGCTTCGCTAATGGTTTCTGTTAGACCATCGGTATAACAAAAGAGCCGGAACTGCTCCAGGTCGGTAATGAATCCTTCATTTAAAAAAGGAAGCGGATGCATAGCGCCCAGCACAGTTGATCCATCTTCCAATAACCGGATTCCGTTTTTGCGATCACATAAAATCGGAGGATTATGGCCACAGTTTACGTAAACCAACGTTTTTAAGCTTATATCATAAATACAAGCGAAAAATGTGATGAACTTTTCTCCTTTTGCATTTTCCAACACTTGAAAATTAAGCGCCTCCACAATATCGCGCAGGTTCGGTGTTTGACGTAACAACGTGCGCAATGAAGCCTGAAAGTTCGACATCATGAGCGCAGCCGGTATGCCCTTGCCGCTAACATCGGCTATACAAAGTAAAAATTGATTTTTATTGATGGGGATGTAATCGTAATAATCGCCACCAATAACATCATGTGGCAGGTAGCTTGCCTCCACATTTAATAAATCGGTGTTAGGTAATTTTTCAGGAAACAGAAACTGCTGCACGTCACTGGCAATTTCAAGCTCCTTGCGAAAGGCCTCTTGCTCCAGTTGCTTTCTGGCCAGCTTTTTATTTTCGATGGCCACAATGATGATGTTGCTCAACGCTTGTAGAAATTTCAGGCCATCATGTGATGATTCGTGTGAATGATCGCCAATAAATACCAACGCCAAGGTATGCTCTTTATGTGCCACCGGCATCACCATGTCAAATTCGCTGAAGGGCGTCTCTTCAAAATCCTGAAGCTTGCAAACGGTTCTTACTTCCTTAAAACAGTCGGGTAGCCGAAGCTTGGTAAAGGATTGCTCCGTACCAAAGTTCACTTTACAGTTCCACACTTCATCCAATACAAAAAGGGCCAGTTTCCTGATTTTCAGGTTTGAGCGAAGGGTAAAGTTGTAGATTTTATACAGGTATTCCTCCGGCACATTGTTGTTAATGGCCTGCGTTACTTCCAGTAACGAGTTGAGTTCCAACTCTTTGATTTCATACTGGCTTTTATGCGATACCTCCGACATGGGGTTAAAGTTACAGCTAATTCAATTTCTTTCCGTCTTAAATTTTTCTTCCCTTCCATTCCGCACTCAATAAGTTGGCTGCCAGGCCAAAGCATACAACGTAAAAAGGATAGATGAATTGCAGCATCAAAAAAGTCTGGGGGTAAAACCGTCCGGTACAAAACCGGAGTACCGGAAAAAGAAAGACTGCCTCCAGCAATAGCTTTCCTATCAACAATGATAATACAACCATCCACGACAGGAATTGCAGGCCAGCCAGAACAGGCAATAAAATGGTTACACTGTGAAAGATGAAAATGAAAAATGCAAGGGCAGACGAGAATCCGATACCATGTGCTTTCCATTTGCCGGCCCAACGGATGCGTTGACTAAAAAAATCAGTTATTGATTTTGAAGCATTGGTCTCCACCACACCAACAGATTGATTGTTAAAACGGATACCTCGCGGATATTGACTTGCTACTTTTCTTAAAAAGAACTCATCATCACCAGAAGCGATATGTTCATTCTCCGCATATCCATTCACCTCTTCAAACACCGACTTTCGGAATGCCAGGTTGGCTCCGTTGCACATGGTGGGAATGCCCCATCCCAAAGTAGCAGCGCCTGTTCCAACCAACGAAGCAAATTCCACCACCTGAAGTTTACTAAACCATGAACGATCATCCCGAAGCCTTACAGTTCCGATCAAAAGTTTCACCTGAGGACTAAATGCATCAGCGATTGAACTTAGCCAGCCCGGTTGAACCACACAATCGCCATCCGTGGTTACCATTATTTCACCTTTTGCATGAGCAATACCACATGCTAGTGCTGCCTTTTTTCCATGGTGTTTAGCATCCTGATTTAGAAGGATTAGTGAAATCTCCGGATTTACCTTCATCCATGCATTCACTACCTCTTCGGTTTTATCTGATGAGTGATCATTAACCACAACCACTTCAAAATTTTTAAAATCAAAATCCTGTTCTGCAAGGGAATTCAGCAAATGAGCGATTGTATCCGCTTCATTACGAACAGGGATGATAACGGAAATAAATGGCTGGCTAACCTGATGCCCTGATGCAGCTCTGAATTTTACAGATCGCCACCATCCGATGCATAAAAACATCAACAGCACATAATAGACACCAAAAACCATGACTATAAGCCACCACATACCGCAAGTTGTGATTTTTACTGTATAAACCTTTGCGTTGAAAACAAATTTGCATTGCTCTATATTGTGGCGTGATCAAGGCACCACGCGAGAAGATTATTCTAGGGCTGGATCCCGGAACCAACATTACCGGATATGGCATTATCTGTGTAACCGGTAACCGGGTTGAACTGGTGCAGTATGGCATTATACGGTTGGGAAAAACCGGAGAGCAGGCTATTAAATTGAAAAAGATTTTCGATAAGGTAATTGATTTACTGAAAGAATATCATCCAGACGAGGTTGCATTGGAGGCTCCCTTCTTTGGCAAGAATGTACAGTCGATGTTAAAGTTAGGGCGTGCACAGGGCGTGGCCATGTCGGCTGCGCTTTCGCGTGAAATACCCATTGTTGAATACGCGCCTAAAAAAGTTAAGCAATCCGTTACCGGAAACGGAAACGCTTCCAAAGAACAGGTGGCCAAAATGCTGATGCAGGTTTTTCAGATAAAAGAAATCCCCAAACTGCTGGATGCCACCGATGCACTTGCTGTGGCTTTATGTCATCACTTTCAGCAAGGCAATTTGAAACCCAAGTCAAAATCGTGGGAAGGATTTTTAAAGGCCAATCCGAATCGCATAAAACGCATTAGCCGGAGTTAACATGGGCATTGTAATCCGACAAAGTTTTTTTACCACCGTAATCTCCTATGCGGGCATTGTGTTGGGTTACATCAACGTGTTGTACCTCTACCCCCGCTTTCTTGACCTGGAACAAATCGGGCTGTTGCGCACCATTCTTGACTTTGCCATTCTGATGGCCTTCTTTGCACAGGCAGGTCTGGCCACCTCCATTATTCGATTCTATCCCAAATTTGTCAGAAACCAAACTGAAAGCCAGGGATTCATCAATCTGGTGCTTTTAATTGCAACCGGCAGTTACCTGATTTTTCTACTTGTTTACTTTTTGTTTGAAGAACACTTTCTTGGATTTTTTGGTGAGAATGCTGAGTTGCTTTCGCAATACATTCACCTGGCTTTATGGTTAACATTTGTCGTTGCTGTATCCACCTTGATGGAATCCTTTGCCCGGACGCAACTCAAGCTTGCTTTTCCACGGCTTGTGAATGAAATAGGAATACGTTTTTTACAGGGCGTGGTTGTCACGCTCTACTTCATCAACGTAATAACGTTTAATCAATTGCTGATTGCCTCCGTGATCATCTACCTCATTAGTCTGATTATCATTCTCGTTTACCTCGCACGAATCGGCTTGTTCCGGTTTTCATTTGCCATTATGCGGATTCCAAAACCGACCCTCAGGGAGTTTGCATTCTTCAGTATCGTAAGCCTGGTGAGTTCAAGCGTGTTTATGATGATTGGCCGATTGGACAGCTTAATGGTAAGTGCACTGATCGACTTCAAGGCAAATGCAGTTTACACCACTGCCTTTTACATGGCGGCAGCCATAGAAGTTCCAAGGAGAGCAATCGCCCAAATAAACAGCACCTTGTTTGCGCAAGCTTTTCAAAAAAATGATTTAACTGAAGTTCAATCGCTTTACAGGAAAACGTCTATTAACCAGTTAATCATAGGCGCGTTGTTGCTCATCGGGTTGTGGGCTAATCTTCATAACATATATGCGTTGATGCCTAATGGCGATGCCTATCATGTTGGATTTAATGTGGTGGTAATTGTAGGACTGGCCAAACTGATTGACATGACATTCGGGCCTAATTCGGAAATATTGGCGATGTCGAACTATTATTGGGTGAACAGCCTGGCGCTTATATTTCTTGCCCCGTTGATTATTGCACTCAACTATTTATTGATACCCATTTACGGAATTGATGGTGCAGCGTATGGATCCTGTATTTCCATTTTGATCTTCAACATTATTAAATACATCTACATTTATGCAAAGTTCAGGCAACAGCCTTTTACACAAAAGACCATCGTTGTTTTACTGATTTCTGGGGTGACCATCGCATTGGCGTACTATTTACCCATAGTGGATCAGCCCATTGTGGACCTACTTTATCGTTCTGCCCTTATTACACTGGTATTTTCTTCGCTGATTCTGCTCACGAAAAGTTCTGCCGAGATCAATACCATCGTTCAACAAGCCTTAATAAAGGTTGGCGTTATTAAGCGATAAAACGCGTTTTTTATACTTTTGCTCTTTACTAATTTCTGGCTCATGAACTTCGCTACTGTCAAGCAAAAAGCTTTACCTCACCTGCTCGCCATCCTGATATTCATTTTGCTTACGGTGATTTTCTACTCCCCCATTTTCTTTGAGGGTAAAATCCTGAATCAAAATGATGTGAACCAGGGGATTGCCTCCGGTTCGGAATTGGCAGCCTTTCGCCAAAAAACAGGGGAAGAAGGACTTTGGACAAACAGCATGTTCAGTGGCATGCCGGCATACCTGATTAACCTGCGCTGGTCAGGATCAGAGCCGTTAACCATTATCGAAAAAGTAATTTCATTAGGTTTTCCAGGTTCAGCAAAAGAAACATTTCTGTCGCTGGTGTGCTTTTACATTTTGTTGATCGTGTTTGGTGTTCGGCCATCCATTGCTATTGCCGGGGCCATAGCCTACGCCTTTAGTACATACTTTATTGTGAGTATTGAAGCCGGACACCTGTGGAAGATGCGCGCCATCGCCTACGCACCATTGGTGCTTGCCGGGGTGCATCTTGCCTATACCAAAAAATTCTTGTGGGGGTTTGCCTTAACTGCGCTGGCGCTGGCACTCGAAATCAACAGTAACCACATACAAATCACCTATTACCTCGGACTGATGCTGGTGATTTACGGCATTGTTCAACTGATTTTTGCCGTGCGGGAAAAGGAGATAAAATCTTTTTTTATTTCATCCACTTTACTTGTCGGTGCAGTTGTGCTGGCTATTGGCGCCAACCTGGGTAAACTGTGGTCGACTTACGAGTATGGCAAATATTCCATTCGCGGAAAATCAGAATTAACCAGCAACACCCAAAGCACCGGTGGCCTTGACCGCGATTATGCCTTTGAGTGGAGTAGCGGTGTAGCTGAGAGTTTTACTTTTCTTGTTCCTAATTTTTACGGAGGCGCTTCCGGAAATTACACCGGTCAAAACAGTGACCTTGAAATAGCTCTTAGACAAAACAATGTACCCGAAGCCCAGATTGCGCAATACACCCGCGGACTACTTGGCTATTGGGGCCCACAGCCTTTTACGAGCGGACCGGTTTACGCTGGTGCGTTGGTTGTATTCTTTTTTGTATTAGGCATTTTGTATGCTGATAAGCGGTATACGAGTTGGCTTGTTGCAGCAACCGTTTTATCGATTGTACTCTCATGGGGAAAGCATTTTCCCTCGGTGAATTATTTCCTGTTCGACTACCTGCCGATGTACAACAAGTTCAGAGCCGTTTCCATGGCTGTAGTCATTGCGCTGATGGCTATGCCCTTGTTGGGGTGCCTGGGCCTTGAAAAACTATTACAGGAAAAATGGGATAAAAAAAGTCAGAAGAATCTATTCATTGCACTGGGCATAACCGGTGGGCTCGCGCTAATAATCGCTATCATAGCTTACATACCGGCACTTGATTTAGGCGATGTACCGCAATGGGTAAAGAACGCGGTGGATTCATCCCGCAAGTCAATCATACGTAAAGATGCGTTCAGAACTCTTTTCTTTGTTATTGCTGCTGGAGGAGTGGTCTTTTTCTATTTGCGCAAGTCAATCGGTACAGCTGTGTTTTCAGGTTTGCTCATCCTGCTCATGGTAATTGATATTATGGGAGTTGATTACCGCTATGTGCAGGAAGAGAACTACATCAAGAAACGCAGAAATAATTTCTTTACTGAAACACCAGCCGACCAATTAATTAAACAAGATAAAAGCACTTCTTTCCGCGTACTTAATCTCCAAAATCCGTTTAATGAGGCGCGAACATCCGCTTTTCATCATTCCATCGGAGGCTATCACGGAGCCAAAATGCGCAGGTATCAGGATTTGATTACACACCACCTTCAGCATGAAATGAACGACATCATGCAGGCCGGCAACATCACGGCCAGCAATGCCAACGTGCTGAATATGCTGAACACCCGCTACCTATTGGCCGGACAAACCGCTGATGCGGTTATCCGCAATCCGCACCAAAATGGCAATGCCTGGTTTGTGCAGGAGATAGTAGTTGCCAACAATCCTGATGAAGAAATTCAACTGCTCGACTCCATCAATACCAAAACCCAAGCGGTGATCGATGTTTCAAAATTCAGCAAGCCAGAACTTACCTACGATTCCAGTGCAACCATCACACTTAACGAATATGCTCCAAACAAATTGGTATATGAGGCCACAACAGCAACTGATGGCTATGCGGTGTTTTCGGAGATTTATTATCCGGAGGGGTGGAAAGCTTTTATTGACGGCCAGGAGGCTTCAATTGATCGTGTAAACTACGTTCTTAGAGCAATAAAAATTCCTGCCGGAAGCCATGTCATTGAATTCAGATTTCAACCTAAGTCTTATTTTACAGGAAACACTGTAATGCTGGTTGCCAATATCCTGTTACTGATTTCATTTGCAGGTAGTTTAGGATGGTCTATCTGGAAGAACCGCAGACCGAGCAATGGATAACTTCATTTCCGTTATTGTCTGCACCTATAACCGCGACCGGTACATAGGTAAATGCCTGGAACATTTGCACAACCAGCGTACGGACAAAAAACTGTACGAGGTAATTATTGTCGATAACAACAGCACTGATCAAACAGCCGAAATCTGTAAAGCTACCATTGCAAAATATCCAGATACAACTTTTAATTATTTTTTTGAACACATTCAAGGTCATTCACAATCGCGTAATCGGGGTATTCGTGAATCCAAAGGAAACATCATTGCATTTTTGGATGATGATGCCTTTACCACTTCTGAATACATTTCAAGCTTGAATAGCTTTTTTACTTCACACCCTGAGGCAACGGCTATTGGTGGGAAAATTATTCCTGTCTACGAAGGTGACACACCAGTGTGGATGTCGAGGTACCTTTTGCCATTGGTAGCGGCCCAGGATATGGGCGGCCAAATCAAAAAATTCACAGGCAGAAAATTCCCTATTGGCGCCAACATGGCCTTTCGAAAGCAAGCTTTTGATCAATACGGTTTATTTAATACAGATCTTGGCAGAAAAGGGAGTGGATTGGAAGGCGGAGATGAGAAAGATGTGTTTGACCGTCTAAAGCAAAACAACGAAAAGATTTTTTATGTGCCACACGTTGTGGTTGAGCACATTATACCGCCAAAACGGGTGGAACTTTCATACATTCGTGGTTTAGGTATTGGCGTGGGTACCAGTGAACGCAAACGTATCCGCGAATCAGGAAAGGTGATAGATAAGATATTCGAAGAATCATATAAGATTGCAGGAACGGGAATTCTTTCCTTGTTGTATTTTTTACAAGGTAAATTTTCGGCAGGCATTATGTTGATTCGGTTCAGATATTGGGTGATTAAGGGGCTACTTTTTAAAAACACATGAATACGATAATCATAATTCGTGATTTTTTCCAGAATGTGGTGTTATCCCTGATTACCTTGTTGCGTATTCCATTTTTTTCACGGCCTTGGGGAAAAATCAAATCCATTAAAAATGCTGGTAACCTTATTATACTTGCCAACGGCCCAAGCCTTACCACATCATTACAGGCGCATTCAGCGTTTTTGAAAAAGCATAATTTGTTAGCTTTAAACATGTTTGCGGCTAGCGAATATTACACCCTGCTCAGGCCTGCTTACTATGTTATTATTAGTCCCGATATGTGGGAAGACAACAGTGATGAACGACTGAAAGAGAAAAAGAAGGGCTTATGGGGAGTACTCGCTACTAAAACACAATGGCCGGTAACACTTTACCTGCCCGCTGAAGCCAAACAAAACAAGGAATGGAAAAAGTGGATTGAGCACAACAAAAATTTTTCATTTTCCTATTTCAATCGCACACCGGTGGAAGGGTTTCGCGCATTTAAAAGGATTTGCTACCGGCTTAACCTGGGCATGCCACGACCACATAACGTACTTATTCCATCTTTGATGATTGCCCTTAACTCCGGATTTGAGGAAATCACATTGCTTGGCGCTGATCATTCATGGATGAAGGAAGTGAGCGTAACACAAGACAATACTGTTTTGGTAAACCAAAAGCATTTTTATGACGAAACCACTTCCACACCGCAGCACATGTTGAAGCGAGGAGGTGTTCGAAGATTACATGAGATACTGCATAAATGGCAACTGGCATTTGCTGCTTATTTTGATCTGGAAGACTATGCACGATCAAGAAAAACGAAGATTTACAACGCTACGCCCGACTCTTTTATTGATGCCTTTGAAAGAAAAACAGACTTGACCAGCTAAGTCTATCCATTACAAATCGGCAATCCGCTCTGCAACCTTTAGGTCGAATGCAGTTTGAATTCGATGTGCCGATTTCTGGCTAACAATCGTATGACCTACTATACCGGTTATGAGTGACTTTGATTTCCTGAAAGCCGATGTTCGGGTAACGATAACTCCTCCAGCATACCGATAAAGAGTTTCCCGTTCTAATTTCGAAAATCTATCCATACCCAGAATGGCTTCCATGCCCGAACCATGATGCTGATAGAATACACTATTATCAGCACGCACCGTAATCAACGAATCGGTATTAAAGAGCATTAGTGTATTAACTGCATCATCATATTCAGATGCCAACACGAATGGGAATTCTACAGAAGCTATAACGATAATCTCCGGAGAAAGTGATTGAACCGGATCAAAATGCAGCACATTTTCAATCGTTTCAACAAGTCCAACATTCAGCCGGGCAAGAGATTCATCGCGTTTATGGAATTTAATCTTTGGATTATTTCCATATAATCGAATCACTAATTCTTCAATTTCTTCTGCCGGAGATGACACAACAATCAAGGAAAGGTTTTTTACCTGAATCAATTCGTCAATCTTATGTTGTAGGACACGCTTAGGGCCTATTGATTTTAATGCCAAATTACCTGAATTAACTAATGTTTCACGAACAGGTAATACCGCAACAGTTGTGGGTTTTAAGATGGCCTCTTTTTCTAGATGCTTCTCCTTAATTCTGGAACGCGTAGTGAGAATACGTTGTTCGTTTGAAGTAAGATTCTTTCCATGTTGACGATAATAAAAAAGTGGCGTGGGGACATTCAGAACCTTATAACGGCTTGAGAATTTGATCCACAACTCATAACCATCCTGACACATAAATTCTTCATCGTATCCGCCTACACTTTCAAGATAAGACTTGCGAATCATGGTGCAAGCCCCATGGGCAGGCATATCCATCAAGGAAACCGAGTCTTTAAACGAATTTCTTCGCTCAACATTTAAAACATTCCCGTGTTCATCAACCAAAAAGTAATCAGGGAAAACCATCCCTAGTTCCTGATCCCTTTCAAGCGCATCACTTAAAATCATTAATGCGTGCGGATCAAGAAAATCATCTGCATCCAGACGCATAATATATTTACCGCGCGAAGCGCGCATGGCGATATTGTTCGTTACATTGAGCCCCTGATTTTGTTGATAAATGATAGTGACTTGCGAATGATTGCGATAGGTTTCAATGATTTCTTTGCTGTTATCGGTTGACCCATCATCAATAATCAATAGCTCAAAATCTTGTAAGGATTGATTTAATGCACTTTCTATGGACTGCTTTATGAATTTTCCATAGTTATAATTCGTAATGTATATTGTAACTAACGGATTATTTTTCATTCTCTTTCTTTTATTGGCTTTGCAGGAATGCCAGCAACAACTTGGTAGGCAGAAACATCCTTGTTAACAACAGCGTTACTACCCACTACTCCTCCTTGATGAATCGTAACGCCAGGTAAAACCACAACATGTGTACCAAGCCATGTGTCATCTTCAAGTTTAACAGGAGCATGTTCATAACTTTGGTCTTGAATCGGTGTGGTTTTTTGAGAAAAACCATGCATACTCGTTTGTAAATAAACAAAACCTGATATCAGACTCTTTTTTCCAACAAAAATTGAATCACCGCCATTAAATACGCTGTACAATCCCACTCGCACCTCATCATTCAATGAAACCACCGCGTTATTTGCCGCTAGTAATCTTACTCCTCGATCCACCCTTACGTTACTACCAATTTTTACGGTTGAGTTTCCATGGGACCTTATCTCAACATTTCTACGAAATTCAACATTATCGCCTATTATGATCTTGCAAGATTTGTCAACCAGAATTCTAGGTATTCCATCCGTTCTAAAGTTTTTGCCTATTCTAACTCGTTTACTTCCAAATAGTATCTTAGTCATCCAACCAAGGAGAACGGGTCTAAGTGTTCTTATATAATATTGTGAAATCCTAATCATCATTCGAACATGTCCCAATCCAATTTTTGATGTTTCTTCAAAGAAACTTTAGATTTTTTACCTAACACGTTATCAAATTCACGTGCATCAATTCCATGATTCGGCCTAAGCACGGTCAGGTTATTTGTTGTAAGTAGTTCACCTGCGGCAATATCCCGAGCAGGATACACCGCTCTCCGGAATGAGACCTCATGCTTATTGGCCAACTCAACAGCAGTGGGTTGCTTTTTATATACCCCTTGATATTTTCGTATAAGCTCAATTTCAGCAATTAGTTGCTTCACCTCCTCGCTTGTTAAGGAAACTTTATGATCACGAAACTGCTTCCCTTCGCGTGTATCAGTAAAATGAAACTCCAGAATTTCTGCCCCCATCGCCACAGCATAGTACAGAGCCTTACATCCTTCTGTGTGATCTGAGTAACCAATTGTCAACCCTGTCTTTTGCCGAAGCTCGTACATCACATTAAGATTGGCGTCCTCCGGGTTAATCGGATACATGCTGGTACATTGAAGCAATGCAAGTTTTCGCTTATCCTTATAAACCGGGTTTTCAGATTGAATGACCGATACAGCTTCCATAATTTCCTGAGTGGTAGCCAAACCTGTTGAAAGAATGATTGGTTTTTCTCGTTTTGCAAATTCCCTGAGTATCGGATAAGCGGTAAGGTCACCGCTTCCAATTTTATAGATTGGTAAAAATTCATCAATCCAATCTAAAGCGCTGAGGTCCCATACAGAAGCCATATACTGAACACCCGCATCTGTAACCATTTTAGCCAATTCAACGTGCTGCTTGGGTGTTAGTTCAAATTTTTTAAAGTGTGCATTTCTATCCGGACTTTCAATTGACGACACAAGTGTATCGCCCGTGTAAATCTGAAACTTCACAAAATCTGCCCCTGAATCAATAGCCAGCTTTGTAAGTTTCCTGGCATATTCAAAGTTACCTTCGTGGTTACCCCCGATTTCAGCAATTAATAGCGGTCCGTATTTTCCTAAAAAAGGATTTTCCATGATCACCCTGCTTTTAAATAGCTTTGATAAATAGACCGCAAATCTGCAACATTTGTCTGTAACTGGCTATACATCTTTTTAACGCGTATAAAATCTTCCTGTGTGTCAACAGCCAATTGTACTCCTCCTGCCTTCGGGAGGACGTTATTGTAGAAATAAAGAGATTTTTCGGGAGGATTTTCGTAGAAATACAGGGTTACATGCTCACGATACCGGGCTTCTTTGAAGAATTGCATTTGCTGATTCAGATATCCGACATCTACAGCTTCCAGGCTCATTCCTCTCGGGTAAGTTCTGTCTTTTACATTCGAGTAAAATGAATAACCTCCTGATCTAACAGTCCGCACAAATTCAGGTATCAGATTTTTATCTAGAAAGAAATTATCGCCATTAAAACGAATAGCTACATCAAGATTATTCTCCCTGGCACATGCCAAAAACCTTCCGGCTACATCATCCAGATCACCACGAAAACAAGGGATATTCTCCCGGGTACAAAATGCTGCAATCGGATTATCGGATTCATGTATAGAGGTAGCCACGATAAGTGGTAAATCCGGAACAAGCGATTTCCAACCATCAACAGTATGCTTAAGAATTGGTTTACTGTCAACATGCATGAGCACCTTACCAGGCAAGCGGGTTGAATTAAAACGACAAAGTATGATTACACCAATTCGCAGCATCCTATTCGCGCTTACCGATCACTTTTGCGGGTACACCTCCCACAATGGTGTATGGTTCAACATCGGCATTTACCAGTGAGTTGGCACCCACTACAGCCCCATCCCCAATACGAACACCTTTTAAAACCGTAACATTGCTTCCCAACCAAACATCATCACCGATTATAATTGGTGCTGTTTTGTTAGGTTGTTGATTAATAAGGCTCATACGGTTTATTTCATGGTCGCTATCCACAAGGTAAACGAACGGTGCAATCAGGCAGTTTTTACCAATGGTGATTTGTTCAGAAGCAAAAATAAATGTGTGGTAACCGATGGTGGTATTCTCGCCAATGCTAACAGATGCCGTTGGGTTGCAAGCGCAAATCCTCACCCCCTCTTTTAAAGCCACTTGGCCGGCAATTCTAATACCTTTCGGAAACCGCATCAGCTCTACATTATCATCAAAAAATACCCGGTCTCCGCAAAAACCCAATCGTTGCTTTTGCCAAAACAACCGGAAGTAGTGCTTAAAATTGAATTTCAGGAACTTTCGGAACTGATTAGCTTCCATTGATCTATAATTGCCCTCAAATCTAACATTTTGTACTTACATCATAGGGGCAGAACATTTAACTGAAACTAAAGAATTATTAGAAGTCTCCAGACAAATCCATTCATGCCTCAATAGTTAAACTTGGGATTCTCGGCAACCGTACAAAAAAATGGCCTGCCAATCAGGCAAGCCAGTGATCTTATTCTTCCAAGTATGAGACGACCTTTCGGGGGGCAGCATTTTGATCTACAAAATTACCTTAAATGCTCCCCTGGAAAAATCAATAAAAACCCAAATGCTACGCTCAAAAAGATACTCCAAAAGGAGTAGGAGTTACTCTAATCTATTTGACCATCAACCGATTACAGGAAACCACTAATGCGTTTCCGGTAGAAGTATTACTTTAGAGTTTTATGAAATTTGGTCGGCTATGTGCATAGATAAGTATCGTTTACTGATTCTCCTAATGATCAATACGCAACTTATACTTGCGCAAACTTATACCAGCATTAACTATTCGGTCAATCAAGGATTGCCAAGCAATGAAGTCTACCAGGCCTATCAGGATAAGGAGGGATTTATGTGGTTTGGAACGGACAACGGAGTGGTCCGATTCGATGGCCATGAAATGCAAATTTATAATACCCGCCATGGACTTAGTGATCCTGTAGTATTTGGATTTCAGGAGAATAAGCCTGGAAAAATCTGGCTCAAAAGTTATTCCGGAAGGTTAAGTTACTATGAGAATGGCAAAATTTTTTCCTATCCGTATAACGATAAAATTCAGTCTTTAATAAAAAACAGCCTAATAAACCTTTCTTACTCTGAAGCTACAAAACAACTGGATTTTGTTGTTCGAACAGGTAGATTTCGAATAGATTCTCTGGGCAACATAAGTATGGATTCAATAAACCAGCATGGCCTGTTCTACTATGATATTGGTGAAGAAAGCATTTGGATATTAAACAGAACTGATCACAACAAACAGATTATTTCCATAAATAACCAACAATTTACAGTAGAGCTTGACGATAAAGCATTTAGCTTTAGTAATTATAATGGTGCGGCACGGGTAAAGAAGTGCAATGGAATGCTTTATCTAACAATACGAAATCATTTATTTAGATATGATGGAAGCGAAGTGGAAGTAGTTCATGTTGGCAGAGCACCAATCATTAGTTTAAGCTGCGATAACCATAACAATATTTGGGTGGGGTACTTAAACTCTGGATTTGACAGGCTTAATTCTGCATTTTTAGCCAGTACACTTAACATACCACAATTAGACAACCTCTCCATTACAAGTGTAACACACGATAGGGATAATGGGCTCTGGATAACAACCCTTGAAAATGGTGTATACTATTTCCCTAATATTGAAATAGAAAATGAATCATTTGGAGTTAATACAAAAATTAGCAAAGTATTCTCTACACCAACCTCTGTTGCTATTGGAACACACCAAGGTAGCTTCATGCTATACAGCGCCTCACAGAAGAAAAGGATAGTAGAAAAAAAGTTTAAATCACCCGTTTATTCCTTCTTTGTTGATTTCTCAGGCAAAACCTGGCTATGTGCAGAGTCGCAACTTTATATTCTGGATTCAAGTCTGAAGCCTGTTAGAACGCATCGAGTGGATGCACTTAACTTTATACCAGATTCGGACGGTCTATATATTAACGGTGGGTTCAGACTTGAAAAATTCACTTGGGATGGTGACCTTCTATCGAAGCATCCCCTTCCCTATATTTATCGATCCATCCTACTTAAGGATTCCCTGTTCTATCTGGCTGGCCGCACCGGGATTGAGGTACGTTCTAAAAACTTAGCGCTATTGAAAAGTCCTCAGGAATTTAAAAACATGAAAATTACAGGCCTCGTGGATGTTAACGATTCAACAATATTAGCCTGTACTATGGGTAATGGGTTGGTGCTCATGAACAAGTCTTCCCAAATAATGCTCACCTACAACGCAGACAATCTATTTATAGCGAATGATATCTATACAGCTGTTATCAAAGATTCCACAGTTTGGCTTGGAACTGAGAAAGGACTCTTTTCAATGAATATTATCTCTCTCCTTTCCGGCAGGCCAAGTTATGTACAATGGAACAAACAAAATGGATTACTCGCAAATGACATCAGGTTCATATCTGTTACAGATAATAACGTTTGGGCATTCTCTGAATCTGGATATTCTGTCATTCCAAAGAAAATGCTCAACATAGAAAAGCAAAAACCAACACCATACATTAAAAATGTAACTATTAATGAAGCATCCGTAAATCCTGAAATAACCCATAAGCTCCCTTATGATAAAACCAAAATCACAGTCACCATTGGCTTTTTGTCTTTTAATAATCAAGCCATAAATATTCGTTTTCGCTTATCACCAAAAGATCCATGGGCATACACCGCAGAAAGGACACTTCAATTTTCATCATTGGCTCCCGATCATTACAAGCTAATTATAGAATATTCAATTGATAACGTAAACTGGTTAGACACTCAAAGTCCGGTAAACTTCACCGTTATTAAACCATGGTGGAGTCGGTGGTACTCACTCGCTTTTGGTGTTGGAGTTCTGATGCTTCTAGTTTTCTATTATTTTAAAAGGAGGCTTTACATACAAAAACAAAAAAATGAATTACTGCAACTTATCAATCAACAGCAACAAGAGTTGGTTCATGCAGAAGTGTTGATCTCAGAAAAAGAACGTAAACGACTGGCCAAAGAATTGCACGATAGCATTGGCACACAACTCACCGCCATAAAACTTAATGTTGTAAACATATTGAATAACAGAAACCAGCCTAATGACCTGAAAAAAATCGATATGCATTTGCAACATACAATAGATGAAGTAAGGTCAATGGCGTATTCACTTACACCGCCTGAAATAGAACGGTATGGGTTATTTACCGCGCTTAGCAATCATTTTGATAAGATCACGCAAACCTCAGGCATCCATGTTGATTTTTCAACCTATGGAGATGATATTCAAACGAATGAGTTAAGCATTTCAATTTTTCGCGTTTTACAAGAACTTAGCAGCAACACAATGAAGCATACAAAAGCAAAAAATATTAAGGTCAGCATAAACTCCTTCGAGCAGACGGTGAATATTTTATATGAAGATGATGGCGGAGGCTTCGATCCGGAAAAAGTAAAAAATGGACTTGGACTATCCAATATTACTTCGCGTGTGCGCGCCATTGGCGGAACGAGCAACTTTGAATCAACGGCATTCGGTGTTTCTTATGTGTTTGAATTTCCTAAAAACGGATTATGATCAAAACAATACTTGCTGATGATCATCAACTTTTTACCGATGGACTTGAGCGGTTATTATCGGATACAAAGCAATTCGTTATACTAAAAAAATTCACCGATCCATACGCCCTGCTTGGTGAAATCTCAATGCTTCAACCACAGTTGATCATTATCGATATTGAGTTTGGATCAATCAGCGGGCTGGACTTGATACCCCGCATCCGATCAATAGACAAGGACGTCAAAATCGTTATCTTAAGTATGCATCAGGAACATGTATTTTCGCAAGAAGCCAGAACACTTGGAGCAAATGGCTATTTTGTCAAAAATGTTGACCATGATCTTCTGGTCGAATCCCTTACCCATATATGTAGTGGTGATAATATATTCCCAACCAATACCAAAAAAAATCCAACACGTGATTTGCTATTGTCAGAGCGTGAAATTCAAATTTTAAAATTATTGGCAAACGGCAGCACGAGCGGGGATATTGCCTCTCAACTGAAAATTTCAGGACTGACCGTCAAAACGCATCGTAAAAACATGATGCAAAAGCTAAACGCATCAAATGGCATGGAGTTAATTAAAAAGGCCTTTGAAAGGGGATTAATCTGATAAAAACCTGATTGCGTCAAGTGAGCTTCAAGTATTGAGAAATCTAACAACCCCTGATACGTTTGCATTAAAGAACCAGGTAATCCCTTCATCCTTCTTAAACCATGTCAGTTGCCGTTTGGCGTACCTGCGCGAGTTGCGTTTCAATAGCCGTATGGCTTCTTCCCTGTCGTACTTTCCGTCCATGAAATCAAATATTTCCTGATACCCGACTGTTTGCAATGCATTGTGCTCGCGGTATGGATATAATTTCTCAGCCTCTTTAAATAAACCTTCCTCAATCATGGCATCCATCCGTTCATCAATTCGCTTGTACAGTTCTTCACGCTCCAATTCCAATCCGATTTTTATAACCTTAAACGGAAGAACCCGCTTTTGCCTCTTTTGAAAGGAGGTGATGGAACTACCGGTTGCCAATACCACTTCCAGCGCACGACTCAAACGGGCTGGGTTTTGCTGATCAACTACATTGTAATATTCCGGATCATGTTTTTGTACCTGTTGTTGCAACCAGGGCAATCCACCGGCTTTGTATTTTTCAGTAACCATTTCCCTGATTTCTTCAGGAACTTCCGGTATATCATCAAAACCCTCTAGCAATGCCTTAACGTATAGGCCTGAGCCTCCACATACTATTACAGAATCATGCTTCTCAAATAATTCATATACCTTCATTAAGGCATCTTCCCCAAATTGGGCTGCATCATATTTCTGGAGGATGGAGTGCGAATCAATAAAGTGATGCCTGACCACTGCCAACTCATCCCCCGTTGGTTTGGCCGTGCCGATGGTCATTTCACGGTAAAACTGGCGCGAATCGGCCGAAATGATTTCTGTGCCCAACGCCTTCGCCAACTCAATGGCCAGGGACGTTTTACCCACAGCCGTAGGGCCTACAATCACAATCAGCCGTTTATTTTCCAGGTTCACCGGACAAAATTAATACAGACCACCATTATTCTCCGTTCCGGGTGCCACATTCACAATTATAAATTATCTTCGCCCCATTGAAACAACTATTATGATTAAGTACACTGTTCCGTTTTTAACCAAGCTGGAAGATATGATTGCGGAGTCGGATTATACGCTTCGTTATGAAAAGGGAAATTTCAAATCAGGATACTGCTTGCTACGCGATCAAAAAATCATTATTGTCAATAAATTCTACACGACAGAAGGCAAGATCAATGCCTTGCTTGATATTCTGAAAACTGTTGAATTAGAAACCACCCGTTTCACAGAAAAAAGTCAGAAGCTGTACGAGGAGATCACACAAACTGAAGTTAAGGCTTGAAAATCACCTTCCTGGGAACCGGCACTTCGCAGGGCGTTCCTGTTATCGGCTGCGGCTGTGCGGTTTGTAGTTCGTTGGATTTTCGGGATAAACGCTTACGCACATCAGTTCACCTGAATATCAATAACCTGAGTCTTTTGATTGACACAGGGCCTGACTTCCGGCAGCAAATGCTGCGTGAACAGATTTCTAAATTGGATGGGATTTTATTTACGCATGCCCATCGCGACCATACAGCCGGACTGGATGATGTGCGAGCATTCAACTTCATGCAACACATGAGCATGCCGGTGTACGGAACCGCCACAACGTTACAGCAACTGAAAAACGATTTTGCCTACATATTCGGCCCGAAAGATTACCCGGGTTTACCGCAAGTCGATTTGCATGAAATTGGTACCGAGTCTTTTCGCTTTCAATCCATAACCGTAACCCCTCTGCTGGTTTATCACTTTAAAATGCCCGTGTTGGGGTTTCGTATTCACAACTTCAGCTACATCACCGACTGCAATCACATTCCCGAAGAAACACTTGAAAAATTACAGGGCACCGAAACGCTCGTACTGAATGCCTTGCAACGCGAACAGCACATCTCACATTTTAACCTGGAAGAAGCCGTTCGAATGGTTGATGTAATTAAACCCAAACAGGCCTACTTCACCCACATCAGTCATAAACTTGGCCTGCATGGCGAAGTACAAAAAGAACTTCCTTTTCACATTCATTTGGCTTACGATGGTTTGCGGTTAAGTTTGTAACCGATAACGGTTTACATTCATGCACAACAACTATTACCTGTTACGGCAGCTTTCCGCTGAACTTGAAAATAGCTTAACAGGAACTGTTGTGTCCGAATGCTTCAGTCAATCGAAAGATGAACTTATCATTAGGTTTGAAACCCAAACCAAACCATTCTATATTAAAGCCAGTCTGCAATCTGCCTTTTCGTGCTTATCTTTTCCGGAAGAGTTTAACAGGGCAAGAAGAAACAGCGTAGATCTTTTTCAGGAGTTGATCGGGCTAAAAGTTACAGGGGTACGACAATTCACCAACGAGCGTTCTTTCTGCATCCAGTTCGCTGATCAACATGAACTCCTGTTTAAAATGCATGGCAACCGGGCAAATTTGGTTTTATTCTCGAAAGGATCTCCTACCGGTTTATTCCGAAATCACCTGGTGGCTGATGCGGAAATCGACCTTTCACGATTGGATAAGGTAATCGATTGGAGCAAGGAGGTGTTCGAACAAAACATCTATCAGCTAAGTAAGCATTATTTCACGTTTGGAAACGTAATCTGGAATTATCTCAAACTTCAGGGATTTGAAACTAAATCACCTGACGAAAAATGGAAAATGATTCAAGTCATCATTCAAAAACTTGAACATCCTACATTTTATATAACCGAATTCAACGAACAGGTAATCCTGAGTTTGATAGAGATTGGTGAGCCAATAAAACCTTTTACATCAGCAAAAGAAGCATTACATGAATTTTACAACCTGCATACCAGGCGCTCGGGCTTTCAACACGAAAAGGATACCGTACTTTCGAAACTTCGCACGCTACTTAAAAACGGAGAAGCTTACCTAAAAAAAACCACTACAAAGTTAGCAGAGATTGAAGCGGATGACCACTATAAACTTTGGGCGGATTTAATCATGGCCAATCTTCACCGGATTGAACCGGGCATGAAAAAAGTAGTGTTGGAAGATTTTACAACTGGTAAACCCATAGAAATAAAACTCAAGGACGACCTGAACGCTCAAAAAAACGCTGCCCTCTACTATCGAAAATCTAAAAACCACCACATTGAAGTCAGCAAACTCAAGGAAGCGCTGGAACATAAAGAACAGGAAATCAGTAAACTCAACGACTGGATAAGCGATGTTGAAAAAATTGAGCAAGCGAACGATTTAAAAACCTTTCTTCGCACCACAGGTTTAGTAACGAATGTCTCCAAAAAAGAGGCTCCACTACCTTATCATGAATTTGAAATGCAGGGCTATAAAATTTGGGTTGGCAAAAGTGCTAAACACAATGACGAACTCACTCAGCGGTTTTCCTACAAAGAAGATTTGTGGCTTCATGCAAAAGATGTAAGCGGATCGCATGTTATTGTAAAATACCAGGCCGGAAAAAACTTTCCGAAACCCATAATTGAACGAGCAGCAGAACTCGCTGCGTATCATTCTAAAAGAAAAACAGAAACCCTTTGCCCGGTGGTTTACACCCCAAAAAAGTTTGTACGTAAACGTAAAGGCGATCCACCCGGAACTGTGGTGGTTGAAAAAGAGGAAATCATCCTGGTGCAGCCTAAGCTGTAGTTGGATACTGTTTTAAGCGATTAGTATATATTTTTTTATACAATTCCATCACCACTAAAATAACCGAAGCAGTCGCCAATAATTTGAGCCATTCCGATAAACTTACAGGTTCAATATTCAGCAAGTTTTGCATAAGCGGAATGTGCATGGAAAGAATATGAATGCCCTGTGCAACAATAATGGCTATCCAAACAAAGTAATTATTGGAGAATGGAAGGAAAAATACGGAAGTGCGCTCCGAGCGGCAGTTCAAAACATGAAAATTCTGCAATAAAACCATCAGTAACAAAATGATATTACGCGCCTCGGCTTCTGCATAATTGAGATTATTCAACAGATGGTACCAAAGTCCGAACGTGAGCAACATCATCACCGAACCAGAAATTAGGGTTTGTGTGATCATGAGCCTGTCGAAAATACCCTGTGAGGGTTGACGGGGTGGTTCATTCAATACATGCTTTTCACCTTTCTCAAATGCAAGGGCAACATCCTGCGCACCATTGGTGACCAGGTTTAACCAAAGCAACTGAACGGGCAAAAAAGGAAGCGGCAAGCCGGTAAGCAATGCCATAAACACCATTATGATTTCGGCTGCCCCGGTAGAAATTAACATGTAAATAATTTTGCGAAGATTGCCGTATGTGTACCGACCTTCTTCTATGCCAGCAGCCAATG
This sequence comes from uncultured Roseivirgaceae bacterium, assembly GCA_964419145.1. Lineage (GTDB taxonomy): Bacteria > Bacteroidota > Bacteroidia > Cytophagales > Cyclobacteriaceae > UBA2336. The sequence goes on along the minus strand of CAYQOM010000002.1, from coordinate 141,934 downwards.
ATGAAAAGTTATTGTCGGTAATGATAATGCTGGCTGATTCTTTAGCCACATCACTTCCATAGCCCATGGCCACACCAATGTTGGCCGTCTTCAATGCTGGCGCATCATTCACACCATCTCCGGTTACGGCAGCAAAATTTCCCTGCACCCGAACCGCTTCTATAATTTGTTGTTTTTGCAAGGGACTCACTCGCGCAAAAACACTTTTTCCCGAAAGCCGCTGATGAAACGCAGTGTCATCCTTTCCTTTGCTTAGGCCCAATTGATCGCCCGTGATTACGTCATCATTTGATGTAGCTATTCCTAATTCATTGGCAATAAACAATGCTGTAGCCGGATGATCTCCGGTAATCATGCTCACCTGTATACCCGCCTGGTGACAGAACTCAACTGCGCCCTTTGCTTCCGGTTTAAGTGGATCAATTAGGGCTACCAATCCCAGTAAGTTTAAATTCTTAAGCGCTAAAGAAGCTTCAACCTCCCCTGACGCTACTGCCAATACCCGAAAACCCTGTGCGGCCAGTTGATTGGTTTGTTGAAAAAGTATCTCGTGATGGTTACCAACGCACAGCGGCACAAGTGCTTCGACTGCACCCTTTACTGCAGCAAACGTTTTACCTGCCTTATTGTAAATAGTTGCCGCATATTTACGATCTGATTCAAATGGAATTTCCCTGACAACTTGAACAGCACTACGAATTTTATCCAGATCACGACCTCGTTTAACAGCCAATGCCAAAAAAGCTACATCGATGGCATCGCCCTGATGCTCCCAACCCGATCCATGCTTAATCAACTCAGCCTCGTTGCACAACACACCTGCTTCAACAAGGTCGTCAAGCATTTGTGCAGTATCACCTTCATGAATCTTATCACCGGATAATGTTCCCTCTCCATTGTATCCTGCCCCACTCACATCAACCTGGGCGCCATTGGCAAGTAAAATTTTCGTCACCGTTTGTTGATCAACCGTTAAGGTTCCGGTTTTATCCGTGCCGATATAATTACAACTTCCCAATCCTTCAACAGCTGAAAGTTTTCTTATAATGACATTACGCTTTGCCATCCTACTTGTTCCGATTGAAAGCGCAACGGTCATGGCAATTGGCAGCCCTTCCGGTATGGCCGAAACGGCAACCGCAACAGCAACAAAGAAAATATCTATCAAAGGTATTCCCTGATAGAATCCGATCAGAAAAATCAGGATACAAGCCATCAATACAATCAAGCTTACCCGTTTGGCAAACCGGCTCATTCGCCTCATCAGTGGCGTTTCCTCCTGACGGGTTTCGCTTACCGTTTTTGCAATTTTTCCAATCTCCGTTTGTAAACCGGTTGCCACCACCAACCCACGGCCCCGGCCACTCATCACCGTAGTACCAGCAAAAAGCATATTTACCTGATCACCCAATGCAAGCTCACCGCTTCCTACTACCTGCGGATTTTTTTCAATCGGCAATGACTCACCGGTGAGTATGGCCTCTTCAGTTCGTAAATTGTTGGAGGAGATTAATCGCAAATCAGCAGGCACCCGCATGCCCGATTCCATTAGGACAACATCTCCCGGAACCAGCTGTTCCGCATCCAATAAAATCGAATTGCCATCACGCAATACTTTGGCCTTTGTTTTCACAAGTTGTTGCAATGCGGCAGCATTTGTTTCTGCTTTCCACTCTTGATAAGTCCCCAGTATGGCATTGATCATGATGATCAGAAAAATGAACCCTGCATCTTCATGCTCACCAATTAATAACGACACAGCACCAGCTGCAATGAGTACATAAATCAGCGGACTTGTAAATTGATGCAGCACCACCTTTAGAAAAGTAACCTGCTTACCATGAGGTAATACATTCAATCCATAGCGTTTTAGCCGACTGTTTGCTTCTGATGAACTCAGGCCATCAAATGAAGTTGAGAACGTATCAAAAAGCTCGTTTATGGATTGGTGAAAAAACTGATTCATTGTGGCTTACTTTCCATGGGTACGATTTCTCAAATATACATGGGTTAGTCAAGCTGGCCATGTGATGATTATCAGGTAGTGTGCTGACCAGTATCATAAAAATTTAGCAGTAAAAACAGGTACTTGAACGTATCGCTCAGAAAACCAAAATTGTTATGAAACGCATACTCATTCCAACCGACTTTTCTGCCTGTGCAAAAAATGCATTAAAGGTTGGTTCCGAATTGGCCGCTGAACTAAAGGCTGAAATTTTATTGCTTCATGTAATTTATACGACAAATGGATTGGAGAAACTCCCTGAAGATTTTACCAACTATCCTGAATTAAAGAATGCTGTAAACAAGGCTAGGCAACACCTCAAGAAAGATCAGGAACAATACGAGAAAATAACCATCACCACACAATTGGAAATCGGCACTCCCTTTCAGGTGATAATCACTACAGCTAAAAAGTGGAAAGCTGACTTGATCATTATGGGTTCACATGGCACAGCCGAAAAGAATCATCCGTTTGTTGGTTCCAACGCGCAGAAAGTTTTGCGAGGTGCCGATTGCCCGGTGCTGTCGGTACAGAAAAATCACACGCTTAAAAATCTGAAACGATTAACTTTTGCATCAAACTTTGAAGATGGTTGTGAAAAAGCTGCCGCAGGAATCATGGAATTTGCTCAAACGGTAAAAGCTCAGGTTCAACTACTCTATGTAAATACCCCCATTAATTTCAAAGACACACACTATATCTAGGAAAGATTCAAGTGGTTTGAAAAGAAAAATAACAAGCTAAAATTTACACAGGCCATTCATTGCGACTACGATGTACATCGTGGTATTGCACATTTCCTTGCGGATGAAAAGCAAGGAATTGCCGGCATTGTTACGCGAACACGAAAGGGACTACCCACGTATACGTTGGGCATTGCCGAAAGTGTAACCTATCACAGTCCGGTACCCGTACTCAGTGTAAATTACACCAAATAACAGTAACCTATTTTACGATATTAATCTTCAGGGTATTGGTACGCTGACGTTCCTGAATGGGCATACTGGCCATCGTGATGAAAATGTCACCGCTTTGTACATGCCCTTCTTTTTTCAGGATGGATTCAACATCAGCAATAGTCTCATCTGTTGAATTTACCTTGTTGTAGTGATAACCCCGGGCACCCCACACCAGGTTGATGGTATTGATCAGGTACTTGTTACTGGTAAAAACAAAAATATTGGTATTCGGTCGGTATGAAGATGATTTAAATGCTGTGTAACCCGAAGCTGTCATACCCACAATGGCTTTTGCGCCAACATCCTTTGCCAACTTGCAGGCAGCCAACACGAGGCTGTCGTTGATGTATACCGGAGACTTTGGGTCTACTTCCCGGAAACGGTAATACAACTTTTCATTTTTCTCCACCGAAGCAATTGTACGCACCATACTGCGCACCACTTCAATGGGGTATTTACCTGCTGCTGTTTCCGCAGAGAGCATCACGGCATCAGCCCCGTCCATTACGGCATTGGCAACGTCATTTGTCTCTGCACGTGTAGGACGCGGATTTTCAATCATGCTCTCCATCATCTGCGTGGCTACAATTACCGGCTTGGCCGCGGCATTGCATTTCTCTACCAGCATTTTTTGAACCATCGGCACTTCTTCCAACCAGATCTCCACACCTAAATCGCCACGCGCTACCATCACGGCATCGGTAGCCGCAATAATCTCATCAATGTTGCTCAGCGCTTCGGGCTTTTCAATCTTGGCCACAATGCGCGAAAGCGACTGATGCTCTTCCAAAATGCTTCTCAAAATTTTTATATCCTGCGCCTTACGCACAAACGAAAGTGCAATCCAGTCCAGGTTGTTCTTAATCCCGAATTCAAGATCTTTTAAATCTTTTTCCGTAAGTGATGGTGCCGATACTTTGGTAAAGGGCATGTTTATTCCCTTGCGTGATTTCAACGGGCCACCGTATACAACTTCGGTTACCACATCAATATCACGAACTTCCTTCACTTTCAATTCAATCTTACCGTCATCCACCAGTATCACATCACCCTTCTTCACATCTTTAGGTAGTTGCTGGTACGATGTACTGGCAATTTCACGGTTCCCTTTCAACTGCCTCGTGGTAATGATAAACTCCTGACCTCGCTCCAACACTACATCCGCCTCAACTTCCTGCACGCGAATTTTAGGGCCTTGCAAATCCAAAAGCAACGCAACCGTTGAGCCAAGTTCTTCATTCAACTCACGAACGGTATTGATCACTTTTTGGTGATCCTCATGAGAACCATGTGAGAAATTCAAACGAAACACATCAACGCCCTCTTTGATGAGCGCGCGAAGCATCTCGCGTGAGTTGGAGGCAGGACCTACAGTGGCAACAATTTTGGTTTTATTGTACGATATCATTTCCATGTTTACGAAATTCTAAAAAGGTTGTGGGTACAGGTGTTAAAAAACAAAGTTACTTCTCGACTTTAACGAATCAGCCGCTATGGGAGCTACCAGTTCAATGGAAGGAATTTCTTTTATCGCTTGCAGAACCATAGAAGTAAAATTAACATCTTCTGATGCTGTCAAAAGTATAAAATCAAAACGAGGAAATTCAGGCACCAGAAAATACTTTCCGGTCTCGTAATCGATAGGTTTGTTTTTAAACAGTTTCAATCGATTGAGACGCGTTTCATATGCATAAAAAGAAAAATATCGTTCCTCCTGATTTTTGAATCCAACCGCCAGATCGGGCTGCCGCACAAGCTTTACACCCAGTTTCTGATTAATCTCCCAGGCCAGTTTATAACCTTTCAAAGCCGAGATAATGCCGGCCAGTTCGAAGTCGAAATCATACTCAATAACCAGCTTGGTTTTCTTCATTTCCGGTGCAATTTCAGCGGGTTTTGGGCATATCGGCCCGGATTAAAAAAGTTTGACAATATTGCAGTAAATATCTTTCTTTGCAGGGATTTTTAAATCTTAAAACCTTAAAAACATGTCTGAAATCGCACAAAAAGTAAAACAGATTATCATCGACAAACTCGGTGTTGAAGAATCTGAAGTTACTCCTGAAGCAAGCTTTACCAACGACCTTGGCGCTGACTCCCTTGATACTGTTGAACTGATTATGGAGTTCGAAAAGGAATTCAACATTTCTATTCCTGACGATCAGGCCGAAAACATTTCTACCGTTGGCCAGGCGATCTCTTACCTGGAACAGAACGTTAAGAAGTAAGACGACCTTTTACCTCACGCACATTTTTTACGTATGACTTTAAAGCGAGTAGTTGTCACCGGACTTGGTGCACTTACCCCTATCGGGAACACCCTTAGGGAATACTGGGATGGACTGAAAGCCGGTACCAGTGGTGCTGCCCCTATAACCCGTTTCGATGCTACTCTTTTTAAAACCAAATTTGCCTGCGAAGTGAAAAACTTCGACATCGGTAATTTTATGGATCGCAAGGAGGCCCGCAAGATGGACCCCTTCGCGCAATACGCAATGGTGGTTGCCGATGAGGCCATCAAAGACTCAAACCTTCCGCTGTCAGAACTGGATCCGCATCGCATTGGTGTAATCTGGGGCTCGGGCATCGGAGGGTTACTTACCTTTCAGGAAGAAGTAAAGTCATTCGCCAAAGGCGATGGCACACCACGCTTCAACCCGTTCTTCATTCCAAAAATGATCCCCGACCTGAGTGCTGGTCACATCTCCATCAAGTACGGTTTCCGTGGCCCTAACTTCGTTACCGTATCTGCTTGTGCATCTTCAACCAACGCCATTTACGATGCTTTCACCTACATTCGTTTAGGTAAGGCGGATGTAATTGTTTCCGGTGGATCTGAAGCTGCCGTTTGCGAAGCGGGTGTTGGTGGATTTAACGCCATGAAGGCATTATCCGAGCGAAATGATTCTCCTGAAACGGCTTCACGTCCGTACGACAAGGAGCGCGATGGTTTTGTGTTGGGAGAAGGTGCCGGTGCATTGGTACTTGAAGAGTACGAGCACGCCAAAAAGCGCGGTGCAAAAATTTATGCCGAAGTGATTGGCGGTGGCATGTCTGCCGATGCGTACCACATTACAGCCCCGCACCCCGAAGGTGCCGGCATTACCAAAGTAATGGAAAACGCGTTGGAAGATGCGGGTATCAAACCACAAGAAGTGGATTACATCAACACACACGGAACCTCAACCCCTCTTGGCGATATCGGGGAAATTAAAGCCATTACCCAGGTATTTGGCGAGCATGTATTTAAGATGAACATCAGCTCAACCAAATCCATGACTGGGCATTTACTCGGTGCAGCCGGTGCTATTGAAGCGCTGGCCTGTTTGATGGCCATCAACGAAGGTGTTGTGCCTCCTACCATCAATAACTCAACACCTGACGACCAGTTGGATTCGCGTTTGAACCTGACGCTCAACAAAGCGCAAAAACGCGATGTAAAAGTTGCCTTGAGCAACACGTTTGGCTTTGGTGGCCACAATGCCTCCATCATTTTCCGCAAAGCCTGATTCCCATGTTTATCGGTCAATTAAATCCCTTTGCTTACCTTAGGGGATTAAATATTTGTGCCTGATCACGTGTGGCGAATTCTTAAAATCACCGGTAAAAAATCCTCATCCGACAAACAGCTGATCACAGCTATTCATAACATAGCGGGCTTCACTCCGGTTAACCTGGAACTGTATCGGCTGGCCACGCGCCATAGTTCGATTGTAAAAGAGAACGGCAATGGTTTTAAGGAAAACAACGAACGGCTGGAGTATTTGGGTGATGCCATTCTCGGTGCCGCAGTCGCTGATTTTTTATTCAAGAAATTCCCTTATAAAACAGAAGGCTTTCTGACAGAAATGCGTTCACGAATTGTAAATCGTGAGTCGTTGAACCTGTTGGCTCGCAAAATCGGAATTGGCAACATCGTTCAGTACGACCAAAAAAATCAGCAATTACAACAAGTAATTCTTGGAAATACCCTGGAAGCCATTGTGGGCGCAATCTACCTCGACAAAGGATATCTTCGCACCAAACGTTTTGTTATCAACAAACTCATCGTACCCAATTATGATTTGGATGAACTGGTGAGTACACAAACCAACTTTAAAAGCAAAGTGATTGAATGGTGCCAGCGCGAAAACAAGGAGGTTCGCTTTGAAATTGTTGACATCAAAAAAGGCAGAATACACAAGGAGTTTACCGCTCAGGTAATCATTGACAATACTGTAGCGGGAACTGGCTTTGGCAATAGCAAGAAAAAAGCAGAGCAAGATGCCGCTTACAAAACCTGCGAACAATTAAAAATACTGGAGGCATTATCGTGAAACGATTAAAACTGGCAGGCGCAACCTTAAACCAGACTCCTTTCGATTGGAAAGGAAATGCAGAAAATATTATTGAGGCCATTCATCACGCTAAGCAAGAAGGTGCCCGCATACTTTGTCTGCCCGAGCTATGCACTACTGGCTATGGATGCGAAGATGTATTTCTCAGCGACTGGCTCAGTGAAAGCGCCTTTGAGCAATTGCTGAAACTGAAAGAGCATTGTGCTGATATCACAGTCAACATCGGGTTACCGCTTCGCATTGACGGGCGCACCTACAACGGTTCATGTGTTATTCACAACAAGGAGATTCTTGGAATTACCTTGAAACAAAATTTGCCGAATGATGGTGTTCACTATGAGCCAAGATGGTTTACTCCGTGGCAGGCCGGAAAAGTGATCACGTTAACTCGCCAGGGAGTAACCTTCCAGGCTGGTGATCTCATATATGAATCGAACGGCATTCGCTTTGGAATTGAAATTTGTGAAGATGGGTGGAGTAAAGAGAAAAGACCCGGCTATAATTTTCAAAAACGAGGCGTTGATCTAATCCTCAATCCGAGTGCCAGCCATTTTGCTATGGGCAAGAGCAGCAACCGCGAAGGAGAAGTGGCGCTCGATGGATCAAGATTATTCAACTGTGTTTATATTTTCTGCAACCTGTTGGGTAATGAAGCAGGCCGCATGATTTATGATGGAGATATTCTTTTTGCCCAACGAGGCGAATTAATCGCACAAAACAACCGCTTGTCGTTTAAACGGTTCAATGTGTTAACCTGCGAAATTGATTTTGATCATCCTGAAAAAAGTGAGCGTAAACTTTTAGCCGATTCAAAAGACCGCAATGAGGAATTAACCAAAGCGGCAACCCTGGCCTTGTACGACTACCTTCGGAAAAGTAAGGCCAAAGGCTTTGCACTTTCCCTTAGCGGTGGTGCCGATTCTTCCATGTGTGCCGTACTGGTAGCCGAAATGGTGAAACGGGCCAGCGACACACTGGGCTGGGATGTGTTTTGCAACAGCATCGGGTTAACAGTTGTTAAAAATCAACAAGACGCGGTAAAGCAATTGTTGGTCTGTGCATATCAAGGCTCCAAAAATTCATCTAAAAAAACACTTGAGGCTGCCCAGTCATTAGCCATATCCTTAGGCGCAACATTTTACCATTGGGGTATTCAAGATGAGGTTGATGCGTACACTGAAAAAATTGAAAAAAGTTTAGGTCGAACATTAACGTGGGATCAGGATGATATTGCGTTGCAAAACATACAGGCACGGGCACGCTCTCCCATCATCTGGATGTTGGCCAACATCCGGCAAAGCATATTGCTTACCACGTCAAACCGTAGTGAAGGCGATGTAGGCTACGCCACCATGGATGGCGATACCAGCGGCAGCCTGGCACCAATTGCCGGCATTGGCAAGCCTACCATTTTGGCATGGCTGAAATGGGCTGAACACGAGTTGGTGTATACTGGATTGAAGCATGTGAATAACTTACAACCCACAGCGGAACTTCGTCCGTCCGAAAAAAATCAAACCGATGAAGACGACCTGATGCCATATGGTGTGCTGATGGCCATTGAGCGACAAGCTATATTGAAAAGAAAATCACCACTTGAAGTATTTGAGATTTTAAAGTCAGATTTTGCTGACAAAACCGCCCTGAAAAACCATATCAGGAAATTCTTCCGCATGTGGGCTGCTAATCAATGGAAACGCGAACGGCTGGCCCCATCCTTCCACCTGGATGATTTTAATGTAGACCCACGATCGTGGTGCAGATTTCCCATATTATCATCGGGATTTACCGAAGAACTTGCTTTATTAGAAGCCCACTAATCCCTATTTTTCAATCTTCAATTAATCCATAATCCGTATATATTTGCGACCATGAGTTTACTGAGTTATATAATCTGGAATGCCAGCCCCGACATCTTTTCAATTGGGCCGGTAACCCTCCGTTGGTATGGACTATTGTTTGCCTTGGGCTTCTTGTTAAGCCAGCAGATTTTATACTACATCTTTAAACAAGAGGGCAAACCCGAAAAGGATGTAGATACGCTAACCATTTATATGGTTATTGCTACCATTATCGGTGCACGCTTAGGTCACGTGTTGTTTTATGAACCCGAGCGCTATCTCTCAAACCCGATTGATATTCTTAAAATATGGGAAGGCGGATTGGCCAGCCACGGTGCTGCCTTCGGTATTTTGTTTGCCTTGTGGTTATATGCACGCAAAAAAAGACCTGGTCAGTCTTACTTACAGATTCTTGATCGCATTGTGATTTTGGTTGCCCTAACCGGTGCTTTAATTCGTTTGGGTAATTTTTTCAATTCCGAAATCATTGGCAAGCCAACCGAATCAAACAGCGGTGTAGTATTTGCCCGAAATGTATCGGAAGTATTAAAAAGTGATCCGGGTATAGAAGAAGTTCATTTCACAACGGGTTCTGGTGAACTCAATCCGGAAGGTTATCCGCCCATAAAATTACTCATCGAGTTCAAGGCAAATGAAGATTCATTGAGAGCGGCTGCGTTCATGAACAACAAACTGTATGACCGGTTGGTATACTCCAGCTATGTACGCGAACACCTATATATTGACGAAACGCTAAACTTCAAATTGGGTAAAGAAGATAATGGCCAATTTGCGGCTGTTGTTAATACCCATGCTATCCCGCGGCATCCAGCCCAGCTATATGAATCAATTTCCTGCGTACTTCTGTTTGCACTTTTGTTCTGGCTCTGGTACCGCGACAAAGCGAACCTACCCGAGGGACGGATTTTTGGAATCTTCATGATTGTGCTTTGGTCGTTACGTTTTGCTTACGAATACCTGAAAGAAGTACAAGTAAGTAGCGAACTTGACTTTATTGATAAATACGGAATCAATTATGGACAATTGTATAGTATTCCGTTAGTGATTGTTGGTATTGTGGTGTTGATTTTATCGTTCAGAAAAAGCAAGCAGGAAGTAAACGAATAACCTTTTTGATCCGGTGCATATATCAAAACATCAGGGCGCTGGTTATGTTGGGAGGAATACTCCTTCTGCTGCCAGTTTCAGGAAAGGAGAATCCTGATCTTGCCCTTCATGCACCCGATTCTGTCAGAAAAAAAAATCGTTCAAAAAATGAGGCCTATGCTGATAGTGTTGGCTATTATGTAGAAATCAACCGAATTTTTGTCTTAGGTAATAAGTTGACACGCGAGAGCATCATCTTGCGTGAACTTTCGCTTAAACCAGGCGACAGCATTTTTAACCTCGAACTACCCAAAGTTCTGGAAAAGGATCAGAATAAACTTTTCAACTTACACCTGTTCAATGCGGTTGAAATACGGCCACTCGAACTGCAACCAGGCAAGGCCGACTTGTTAGTGGAAGTGAACGAACGCTGGTACACCTTTCCTGTACCCATCTTTCAATTATCTGACCGTAACTTTAACGAATGGTGGGAGAACTATAATCACGATTTTAACCGGGTTAACTATGGACTGAAACTTTATCAGTACAACATGCGTGGGAGAAATGAAACGCTCACCCTTACAGCCCAATTTGGTTATGTGCGTAGGTTTGAATTAATGTACCGAATCCCGTACCTCGACAAACGGCAAAAACAAGGTCTTATTTTTAAAACAGATTACATTGACGCCAAAAATGTTGCCTTTCAAACAAATGATCATAAACTTGACTTTCTTGAAACTGATCAGGTTTTGCGTAATACAAGGGGCATGGAATTTACCTACACCTATAGGAATTCGTTCTACAATCATCACCGGTTAGGCTACGGATTTCGAAGAACAACCATATCCGACTCACTTTACCAACGGAATCCAAATTACCTGGGTGAAGAGCGTCAGCTGCAGAAATTCGATATATTGAGCTATGAATTTATTTCTGATCATCGTGATGTAATTGCTTATCCTCTTCAAGGATACCACTTTATGTTTCATCTGCAAAAAGTTGGGTTTGCCTTAAGTCAAGACTTGGAAAAGCTGGATGCCTGGATCAGTTACGCACGCTACATTGATTTGAAAAATAAACTCTACCTATCCAATTTTTCCTTTGCCTATTGGAGCAATAAAACCGATATACCATATCACAACTTTGGCGTGATGGGTTACAACCGAATATTTGTCCGAGGTTATGAGATTAATGTGATTGAGGGGCCAATGTATCTGCTAAATAAAACCACCCTCAAGAAACGTATCTTTCATAGAGTCTACAGCATGGATGGCTCAAGATTCAAACAGTTCAAGTATATACCCCTATCTCTATACATAAAAACATACGCTGATTTAGGGTACGTAAAAAATTATCCATTTTATATTAAAAACGAAGTAAACGATCGCTTGTCGGATCGTTTGCTAGCTGGTGGTGGTCTTGGACTCGACATTGTAAGCTCATATGATGTTGTTCTCCGATTTGAATACACGTTAAACAACGAAGGCCGCGCTGGATTTTTCTTTCACCTCAAAAAGGAGTTTTAGAATTCGAATCAGAAACCCAATTGGTTCATTGCTTTTCAATCATCTCCAACCGCTGCAACAAAGGCGGATGCGAGTAATGAAAGAACACATAAGCCGGGTGCGGATGTAGGTTGGATAAATTATCCACCGAAAGTTTTTTGAGTGCCTCAGCCAGGGCTTTGCCGTTGTAGGTTTCGCGGGCATAAGCATCGGCTTCAAATTCGTTTTTGCGGCTGTACACATTCATCAATAATCCGGTAATTGTCGAGATAGGCGAAAACAAAATAGTAAACGCCAGCAGGTTGAGGTGTACCGCCAGTTGTGATCCGCCCAAAGCCAACGAAAGGTTTTCATTAAATACCATCAGGGAAAGCACAAAGAGCATAAACACAATCTGCACAACTGATAACACATAGCTCCAGATGATGTGCTTCTTCTTGTAATGCCCTACTTCGTGCGCCAGCACCGCCACCAGTTCCTCCGTAGTGTGATTGGCAATGAGCGTATCGTAGAGCACAATCTTTTTCTTTTTGCCCATGCCGGAAAAAAAGGCATTGGCTTTTTTGGAGCGCCTGGATCCGTCAATGACAAAAATGTTGGTAATCGGGAAGTTGATCTTGCGGGAAAATTCCTCGATTGCGGTTTTCAATTCGCCATCGGGCAATGGCGTGAGTTTATTAAACAACGGTAAAATCAGTGACGTATAGAACATGTTCATGAACAACATGAACGCACATGCCATGGTGGCAAACCACATCCAGAAATCCGGGCCAATGGTTTCTACCAGGTAGATTAGTGCTGCCAACAGTCCGCCACCGATAATCGCGCCCAGCACATAGCCTTTTAATTTATCGGTAACAAAGGTTTTGATCGTAGTCTTGTTAAACCCGTATTTCTCTTCAATTACAAAGGTGCCGTACCATTGAAACGGCAGCGTGAGTAAATCGGAAGCAATGCCGAGCACACCAAAGAAAAGCAAGGCGAGTAAAATCTGGTTTTCTGTTACAGTGCGCAGCAGTCCGTCTACCCAACCAAAGCCACCCAGTAGGAGCATCAGCAAGGAACCCATAAAACCTATGGTTGAGGTAAAGAATGAAAAGCGCGTTACTTCTTTATGGTAACGTTGCGACTTCTCATATTTTTCATGGTCGTAAAATGAAGCAATCTCGGCCGGGATGTCGGTGCGCATGGCCTTCAGGTTTATGTACTCCAGCACCTGGCCGAATACAAAGCTGACAGACACAATACCTACAATAATCCACAAAAGCACTTCCGGAGATAAGGTCATAATGCGTTCAATACTTATTTTGCGGAAAAATAGTTCAACTTATGCGCATACGAAAGGAGATATCGAAATGGAGCGTGAAAACTTTTTTGAAACTGGCGGGGATCCTGCTCGTGATATTTAATCTTTTTATTTTCCTTTCTGCCTATATCGATCATACTGTTGCAGATGTGAACGACAGTTTTGTCTGGATGGCAGGTATATTTTATCCCTTGTTACTGGCTTCGATCGCCACTACCGGATTTCGCACGGGTACGCTTTATATCAACGACTACCAGGTCATGCCTGATTTTAAGGAAAAACTAAACGCTAAAATTCTAAAGGAGAACATGATAATCGAATCTGAAACAGAAAATCAAACGCTGTACAAGCCCGGTGGTGGTTACTTTAGTTTATTTAACGCCTGGGGCGGAACAGAGAAGCTAACAGCAAATTGGGGTGAGGAAATTATATTGTCGGGTTCGTTGCGCAAGGTTACTGCGCTTGAGGATATACTGACGTGGAATAAGGATTTTAACCCCCTCCGTCCTGCGGACACCTCCCCCTAGTTAGGGGGAGGAATAAGAGAATCATAATAACTTTTGTGTAGCCTCATGCACATGCTCAAACCTGAATTTAGCTATCGCCTCTTTCATCATAGCCGCAATCTCACTCGTACACAAATTACCGATGCTTCCTTCGTGTGTATGATTCACATTTTTTTCGGGTGAGTAATTTCCCTGCTCAATATCTCTTCCCACTTTCTGGTACGCTTCCCGGAAGGGCATTCCACTCAACACCAACTTGTTTACTTCCTCCACACTAAACAAAAACTTGTACTGATCATCCTCCAGGATATTTTCCTTCACCTGAACATTTTCCAGCATGACTTGCGTCATGGTGATGCAATCCTTCAAATGCTGAATAGCAGGAAACAGCACTTCCTTCAAGAGCTGTAAATCGCGATGATAGCCGGAAGGCAGGTTGGCGGTTAATAGCGCAATATCGTTTGGCAACCCCATCATTTGATTGCAGCGCGCGCGTATCAACTCAAACACATCCGGATTTTTCTTATGCGGCATAATACTCGACCCGGTGGTCAGTTCATCCGGAAAGCTTATGAATCCAAAGTTCTGGTTCAGAAACAAACACGCATCCGCAGAAAGCTTACCCAATGTAGCCGCTACGTTAGCCATGGCGCTGGCAACAATGCGTTCCGTTTTACCGCGACCCATCTGCGCATACACCACATTGTAGTTCAGGTCATCAAACCCTAAGAGTTCAGTTGTCATTTTTCGGTTAAGCGGAAAAGATGATCCATAACCAGCCGCAGAACCCAACGGATTTTTGTTCACAACCCGATAAGCCGCTTCAAGTGTGATCACATCATCTACCAAACTTTCGGCATAAGCCCCAAACCACAACCCGAATGATGAGGGCATGGCCAATTGAAAATGCGTATAGCCCGGCAGCAAGTGTTGTTTGTACTTTTCACTTTGTGCCTGCAACAATCCAAACAGGTTGTTAACCGATTCTACGATTTGTTCAAGTTCATGACGCAAATACAACTTAATATCCACCAACACCTGGTCGTTACGCGAACGGCCACTGTGAATTTTCTTTCCGGCATCACCCAGCTTTTTGATCAATTCAAGTTCTACCTGCGAGTGTATATCTTCAACGCCATCTTCAATTTTAAAATCACCGGTTTCAATGCGTTTGTAAATCGACTTCAACTCAGTTGAGAGTTCATTCAACTCATCCATTGTCAGCAACCCGATTGACTCCAGCATGCGAATATGCGCCAGTGAACCGAGCACATCGAATGGGGCAAGATGCATATCCAACTCACGATCTTTACCCACCGTAAAGGCTTCTACAGATTTAAGAGAGTCTTTGTCCTTTTTCCACAACTTGCTCATAGGTTTCCGGTTACCGGCTACCGGTTACCGGTGACTGGAAACCGGAAACGGGCAACAAGATTGAACATTGGTTTAATAATTGAATATAGGTTTCAATTCCATATTTAATCTCATTCACAAAAATAAACTCATCTGCTGAATGAGAACGAGCCGAATCGCCCGGTCCGATTTTAACTGAGGGAACCGGAATTAGCGCCTGATCGGAAGCGGTGGGTGAACCATATTGCGCAATGCCCAACTTCTCCGCAGCACGTACCAACACATGATCGGCCGGAATGCCGGAAGGGCGCAACCTTAACGACCGCGGAATAACTTCACAGGAAACATGTTGCTGAATAATCTCCAGCACTTCTTTCAGGGTGTACGCATCCGTTACCCGCACATCAACGGTAAACGCACATTCAGCGGGCACTACATTGTGTTGCTGACCAGCATGAATTACGGTTACTGACATTTTCACTTCACCCAAGGTTGGTGATATTTTCGGAAACCGGAATGAACGAAACCATTCTATATCATGAAATGCTTTATAGATGGCATTCTCCCCTTCTTCCCGTGCGGCATGACCGGCCTTGCCTTTTGTAACACAGTCGAGTACCAACAAACCTTTTTCAGCAATGGCCATCTGGCACAACGTAGGTTCCCCTACAATAGCAAAATCAATTTTAGGTAATGATGCCCAGATGCTTTCAATACCATTCTTACCGGAGATTTCTTCTTCCGCGGTTGCAGCCAACACCAAATTAAAGGACAGATTTTCCTGATGGTAGAAATGAAGAAACGTGGCAATCAATGAAACAAGCGGTCCGCCTGCATCATTGCTACCCAAACCAAATAATTTGTCATCAATAACCTCGGCATTAAATGGATCGCGGGTGTACGCTGGGTTTGGCTTGACCGTGTCGTGATGCGAGTTAAGCAAAATGGTAGGCTTACTTTCATCGAAAAACTTATTCACTGCCCACACGTTGTTTCCATGCCGGCTCACCAACATACCATAAGCCTCTAAAAATTCTGCAATCAACTGCGCAGTCTTCTCCTCTTCACGACTGAAGGATGGAGTCGAGATCAGTATCTTGAGTAGGTCTACTATTCTATCGAATTGAACCATCTGATTTTTATCAAATTCTGTTACCGGTTTCCTGTCGCCAGTTACCGGTGACTGGCAACAAGCAACCGGTAACCAATAACTATTTCACAATCAACGTACCTTCCGTTTCTTGTCCTACGTTTTGCAACAAGTGTGTTGCCTCGCCAATCAACACTTCCTTTACTCCAGCATTTATAGCCGCAAACGCATTTTCAAGCTTGGGCAGAATACCATCGGCAAACGAACCTTGCGTCAACAAGGTCTTGTAACTGCTTTCATCCAGCAACCGAATCACTGAGGAATCATCTTCAATATTTTTTAACACACCTCTTTTCTCAAAACAGAAAATCAGGCGTGTATCGAAATGTTTACTGAGGGCTATGGCTAGCACCGATGCAATCGTATCGGCATTGGTATTTAATATTGCCCCATCGGCATGCGTAAGCGATGCGAACACCGGGACAACGTTTTGTTTGAGTAAAAAATACAAGAGTGAAGTATTGACATCAGCCGGGGTAATGTCGCCCACAAAACCGAAATCAACTTCACCAACCGGTCGTTTTTTCGCTTTGATCATGTTTCCATCCGCACCGGTTACGCCCAACGCATTGCAACCCAACGGTTGAAGTTGCGCTACCAATTGCTTGTTCACCAATCCGCCATACACCATCGTTACCAGGTCGCGGGTATCGGCATCGGTAATTCTTCTGCCCTTTACAAAGTTGGCCTTAATTCCAAGTTGCTCACCAATCTTGGTGGCCAGTTTGCCTCCGCCATGTACAAGAATCTTCGGTTCTCGGATATGCGAAAAATCCTGAAGGAATTTTTTCAAGGCCTCCGGGTTATCCAGTACGTTACCACCAATCTTAATAACAAATAACCTATTCATATTATTACTAGTAGGCGGTGAGCAATATGCAGTAGGCAACATGAATGACACCTGATTGCTATTACACTTGCCTATTTTCTATTGCTTTTCAAAATTTCACTCAAAACCGCCTGCGCTGCCCACACCCGGTTGCCGGCTTGTTGCGTTACCAAACTGTTGGCACTATCAAGCACTTCATCACTCAACTCTACATTCCTTCTCACCGGTAAGCAGTGCATTACCTTTGCCTGATTCGTGTTTGCTAATTTCTGATTCGTCAACATCCAAGATGGATCGTTGCAATAAATCTTTCCGTAATCGGTATATGTGCTCCAGTTCTTTACGTACACGTAATCCGCATCACGCAAGGCTTCTTCCTGATTGTGGGTAATGGTTGCTCCTTTTGTAAACTGTACATCCAATTCATAATCCTCCGGGTGCGCAATCACAAAATCAGCTTCACCCCACGCGTTGATCCACTGCGAGAAGCTATTGGCTACACATTGCGGCAATGCCTTTACGTGGGGCGCCCACGTTAATACCACTTTAGGCTTTCTTGCCTCACCCCCGGCCCCTCTCCCGCGGAGAGGGGTGCGCCATGTCTCCACAATAGTGACAATATCTGTGAGGCTTTGCAACGGATGCAACGTTGCACTCTCCAAACTCACAATTGGAATACCGGAATACTTGATAAACTGATTGATGACCAATTCACAGTAATCCTCCTCTTTATGTTTCAATAGCGGAAAGGTGCGCAAACCCAAAACATCAAAATACTTACCCAGCACCGGGGCTGCATCTTTCACATGTTCCACCGTGGTGCCGCTCATGATCACTTCTTCTTCAAACTCAAGCGCCCAACCTTCTGGCCCTACATTAAATACAATCGTATCCATTCCCAGATTCTGCGCAGCTATTTGTGTGCTTAGTCGTGTGCGCATGCTGGGGTTCAGAAACAGCAGCCCCATTCGCTTGCCTACTCCCAATGACTTATCTGCCAATGGATTCGTTTTATACGCCAGTGCTTTATCCACCAATCGCGAAATACTCGCCACATCCTGTATGGAAACAAAATTCTTCATTCCAGTTCCTGCTTCAACGCTTGTAAAAAAATATCCAATTCTAGTTTGGTTACGGCCAATGAAGGCAACAACCGAATCGTGTTGGGCTTGGCTTCTCCCGTGAAAATATGATGCTTCATCAGCAAATCTGCTCTCACCGACTTTTTCTCTTCAGGCAAATCAAACCCAAGCATGAGTCCGCGGCCACGAACATGAGGTATCGCACTAAAATCATTTAACTGATCTGTCAGGTAACCGCCAAGTTTGGCTGCATTATCAATCAGCTTTTCATTTTCAATAACCTCCAACACGGCTAACGCAGCTGCACACGCCAGGTAATTTCCGCCAAAGGTGGTGCCCAACATACCGCTCCATGGTTTTACATCTGGATGAATCAACACGCCTCCAATGGGAAAACCATTGCCCATGCCTTTGGCTGTTGTAATAAGATCAGGTTTTACACCTGCATATTGATGCGCAAAGAACTTTCCGGTGCGACCGTAGCCGGATTGAATTTCATCCAGGATCAGGAACGATCCATTTTCTTTGCACTTCTTTTCAAGAAACTGAAGAAATGAATCCTCCGGAACGTGAATTCCGCCCACACCTTGAATGCCTTCAATGATAACGGCCGCTACCTGATCATCCAACACCGTTGCAAAAGCTGCTTCATCATTCAGCGGCACAAACACAATATCATGCCCCTCATTAAAAGGCGTGATAATTTTGGGGTTGTCGGTTGCCGCTACCGCACCGGAAGTACGGCCATGAAACGCTTTTTTAAATGCGATGATCTTTTTTCTTCCGGTAACAAAAGAAGCAAGCTTCAACGCATTTTCGTTTGCCTCTGCGCCCGAGTTACACAGGAAGAGTTGATAATCCGGGTAACCGGAAAGTGTTCCAAGCTTTTCAGCCAATTCTTCCTGCATCGGATTCTGAACGCTGTTGGAATAAAATCCGATTTTATTAAGCTGATCCGTAATGCGCTTTACATAATGCGGGTGGGAATGCCCGATGGAAATCACAGCATGCCCTCCATAAAGATCAAGATACTTTTGACCTTGATCATCCCAAAGCCACGAGCCCTCGGCTTTTACAGGTGTAATATTGAAGAGTGGATAAACGTCAAATAGTTTCATCGTTAAAATGCGTTTCCTTTCAACTTCAATCCGAGCGTTTCATCCAATCCGAACATGATGTTCATGTTTTGCACGGCTTGTCCGGATGCCCCTTTCAATAAGTTATCGATAGCAGAATGTATCACTAATTTATTTCCTTCTTTCTCCAGATAGATCAAACACTTGTTGGTATTCACCACTTGTTTCAGATCAATCATGGCATCTGCTACATGCGTAAAGGCTTGGCCCTTATAGAATTCTTTATATAGCTTATTCAATTCATGCAACGGTTGTTGACTTTCCACCACTGAACTCACGAAAATACCGCGGGTGAAATCACCGCGCCACGGCACAAAGTTTACAGCGCCTTCAAATGTTGGCTGCAATTGCTTCAACGACTGATTGATCTCCGGCACATGCTGATGTGTAAGCGTCTTGTAAGCCGATATGTTATTGGCACGCCAGGTAAAGTGTGTGGTATCCTGAAGTTTTTGCCCGGCACCGGTAGAGCCGGTTATGCCCGTAGTATATACCTCTTTCAACAAACCTTTACTCGCGAATGGCAACAACCCCAACTGAATAGCCGTAGCAAAGCAACCCGGATTGGCAACATGTTGAGCAAAGCGGATCGACTCGCGGTTCAATTCGGGCAGTCCATATATAAAAGAGCGGTCAGCCACACGATCACCCAACCGGAAGTCGTTACCGAGATCAATGATCTTTACTAAACTGTCAATCGTGTTCTCCTGCAGAAACTTTTTACTTTCTCCATGTCCCATGCACAAGAACAATACATCCACATCGGAAGAAATTGAATCTGAAAAATTCAAATCAGTTTCTCCAATCAAATCGGTATGGACGGTATGCACCGGCTTGCCCGCATGACTTCTGCTGTGGACAAAAGTCACGGTTACACCGGGATGATTAATCAACAACCGAAGCGTTTCCCCTCCTGTATACCCGGCTCCACCAATAATTCCTACTTTAAGTTTCAACATCGTTCTGTATTGCGTGATATATCCCAACCTGATTGCCAAATATTTTCGTAAAGCCTTTCACATCATCACCGGTCCAGCCCAGGTTCATTTCACCGTACTTACCAAATTTAGCAGACATCAAATCATAAGGCGACTCAATGCCCAATACCTGAAAACGGTATGGATGCAATTCCAAATGAACTTCACCGGTAACGTGTTGTTGCGTGCTGGTCAGAAATGCCTCGATATCTCGCATTACCGGATCAAGATACTGACCTTCATGCAACCAATTGCCATAAAACTGCGCCAATTGATCCTTCCAGCTCAATTGCCACTTGGTAAGCACGTGTTTCTCCAACGCATGATGCGCTTTGATAATCAGTATGGGTGCAGCAGCTTCAAAACCAACCCGACCTTTAATGCCAATGATGGTATCGCCTACATGAATATCACGACCGATACCGTACGGCCCGGCAAGTTGTTGCAGGTATTGAATGGCTTCAACCGGGTGATCAAACTTCTGATCGTTCACTTTTTTCAACTCGCCCCTTTCAAAATGCAATACCACTTGCTCACTTCCCGATTTCGTAACCGGAGTAGGCCATGCTTCTTCGGGCAACATGCCAAACGAGTTCAGGGTTTCCTTCCCACCTACGGATGTTCCCCAGATGCCTTTATTAATAGAGTATTGTGCTTTTTCAAAGTTCATCGCCACGCCCTTTTCTTTCAGGTAGGCGATCTCTGCTTCACGCGAAAGTTTCAATTCACGTATGGGTGTAATGATTTCTATTCCCGGAAGCAGAATATTCAGCACCATATCAAAACGCACCTGATCGTTGCCGGCACCGGTACTGCCATGTGCCACGCCATCTGCACCAATCGCTTTGGCGTAATCGGCCACAGCCAACGCCTGCGACATCCGCTCCGCACTTACACTTAAGGGATAAGCGTTATTCTTCAATACATTTCCATAAACCAGGTAACGGATAACTTTGTCGTAGTAGTTACGCGTTTCATCCACGGTTTTATGATCAATCGCACCCAGCGATAAGGCATGTGCTTCAATGCGCTTTAACTCTGCTTCATCAAAGCCACCGGTGTTCACCGTAATGGTATGCACGTCTACATGCATGTCATCTTTCAGGTACTTGACACAAAATGAGGTGTCAAGCCCTCCGCTGAAGGCCAAAACAATTTTCTTCTTCATCTTACCAAAAGAAAAAACTTAAAATTGAATTCTTCTTCGGCTCGCCCGTACCGGAGCCGTTGTTCTTGTTACGCGAACGCAACAGCACATACTGCTTGAACTTCACCCAACGTTCAAACAGCTTAAAGTTGCCTTTAAACCTGCGCTTGCGCTTCCGCTTCAGCGTACCATCAACCGTTACCACGGTTTGTGATTTCACCGGCTGTGCCGCCTGAATTTTTACGGCCGCTTCAGCCGGATCGAACAGCATAGCCGTGCACATGCAGTTCGTGCGGTTCTTGCTCATCAGTATTTCGAAATTCACGCAACTGCGGCAGCCTTTCCAGAACTCCTCATCGGTGGTCAGCTCCGAATAGGTTACCGGCTCATAGCCCAGATCCGAGTTGATCTTCATCACAGCCAGTCCCGTGGTGAGTCCGAATATTTTGGCCTCGGGATATTTCTTCCGAGACAGCTCAAATATTTTCTTTTTGATGTCGGTGGCGACACCACTTTTGCGAAACGCTGGTGACACAATGAGACCAGAGTTGGCCACATACTTCTCGTGCTGCCACGCCTCGATGTAGCAAAAGCCCACCCACGTTCCATCGGTGGTAACGGCTATTACCGCCTTACCCTCTTCCATCTTCATCTCGATGTACTCGGGTGAGCGCTTGGCAATACCGGTTCCGCGCGCTTTCGCGGATTCTTCCATCTCCAGTGTGATGGTGGGTGCGTAGTGCTTGTCGTCTGCTGTGGCCAGCCGGACGATGATGTTGTTATTTTCCATTTATCGTTACGATATGGATTACGCCCGGATACACCTCTGGTGCATCAAGGCAGTGTTAGTAAAATTTTAGAATGAGTGACGTGAATTACGTCCGTGCACATCCTGTGCTGCACAAGATGTGGATTGCCAGTAAAATCGGGCTTACGGTATCAGATACGCACAAAGCGCGTAGGTCGGCATCGCCTGGTCACCATGCAGGCTGGTGTTGAGAACAGAATTGTTCTGGGGGTTTGAAAAGCGGCCGTAGCTGCTTTTGTAGTGGTGATTGGTGTTTTCAATTTCTTTCGTTACGGTTAAGTAAAACGTTAGATAAAAGTCATGCAGTTAATTTGTTTAAACGTATTACAAAGGTATACGATAATTATTTAGAAATGGTCAACTTTTTTTCAGGAAATAAAAAATTCTGCCTAACGGGAGTTAGTAACTACTGCTGCTCGGTTCACTTGCAGTTTACTGAAAGGTCTTGGTGGCTCCTAAGAATAAGGTATTTCACTTATCAATTTTCCGGAAGCCCGGTAACGCCAACTTAAACTTCAGCGCCACCAGCCGGATACAGATGATCACCAGAATTGAAATGGAGAGGTTGTAGTTGCGCTCGAGTGGCGTGTGGATGTCGATAAGCAGGTAGACGATGGCACCTGCGAGGCATGCAGTGGCATAAATTTCTTTGCGAAAGATCACCGGAAGTTCGTTGGTGAGTGTGTCGCGGATAACGCCACCCATTACCGCTGTGAACATGCCCATGATGGCGGCTATCTCCGGCTGCACGCCCAGACCGATGGCCTTCTCTACTCCGAGGATGGTGAAGAACGAAATGCCCAGCGTGTCGAACAGCATGAACGTTCTACGCAGTTTGATGAACACACGGAAGAAGAGAATGGCTGTTACCACACCGATCAGCACCGCATACAGAAAGTTGATGTCGCCAATCCAAACCAACGGATAGCTTCCCAACATCATGTCGCGGATGGTACCGCCACCGATGGCCGTTAAGAATCCCGTGAAGGCAGCCGCAAACCAATCGTGCTCCTTGTCCTGCATCGCCAGCGCACCAGAGATGGCGAAGAAGAATGTACCAATTAGTTCAAGCGGGTATTGAAAGACCATTTCACCAAACTAAATTATTTTTTTAATATCTTTAGACAATCTTTAGCTAAATACATTGGGCACAATATGAAACAAGACTTATCAGCCTATATTTTCATTTTGCTATTAGCTTTTTCTATTTCTTCCTGTTCTGAATCGGAAGAGAGCAAGCCACAAATTCCAGAGGTCACAACTCAAGAAATTATAAATATAGCTTCAACAAGTGCTTCTTCCGGGGGAAACATAGTTAATGATAATGGGTTTTCTGTAACGGCACGAGGAGTTTGTTGGAGTACCTCACCTAATCCAACAATTAATGATAACAAAACAAATGACGGGGCCGGAGGTGGCATTTTTACAAGTAATATTTTGAACCTTATCCCTAATACTACTTATTTTCTTCGCGCCTATGCGACAAACGAAAATGGAACTGCCTATGGGTTATCCTTTTCATTTAAGACCTTTGGAGTAATTCAGCTAACCACGAATGAGATTACAGAAATTACAGGAACAACTGCGACCTCAGGAGGTAACATTACTTCAGATGGTGGCGCAACAATAATTGAAAGAGGAGTTTGTTGGAATACCACCGAAAATCCAACTATTAATGATAACAAAACCTCAGATGGCTCAGGAAGCGGACCATTTACAAGTTCAATAATTGAACTAGTCCCTAATTCCACATACTATGCTCGCTCGTATGCTAGGAGCTCATCAGAAACAGCTTATGGGAATACTCAAGAATTTATAACTCTAACCCCAAAAGAGGAGGAGCAATTAGATAAACTCAAGAAAAGTTGGAATATTATTTCTGCTGCTTTAAATGGTAGCACAAGAACATCTGACTTTTCTGGGTTCAAACTAATAATTTCGGGAATATTTGATCCTGCTAATCCAAATGGCCCATATAATTATAGTGTTAGTGGTTCTCGTCCAACTCCAAGTCCATGGCCCTCAAGTGGCCAGTGGTCATTTGCAGCTATTGGCACTGGCGATTCAGGTACACTTTTAAGAAGTGATGATGTTCCAATCACTTATTCTATTAATTCCAATGGGCATCTTACAGTAACATTTGAGTGTCAGGACTGTGACTATGCTGGCAGCCGAACTAAAGAGGTCAATGGTACTTGGGTTTTTGTGTTTGATTAGAAAATAATCTTACTGATCATTAAGCAATCAAAAATCCGGACACGGAATCACCAGTTTGTCGCGGGGTGGTTTGCGCGGATCGCGCATCGGCCAGGTGTATACCATACTAAACTCGTGCGCACCGCCACTGCCTGCACCCAGTTTGGAAATGGTATAGTCGTAACTGTAGCCAATGTTCAATGCCTGCTTGGCGCCAATGTTCGTGAAGCCCAGCAGCAACACAATTGATTCGTTGTTTACAAAACCATTAACCTGCTTGAACGGAACACCTCGATACCATAAGCCGAGCACAAGGGGCTCTGCCGTATAGTACAACCCCAGGTCAAGCTGATCGAACTCACCCTGATGGCGATACTGAAACACGGGGGCGATGCTTCGCTCCGCTTCCTGCGCATATACACCACTGCCTTTCACTCCGGGTTTCATATAGTATTTGAATCCACCATGTACCGAAAGTTTGATCGGCAGCGGACTGTTTTCATCAATGATGGATTGATTTGGTTGATTGAGGTGAAAGGCCGCCACACCCAGCCATGCCGATTTGGTGAACAGCACACCACCAAGTGAAAGATCAACAAATGTTTTGCTGAAGTTGGTACGGAATTGCTCGGCTGTTGCCGGATTAATAATCTCACCGGTCTGCGGATCAAACTGATCACCAAACGTTAACCGGTTAAAATTGATATCACGATTGTATAACGCAATCTGTGCACCCGGACGAAACCCGAGGTTTTCAGAAAACTGAAGTTCATAGGAATACTGTAACCCGACATTCAAGGAACGTAATCCGGCAAGACCTTCAATATCCCTATTAAGGATTATGCCTACTCCACTCCTGGCATCTTCAATGAAATAATCAAAGTAAGCCGACATGGTAGTGAAGTTGGCATCAATGGCCGGCCACTGGTTGCGGTAGTTAATGCCGGCACGGGCCTGCCCGGTACCTCCGGTAAGCGCAGGGTTAAGATAAAGGGGCGCTGCGTAGAACTGCGAGAACTGCGGATCCTGCGCAGTTACTTCCCGCGGTGAAAAAAGTATGAACACTCCGGTAAGGAGAATCAAAAAAACAGAATAACGGGTCGGTTTACGCAACAGCATCGGAGCAAATTAAAGCGATTCGTAGTATTTAAAAAACCTCGGGCGGGTAAAAGCCTGTGTTTTCTGATTCTTAACGATATTTTTGGTCAAATTGTATACTTTCGTGATGGTTGGGCGTTTTTATGTTGCCCGATTGCAGGGTTTAAACCAAGTTGAGGTATCTGAAGTTTTAAAACGTTTAACATGATTCAGAAAATGCGGTGGTGGGTGATTGTTTTGTGTGGATTGGCAGCCAATGTTTCAGCGCAGGATTTTGCACGGTATAACTGGTATTTTGGAAACAGCAACGCGGCCATCCGGTTTAGCCGTTCCGACAATTCAGCTTCATTGGTAACGAATCAGAAACTTCCGTTCGGAACAGGCGGAAGTGCGGTAGCCACAAACCCCATCAATGCCGACCTGATGTTTTATACGGATGGTTCGCGCGTGTACGACATTTCGGGAGTAGCCACTCCGATGCCTAACGGAACTGGCCTTCTTGGAAACACCAACGGCAACCAACCGGTAGCCATCTGCCCGGTACCGGGTGTGCCCAATCAATATTATGTATTCACCAACAGTGCCAATGGTGCTGCGGGTGGTTCCATTGTGTTCAGCATTGTGGATATGACGTTGCCGGGAAATTCGGCTTTCGGTGCGCCCTTTACAGGAGAAGTTACCACCAAGAACCAGGCGATTGCCGGATTGACCAATCGCTCCGAAGCCATGATGGTTGTACCGCATGATAACGGAACCGACTACTGGCTGATCACACACGAAAACGGAACGGATAATTACTCCGTAACCCATGTACAACCCGCAGGTGTTTTTGCCACCACAAATTTCGGCAACCTGACCGGGGGATTTAATATTTCAGCCTCCAACTTTGCCTATCACGAAGGCATTGGAAAAATTGCTGTCTCTCCGCTTACTGTTGATCGCAACATTGCTATTCTTGATTTTGATCCAGTTACCGGTTTACTTTCATTCGATCAATTTGTGCTCAACTCTGCCAGCAACCTGGTCGGTGCCATTTACGATACGGAGTGGAGTCCTTCAGGAAGATTTTTATACATTTCAAGAAGAAATGATTCCGGTGCCGATGCACAGGTACTTCAATTCGATACCACCAATCCAGCTACTTCACTTGCACCGATTTTACCGGTAGCGGTAAACAGCAGCTATGGCATACAAATCGCACCCGATACGGCCATCTATCACCTTTACCAGGCAACCGGTGGCGGACCATTTTTACTGGGAAGATTAACCGATACCGATAGTGTTGGAACATTGGTGCAGTATACAGCAACAGCATTTCCCTCCAACCCAAATATTAACGGAACACAATTTCCTTCCTTCTCCCCTGCATTCGATCTGAACTTAAGCGTGTCGTTTGTTACCGCAGGTACATGTTCCAATTCACCCATATCGTTTTTCCCAACTGTAACACCCGATGCCGATAGTCTGGTTTGGGATTTTGGTGACGGTCAAAGTTCCAATGCGTGGAGCCCGGTGTATACGTATCAAAACGGTGGCGCATTCAATGTTACTGTAACGGCTTTCTTAAATGGCGAAACGGCTACAGCAACAAATCTCATAAACATTACTCAGTTCGATCTTCAATTGCAGTTGGTGCAAGACACAACGGCTTGCGAATGTGAACTACCTGTAAACAATGGTGTACCTCCTTGTCCGAACGACACGAGTGACGACTTTTCCGTAGAAGTTCAGGTTCAGGGCGGGTCACCAATATCGTTCGAGTGGTCGAATGGAGATACCGGTCCAATTCTCACACCCGATTCTGCCGGATACTATTACGTAGTAGTAACCGATGCCACAGGATGCGAAGCGTATGCAGGTGTAAACATCCGTGAGTATGGGTTGCAAGATCAGCGAGCGAACATTTGGTACTTCGGGCAAAACGCAGGTATCGATTTTAATGAACAACCACCGATATCTATTTCCGGCCCGCTAAACAGTCCCGAAGGTGTATCGGTAATCAGTGATCGAAACGGACAGGTTATTCTCTCCACAGACGGGGTACGCGTATACAATAAAAATGATGTGGAAATTACGCAAACCGTTGACGGAACACCGATTGTGATACCACCCGGTATTGGTGGAGAAACGGGTTCAACCCAATCGGCATTGATCATTCCCGTTCCCGGAGATGAAACACTCTTCTATATTTTCACCACACAGGAAGTACACGGTTCAGGAACGTATGAATTACGCTACACGCTATTCGACTTGAAAGAAGATAATGGCAATGGTGGCATTATTGAATTCAATCAACTGCTGTTCACCCGAAGCACAGAACGCATCACCGGTAACGCCAACTGGCTCATCGCGCATGAATATGGAAACAACTCCTTCCGTGCCTACCGCATTACACAAGCCGGTATTTTGAGTCCGGTTATTTCGAGCATCGGTTCGGATCATACGTTCAATTCGCCCGAAGCCGGACAAGGCTATATGAAACTGGGCGGACAAAATTTGTTGGCCGTGGCCTTATCGGAACCCGGAGTTTCCAACCGGTTGGAAATATTTGACTTTGTAGATTCTACCGGTGTAGTAACCAATTTCCGGATTGCCGATTTAAACACCACCAATGGCCAGGTGTATGGTGTGGAGTTTTTTGGAAATAAAATTTTTGCCACGCTTCGCGGTACACCATCCGCCATCCGTGAGTTTTACATTGACTTTGAAGGAAACCCGCAACTAATCAATCCGCCACTAGCCGACATTGGAGAAGAACTTGGTGCCATACAGATTGGCCCGGACGGACAGTTGTATGTGGCGGTGAACAACCGAAATGCATTGGGATTGATTTTGGTTAACCCGGATACGCTACAAGTGTCGAATTTCAATGTGAATGGTTTTGCATTAACCTCCGGCCAAAGCCAGTTGGGTTTACCGAACTTCATT
This sequence comes from uncultured Roseivirgaceae bacterium, assembly GCA_964419145.1. Classification (GTDB taxonomy): domain Bacteria; phylum Bacteroidota; class Bacteroidia; order Cytophagales; family Cyclobacteriaceae; genus UBA2336. Next base: position 113,664 of record CAYQOM010000002.1, on the reverse strand, counting down.
CAGAACGTTGGCAATCCCATACAACCACCCGGAATGGATATTGCAGGATTTTGTTTGGGTGAACCAACCCTTTTCACCGGATTTGGCACCGATCCAATTGATGAATTCCAATGGTCTTTTGGCGATGGCTTTACCTCTGATTCATCTCAGGTGGAGCATACCTATGCGGCCGCAGGCGATTACATCGTAACATTAAGGATTTTTAACCGATGCGGTTTAGACACGTTATTCACACAAACCATCACCATCTTTCCGCCTCCGCCAAATCCAACCTTCTTACCTGCTGGCGTTCCACAACCCGTAATTTGTAATGGCGACTTGTTATTGGAAGCCTTGCCTGCTACTACACCTAATCTGGCCGATCTTACTTTCTTGTGGTCGACTGGTGAAACAACCCGTGAGATAACTGTATCACAACAAAGCATTGTCAGTGTAACCATCACCAATACCGTCAGTGGGTGTACTTCGGCAGGATCAATCATTGTGGCCGATAACCGGCCACCGGTTGAACTCGGGCCCGATCAAACGTTGTGTCAAAATGTTCCGTTATTCCCGCTGGATGCCAGTAACCCGGGTGCCGTATATGCATGGGCAATATCGACAAATGGAGGGCCATTTGTACCTGCTGGAACCGCACAAACACAACCAGTTGATAGCAGTTTTCCAGGAACATATCAATACACTGTTTCTGTAACTGATCCCATCACCACTTGCGTTGCCCGTGATACCGTAACCTTTACGTTTAATGAATCACCTGCGTTCACGGCTGTTCCTTCCAATACAGCAGCATGCGGCACGAATACTGGCCAAATTGCCTTAACCATTAATAGTCCGGTAGGAAGTTTATTTAGCTACTTTGTGACTGGCCCTTCAACCACACTTCAGGGAATTGATCAACCTACCGGTGCAGTGGTAAATGCAGGACTAACCGCATTGGGTGCGGGTACGTATGGTATTACCGTTGCCGATCAGGTTTCCGGTTGCGCTACCATCACCACCGTTGGAATAAGTGACAATGTAATTGACATTATCAGCGCGGTTGCGCAAACACCAACCTGTGATCCGGTGGCGATCGATGTGCAAACAACCGGCATTGTAACCATAGCTTCAGCCACTTATAGAATTACAGACTCAGGAACCGGTACTGAAGTAGTTCCATCTACCTCATTAGGTGCTGCAAACTTTACTACACTTCCTGTTGCCGCACCGGGCAACTATACTATTGAAGTTTCTGATGGTAGTTGTATTGCAACAGAAGATATCACCATAAATCCCAATCCTCCCGTGGCTTTTACGGTAGCATCAAATGGATGTACCGATCCTGTTACCGTAACGGTGACTGGTGGAAGCACGTATTCCTGGACTGGCCCGAACATTACCAGCGCCACAAATATTGCCTCCATAACAGCAACACCCCCTCAAGGACCACAAACCTATACCGTTACCGTTACTGGTGGCGCAGGCACCTGCCCGGTAACACAGGATGTTGTTGTGAACGTGAACAACAACCTTACTGTTGACTTCACCCAATCCGATGCCTGTGAAGATCAGGTAACGTTAACCGCTACCACATCTGCTCCCGGCAGCTACACCTACATCTGGACACGCAACGGAGCACCGATACCAGGCGGACAAACCATTCTGGCTAATACTGCTGACAATGGGGCTACCTATGCCGTTACCGTTCAGAATGCAACATCGGGTTGTAGCTTCAATTCACCGGCAAAACAGGTAATTGTGGCTGATCTTCAATTGACCATGACCACCACTACACCGTGTACGGGCTCACCCTTCACGTTAACGGCTACAACCAACCAGCCCGGTACCAATTTCCAATGGTCGGTTGATGGCAATAACATTGCCGGTGCAACCAGCGCTACACTTAACCGCACCACCGGTGGCTTGTATCGTGTAACGGGTACATTGCCCGGATGTACGCGCTTTGTTGAGAATCTGGTTGACCTATTCCCAACCACACCCGGTGCGCTGCCTCAACGCGCACTCATTTGTAATAACCCGGCTAACCCCGATCCGAATACACGCGAAATACTGCTTGATCCGGGTGCTGGTTTTATCAGCTACGATTGGTCGCAAGGAGGCGTACCATTGGGCATTACCACGCAAACCTTGTTGGTTATTGAACCTGGCGTGTACGGAGTTGACCTGACCAACTCATTCGGATGTGTAAGCACCGATATCATCGATGTGATTGAACAATGTAAGCCCCGCATTGTAGCCCCTACAGCTTTCCGCCCGGGCAGCCCGATTGACTTAAACCGTGAATTCGGTGTGCTCACCTTCTTCATTGATGATACCGGATTTGAAGTCTTCATCTTCAACCGCTGGGGTGAAATGGTGTATCAATCGAGCGACCGCCTGTTTAAGTGGAACGGTGGGTACAACAACAACTTCTCCCAATTACTTCCGGCTGGCACCTATACGTATGTAGTGAAATACCGCAGCATCTACGAAGAAGAAATTCAGGAACAGCGGGGTGGCGTGGTGTTGATGCGTTGAAGGATCGAGGTCCCTAAAAATCTCTGTGGCCCTCAGCGGGTTCTCTTGTATTCTCTCTGCGGTAAAACTCTAAACCGCGGAGTTCGCAGAGAGCTTACGCAGAGCATCCGCAGAGAAAGCTAAACCCCTTTAGATGCGTTTACCCTGCTACAGGGTCGCACTTTTTTATCCTAACCCTCAACTGCTTAACTTGCCTTAAATCCTTTACCTATGATCCGATTTTCAATTTTTGCCCTCTCCATATTCCTGTTGTGTTGCTGCAAATCCAACCAACAGGAAGAAGTTATACAATCAACATCCGTAAACATTGTTCCCATACCGGTTACCGTTAACCAAGCGGGTGGATTTTTTACCTTGCCCGATACCGTGACGATTGCTGCCGGATCAACCGCAGAACAGGATGTAGCTGAATTCTTACTCAGCTTCTTTTCAACACAAGGTGTTCCGGCTAAGCTTACGCAAGATTCTACCGCTACCATTGTGCTGCGTAGTTTTGTTTCGAAAGAAATGTTACCGGAAGGATATTACCACATGGTGGTAAACGAAAACGGTGTTGATATTTTTTCCACCACTGCCTCCGGGTTATTCTACGGAGTACAATCCCTGATGCAGCTAATTCAGCAAGAACAAAACCGTTGGAAGATTCCAACCGCAACCATTACTGATTTTCCCCGCTTCGCCTGGCGCGGCCTGCACCTGGATGTGTGCCGCCATTTCTTTCCTGTCGATTTTGTTAAACGCTACATCGACCTGATGGCGCAATACAAGTTCAATACGTTTCACTGGCACCTCACCGAGGATCAGGGCTGGCGGATTGAAATAAAGAAATACCCGAAGCTGGCCACCACGGCTGCTTACCGGAAAGAAACACTGGTTGGGCATTACAGCGATCAACCGCACCAGTTTGATAGACAGCGTTATGGTGGTTACTACACACAGGAGGAAATCAAGGAAGTGGTGGACTATGCTGCCAAACGTTTCGTTACCATCGTGCCTGAAATAGAAATGCCCGGGCATGCCCTGGCTGCGCTCTCGGCCTATCCGCACCTCGGTTGTACAGGCGGACCGTATGAAGCTGCCACATTATGGGGTGTTTTTGATGATGTATTCTGTGCCGGAAAAGAAAGTACGTTTAAGTTTCTGGAAGATGTGTTGGATGAAGTCATTACGTTATTCCCGGGCGAATACATTCACGTGGGCGGAGATGAATGTCCGAAGACCCGGTGGGAAAAATGTGAACACTGCCAGAAGCGCATAAAAGACGAAGGGCTGCATGATGAACACGAATTGCAAAGCTACTTCATCACGCGCATGGAAAAGTACCTGAACAGCAAAGGCAAAAAATTAATTGGCTGGGATGAAATTTTAGAAGGCGGCCTCGCACCCAACGCAGCCGTTATGAGTTGGCGTGGCGAAGAGGGCGGGATTGCTGCCGCACAATCCGGACATAACGTGGTGATGTCACCGGGCTTTGCCCTTTACTTTGATCACTATCAGGGCGAACCCAAAGATGAACCCGTAGCGTTTGGCGGAAATACACCGCTCAAAAAGGTTTACGAATATGATCCGGCTCCCACGTCACTAAGCCAGGAGGAGATGAGTTACATTTTAGGTGCTCAGGCCAATTTATGGACGGAGTACATCCAAACTCCGGAACATGCAGAATACATGGCGTATCCGCGTGCATTGGCGTTAGCTGAAGTTGTCTGGTCGCCAAAAGAAAACCGCGACTGGAACAATTTTGTGCAACGGTTACCCCATCAATTCATGCTACTCGACCGCAAAAATGTCAATTACCGTAAACCAAAACCCGAAGAACTGAAATAACTGGAAAAACGTAATGATGTTTTGTAATTTCGAATCCGGTTGAAATTTAAACCGCAAAGACGCTGAGACGCCAAGGAAATCAAAAAATGCTTTGCGCCTTTGCGCCTCCGCGGTAAAGTAATTCAACCATAAGTTTTAAAAGATTTATTTTGAACAACATTAAATTCAAGTGTACATGAAAAAGCTTCTCTTAATACTCGGACTCATCATTGTATTTCCATCATTCTCAACGGTGTTGGAACAAATCATCAAAACCCAGATGCACATTACCATTCGCAATGAACTAGGCAATACCGTTGAAGGCGCGACTGTAAAATTATTTGAAACCGAAGACGACTATAAAAATGAAACCAACGTTGCCGCTGAAGGGGTGACAGATGCGAAGGGTATTGTGAAATTCAAGGAACTGAAAGCCATCTCCTACTATGTGTTGGCCGAAAAAGACGATCTGAATAATTTTGGAGGTGGTGAACAAACCGGAAAACTGGAGGAAAAGCGCATCAATAAAGTGACTATTGTTATTCAATGAGCCTGACCAGTCGCGGGCAACTGCAACAAGCGCTTCACGTCTATTCCTCACCATTCAAAGAAGAAATAGCCTTTCAGGAAGATTTGCTGCAATTGCTTCAGGCTGAACGATGCTATCATCGCGATCATTTGCCCGGACACATTACAGGTTCTTCGTGGATTATTGATGACGCGTATAAACGGGTTGTCCTACTCCACCACGGCAAACTGAATAAATGGCTTCAGCCGGGTGGCCATGCCGATGGCGATGAAAATATTTTCAGGGTGGCTTTGCGTGAAGCTGAAGAAGAAACCGGTATAACAAACCTGACATTAGTGAAGCCCGGCATCTTCGATCTGGACATTCATCCGATTCCGGAACACAATGGTTTTCCAGAACACCTTCATTATGACATCCGGTTTATTTTTGTTGCACCCGCACATCAATCCTTACAATGTTCAGATGAATCACACGAGCTGAAATGGATTTCGTTACACGAAGTGGAAGCGCTGACGGATTACAATACTTCTATCAGTCGCATGGTACACAAAACAAAGTTGTTAGCGCGAAGTAATCAGCACTAAGGCAAAGGCAATCACTACCATCCAGAATTTGTAAACCGCAAGGGCTGGAATCAATACCCACTGCATCTGCATCATAACGGCCAGCAACACCAACAATACAGCAATGCCTTTAATGATGTTTCGGGTTTTGTTGCTCATATCTTCAGATTTAAAGTTTGGCTAAACTAAGATTTTGGAAGCAAAGTTTCTAAAGCTTCCTCGGATAAAGTTAGCACTAAATGATTTTTTTGAACCACATAGGCACATAAGGGCACATAGAATCTTTTATCACTTCCTATGTGATCTATGTTCCTATGTGGTTTTTAAAATTTGAACAGACACACCATGTAATTCTTAACAATCCTAATACCATTCACTGATACCCTCAGCAGGTTTCCAATCAGCATCAGGTTCGTAGTGCTTCCACAACAACGCAGAAATATCACGCAGTAATACATACCCTTCATTGTCGGATGTCCAGCTTTCATCTTCCTGATTTTTGGTGACAACACAAAACACATAATCACCATGCGGAGCATTCACCAGCACTACTTCCGATCGGGATTTGTTTACCGCGCCTTGCTTGGACGCCACCTGCACATACGGAGGAATTTGCGACAATGCTTCCCCATCCCAATAAATACGCGTCAGGTTTCGGTAAATGCGTTCGCTGGCTCGTTTGGAAATGATATTCCCCTCATGGATGCGCATGAGTAACTCAGCCATTTCACGTGGCGTAGTTTGTCCCCAACCGTATTGCTTCCAGTTTTCCTGGCGCCCTTCCGTTCTGGAATTCACACGCGTGTGGGCAAAACCATAGTTATCCAATAAGGCATTGATGGCCGTTCCTGTTCCAGCTATATACTGGCACCATAAGCTGGCCGTATTGTCGCTGGTGGTAATCATCAACATCAACACTTTGCTCAGCGAAATTTTTTCTCCATCCTTAAACGAACCCAAAATATCCTCACCGGCATAGAGCAACGAATCGCGGTAGGTTAATACCGAATCATATTTTAATTCTCCTTTTTCAATTTTATCGAAGATGCCAATGGTAATGGGCACCTTAATCATACTGGCTGTAGGAAACAGTGAATCGGCATTGATCGCAACCTCCTCGCCTGTCTTTAAATTCTTCACAAAAATCCCAACATCACCGCGAAATCCCTCCACACGTTTTTGGATTTTACTTTCCAGACTTTCCGTTTTTGTAGAACACGCCAGTGTGCCGATAGCAATCAATACTGCGGATATATAAATTTTCATTTTCCGATGGGTTTAAAAGCTCATCAAAATGGTAAATAAATTTTAGTTTTACACCCTATGGCTGAAATCGGTACAGACATTGAAAAGGCAGTAACCCTGTTAACGCAGGGCGAATTGGTGGCCATCCCCACCGAAACCGTATACGGCCTTGCCGGTAACGCATTGAATGTAGAAGCCGTGGCAAAAATTTTCGCTGCAAAAAACCGCCCGCAATTTGATCCCCTTATTGTTCATATTCCTGCCTTATCATTCGCCAAAAATTACGTAACTGAAATTCCAAAAAAGGCTGAACGACTGGCCCAGTTATTCTGGCCCGGACCGCTCACGCTGGTGCTTGAAAAAAAAGATGACACCATTCCGGCCCTTGTTACTTCCGGATTGAAAACCGTTGGCTTTCGCAGCCCCGATCATCCGCTTACCCGAAAATTACTGACGAGCCTTCCCTTTCCATTGGCTGCGCCCAGTGCAAACCCATTCGGCTATGTAAGCCCCACTACGCCTGAACATGTGAACGAACAGTTGGGCGACAAGATCAGCTACATATTGGATGGTGGCGTGTGTTCCATCGGCATTGAATCGACCATTGTGGGTTTTGAAGGTGGCGAACCCGTTGTGTTACGCTTAGGCGGATTAAGCCTGGAACGCATTGAAGCCGTTACCGGAAAACTAAACGTACACACCCACTCAACATCCAATCCACTGGCACCGGGTCAGTTAAAAAGTCATTATGCGCCCGGCAAACCCCTTAAGCTTGGCAAACTGGAAGAACTGTTGCAGGAATATCCCGCACATGATTCAGGCATCCTGAGTTTTTCACGTGATTTCAATTCACCCTATCAGCGTATTCTTTCACGCAGCGGAAACATGGAAGAAGCCGCCCGCAACCTGTTTCAGTCGCTGCGCGATTTCGACAAGATGCCCATTGATGTTATCCTGGCCGAATTACTCCCCGAAGAAGGCCTTGGCCGCGCCATTAACGACCGGTTAAAACGTGCCGCAGCTGTTGACAATTCATGATTGTCCGCGTACTTTACACCTTTATCGGATTTCCAGGTTCGCAAACGTTTACACATGCTCGAAAAGAAAAAGAAAGTATTGGTGCTTACCGGTGGTGGCGATTGCCCCGGCTTGAATGCCGTGATTCGCGGAATTGTTAAACGCGCACGAAAAGAAAAAACCTGGGAAGTGTACGGCAGCATTGAAGCCTTCAATGGCGTGCTGAAAGAACCCCAGCAAATCGTTCGACTGAACACCCGAAAAACTGCGGGCATTCACGTAAAGGGTGGAACCATTTTAAAGACGACCAACAAATCAAACCCGTTAAAATTTCCATTCATTCAAAAAGATGGTTCGGTAAAAGAAACTGATCGCTCGTCTGAACTCATCGAGAAGATCCACAAACTTGGCTTTGATGCCGTGATCAACATTGGTGGCGATGGCTCACAAAAAATTTCGCGGGTACTTTTTGAAAAAGGCTTGAACATTGTGGGTGTACCAAAAACCATCGACAATGATTTATCAGCAACCGACATGACGTTTGGCTTTCAAACAGCCGTGCAAATAGCCACCGATAGTTTTGATAAACTGGTTACTACAGCCGAGAGCCATCACCGCGTAATGATTATGGAAGTGATGGGCCGCGATGCCGGATGGATTGCCCTGCACACCGCCATTGCCGGTGGCGCGGAGATTTGCCTGATACCGGAAATTCCGTACGACATTGAAAAGCTGGTAAAGCGCATTGATGCGCGCTACAAACTCGGAAAAGGTTTTGTAAACATTGTGCTGGCCGAAGGCGCAAAACCCAAAGACGGAACCATTGTATCGCGTAAAGGCGAAAAAGGATCGGAACATGTACGCTTGGGTGGCGTTGCGTTTCAGCTCTCAAAACAATTAAAAGATGCGGGCTGCACAGCCGAAATACGCGAAACGGTTTTAGGTCATATCCAACGGGGCGGCACACCCACTGCATTTGATCGGGTACTGGCCTCCTTGTTTGGCGTAAAGGCTATGGAGTTGGTTATCCATGGCGAGTACGGCAAAATGGTATCGTACAAAAACAACAACATCACCTACGTTTCATTGGAAGAAGCGACACGCGAATACAACATTGTAAACAAAGACTCCTTTTTGGTAAAAGCAGCCAAAGGATTGGGAATTAGTTTTGGGGATTAACCATAACCGACTATGCTCAAAGGTATAACACTCGGGTTACTGTTATTATCCTTTATTTGCAAAGGCAAATCAATTGTCACATTCCAACTGGAAACGGATAAGCCTGTTCAATTTTACGTTTCGTTGGTCTATACAAAAAAAGAAATTCCAGCTGTATGGACAGAGAAAATAGCAACGCTTCACATCAGCGAACCACTGCCCGCACTGTTCTATGTTTCATTGGAGGGCAAGGCTCATCCCATATTCATAAAGCAAACCGACTCACTTCAATTTGTTATCCGAAGCAATGGAAAGTTGGAGTTGCTGGAGACCAACACCGATGATATTGTAGTGTTCGAACAACTAAACACACTACATCCGTGGTTAATTCAAAACACAAAAGACATTCCTGAAACGATGAACCTGGATTCAGCCTATACACAGGCTCAGGAATCTTTTCATAACCTGATGAAGAAGATTCTTGTTTCAAAAGAGTATTTTCAATTTGAAGAAGATCGATTGTATTACAAATATCTTCACCTCAATTTGCGTAACTTTTATTCCATTGATGATTCCAATTACAAGAAGATAGCCAAAGAGTCAAATAGGTTTATTAAAAAGGGAGACCACACATTTCATTCATCAAATTTAACTTTACCTGACTACCTAAGTTCAGTCATAGCTTTTAGTGCAGCCTTGAATAACTCCGGCAAACTTAGTCCATTTAAAAAAGATGTTTTTGTAGAGAATATCTATTCCTACGTTGATAGCCTTTCAGCAGAAATATGTTTTACCAAGTATGCTCTCTCTGGTCTGCCAGTGGAATTGAAGAACTACTATAGATCTCTTGTTAAAAATGCATTATTAATTGAACTCATTGATCAACTAAAAAATCAGAGCACTGCACTAAGGGAAAAATCCAGAAAGGCCGAAAAAAGGGAGCAAATGATACTGGAAGGTGAAAACACGATGGAGGTGTTTGAAAACTTTATTCAGGAACACCGCGGCAAGGTCATTCTGGTTGATTTTTGGACTACCTGGTGTGGGCCTTGCATTGCCAATTTTACCCACTCCAACCTGTTACATGACAGCCTGAAAACTGAACCTGTGGTATTCCTGTACATCTGTACGGATAAAGCCTCCACCAAACCGACCTGGTCGAAAATTATTGAACGCGAAAACCTGGGCGGTTATCATCTTTTCGCCAAAGACAACTGGCCCATCAACCGAAATCCAATTAATAAAAAGTTCGAGATCAATTCATTTCCCCGATACTTCATCATTGATAAAAATGGAACCATAGTCGATGATAAAGCAAGAAAACCCGATACATCAGAAGGCTATATCAAGATGCTTACTGCATTACTTAATGCAGAACTTAATTAAAGAATCTAAAATTATACTAATTAATATCGCTCATGAAAACCATCAACGACATCAATTTTTCCGGAAAGCGTGCCCTCATTCGTGTTGACTTCAACGTCCCGCTCGATAAAAGTTTTAACGTAACCGATGATAACCGCATCCGCTCCACCATTCCAACCCTCAAAAAAATCCTGAACGATGGCGGAAGCTGCGTGTTGATGTCGCACCTGGGCAGGCCGAAAGAAGGCCCAGAAGAAAAATATTCCCTCAAGCATACCTTAAAAACCCTGGAGGCCCTCTTGGGAAAACCGGTAAAGTTTGCCGGTGATTGCATTGGCGCAGAGGCGTATCAGCTTTCAGCTGCCTTACAAGGCGGGGAGGTACTGGTGCTGGAGAACCTGCGTTTCTACAAGCAGGAAGAAAAAGGCGACCTTGAGTTTGCCGAAAAGCTGAGCAAGCATGGCGACATCTACGTAAACGATGCCTTCGGTACTGCGCACCGCGCACACGCTTCCACCACCATTGTGGCGCAATTCTTTGATAAGAAATGTGCCGGCCTGGTAATGGCTGCCGAACTCGACAACGCCAAACGCGTAATGGAAAAGGCGGAGAAGCCCTTTACGGCCATCATGGGTGGTGCCAAAATCTCCGATAAGATTTTAATCATCGAACGTTTGCTCAAGCAAGTCGATCACCTGATTATTGGTGGCGGCATGGCCTATACGTTTTTCAAAGCCATGGGTGGCAACATCGGTAACTCGCTGGTAGAAGCCGACAAACTTGACCTGGCCAAAGACCTGATCCAGAAAGCAAAGGGAATGGGTGTTGAACTTCACTTGCCCATCGACAGCATTGTGGCCGATAAGTTTGACGCCAACGCCAATACTTCCATAGCCAACAACACCGGCATACCCGAAGGCTGGATGGGGCTTGGCAAGCGCTTGTCGACAGCATAGAATATAAACTTATTAAAGAATATGAAGCA
>CAYQOM010000002.1:0-102469 GCA_964419145.1 uncultured Roseivirgaceae bacterium | reverse complement strand
CGAGGCGGTAGTGGCAGCCACAAAAAATGGCGCCTTCTCCCTGATTGGCGGAGGCGATTCTGCCGCGGCCGTAAGCAAATTCAACGTAGCCGACCAGGTGAGTTATGTTTCTACCGGTGGTGGTGCGCTGCTGGAATACTTTGAAGGAAAAATATTGCCGGGTGTAAAAGCGCTGGAATAAAGCAGCGCCAGCACAAGGCGGCTATTTTAAAAATCAATTAATTCTTTATATTTGATTAGCCGATGCGCAGTCGGCTATAATTTTAACTTAATTTCTCTGTTATCATGAACATTTTTGTTGCCAAACTCAATTTCAAGACCCGGCAAGAGGATTTACAAAGTGCTTTTGCTCAGTATGGTGAAGTTTCGTCCGTGAAAATTGTTAAAGATCGCGAAACCGGTCGCTCTAAAGGATATGGATTTGTAGAAATGCCCAACGATGCAGAAGCACAGGCTGCCATTGATGGATTAAATGAAAAAGAGCTGGATGGCCGCGTAATTGTGGTGAAGCCTGCTAATCCCAAGGGGGAACGATCTTAAAAAAATTTCCCACGTTAATACCTGATAGCCCCGTTAACCCCGGGGTTATTTTTTTACTTTACAGTTCAATCTCCACTCGTGAGCACAACGAAACGCATCGGCTTTTTTTTAGGACCACTCTTGTTTGTGGCGTTGTACTTTTTCTTTCCCGAAAACCTGATTTCACCACAAGCTCCGGAAGTATTGGCACTCGCCAGTTTGATGTTAACGTGGTGGATCACCGAAGCTGTTCCCCTGCCGGTAACTGCTTTTTTACCTCTTGTTGGTTTTCCGTTGTTGAATGTGATGAAGATTGATCAATCGGCCCTACCCTACGCCCATCCGGTAATCTTTTTGTTCATGGGTGGCTTCATGATTGCGCTCGCGTTGGAAAAACACAAACTGCATGAACGCATTGCCTTGAAACTGATTCGCTTTACAGGCACCTCGGGTAACGGCATCATATTAGGTTTTATGCTGGCTGCTGCCTTGCTGAGTATGTGGATCAGCAATACCGCCACCGCGATGATGATGTTGCCGATTGCCGTTTCGGTAGTTCATCTTTTGCTTGATGAGGTCAAAACCTTTGAAGACATCAGCAACAAAGGAGAAAGAAATTTCGCCACAGGCTTATTGCTTTCTATCGGATATGCGAGTTCCCTTGGCGGGATGGCCACCATTGTGGGTACACCGCCCAATGTGGTTTTTAAAGGACTGTTGGAAGATTTTTTTGATTTGAAAATTTCCTTTGCCGAGTGGATGGTTATTGGAGTGCCGGTTGCGGCCATACTGATAGCAGCCAACTATTTCCTGGTTACGAAAATCATTTTTCCGAACAACCTTAAAAAGGTTGAAGGCTCAGAAACATTAATTGCAAACCGATTAGCCAAACTGGGGCCGGTAAAAAGAAGTGAAAAGCTGGTGTTGGTAATTTTTTCCATCACAGCTTTTTTCTGGATGTTTCAACAACCCATCAACGAATGGCTGAACATCAAACTACTCAACGACACCACGATTGGCATGTGTGGGGGATTACTGATGTTCTTGGTGCCAGTTGATTTCAAACAGGGGAAATTCATCTTAACCTGGACGGACACGGAAAAGCTGGCGTGGGGTATTTTGTTTCTTTTTGGCGGTGGACTTTGCCTGGCGGAAGGATTGGACAAGGCCGGAATAATCGGGGCAGTTGGTCAGTGGATTGCCGGACAAAATGAATTTACCATTTGGTTTTCGTTAATACTTATTGTTATTGCTGTTCTGCTTTCAGAACTGATGAGCAACGTTGCGCTGGTCAACGTTTTCGTTCCGGTTGTTTTTGGTATTGCTTCCGTAATGAATGTAAACCCCATTTTGATGGGATTACCGGTAACCCTGGGCGCCAGCATTGCCTTAATGTTTCCCATCGCCACACCACCAAATGCCATTGTGTTTTCAAGTGGTTACATCCGCATTCAGGATATGGTAAAAGCGGGGGCATTGTTGAACATTATCTCCATCATCATCATCTGGTTATTCTCCATAACCCTGGTGCAATGGATGTTTGGGTAACCATATCCTGTATCTAAAAATAAAAAGGCTGCCGTCATGATGACAACAGCCTCTCCTGAGATTGTATCAGGTTATCTGTTTTGTTCCTCGCGGTGCTTCTTTTCTTCTATCATGTAAGCAGCCCCAAGGCCCAGACCACCGAAGATGAAGAGCATGGAGAAATACGCTACCTCTTCCATGTAGAAAGCACGATCCAGAAAATACGCGATCAGTAGACCAAGTCCCGCCCCGATAAACAAAAGTGAGGCACGCAAAGTACCAGACGTACCGCTGCGTTGCTTTTTAGCAAAAAGTGCCGGATCAACACCTTTTTCAATCATGGCCATGCGCTCCGTATTTTCAAACCTACGCAGGTAAACAATCATTATAAACGCGCCTACTATTCCCACTATCGGAATCATTACGCCAATTACTGAGGTTGCATCATTCATATTTCAAGTATTTAAGTGAAATCTGCCCCTTTGACGCAGGTGTTTAAAGGCAGGTTACAAGGCCGAACAAAATTAGTTTAGCATCGGCTTGAAGGTAAAGCGAACTTACCCGATAAAGCTGTAACTTAAGCATGAAATACTGCGTCCAAGGTGCGTCATGACAGACCCCGAATTTGAGTTAATTGACAGGATTCTTGCCGGCAACCAGGCCGTTTATGCCGAATTGGTAGACCGGCATAAAAGCTATGCCTTTACCATTGCCTACAAAATCCTGGAAAACCGATCGGAAGCAGAAGAAGCCGCACAGGATGGATTTATTAAAGCCTACCATCACCTGAAGAATTTCAAGCGTGATGCAAAGTTTTCCACCTGGCTGTATCGTATTGTGTTTAACACGGCAGTCAGCTATAAACGGAAGCACAAAGTGAAATTTCAGGATATTGAAACCACCGTGGTGGAATACGGACAGGAAGCAGAAGGCATCCTGGAACGCAGCGATAAAAAGAAGTACATTCAGCAGGCGATGAACAAATTGAATGAAGCCGATAAGCTGGCCATTAGTTTGTTCTACCTGGAAGAATTCTCGCTGGAGGAAATAGCCGAAATTACCGGTATGCAGGCCAACACCGTAAAGGTTCGGGTGCACCGGGCACGCCAGCGATTGGCGGAAGAATTGACCACATTATTAAAAAAAGAAGCATTAACTTTATAGCCATACGGCCATGAAAAATATCAGCAAACAACAAGAAGAAAACCTGATCGCCTACCTGGATGGGAATTTATCACCATCCGAAAAAGCGCGCGTTGAACAAGAGTTGGCCTCATCACCGGTTTTGCAACAACGACTAACTGCTTTGCAAAGTGTTACGCAGGTTTTAAAAACAACCACGCTTGAACAGCCCTCTAAAAATTTCACCCAGCGCGTAATGAGCGGACTGGATCAATATCCGCTGCGCAGTGGGCTTTCTTTGAAAAACGGAATTTTTCTTTTGATCGGTGTGATGATTGCCGTAGGCATAGGAGCTTTTCTATTATCAGCTGGCGTATTTGATAGCACAGGCGCTATTGATCTTAATGACATGGGCATACAGAACAAATACATTCAGGAAAGTTTACCTACGATTCCGGTAAACGGAAAGCTGATTATGAACGTCATCATCATGCTCAACATTGCCCTGGCTTTTCTGGTACTCGATCGGGCCATATTAAAGCCCTGGTTTGAACGAAGAACAAGAATGAACTTCTAGAGGAGAAAAATTAATCGTCAGTCTTCTTTGGCTCGCAATCAATTTTCCAATCTTTGGCCAAAGCCAGTTTCCCTTCTTTTGCTTTTTTCACGATGTCATCTTTTTTACCCTTGCAGCCATTGTCGATGAATCGGTACCGGATACCGTTGATGGTGAAATTGTAATGGCAGGTCTGCGTAGCCATCTGTTTCTTAACGCAGGTTAACTCAACTTCTTCGCTTGTGCGTGATGTTGTGGCGGTTAAAACAAACAAACAAACGCTGAATACTGTTGTTATAAATCCTTTCATACCACAAAGATAACCATCATCATAAAAAAACCCTGTATCACTACAGGGTTTCTTGGGCTTAAAAATGATTCTCAAAAATCAATAGCGGTAGTAATCCGGCTTAAACGGACCCTTTACTTCCACACCAATGTATTTGGCTTGTTCTGGTGAAAGCGTTTCCAGTTCTACACCAATCTTCTTCAGGTGCAGCATGGCCACTTTTTCATCCAGGTGCTTCGGCAGCATGTAAACTTTGTTCTCATACTTACCTGCATTATTCCACAATTCAATTTGTGCAAGCGTTTGGTTAGTGAATGAGTTT
The DNA here is from genome assembly GCA_964419145.1 of uncultured Roseivirgaceae bacterium. Lineage (GTDB taxonomy): Bacteria > Bacteroidota > Bacteroidia > Cytophagales > Cyclobacteriaceae > UBA2336. The sequence goes on along the minus strand of CAYQOM010000002.1, from coordinate 98,134 downwards.
GACATCACAAACGAAGGGTGGCCTGTAGCACAACCTAAGTTCACCAAACGGCCTTCAGCCAATAAGATGATCTGATTTCCGCTCTTCAACGTATACAAATCAACCTGAGGTTTTACTTCATCGCGGCTGGCATTGGCTTTCAACCACGCTACATCAATTTCATTATCAAAGTGGCCGATGTTACAAACAATGGTCTTGTCCTTCATCGCCTGGAAGTGACGGGCTTGTACAATACCAAAGTTACCCGTAGCGGTTACTACAATGTCGGCTTCCTTTACGGCATCATCCATCTTTTTAACCGCATATCCATCCATCGCAGCCTGTAGCGCACAGATCGGATCAATTTCAGTTACAATAACACGCGCACCGGCTCCGCGCAACGAAGCGGCAGAACCTTTTCCAACATCACCATAACCGGCAACGACTGCTACTTTACCAGCCATCATCACATCAGTTGCTCTGCGGATTGCATCAACCAGCGATTCCTTACAACCATACTTGTTATCGAACTTCGATTTGGTAACCGAGTCGTTGATGTTGATCGCTGGTAAGGGAAGTTTACCATTATTCTCGCGCTCAATCAGGCGGTGAACACCGGTAGTAGTCTCTTCGGAAATTCCTTTAATGCCGGCAACCAATTCAGGGAAACGATCCAACACCATGTTGGTCAGGTCGCCACCATCATCCAAAATCATGTTCAACGGCTTGCCATCTTTGAATGCGAACAAAGTCTGTTCAATACACCAGTCAAATTCCTGCTCGTTCATGCCCTTCCAGGCAAACACCGGGATACCGGCAGCAGCAATGGCAGCCGCGGCATGATCCTGCGTTGAGAAAATATTGCAGCTCGACCAGGTTACTTCTGCTCCCAGTTCGATAAGTGTTTCGATCAACACAGCCGTTTGAATAGTCATGTGTAAACAGCCGGCAATGCGCGCGCCTTTCAGGGGCTGCTTAGCACCATACTCTTCACGGATTGCCATAAGGCCCGGCATTTCTGCTTCAGCCAGTTTAATTTCTTTTCTTCCCCAATCTGCCAGGGAAATGTCTTTTACTTTGAATTTGAGCGTATCAACCATTTTTATTGAGTTTTTTGTGTTTAAAGCCAGTTTTTGAGTTAAAGCAGTGGCAAAAATACCATAAAGGATCCAAAAATCCTTATCAGACCTGAACCCTCAAATAAACTGTTGTGAGACCAAATTGTTTGAACCATTTCATAAAGTCGCCTGTTTGAGAGTTTTGCCTATTTAAATCTAAGATGATCAAAACAACTATCAAGATCGATGTTATTTCTGATGTGGTTTGCCCGTGGTGTTATATTGGCAAACGCAGGCTGGAGAAAGCACTTAACAAACTGGACAGCGAATATACGTTCGAGGTAACCTATCATCCGTTCGAGCTGAACCCATCCATTCCGGAAAGTGGTGTAAATCAAAAGCAATACTTATCGCAGAAATTCGGTGGCGAAGAGCGATACGAGAAAATAACCGCACACGTTACACAAGTGGCCGCTGAGGAAGGAATTACATTCAACTTCCATAAGCAGGCTGTTTCACCCAATACGCGTACTGCACACCGCATCATTCAGTTGGCTAAACATGTAGATAAACAAGCCGAAGTGAAAGAAGCGTTTATGAAAGCCTTCTTTACCGATGGTGTTGACTTGACCAAGATGGATAATCTTATTGCCATTGCTCAACAAGCTGGCCTTGAAGGCGAAATAGTTGCACAACTAATTTCCGGAAAACAAGGTGTGGCAGAGGTTATTCAAGCCGAAAAGGAAATTCAACAATTGGGAATAACCGGAGTTCCGTTCTACATCATTAACAACAAATATGGACTATCGGGCGCGCAGCCACCCGAAGCGTTTATCGAAGTGATTCAAAAAGCCGCGTTGGAAAACGCATCAGTCTGACTTTTTCTTTTTCTTTTTCTTTTTATCGGTTTCAGGTGCTGGTTGTGCTCCCGGAAGTTCGGAGTGATGAATGATTGACATCCACACGCTTGACTTACCATTATCGATACGGGTCCATATGGGTGTAATTAGTCCATTATGTGCCGCAATACCGATATGAGAACCAAGAGACTCACCTTTTGGGAGAAATGGCGTTTGACTCACTTTTACATTTTTAAAGGTTGCACCGTGATCTTCAGAAAAGGCCATGTACACATCGGTTTTATTGTCGTCATGATCTCTCCTGTCGTAATACAAAATGTACACATGCCCCGTTACCTGATCAATTGTCATGGCAGGCATAAACTGATGTTTACCCGGATCATCATCGTTGATGCGTGCAGGTTGTGTCCAGTTATCGCCATAGTTTAATGAACGTGTGAAATAAATATCGGTATCATCGTCCGCAACCTGCTCAGCCCACACCAGGTACAAGGCACCAGCAAAATTTCCCTTGGTATTGTTGCAGCTCAATGTTGGTAAACCATTTACCGATTGAACGCCCGGAATATCAAATTTCCAACCGCCACGCTGCTCGGTTATGGCAATATCATTGGTAAGCCAAAAATCTCCTCCATCAAATGACCGGTCGAGATACAAAATACCATTTTGCGACCAGGCCACAAACATCTTCCCGTCCGATGCAATGGCGGGCACACCACCCTTTGCCATACCATCACCATCAACACAATTACCGCCTTGAACAGAAATGATTGATGGCTTAGACCATTTCGATCCGTTAGAAGATTTACTGAAAAGTATGCGCGATACGCATTCAGCTTCTTTGCTCCCGGGTTTTTCAATTTCTGTCCACGTGAGGTAAATGTTCCCTTTTCGGTCTGCAATGGCGTTGGGCTGAACCTGGTAATTGGGCGGATTATATCCCGCTTCATTGCCACCATCCCATGTGTGGCCATCATCCTTTGATCGCTGCACCACAATTCTGTCATGAAACGTTTCGTCAGCCTTTGTATCAGGATTAGATAAATGGATATAATAGAAATTACCCGAGAAGTCAGATAACACCCGGGCACCATAGCCGATACCAAAAGGAGAAGTGAGGCTCACATTCTTCCATTCATTACCACCATCTTCGGTTACATAAACCTTACCGGATGATGAGCCCAGTACCAGTTTATTCGGGTCTTTAAAGCTTATGGCAATTCCCGGTTCGGTCGGATACTGGCCGCGCGTATTGGCCGCACTGTCAACGAGTATATTCACCACCTGGCCATTTACCATTAACGCCCAAAACACTAAAAGCACGATCCCGGATACCTTCATAACACACAAACTTAAAACGGTGAAAATAAATAAAATAAGGGGTGGGATTCAAGATTTCATTATCTTCCAATCAAAATTTATCACCCGGCTATGTCATCAGAAAAGCGATTATTGGTCACATTGTCACAATTTGTTCGCGAACGGTTTAACCTGGAGAGCGACAAAGCTGATGAACATGAGACGCTTGAGTACATCCGCAAAGGGGTGGAATTCAAGGGCACTAATTTGTGGATTCTGATCTTCGCGATTTTCATTGCCTCTATTGGACTGAACGTAAACTCTACTGCCGTCATTATTGGCGCCATGCTTATCTCACCATTAATGGGCCCGATATTAGGCATCGGAACAGGTGTAGCCATCAATGATCTTGACCTGCTAAAAAAATCTTTCAACAACCTGATGATCGCTACACTATTCAGTGTGGCCACCTCCACGCTATATTTTGCCATTAGCCCGCTCAGTACGGCACAATCAGAATTGCTGGCGCGCACCAACCCCACCATTTGGGATGTGTTGATTGCTTTCTTTGGCGGTTTAGCGGGTATCGTAGCGGGTTCACGGAAAGAAAAGAGCAATGCCATTCCGGGTGTAGCTATTGCTACGGCACTTATGCCTCCACTATGCACAGCCGGTTTTGGGCTGGCGTCAGGAAACATGTATTACTTCCTGGGTGCCTTTTATCTCTATTTCATTAATAGTGTTTTCATCAGCCTGGCTACTTACATCATCGTGCGATTTTTAAAATATCCAAAAAAGGAATTTGTAGATCATGCGCGCGAACGCAAAGTAAAAACATGGATCACTTTTTTTGTGATCATTACGATTATACCGAGTACATACCTTGCGTATCAAACGGTAAAACATAGTTTCTTTGAACGCAATGCAGTATCCTTCATTAGTCAGGAGTTGAACTTTGATAACACGAAAGTAATCAGCCGTGATCTTCGGTACGACTCAAAAAATCCGGTTATTGAAGTTACACTCTTTGGCGAACCGGTAAACGAAGAAATGATTGACCAGGCGCGCAAGCAGTTATCGAATTACAACCTGGAAGAGTGTCAGCTTATTGTATTGCAGGGTTATGATGAGGGCGTAAACGAAGCCTCTCTGGCCAGCAGTATCCGAAGCGGTGTTATTGAAGAACTCTACCGACAAAATGAACAAACCCTTCGAAATAAAGATGAGCGCATTAAATTACTGGAATCGGAACTCACGCGAATAAAACGTGTTTCCAATTATACTCAGGAACTTTCTCCTGAACTGAAAGCGCTCTATCCAACACTTACCAACTTTAGTGTGAACCAAAGTTTTTTAATGCGATTGGATTCCCTTCAACAGGATACCGTATACCTCGCGTATGCCAAGTTTGCACGCAGACCTACCCGAACTGAAATCAAAAAACTGGATGGTTGGCTTAAGGCACGGGTTAAATCAGAAAATGTGCAATTGGTAATTGAATAATTACCGAATCTCTTCCCCTGGTTTTGTCTTCCAACGTTCATGCAACCACAGCCATTGTGACGGGTGTTTGCGTACCTCTGCTTCAATCACATCGTTGAGGCGTTGGGTGTTCACCTTCATATCCGTTTCTTCATCACCCGTAATCGTCAGCTCCACTTCCGGGTAAAAATTTACTTCCTGCATGCCATCCTCACGCAGGTGATAGAAAACCGGAACAATAGCAGCACCGGTTTTCAGGGCCAGCAGCGTTGCACCAATTGGCGTGGCGCAGGGTATTCCGAAGAAATCAACAAACACACTTTTTACCTTTGTATCCTGATCAATTAAAATGGTGATGGTGCCTCCGGATTTTAGTGTTTTGATCAACCGAACCGTTTCCTTGCCACGTTCAATTGCCGAAGCACCAAGTTTGTTACGTTGTTCCCACAACAAGTCAGTCAACCGCTTGTCTTTCATCGGTGTACCGATAATCAACGGCTTGTATCCCCGAAAGGCAAGCTCAGTTGCTACAAATTCAAAGGCACCCAAATGAGCGGTAAGAAAAATAACACCCTTCCCTTTGGCAAAGGCCTGCTCCGCAATTTCGGCCCTGTTGGCTATGCGGATTTTATTAAAGTCTTCCAGGTTATCAACCTTGAACGCGCGCATAATATCTCCCGCATTTTTTCCCATCATCACAAAAACCTGGCGGGCCAAAGCCTTGATTTCTGTTTCTGATTTCTCCTTTCCATAGGCCATGGTGAGGTGCCGGATGGCCAACTTGCGTGATCGCCTGGCAAACCAAAACGAAACTCCCCCAAGAAACCCGCATAGGCCGAGCCATGCTTTTCGGGGAAAGAGTCGAGAAATAAAAATCATGGTGCGCACCAGTCCAAGAATGGCTGGGTAGCGTATCTTTCTACGGAACTTCTTAAATTTCTTCGATCGTTTTGTCACGCGGCTAAGATACTATTTCTCAACATCAAAAAATGAAAACACTTATTCTCATACGCCATGCCAAATCCAGTTGGGCCGACCATGACTTGTCAGATTTTGACCGGCCTTTGAATGAACGTGGCCTGCGCGACACGCCCCGCATGGGTAAGCGCTTTAAAGAAAAAAACCTTACACCCGACAAACTGATTACCAGTCCGGCCAAGCGAGCCCTGTCCACATGCACGTTGTTTGCGGAAACAATTGAATTTCCGAAACAAAATATCAAAACTGAAGAACGGTTGTACCATGCCGAAGAGGAAGAAATATTGGATATTGTTCAAAACCTAAAAGAACCGGACGATGTGGTGATGCTGTTTGGGCACAATCCGGGGTTTACTGACTTTGTTAATCACCTGATGAACATCCGTATAGACAACGTACCTACCTGCGGCATTGTGGCCTGTAAACTACCGGTGAAAGAATGGAAGGATGTTACCTGGCAGTCAGGGCAACTGCTCTTTTTTGATTTTCCCAAGAATACAGATTGATTGGCTATAATCCCATCGGGATAAAATCAACAGCCCGCTTTTCCAAAATACCAATCTCGCGAAAGCGATACCCGACTACTGCGCGAAACATGGAAGTGGTATTTACCACATGCAGGTCGCCATACAAAATGGTTCGCGATTGTGCAGAGAACCCCAAACCACCAAAAAAACGATCGCTGTTGTAACCAACACCCAATCGCACGTAAGAGGTTGAATTGATGGTGATGTCATCCTTTTGAACTCCGGTTTCCTGGTATCGGATCCAATGATGCGCTGGCCCTACGGCCAAGGTGCCATTCAAAAAGAGTTTGCGCCAGATAAACGTGTGCGAGTAGCCAGGTGTAAGGCTTACAGTTGTGCTGCGCAGCATATCAAAATCAGCACCCTCACCCAATTCTGCGCGGGAAGCTTCAGTTAGCACCACTGAATCAGCTGCAAGTTTAAAGGAGTTGATTGTACCACCCAGAATAAACGAACCCTTACTGCGCAATTGCTGATCGACATAATTGAACGCGGAGCGAAGGGAGAATTTGCGGTTGTTGAAAACATAAATCCCCCCTATTCCAAAATTCCGTGTATCAATATCTGCACGTTGCGGATACGGAATACCTGCCGGAATGGTCGTACGCCTGTCATCAATGTAAAAACCCGTATACTTCTGGTAATAAACATCGGCTGCAAATTTTTTAGCCAACAGATTTACCTGAAGATCCCGAACCTCAGATTCACCGTAGATCTGTTTACTCTTTTCGTTTAACGGAATGGCAAATGTTGCTTCAATGGCTAAATCAAAAATATATCCGCCCACGCCCAACGAGAATGAATTATTCGGATAATAATTGATGCGGCTCTTTTCTTCCTGTCGATCGCGTACGGCAAATGAAAGCGAACGCTGCTTCAGTACCGGCCAAAGCGAAAACCGTTCAGGATAATCCTGAATGTAATACGCGCGCAAGGAGTCTTGCGCTGTAACTTCTGTACAAAGGAAAACAAAAAACAGAAGAACCAGAACGCGCATTACAGGATGTACTCACTTAGATCTTTATTCTTCGCCAGGCCTGAAAGTTTTTCACGCACCAAATCAGCATTGATGGTGATGCGGGCGTTGGTTGGAATTTTATCTGGAACATCAAACAGAAACTCATTCAACAACCGGCTCATCACCGTATGCAACCTGCGCGCTCCGATGTTTTCCACTTCGGCATTAATGGTGAACGCTGTTTTAGCCAGTTCTTCAATGGCATCTTCAGTAAACTCAACCGCCACACCTTCTGTTTCAAACAAAGCCTGGTATTGTCGGGTGAGGGCATTTTTAGGTTCTTTTAAAATGCGCACAAAATCTTCGTGCGTCAGGTTATTCAACTCCACGCGAATCGGGAAACGACCCTGAAGTTCAGGAATTAAATCAGATGGTTTGCTGATATGAAAGGCACCCGCGGCCACGAACAACACATGATCTGTTTTGATCACACCATACTTCGTGTTCACCGTGCTGCCTTCCACAATCGGAAGTAAATCGCGTTGTACGCCTTCGCGGCTTACATCTGGTCCACCGCCTCCTTTCTTTGAACCGGAAGCGATCTTGTCGATCTCATCAATAAAAATTATGCCGGCATTTTCAGCGCGTTGAATGGCTTCGTCTTTTACCTCATCCATATCAATGAGTTTAGAAGCTTCCTCTTCCAATAGAATTCTTCTTGCTTCTGCCACGGTGACCTTACGCTTCTTCGCCTTTTTGGGCATCATGCCGCTGATCATATCCTGTAGGTTCATCATGGAAACTTCGTCCATCATGCCCGCTCCAATCATACCAATGTTGGGATTACCCGAAGGTTTAATGTTGATGTCGATCTTGCGTTCTTCCAGCTCTCCGTTCTTCAGCTTTTCACGAAACAATGCACGGGTGCGCTCATTTAACTCCATGTCGGATGTAGGCACTTCCTTCCCAATCACTTCTGGCTGCGGAGAAAAACCGGTTCGGGCAGTTTGTTGCTTTAACGGTGGAATCAATGCATCCAGAATAATATCCTCTACAATGCTTGCCGCTTTTTCCTTTACCTCTTCCTTCTTTCGCGATTTCACCATGTTCACGGATTGCTCCACCAGGTCGCGCACCATGCTCTCTACATCACGGCCCACGTAACCCACTTCGGTAAATTTGGAGGCTTCTACTTTCACAAAAGGTGCATCCGCCAACTTGGCTAGTCTGCGGGCAATTTCTGTTTTACCCACACCGGTGGCACCTATCATTAAAATATTATTGGGAACAATTTCATTTTTTATCTCCGACTTCACACTCATTCTGCGCCAGCGGTTACGCAACGCAATGGCTACATTTCGCTTGGCATCATGCTGACCGATAATGTACTTGTCCAATTCGGCTACAATTTGTTGAGGTGTTAAATAACTTGAATCCATCATATCGTCTTCTTCTTTAAAATCATGTTGTTCAGATTAGCATTTAGGGTAATGGCATAGTTTGCATTTCCCACACTATACCGGCTCTGACTGATTACCAGATCAAATGCCTTGATCTTTGCTGCAATACCAAACGTAAATCCGGTACCGCCTCCGCCAGCATCCGAACGCAATTCATATTGCCTTAAAAAATTATACCCAACCAGCACATTTATATTTCGGTGCAGCAGGACCTCGGCACCGAAATTAACATGCCCAAGCACTTTGTTAAGGGATTTCAATTGTTCTTCCGCATTTGGATCATTGTAAACCTTACCGGGCCGTGTTAACTTATACGCAGTAAAGGAAAAACGTACGGGCATGTGTTCGGGTTTAAACGTTATGCCCGCCTGCACATCAAACGGTAACGTTGAATCTTCGGTTGCTGTATACTGCTGCAACACAAACCCTGCATTTCGAATCGTAAGCCCAACCGTAAGGTCTTGCGAAGGGTGAACAAAAAGTCCACCAATATCAAACAGCAAAGCAGACGACCGAAAGCCCGCCAAATTTGAAAACACGCCTTTCAGGTTAATGCCCAGCCTGAAATTCGAAACTTGGTGACTCTTGCTGATCACCAGCGCAGTTTCGCCTGAACGAAAAGTGCCAAGCGACAAACCGGTTTCATCAAATCCTTCTAGGTCGCCATAGTTAATGTGCTGAATACCGAATGAAACAGCTCCGATTTTGTCGAACGAATGCGTATACGAAAACGTGGCTTGACCAACATCAGCTACGTAAAACAGGTACCCGGCTGAAGCCCATCCGGCAAGTGAATCGCTTACCAACGCAGGATTACTGAAAAAGAAATTCGGATCGCGATCGGCATGTGAAACATTAACACCGCCCAACGCGCCAAGGCGGGCATGTGTAGGTAGCGAAAGAAATTCAAATGATGACCGACCGCCCATCTGTGCCAACGATCCTTCGCTTAGAGCAATCAAAACAATTCCTAGCATGAATCGATACACAGGCGATCAGGGGTTAAAAAGGTGGCTCTAATCTACGCCACGGCTTTCACATCTGTAAAGGTAAACTTCATGGAGTTCTTAACCTTATCTTTCAGTAAGGCAATTTTCAGTACATCCGCAACGGAATCCACATAATGAAAGACAAGCCCTTTGATGTAATGCTGTTCGATCTCATCAATGTCGCGCTTATTCTTTGCGCTGAGAATAATCTCCTTGATACCGCTTCGTTTGGCAGCCAGTATTTTTTCTTTGATCCCCCCAACCGGCAACACTTTTCCACGCAGCGTAATTTCACCGGTCATGGCTACCTTAGCTTTTACCTTGCGCTGGGTGTAAATGGAAGCCAGCGAAGTGAACATGGTAATACCTGCCGATGGTCCATCTTTCGGAACCGCACCAGCCGGCACGTGAATGTGCAGGTCGTACTGCTGAAAAATACGGTGATCAATACCTAACTCTTCCGCATGGGATTTTAAGTACGAGAGCGCAGCCATCGCAGACTCCTTCATCACATCACCCAACTGACCTGAGATGGTAAGGGCGCCTTTTCCTTTGCTCAGGCTTGATTCTACAAACAGAATTTCGCCACCCACCTGCGTCCAGGCCAAACCGGTTACCACACCGGCAATATCATTACCTTGATAAAGTTCCCCGTCAAAAATTTCAGCGCCCAGTACTTTGCGAATGGTTTCTTCCGTAATCTCTTTATCAAATGCATCTTCCATCGCCACCGACTTGGCCACATGGCGCACGATGCTTCCGATTTTTCGCTCCAGGTTACGTACACCTGACTCACGCGTATAGCTGTCAATAATTTTAGCGATGGCCTTCTTCGAGAATTTAACGTCTGAAGTTTTTAAACCATGTTCTTCCAATTGTTTGGGAACCAGGTGACGAACCGCTATTTCAATTTTCTCCTCCTGCGTATACCCGGTTATCTCAATGATCTCCATCCGGTCGCGCAAAGCAGGGTGAATGGTATCCAACGAGTTGGCTGTGGCGATGAACAACACCTTCGATAAATCGTACTCAACTTCCAGGTAGTTATCGCCAAATGTGCTGTTCTGTTCCGGATCGAGTACTTCCAGCAAAGCCGAAGACGGATCGCCACGAAAATCTGAACGCACCTTATCAATCTCATCCAGGATAAACACCGGATTACCCGATTGCGCCTTCTTGATGTTTTGCAACACCTTACCCGCCATAGCTCCAATGTAGGTTCTGCGGTGCCCGCGAATTTCCGCTTCATCGTGTACACCCCCTAACGACATGCGCACATATTTGCGGTTCAATGCCTTGGCGATGGATCGGCCCAGCGAGGTTTTACCCACACCCGGAGGTCCGTACAAACACAAAATCGGGCCTTTCATATCTTGCTTCAACTTGAGTACAGCCAGGTATTCGAGTATTCGTGTCTTCACCTTCTCCAACCCGAAATGATCTTTATCCAGAATCTTCCGGGCTTTCTTCAAATCAAAATCATCAATGGTGTATTCCTGCCAGGGAAGGTCGAGTAAAAACTCAACGTAATTCATGGCAATGGGATAATCAGGTGCGGCCGGGTTGGTGCGCAACAGTTTATCCAATTCCTTATTAAAATGATCTGCAACTGACTTGGGCCATTTTTTTACTTCACCTTTCTTCCGCAGCTCTTCAATTTCTTTGTCGGGTGTATCGTACCCCAACTCATCCTGAAGCACTTTTATTTGCTGGCGTAAAAAGTAATCGCGCTGTTGCTGATCAATATCGGTATGAACCTTCTTTTGAATCTCATGCTTGATCTCCAACATCTGAATTTCGCGCAACATAAACTGAAGCAACAAGGTACCCCGGTCGATGATGTTTTGCGTTTCAAGAATGCGTTGCTTCTCACCTACTTCCACGTTCAGGTTTGATGACAGGAAGTGAATTAAAAAAGCTGTGCTGTGAATGTTATCCAACGCAACATGTGCTTCCTGCGGAATCTCCGGATTCAGTTTCAGGATTTTAAAAGCTGCATCCTTAAGCGATTGCACCAACGCCTTCACTTCTTTATTGTTGGCATCAGGTGAATCATCGTGTTGCAGGTCTATCTGTGCGGTAAGAAAAGGTTCTTCCTGCACAAACTCCTTGATCTGAAAACGATTTTTTCCTTGTATGATGATCGTGGTATTCCCATCCGGCAACACCAGCATCTTGATAATGCGCGCTACCGTTCCGGTTCTGTAAATATCATCGATAGATGGTTCCTCGGCCTGCGCATTCTTTTGCGCCAACACACCAATGATCTTATTACCCTGGTAGGCCTTCTTCACCAACTTGATGGACTTCTGCCGGCCAACGGTAATGGGTATTACCACCCCAGGAAAAAGCACCGTATTTTTTATGGGAAGAATGGAAAGTTCTTCAGGTAAATCGGTCGGTTTTAAATCACTTTCTTGTTCAGGGTTAATCAACTGAATCAAATCATCCGTCTCGTCCTGAACCATCTGAATAGGCAATGCATTAAACATATATAGGTGTCAAATTGGCACAAAGCCAATGGAATTAATACTAAAAAACCAATGCGCCCTTAAAGGACAATAGTAATGCCAAGCCGGTCTGCAGGCCTGCCGGGCAGGTTGTAAAAGAAGCAAAATTATGTCAACTTTAACGATAAGACTCGGCTTCAACCAACCCGGATGTTGTGAAAAAGCATTTTTTAATCTTTCTACCGGCATTTTTACTGTTACTTTCTCTTCCGGCAACTGGCCAAAAACCCGATCGGAAGTTCAAAAAAGGCGGTGTTGTTCAATTAAACGATACCCTGACAACATACAGCCAATCTGACATCTTTAATTTTCCGAACATCAACAACGTTTCCTTCTATTCGGATAAAAAATCGCTTGAAAAAATTGCTGCCATCCCGAAAGATAATGGCAACCAAACACATTACAACTTATTGAAAGCCTATGTTCAACAGTTTGGTGTTGAGAATTTTTCACGCAACACCAACATGCTTTGGCAACTTGCTAAGCTTTCTGAAAAGTTTGGTCCACCGGGAGAAGCGGTGCTACTTTACAAATTAGTTTTGAAACATCACCAGCAAGATATTGATGGCCGACAGGTACGACAAGAATATGATAGCCTTACCAAATACCAGAGCGATTACTATGTGCCGTTGAAATACTATTATGAACTAGTGGAGTACCGAAAGGAAATTGATACGCTGCGCCCCCCACAAGGTGTATTACTCAACATGGGCATTCAGGTAAACTCGCCCAAAGCGGATTACGGACCCACCATCGGAAACGTAGATACCGTTTTACTTTTTACATCCAAACGCAACCTGCACACGCAAACACTGGAAAGAAGATACGATGAAGATTTGTTTTACAGCGTGCAGGAATTTGACATGTGGATGGATGCTGTTCCTTTCAATACCATCAACACCAGTTACAACGAAGGTTCGGCTTGCCTGAGCAAAGACGGTAAGCAACTTTATTTTGCACGATGTGATTCACCCGATTCAAAAGGCAGCTGCGATATTTTTGTGGCCGATAGAAAAGAAGACAACAGTTGGGGCAACGTGCGTAACCTGGGCGATAACATCAACACCGTATTTTGGGATTCACATCCTTCCCTCTCGCACACAGGCGATACACTTTTCTTTTCTTCCGATCGGAAAGGTGGGTTTGGCATGACCGACATTTACTATAGCATAAAAGATAAAAACGGAAACTGGCAACCTGCAAAAAACATGGGGCCGATCATCAACACACGCGGCCAGGAAGTAAGTCCGTTCTTTCATCACAAATTCAATGTGTTGTATTTCAGTTCCAATGGACATCCGTTAAACTTTGGCGATTTCGATATTTTTAAAACCTACAAGCAGAACGGCAATTGGGCCGAGCCAAAAAATGTAGGGCCTTTGGTGAATGGCGAAGGAAGCGAATACTATTTCACCATCGATTCCAAATCAGAAAAACTGTACTATGCCCGGTCGGAAGGTGATGATCCGGCCAACTTGGATCTTCACTCCTTTCCGGTACCGATGGAGGCGCAACCGGAAGCCATCGCAACCTTAAAGGGTTCGCTTACCAACAGCCAAACCGGCAAACCAATGAAAGGCATTGTTTCCATCATCGATCTGGATAAAGGTGTGGAGGTGGCGCCAAAGTTTTTACGGCCGGATGGTACGTTCGATTTCAAACTGATCAACAAACGAAATTATTTGTTAATCATTCAGGGCGATGACTTCTTCCGCATCGAAGAAATTTTCTTTATGGATGGCGACATGGAAATCAATAAAGAAACCGAACCGATTGAAAGCAAGATTGCGTTTAAATCGCTGGAGTTTGAAAGTGGCAAGGCCGATATATTACAATCCATGCATGAAGACTTAAGCAAACTCGGAAACTTTATGCTCGATCATCCGCATATTGATCTAACCATCAGCGGGCACACCGATTCAGAAGGTAAACCGGAAGCCAACCTTCGCCTGTCGCAGGAACGTGCTGATGCCATAAAAGCCTACCTGGTTTACGAGTATAAGGTTCCTTCCTCGCGCATTACGGCCATTGGGTATGGGGGCTCAAAACCCATTGTTGAAGAGAAAACAGATGACGACCGCAGGCTAAACCGCAGGGTTGAGTTTGAAATAAAGAATAAGATTGACTAATTTAAAAACATGAAAGCACTACATACCCTATTGGTTGCCTGCTGTTTCGCAACGGCATCAGCACAAGAAATCAATTTAATCACTACCACAACTGAAAAACCGTTGTTTGTGGTTAATGGCGAACGTACCACCTATGATGATCTGAGTCACATTAAACCCAACGACATCGAATCGATTGAGGTTATGAAAAATCAAAAAGCCATCGATCAATTCGGTGAAGCTGGAAAAAATGGCGTGGTGGTGATTACGCTTAAAAATTTCAAAAAGCCAGAATTAACTCCTGAAGTAACAGAAGAACGCGTTGAGCAAAATCCTAGTGCATTTTTTTACTCTCCTTCAACGGGTGTTCAACCCCTTTTTGTGCTTGACGGAAAAATCATTCAACAGGCAGATGTTGAAAAGATTGACACGAGAAATATTGAATCAATCGATGTATTGAAAGGCGAAAAAGCTACCGATCAATACGGGGATAAGGGCAAAAATGGTGTAGTAGTGATCAAATCTAAAAAAGCACCAATGAAAATCCGGCAATCGGACAAGGAATAATTCCATTAAAAAAACCAACCCAACAAAAAAGCCCCACATGTTGTGGGGCTTCCTGTTTTAGGTAATCTGTGTCTATCAGAACAATTTTATAATATCGTTCGCGAAAATAAGTACCATTAGTGTTAGTAAAAACACCATCCCGATTTTCTGTGCAGTCTCTAAAAACTTATCCGATGGTTTTCTTCGTGCTATCATCTCATAGCTTAAAAACATAACATGTCCGCCATCCAACGCAGGAATCGGCAACAGGTTCATAAACGCCAATACCAACGAAAGTACTCCGGTTAACGACCAGAAACGTTCCCAATCCCACACCGTTCCATAAGCCTGCATGATTCCGATTGGACCAGAAAGCGATTCACGAGGAGAAAGCACACCTGAAATAACTTTACCAAATGCCTTTACCTGCACGACCAGGGTAGTGAAGGCGCGTTCAGTGCCCAATGGTATAGATTCCAGGAACCCATAACTCATTTGCTTTTCAAGTTGCTCTTCCAGGAGTTTGGTATCGGCTCGAAAACCAATTGCCTTCTGATCTTTAAAAGACTCCTTGAAGGTAATTGTCCGGCCAGCGCGAAGAACACCCAATTGAATTGAATCACCAGTAGCTTTCACAGCTGCATTCACTTCATCAATGTATGAAACTGGCTGTCCGTTAACCTCCACAATTTTATCGCCTGCCTGCAAACCCATACGATCTGCCAGTGTTTCTTTGCTTACCTCAGCGATAACCGGAGCTACGCGAAATGAAACAAACGTTCCCACCCCTTCTCGCTTATTGAACTTCTGAATGAAATCAGGAGGAATGTTAATGTCGATTAATTTCCCTTCACGTTCAATGGTGTAGTAAGCGTTATCCGCCAATAATGTTTCAGGCTTGATGATGTCCTGCAAGTACTCAAAATCCTGCCCGTTGATTTTTACAATCTTGTCACCGGTTTTTAACCCAATGCTCTCTCCTACCGGGCCAACCTGAAAGCCACCGTTTTCATTGATGACATCTTTCAGAAAATAGGTTTCGCCAAATGTGTAGGTAACCCCAATAAAGATGAGAATACCCACCACTACATTAACGAAAATTCCTCCCAGCATAACAATGAGGCGTTGCCAGGCCGGCTTGGATCGGAACTCCCACGGCTGAGGTTCTTTGTTCATGGTCTCCGTATCGAGTGATTCGTCAATCATGCCCGAAATTTTTACGTAGCCACCCAGCGGAATGGCACTTATGGCATATTCGGTTTCACCCTTTTTAAAGGAAATAAGTTTTGGCGGAAAGCCAATTGAAAATTGTTCCACCCGCATACCAAAATATTTGGCCGCCAGCAGGTGACCCATTTCGTGTACAGCTACCAAAATTGAAATGCTCAACAACAATTGAGCAAGCGATACCATCCAATCCATCAGTTTATCAGTTCTAAAGCTTTAATTCGTGTTTCGTTATCCGTGTTTACGTAATCGTCAAACGAAGGATGCTGAATAAAAGACGCTTTTTCCAGGCATTTTTCCACTACATCCGACATAGCGAGAAAACCAATTCTGTCCTGTAAAAATTCAGCCACCACCACTTCATTTGCGGCATTCAGCACGCACGGCATGTTTCCTCCCCGCCTCAGGGCTTCGAAGGAAAGTGCAAGATTACGAAAAGTTTCCGTATCGGGCTTCTCGAATGTGAGGGAGGGGTAATTCACAAAATCAAAGCGTGGCAAGTCGGATTTAAAGCGATCAGGATATGTCAATGCAAACTGGATCGGCAACCGCATGTCGGGCAAGCCCATCTGGGCTTTCATCGATCCATCCTCAAACTGCACAATGGAATGAATAATCGATTGCGGATGCACCACCACCTCTACCTGTTCGGCCGAAAGGCCAAAGAGCCATTTGGCTTCAATCACTTCCAATCCCTTATTCATTAACGTGGCAGAATCAATAGTGATTTTAGCGCCCATCGTCCAGTTGGGATGCTTCAACGCTTGCGCCTTGGTTACCGCTAACAGTTCTTCCCGTTTTTTTCCACGAAAGGGGCCACCCGAAGCTGTCAGGATGATCTTTTCGATTTTATTATGAAATTCCCCAACGATGCATTGAAAAATGGCTGAGTGTTCAGAATCTACCGGGTAAATGTTTACGCCCTTTTCACGCGCCAATGAGGTGATCAACTCACCAGCCACCACTAGTGTTTCCTTGTTGGCTAAGGCAATGGGTTTACCAGCCTCAATCGCTTTAATGGTTGGCTTTAATCCGGAATATCCTACCAGCGCAGTGAGCACAATGTCGATGCTTTCCATCTGCACCACCGAACACAATGCACTTTCACCGGCATAAACTTTTATATCATGAGGCTCAAGGGTCGCTTTCACTTTTTCATAGTGATCTTCATTGCCGATTACCACCACATTGGGTTTAAAGTCAATGGCTTGTTGAATCAACAAGTCGGCATTGTTTTGCGCGGTGAGTACCTCTACTTCAAATTTATCGGGATAGGCGCGAATGACTTCCAACGCTTGCGTTCCGATGGAGCCGGTAGAGCCAAGGATTGCGATGGATTTTTTCTGTTTCAAAAGCAGGATCAGGTTTTAGAGTCGTGCAAAATAAACAAATTCCGATGGTTTTGGTTTTGCATCCCTTAATTGGAGTATATTTTAAAAATATCTCAACCGGCATTTGACCCGATCAAACCCCGGTCGTATAAGCGTTAAATTTCTGCATGGAAAAGGAAATCGAGTTCAACCTGATTGAACGATCAGCAAAGGGTAACACCGAAGCGTTCCGGGCTTTGGTTGAAGCCAATCAGGGATTCGCCATTTCCCTCGCCTCGCGCTTCGTGCGCGAAGTAACCGATGCTGAAGACATTGTACAGGAAGCTTTTATACGGGTGTGGAAAAACCTGAACCGGTATGATTTCAACTTCCGCTTTAAAACGTGGCTGGGAAAAATTGTAACGAACCTATGCCTGGATGCAGGGAAATCAGCAAAGCTCCGACACACGCGACCGCTTGATGATACCGTGCCACATCAGGCTAATGAAAACGCAACAAACGAATTGGAACATGAAGAGCTACGAAACATCATTTTACACCTGGCCGCACAACTTACACCCAAACAGCAAGCTGTTTTTGTGCTTCGCGATTTGGAACAACTTGAACCGGATGAGGTATGCAAAGCACTCGACATGAGCAATGGCAACATGAAGAGCAACCTGTATTACGCCCGTGTACACATTAAGGCAGGACTTGAAAAATATTACCAGATAATTCCACAAAACAAAAGATAGTTATGAAGTGCAGCGCGTATGAACAATCGATTTACCTGTGGGAAGAAATTTCACCTGAGGAAAAAGCGGAGTTAAACAGGCACATGGAGATTTGCCCTGCTTGTACCGCATTGTTTCAACAAGTTCAGTTAATGCAGGCGCAGCTTACTGAAGTCTCAAAAAACAAAACTCCCGCACCGCATGCAGCACAACTTACCTCACGCATTATGCAGGCTGTGCACGAACAACAACGAAGTTTGCGCCCAACGCTGCTAACGTCATTATTTACTCCTTTCCAACTGATTCGATATGCCTTTGCGACACTCTCCCTGGTACTTCTGGTAAGCTTTGGCGTGGAGTACATCCATACCGGGGCTCCACAAAAAACGTTGACCACAACACGGGAAGAAGGAGTCATTTTGAGCTCAGCAATCATTCGATCTTCTGCAGAAGATCGAAAAAAACGCAAATCAATTTTTAGTGCCTGCAAAACACCTTTTACCGATCAATTGGCATATCTGGAATGTATTAAACAACAATTTCAATAAGAAATCATGAAAACAACAACTGCATTTTATACCTTACTTGCACTAATCTTACTCACGGCATGCCAAAATCCTATCGCATTCAAAACTGTTGTGCATGAAGATGGCTCCCTCGACAAAACCATTGTGTTGGAGAAAACCAAGAAAGATGATGTTGAACAAAACTACTTTGGCATTCATGAACAAAGTGGTTGGACGGTAGCGGTTACTGAAGATGAGTCAGAGAAAGACGATCATAAATACCGCATTGCATTTAGCAAACATTTTAATTCGGTTGATGACGTGAATAGTGAACTTGATCGACCAGCTGACACCTTGTTCCAGATTCATTCAACATTCGAAAAAAAATTCCGCTGGTTTTATACCTACATCCATTACACTGAAACCATTCGACCAATAAACCGCTTTACCCTTACCCCTGTTGAGAACTTTTTCAACCAGGAAGATTTCGCGTTCATCGATCGACTTCCGGGTGAAGGCACCGCCATATCAAAAGCCGATAGTGTTTACCTGGAAGTGTTGAATGAAAAAATATCCGACCGTTTTGTTAAAATGGCGTTGTTCGATGAAGCCAATAACATGATCAAGGCGGTAATCGCCAAAAACAACATCGACAAAAGATGGCTGGACACACTGGATCAAAATAAAGAACTGATTTATCGTATTATCGATGATCCGAAAAGTGAAAACAATATACCTGCTCAAATAGCAGATACATTAGGCATTCCGCTCGACAAGGATCAGGCGGGCAAAGACTTTGAAGCATTAAGCAAAAAATTTGAGTCACGCCTGAATTTTATGAGCTACGCATACGATGGAGGAAAATATGTAAATGAAATTCATCTTCCCTGGGAAATCATCGAAACCAACGCTGATTCAGTTGTTCAAAACGTGGCCGTGTGGAAACCACTGGCAACCAAGTTTGCCCTTCGTGATTATACCATGTACGCTGAATGTCGCCAGATGAACGTGTGGGCTGTGCTGGTTTCAGTTGGGATTGGTCTATTAACAGTAGTACTTTTTGTTAAAGAGATCAGAGTGGTAAAAGTATTTCCCGATAAAAAAGCTTAACGATGCTTGGCGTCTGAAAAGTCGAGGTACTGACCCGGAAATTCAGCTAGTGGAAATAGGGCCAAGATCGTGCGCAACGCTTCAAGATTGACTCCTTCACCGCTTACAATCAAATAGAATCTGTTTTTAATACCGAGTGAAAGCTGTGAAGAATTGTTTAGTTTATGATAATGCTCCCAGCCCCTGTTTTCGATCAACAAAAATGATCGCTGCGACACGGTATCGGTCTCCACTTCAGGCAGGTTTGACCATTTGCCCGTTGCCTGCGAGTACATAATGGGTGCATTGTTATAATCGAACAATAAAATGGTGACCTTTCGTTTGTTTTTAATAAAGCTTCGCTCTACCATCGAATACGTAAGTGTTCCGATTTTGATGGTTCTGCCCTTGTGTTGGTCAACAAGATTAAATCCCTCTACTTTTTTTGGAATTAATTTTATCATTTCATCAGGTGGCATGATCGAATTGCCTTGTGCAAACACAAGCACAGATTGACATAACAATACTATGATCAAGGCGTATTTCAAATCAAAGAGAGGGTGAGGTTCATGAAGGAGTGAAGATTAAATCAGGTTTTAAATTGCTGAAGTGCATCGGCAATTTTTCGATCGTTTGATAAACGGGGCACTTTGTTTTGGCCACCAAGTTTGCCTTGAGATTTCATGTATTCAATAAAGGATTGCGGTTTAAGGGAGGTGATTTTTAGCGTTTGCAAAATGTTACCCGTAATCAAATCATCATAATATACATTTAATGAACGAAGCTGATTATCCAATTCAAGCGAAAAGGCTGTCATGTCAGCAGGCGGATTTGAAAACTCAATAAACCATTCATGGTGCGGCAAACCATCAGTCGGTGTTACCTGGGGCGCTACCGTAAATTCAATCAACTCCACGTCCGGAAACTTCTTCCTCGCTAGGTTCATGGCTTTCTCCACTTCCTCTCCGATTACGTGTTCACCAAAAGCTGAGATGAAATGCTTGATCCTGCCCGTCACCAATAACCGATAGGGATTTTTAGAAACAAACTTGACCGTATCGCCAATGGAGTAACCCCAAAGCCCGGCATTGCTATTAATGATCAGGGCATAATTTTTTCCAAGCTCCACTTCATCGATACGCAGGCGTGTGGGGTTTGCTGTAAAGTATTCCTCGGTCGGAATAAATTCGAAAAACATACCGTTGTTCAACAGCAACAACAATCCGGGATCGTGTTGCGAATCTTGGTAAGCAATAAATCCTTCGGATGCCGGGTAAGTCTCTATCGAATCAACCTTCTTACCAATGGATTCTTCCAGCTTGGCGCGATACGGTTCAAAGTTTACCCCACCATATACAAACACCGAAAAATTGGGAAACACATCTTTTATCTTCTTACCGGTTCGCGCATGAATGCGATCAAAATACATCTGCACCCAAGGTGGAATTCCAGAAATAAGCGTCATGTTCGCATCAAGGGTTTCATCAATGATGCGTTCCAGTTTCTCTTCCCAATCTTCAATGCAATTGGTTTGGTACGAAGGCTTTTGATTGGTGCGTAAATAACCCGGCACCAGGTGATTGGAAATCCCTGACAACCTGCCGGTTTTTATTCCTGCAGTCTCATCCATCTCCGGACTACCCGAAAGAAAAATCAAATTGCCATCCAAGAATGAAGCATTGCCTGTTTCATGCACATAACTCAAAGTTGAGTTACGCGCACTCACAAAATGGCTAAACTTCGATTCATGCGAGATGGGAATATACTTTGTTCCCGATGTAGTACCTGAGGTCTTGGCCAGGTAAGCCGGTTTTCCTTTCCACAGCACGTTGGCTTCTCCTTTCAGGATGCGTTCAACATAGGGTTTTAGTTCTTCATAATCCCGTACTGGCACCCGCTTTTTAAAATCATCATATGTCCGGATGCTCTCAAAGTCATGATCTTTTCCAAATGCTGTATGCTTTGCTTGCTCTATAAGGCTCAACATGATGTTGTGCTGATACAATGCCGGATTGAGCGACCACTTTCGTGTTTGAGCCGCCACATAGGCAGCAAATGGTTTTGCCAGGAGAGAACGAATACCCATATCGTGTAAAAGTAGTGACGAAATTGCAAATACGAATGACAGATGGTGAACTACCGGATAGGGTAATCCGTTAATATTGGCAGAAATTTTTCAAGTGGTTCAACTTTTGCTTGTTCTGGATCATCGTTTTGTTGTTTAATTCGTGTTATGAAGACATTCCTTAAAATAGCTGTTATCGGATTTATCAGTGGCCTGGCCGGAGCCTATGTTTTTTTTCAATACCTGGTGAAAACGTCAGGTAATCCGTTTAAACAGGAACCCACATACGACATGGCCCGCTACGATTCACCAGCTGTTTTTACGCCCAATACGGTTGAACTGGATACAGAAAACAATGCAGAACCTACCGACTTCAGTCTGGCCGCCAACAAAGCCATCCCCAGTGTGGTGTATATCAACAGCATTTTTAAAGGCACCTCCTACTCGCCTTTCGATTGGTTTTTTGGCGGAGGCACAACCACACAAACCCGGGTAAGCAGTGGCTCCGGTGTAATTTTCTCTGCCGATGGATACATTGTTACCAACAACCACGTAGTGGAAGCAGCCGAGAAGATTGAAGTGATGCACAACAAGAAAGTGTATACCGCTGAACTGATTGGCACCGATCCATCCACCGACTTGGCCGTATTAAAAATAAACGAAACAAATCTCCCAGCAATCACCATTGGGTCATCAAAGAATCTTCAGGTGGGAGAATGGGTAGTGGCTGTGGGGAATCCGTTTTCACTTTCTTCAACCGTAACCGTAGGCATTGTCAGTGCAAAAGGCAGACGCATTGGCATTCTCGAGGATAAATTTCCCATTGAATCATTTATTCAAACGGATGCAGCCATTAACCCCGGAAACAGTGGTGGGGCACTTGTAAATAAAAACGGTGAGCTGGTAGGCATCAACACGGCCATACTTTCACGCACAGGCAGCTATACCGGTTATGCATTTGCCGTTCCGATTGATCTGGTACGTAAGGTGGTAGATGACCTGGTGAAACACGGCATTGTGCAAAAAGGAATTTTTGGTGGCCGCGTAATCGAATACGATTTTCAAAATGCCAAGAAGTACGACCTGAATACAAACGTAAAGAATTTTAAAGGTGTACTGTTGGAAAGTCTTGATAGAGACGGCCCAGCCATGAAAGCCGGTTTACAATTAGGTGATGTGATCACCAAAGTGAACAACACAGAGGTGAATAGTCAGAGTGCTTTTGAAGAAGAATTGGCTTACAGATACCCGGGAGACAAAGTATCGATAACCTATGTGCGCGACAATAAACCCGGAACAACAACTGTAACGCTTACAAACAAAAAAGGCACAACTGACATTGTTAAACGTGAAATTGTTCCCTCCACAACGCTAGGTGCCGATCTTGAAGCTACCGATTATGGTGTTAAGGTTTCCAAGATCAAAGGCGGATACATGAAGGAGTTGGGCGTACCGGAAAACTATACCATCATTTCCATCAATCGCGTTCGCGTGAAAGACCCGCAGGAAGTAATTGACTTCTTTGAAAAGTATAAGGGTAGGGTAAGTTTGTACGGAATGAATAGTTCGAAGGAAGTGTTACCGTATAATTTTATTCTTAGATAACTGGACTTACTCAAGTTCCTTTATTTTCATCCAAGGCTGCAAAGAATTCTTAATTCTCTCAATTGGCTATCTGCTCGTTAAAATTGTGTAGGATTTTACTTTGTGGCTACAGGCTTTCAATAACTGGCTTTACGCAGGTTCTATAATTTTCCATGCAAGCCGCCAAGAACAACATGAAAAATGCTAAAGGTGTACAGGTTTGTGTAACTCCAGCACATAAATTTCAACATATTATATATGTTGCAGCTTACTAACATTACTAAAGCATACGGTCCCCGTATTATTCTTAATATTCGTAATCTTACCATTCCGCAGGGTACGCATTGGGTGCAGGGAGGAAACGGATCGGGCAAAACCACATTAATGAGAATTCTTGCGGGCATAAACCCCTTTGAAGGAAGTATTATCCTTAACTCAGCCGCCTTAAAAAAAGAACCTCTGGCATACCGGAAACAAGTGTCCTTTGCCGAGGCCGAACCACTTTACCCGAGTTTTCTAACCGGCCAAGATTTAATCAGGTTTGTTCAAAATATCAGAAATGAAACCAATGTAGGTATTCGAGATCTGACCGATCATTTTGACATCAATCATATTCTGCCTTATAGGATAGGAACATATTCTAGCGGGATGATCAAAAAGCTTTCTATTGTTCTGGCTCTGATCGGCCAAACCAATCTGGTACTGCTTGACGAGCCGCTCATCACACTGGAAAGTTCATTTCTTCCTCAGCTTTTTAATATTCTTAACAAGAGGCAGGCAAAAGGCACATCATTTTTGATCTCCTCGCATCAGCCTTTTCCAGATAGCTATTCCGTGCCTATAGGCAAAATTATAGTAAAGGATCAGTCAGCTCAACTATTAAATACATGAGAGAACTGCTTTACGTGCTTATAAAAAGTCTAGCCGTTCCGTTCTACAAAAGACATGCAGGTATTTTGGCATTTGTGTTCTTTTTGATGTTCGGAGTAGTACAACCTTCTCAAATCGTTGAATATCACTTGGCCCTGATTGGAGGTATGCTAAACTCGCAAGTGTTTTTTGCGATTGTTTTGGCAGTATGGACATTGTACAGTCTAAAAGCGCTGCACTTCCTGGCTTGTATAATCAGAGATAATTCCTACGTTTTTCTTCATCATCTTTCGGTGCTTCCTGTACGGTTAGGCTTTCTCCTTTTTTTTGCAGTAAGTGTTTTTATATTTCTTCCGATACTTATCTATACCATATTTATTTATAGTGTTGCTTTTCAAAATCACTACTATCCTACTATAATATTTATCGCGCTGTTTCAGGCATCCTTGTGTAGTCTCAACGGATGGGCCCTGACACGATTGCTGCACACTGCAAGCCTACCTGCGCTCATAACCGTGCCTTCGTTCACATTGCCTCATCTCAAAAGCCAATTCAGCTTTTATATTGGTTACATCTTTAAAGAAGGAAAGACGTCTCTTTTGTTGAGCAAAATGTTTTCACTTACACTACTGTACGTTGTAAGGGAAACCCTTGAACCCGGGGATGATTTCAGGATAATTGGCCTCACCTGGGGATTCGTTTTATTGTCGCATACATTTCTAGTGCAAAGACTTAAAATATTTGAAGATCAACACCTTACCTGGATCAGGAATCTTCCAATTTCCCTTGGTCGTACTTTCGTTATGTACGTTCAACTCTACAGTCTTCTGATGCTACCCGAACTGATGCTGATCACGGCCACATTATGGCGTGATATTTTTTACTATGAGTACTTGTTGCTACCGTTATATTCTGGGGGGCTCCTGACGCTGATCCACACCTATCTGCTTAAACCGGATCGAAATCCTGATCGGTTCACTTCATACCTATTCTGGTTATTTATGCTATGCTTTATGTTCGTACTTGGCAAGCTGATTGTGCTAGTTACCGCAGGAGCTATGGTACTTTCATTTATACTGCTCAGAAAAAGACACAGACAGTATGAACCGGTTGTTTAATTTTGAATAGAAATGTGATAAGCACTAATATAAGTGTCGTTCAAAAAAATGACTCTTCATCTGAAAATAAAAGCTTGAGATCTAATTAATTCATCCGCATCTTCAACTTCTTACCCAGCTCCTCCACTGAAGCTTTGAAGTTAGAATCGGTTTTCATCATGTCTTCAACCGATTCAAGTGCGTGAATAACCGTACTGTGATCGCGACCACCAAAATTTTCACCGATCAGCGCAAGCGTTAATTGGGTGTAGCGCTTGCAGAAGTACATGGCTACCTGGCGCGGAATAACAATTTCGCGCTTCTTCACCTTGCCTTTCATGGCGTCTAAATCAACTTTGAAGTATTCGGAAACGGTTTTTTGTATAAAATCTACACTTACGTCCGATTGAATTTCGCGAATGATGTTTTTCAATACTTCCTTCGCCAGATCCAGATCAATTTCCTTTTTCAACAACGTGGCATGGAAAATAAGTGAGTTCAACACACCTTCCATGTCGCGAAGGTTGGTGTCTACGCTATAGGCCAGGTATTCGGCAACTTCTGTTGGAATATCAATGCCATCGGCCTGCATCTTGCGGTGAATGATGGCCAGCTTGGTTTCGAAATCAGGCTCCTGCAAGTCGGCTGTGAGGCCCCACTTGAAACGGGATAGCAAACGTTCCTGAAATCCCTTCATATCCCGTGGCGGGCAATCACTGGTCATGATAACCTGCTTACCGGATTGATGCAATTGGTTGAAGATGTGGAAAAACATTTCCTGTGTTTTTTCACGGCCAGCCAAAAACTGCACATCATCCAGAATGAGCAAATCAACCTGCAAATAAAAATTCTGGAATTCCTGAAGCTTATGATTTTGAAGGGCGTTCAAAAATTGCGTGGTAAAATCATTCTGATCCACGTACAGAACAATTTTGTCCGGCATATTATTTTTAATTTCATTGCCGATGGCCTGCACCAGGTGCGTTTTACCAACACCTACTCCCCCATAAAGCATCAATGGGTTAAATGACGTTACACCCGGCTTCTTCGCAACCGCAACGCCCGCTGAACGCGCCAACCGATTACAATCACCTTCAACAAAATTATCGAAAGAATAACTTGGATTAAGTCTTGAATTAACGGTTTGCGGATTCAATGCACGAAATGTGAACGGAGAATAATCCGTATCTGTACCATTGGCACGCTTGCCATTCATGCCATTGGGATAATTAACCGTTACCGGTGGGTTTTGTGTATTGCCACTATCTACAATAACCGAGTACTCCAAACGTCCATCAGGGCCTATGGCTTTGTGCACGGCCTTCTTCAAAACAGCTACATAATTATCTTCCAGCCACTCGTAGAAAAATTGCGATGGCACCTGAATGGTGAGCACATCACCTTCTACACGCAATGGAACAATCGGTTTAAACCAGGTATTGAAATTCTCTTCTCCTACACTTTCCTTAACGATTTCGAGACAATCATTCCATACTGTTGTGCAGTCAGCTACCATTTAGATTCAACGTTTGAGTTAAAGATCGTTTCCGCAACGGGAAAGGGAGACAAAGATGTAAAAAAAGGATTTAAGAAAACAACATCAGCACCTCTTGATTTTTTTGAAAAATATGCCGTTATAAAAAGAGCACAAATACCAAAGTCAATACACTAGAAAACTTTTTTAAAAATATTTTTCTGTTCGAAATCGTGCTTGGCCATATTCAAACGATTGAAGGTTTGTTAACTTGGCGCGATGGAAAATAATAGTGGGCTTAACGATCTGCTTTCAGGGTTTTCTCCTGCTAATCGTAACGAATGGATAAAAGCTGCCTCGTCTGAAATTGATGGTAAAAATCCATTGGAGGCACTTCAATGGCATAAATCCGGAATCACAGGCCTACCTTATTATGACACAGAAAACACACCCACGAATCCGTTTTCGCTCACTCCGTCCGATAGTGAATTTTTCGGTGCCCGTTCATGGCACAACCTTCCGAAAATCAAGGTGTTAGATGCGAAGGAAGCCAATCAGAAAGCATTACATTATTTGTCGGCTGGTGCCGATGGTATTCTTTTTGAACTGCAAGACGAATGTTCACTAGAAGTTCTGCTCCACAATATTGAATGGCCCTATTGCAGTATTGGATTTACACTGAATGTGATTACTTCAGAATTCTGTGATCAACTTGAAAAATATCTTACCCCAAAAAAATTTGACCCGACCTCCATTCAGGGTTTTATCCATCAAAAAACTTATCCACATCATCCACAAGTTTTGCACAAGCTTATCCACATGATGGATTCGTACAAAAAAATTCAATGTATTGGCATCACCTCGGATGAGCAACTCGTGCCCGACCAAATCAGCGACATGCTGATAAAAGCTGTTGAAACACTCGACCTGCTCGAAAGCAAAAACCAAACTGCAGGTGCTGAACAAATATTTTTTTCTGTAAACCTTTCAACGGATTTTATCATTGAAATCGCTAAACTGAAAGTGCTGCGGATGCTTTGGCATAAAATCCTGAGTGCATATGGCTCAGTTCTCGAATCGAATGACATTCGCATACACGCTACCAGCGAAGCCTGGATTAGTGAAAGCTTTGAACCACATGGAAATCTGTTAAAAGCTACTACGGCAAGTCTGGCAGCTATCTTAGGAGGATGCACGTCCATTACGCTTACACCAGCTGATGAAGCCGATGAGCGGCTTGCCCGAATCGCACGAAATGTTTCGCACATTTTACGCGAAGAGTCGCACATCAACAAGGTTGCTGATCCAACAGCGGGTTCGTACTACCTGGAACAACTGATTCGCGAACTAAGCGAAAATGCCTGGAAAAAATTTCTTCAAAAAGTTAACGCATCATGAGGCCGAATTTTTCTAAAATAAATATCAATCAAGAAAGCAACGAACCTGTTGATGCTGTTTTAAAGCCGTGGAACAGTCCGGAGCAAATTGAGATTAAGCCATTTTACTCTGAAAAAGACATTCGCGATTCAGTTCATATAAAATTCACGTCAGGCATTCCTCCGTACTTACGCGGGCCATACGCCAGCATGTACACCGTTCGTCCGTGGACGATACGCCAGTATGCAGGTTTTTCAACAGCAAAAGAATCCAATGCATTCTACCGCAGAAACCTGGCAGCTGGTCAGCGTGGACTCTCCGTAGCGTTTGATCTGGCCACCCATCGTGGGTATGATTCCGATCACCCACGAGTGGCGAGCGATGTGGGTAAAGCCGGTGTGGCTATCGACTCGGTATTGGATATGAAAATTTTATTCGATCAGATACCGTTGGATAAGATGTCGGTGAGCATGACGATGAACGGTGCGGTTATTCCCATCCTCGCATTTTACATCGTGGCGGCCGAAGAGCAAGGTGTTAAACCCGCACAACTCAGTGGCACTATTCAGAATGATATCCTGAAAGAGTTCATGGTGCGTAACACGTATATCTATCCTCCCGAACCTTCCATGCGCATTGTAGCCGATATTTTTGAATACACCTCGCGCCACATGCCAAAGTTCAACTCCATCAGCATCAGCGGCTATCACATGCATGAAGCGGGGGCACCCGCACACATTGAGTTGGCGTATACGTTAGCAGATGGACTGGAGTATATCCGTACGGGAATAAAAGCCGGTATTGCCATTGACGATTTCGCTCCGCGTCTTTCTTTCTTCTGGGGCATCGGCATGAATTTCTTTATGGAGATTGCCAAGATGCGTGCCGGTCGTTTACTTTGGTCGAAGATTGTGCAGCAATTCAATCCCAAAAATCCAAAGTCGATGGCGTTGCGTACGCACTGCCAAACATCTGGCTGGAGTTTAACCGAGCAGGATCCATACAACAACGTAGCCCGCACCTGCATTGAAGCGCTGGCTGCGGTATTGGGTGGCACACAATCGTTACACACCAACTCATTGGACGAAGCCATTGCTTTGCCTACTGATTTCTCTGCACGCATAGCCCGCAACACCCAACTGTATATTGAAAAAGAAACCGGTGTTACCCGTGTGGTCGACCCGATGGGCGGTTCATACTATGTTGAATACCTGACTAAAGAACTGGCTGAAAAAGCCTGGGAATTAATTGCGGAAGTGGAGCAACTTGGCGGCATGACTAAAGCCATTGAAAGCGGCATACCGAAAATGCGCATCGAACAAGCTGCTGCTGCGAAGCAGGCCCGTATTGATTCAGGTGTAGATGTGATTGTGGGGGTAAACAAATATCGCGTAAACGAAAAACCCGACTTCGATATTCTGGAGGTAGATAACACCGCTGTGCGCAAGGAACAAATTGAACGATTGATTCAACTTAAGGCTGACCGCAATCAACAGGAGTGTGACCGTGCCTTGCAAGCGTTAAAGGAAGCGGCTTCCTCTGGCAAAGGAAATTTGCTTGAACTGGCAATCGTTGCAGCCCGACATCGCGCTACGTTGGGTGAGATTTCAAACGCCATGGAAGAAGCGTTTGGACGCTACAAGGCATCCATCAAATCCATTTCGGGTGTATATTCGGGGGCGATGAAAAACAACGCACACTTTGAAGAAGCCCGCAAACTGGCCGATGAATTTGCATCATTGGATGGACGCAGGCCTCGTATCCTTGTAGCTAAAATGGGACAAGACGGCCATGACCGCGGTGCAAAAGTAATCGCCACCAGTTTTGCCGATATGGGTTTTGATGTGGACATCGGGCCGTTGTTTCAAACACCCGATGAAGTGGCCATGCAAGCCGCAGAAAATGATGTGCATATTGTTGGTGCGTCCAGTCTGGCGGGTGGACATAAAACGTTAATTCCAGAATTAGTGGAAGCACTCAAAAAGATCGGACGGGAAGATATTCTGGTAGTAGCTGGCGGGGTTATCCCAGAAAAGGATTACGATTTTCTTACCCAAAAAGGCGTATCCTTTATTTTCGGGCCCGGCACCGTTATTACGGATGCCGCGAAGGAAATCCTGAAAAAGCTGATTACCTCCCGGTAAGTTTATTCCCCATGAATGTGGGGGTTACAAATCGAACAAAAGTTGGCTAAAGCCTGCCGAATTCTTTAGATTCGAGGTTAAATCCTTTTCTAAAAACGATCCTTTATGAAAAATCTGCGGTTGACGTTTGTGATGGTCATGGCATTGGCGCTTTCAATGCCGGTAGTTGCTCAGAAAAAGTTTGACAAAACCCTGGCTAAAGCCGATAAGAGTTTCAATTCCGGGGATTATGCCAAGGCGCTTAAAACGCTGACCAAATTTAAATCACTGGTTACAAAAAAACTGGGTGCATCAAACCCCTACATGCCGGGGTATTACACCCGCCAGGCCAAGTTTGATCTGGCGTACGGTACGTTGAAAAACTTCGATAGCAATCTCGAACAAGCATTAACTACCAGTGCCACCATCTTTGGAGAAAATACACCCAAGCACGCCAACACGCTTATTGATATTGCTGAAGTCTATAACCAATACGGCTACTACCGTAAAAGCCGTGAACTGCTGACAAAAGCGGAGGCTATAATATCTAACGAAGAACAACCTGACCCCGTACTCAAAACCAAGCATGTGCTGGAAACAGCTGAAGCCATGATCGGTCAGGGTTTTTGCAATGAGGCCTTAGCGTTATTACGTGCTAATGAAAGTTTTATTGCTGCGCGTGCGGTAGATAAAGAGACTGCCGTTGTAGACGGAAAAATAAAATCTACACGTGTTCCCGAGGAAGAATACAAGCAGCGCTTTGGTGGATATGGAAGATTGATTTCCCTGATTACGAGTGCTTACGGAAGAAAAGGTGATATTGATAGTACAGACAGCTATTACATGCAAAACCGCCAATGGATTTCACGAAATCAAAAGATGTTGGGAGAGACAAGTTTGTTGCTTGTTCAAAGTGACTACACATACACTGCTGTCATGGCCGAAAATAACCTTGGTCTGGTTCAATCAGGGTTAGAAAAGTGGGCCGATTTCAGCGATCAACTCAGTGAACTAAAAAAACGCACATCTCCCTCTGTTCCGTTAGGGCACGACCTTTACCTTGCTGAGCTTGCTCAACTTCAGGCAAAAGACAATCGCGCACGGTATGCCAATTTGAAAGCCGAGTATGATCGAATGCTAGGTAAGTATTTCACCAAATCAAGCATTCTGAATGTTAACCTGAAGGCCGTTCAATTTGATTCCAAACTTTCAAAAGACCGTACCAAAAATCTTGAAAATGATGCCAACAAAGTGTTAAGTGATGAAGCTCTTCCTCAACACCACAAAACCCGTATTCGCATTTTGGAATTCTTATATGAAATGTCCATTCAAACACAACGCTACGCCAATGCGGAATCATACCTGAATCAGATTCTTACTACCAAAAAGGAATTATACGGAGAACAATCTCCCGAATATCATTTAGGACAAGTTGCACTCGCCAACTTCTACCTGGACTACACCAACAAAATTGAAGAGGCTGGAAAAATCTACACCACCAGCTATGAGAAATTTCTGATAAATGAAATTCACCTCAAACACAAAGATCACCTGAACCTGCTTTACCACCTGGCCACATATTATGAACTCACAGATAAATTCGTATTGGCATCTAAAACACTGGAAAAAGCTTCAGATGCTGCGCGCTTAAAATATGACGACAAAGATCCGGTTTATGCTATTGCCCTGAATCAAACCGCCAAACTGCGAATGAAAATCGGGGATTATGACAAAGCCTCCAATGACATCGATAAATCCTTAAAAATATTTGACCTGAAAGACAACCGCGAAGATCGTTGGAAAAGTGACTATATCAATGCCATTGAGACGCAAGCAAAACTGTATGGTGTAAAAGGCATGTTCGATGAAGCGCAGGCAAATCTTGATCGTACCCGAAAAATGATTAGAAAATCAGATGTTCCGATTGGCAATGAACTTTCAACAGCGGAAGAACTCTCAAGTTTATTCATTCAATTAGGATATTATTCTCAAACCGATGTTTTGCTTAACCAGCTCCTTACTGAGTATCAAAAACTGTATGGCTCACAGTCTATGCGTTTGATTGATCCACTTACGAACAAGGGTATGCTTGCCCTTGCCCGGGGTGATTACCCGGAAGCACAACGCATTGCTCAACAAGCGAATCAGTTGGCGGTAAAAACATATGGCGAGGCTTCTACAAAAACAGCACCCACACAGCGTTTACTGAGTGACATCTATTACAGCCTGGGTGACTACGAAAAGGCGGAGGAAAATGCACGCAAAGCATTGACCAGCCAGGAAAAACAGTTTGGCCGTAATCACGTAGAGGTGGCCCGCTCTCTTTCACAATTGGGCTTAATCAAATTCCACGATGGCGACAACCGCAGGGAAGTGGAAAAAATTATGGTGGAGGCACGTGATATCATTGCTGATAAATTGGGTAAGGATAATCCACAGTATGCTGAAATCCTGAAAAACATTGCACAGCTCTACATCTCTGAAAAGAAGTACGATATCGCTTTCAATTCACTCACCATTGCTGAAAACATCTGGAAGCAGAAAGCGGGCTCGAAAAACAACATCAACACGGCCAGTATCTACACCTTAACCGGTGATGTGTATTATCACCAAAAAAATTATAACAAGGCAGAGGAATTCTACAACAAAGCCAGTTCCTTGTACAAGGATAAATTCAGTGCTACACACCCGGAATATGTTAAGCTCCAGTCGAAGTTGAGTAAGGTGTATTACATGAAGAAAGACTTCAAACGCTCGAAGCAAAATATTGAAGGCGCGCTGAATAATTATGAAAACTTCATCAAGCAATTCTTCCCCGCATTGAGTGAACGTGAAAAAGCGAAATACTGGAACACGATCAAAGGCGACTTTGAATTTTACAATACATTAGCGTTTAGCAAAATTGAGGATTTCAGGGATTTGAGTGGCAATGTTTATAACTACCAACTTCTCACAAAAGCGTTGTTATTAAGCTCGTCCATCAAAATCCGTGAACGGATAATGAACAGCACCGATGAAGACCTCAAGAAAACCTATCAGGATTGGGTTGAGAAAAAGGAACTGCTTACCCTGGCCATGTCGCTTAGTCCGGCACAGCTGGTTGAAAATGAAATCGACCCTGCCCTGCTTACTGCCGAAGTTGAGCGGCTTGAAAAATTCCTGAGTCAGAAGTCGGAACTATTTGGCCAAAGCTTTGACACCAAACGCATCACATTTGAAGATGTGAAGAAGTCGCTTAAACCAAACGAAGTGGCTATTGAAATGATCCGCTTCCGGGTGTTCGATCACACATTTACTGATTCTGTAGTTTACGCAGCCATGCATTTACGGAATGACAGTAAAAAACCGGAAGTGATTTTGATGAACAATGGACAAAACATGGAGGGCCGAAATTTCCGTTATTACCGAAATGCCATTACCGGAAAAATTCATGACGATTTCTCCTATGCTGCTTACTGGGGGGCCATCCAAAAAGAACTTGGACAAGTGTCCACCATTTATCTCTCTGCGGATGGCGTCTACAACCAGATCAACCTGGAGGCCATTCCTACACCTGATGGCAAGTACATTCTCGACAACTCCAACATTGTGCTGGTTAGCAATACAAAAGACTTATACCTGAACAAAGTAAAATCGCGGGCTGTACCGGATAACAATGCATCGATGTTTGGAAACCCGCTGTTCTACTTGCAGGCATCTAACGGTCCGATTACGCAATTACCCGGGACAGAGAAAGAAATCAACCAGCTTCAATTGCTATTAAAACAAAAAGGCTGGACAACCGAGCAGTACCTGGAAGGAAAAGCAACCGAAGAACGCATCAAAGAATTAAACAGTCCGAAAATTTTTCACGTGGCCACACATGGTTTTTATAAACCTACCGAACAGCTGCGGCCGGAAGATGAAATGGAGGGCAACGAACTGGCTTTGACGCAAAACCCGCTGCTACGAAATGGCTTGCTTTTAAAGGGCGCTGGCGACTTGCTGGACAAAACCGACTACAACTACAACATGGAAAGCGGTATCCTCACCGCGTATGAGGCCATGAACCTGAACCTCGACCGAACCGACCTGGTGGTACTCAGTGCTTGCGAAACCGGATTAGGTGAATTACAGGCTGGTGAAGGTGTGTTCGGTTTGCAGCGTGCTTTTCTGGTAGCAGGTGCAAAGGTGCTCATCATGAGTATGTTTAAGGTGGATGATGAAGCTACACAAAAACTGATGCTGAAGTTTTATCAAAAGTGGCTTAACACCAATAATATGCGACAGAGCTTCATCGAAGCCAAGAAAGAAATCCGAGCGGAATATCCCGATCCGATTTATTGGGGCGCGTTTATGATGATTGGATTGGAGTAGGCTTTGATCGTTAGTCAATAGCCCATGGTTATTTAAACTATTGACTATTGACTATCGACATTCTATACTTGTTGCATGAAAGCTTTCGCCAGCGACAACTACTCCGGTGTGCACCCGGAAATTATGGAGGCCTTGCACCAGGCCAACCACGAACACATGGGCTCATACGGTGCTGATGAAATTACAGCACGCGTGGTTAAAAAATTCAAATCGCTTTTTGGTGATGATACAGAAGTGTTCTTTGTATACAACGGTACAGGTGCCAATGTACTTGGTTTAACCGCAGCAACTCAATCGTACAATGCCATTGTCTGTCCTGAGTTGGCGCACATCAATGTGGATGAATCAACTGCCCCTGAAAAATTTACCGGCTGTAAATTGATTGGCATACCCACCACCAACGGAAAAATATACGCTGACCAGGTGGAGAATCGTATTCAGCGGTTAGGCGACCAGCATCATCCGCAGGCAAAAGTTATTTCCATTTCGCAATCCACCGAATACAGCACGGTATATACAGCAGATGAAGTAAAATCACTATCCGAAGTAGCGAAGAAATACAACTTTTATCTCCACATGGATGGTGCACGCATCAGTAATGCGGCTGTTAGCCTGGGTCAGGATTTCAAAACCTTTACTAAAGATGCCGGTGTGGATGTACTTTCGTTTGGCGGAACAAAAAACGGAATGATGTTTGGCGAAGCGGTTTTGTTTTTTAATCCCGCACTTGCCAAACAATTTGCCTACATCCGCAAGCAAGGCATGCAGCTTCATTCCAAAATGCGTTTCATCACTGCGCAATTTGATGCGCTTCTTTCAAATGATTTATGGAAACGCAGTGCCACACACGCCAACCGTATGGCTAAAAAACTGGAGCATGCCCTCCGGCAAATTCCTCAAATAAAAATTACGCAGGCTGTGGATGGCAATGGGGTGTTCGCCATCATCCCAAAAGAAATTACAGAAGCGCTGCAACAGGAGTTTTTCTTTTACGTATGGAACGACCGAACCAACGAATGCCGGTTAATGTGTTCGTTCGACACGACAGAAAAAGAAGTAGATCAGTTCGCTGAAAAAGCAAAAGCGCTATGTTCAGCGTTTTAGAAATTTATAGGTACCCTTGAATTTGGTTTCATCATCCCGAAGGGCAATGAGGTAATAGCCTGCGGCAAAATCCTTTACCCGAACGCGTATCTTGTGATCGTCAATCACCTCAGTCTCAGCATTCATTTCATTGCCGATAATGTTATAGAGAGAGAGTTTAACCTTACCGGCATTTAGCTGATCAAGGTTTATTTCAATGTACTCTGTAGCGGGGTTGGGGTATATTGAAATCGATTTTGCTAACGAAGCGCGCTCTGGCTGATAAGCACCATCCTGCGCCATAGCCATGCCGGATAACAGGCAAAAAAGGAGGATGGTAAAGGTTTTAAGCACGTTCATATGTTTAAAATACGCAAAATCCGAACCAATTGTTTTGAGAATTTGCCTATTAGATGCTTCTAAAGCCCAAAAGGTTTAAATAAAAGTGAATTATTTACCGCAAACTTGAAAACGCTACCGGCAGGTGCTCAATAAAATCAGAGGCAATCAGTCCGCGTTGGCCGAGCTTTCTGCGGGCTTCATCACCAGCCAGGCCATGTAACCATACGCCCAGCTGTGCGGCCTCAACGGAAGAGTACCCCTGCGCCAATAGGGCAGTGAGTATGCCAGTCAGTACATCGCCACTTCCACCCGTAGCCATAGCTGGGTTACCGGTATTATTAATGAACATATTGCCTTCCGGAGATGTGATGGTTGTGTAGGCTCCCTTTAATAGGACCACAATTTTATACTCTTTTGAAAATGCCCGTTGCCGGTCCAAGCGTTCAAAGTCATTTTTTGATGATCCCGCTAAACGTTCAAATTCTTTTGGATGCGGTGTAAGAATTGTTCCCGGTCTTAATAGCGCAAGCAACTCCCGGTTTTCACTTATAATATTCAGTGCATCGGCATCCAACACCACAGGAGCATCGGTTTTCTCCAATACAACTTGCAATGTCTGAGCCGTTTTTTTATCCTTGCCCAAACCCGGGCCGATGCCAATAGCCGTGTAAGGTTCAATTTCTGGTATAGTAGAGAAACACTCATCTGCCAGATCAATACTCACCATGGCTTCAGGCACCGCGGTTTGAATAATCTCGTATCCTTTCACCGGAACGTGTGATGTGAGTAATCCCACACCTGTACGAAGGGCCGCACGAGAAGCCAATACGGCCGCACCCATTTTACCATAACTTCCGGCAATGAGTAAAGCATGGCCCCGCTTTCCCTTGTGATCAAACTTGTGTTGCGGTTTAACCAACCGGACTACATCTTTTTTGGTAAGTAGAAATGTGTTGGTTTGTGTTTGCTCAAGTCCTGCCTTACTTAAACCAATATCCACTACATGCCATTCACCAACATAGGGGTGATTTTCAGGCAAAAAGAATGCAAGCTTGGGCAATTGAAAAGATACAGTATGATCAGCTTTAATGATGGCACCCGCAGAAGGTGCATCAACCATCAACCCAGAGGGAATGTCAACCGCAACGCGAAACGCATCTGCCTGATTCAAACAATGAATCACTTCTGCACTTACCCCTTCAACTGGTCGTGATAAGCCGGAGCCAAACAAGGCATCAATCAATACATCGCATCCAACAAACAGCCCCTTATCGTAATCCTTACTAATTGACTGAATTTGAATTTTCTCCTTCAGGCGTTGGAGGTTCGTTTTAAAGTCCTGCGATTCACGTACGCCACCTTCAACTACCCAAACCTTAACGGAATAATTCCAATCCAACAACATGCGGGCAATGCCCAATCCATCGCCACCGTTGTTTCCTGTGCCGCAAACAATGCCAACCGTATAGCGTGTATCAAAGTGTGTGGTAAACCATGAACAAAACGCACGACAGGCCCGCTCCATCAAGTCGATAGAAGGAATGGGTTCATGTTTGATGGTGTAGGCATCCAGTTCCCTGATCTGTTGCGCGCTGAGTATTTTAATCATGATGTATCCCCAAACAAAAATGTCCTACACAAAGGTAGGACAACTTCAATATCAAACGATGATATCCATCATGCCGGAGGCTGAACGCCAAAGAACTCATAATTCTGTGCAATGTATCCCTTCCACTGTTCCGGTACCTGGCTCTCTTCAAAAATTGCTTCTACCGGGCAGGCTGGTACGCAAGCATCGCAATCAATGCAAACTTCCGGATTGATGTAAAGTTGCTTTCCGTTTTTATCGAAACCGGGTTCTTTAACTTCCGATCCGCTACCGTCTTTGTTTATCGGACCATGGATACAATCCACCGGGCAAACATCTACACAGGCAGTGTCGCACGTACTTACACAGGGTTCACAAATTATGTAGGGCATAATGATGAATTTAGTGGAACGATATGACCAATGTCATGTTTGAATATAAGGAATAAATATAAACTAGACCAATTTTTAAACCCGTAGCTATTCTGAGTCGGGTAGATTAAATTTAACATAGAAATTACTGGCCATGAGCGAAACAGCGATAAACGGCAAAAAAACGACTAAGGAACTGGAAAAAGTGGTTATCCGGTTTGCTGGCGATTCCGGGGACGGAATGCAGCTTACCGGTTCGCAATTCAGTTTTACATCTGCTTTGTGGGGAAACGACCTGGCCACGTTTCCGGATTTTCCGGCCGAAATACGCGCTCCTCAGGGAACCGTTGAAGGTGTATCCGGCTTCCAGGTACAGATCGGTAAGATTGATATTTATACACCGGGCGATCAGGCCGATGTGCTGGTGGCGATGAATCCGGCTGCACTGAAATCTAACCTGCAATTTGCCCGCAAAGGGGGCAACGTTATCGTTGATCTGGATGCCTTTGTAGATCGCAACATTGAAAAGGCAGGCTTTGTGACCAACCCTTTAGAGGATGGAACGTTGGCCGATTACAATGTGGTAGAAGCACCAATCTCCTCCCTTACCAAAACGGCTTTGGAAGGACTTCAACTGGACAACAAAAGCATCATGCGCTCCAAGAACATGTTTGCCCTGGGCATGATGTACTGGTTGTTCGATCGTTCGTTAAAAGAGACAGAGAAATACATCGATTCAAAATTCAAAAAGACTCCGGCTTTGGCCGAAGGAAATAAGCGTGCATTGAATGCGGGCTTTCACTATGCTGAAACCATTGAAGCCTTGCCAGCCATGTACAAAGTGCCGCCTGCTCAAATCGAAAAAGGAACGTACCGGCACATATCCGGAAACACGGCAACGGCATGGGGCTTAATGGCTGCTGCCGAAAAAGTGGGCAAAAAACTTTTTCTGGGCTCATATCCCATCACTCCTGCATCCGATATTCTGCATGAACTATCGCGTCACAAGAACTTAGGTGTTATCACCATGCAAGCTGAAGATGAAATTGCAGCCGTGTGTTCCGCCATTGGTGCGAGCTACGCGGGTCAATTGGGTGTCACCACATCATCAGGTCCGGGTATTGCCTTGAAAGGTGAAGCTATTGGACTAGCCGTGATGGCGGAAATACCGTTGGTAGTAGTTGACGTTCAACGCGGTGGTCCCTCAACCGGACTACCCACAAAAACGGAACAAGCCGACATTAACATTGCCGTGTATGGACGCAACAGTGAAAGTCCGGCTGTGGTGTTGGCAGCCAGCACTCCCGCAAACTGCTTCGACTTTGCATACCTGGCAGCAAAAATTGCCATTGAACACATGACACCGGTAATCCTATTAACGGATGGATACCTGGCCAATGGTTCGGAACCCTGGAAGTTTCCAAAAACTGCAGACCTGCCACCCATTACGCTTCGTGAGCCGCATAAGGACAATGGCGTTTATTACCCTTACGTTCGCGATGCAGAAACACTGGCGCGCGGCTGGGCCGTACCCGGTACACCGGGATTTGAACACCGCATTGGCGGATTGGAGAAGCAGGAAAAAACCGGTAACGTTTCATACGATCCACAGAATCACGAAAAAATGGTTCGAACGCGTGCTGAGAAAGTCGAACGCGTGGCCAATTACCTTCCTGAACTGGAAGTACAGGGAAATGGTGATGGCAAACTACTGGTTGTGGGGTGGGGCGGTACCTTTGGTGGACTGCGCACTGCAGTAACCGAACTGCAGCACGCCAACCGGAAAATTGATTTTGTTCATTTCAACGTCATTAACCCCCTACCGAAAAATACTCAGGCGGTGTTTGAGAGGTACGACAAGATTTTGGTGTGTGAATTAAACATGGGACAATTCGCTTCGCTGCTGCGGAGTAAGTTTCCCGGCATGAATATTTTATCGTACACCAAAATTCAGGGTCAACCCTTTTTGGTTACCGAACTGAAGGAAGTTTTCTTAGAAAACCTAAAAGATTGATCACATGGAAAACACAATAGATATACCGCAACAAAAACCACTCACTAAAAAAGATTTTGAAAGCGATCAGCTGGTACGGTGGTGCCCAGGCTGTGGCGATTATTCCATCCTCTCAGCCATGACCAATGCATTACCGCAGCTTAATATTCCCCGCGAAAATTTTGTGTTCGTGTCGGGTATCGGTTGCGCCTCACGCTTTCCTTATTATATGAATACATATGGCTTCCATACCATTCACGGGCGTGGACCGGCAGTAGCCACAGGTGTGAAGCTGGCGAATCCGAAACTGAGTGTATGGGAAATTCAAGGCGATGGTGATGCGCTGGCCATTGGTGGCAATCATTTTATTCACGCGCTGCGCAGAAACATTGACATCAACATTATACTCTTTAACAATGAGATTTATGGCCTCACCAAAGGGCAATACTCCCCCACTTCTCCAGCAGGTTTGGTAACCAAGTCAACACCTTACGGTTCTATTGAACGTCCGTTCCATGCTGCCGAACTGGTGATTGGCGCACAAGGCACTTTCTATGCCCGTACCATTGATACCAATCCGAAGCTGATGACGGAGATTTTCGTTCATGCCGCCAAACATGTTGGCACATCACTGGTAGAAGTATTGCAAAACTGCGTCATCTTCAATGATGATACCCATGCAGCCGTTACTGCAAAACAAAACCGCGATGATTTTCAATTGCATGTAAAGCATGGGCAACCGTTGCTTTTTGGGAAGGATAACAAAAAAGGCATTCGCCTGAACGGATTAAAACTTGAAGTTGTAACGATTGGCGAAAATGGCATCACCGAAAACGACATCCTTGTTCATGATGCACACAATGAAGATCCAACGCTTCACCTAATGCTTGCCCGGATGGCACCACCTCACTTCCCGATGGCCTTGGGAGTTATTCGTGAAGTCAGGGCAAAAACATATGATGAAGCGATTGCAGAAGAACGCGAAAAGATAACCGCGAATGCACGACACCATTCAGTGGACGATTTGTTAAATAGCGGAGAGATTTGGGAGATTAAGTAAGCAGTGTACAAATGCTGTAAGCAGGCATTTTCAACTGCCAACTTTTACATATTTTTGAAAGAAAGGTAAATCATTAATCAATGAGCAGCGAAGCCCTGATTATATTCTTCATCGGTGGAGTAATAATGGTAGGTGCCGGCATCCTGGCCTCCAACCTTTTGGCGCCAAAATCAAAAAACCCGCTGAAAGAAGAACCCTATGAATGCGGAGTGCCCACCCAAGGTACATCCTGGATTCAGTTTCGGGTGGGGTATTACCTGTTCGCGATCCTCTTCCTCATCTTCGATGTGGAAACGGTTTTCATTTTTCCTTGGGCCGTTGTGATGAAAAAAGTCGGGTTGTCTGCCTTTATAGAAATTTTAATTTTTCTGATCATTCTTGGACTTGGGTTGTTATATGCCTGGAAAAAGAAAGCCTTGAAATGGGAGTAAATCAAAACACGATAAACCCACAGCAACACCAGGAACTTCTCAAGGATTTTCCTGGAGAAGTGGTGCGCGGACCCGGCAGCAACATTGTTATCACATCAATTGACAGTGTTGTAAACTGGTCGCGTGCAAATTCTCTTTGGCCACTTGTATTTGGCACCAGCTGTTGCGCCATTGAAATGATGGCCACCGGTGCCAGTCGCCATGATTGGTCGCGGTTTGGAACGGAAGTAGCCCGTGCTACACCCCGTCAGGCCGACTTGATTGTTATTGCTGGAACCATCGTGAACAAAATGGCGCCCGTGCTCAAGCGATTGTACGACCAGATGGCCGATCCGAAATACGTAATTGCCATGGGTGCCTGCGCTACTTCGGGCGGGCCATTCTATTATAATACATACTCGGTGGTAAAAGGTGCTGATCATGTGATTCCTGTGGATGTGTACGTTCCGGGTTGTCCCCCACGACCAGAAGCGTTGTTATACGGTATACTGCAGTTGCAGAAAAAGATAAAAGGCGAGTCGCTGGCAGAGCCACGCGACCCGATGAAGGATTTTGTGTAACCTCACCCCTTACCCCTCTCCTATTTAGGAGAGGGGAGGTAACAAATATTGAATGGACAACGATTCATTAAAAGATTTCATACTACAACGGGTAC
Source organism: uncultured Roseivirgaceae bacterium (assembly GCA_964419145.1). Lineage (GTDB taxonomy): Bacteria > Bacteroidota > Bacteroidia > Cytophagales > Cyclobacteriaceae > UBA2336. The sequence goes on along the minus strand of CAYQOM010000002.1, from coordinate 56,045 downwards.
CCGAAGCGGAAATCGTTCAGGGTACCCAGTATTTACAGGCAACCATTCCGTCCGAAAAAATCCGTGCATTACTGGCTGAACTGAAGTCAAATCCTCAAACTTTAATTGATTACCTGTTTTGCCAAACCGGTGTTGATTGGCCGCAACACATGGAAGTAGTCTACCACCTGAAATCCACTACACTGAATCACATGGTGGTTATCAAAGCAAAAATTAATTCACGCGAAAATCCGGAGATTGACACCGTATGCGATCTGTATCGCACAGCCGAATTTCATGAGCGCGAAATTTTTGATCTATATGGAATCGTTTTCAAAAATCATCCAGACCTAAGAAGACTGCTATTAACTGATGACTGGGTTGGCTACCCCATGCGGAAAGATTACGTAGACCCTGTAAACATGATTGCTTACTGATGGAAGATGTAATCACCACACCGCTTGAGTCGCAGGAATACTTCATCAATATGGGGCCGCAACATCCGTCTACACACGGGGTATTGCGTCTTGTGTTGTCGTTGGATGGTGAGATAATCCGAAAAGTAGAACCACACATCGGTTACATTCACCGTTCTATTGAAAAAATGTGTGAGCACGATAGTTATCAGCAAATCGTGCACCTTACCGACCGGATGGATTACCTCTCGTGCCACATCAACAACGAAGCGGTTTGCCTTGGTGTGGAAATGGGCTTGCAACTGGAGGTACCCGAACGGGTAAAAGTTATTCGTACCATTATTGGCGAACTTACACGCTTGTCATCACACCAACTTTGGTGGGGCGTAATGGGGATGGACTTAGGCGCCATCACCACTTTTCTGTATGGCTTTCGCGATCGCGAAATGATCACGGACATTTTTGAAGAAACCTGTGGCGCACGTTTGACCATGAACTACAATGTGCCGGGCGGGTTAATGTTCGATATCCATCCGAATTTTCAAAAACGCACCAAAGATTTCATTGCCCACTTCAAAAAGAAATTACCGGAGTATGATGACCTGCTTTCCAACAATGTCATCTTCCGTCAACGCACGATGGGCATAGGAAAACTCTCAAAAGCCGATGCCATTTCCTTTGGCGTAACCGGACCTTCTGGAAGAGCTTCCGGATTTTCATGCGATGTACGCAAGCATCATCCCTACAGCGCTTACGATAAAGTGCAGTTTAAAGAAATTCTTCGCACGGAAGGTGATTGCTTTGCACGCTATCAATGCCGCATTGATGAAATGTGGGAATCGCTCTCCATCATTGAGCAACTTATCGATAATATACCGGAAGGACCTTTTAAAGCGCCCACCAAGGCAGTAATCAAATTACCCAAAGGTGAATTCTATCAGAAAGTAGAAACCGCCCGTGGTGAGTTTGGCGTGTACATCATCAGTGAAGGACAAAAAAGTCCGTACCGATTGAAGTTTCGCTCTCCGGGCTTCAGTAATTTATCTGCATTGAATCACATGGCACAGGGTTGTAAAATTGCCGACCTCGTAGCTATCATGTCGACCATTGATTTAGTTATACCCGATATTGACCGATAGCATGAAGTGGCTCTACGACTTTTCCTACCTCACACGCGCCATCCACGAAGGATTATCAGCACGGTTTGAGCCGGGAACGGTGGTAATACTGGAAATGGTATTGGTGGGCATCACATTCATGTTGTTGTTTGCCATATTGGGGTTAGTGTTGGTGTATGCCGAACGAAAAGTGAGTGCGGTTATTCAGCAACGCCTCGGTCCGATGCGTGTTGGTAAATGGGGCACTGCTCAAACGTTGGCCGATGTAATCAAACTTTTGCTAAAGGAACCGTTGATCAATAAAGACGCAGACAAATTTTTGTTCAACCTTGCACCGTTTGTGATCATGATCGCTGCCTTTATGGCTATTGCTGCACTCCCTTTTGCCAAAGGTTTACACGCCATCGACTTTGACATTGGAATTTTATATGTAGCCGCAGTTTCCTCGCTGGGCGTGATTGGTATTTTGTTAGCCGGGTGGTCGTCAAACAATAAATATTCACTCATTGGGGCGATGCGGGCAGGAGCGCAGATTATCAGTTATGAATTATCTGTTGCGCTTTCCCTATTAACTATTGTAGTGCTGACGGGTAGCCTACAATTCAGCACCATTGTTGAATCACAAGCCGATGGTTGGTGGATATTCAAAGGTCATATTCCCGCCATGATTGCCTTTGTTATTTTCCTGATTGCCAGCACAGCCGAAACGAATCGCGGACCCTTTGATCTTGCTGAAGCCGAATCGGAATTAACAGCCGGCTTTCATACCGAATACTCGGGATTGAAGTTTGCCTTTTTCTTCCTGGCTGAATTTGCCAACATGTTTATCGTGGCCGGTATTGGTGCTACCGTTTTTCTGGGTGGATGGATGCCGTTTCATATCGGAAGTTGGGAAGGCTTTAATGCCATCATGGATTTTATACCACCGATTTTCTGGTTTTTCGGGAAGGTTGGCTTTATGATTTTTCTGATGATGTGGTTCCGCTGGACATTCCCGCGTCTCCGCATTGATCAGTTATTGACATTGGAATGGAAATATTTGCTGCCCATCAATTTAATGAACATTGTGTTGATGGCGTTTTTGAGTTTGATGGGGTGGCATTTATAGGAATAGACTTTAGATATAAGATATAAGTAGCAAGACACTGAATGAAAGGGATAGTAAACTATTTCAAGGAAATCTACTTCGGACTGAAGTCCTTAATTACCGGTATGCGGGTAACCGGGCATTACTTTACCCATCCGAAAGAGATCATCACGCAACAATATCCCGAAAATCGCGACACGCTAAAAATGTTTGAACGCTTCCGCGGGGAGGTAGTGTTGCTGCATAATGAAAACAATGAACATAAATGTACAGGCTGTTCGGCTTGCGAGGTTGCCTGCCCGAATGGTACTATTGAAATTATTCATAAGCGTGTTGATGTGGACGGCAGAAAAGTAAAAGCATTGGACACCTTCGTGTATCACCTTCAAATGTGTACCATGTGTGGTCTGTGCATACCCGCCTGCCCTACCGATGCCATAGTGATGGCTAACACGTTTGAGCATGCCGTATTCGATCGGTCAAAGTTGACGAAAGTGTTGAATAATCCCGGATCAAAAATTATGGACGGAATCAAGTAATGGCTACGAGTGCAATCATATTCTACACAATTGCAGGAGTGATGATCATCTTCTCTCTTTTGGCCGTTACCAGTAGAAGGATTTTACGCGCGGCTGTCTACCTGCTGTTTGCACTGGCCGGAACGGCCGCGTTGTATTTTATGATCGATTACCAATTTCTGGCCGCAGCACAGTTAATTGTGTATGCCGGTGGTATTGTGGTGCTGATTATCTTTTCGATTCTACTCACTACACACATCAATGAAAAATTGGAGAAACCCGCTTGGGGTAAGGTTTTTATCACAGCCGTGTTGGTATTGGGCGGGTTTGTACTTACGGTTTACGCACTTTCGAATCATACTTTTGAAGTATCACAAGCTCCTCAAGCTGAGGTAACTGTAAGTGTGATCGGTGAAAAATTGCTCGGCTATGGAGAAGGTGGTTATGTATTACCCTTCGAAGTAATCAGTATTTTATTATTGGCTGCGATGATCGGGGCCATTGTTATTGCGAAACGAAAAGCTTCCGACTCATGATGGAGCATGTTCCCATATCGCATGTATTGATTGTAACCAGCGCCATGTTTTTCATCGGGGCCTATGGTTTTCTGACAAGACGAAACCTTGTTACCATGCTGATTGGTGTAGAGCTAATGCTGAATGCGGTAAATATCAATTTTGTGATTTTTGATCGGTACTTATATCCCGACCAGATTTCAGGACATTTCTTTGCCTTGTTCATCATTGCCATTGCTGCTGCTGAAGCGGCTGTGGCCATTGCCATATTTATAAACCTGTACAGAAACATTCGCTCCATTGATGTGGAGGAGGTAGATAAAATGAAATATTAAGAGGAAACAATGTCATATGTTATCCTGATCATAGCGTTACCCTTCGCAGCTTTCGTGATAAACGGATTGCTGAGTGGCAAACTTCCGCATCGGGTTGCGGGTTGGTTGGCTACCGGGGCGATCGGTATGGCAACGGTTCTGGCTTGGGTTACTGCATACTCCTATTTCTTTCAGTCTGCTTCGTTTGAAAAAGTAATTCCCTTTCAGATTACCTGGCTTCGGTTTAATGAAACACTTCAAATCGATATGGGAATTCTACTGGATCCCATTTCTGTAATGATGCTCGTAGTGATCACTACGGTTTCGTTAATGGTGTTTCTTTACAGCCTCGGTTACATGCATGGCGAAAAAGGATTTGTTCGGTACTACGCTTTTCTTTCATTATTTAGTTTTTCGATGCTGGGGTTGGTGGTGGCAACCAACTTGTTTCAACTCTACATGTTCTGGGAACTAGTGGGGGTGTCCTCTTACCTGTTGATCGGGTACTATTACGACAAGCCCGAAGCAGTAGCGGCAGCTAAGAAAGCATTTATTGTTACGCGCTTTGCCGACTTTGGATTTCTCGTAGGCATACTGCTACTCTCCTATTATACGGGTACTTTCGATTTCACCGCGATCACCGATCCGAACCATGTTGCCTTCACCACGATGACGGGCAGTTCATTTCTTGGATTGTCCGTTCTCACCTGGGCGCTCATGCTCATTTTCATGGGTGGTGCGGGCAAGTCGGCCATGTTTCCATTGCACATCTGGCTGCCTGATGCCATGGAAGGCCCCACACCGGTATCGGCATTGATACATGCCGCGACCATGGTAGTGGCCGGTGTTTTTTTGGTGGCACGCATGTTTCCGGTGTTTAGTTTCCATGCTCCGGAAGCCCTGGATGCCGTTGCCTTCATTGGTGCCTTCACGCTTTTGTTTGCCGCCATCATTGCCTGTACGCAAACCGACATCAAACGCATTCTCGCCTTCTCCACCATGTCGCAAATCGGGTACATGATGCTGGCGCTTGGTGTTTCAGATTACGGTGATCAAGGATTAGGTTTTACCGCCTCCATGTTTCACTTGTTCACGCATGCGTTCTTCAAGGCATTACTTTTCTTGGGTGCAGGTTCTATCATCCACACCATCCATAGCAACGACATCCGTGAAATGGGTAATCTGCGCAAGCATCAACCGGTTACGCACATCGTGTTCCTGATTGCATGTTTGGCCATTGCGGGTATTCCTCCTTTTGCAGGATTCTTTAGTAAAGATGAAATTCTTGCTGCCACATTAAACAGCAGTCCGGTGTACTTTGCGATAGCAACATTCACCGCAGGCCTCACCGCATTCTACATGTTCCGTTTGTACTTTCTGGTGTTCTGGAATCGTGAAACAGTTTATGAACACAAGCCCCATGAATCTTCTTTCATCATGCTGGTGCCAATGATTGTATTGGCCGTTGGTTCGGTTGTTGCTGGATTCATTCCTTTCGGGAAATTCGTTTCATCGGACAGCCAACCGCTGCATGTTGAAATGAATGAAACCGTAGCGATTCTTTCCATCGTTGTGGCCGCAACCGGAATACTGATCGCATGGGCATTGTACAAAAAGGAATCTCCATTATCCGAAAAAATCGCTTCAACGCTAAACGGATTGTATCGGGTTGCCATGAAGAAATTCTACATCGATGAACTCTACGTATTTATTACTAAAAAAATCATCTTTAACCTGATATCAAAACCCATTGCCTGGTTCGACCGGCATGTGATAGATGCGCTAATGGATTTTACAGCCACCGCTACCAATAAGTTGTCAGCAGAAATAAAAGGGTTGCAGTCGGGACAATTGCAGCACTATGCGTACATCTTTTTATCAGGAGTGGTTTTGATTGTATTGATCATGATATTCAACTATGCCTAACGTATGATACTGATTGCACTCATCGTTATCCCTGCATTAACAGCTTTGGCCGTCATGTTTGCGCGTGATGCACGACAGACTAAAAACCTATCGGCTGTGGGAATGAGCATTCAGTTGATCCTGTCCTTTTACTTGCTGTATCTGTTTCTAAAAGAAAGAGCCGCTGATAATACTGAACCGGTACTATTCGGAAAGCGATTTGAATGGTACCCTGCCCTCAATATCAATTTTGATATCGGTGTAGATGGCATTTCGGTAGCCATGATATTGCTCACCTCCATCGTGATCTTCACTGGAATTTTTGCGAGCTGGGAAGTGAAGGATCAATTCCGGGAGTTTTTCGTTTCGCTGATCATCCTGGCCACCGGAGTTTTCGGGTTCTTTATCTCACTTGATTTATTTGTGATGTTTTTGTTCTTTGAGCTTGCGGTTATCCCGATGTATCTCCTCATTGGCATTTGGGGCAGCGGTAAAAAGGAATACAGCGCCATGAAGCTTACGCTGATGCTGATGGCCGGATCAGCCTTATTGGTTGTTGGTATTCTCGGCATTTATTTTCATTCCGATATGAACGGTGCGCACAGCTTCAATATTCTTGAATTGGCGAACCAGAATTTCTCCATCGAAATGCAGCGCATCTTCTTCCCCATCACCTTTATCGGGTTTGGTGTAATTGGCGCGTTGTTTCCGTTTCACACCTGGTCACCAGACGGACACAGCTCCGCCCCTACGGCCGTATCCATGCTCCATGCCGGTGTGTTGATGAAACTGGGTGGATATGGATGCTTGAAAGTAGCCATTGCACTGATGTCTGAAGCTGCGCATGAACTGTCATGGATTTTCTTAATCCTTACCTCTATCTCTGTCATTTATGGTGCGTTGGGTGTAATCGCACAAAGCGATTTGAAATACATCAACGCCTATTCATCGGTAAGCCACTGCGGGTTGGTGTTGTTTGCAATACTCATGCTAAATGAAACAGCTTCCAACGGTGCAGTACTTCAAATGATTTCGCACGGATTAATGACCGCCCTCTTCTTTGCATTGATCGGCATGCTGTATTCGCGTACGCACACACGTATTGTCCATGAAATGAGTGGATTGATGAAGGTACTGCCATTCCTTTCGGTTTGTTACGTAATTGCCGGTCTGGCTTCGTTAGGCTTACCAGGCTTGAGTGGTTTTGTGGCTGAGATGACGATTTTCGTTGGTGCATTTCAACATCCGGATATGTTTCATCGGGTGATTACCATTGTAGCCATTTCATCTATTGTGGTAACAGCCGTTTACATTTTGCGTGTTGTAGGCAGTTTGCTGATGGGCCCGATTAAGAATGAAGCCTATCAACACCTGGAGCCCGCCAAATGGCACGAGAAGCTGGCTACCGTAACATTGATTGTGGCAATAGTAATAATTGGAATTGCGCCCTTGTGGCTTTCGGATATGATCATGGAAAGTCTGGGGGCAATATTAGAGTGACAAATAAAATAACACGAGGAGATATAAAAATAAGATTGACGCTTGCAGATTTTTGATTTCAGATCTCTCTTCAAAAATCGCTAATCTTCAATCATAAATCGTAAATCGAAAAAATATGAGTCTGAACGAACTCATGATTATGCGACACGAATGGGCGCTGGTAGCTGTAGCCCTGATCCTGCTGATTGCGGAAATCGGGATGGATGAAACCCGTAAGCAAAATATAAAGCTGTTTGCATGCGTGCTGATGGCACTGGTAACGCTTCTCGGATTTTTGCCGGCTGATACCGGCACCGTGTTCGGAAGCATGTACGTGACCGATCCGCTGCGCATCCTCATGAAGAACATCCTGAACGTTGGCGTGTTGATTATCTTTTTGCAAAGTTTCAGTTGGCTGAAACAACCGAACTACCAGGACAGAATCACTGAATTTTATTTATTGATGCTCGCCAGCCTGATAGGGGTGAGTTACATGATCTCTTCCGGGCATTTTCTTATGTTCTATCTCGGACTTGAACTCACCACCATCCCGATTGCTGCGTTGGCGGCCTATGAACAATTCAAAAGTAAATCTGCGGAAGCGGGTATCAAGCTGATTCTCTCTTCTGCTTTTTCATCTGCCATTTTACTGTTTGGTATCTCCATACTCTTTGCCGCCAGTGGAAACCTGTATTTCAATTCGTATGAAAGTTCAGACTCCATGATCAATGTGCTGGGCTTCATCTTTTTCTTTTCTGGCCTCGCGTTCAAAATCAGCATCGTTCCGTTTCACCTGTGGACAGCCGATGTGTACGAAGGCAGCCCGACCAGTGTTACTTCGTACCTGTCGGTCATTTCAAAAGGTTCGGCTGTTTTCATTCTGGTCATTGTACTCACCACCTTGTTCCGCGTTATTCAACCCATGTGGCAAGAGGTGTTGTATGCCACTTCCATACTTACCATGACCATTGGCAACCTGTTTGCCATTCGTCAGCAAAACTTAAAACGATTCCTGGCGTTTTCTTCCATTGCGCAAGCGGGTTTTATTATGTTGGGGATTGTTGGCGGCACAACATTAGGCATGGCTACCGTCATCTATTTTGTACTGGTATACGTGTTCTCCAACCTGGCAGCCTTTGGTGTACTACAGGCCGTTGAACAAGCGTCCGGAAAAGTAACGCTTGACGATTACAACGGACTTTATAAAACCAACCCGAAGCTGAGCCTAGTGATGATGCTGGCCCTGTTCTCATTAGCCGGCATTCCGCCATTGGCCGGTTTCTTTGGGAAATTCTTTCTGTTTACCGCGGTAGCTGAAAGCGGGTTCTATGTATTGCTTGGCGTTGCCGTGCTCAATACGGTGATCTCCTTATATTATTACTTGTTAGTGGTTAAGGCTATGTTCATTAATAGCAGTGATACACCCGTAACCACCTTTACCAGTGATATGGCCATGCGCTTTTCGTTGATAGCTTGTTCGGTGGGCATATTGATTATTGGATTTTATAGTCCGGTGTTTGAATACATTAAGAATCTTTGTGTGATCGGGAATTGATATGACGAATAAATAGTAATAACCAGAAAAATGCCGCTCGATAAATTTCAACATCCGACAAAAGAAATAGATGGAAAAACGTTTCGCATCATTGAGGCAAATGTTTCAAAAAATCGTGCGGACTTTCTGCAACAATTGCTACTCCACAATAAAGTTGAAATCATTGTTGAAACTGATCCGCCCAAAGAAGGCGCTGAACAAACCTATACCCTCATTACGCCTGATGTTACTTTTAACCCCATTGTAAAAGTGTATAACCGCGAACTGCGCACGTTAGAGGGTCATCGCGTAACACCAGACATCTGGAACCAACTTACCACCAAGGCCGAACCGAATTATTGGGATTTGGGGAAAAAGTGAGGAGGATTTTATATATTCGGAAGTTGACATGCATTGCATGGAAGAATGGACACCGGACTACTAATAGCGATTATATCACCAATTCTCCTAACGACAGGCGGGCTAATTACCTGGATTGTTAAAGCCAAGAGAGAAGAATTACTAACTTAGGAGGAGAGAGCTAGAGAATTCAAAATTCAGACATATGAGAAGCTCCTTGAGCCATTTAGTGGATTTCTAACCTTTTCAGCCCCGGAAAAATTAAGAGAAAAGGAACTCAATAAAATGACAGGAATTGATTATCGAAGGGCTGCATTTAACCTAATGACATTTGGATCAGATGACGTTGTCAGAGCTTACAACAAATTAATGCAAACATTCTTTAATAGGAAACCGGAACACTTTAAGGATAATATAGAATATGGTGAACACATTCTAAGAGTCTTTAGTGATCTCTTATTGACTATAAGAAAGGACTTGTATACAAAGCGAACGAGACTAAAGCGAAGCGAGATGATTGAATTTATGTTGACCGACATTGAAAATCATCGTAAACAAATTGATAAAGACAAATTATAGTAACTGGAGCTTTGTTAGACAATTAAAACCCCATCAGTGTTACTTACTGCATGAACGGAAAAGTAAATTCTACTGACAATAAAAGAAATGGCTTAGGGCATGACATCCTGATATTTCTGTTCGGGCCAATAGCCTTTTTAATTCTGGTTAGATTTACAGGCTATCAAATTTTCTATCATGGTGATCCAACTGACAAAGAGAGAAAGCGAGTAGTTTTTCTATTATCATCTGGAGCTCTTTTCTACTTATTGATCATAATTCTTGTTGCATTGACAATTGAATAGCTGATCATAATTCCGTGATTATCAAAGTAACAGGCACAATGGCTTGTCATGAAGACGAGTTAGATCGATTGTAGATTCATGATTCCAAATTTTAATATTCTGACACTAAACTTATTGCTGTCCATTGTCTCAAATACCCCCAATTATGACATTCTGAGGGGCAAAATCCGACAAGCACTAAGCTGGCATGGGAGTTTCTCCTATATGTGCAAACTTTTTGGTAACTTCGTTCAGGCTTTCATATTCTGGTATATGCGGCCATGTTCCACCTGAACCTCAAAACCATTTATGACAGGAGAACATCTCAAGTTACTTGTCTCCACCATCCAACAACTTTCCCTGGTGCGGGATCTGGATGCCGTCATTGAAATCGTTCAACGGTCTGCCCGAAAATTGACCGGGGCAGAAGGAGTTACCTTTGTTTTAAAAGATAAAGACCATTGCTTCTACGCGAATGAAGATGCCATTGCCCCGTTATGGAAAGGGCAACGCTTTCCGCTTGAGCATTGTATTAGCGGTTGGGCCATGATTAATCGCTCCAGCGTAGTGATTAAAGATATCTATTCAGATTCGCGCATTCCAGCTGATGCGTATGCTCCAACCTTTGTAAAGAGCCTGGTGATTGTTCCCATTCGCCTTATGGATCCCGTTGGCGCCATCGGAAATTATTGGGCTAATGAATATGAGTCCACAAAAGAAGAGGTGGAGCTTTTGCAGGCTCTGGCTGATATTACATCGGTATCGATGGAAAATATCTCTGTATACAATCAATTGGAGGAACGGGTAAGGCAAAGAACAGCAGAATTGGAATACCTCAACCAGGAATTGGAGGCGTTTTCATATTCGGTATCGCACGACCTTCAGTCACCACTGCGCTCCATTAACTCACTGATACGGATGGTTACCGAAAATTCAGATGGAAAATTAGCAGATGGAGAATTGAATATGCTTCAGGCAGCTGGTAAAAATGCTGTGCGTATGAGTGCCCTCGTAGATGATTTGCTGGAGTTATCGAAACTCGATAAAAAAGAAATCTCCAAAACGCGTGTCGACATGAATGCCTTGGTGAAATCGGTAGTGGACGACATAGAGCAGGATGTGAAAACGGAAGCCACTATTTTAATACATCCACTGCACGAAATTGAAGCAGACTACACCTTGATGCGCCAGGCCATATACAACCTTATTTCAAATGCTGTAAAGTATTCATCCAAAACCAAACATCCACGGGTAGAGATATCTTCGCACCAACAAGGCGATGAAATCATTTTTACCGTTAAGGACAATGGCGTTGGGTTTAACATGAAATACGTGAACAAGCTTTTTGTTCCTTTTCAGCGGTTACACAACAAAAGTGAGTTTGAAGGATCGGGTATTGGCCTGGCCAACGTAAGCAGAATTATTCACCGGCATGGCGGTAAAATTTGGGCTGACGCCAAGCTGAATGAAGGCGCAACTTTTTATTTCTCCTTGAAAAACGGAATTAATTAATCAGTCGGGTTATTCACCATCACCCCATTGAATGCAACGCCACCCGGTTTCCTTCACTGTCTATGAATACAGCCATGTAACCGTACTCAGGCGTGATTTGGGTTTTCGGCATAAAGATTTTACCTCCGGCTCCTTCCACCTTCGAAAGTACATCCTGTAAATCGGGGCTGCCATTCAGGTACACCATGGTACCCTGCTGTGACGGATGATAAAAATCCTTGTGCGCGCACACGGCACCACCAACCGTGCCATCTTCGGTAGGAAACATGGCCATTTTTAAATCACCTGCCATGGTGATTTCCGTGAGTTCAATACCGAAAATAGATTCGTAAAATTTCTTTGCACGTTTAAGATCGGTTGCCGGTATCTCAAACCAGCTGACAGCATTGTTCAGTTTTTTCATATTTTAAATTGTAAGATGTTAATGGTGAATGTTGTTATTTCCACGCTGCAAGGATTACGCCCATCACGGTAAGCGCTACCACACTGTACCCGGCATTGATCAAAAACAATTTGAATGATTTTCGTTCGAACAAATAATGCGTACCCACAAAGGTAGCCACCCAGCCAAAGCCAGCCAAAAAGCCCCACAGCGCACCCATAGTCGGATCGCTTTCGGGTCCCATAAACATAGCGAGATTAATCGCTGCAATTAACCCCAGAAAAAAAGCCAAGCCGAAAATTTTTGCCATACTTCCCTTTTTCAGATCCTCTTCTGTGAATCCGTTTTCCTTCATCCAGGCTTTACCAAAAACAGCCGGTGAGTACCATAAGCCACCAATTAAAAAAGTGGATAATGCGGCCACCAGAATGGCCCAATAATTCAAGTCCATATTTTCCATATACAAAAGGGTTGGTTGAAATGATTACGGAATTTGTCACCTTTATCCTTGTGAAACCTGATGGATATACCGAACCGGAAAAAAGCGCAACTGAACCGGAAAAATCCGAAGAAGTTCAGCTTAATGATATCACCATTCGTTTGGTTGGCATACCCTTTTTTGGAATTGTAATACCAAACATTACCGGGGTGTTTGGCCACTTAACCCTTCACGATACAGCCTATTGGTTGGGCTATCCGTACTTCATTGTGTTAGCCGGGTTGGTGTGGCAGGGCAACCGTTACCTGATGTTTCGCACACGACAACGATTTACCTGGTTTGATAAGCCTATTGAAAAACTGATTTTACTGTTTTTCAATAACATCTTCTATACCACTCCGCTCACCATTGCGTGGTTGTGTTTGTGGTACCGATGGGCCGGATTTGACGCGATAAACTGGAACACGATTCTAATTGTTGCCCTGATCATTGTGATTACCGTGCTGTTTATCACCCACGTGTATGAAACCGTGTTCATGGTAAAAGAACAACAACATGAACAAACCAAAAACGCATTATTGAAACAGGCTAAAGCCGAGGCCGAACTTCAGGCGTTAAAAAATCAAATCGATCCGCACTTCATGTTCAACGCGTTGAACAGCCTTTCACACCTGATTACAACCGATTCCCGTAAGGCACTTCAGTTTACTGAAAATCTGGCTGATATATACCGGTATATTCTTAGTCAGAAAGACCAAAGCCTTGTATTGCTGGAGGATGAACTCGCGTTTGTAGAAAAATATACCGAATTGTTGACGTTGCGTTTTGGTTATGCGTTAACCATTCACAAACACCTTAACGGAACAAGTGAAAAAGAATTTCTTATTCCACCCATTTCGGCCTTTATCGCGATGGAGAATATTGTGAAGCATAATGAAATTTCAGAGCAAGAACCATTGGATGTTTTGCTTAAACTGGAAGGTAACCATATGATTGTACAGAATGCGCTACGAGAAAAGCGAAGCATTCGCCACTCATCGAAAATCGGGTTGCAAAACCTGGATGAACGCTTCAAAATTCTTACCGGAAAAAGCATTTTCACGAAAAAAACGGAAACGCACTTCTCCATAACCCTACCCCTGGTAAAGTTAACCTGACTGTCATGCGCATTCTGATCATTGAAGACGAAAAACTGGCTCGCGAAAAACTGGAAGAGATGATCAGCCGACTGGTTCCGGATGTTGAAATTGTTGGTAGGCTGGAAAGTGTGAAGAGCTCAATACATTGGTTAACGACAAACCCACATCCTGATGTAGCTTTTGTAGATATTCAGCTTTCAGATGACCACTCATTTGAAATTTTCAAAAAATGTGCGGTTGAATTTCCCGTGATCTTCACCACGGCATACGACAAATACCTGCTGGATTCATTTGAATATAACTCTATTGATTACCTGCTTAAACCCATTACCGAGAGCAAACTGAAACGCGCCATCGAAAAAGTGAAACGGTTTGAGCACCATTTTGCCGGACAAGCATTGAAACTCACCAGCTTTCCTCCTACCGCCAACGCCATTCATCGCCTGGTGGTTAAAAAAGGAACTGAATTCATGACGCTTGAAATAGCTGATATCGCTTACTTTTATACAGAACACAAAATGGTTTTTGTTCGCGACAAAGAAGGCAGGCGTTTTATTGTCGATATGAATTTAAGCGAACTGGAATCCAGGCTTGATTCACAACACTTTTTCAGGATAAACAGAAAATACATCAGCAGTCGGGCGGCTATAGAACGTTTCAAACCCGAAAGTGGTAAGATTAAAATTTTTCTTCAGCCTGCCATGAATGAAGACATCTTCGTAAGCAAGGAAACCGCTCCGGAGTTCAGGAAATGGATTGGATTAATTCAGGAGTAAGTACATGGCTCATTCTTGCAATGGACGCTTCTTGATCATACCGCCCTTAATATCATTCACACTATTTTCAACAACAAACGCCTCCTCATCCAGTTTCGCAATTTCGGTTTTCATTTTCTGTAACTCCAGGCGTGTGATAACTGTATAGATAACATCGTATTCGCGGGTTTGATGACCCTTTTTTCCAAAACCTCCCTTTCCTTTCAAAATAGTAACGCCACGCCCCATTTTCTTTGTAATGGCCTCTTTAATTTCTTCACTCTTCTCCGACACAATCATTACACTGGTATATTCTTCAATACCATGCACAACAAAGTCGACTGTCTTTGAAGCTACTAAATAAGTAAGAATAGCATACAGTGCCGTCTCGATATTGATCACATAAGCAGCAACGGAGAAGATGACAATGTTAAATATCAAAATAAAATCCCCAACCGTTAATGTGGTCTTACGACTGCTGAAAATTGCTAATACCTCAGTTCCATCAATAACGCTGCCACCACGAATAGAAAGCCCGATGCCTGCACCAAGAAAAAAACCTCCAAAAACAGATATTAGAAGTTTATCAGAAGTTATTATGGGGAACTCAAGGAACCGAAGCACGACTGCCAACAAAAAAATCGCTACCAGCGTTTTAGCTGCAAATTTTTTGGATACCTGAGTGTAGGCAATTACCACAAATGGTAAGTTGATAAAGAAAACCAAATACGCCAGACTAATATTCGTGATAATATTGATCAACAAAGAAATCCCCATCACCCCGCCATCCAAAAATTTATTGGGTAATAAGAATCCCTTCAAACCAAAACCAGCCGATAGCACGCCCAATGATATAAAAATGGTATCCTTGATCATCCGCTCCATGTTAATTCTGCGGATGCGTAATGCCTTCAACTGATGCCAACGTTGTTGTGTACTCATCAGAATAAAAATACAAAAAAAGCCAGCCCGATTTAAATCAAGCTGGCTTGTAATCGCATTACATTGATTTTTTACTTCTTCACACCAGGTGAACGATTTAAAAACTCATCGTAAAGTTCAGTCTGGCGGCTAACCATAGGCATTTGCCAGCCTTCAATAAACACATGTTGTACCTGCGTTTTGGTTTCGAACGGATCACCATCGCACACAAATAAGGTTGCGCTTTTTCCAATTTCGATAGAACCCAATTTATCAGCAACACCAAAAATCTGAGCCGGTACTATCGTAACTGATTTGAGTGCTTCCTCCCTACCCAATCCGTAAGCCGCTGCAAAACCGGCATGGTAAGGAAGATTACGGTAGTTCATATTTCGGTCACCTGCCTGAAGGGCAACGGTTACGCCCGCCTTCTTCATCAAACCAGCATTGGCATAAGCCCTGTCATAACGATCATACTCACGTGTGGGCAAGTTCATTACCGGACCTGTAATTACCGGAATTTTTGATTTGGCGATTTCATCGGCTACGCGCCAGCCTTCGGCCACACCCGACAGAATTACTTTATTTATCTTTTTATCCTGAGTCCATTTAATAGCAGCCAGAATATCTTTAGAAGCATTTACTTCAATAATCAAGGTGCGTTCGCCACGAACTATCGGAAGCATGGCCTCCAGTTCAGGGTAATACGTCACATTGCCCTTATTAGCAGAATCCAGTTTGTGATATTGAATAGCCTTTTCCCACACCTCGTTAATTTTACCCAGACTTTTTTCAACAGCTTTCTTGATATCGTCATCTGATCTCCGATCCCAGAATCCTCTGCGACCGGTTGTCGGGAAGTTCATCACCACCGCATCAAAACCAGCGTACATCTGATCGGGCGTATAGCCATGCAGGTTGATCAATGAAGCCGTGCCCGGAAACAATCCGCCTTGTGGCACCACCAGCGTTGTGGTCACACCACTGATACGCGTTACCGGAATAGCCACGGCATTCGGGTTAACCGCGGTGAGTGCTTTCATTTGCGGCACCACATCGCCTACTTCATTATAGTCTTGCGTACGGGGATCGGAACCCACTTCCGAAAGTCCAAGAATAGAACCGCCATCAATCATGCCCGGATAAATAAATTTTCCTTTGCAGTCGATTACGGTTGCGCCTTGCGGCACAGAAATATTCGCGCCCACGGCCGTAATCTTACCATCACTGATGATCACCGTTCCATTTTGAATTATTCCACGCGTAACGGTTTCAATCGTAGCTCCGGTTAACGCAAATGTTCCCTTTGTTCCTTTCGGGCTTTGCGCATATGTTAATGTCAGCACCGTAAATACCAATGCCGACAGTATCGTTAATTTCTTTCTCATTTCTCTTGTTGGTTAAGGCCAAACAATCTTACAAATGTGTATTCAGCGCCTTGCATACAGGTTTCATGATCGTGGCCTGTGCTGGTATGCAGCGTTACATCAATCGTCTGCTTCGGATCAACATAAATACGCTGATCATCGGCATCCTTCTCACGATCAAAGCGAACCACACCATCTACCAACGTAACCATCGGTACCGTATAAATAGATAGCGGGTGATTTTTAAAGATGGCTATGTCAGCTTCTTTTCCAACCTCAATTGAACCAATGCGGTTATCCACACCAAGCTGTTTGGCGGGATTGATGGTGATCATGGCTAATGCCTCATCGTCTGAAAGCTGGCCATACTTTTGAGTTTTGGCAGCTTCGTGATACAGGTGGCGCATCAATTCGCCATCATCGGAGTTGATGGATGTTGTTACACCATTCTTAGCGAGAATAGCTGCATTGTATGCAGTTGAGTAGTACACTTCAAACTTATATGCCCACCAGTCGGAGAACACAGAAGCCATCGCGCCATACTCAGCCAATTCAGGAGCAACCTTGAAGCCTTCATTCACGTGTTGAAACACCAGGCGCTTGATTCCGAAATCGCGGCACACATTCAGCAACATGTAAATTTCATCGGCCCGATACGAGTGGCAGTGAATGATAATGTTGCCACGTAAAATATCGGCCATGGTTTCGAGGCGCTTGTTATACGCAGGAGGTGCGCCACGGAATCCTTTTTGTGTTTTAGCTTTGTTGTAGGCATCCCATTTTTCCATATACGCCTTTCCCTCAGAAAAAGCTTCGCGGATCACAAACTCCACACCCATACGGGTACGTGGAACAATCGCGTTACCACTACCGTGCACACGTGTCGGGTTTTCACCCAGTGCGAATTTGATGGTGCGCGGTGCGCCTTCCATCTTCAACAACTCAGGATCCTTCACACCATAGCGAAGTTTTAAAGTTTCGCACTCACCGCCAATGGCATTGGCCGAGCCATGCATGGCGTGGATGGATGTAACACCACCGGCTAACGCACGGTACAATCCGATTTGAAAAGGATTTACAGCGTCTCCAGTAAACACTTCTGCAGTTACCGGGCTGGTAGCTTCATTGATGGCATCAATACCCGCATGTGAGTGGGCATCAATAATGCCGGGCATTACAAACATGCCGGTTGCATCAATTACTTTATATCCTGCAGGCGCAGCAATTCCTTTGGCAATCTGTGATATCTTTCCGTCCTTCACCAACACATCTGTATTTTCCAATGTGCCCTTGGTAACGGTTAACACGGTACCGCCTTTAATCAATACGTTGCCACGCTCAACCTGCGCATAAAGCAGGTTTATTGCGGCAGCAAACAAAAAGGTTATAATTAGTTTCTTCATAATTTCTTCAAATTAACGATTGGGATCTTTTGAACCTTTCATCGGAAAACTTCCATACTGTCCAACCGACATGGTTCCTTCAAAGTCAGTTCCATCAATAGTCAAGTTCACATCAATGGTCATGGAGCCTCCACCGGCATCAAAGCCAAAAGAGAATGACAATACATTTCCATCGACCATAATGGACTTCAACTCTGTTTCACGATCGCTCATGCTGTTGGTGATGGTGCCGGTATATGTACCGCCTTCGTTCTTAATAACGACTACACCTGAAGAATTTCCTTGAGGCGTTTCAGTAGTATACGACCATTTTCCATTCGGATCAGCTTTCTTTCCGTTGCCGTTTTTGGCATCACCTTTTTTCTCCTCCTTCACTTCGTACGTGTACAGTACGCCATCTACAAATACATACCGGACTTTTGCTTTCTCATTAAAATACGGTTTATCAGAAATTACCAGGTTGGCGATCTTTCCATTATCTACGGTTCCCACACGATCAGCAATTCCCAGCAATTGTGCCGGTGCAGTGGTAAGCGCAGCCAGCGCCTGATCTTCCGTTAATCCTGCAGCAATTATTCTGCGCAGGTTACCCGGAATATCCTTCGTTTTAGCCGATGCTGTTGAAAACCCGAAAGACACACCTGCTTTTTGAAAAGCCGAAGCCTGTGCCACATATTGAGCTATTGATTCGGCTTTGCGTTTTTCCAACGCTTCTTTTTCGGCATTAGTTTGATCTTTAGCTTCTTCTTTCTTCTCGTCTTTCTTTTCTTCTTTTACTGCATCTGGTAAGTCAAGACTCAAGAACACTTTTGCGTTTGCTGATTTAATCTTGTTGATCATATCCCAGCAATCTTTCACATCACCCAGCACCACGTTGAAGCCGAGATCTTTTTGTAAAAGAAGCACACGGTTTGCATCGAGGTAACGATCGGCTTTGAACAATACCGGCACGCGCTTGTCAATTACCGGGTAGAACGCTTCCAGAATTTTATCGTTGGTTGGGCGTTCAAGTCCGGCACGGTTTGAAGCGTACATGCTTTCATACGCTTTAGCCTGTGCAGCCTGACGATACAGCTCACGGTATTTCGACATAACCCCGATAACCGTATTCGGATACATACGCTGTGCACCTGCTAACTCAGAATAGAAAGCAGAATTTGCGAGCAGCACCATCTCGTTGGCCGTTTCACCACCTAACTGAATGATGGAGCCAGTGCCCGGAAGCATACCGCCATACGGCACAACCTGGGCAGTTGTAAATCCTAGGGCACGTAAATCTTCAACCGATTTATCGGCAGGATTTAATGACGTGCGCACATCATTCTGTGGCGTAATTCCAGCCTGCTCAGGGTCAGGATTTCCGGGATCTTTTGGACGCTCACGGTTTGTCTCCTGCTTGGGTTTTGTAACGCCTGCGCGAGAATAACCATCAATAAAACCGGCATACACGTACATGCTGTCGGCTTTGATCACGATCGCATCTGCAGGGATGGAAAGGTTCTTTCCAACATTTTGAATAATGCCGTTGCGGATGATAACGGTGCCCATATCGACCTTTCGGCCGGGGCCTTGAATAATGTTTACATGGGTGATGGCATACGTTCGGGTAACGGGAGCCAACTTAACCTCTTCCTGGGCAAAAGCTGCCAGGGTTATCCAGCAGAGCACAAGTGCCAGCCACTGCCGGGGTATTCGGTACAATCGATTCATGAACAATAAGTTTAAGATTAGGAACTGAAAGGGCAAGATATAGGGATTGGACCTGTCAGTCAAACCGAATACATGGGTGGTTGATTTTTAAAATTGGTGGTATCCGTTACTCGGGAAAATGCTGATTCCGCAAAATCAGGGCACAATAACTGGTCGGTTCACTACACCCATTTTACAGTTCAATACAGAATGGTTCCCGGGGTTAAACCCATTCCCCATACTTGCACCGTAAACGGTAGTAAAACGCATTACAACTATGACAGCCAAAGTAACTCTTCGATTTCTAATACTGACGCTTCTGAGCCTTTCCTTATCACTTCCGGCACAAGAGGCGAGTACAAAAACCTATTCATCCACCTCTATAAACGGCACCAAACGCTGGCGAACCAATACCGGCTTTACAGACTTCAATATTGAATACCGTGGCACGATTGAGGTAACGGATGATGACCGTGACATCAGTTCGATATCCGATGACGGCTACCTGGAAATCAGCAAAACGGTTTTTGGAAGCAAACGGGCTATCATCATAGAATCGCTTGGTGGCGGCCGCATGAAAAAGGAGTACTACGAAGGCCGAACCAAGAAGGATTGGGAGCCGGCTGGTCGCGACTGGCTGGCTGAAATACTTCCCGAAGTCGTGCGAACCACTACGGTAGGAGCCATTAGTCGGGTAAACCGTTTCTATCGCAAGGGAGGGGCAACAGGTGTGGTTAGCGAAATCAAATCAATGAAGAGTGATTACGTAAAAGCACATTATGGAAAACTCCTGCTCGATAAAAACATTTCCAATAGTGAACTGCCCGCTGTCATTAACGGACTTTGCGGAAGCATTAGTTCCGATTACTACCTCGCTAACTTACTGCAAAGCAATATCGGTAAACTCATGGTAACGCGTGAGGCGGCTGATGCATTCTTCAAAGGCACTCAAAACATCTCATCTGATTATTATAAGTCAAACGTATTAAAGACCGCACTTGATAAATACGCTGCTTCGCCCGAACAGGTAAAGGTGATTCTTGAATCGGCTGGGACTATTGATTCAGATTTCTACCTCTCTTCTGTACTGATTTCCGTGATGAATAAAACCGAAATCCGGGAAGAGTCTTTGAACGATATTGCTACGGCTGCTACCCGTATTGATTCCGATCACTACCGTACACAGGTGTTAAGCAAAATGCTTGATAAGAAAGGGATTTCAAGGAATGCTGTACTGAAAATTGTAGAGGCCACAGCCTCTGTAAATTCCGATCATTACAAGACAACAGTATTGACCAAAGTTGCCGGAACACCCGATCTTGACGAAGCTGTATTAAACCAGGTGCTAAGCATTACGGGTAATTCCGTAAACTCGGATCATTATGCTTCAACTGTTCTGCAATCTGTATTAAAGAATCAAAACCTATCGGATGAAAACTTCAAGAATCTTGTGTTGGCTACCGGCCGTATCGACTCCGATCACTATGTATCCGTAGTGCTGCAACAGGCTGCCTCACAATCCTTAACAAAGAATCAAATCATAAGCATTTGCAAAGCTGTGGAGAGCATCGGCTCGGATCATTACAAGACAACCGTGTTAACTTGCATTGCCCCCATCGTAAAACAAAGCGATACCGAAGCCAAAGATGCTTACCGTCAGGCGGCCAAAAGAATCAGTTCTGAAACATATTACGGCAGAGCCCTGCGCGCGATCGATTAACAAAATAAAGTGGCAATCGATGTACAAAATTGGTACATTCGATTGCCATGAAAACCCCGTTTATCCAGCGCACATTTATGCAGGAGAAATTCCGAAGCATTATTGGATCGGCCTTAGTGGCAAGCATGGCCGGCATTTTATTGTACGGCTACCTGTTTACCAGTGAAACCGGTAGCTTTCCAAATCTCACCCATACAAGTGGTTTTCTCATCAGTGCCTTAACCGGAGCAGTTACAGGAATCATCATATATTTATTAAACCGGTTTCTCAACCATGTAATTTCCTGGCAACGAAATTACGCACTTCGATTTCTTGCTGGATTCATCGGGTATACGTTTTTATCATACAGTATTTTTATTGGGGTTGGCAAGCTGCTCACGGAAACGGAGAAGACTTCCATTTTATGGAGGGGTTTTAATGCTCAAGACGATGACCTTACCTGGAAACTTGCTATTCTGTTGCTGGTGGCCTCTTTCATTTATGCCGCAATCTATTCGCTGCTTTATTCATACAAGCATTACGCAGTAATTCAGATTGATGTATTGCAACAAGAACGAAAGCAACTTGAACTTCAATTTGAAGCATTGAAAAGTCAGTTGAGTCCACATTACCTGTTCAACAGTTTAAACACCATCTCTTCCTTGCTCTATAACGACCCGCAAACTGCAGAACAATTTATTCGCAGGTTAGCACAGACTTACCAATATGTGTTAGCTACCCAAAGTAAACGGTATGTTACCCTGCAGGAAGAGCTGGAGTTTGTAAAATCATACTTCTACCTGTTGCGCATTCGGTTTCAGCAATCGTTGCAGGTGGAAATTAATGTTCCAAACAACCTGGTGTTAAGTGTTATTCCTCCGCTTACGCTTCAGTTATTAGTTGAAAATGCTGTGAAACATAATCCGGCAACAGCCGAGCAGCCTTTGTACATCTACATTTCTGCTATCGACAATACACAACTTAAAGTCGTTAACACGAAAACAGACTCCCCAACCACAAAGATCACTTCTACACGAATCGGGTTAGAAAATATCCGGCAACGTTACCGATACTTCACTTCAAAACCTGTTCAAATCAAAGATGAAGCGCAGTACACGGTATTGTTGCCAATCATACAACGTCAACAGTTGAATCAAGCCTCATGAAAAAGAAGTACTTCATTCATCACCCTTTATTTCGGCTGCTTGCTCCCGTAGTGTATGGTGTGATTGTATACCTACTGATTCTGCTGATCAATAACAACCTCAGCCAACTTAAGGAAATATTCATCGGACAGGAAGTATATATCTGCATTGCCCTCACGTTCCTTTCATTTGAATCGGTACGGATTACCATTTTGCTAGTAGAAAAATACTTACCCGAAACCTGGCAATCCTCCGCCATACCGGTTCAGGTACTGACGTCTTCCGCAATCAGTGTAGGCCTGGTAGTGTTGGGCCTCACCCAATACTTCAACTGGGTTGTAGGGTTCAGCATTTCGCCTTCGCAATTGTTGATATTTAGTATTATCTATTCCTTCACCGCTCTCTTGTATAATGTGTTATTCTATAGCAATTATTACCTCAATCGTGAAAACACCTTAAAACTTCAATCTGAAAAACAACAGCAGGAAGTGCTGGAGATGGAAATTACTGAGTTCAAAAACGATATCAACCCAGACCTGTTGTATGAAAGTCTTGAAAGTACCATTGGGTTAATGTATCACAACACCGAAAAAGCCGAGGAATATATTGACTGTCTCGCCTCCACCTATCGCTATATGCTTACCAATCGTCATAAAGAATTTGTTCCGGTAAATGATGAATTGGAGGCAGGCCGAGATGTGTTACGTTTGTTAAATGAAAAGTACGCAGGACAATTGATACTGCAGGTCCACCCGGAAGTAACGCAACAATCATTGGTGCTTATACCCGGGTCATTGCCTATTGCCTTGGAAAACCTTGTACGAAACACCATCATCAATACCCGCGAGACTTTTGTTATTTCCTGCTACCTGGAGGATCATGAATATCTGGTACTTCAAAGCAAATTGAACGATAAATTGCTTGCGCATGAACACAGTTTGCATGCCTTTTTACGCTTGCAGAAATCATACACACTGTATAGCGACAAACCCATGATTCAGGTTAAAGCCTATGAAGAAAATTATGTTAAATTTCCGGTTGTTCGCATCGTGGAAGAAGTTGCCTGAAAGATGAAGGTTTTGATCATTGAAGATGAAGTACCTGCTGCTGAAAAGCTGGAACGTTACCTGTTGAAATATGACCCCGCCACAACAGTTGCCGGTCGCCTCAGCACGGTGGCCGATGCGGTTTCATGGTTAAAGGAAAATCAGGAAAATGTTGACCTGATTTTTATGGACATCCAATTGATTGACGGACTCAGTTTTCAGATTTTTCAGCAGGTGCAGGTACGCAAACCAGTTATATTCATTACCGCCTTCAATGAGTTTGCCCTGGATGCTTTCAAAGTAAACAGCATCGATTATTTGCTAAAGCCCATTACGTTCACTGATCTATCAAACAGCCTGAAAAAGTTGGAAAGCCTGCGCGAACAATTGCAGTGGAGTGATTCAAAAACGCGGCAGTTAAGTGATGTTTTCAGCTCCAACAAAACCAAAGATTACAAAACCCGATTCATGGTTAAGCTGGGCGACCACATTCGTTCCATCACAGCCGATCAGATCAGCTTGTTTTATGCTGATGGACGCGATGTATACCTGGTAACCACACAAAACCGCAAGTTCATTGTTGATTATACCCTGGAAACACTGGAAGACCTGCTGGACCCAACCGTATTTTATCGCGTAAACCGCACGTTCATTTTGAATATTCATGCCATTAAAGATGTGATGATGTATTCGAACAGCCGGTTGAAAATTTCACTGACCCAGGAGTTCGACAAGGAAATAATCGTAAGCCGCGAAAAAGTGAATCCATTTAAAGAGTGGTTTGACGGCAAGTGATCTTTTAAGTAAATCAAACAAAAAACATCCTTTAATGTGACTTAAGTCATATTCCTTATATACAGGCCATTGTTTCTTTGTTAAAACAATTTTTGAATCATGGCTTTATCACATTCCTATACCGTCAATCTTTCCTGGCAACACGATCGTCAAGGTGTACTTTTTAGCGAAGAACTGGCCAAAACTGTGGAAGTCGCCACGCCCCCTCCCTTCCCACATGGAGTAGAAAAAATCTGGTCGCCTGAGCATTTGTTTACCGCAGCCGTAAGCAGTTGCTTCATGACCACTTTTCTGGCTATTGCAGAAAACTCCAAACTGGAATTTGAAAGTTTCGCCTGCCAAGCCAGCGGAAAACTGGAGCAGGTTGACGGCAAATACAAAATGACCGAAGTATTGCTGGAGCCGCAATTGGTAATTTCACATGAAAAAGATCAGGCCCGGGCACTCCGTGTGCTGGAAAAAGCTGAAGCGGCTTGCCTGATTACCAATTCCATTACCTCAACGGTTACCATGAAGCCAACAATAGTTATTGGTGGCCTGGTTTCAGTGCTTTAATTTTCATCTAATCCAGCATCTCAAGCGCAAAAGAGTTACCATTCTTTCTGCTTTCCTGCTTTTTACAAATGACGGGCAAGTGACGGGCTAAATACGCTATCCCAAAGCGGTAATACCCGTATCATTGCACAGCTAAACCGTATTGTACAATGCAACAGCCCGAACTCGGCAGGCGCTTAACCGCCCTGCGCAAAGAACGAAACCTTACCCAGGAAGAACTGGTAGAAAAAAGTCATGTAAGCGTGCGCACTATTCAACGCATTGAAGCGGGGGAAGTACTGCCACGTATGTCGACCGTGAAAATTTTACTGGAAACCCTGGGGGAATCGTATGAAACATTTTTAACGAAACCCACTAACATGGAAACAAGAACTGAACAATTGGAACATTCCGGTCGCGGTATACTGTTGACTGCCGTAATTGCCGGAGCGATTTACCTGGCTGTTGAAATAAGCTTAGGCGCCTTTGATATTGCCTGGCTAACCAAAGAGCGGGATTGGGAGCCCTGGCTGAACATGGTGTATATCGGTCTCACCGTAGTTATGATGGCTGCCTACACGCTGTTTGCCAGAGGATTTATTCTGTTGAGCAAATTATTTGAAAACAAATTACTTACTATTGGCGCATACCTAATGATCGCTGCTGTGCTTGGCGTTGGCATATTAGATTGCGTAACACTTTTTTCAGGCGACACAGAACGACTATGGTTGCCTTACTCCATTGCCGCTGCGGTATCAGGAGCACTCACCTTTGTATTTGGCATTGCACTCATCCGGCTTCAGGATGGTATGGGTGAGTTGTCGCGCGTGGCTGGCATTCTGGAAATTCTTATTGGCTGTGCATTGATTACGGTAATCTTTTTCTTTATCGCGTACATCATCATGGTTCCGGCCATCATCGTTGAAATACTGGTGTTGTACCGGGGGTATGAGTACCTGTCGAAGTCGACAGCTGGTCAGGTGGCGGTAAGCATTTGATATTTATAGGTGCACAAACCAGGATATTAACCACATAGAAACATAGGGTACATAGTTGATCAACGCTATGGTTCTATGTGGTTAGTTCTTATTTCAAATAAGATAGTGGGTTCGTAAAACAAGTCTATTTTTTTATCGGATGAAAGCCAACCAAAAAACCAAACCGAATTCCGTACATAAATTCATCAGCAGTATAGTAAGATTCAACCGGTATTGAATTGATATCATCCATTCTTTTTTCACCCCATCGCCAGCCAACATGGGCTCCAAGAAAACCCTCCAGATAAATCTTTTTTCCCTTATACCATTTCATTCCATATAATGGTCCTATTCCAATGTTTTTACTCTCAGTCCAATTACCTTTATATGTCGATTCATGAGGCCCCGGATGATCAATTCTTTTGTAAATAGAATAGATACCAAAATAAAATTGATCATTAGGACGCTCTGTTGCTGAATAGTGCTTATACTCAATACTTGCTACTTTCTCTTTACTAAAATCAAGATGAGAATTTGGAGTCCCGCTGAATCCAACCTGAACCGTAACAGAACTCTGCTTAATCGGAAAATCTATTCCAACGCCAAAAGCTATGAGCATATATTTTCCTACCAAGGAAATGTTTATAGAGTCGCTTCTCAACATTCCTTGATCCTGACCAAAAGAATTAAGCGTCAGAAAACTAAAAACCAAAAGAAAAATTCTTCTCACGGTTATTTGAGATAGAAAATCCAAATTAATTTTACCCCACCCTTTTCGCTTTATACCCATCCTTCACCAACAACTGCACCACACGATCGCGGAAATCGCCTTGAATGATAATTTCACCATCTTTTACCGAGCCACCGGTACCGCATTTATTTTTCAATGTTTTGCCAAGCGTCTCCAGGTCGTTGGCTGTACCGATGAAACCGGTTACCAACGTAACCTGTTTACCGGCTCTGCCGCTTTTGTCGAGCAGTACTTTTAATTGCTGTTGCTGAGGTGGTAAGGTTGCGGCTTCATCATCCTGCTGGTAGCTATAATTAAAGTCAGATGATGTAGAATACACCACCCCTTCGCGGTTTTTCCAGTCGTTTTTCTTGGCCATACTAAAACATCAGAATAATGGTAAAGATAAGCACGAATACACTTACAACTCCAAGATTAAACCGAAACTCCAGGGAACCTATTTTGCTGACTCCCAAAACAGAAGCTATCAGCAGCAATACAGGAACGAAAACAAAATTCCCATACAGCGTCCCCAGATTACCCGAAAGCACCAATCCTGAAGAGGTGCGGCCTCCCACCAGTACACCAACCAAGGGTGTTTCTTCCAAAATCAGTTCATCACCAACGCTCATTTGTTGAAAATCCTTTTGGGTAACACTGAGGTCTCTTCCCTTATCGGTAATGAAATAGGTGTACACACCGCCTCGTAATTCCCTTGTACGAAACCGAATAATGGTTTCTGAAGAAAAATTTCGTGGCAGTAAAAAATCAACCAATAGAAACAAGCAAACAAAACAACCAGCCCCCCATATTTTATGAAGGTAAGGCATGGTCCATTCCATCATATCGCGTTGGGTTGGTCCTTGCTTTTGCCGGGGTGGATAGGCTGCTCTTCTCCTATACGCGCGGTCGCGATGTGGTGGCGTTTCTTCTACAACAACAGTGGTGAAAAGGTTCTGTAAGGAGTAATCGTATGCGCTGCGCTTAATCGGGTCGCCCAACACATCATAAGCTTCATTTACAACCTTGATAAGTTCAGCAGCTTGCGGATCGGGATTGATGTCGGGATGCAACTGCTGCACCAACCTGCGATAAGCCCGTTTTATATCGCTGGCATGCGCGGTAGACGTTACCCCTAAAATGCTGTAATAATCTTTCATGAAAAAAGCCCGGAAGAAATTCCTCCGGGCTGAGTTTGATTTTAATCGTTACATTTTTATTTCCGGTGCTTTACTACAAAGGTAAGCACAGGGCGCTTGCTGTGGTTCACTACATCTTCGGCAATGCTTCCGGCCAGCACGTGTGCAAAACCGGTACGGCCGTGGGTAGCCATCGCAATCATGTCGGCACTAATGCTTTCAGCAAAATAAATAATACCTTCCTCTTCGGTTATGTCGTTGAATACATTAACTGTATAATTTTTCAGTTGCAGTTTCTTGGCAAAGTCGTTCATGTATTTCTTCACTACGGCATCGCGCTGAAAATTACCCGGTGTATTAATACGCACCAGGTGAATGGTTGAGTCGTACATGGTTTGTGCTTTCTTCACAATCCGTGAAAATACCTCCTCATCTTTGCTCATGGAAGTGGCATATACAATATTCTTAAACTCTGAACGCACAGGTTTCTTTTGAATGGTTAGCACCGGGCAATGCGCATGACGAACCACTTTTTCCGTATTCGATCCGATAATCATTTCGGTCAGGTTCGATTTACCGGCTGTTCCCATTACCACCAGATCCACCTTGTGCTCGGTAATAATGGCCCGCATGCCATGATAGGGAGAACCCATGCGCAATTCCTGAATTACCTTAACACCTGAAAAGAAAGAGCTTTCAGCAAATCGTTCCATTTGTTTGCGCGTACGTTCAATCAGTTTCATGGTAAAGAGTTTATCTTCCATGTCCGCATACGCAACTTCACCGGTTACTTTAAACGATTCCTTTGATCCTTCTTCAATTACATGCAGTAATATCAATTGTGCACCTGATTTCCGTGCAATACCGCTGGCCACTTCAGCCGCAGTTTGTGCTTCTTTAGAGAAATCGGTGGGAACGAGTATTTTTTTCATAGCTGTGGGTTTTTGCAGTTGCTAAAATTATAATTTTTATCGTATAAACAAACGCACCCTGCGTAATAATCGTCAAACCGTTTCAACAACAGCCTCGGGAACAATGAGTACCGGAATTTTAATGGCATTCAGAAAGTTATTAAAGGTAAGTCCTTTGTGCTCATTCATGGTAATGGCCAATTGCTGCCCAAGTACCACGCACGAAATTTTATTGCTACGTACGTAATAATCGATCCGATCAGCCATAAAGCCAATTTCAGTAATAAATTCAACCGGAACATGGGCTTTATCCGCTCGGATTTTCTTCAACAGCACATCAAAAGCATCGCGGGCAGCTGCTTCCGTTTTCTTTCTATACTCGGCAATCCCCTCGCCATTGTGCTCCAATAAACGATAGGCATACAAGACAATCAGGTTGGTTTGCTTCTCAGCGGCTAACTCCAATGCTGCGCGCAGGGCCCTCTCTGAGGCTCCATCCAGGTCTATCGCACAAAGTATTGCCTTCATAATTTATTAATCGAGACTATATTTCCAGCTACGAACGTAGGTGGTTTTTGAGCCGATCATCACGACATGCATCAATTTCCAACCTGATTTTTGTCATACTTGATCGGTTCATTATCTTGGAGGAGTTTTAAAATCATGCAAAACACCTTCGAAATAGCGTTTAACTCATCAGAAACCTTTCGGGAAATTTTCCAGGGATCGGCCGAAGGCATCCTGATGGTAGACGAAAAAGGCATTATTCAACTGGCTAACCCCGTATCAGAACGGATGTTTGGGTACTCGACCGGTGAACTTACGGGCAAACCACTCGAGATTCTGCTACCCAACCGGTTTCAATCCAAACACGTTAACTACCGCGAACAATTCCATAAAAATCCTTCCCCCAGGCGCATGGGTGTAGGCCGCGACCTGATGGCCATCCGAAAAGATGGGCATGAATTTCCAGTGGAAGTCAGCCTCAGTTACAAGGAAATCAACAACCTGTTTATGGTAGTGGCCTTTGTGATTGACATTACCGAGCGAAAAAAAGTTGAGGGGGCACTTAAGCAAAGCGAGGAACAATTACTGCTATATGCAGCCGAGTTGGAGAAGAAAGTGCAAGCCCGTACCGATGCATTAAACAAACTCGTTGAAGACCTGGAGCGTGCCAATAACTTTTTACAGGAGCAGATTGCCGAACGAAAGAAAGCTGAAGAAGAAACCAAAAAGGCGTTGGCAAAAGAACGTGAGCTGAATGAGCTGAAAACAAAATTCGTTTCCATTGCTTCGCATGAATTCCGCACACCCTTAAGTACGGTAATGAGCTCGGCTTCGTTGGTACAACAATATAAAGACAAGGGCGATCTTGAAAAAATTGACAAGCACATACAACGGATAAAATCCTCTGTTAATCACCTTACCGCCATTCTAAACGATTTTCTTTCGCTGGGTAAACTGGAAGAAGGACGGGTTGAAATTGAACGGGAAGAGGTAAATGTCGATGAGTTTTTCAATGAAATTCATGAGGAGATCAGGCCGCTGTTGAAAGATGGCCAGACCATTGAGCTCTCCTGCACATTGAAGAAGAAAAATATTCCCCTTGACCGCAGGGTGATGCGCAATATCTTGTTTAACCTGATTTCCAATGCAAGCAAATATTCCGAGCGAAATAAAACCATACACATTACCTGTAAAGAAAGCAAGAATGACCTGGTAATTGCCATTCGGGATGAAGGAATTGGCATACCAGAACACGAAATCAAGCACCTTTTTGAACGTTTCTTCAGGGCAACCAATGCCACCAATATTCAAGGCACCGGCCTGGGATTGAACATTGTAAAACGATACGTAGATTTGCTGGACGGAAAGATTGATTTTGAAAGTTACGAAGGAAAAGGAAGTACCTTTACCATTACACTACCCATTGCATGAAAAAGATATTATTGATTGAAGACAACCCGGATGTGCGCGAAAACACGGCAGAAATTTTATCGCTCGCCAACTACTATGTGCATACAGCCGAGAACGGAAAAATCGGAGTTGAGCTTGCCAGCAAAGAAAAACCCGATTTGATCATCTGCGACATCATGATGCCCGAACTGGATGGATATGGCGTACTGCACATCCTCAGCAAAAAACCTGAAACGGCCAGCATTCCATTCATCTTCCTTACCGCGAAAACGGAAAAAGCGGATATCCGAAAAGGCATGACGCTTGGCGCGGATGACTACCTGACCAAACCTTTTGATGATACTGATTTGCTAAACGCGGTTGAAGCACGCCTGAATAAAATCAGCCTGTTAAAAAAACAATACGCTGCCAATGCTTCGGGGCTTGATGAATTTATTGAAGATGCACAACGCGTACTCAACCTCAACGATTTAGCCAAAGACCGCAAAGTAAAAACCTATAAAAAGAAAACCGGTATATACATGGAGGGTGAGTTGCCCAACAACCTTTACTTTGTAAAATCCGGTAACGTGAAATCCTTCCGTACAAATGCCGATGGCAAAGAGCTGATCATATCCTTATATAAAGAAGGTGATTTCTTCGGCTACGAGGCCATTCTTGAAAACAGTAATTATGGTGAATCAGCAATGGCGTTGGAGGACAGTGAACTAACGGTTATTCCCCGTCACGATTTTTTAACCCTGCTGCACGGCCATCCGGAAATTTCCCGCACGTTCGTTTCCATGCTGTGTAAAAAAATTGCTGAAAAAGAAGCCCAACTACTCAACCTTGCCTACAACTCAGTTCGTCAGCGTACAGCTGAGGCACTCCTAAAGATCCATACACTAAAGGAAAAAGATGTAGTCTCCATTTCACGCGATGACCTGGCTAAGATGGTAGGCACCGCTTCTGAATCGGTTATACGCGTGTTGTCAGATTTCCGCGAAGAGGGCATTATTTCCATCGATGGTGGAAAAATTAACGTACTGCATCCACACAAACTCGAACAGGTAGTGAAGTGGAATGTGGCGAGGGGATGATCAGGCCGTTACCTGAGCGGTGTGGATCGAAACTGATTTGTCGCGTTTGATCACCTGGTATCCTGCATAGATCAACAATAAGCCAATCAACTCGGTAACAAATAACACGTTTACATATCCCGCACGCGTAAACGAACCCCCGATCCCCGGAAGTAAGGCTCCTATTGCGATAAAAATGTTTCCCAAAAAGCGCTTTTGCTTATCTGACTGACGCGCATAATGTATCGCTGAATAAAATGCCCCACCAACAAGAAAAATAAAGGAGTAAAGATTAATGAAGGGTGAAAAATAGCGCACCCATTGCCATGACAAGACTTTACCAGCAAGGGTACCTTCAAATCCAGTTGGCAATTGAATAGGCGAAAGCATCACGCAACAAGAAGCTATTGCCACGATAACCAAAACTACCCATGCGCTACGCATTGCAAAACGTTGTGACATCAGCAAATAGACTGAACCTTGTGCCAATGGAAATCCACCCAGCAATGCACCGCTGATGTACCACAACCTGAAATTTATTTCACTCCACCCGAAAAGCACATTAATACTTTCTGTTGCCGTACCGAATCCAAACGTAAAAACGCCCAACGTCCACCACAACAGATACATCGTACGCTTATTTTCCCAATGTTTATAGATCACAATCAGGAAATAAACTGAGAAAAGTGTGGTGATTATAGGTATGTATTCAATCATCCCGTCTGGTTAAAATTTATGTTAATAATAGAACCCATCTCAAAACATAGATTGTTACTCCTGTATTTTGAGATGGGTTTAGTTACAAATGGTTTAACCTTTCTTTACCAACGCAAATTCAATTTGCGGGCGTCCACGTTCACCGTTTTGTGTTAATGCCGTGAAACGAAGTTTATAAATATTCCCGTCTACATCTTTTACCAGATAAAAACGATCGGAACGTACAGCAGGCGCAGAACCCGGGCCACCACCCGACCGCCATTTTGCGCCAATTCCAATTTGCGTGGTCAGCCAGGTAACACCCGTTAAGTTCGCTTCTCCAAATTCTTCATAGGTACCGGCATTGGTAATCAGCAGTTCAGCGGTTTCGACCCCATTTCTGCTTTGGAGCATGATATCCTGGAAATAATATGGAATAAAACCACCACCGAAATTGGTTGAGTTCGTAAATCCAGTCCATGCTATGTCCCAACGCTCTTTTGCCGGCTCTACCGTTACCACGCCATTTTCAAAGCTGATGTACCGGAAATTAAGATCACTTTCCTTGGTTATTTGAATTTCCTGAAAAGTGGTGGCGGCAATATCGGCATGTTGGAGGGTGTAACCATCTCCGTTACGAACGATACGAATCTTCTTCCAACCCCGTGAGGGAATGGGTTGAGAAGGATCGCTTGGCGGATTGGAGGCTCCACGGTTAACAATGTAAACTTTATTCTCAGAAGCTGTAGCCGAAATAGAAGCAACAGCGGTTTTTGTCAGATCACCTGCGGGGTCATCAATCCATGCCAACGCCTCAATGGAAGAATTGGCACCCACGATCATGACATCATCAAAATCAACAGTATCGGCTGCCGTAACGGAATTTAAATCGGTCTTGTCCAACGCACGTGCCATCATGGTAACGGATGAATTCAGGATGACGCGAAAATCTTCTCCCATGTAAAATCCTAAATCCCACGATGTACGATCAACGGCAGTCTGGCGGTTAGCACTTAAATCAATAAACACTTTATTCGGATAGGTTGGCCCACCACCGTTGATATTCATGATGGCCTGTTCAGCTAATATCTCAGCAAAACTCAAAACCAATTGTGTTGTTTCACCTACTACAAGTCCATTGGCAACACTGTTGATGGAAAACGTAACGGATTCATCGCCATCCAACAACACGTTTTCACCTTTTGATACCGTAAAGGAAACCTGTGAAGCCCCGGCTGTCACAGGTATCGTGATGGAGTTACCTGTTGCTGCTGGAGCGGTGGTGAAGTCATCGCCATACTCAATTTCATTGGCCTCAAAATTTACGGTAATGCTTCCCTGATCGGCAGCTGCACGCGAAAGACTGATGTTTATGCTCAACTCATTCTCATCAGCATTAAATCCAAGTTGGGCGGATTCAAATGCAACAAGATTATCGGGTAACTGTGGGTCTTCTTCACATGAGAAAAAAGAAACCAGCAGCGCACTTAATACAACTATTTGTAAAAAAAATCTACTCTTCTTCATATTCAATCAATTATTCAGTTTAAAAATGTTCTGGTTAAAGTTTATAGGTGATTCCGAGGTAATAAGACCGTCCATAGCCAATAGGCTGGGAAGTTCCGCCACCATGTATCGGCCCGCCATTGGCTGCAGCGTTGGTGATGCGTGTTACATCAAACGCATTTCGCACTCCACCATTGATGGTAATTCTTTTGAATAGGCTTTTTTGCAGGTTGATATCCGCCCAATGAAAAGCCTCCGCTTCATTCAGGCCAACGGTTCCATCCACATCAAAAATGTAGAATGGCGTTTTACCCGTATACTTATAATAGATGGATATGGATGAACGCAGGCGCGAAAGTGAATAGGTAATAGAGGAATTCAGTTCAGGAGCCCAGACAAATCCCGTGCCTTGCTCCTGTTCACCTGCCAACTCATTATACCTACCGGTATAACCGAAGCCGGCTGTAACATCCAGGTTTTTATGCTTCAGAGTATTTACCCAGGTTAACCCTTTCGATTTAAACTTGTCTACATTAATATAGGTGGTGATCGATGTGTTTCCCGGTTTCACACCATAACCAATCATGTTGTCAACATTATTGTAAAATCCGGTTACGGTACTGCTCAGCTGAACGCTTTCCTGTTGCAGTAAGCGTACTGTCCAGGCCAAATTATAACTATGCGACAACTCAGCTTCCAATTCCGGGTTTCCCTCAATGGAGTGACTGGCATCAAAGAAGTTGAAAAACAACTCACGGATGGATGGCGCACGGAAACCTCTTCCATACGAAAGCCTGAGCTCACTCCTATTTCCCCATTCCAGCTTCAGGTTTATGGAGGGTATGGCGGGAGGTGCGGCATAGGCTGAGTTCTCCACAAACCGAACACCCGGGCGTACACTCATCCATCTTGTCGGCTTTAACTCTGCAGAAAAAAAGAGTGCGTAATCTTCAATGGAAGATATCCCCTCTTTTAGTCTCCCTCCACTACCGCTTTCCGTATTTATATCATAACCCGATTGCAACGACAACCGATCGGATGCCTTGAAGAGAAACGTTCCACGTGCGGTCAATCCTTTGAATGTGGTGAGATCTTGTAGGTCCGGATCCAAAGCAAGGTACTCTTCACCGGTATTCCGGTTTACTGTTGTGGTCTGGACTTTTCGGCTGTAATCAGAAAATGAGAGCGCTCCGTTATAGCGCCAGCGGTCGCCCAACTTCACATTTCCCTGCAGCTGATGCATAAACCGGTTGGTGATGTAACGCTGATCAAGCGCTTCAATGCCACTGAATAAACCGGGATTGTAAATGTTTTCGTTCAGGTAATCGAGCCGGTAGTACACATCAAAGTCATCTTTCTTTACTCCAAAAGTTGTACTGCCCAACCATTGGGTTTTCGGATGCCATTCTTTATCACGGCCTTCGGCACTGCCCTGCCATCCGCCAAAATGATTGCGGGCAACATCGACCAGCGCGTATAGGGATTTACGTGAATACCCGATTGAAATACTTTGATTATGAATACCCTGACTTAATCCATACTCCTTGCCTACTGTTTCTTCATGCAATCGAACGTTAGCACTCCACTTTTCTTTTTCAGGTTTTTTGGTAATGATGTTGATTACTCCGGCCAACGCATCAGCTCCATAAACAACAGACATAGGACCTTCGACAATCTCAACACGTTCAATGCTATTAACATTAATTTGGTTGATGTTTACTTCGTTACCTGTACCCTGCCGACCGATCATGGGCACACCATCTATCAATACTTTTACATTTTGACCAGATAACCCCTGCATGCTTAAGTTGGATCCACCCAGAGCAAGATCTTGTGAAAAGCGAATGTTCAGTTCTGTGTTTAGTACATCCTGCAAGCGGGTAGAACCTACAGCTTGTATACGCTCAGAAGAAATGGTTCGCACACGATAAACAGATTGATGTGCAGACTGGGGTTCAAACTGACCGGTAACAACAACCTCAGCCAGTTCGGTGGCACTGGGCTCCAATGCGATTACTACTTTGCCCGGCCCGGCAACATCTATTTGGGAAGGAATGTAGCCTACGTGAGAAGTACTTACCCGCACGGGATAGTTAGCCGGATTAATCCACGATTTACCGGCTTCATCCGTAATAGCCTGTCCTACTGGATCACTTTTACCAACAGTTACAAAAACAACAGCACCCTCAACAGGCTTGCCCGTAGTTTTATC
Source organism: uncultured Roseivirgaceae bacterium (assembly GCA_964419145.1). Classification (GTDB taxonomy): domain Bacteria; phylum Bacteroidota; class Bacteroidia; order Cytophagales; family Cyclobacteriaceae; genus UBA2336. Next base: position 20,006 of record CAYQOM010000002.1, on the reverse strand, counting down.
GTTAAGGATAACCTCAACCTGGGCATAACCCACCGTAATTGATAACAGTAAAAAACAGGACAGTAAAAAAATGTATCTCATACGCCACAAACCATTTTGTGCGCGCAAATATGAACTTCGGAGCAAGCAAAAAATGCCTTTAAAAGTATAAATAGTAACATGACAGCGCCTGATCGGTATTTGAATTCAAAATTTGGTATTTTTGCTCCTATAGTTGGTATTTAACATCAATTTTGACCATGATAATTGTCATTTTTTAAAATCATATCTTTACTAGATGAGTACTTTAACAAACGAAAATACCCATATCGGGCAGCTTACAAGCCTGTTCGGGCGAGACGATATCAAGCTGATTCTGGCGCAAAACAAGGAAGAGCAGGAATATGCACTGGAGGGTACACTGCACAAAAGCATTATCCAATTTTACTTTTGCCTTGACGGAACGGCCCGATTTGCCTTTGGTCCGCACTATAGCCGTGAAATCCAACGCGGAAAAAATTACTTTTTCTACAACCCTGAGGGCGATGTGCCCTTTACCCTTTACTTGTCGCCTGGGGCCCGCATGGTTTTCTTGTTCATTCCCTTAAAAAGCTTGCACGAGCTTTTTACCCATGAGCCTCTTCCCTTTTTAAGAGCTGAAAATGTAAACCGAAAATTTTACGATGAGCGCGATATTCCTGCCTCTTTGGTAGTTGTGCTAAACCAATTGTTTACCATTCAGCTAAGTGAAAGCGCGCGCGAACTCTATTATCATGGGAAGGTTTTTGAATTGCTAAGCCTCTACTTCTCAGAGAAAAAACCCAACACCGAAACCTGTCCTTTTCTGAACGATGAAGAAACGGTTCGTAAAATTAAAAATGCGAAGGAGTATCTGCTCAAAAACATGGATACTCCGCCAAGTTTAAAAATGCTTGCCAAAACTGTTGCTTTAAATGAGTACCAACTAAAAGCAGGCTTTAAAGAAATTTATGGCAACACGGTCTATGGTTACCTGCTGGATCACAAACTTGACCATTCGCGTGTGTTACTGGATACTGGAAAATACAAAGTGAATGAAGTAGCCTTTCAGATCGGATACACAAACCCCAGTCATTTCATCGCGGCTTTCCGAAAGAAATTCGGGATAACGCCTAAGAAATACTTAATGCAAAAAGTTAATTAGGGGTACAGATCACATCCGGCCCGTGACTATGAAACAAATGGGTTTCGGATGACAAGCCGCGCCAAATCATCAACACGGCTACCAGTACCAACATAACGGTTTGAATGCGCTGAAACGACCACGGCACTACCTTCCTGATCATCTGCCACGAATAAGCTGCCATGATCATGGCCGGTATAGTTCCCATCCCAAACAACGCCATCGCCAACGCACTGGTTGAAAGATCAGCCTGCACCAAGGCAATGGCCAGGGCCGCATACACCAAACCACAAGGCAAAAAGCCATTGAAAATCCCTGTTACTAAAGCAGCTGAAAACTTTTTGGATTGAAGTTGCCTGCCGAAAGATTGCTTCAACTGCAAAACAACTCTTGATAGCGAAGGCAAAAAGTAGGTCTGTACTTTAGGAATGGCAAGCAATATTAAAATCATTACACCCACGCCTATGGATATTTTTCCCTGCACACTACCCCATTGTATTATCTTTCCCAACAAACCCACCACAACGCCCATCGCCACGTAAGTAAGTGTTCTACCTATATTGTACAACAACCGATACACCAATACATGCTGTTGCGCTTTGCCGCCTACCATCAGGGCAATGGGGCCACACATGCCTATGCAATGCAGGCTACCGGTAAACCCTAATATAAACGCGGCTATCAACATTAAATCACAATCAATTTTTCCAGGTAAAATTCTTTGCCTTCTGCTTTCCAAAACAACTTTACCCGGTATGGTCCGGGGGTAAGCGGATTGAGGTTAAACACCTGTACCGAATCAGCAGACGGAAGTAACGTAAACCGTTGGTCAAGTTTTTCGGATGATGGACGGATCAGCTTAACTTCCCCTTCTTCCACATAACTTACGGCAGGAAAATACACTTTCAACAACTGATTCTGCTCAATCACCACTTCGGGCTTCAACTCGAGCTGTTCGGTATTTTGTTTACGCTCCAGTTGATCCTGAAAGGCAAGGTCTTCAGCATAATAATTCTTCGTCACCAACCCGATGTCCTGTTTCATCATGATGGTAATCATGGTACCAATGAAGGCCGCAAACAAAACAAAAGCCACAACGATCCATTTTCCCCAATTCATGTTTGTACTGTTTAGTTATCCTTTCAAACTCAAAAAATAATAGTTGACAAAAAGCAATTGACAAATTGTCAACTGTTAATTGTCAATTGCTGACTGATTTAACCGGTCCAATAAATTTAACTTTCAATGTCTCGATCCGTTCGCCATCGCGATAAACGCCAACCAACACCACTGTTTTTGCGTTTATAATTTTTTCAGCCGGAATTCTGATGAAGTAAACACTCTTCAGCATTTCACTGGCAGGAACTACCACTTGTTGCTCGCCCACTTTACTTAACAACGCGCCTTCAGGTGATTCGGCCTTCACTTCAAGTATAATATCTTCAAATGTTTTATTTACAAATTCAACATTGTACAGGTTCGTGATGGCTCCGTCATCCGCACGTTGATACAGCGTACCGGGAACTTTCAGAATCGTTGTCTCCACATCGGAACGGGTGGCCAGCATAAACGACAAAAAAGTAAGCAAGGCCATTAACACAAATGAGTACCCGATAACGCGAGGCGTCATGAGTTTGGCTATACCCTCTTTAATTGAGTTGTATGAAGCATAGCGGATCAACCCTTTCGGTTTACCTACTTTCACCATCACTTCATCACATGCATCAATACAGGCTGTGCAGTTTACACAATCCAGTTGTGTGCCGTTGCGAATATCAATCCCGGTAGGACAAACGTGCACACAGAGCTTACAATCCACACAATCACCCTTGGTTGTGTCTACTATACCCTTCTTCAGCTTACCGCGTGGTTCACCGCGAAGCCAATCGTATGCTACTACTATTGAGTTTTTGTCCAGCAATACGCCTTGCAATCTTCCATACGGACAAACCGCTACGCAAGCCTGCTCTCGAAACCAGGCAAAAACAAAATAGAAGATACCGGTAAAAGCCACCAACCCGATGAATCCAGCCATGTTCTCGGTTGGGGGTTGCGACACAATTACTTTTACTTCCTCAATGCCAATTAAGTAGGCCATTGCCGTATGCGAAATGACAATCGAAATGATAATAAAAATAAACTGCTTCAGCCCCTTTTTGAAAATCTTCTCACCCGACCACGGTGCCTGGTTTAATTTTCGTTGCTGATTGGCATCACCTTCAATCCAATATTCAATTTTTCGGAAAACCATTTCCATAAATAAGGTTTGCGGGCAAGCCCATCCGCACCACACCCGGCCAAACACAACGGTGAACAGAATGATGAAGACGAAGAAGGTAATCAACGTTACAGCCAGCAGAAAAAAATCCTGTGGCCAAAATGCCTGGCCCAGGATTACAAACCTGCGTTCGAAAATATTGAGCAATAAAAATGGCTGACCACCAATCTTAATGAAAGGCCCGGCAAAAAATATGGCGAGCAATGCAATAGTTACCGCAATACGTGCCCGGTGGTAGGTTCCACCGGGTTTTTTAGGATACACCCAAACACGCTTGCCTTTTTCATCAACCGTGCCCAGGGTATTTCGGAATTCTTCATCGTATTGATAAAGGTTTTCAGTGGCTTGACTCACCTTTTTACAATTAACAACGCCTCACAATTAATTTATTAAGATCCAGCAGCTTTTACGGTATCTGCGGGTACTGGCTCCTCCTCCACATACAATTCACCTTGCGGTGCTTTTGGGTTGGCCGGATTAGTACCCTTTATACTTTTAATATAGAACGATACATCACGAATCTGCTCAGGTGATAACACCGGGCCCCACGGAATCATTCCCTTCTCCTGAACTCCATTTTTAATTACAGCATAAATATCTTGTATGCTTCCACCATGAAGCCAGTAATCATCAACCAGGTTAGGACCAATGCTTCCTTGCCCATCCGGCATATGGCATGATGCACAGTTGGTAACATAAATCGTGCGGCCTTTTTTGATGATCTCCTCATCATGAACATAACTGAGTGTTTTTTCATCAATAACCGCAGGCGGATTTGCTGCCAGCAATTTGGCCTTTTGTTCAGCAGCTTTTTCAACCGAGGCGGCATATTCATCATCACTCAAAGGCAAGCTATCCGTTACATGGTACACAATCAGGTAGCCAATACCCCAAATAATGGTAGCATAGAATAACCATTTCCACCAGGGCGGCATGTGGTTGTCCAGTTCGCGGATGCCGTCATAATTATGCTCGAGCATGAGATCCTTCTCTTCCTCTTTTGAACGAAAGCCATTAATCCAATCCCAAAACTTCGACCAGTAGCCAGGTTCAGGTGCGTAAGTAATGCCCAACTTTTCAGCGCGTTCTTCTGCAGCTTTTCGGATGAACATATTCAGCACTTGCAGCATGTACAACGCTACCAGTATAACCAATATGGCGGTAACGAAAACAAAACCTATCACCAGGTAAAGCGGAAACATGGGGTCAGCAAACGGATCTTTCCAGAAACCGGATTCGGGAGCAACATCTTGCGCCAGCGCAGCAATGCTTAATACCATGAAGGAAAGAATTAAACTAAACGTTTTCATAGGCTTTGATTCGTAAGGGTTTGTTGATCATTGGTCTTGTCTGCCTGATCAAACGGCAGGTTTTCCATTCGCCTGATAAATTTCTTATCTACCGTAAACACCCACCACAGCAACAACACAAAGAAGATGAAGAAAATGGAAAGCGATATGATCGGCCAGATGGCGATGTTATCGATACCTTGTAATACGCTTTTATACATGACTTACTTGTTTTCTGCGGTTTTAGACTCTTTGATATCCTTTCCTAATCGCTGGAGATAGGCAATCATGGCAACAATTTCTGTTTCAGGTGCCACTTCAATTCCTTCCAACTGAAGATTTTCAGAAATTCTTCTGGCCTGGATGAGCAGGTGCTCATTGGCAATGGCTTCGTAACCCTCTTCATAAGGTACTCCGATTTTGCGCAGTGCTTTAATCTTCGCAGGTGTCTGGCCCAGGTCGAGTGACTGCTCGAACAACCACGGATAAGCAGGCATAATCGAACCCGTGGAAACCGCATCAGGTGCTAACATGTGATTGTAATGCCAGCTATCGGAATACTTACCACCCACGCGCTGCAAATCCGGACCGGTGCGTTTTGATCCCCACAGGAACGGGTGATCGTAAACATATTCTCCCGACTTGCTGTACTCTCCGCCAAGCGGATCATAACGCTCTACTTCTGAACGGAATGGCCGTACCAATTGTGAATGACAGCCAACACAACCTTCACGGATATAAATATCACGACCGTGCAACTCAAGCGGTGTGTATGGTTTTACGTTGGTAATAGTAGGCACATTTGATTTGATCAGGAATGCAGGAACCATTTCGACAATACCACCAATTAAAATAGCAATCAGCGTAAGCACAGAGAACATGATAGGCTTGCTTTCCAACACATGGTGCCAACCTCCACCTGAAGAAGTTTCTGTTTTTACAAGTGGTGCCGCTTCAGCAGGTTCATTGGCGATGAAACTTCCTGCGTAAGCAGTTTTGATCAGGTTGTACGTCATGATGATCGCACCAGTCAGGTACAATCCACCACCAATGGCGCGCAACATATACATCGGTAAAATCTGAACGGTTGTCTCCAAAAAGTTTTTGTACACCAGGAAACCTTCAGGATTAAATTCTTTCCACATTAAGCTTTGCACCACACCCGCGATATACAGGGGCAGCGCATAGAAAATGATACCCAACGTTCCGATCCAGAAATGGACATTAGCCAGTTTAGTTGAGTACAACGATGTACCCCACATGCGTGGCACTACCCAATACAGAATACCAAAAATGAGGAAACCATTCCAGCCCAAACCACCTACGTGCACGTGTGCGACAATCCAATCGGTAAAGTGGGCAATAGCGTTAACGTTTTTCAACGACAACAGCGGGCCTTCCAGCGTAGCCATACCATAGGCTGTGATGGCCACCACCATAAATTTCAAAACGGGATCTTCACGCACCCTGTCCCAAGCACCGCGCAAAGTGAACAGGCCGTTTAGCATACCACCCCATGACGGAGCAATGAGCATGATGGAAAACACGGTACCTAAAGATTGAGCCCAGTCGGGTAAGGTAGAATATAATAAGTGGTGCGGACCAGCCCAGATGTATATAAAGATGAGTGACCAGAAGTGTACGATAGAAAGCCGGTAAGAATAAACAGGTCTGTTCGCTGCTTTTGGCAGGAAGTAATACATCAAACCCAGGAACGGAGTAGTTAAGAAAAACGCCACCGCATTGTGCCCGTACCACCATTGTACGAGTGCGTCCTGCACACCGGCATACCACGAATAGCTCTTCATGAAGCTAACCGGAATTTCAAAGGAGTTCACAATGTGTAATACCGCTACCGTTACGAATGTGGCGATGTAAAACCAGATGGCCACGTACATGTGCTTTTCTCTTCTGCGCAGAATGGTACCGATCATGTTCCAGCCAAACACCACCCAAATGATGGTGATGGCGATATCGATCGGCCATTCCAGTTCTGCATATTCTTTTGATGTTGTATAGCCTAGGGGTAAGGAAATAGCGGCTGCGAGAATAATCAGTTGCCAACCCCAAAAGTGAATCCAGCTAAGCATATCACTGAACATGCGGGTTTTGAGCAGGCGCTGCATGGAGTAATAAATACCAGCAAACATGGCGTTGCCCACAAAGGCAAAGATGATGGCATTGGTATGCAGGGGCCGAATGCGACCAAATGTTGTGTACTGTAAATCAAAATTGAATAGAGGATAAAACAACTGAATAGCAGCTGTAAGCCCTACCAGCATGCCCACCAGGCCAAAAACCACGGTGGCGATGATAAAGGCCTTAACGATTTTGTTGTCGTAACTGAATTTTTGGAGTTCCATAGGCTAGGTGTAATACGTTTCCTTGAATTTAACGCGATAAAAGTAGGTTTTCAAGAAAAAGTCGCTCCTGATTTCCATTATTCGGTAACCTGATTTTTGTCAGGTTTTTATTTGGTACGGGCATCACCTCTGCTCCTTACCCCGTATATACTAATAGAATCCATAAACACACAGCGATATGGGAATGATGGGCGGCTTTCTAAAGCAGATGAACGATACCATGCAGCAAAACCGCAGGCTGCTACGGAAATCTGATAAGAGTAAATCGAAACAAGTGCGGGAAGCCTACAACGAAGAAATAAAGAGGCAAGCTTTACGCTATGAACATGTAGATGTTGATGCCTTAAGAGAGCGAGTACGCAAAAAGGTACACCGCAATATTATTCAAGAAAAAATCATCAAAGCAATTGCACTGACGGTTCTCGCTACATTTGTTGTTGCAGTGATCTGGGTGATTATTTCATTTGATTTTACCGTAAAAAAGAAATCACCCTTCACAGATACCCAATCACTTTTCAAAACAGAAATACATCCTCATGACCAAGCTGGTTACAGCCTCAAAGTTGACTACTATTACCACGGTCCAAAAGCAGCAGAAAGCCTTATTAAAAACGGACTAAAGCATCAGAATTCTGAAAGTTATTACCCTTCAGGTGAACAATTTCGCTCGGCTTTGTATTATTATGATACGTTGGTTCGTGAAGTGTATTTCTTTAAAGATGGAGATACTATAAAAAATTTTCCAATTGTGGATCATCACAAAGTCTATCAAATCAAACTACCACGACCAAACAAAAAACGAACTGTTGAATTCTATTTCTTTGATGGAAAAATTATTCAGGAAACATATCGGGAGTATCCCTATATTCATTCGAACTAACCCAGTATCATGATTTTTATTCAAATTCCGCAAGACATTCCCAACCAAAGCACACCCATTGACCTTACTTCAACAACGGATATCATTTTATATATTGTTTTGCCTATCATCATGATAGCCGCTTACATCTACTGGCGCAGGAAAAAACGCTCAGAATAAAATGTGCATAACCCGGTTGATAAGTTGTTGACTACTTTTTGAGTAATTATTTTGTAGACATAAATCAAGCAAGTACTTTCATATCACTAAGTCGAACATTGACAGGGTGATCGACCAACACCGGAAAACAAAAACCGGTTTTCTACGGAAAACAGGGAACAAAAAATCCGGTGCGGGAAGATTGTGTTCACAAGAAGGCGTCCGCAAGGAAAACCTGGTGTGACATGAAACCGAGCAAGGCTTTCGAAGGAAAGTTGGGGCAGTTTTACACTGGCAAGGGTTAACCTTAGCGCTATACATGGGCTACGGCTTATGTGTAACGAAAACGGGAAAATCAAGCAATTGACTTTCCCGTTTTTTTTATGCCATATTTACTAGGCCGTTTCGCGCAAAGCTCGCCAAGTCAAATCCTACGCAAAGCTCGTCAAACGTCTTACTTAAAATTATTCTGGAATTCGATAAACAACCGCGTTGATGTTTACCCCCGCTCCCACCGCTGCAAATACAATCACGCTTCCTTTGATTAACTGATGTTCAGGCATATCACCCTTGCTTACCAGATCATAAAGCGTAGGCACGGTTGCCACCGAACTGTTGCCCAGCCAGGAAATACACATGGGCATTATGCCTTCTGGAGTTTCTACTCCGTATGCCTCAAACAACCGCTTCAAAATGGCATCATCCATTTTGGTGTTGGCCTGGTGAATGAAAACTTTTTTAACATCTGTAATAGGAATTTCTGCTTTTTCCAGACTTGCCTTTACCACAGCCGGCACAGCTTTTAGTGCATGCTCATATAAGGTGCGTCCGCGCATTTTTAAAAACAAATCATCACCCTTGTAATCGGGATTGTAGGAAGGCTCCATCTTCAGCACGTAAGTATACTCGCCAGCATTGGTTTGCGAGTGATGTGCCAGAATGCCAACCGGTGTTTCGCTGCGTTTCACTTCCAGAATTACAGCACCTGCCCCATCCGCATAAATCATGCTATCGCGATCGTGCGGATCACAAATGCGCGAAAGTGTTTCTGTACCGATCACCATCACCTTCTTCGCCATTCCCGATTTGATGTAAAAGTCAGCTTGAATCACACCTTGCAACCAACCCGCACAACCAAAAGGCAAATCATAACATACCGTTTCCGGATTCTTGATTCCCAATTTCATTTTTACGCGTGAAGCCAGGGCAGGCACGAGATCACTTCTACGATTATCAGCAGGCACATCGCCAAAATTATGTGCCACAATTATATAATCGAGTGTTTCACCATCGCTGTGCGATGAATTGAGCGCATCAAGTGCAGCCAGGTAACCGATATCCGAAGCGACCAGATCATCCGTAACGTATCTCCGCTCCAGTATGCCGGTTATTTCGCTAAACTTTTGAATGATCTCTTCGTTGGAGCGCGTTAACCGCTTTCCATCAGCCTCATAAAATGTGTGATTCAGAAAATCAGAATTGGTAATGCGCTGTGTGGGAATATACCGACCTGAACCGGTGATAATCGAATAAAGTTGTTCTTGCATAGGTTATTGTCACCACAAAGGTAGCGCAATTCATTGCGGATTATACTGACGTAAATCACCGATGTTATAAAAGAAAAGAACAAACAGTTGTTAGCGATTGAATTTGAAGCGCAATCGTAGAATGTTTGAAAGAGCTTACTGCTTTTTCTGAAAAGATTTCATGATATAATAGACAATGCTGAAAAATGCCAGAAAAATAATCACCGCTACAATTTCTTTCCATGCCAGGTTTGATAAAAACCAACCCGTAGCCATTAAGGCCAGTACAGGAATGAGCAATCCACCCGGATTTACATAAGCCCCTTCAACTTTTCGGCTTCGCAATTTTATTGTAGCAGCAATTACCCCAACATAGATCAACAAAATTGACGCGCTCGACAGGATGGCCAATTGCCTGAATCCGCCTGAGATCGCATACAGAAAACTAACGGAAGCATAGAGTACAATAGAAAAGTAAGGTGTAGAGAACTTCGGGTGAATCTTTGCCAAAAATGAAGGCAGCAATCCATCGCGTGCAGCCGCATAGGGAACACGCGAAGACACAAACATATCACCACTGATCAGTCCGAAACAAGAAACCGCAGCCGCTAAAGCCATAAACGAGAGTCCTTGCTTTCCAAAAACAATTGAGGCAACTGCACCTAAAGGCGCTTCTTTTTCAGCTGCCAGTGCATCGCCCAACACACCTTGAGCCACTAATTGTATCGCCAGGTAAAAAAGGAATACAACCAAAACACCTAAAAGAAAACCACGCGGTATGGTGTAGGTCGGATTCTTTATCTCACCTGATGCCGACAAGGTTGCTTCTGCGCCACCACCAAAAGCAAAAAACAAAATCAATGATGCTTCACCTAATTGTTGCACCGAAGGCCATGCCGTTACCTGAAGATTTTCAGTTTGCATATGAGCAAAACCAAAGACAATCAGCAACAACAACGGAATGAGTTTCAATACCGTTACTACATTCACAAACGTAGTGCTCTCTTTGCTGCCCTGAACGTTGAGCCAACTTAGCCCTCCAAATACAGCAATAAGAAAGAGTGCGCGAAAAACAGGTTCGCCAAGTTTCGGAAAAAAGATGGCCAGGTTGTCGGCCATAACGTTGGCTACCGCTGCATTTGCCAACGCTGTGAACCCCAACCAAAAAATGGTATTCGTTAAAAACCCAGCCAGCGGGCCAAATGCTTCTTCAATGTAAGCGTATGCACCGCCCGAGGTTGAGATTTTTGTGCCCACTTCTACAAAGCATAGCAGCACCAAACCCAGCAACAACGTACAAACGAAGTATGCCAGAAAAGCCGAAGCGCCAATTTCGGCTGCTACCAACGCGGGCAAGGCAAAAATTCCCGCTCCGATGGTCATGTTTACCGCATTGATGGCAAGTGTGCGAACACCTACCACACGTTTCAGGCCTTCATCGGGATGTGTGTTATTCATGATCCAACTAAGTGATCATCAAGAAAATCAATTAAAAGCAGAATTGCTAAAAGGAGTGAAATCATTTCAACGGCAGGCTATACACCAACCTCACCGAGGCAATCATTCCATTGCCGAAGTTCACATTCGAAGGTGTGCGTTCATCACCGAAACGCACGATGCTCAACCGAAGATCCATTTTCTCATCTGCGCTGTATTGCTCGTACACCCGGCTTAGGGAATATCCCACCCGCACTTCAAGAAAAATATTGCCGCGGGTATTCCATCGCGCGAACAACGCCTCATCAATACTGTTGCGTTCGATGTAATCGGTTTTGAATTCTTCCTGGCCCAATCGATAGGTGGTGATAAATCCGAAATGACTGAAACCGGCCGTCAGCGATTCATTTACTTTGTAACTAATCTTAAGATTGATTGGCACTAAACCGGTGATGCTCCATTTATCATTCAGTTGCCAATCGAGGTAAAACAACGGCACCAGCAATGGACCAAACAATTCCTGGTTGTACAAAACACCATAGCGAGTCACCAACCGTTCGTGATTGCGATGCTCAAACAAAGCAATAGCTCCCAACTGCCAGCTCTTGCTGTCGCTGCCTTTAAAGTCAGACATGTACCGCGGTACAGCTAATAGCTGAAACCCATTTCGCTCACTTATTTTTTGAACAATTCCCGTTTGCAGAATAATGCCGTGCATGCGCATGGCGGTAAGATATTCTGTTGGCCTTACGTCAATATCATTGGTAACATTGAAACCAGAATACGTAAAATCGTTATACCAGATTGTCTTTTCATTGAATTTAATGGGCAGTTTAAGGTTAACCAACAAGTTACTTTCTGTTGCTTTTCCGTTAAGGGGATCCTGATAGGATGAGGGTACGCCTACTACTCCGCCTATGGTGAGGATATCAATAAAGGACTGTGCAGAAAGTGTTGCTGTAATGAGCGTCAACAGAACAATTAAACTGCACCTTAAAATTCCAAACGTCATTACTAGCGGAAGGGCTCGGATAAGTTTAAACGTCATTGCGAGCAGACGGGTTGGAGCGTGTGACTGAGCGAAGCAATCCCAATCTTTATATCTAGTCTCCGTTGTATAGTAAGGGATTGCTTCGCTCCTACACACTTCCCTGGCTTCCGCTCGCAATGACGAAATTTGGCTGTGTTTGATTTTCATATCAAATCCTTTCAGAAAAGTTTACCCATTCCGTTTTATAAACCCATCCAATCGTTTACGCGTAGTGGCCTGCACTTTCTTCCGAAAGAAAGAAGTCCAGCCTAGCAACACACCGGTCATGCCAAAAGCCATTCGTGCCCAACGGTAGAAATCAAAGGTGTCCGTGTGTGCAATGATTTTTCCGTCTTTAAACTCAAACTTTGCATCAATAATATTGTGCACCTTTCTTCCCGTTAACGAAAAGGTATACTGCGCTTCCCACCGGCACGAACCGGATACATCATCAGCCTGAACGTTACTGAATTCCAATTTCCAATCCCCGTGATTTTTCTTCAACGTATCGATCAACATGCTCCACATCGCACCCGCTTCCTTTCCATTCAAATCCGGAAAAGCCGGATCTAAAAATTTTACATCCGGATGATAGCACGCTTTCATGCCCTCGGCATTCAGTTGCTGAAAGTTGGTGTAAAAGGTGCGGATCAGGGTTTCGTTTGTATGCATGGATATTCAATTGAGTTAAAACTAAGTTATGGTGTAGCAACAAATCATGCTTCGACATCCCGATAGCTATCGGGACAGCATGACAAATTCCACAAACCACGGATTACAACGCCTTAATAAAATACCACCCCATCACCAGGCAGGTCACTAATTTTAATAAGGTGCTGAACATAAATCCGATAAAAGAACCCAGCGCTGCCTTCAACGCACGGTCGGATTCATTGTTAGCAAGCAGCTCGCCAACAAACGCTCCAATAAATGGTCCGGCAATAATGCCAATCGGGCCGAACCAAAAGCCGGCAATCAATCCAATGGTACAACCCCACATGCCGTATTTACTGCCACCAAATTTTTTTGTTCCATAAATCGGCACCACATAATCGAGCACAACAATCACAACCACAATCGCTAACCAGATGAGCAAAAACTTGGTGCTGAAAGCAGTCACTTCACGCAACTGCAACACAAGCAACCCACCATAACTCAACGGTGGCCCCGGCAAAAACGGAACCACGCTGCCGATAATTCCGGCAATCATCAAACACGAGGCAATAACCGTCCAAAGTAAATCCATAGGTTACGAACTTACGAAAATAACAGCATTCTCATATTGTCCCCTTCAGCTGAAGCTGCCCAACCCTATGGGCTAAAAATCGCCTTCAAATATGATTGAAGTCATAGCGCGTAAGATTTAACGGGCCTAGTTTTAGGCTCACCAATCAATATATAAAACCATGATTACAACTATGAATTTCGATCAAATGAGCGTTGCTGAAATTGCGCTTGAACATCCGGCTGCAGCACACGTGTTTAATAAGTATAAAATTGATTTTTGCTGTGGCGGAAAAAAGCCGTTTCGGGAGGCCTGCGAAAAAGCGGGGGTAAATCCGGATGATGTTATGACGGAGCTTTTCAGCACGGAAACCATTAGCATGCCTGGCACCATTCGCTTCGACACCTGGGAACCTACCCTCCTGGCCGACTTCATCGTACAGCATCACCACGGTTTTGTGCGCAGAAGCATTCCACAGCTTTATGAGCTGATTGCCAAAGTATGCGAAGCACACGGTGATCGGGAGGAACACTTGCATGAGTTACGCAATACCTTCACCGAACTTGCAGAAGAACTTTTACTGCATATGGAGAAAGAAGAAGTGGTGCTCTTTCCGGCCATTAAGCGCTTATATGAAGAAACCCGCATCCCGATTGAAGCAACTCCCATTCCAGCACACCTGATGGCCCCCATGAACGTAATGGAAGACGAACACGAACATGCCGGCAACCTGATCAAAAAAATAAGAACCCTTACCAGCAACTACACACCACCTGCTTCTGCATGCCCCACCTACCGCGTTACGTACAGGCGAATGGAGGAATTCGATCAGGACCTGATGCAGCATATCCATCTCGAAAACAACATCTTGTTCGAAAAAGTGAAAGCACGAATCTGATTTTGTAAATTTTTTAATCTATGGAACTAAACCAACACATCCTTAGCGACATCATCATCTACATGAAATATGCGCGTTACCTGCCTGAGCTGCAGCGCAGGGAAACGTGGGATGAAATCTGTGACCGCTACCAGCACATGATGGTAGAGAAGTATCCGTTTCAATACGAAGAAATTATTGAGGTGATGGAATGGGTGCGGCAAAAAAAAGTATTGCCGTCCATGCGTGCTATGCAGTTTGCCGGCACCGCCATTGCTCGGAACAACTCACGCATATACAATTGTGCCTACCTTCCGGTAGATGACATTCGTGCCTTTTCAGAAACCATGTTTCTGTTATTGGGTGGAACGGGTGTTGGTTACTCCGTGCAATACCACCATGTGGATAAACTTCCACCCATCCAAAAAGCAGAAAAGCGCAGAAGGTTTCTGATTGGCGATAGCCTGGAAGGATGGGCCGATGCGGTAAAAGTTTTACTCAAAGGCTACTTCGGTATTAGCGAATACATTCCGGATTTTGATTACTCCGACATCCGCCCGAAAGGCGCACGATTGGTAACAGCCGGTGGAAAAGCCCCGGGACCTGAACCATTGAAGATTTGTATCGCACACGTGCAGGCGTTGCTGGACAGAAAAGAAAATGGCGAAAAACTCACGCCACTTGAATGTCATGATTTAATGTGCCACCTCGCCAACGCGGTGTTGGCCGGTGGCATCCGAAGATCAGCCATGATTTCCCTATTCTCACATGGCGATGAAGAAATGCTTACCTGCAAATACGGGAACTGGTGGGAATTAAACGAACAACGCGGTCGCGCCAACAACAGTGTGGTGCTGCAGCGTGATACCATCACACAAGCAGAATTTTTCGATCTCTGGAAAAAGATTGAGCTATCCGGTTCGGGTGAACCCGGTTTTTATTTTACCAACGATGTGGACTGGGGTACCAACCCCTGCTGCGAGATTGCCCTTCGCCCGTTCCAGTTTTGCAACCTGTGCGAGGTGAATGTTTCCGATGTGTACACACAAGATGAGCTTAATGCCCGCGCGCGTGCTGCTGCCTATCTCGGCACGTTGCAGGCAGGCTTTACCAACTTTCATTACCTGCGCGAAGTGTGGAAGAACACCACCGAGCAGGATGCATTGATTGGCGTGGGCATGACCGGCATTGCCAGCGGTGCCGTACAAAAACTTGACTTGAATGAAACCGCACAGGAAGTTAAGCGGGTGAACCTGGAAGTATCTGCGAAAATAGGGATACAGTTTGCTGCGCGCACAACCACCATTAAACCGTCAGGCACTTCTTCGTTGGTATTGGGCACATCATCCGGCATTCACGCCTGGCATAATGATTACTACATCAGGCGCATACGCATCGGGAAAAACGAAGCGCTATATGAATACCTGTGCATTGCCCACCCCGAATTGCTGGAAGATGATTTACTGAACAGCAAGCAGGCCATCATCTGCATACCGCAAAAAGCACCGGATGGAAGCATCCTGCGAACCGAAGATGTGATGAACCTGCTTGAACGCATTAAAAAATTCAATGAAGAGTGGGTGCGCAAAGGTTTTCGCAGAGGCAGCAATGCCAATAACGTTTCAGCTACAGTCTCTATTGAAGATGGCGACTGGACACGCGTGGGCGAATGGATGTGGGAGAACAAAGCCTCATACAACGGCTTAAGTGTACTGCCGTACGATACGGGCAACTACAAGCAAGCACCGTTTGAAGACATTACAGAAGAACGATTTCGCGAACTGGAAAAAAGTCTGAAAACCATTGACCTGAAAAACGTATACGAAGCCGATGACGAGACAGACCACAAGGCTGAGGCTGCTTGTGCAGGAGGCGCATGCCAGGTAGTGTAACCTCTGCGGCCCTCCGCGATTTCTCCATGTGCTCTGTGGTTTAATATTTTACCGCGGAGTGCACAGAGAAAACACGCTGAGTTCCGCAGAGAAATCTATAAAAACCTTTGCGTCTCCGCGCCTTTGCGGTAAAGAAAACAACCGCTTATAATTACAAAGGCCCAACACAACATTTTAACTGACATTCATCAGGAATTAATTGCCTGGTCATGCTTACTTTTCCAGCAAAAAAAAGAAAGTTGATTCCCGCAAAAATTCTGGAGCAGTATAATGCGCGCCTGGTGCGCATGCGCAAAGACCAGGTGCTGTTTGAAGAAGGCAACCCGGCCACCGACTATTTTCAGGTAGCGGAAGGCGAAGTACGCATGTACATCCTTAACCATGAAGGACAGGAATTCACACAAGGCATTTTCCATGCCGGAGAAAGTTTTGGGGAACCCCCGCTGTTCGGCAACTTCCCCTACCCCAGCACCGCCATTGCCCTTACCCCCGGCAAAGTATGGCGCCTGGCCAAATCCGATTTTCTGGATCTGCTCAAAAATAATTTCGACATCCACTTAAAGCTGAACCACGTGCTCTGCAACCGGCTCCAGTACAAATCCATGATCCTCACCGAAATCTCCTCGCACACCCCCGAGCACCGGCTTACGACTATTTTAAAATACCTGAAATCCAAAATCCAGCCCGATGCCAACGGCACTCCCATCATCATCCCCTACACCCGCCAGCAATTAGCCGACATGACCAGCCTGCGTGTAGAAACGGTAATCCGCACCGTTAAGAAAATGGAGCAATCCGGAAAACTAAAGCTGGAGGGGCATAAAATACTGTTTTAGACATTGCCGTAAAGAGTTGGCGTTGCGGGGTTGGGATATTCGGTGTATATTCAATGCACAAACACTAAACATTAGAAACAATTGGGTTGGCTCGGTCAGTAGATACTGAACGTATATACTGACAAAGCGGGCCGATGGACCACGCGGCAAGCCCGGGCAAATCATTATATTTGAAGACTAAATTTAGGTAGCGATTTTATATGCAAAGAAACTATCGGTTCATTCTTTTATTTTTATTCATATCGTTATCTCAAATAGCGGTAGCACAATGGGAAAAATTTCAGCTATTTGATGAGACTGTCATTTATAAATCAACCCATGTGTCAAAAGATACATTTTATGTTTCAGGCGGCAATGGTTTATATGGAACATTTGATGCGGGCAATACCTGGACTAAGAATAATATTGATGGGTTTGTAATGTTGAGTGATATAAACTTTTTTAACGCAAAGGTAGGAGTTGGAGTTGGTAGTGTTGGCGGAAACTCAGCTACTGTATTAAAGACATTTGACGGAGGCAAGACATGGACGATAAGTTATGTGTCCAATGCGGGTACTGTAATACGTGAGATAAATGACGTAGAATTTATTGACAACCTGAACGGCTACGCTGTAGGTACAAACAAGATAGTAATTAAATCGACAGATGGAGGCAATACATGGACAAACCTAAATCTTAATGTAGAAAGCAACAACATTGGTATAAAAATGAGGACCGTTAATCAGGGATTTATTGTTTCTAAAAAATTTATTCAAGGATTTGATGGGCAGTCAATTACTGGCACAAAACTGGTTGCTGGAACTGGGAGTACAATTGTTGACCTTAAAATCATTGATGATAAAAATCTTATCGCTGCTCTCAACAATAGAATTAGTAAATCTTCTGATGGTGGAAATACATGGACTCACTTTACATTTGCATTTAGTCAAATAAATACAATATTTGTCTTTAACCCACAACACATTTATGTAGGAACAAATAATGGAGTTTATATCTCCATGGATGGTGGAGTTAGCTGGGAAATTTTTAAAGAAACCGCTGGAAAAATAATAACCACCATCGTGATCAATCCTGACGGCAAAGGTATTGCGCTCGGTATTTACGGGGACGCTTTCAAAACTGATAACTTTGGTGGTGCATCAGTTCCAATTATTAGTTTTAACCTTACACAAAAACATTATTGCAATGTTTCATCTTTGATTTTTACAGCAACCAATACACGTGACAATTATAGTTTTAAATGGTTATTAGGAGGCACACTAGTTAGTACAAAGACATTGGATTCAGCAAGATTTACCACTAATACTTCTTCAACCATATCACTGGTATGTAGTAACGGTGTAGCATCCGACACACTTACTAAAACATTTTATGTTGACATACTTGAAGTCAAAGCAAATGCGGGGCCCGATATTTATGCCTGCTCAAATGAACCTATTCAACTTGCTGCAACCGGTGGTGCTGATGGATTTGACTTTACCTGGACACCAAGCACTGGACTCACCAATCCAAAAATCAAAAACCCAATAGCAACTAATATGGACACAATAAATTATGTGGTTTCTGTTGCAAACGGAGCATGCATTTCAAAAGATACTATTGTGATATTCCGAAGTGCCCCTGTGTCTCGTTTCGATTTTAAGAAAATGAATATAGATCCGGAGGGATTTATAGCTGGGATTCAAATGATTGACGAAAACATAGGCTATGCGGTGGGAGGACGGCATCTTTACAAAACGACTGATGGTGGATTCAATTGGTTGCCAACTTTTAATACGTCTGAACTTAATGGTGGAAGTTCTGGAGATGTAGAGTTCATATCGAAGGACGTAGGTTATTTTGCATCACTTGATCTCTATAAGACAACAGATGGCGGTACAACTGCCGTAAAGCTCAATATTAGGAACGTACTCGATATTGAATTTTTAGACCCCAATGTTGGATATGTAGCATCGCATAATCAGATTTTAAGGACAGTAGATGGGGGAGATACATGGACCAACGTGTACAGTGGCTATTCAATTCGTATCCTAAAAATCAAATGCTTTCCATCAGGCCGGTGTATTGCCATTGGATATGATGATTCATTTAATTCATATGTCATTTTTTTGTACAGCGATGACGGCATCATTTGGAAAAATGCCACTTTTCCCGAAGGCATTCCAGCTTATGAAGCCGCTGTCAATAAATATGACATGTCATTTCTTGATGATAATGTTGGATATGCAGCAGGCGGAGATCATATTTGGAAAACAACTGATGGAGGAAAATCCTGGAAATTAGATTCCCAACTGGCTGTTTTGGATAATACCCGCCTTGCAGTTTTGACACCTTCTCAAATAACTTTTATTGATAGCCAAAATGGTTTTGCCGTTTCATGGGCGGGGGCGTATTTATTTCGCACGGTCAATGGCGGTGCATGTTGGGAAAACTTGGGCCAAATAAGCAATAGTTTTCTATTCGATAAACTTTACATTTCAAAAAACAAAAAAATATTTCTTGGCACTCACGGCCCAACATTTTCAAGCAAATCCATTTATCAGGCTGATTTTTTGCTTCCGAAAAAAATCGATCAAACTATAGATTTTTCAATCCAATCTCCAAAGACTATTCTTGATGCTTCATTTAGATTAGGGGCAGTAGCCTCTTCTGCATTACCAGTAACTTATGAGGTTTCTGATCAAGCCATTGCATCCATTTCAGACGATGTCCTTACAATTAGAAATTTAGGCACCGTTCAAATCACAGCAAAACAGGATGGGAATGAGAGCTATAATCCTGCTATCCCGGTCTCTCGTAGTCTTACAATAATAAAAGTCCCACAAGTAATCAGCTTTTCAATGCCCTCCCAGAAATTGGTGATTGATCCTCCCTTTAATCTTGTGGGTTCTTCCACCTCGGAGTTACCTATTACCTACTCCTCGTCAGATGAGTCGGTAATTTCAATCAGTGGAGACATAGCAACTATAAAAAATGCTGGCACTGTTCAGATTACAGCGGAACAGGATGGTAATGATATCTATAATTCTGCCATCCCAATCTCTCGTAGTCTTACAATAATAAAAGTCCCACAAGTAATCAGCTTTTCAATGCC
>CAYQOM010000001.1:839074-1038787 GCA_964419145.1 uncultured Roseivirgaceae bacterium | reverse complement strand
AAAATTAACTCCCAGAAGTATCCTCTCGAATTCCCCGGGCGTCCGCTATCAATTATCATCCATTCAATGAACTTCTTTCAAAATCCTGAATCATCAGTTTTTGAATCGTAATTAAAGCAGGTTTAACCTCTTTAATTTTTCCCGGACACTGCTTGCCCGGGCCACCACTCTGCGTTTTGGCGCAAAAGGAGTGCAAAGGTAATGCATTAATATTCTTCGTGCAACATCGCTCCAAATTTTCTTCGGTAATGAGGTTGCTACAAGTTGTTGATAATTAGATTTTTAGGATACCGGACAGACGAATCACTAAAAAAAGTTATCCACAAAATTCAAACTTTATCTGAAGTTTGCTTTGGCACCTTATAAAGTGGAACGGTGGAGCATGGCTCACCGAACATCAGGCTGGAGACGAGTGGCTGTAACTGGCGGACCACTTCCAGGTAAATGGAAACAGGAACTTCAACTTTGCTACAGCCTTTGACGACAACTTTTTTATTCTTGAATTCCAGCCAGTCAACATCAATCAGTTGCTGCTCAAATATTTTTTCCTCCAGGCGTTCAAGCGATCCGAAGAAAAATAATCCTGCGTAGGGACGGAGGGCGGTAGCGATTAACATGTACGCCCAGGTTGGTACAATGGCATCGGTTGAACAGGTTATGGCAACAAACTTATCCTGGTACTGTTTCCAATCATGCGACTTCACGAAGTCGCGAAAATCTTTCTCTCTCAACACCAGACCCTGAAAGAGTTGATCTTTAATATCCAATAATATTCGTTCGCCTGGTTGATAGAATGTTTCCAGATCGAACGTTATCAACCCGCTGGCGGATACCCGGTTTACAATTTCATCACCTCTACTACTCATAGTTTTATTGCTCTTTGCGAATAACACTAATCCAAACTAAAAAAATTCAATGTTGTTTGGCTGTCTTGATCATAAACTCCTTCAAGTAAAATGGCTCAAAACTTTCCAAATCTTCAATCTCACCCGACTTCAGTTTTAAATATGCCAACTCACCCATTTTTGATGCCTGCGGATACACCCCATCAATAAAATGTGCATTCATATGGTTGATCACCGTTCTGCATTTTGTTGAACCATCTCCAAAAAAAAGAATTTTTCTGTCATGCAAAAGATCATGAAATGAAGATGCATCAATAACTCGCGGAGCAATTAGCAAAACCGGATTTAGATCAACGCTGACAATCATGCTGTATACCTCCATTCTGCGTGCATCAATCATGGGGCAAAGAAGCACATCTGAATCAACTTCTTTACTCATTTGATAAGCCAATAGCTCAAGTGTATTAATCGCAATTAGTGGAACTTTCAAGGCAAAACATAATCCCTTAGCCAACGATACACCTATTCGTAATCCCGTATAGGATCCAGGACCTGACGAAACTGCAACGGCCTGAATCTGCCTGAACTCCAGCTGAGAAAATTTTATAACGTCATTAATTAATGGGGCAAGACGAGTTGCATGTGATTGTTCAACGTGAACTTCGACTGAAGTAATCAATTGGTTGTCGCTATGAAGGGCTACCGAGCAAACCTTAGCTGATGTTTCCAGACTTAGAATAGCCATCAGTGCCTGGCTAAAATTTTATTCAGGCCTTGCTGATCCTGAAGCGTTTTTACGGCTTCTGCAATTGCCGTATCGTGTGCCAACGAAACGGCATACTGCCCTTCATTGAGCGTATAGTTAAAAGCTATTTGCCGCGTTAATACTGTGGCGATTTCATCCTTGAACCGCATCAGATCAGCTGCTTTATTCGCTTCAATTTTGGAGGATAGCGATTTTAGTTCAGACTCCAGCTCAGGATAATAACGCTCCCTTTTTGCCAGTTCAAGCAATTGCTTGGTTTCTGACTCCAGTGCTGTAGCGTAAGTGAATTTTTGTTCTTTCAACCACGATAAGAATTTCTCATATTCCTTATCGGATACATTAAACGATTTAAAATCTGCAGGTGCAGGATTTTCAGCGCAATACCGTGTAGCATATTCGAATAACAAGCCTGAGGTATATAGAGAAGAAGTAATTGTACCGAGATACTTTTGATCAATTACAATATCCGGATCCAATCCACCGCCATCAAATACGGAACGGCCATTCATGGTTTTAAATTCCGATTTAGTTGAGTCGGCATAGGCAACAACAGAACCATCCTGCTGACGATGAGTGTAGTCAAGTTTTTGAATGCATCGCCCGCTGGGTATGTAATACTTTGCGGTGGTTACTTTTAGTTGCGCGTTATAAGATAATTGTCTTGTGGTTTGAACAAGGCCTTTACCAAATGTGCGATCGCCCAGTAATACAGCCCGATCATAATCCTGCAGCGAACCGGCAACAATTTCTGATGCCGATGCGCTTCCATCATTAATCAAAATCGCAAGCGGAATATCAGTATCGAGCGAATTATTCAGTGTTGTATACGACTTATTCCATTCTTCAACTTTACCACGTGTACTTACCACTTCTTTTCCCTTCGGGATGAAAAGGTTGACAATATTCACCGCTTCATGAAGCAAACCGCCTGGATTATCGCGTAGATCCAGAATAATTTTTTTTGCTCCCTGCGACTTTAACTTTACTACAGCATCAGAAACTTCTTTTGAAGCTCCGGGTGTAAAATCATCCAGCTTGATGTATCCAACTTCGGGATTGACCAATCCGACATAAGCCAGGTTACCTACGGTAATCTTCTCGCGCTTTATTTTAAATGTAAGATCATTTTTTTGTCCGTATCTCCTCACCTTCACCTCAACTTCCGTGCGCGCGGGGCCTTTGAGCAGTGTACTTGTCTCGGCAGTTGTTTTTCCCTGTACGTTTATTCCATTAACGGCAATCAGTTCATCGCCAACCTTCAATCCGGATTTGAAAGCTGGAAAATTTTTATAGGGATGGGTGATAATAATCTTATTGTTAATGATTCCGATTAATGCACCGATCCCTGCATACTGACCGGTTGTTGTGATTCGAAAATTTTCAAGTTCTTCTTCCGGAATAAAATCCGTGTACGGATCAAGCGATTCCAACATGCCATCGATGCCATGACGGATCAATTTCTTCGGGTCTACTTCATCTACATAATAGGTGTTTACCTCCTTAAACAAGGTGGCGAAGATGTCAAGGCTCTTCGCGATCTCGAAGTAATTCTCAGCCGGTTTTTTAAAAGCAACCAGGCAAATGGTAAGAATACCTATACCCGCTATCCACCTAATTCTTTTCCGCATATTGCTGTAAACGCTTAATAGTCTCCTTAATTTTCTGTTCTATCTGGTGAAAGTCCAGAATTTCTTTTGCCGTATAAATATACGCGATTTGCAGGGCAGGTGATTCGGGTAAATTGGCTTTGTTGAGCCTGTATGCTTCCCGAAGCCTCCGCTTGATGAGGTTGCGATCAACCGCTTTCTTAAAATTTCGCTTAGAAACTGAGAAAAGCACCTGATGGTTCGGTCCCTGACCTTTTAATACCAAAACCTTGAATGGAGCTAAATAAAAAGAGGAACCCTTGCTGAAGAGTTCCTGAATGCTGTTTCGACTGGAAAGTCGCTCGGATTTGCTAAAACTGAATTTGCCCATGGGTGAGGTTGGTGGAACCCCTGCCCTTCCCGCAGGCTGGCCTTCGGGAGGCAAAAAGGGTATTATTTCTTCTTAAAAGTAGTCTCGTCAGAAACGGTCAGTTTCTTTCTGCCTTTTCTTCTGCGCGAAGCCAACACCCTGCGACCATTGGCAGAGGCCATTCTTTCACGGAAACCGTGCTTGTTTTTGCGCTTTCTCTTGGATGGTTGATACGTACGTTTCATGCTCTTAACGGTTTACCCCATTGAATGAGGGCTGCAAAAATAATGAACATTCATGGATTTACAACCCTGTTTAACAGAAAATACCCCAACTATCAGGCAATCAGGTCTGCCAGTACTTTTTTAGCCTGATCGGGCTGAAGGCGTGGGCCAAACTGCGAAACCACCCTTGATGAGGCCAGCGAAGCTATTTTTCCTGCTTCAGCATAGCTATGACCATGGGTTATGCCATATAGAAACGCTCCTGAAAACATATCCCCAGCCCCATTCGTGTCAATTGCCCGAACCATATAGGGTTCTATTTGAATGAAGGTATCTCCATCATATATAAGCGCACCATTTGCACCCAGCGTAATTGCAAAATGTTTGGCGGCCAGTTTTAATTTTTCCCGGGCTTCATTCAGGTTATCTGTTCCGGTAAAAATCATAGCCTCTTCTTCATTACAGAATAACAGATCTACACTGGCGCCAACAACTTCCTCCATTTGCTTTGAGAAGTATTTAACCATGCTTGGATCCGAAAATGTCAGGGAGGTGCGCACCTTATTCCGTTCTGCTATTTTCTTGGCTTCCTTCATGGCCTCCAAACCCTTGGGGCTGGCTACTAGGTAGCCTTCAAGATAGAGGTAAGACGAGTTTTTGATCGCTTCTTCATCCAAATGTTCAGGAGCCAAAAAAGAACTTACGCCTAAAAATGTATTCATGGTGCGTTGCGCATCCGGGCTGGTCATTACCACACACTTACCGGAATGGCCCACCGGACATTTTTCAGGAGTCAGGTTTGTGTCAACCCCGTTGCGTTTCAGATCATCCAGAAAAAACTGGCCCAATTCATCTTTTGCTACGAGGCAGGAATAAAATGCCTTTCCTCCAAACTGGCTTAAGGCAACTACTGTATTACCAGCAGAGCCACCGCCCGACATGCGACTTTTTTTCATGTCGATTGCGTTGAGCAACTGCAACTGACGCTTCTCATCCACCAGAGTCATAATGCCCTTCTCAATATCATTCTTCTCAAAAAAATCGTGGTCAACTTCAGTTACAATATCCACAATGGCATTACCAATGCCGTATACATCATATTTACTCATAAAATTATGTTGGCGCTTTTGGGAAGCGAGGTTTAAAATTTCTGCAATGATAGGATTATTTTTTGTTTGAACCGTTTGACGATCCGTTAGCTTTATGACCAAGGCCAAGTTCTGCCGCACGGTTAGGATAATCGGTAATTAGTCCATCAACACCCATTGCCTGTATTTTCTTCATGTCATCTGCCTCATTCACTGTCCAGGGAATAACGCGTAATTTACCGTTGCGTCCATTTGTTGTTGCCGATGGCGATTTCGTAACCGAAAGGGTATGGAGATAATCAACCTGGTCTTTTCGTAGCAACTTGAAATACGGGCTGTACACTGAAGGCACAAATCCCAATTCATCCAGATTTTTCTGTGGCGATTTCATATTCTCAATCAGCACAGCTAGTCGAACGTGAGGATATTTTTCATGCCAATATTGTAGCACACGAAAATCAAAGGATTGAATAACCACCCGCTCCATCGGTAAATACTGATCGATCAGCGCATACACCCTATCAGAAAACTCTTCCGGTGTGGGGTGATACACATTATCGCCATCCTTTCTGCTTTTTATCTCGATGTTATAGTCAACTTCATAACGTGAATAACTTTTGATGTGATCTTCCACCGCCTTAATCACATCGCTCAACAACGGTTTATTGGCTTTAACTTTCTCCTGTTCAGGAAATCGTTCATTCCCCTTTGAACCGCAATCGAATTGTTTTATCTCATCATAGGTAAGCTTATAAATATTGAAATTAAGTTGCTCTGCTTTTGGAATTTCGCTTCCATCGGGTTGCAGGCAAATTTCAGCCGACATCCAAGGTTCATGCGAAACGATTACCTGTTTATCTTTGGTAATAGCGAGATCAAGCTCAACCGTGGTAACGCCATAATCAAGTGCTTTGATAAATCCAGGGATGGTGTTTTCCGGGTAAATGCCTCTTGCCCCCCGATGACCTTGCAGGTCAAACTTGGGGATATACTGACCTTGCGTTTTCATTATGGCCATAAAAAAAATAAGGTGCACGAAATATTTCATGCACCAAAGATAGGAAGATTCGTTGCCTTCAGGAGCCTTAGGCAACGGTAATGGTGGCTTCGAGCGCCTCAGCCACCACTACCGCATTATCCTGATCATACCGGGGCCGCCTCTGCGACCGCCCATTGGATTAAGGTGTTTATTAAGGGCGTAGGTGAAGCTTACCATGTAGAAACGACCTAAATTATTCATGGTTTGTTGCTGTACAAAGTTCTCACCCGCGCTTTGCGTTACGTTGTTGCTTTGATCCAACAGGTTATTCACCCCAATTTTAATCTCGCCAGCATTGTTCTTCAGCACAAAGCGAGAGATGGACATATTCCAGAATGGAATAGTTTCTCGGAAATCGGATGTCGTGCTTGTATAAATGAGGTAATCAAAACTGGTGTTATATGCGTATTTCTTCAGGAAACTCAAGTTGAGTTCACCTCGATAGGTTTGATTGAAATAATCCTGATCGGGCGTTTCGAAATCGTATTTAATTTTTTGCTTGCTCAGGTTGGCGCTTAAATCCAGAATCACAATTTCCTTGAATGTAAAGTTGTATCGGGCCGAGCCACCTAAGGTTTGCTGACGAATATTGTTCTCCTGATCATTCAACACATTGATGCTTTCAGAAATTGAAGCGGTCGGGCCAATGTTAAACCGGCTCTTTATTTTATTTACCGGAAACCCTGCATTGATGTTGATGTTCAAGTTTGTTGCCCGATCAACATTAACTGGTTTTGTAGTGCGTACAAAATCCTCATCAACCGTTTGGGAGTTTGTAATGGCATTGCGCATATAGGATGCCGTTACGAACGCAAACAGATTCATGAATTTTACCGGATTGAAGGCAGTATAATTTGCAGTAATGCGGTGCGTGTAGGCAGGCTCCAGGTCCGGATTACCTACCGAAATGTTCAATGGATCACTGTTATCCACAATGGGTTGCAGTTGCTGAATACCGGGTTCCTGCATAGAGGTCTCATAATCAAGGCGCAAGTGCTTTACACTGGAGAAATCATAATTAAAGCGCGCTACTGGCAACAGATTCTTAAATGTCCGATCGATGGCAACATCATGAAGCAACAACTCGCCTTTCAGGTTTGTTATTTGATAACTTGTTCCAACGGTAAGGCTGTACTTTTCTTTATTCATTCTAAAGTTGATGCCCGGTCGGTTATAGATGTAATTGCTTTTGAATTTGTTGCTTAGCCCTGTGTTAAATTCCGGTGTTCCTAAATTCCAATCGAATACTTCGCGATCCACGTCATTCTGATTGGTGGAGAAGTTATAGTTTGCTTCCAGGTATTTTCTTCCTCCAAGTGGTTCGGTATAGGAAACGGATATTCCATACGTCTGATTGATTGTCTCCTGTGTATTGGTCTGGTCGATTTGCTCCTCAGTTCCTTGCGTGTTATAGATATTAATTGATTGCTGATTGCCTTCACTCTCGGTTGAATTCAACCCAGCCGAAAGTGTGGTGGTCATGTTTCTTCCTTTTTTATTGAACCTGTGCCGCCACAATATATTTGCATTCAGGTTAATGCCGGTTTGTGCAGTGTAAATACTCCGTTCACTTTCGTTTCGTACCTCCGTATTGCCAACATTCATCGTTTGACTTTCACTGAATGATTTAAACTCCGAATCGGTATAGGATGCGTTGGCCGTTGCACGAATTACATTGGCCGAATCAATTGTATGATCCAACACAAGCGTGCCCCGATGGTTATCGCTGTTGCTTAGCTGGCGGCTATCTTGAAGAAAGTTGTAGCTTCCACCATTGGGCAACGTATTAATGCGAAGCAGCGAACTACTTACGTTGCGATCAAGGCGATTGTAAAAATAACTGGAAGTAATCTTGGTGTCCTTGCTCAGGTCTTTATTAAAGTTAATACCCCCGGCATAGTTGGTCATGATACCACTCTGGCGACCACCCATGTTAATGCTTGGGCCTCCATCCGTGTTGCCGCCCGGGCCACCAACCGTAATCCGTATCCCTCCACCGCCCGACATCATGGCTTGTGTTCCACCGGAAAAGTTCATGAAATCACCAACCGAAAATCCCTGCTCATTAATGTTATTCCCCATACCGAGAAACGAAAGTTGTTGTCCTTTTGAGAATCTGTTTACACTGGCGCTTCCCTGAAAGCGGCCATCCGTACCAGCACCTGCCATCAAATTTCCAAAGAGACCGTTCCGCTTATCTTCTTTTAGTTCAAGATTGATTGTTTTTTCCCGCTGACCATCGTCAATGCCTGTAAATTGTGCCTGATCAGATTTGCGATCGAACACCTGCACTTTATCAACTGCATCGGCCGGAAGATTTCGGGTGGCGAGTTTCGGATCGCGGCCAAAGAATTCACGACCATCTACCGTAACACGTTGCACCTGCTCACCTTGTGCCCGAACTGTTCCATCGGTTTCCACTTCAATGCCCGGCATAGTTTTCAGCAAATCTTCAACATTGGCGTTTGCTTTTGTCTTGAATGATGCTGCATTAAACTCAATGGTGTCTTTCTTTACCACCACAGGTGCCTTTTCAGCCTGAATAGTAATCTCATCCAAGATTCTGCTTTCGGGTTCCATTTTCAAAAGCCCTAAATCAATTAATGTTTCCTCTGGCTTCGGAGAAACTTTCACGGTAAGCGGAGCATAGCCAACATATGTAACACGAAACAAATATTCCGCACGATTTAAATTCTTTATTTCGAAAAATCCCTGGTTGTTGCTCACACCAAAATTCACCAGCGAAGAATCTTTTGGGTTCAGGATCAGCACGGTGGCCGAAGGAAGCGCTGTACCCGTAGAATCAGCAAGTTGGCCTTTCAACGATATTTTTTGAGCATGAGCCGCCAGGGCCAACCCCAAAAAGGTTGATAAAAGTAAAATGAAACGCATGAAGTAATTTTTTAAGTTGAGAATCAGTTGCGGATAATCACATTCGCACCACTTTGTCGCATTTTCTCCATCTGCTCGTCAACTATTTTTCTGTACTCTGCCTGGGTAACTTTTGTTCCAGACGAGGGCGCCTTCAATTCATTTTTCTTTAAGGGCTTATCTTCAATTTTCACAGCAAGCATAACACGTTCGCCTCCGTTAACATCAACCGCTAATACGGTTCCTGGCAATGTATTGAAGCGATCAGGTCCAAGAAACGGCCTGATCTTATCTGTATACCACGCGGTGATCTCCACCGTACGGGTTTGTTGTTGTTGGTTCATCACGATTTGAACTTCTTCAGTGAAATAAGCCTGCTTGCACTCGTACCCGAGAATGGTTTTGGTTTCGGCACCAAATTTCCAAGGCGACATCTTTAGCGTATCTTCAATCATGTATTTCTTTCCCATAAACTCCTGCGACACGGTTCGCATCTGCGACTCTGTATTAATATAGGTTTCACTTTGCGGAGCCGAGAACCGCATCCGCATGCCTCCACCTCCGGTCCATTCCTCCTCTTCATCCTCAATCACCGGCTTGTAAAGTGTTTCGGTTGCATTAAAAAATAATTGATTCTTTACCGTGCGAAATTCGGGAATCATGGTTTTCATACCCTCACGTTCAGCCGGAATGTTCCGGTGCATGTTGATTTTTGTTTCGTAGTGTATGACGCCTTCGACCACCTGACCAAAGACCATTTGGGCTGCTGCCAGGCATACCAGCACCCCGATTACAATTAATATTCGCTTCATGGTTACAGAGTTTTGCATTTCCGATAAAAACATTTCACTGTAAAAGTACGCTTTGAGATGGTGCCAGTTGGTTAATAGTTCTGAAAGCAATGTTAATTAATGTTAATCCCCGATCCTTTGCCCGTAGTTTGCCGTTACCTTTGCATAGTGAAAAGCCAGAAAAACATCGGCACGATTATTTTAATGATCAGCAGCATTGCACTGTTACTCGTGCTTCAATTGCTCTGGCTCCGCAGTTCCTATAATGAAGAGTTAGAGTCGTTCCGGAAAGAAACCAACACCTTGTTTCGCACCACCATTGTTGGCATGCACGATTCTCTGATTATGAAGGGTATTGAGCCTGTTTTTATTGGTGACAGTATCGAATATAAAAAATCAGGTGATCCAGCCAGGTTTAGGGTATGGAACACTAAAGTAACTCGCGATTCAGTTATGGCAGGTATATCACCTGATAAGATCTCGCGGATTACTGTTCGTGACTCTTCCATTCAAATTCTTATTTCATCAACAGGCCCAGGAGATAGTATCAGACAAGTACTCCGTCCGGTTGTTACAGAATTCAGAAGAAAACGCGAAACCGGAAATTTTCTTTTTCGGTTTGGCAATGATTCCTTGCGTGTTGATGATATACAACGGAATTATCAAGATACATTAAAAACAATTGGCATAACAATCTCCCCCGTGGTAGGAAAAGTAGAGATGAGAAAAACTGACTCCGGAAAAACAGAAACTGAAAATGCAAACGTCTTTATAACGGAGCCGTTCTTTTTGCCACACACACCTGCTTATCAGGCAAGGTTTGAAAACATACGCCCTATGTTGTTGGCTAAAATCAGTCCACAGATTATATTTTCGGTTATCCTCACTGCGCTTATCGTAACAGCTTTTGTGTTTATGTATCGCAGCATTGTGTCGCAACAAAAACTGATGCAACTCAAAAACGACCTGATCAGCAACATTACGCACGAACTTAAAACACCGGTTGCCACAGTAAGCGTTGCACTGGAAGCACTTCAGAACTTCAAAGCGCTCGACAATCCCGCGTTAACGCAGGAATACCTGACCATTGCACAGAATGAACTGGGTAGGCTTTCGCTGATTACAGATAAAATTTTAAAGACCTCCGTGTTTGAACAAACCGGATTGGAATTAAAACGTGAACAAGTTGATCTCGAAAAAATTGTTCAGGGTGTTTTAGCCTCCCTCAAACTGGTTTTTGAAAAGCATCGGGCAAATGTATCGTTCGTTAAACAAGGCGATAACTTCTTTTTAACAGGAAATATAGAACACCTGACACATGTGGTGTACAACCTCCTCGACAATGCTATCAAGTACAGCAAACCCGGTTGTGCTATTTCGGTTTCTTTAATCCAGAATCCGGAAACCATTCAACTGCTTGTTGAAGACAACGGCATTGGCATACCGGAGGAATACCAACAAAAAGTTTTTGAAAAGTTTTTTAGAGTGCCCACAGGTGATGTACACGATGCTAAAGGCTACGGCCTCGGACTGAATTATGTAGCCAGTGTAGTAAAGGCACATGGTGGAATCATAGACCTGAAAAGCGAAACTGGAAAAGGAAGCACCTTTGCTATAACTTTACCGATAGCAGCATCGGCATGAGCAAAATCAATATTCTGTATGTAGAAGATGAACCCTTTCTGGGCAGGATTGTAAAGGAAAGCCTGGAGAGCCGTGATTTTGTAGTACACATGGCCACCGATGGCAAGCAGGCGTTGGCAACCTTCCGTGAAGCACAACCTGAAATTTGCGTATTGGATATTATGTTGCCGATAAAAGATGGATACACACTCGCACAGGCAATCCGACAATTAAATCCTTCTGTTCCTATTATTTTCGTTACTGCCAAAACACAAACCGAAGATGTGCTGAAAGGATTTGAATCGGGCGGGAATGATTATTTACGAAAGCCCTTCAGCATGGAAGAGTTGATTGTTCGCATTACCAACCTGCTGAACATGACGCAGCAGAAAAATAATCATGTGCGCGAAGCACTGACCATTGGTGAATACGAGTTTTCTGTTTCCCGTTATGAATTGAAATACAAAGATCGCGTAAAAAAACTTTCGCACCGCGAGGCCAGTTTATTAAAACGCCTGTGCGAAAACAAAAACACAACCGTAAGTCGTAAAGATATTTTACTGGAGCTGTGGGGCGATGATTCGTTCTTCAACTCCCGCAACCTGGACGTATACATTACCAAGCTGCGCGATTATTTAAAGGACGATCCTTCGGTGCAGATTATTACCATTAAGGGAATAGGATATCATTTTGCGGTGGGGTGATTACTCAATTATTAAACAACACAATCCCAATCTGCACATTTAACCCGCTGAAATTGTCGATACCGACTTCTTCAATCTTATTGGTGGCATATTCGTAGCCAATGGCGGCTTTCAACCCAAGTGCACCATAGGTTTGAAACCGATACATGGCGCCCAGTTCCGGTCGTACAACGACACCGGTTTTATTTTCAGTAGATGAGTAGGCATTGTAAAACTGAGTGTATTCGGTAAAAACTACCCCGGCATGCAGGGCCGCATACGGAACAAACAAACCGGATTTTTTAAAATAATACTGACCATTAGCAGTCAGTGTATAATTATACATGTAGTTAAATATGTCTGTAGTTATTGCTCCGCCCGGTTGTTCATAGGTTTGCCGTGGCACGTAATCATCCAACACCGTAAACCCGCCCTCAATACCGGCACCAAATTGCTCGTTGATAAATTTGGTAAAGCCTAATCTCACGCCACGCGAACTGGTTTTACTCACATAATCGGTGTACGTAGGTTTTACAATCGTCCAGTTAATATGAAAACCCGATTCGGCAATTTGCGCCCGGGCAGTTGCCATCGTTAAAACAAAAAAAACTATCGCTATTGTTCTCATATCAGTCTTTTGAAATGTATGGTGATTGAACAAAGGCCTGATCAATGGCTTCCAGGGTTTTTGTCTTTAAATCGAACGTGGTATACAGATCACCGATAAAAGCTTTCCAGATAACCTTGTAATCATTTCCCGTTGCATTCTTTACATCAACAATTTCAATAACCATAGAAGCGAATTGGGAATAGTATGTATTTACTACCGGAAGGTAATAACCATAATATCCATAGTATCCTCCGTACGTGGGCAGATAGTTAACCGTTTGAAAAAAACTAAAATCCTCCAGTATAACAATGTTCACCGCAAAGTCGGGATCATCCTCTTCTGTTACCTGATCAAATCCACGCGTTGTCAGGTTCTCTTTCACCAAAGCAATAACCGGCTCAACATAACCACCGGGTATACCGGTAAAATCTTCATCCGTCAAATAAGCATCTTCAGGAGCAACACCACGCTTCACCCATCCGATCGTATCTTCACGAATAATAAATGTGCTGTAGGTGGAGAAAATATCAATTTCAATGGAAGGCTCATCGTACTGAGTCTGAACTACCATATCACGGGCTAACTCGCCCGATTGTGGCTGTAACTCACAGGCCGCCAATAACAAAGACAGTGGAATAATATACAGGATTTTGTTTTTCATAGTTTCTTAAAAACGTAAAAAGACAGTTCTATCGTGCATTAGACACTGTAAAAACAAAGAAAGTTTAAATTCAGTTTGTTAATAAATCGCAGTTCAGGTAATTCGGAAAATGATATTTATCAGGATCGGAACACGTATTGAAAGCCATTTAACTAAGCTCAATTCAAATATCCATTTTTTTCCAGCATAGCAAATACCTGCTCATACCTGCTTTCGCGTTCGTAATACCGGTTTGCCAAAACCACATATAAAATCCCTTTGGCCGGAACGGAAACATAATGCGCAAAGAACCCGCCCTGCGTACCGGTATGTGCTACAATTTTATCTCCGGCTTTGGTAGTCTCAATAAACCACGACAAACCAATAAACGGTTCATGGTCGGCTTGCCAGTTTTGTGGTTTAACAACCAGGTGCGATTCGGTTATGGTTTCCTTTGAAACAAATACTGCATTACGCATGGCGCGCTCATATAAAATCAACTCATCCACTGAACTCCATACCCCACCATTTCCGGCTGCGGCAAAGGTTGGTTCTTCGCCATAGTCCTTTTCAACCCATTTACCGTTTAACTTTATGTAGCCATGCGAAACACCAGTTTCCGGGTGTGGTCCATCCGTTATTGTGCTTGTTACCATTCCCGCTGGTTTAAAAATCCTCTCTTCAATAAATTTCTGCCACTTCATTTCACTTACCTGTTCAATAATCAAGGCTAATGCATTAAAAGCAGGGTTGGAATATTCGTATTGTTCTCCTGGATTAAATACGAGCGAATCGGCTTGCATAATGGGCGCCCAGTTTTCAGCATCTTTTGCGGTGAGGTAAAAAATGGAGTCCTCCCTGGTTTTACGCATATCGGGCAAACCGGATGTGTGTGTAAGCAAGTGACGAATCGTTACCGATTCTGCAATGCTTTTATTTTTAAACTCGGGAAAGTATTTACCGATCGGATCATCCAGCAAAAGTTTACCTTCATCGCGCAACAATAAAATGCCATACGCTACAAAAGGTTTGGAGATGGAACCGAGGTTGAACAATGTTTTGGAAGAGATCGGTTCTTTGGTAACCAGATCAGCAAGTCCATATGATTTCAAAAAAAGTGTCGAATCTCCTTTTAGAATCAGCACACAAGCTCCGGGCTCTTCTGCATTAAATTCCTTGGAGAAGATATTCTCGATCTCATCAGAAAACGTTAGAGCTTTTTCTTTTGGTGAACAATGTACCAATAAAGAGATAATTAAAATGGAAAGTAAAAGTTGTTTCATACTTCCCGAAGTTAAGAAAAGATTTTACGATCTCCTGAAAGCCGGGTGGTTAACCTTGAAAATCAATTTTTCTATGCGTGCCATCGCAGTATGGCTTGTTCGATGAACCACCGCATCGGCAAAAGGCTGTGGCCTTATTCTTTTTGGTGAGCGTTCCACCGGCATCTTTCACGGTTACGTTACCATACACCATCAGTGGACCGTTTGGAACTGTCTCTACTATGGTCTCGGCCTCTACCTGAACTTGTCCGCCATCTGCTTCTTCATTCATGAAATAACTCAGCGCACCGCTTGGACATTTCTTAATCTGTGATATAATTTTTTCTGTCTCGGCTCCTTGCGGATTCACCCAAGGTCGCTTTTGCGGATCGAACACTTCACCCAATCCGCGAAAGCAAATGGCCGAATGAATACACATGTCGGGTTTCCAGACAATGGTTACTTCTCCGTTGGTGTATTTCTTGGTGATGTCTTTCATGGCGTTAAGTATTAGGGCTTAGGTATTGGGACTTGTGTGTTGTCAGGTTATTGAAAGTGAGGTGTCGATTTCGATTGGGTTGGTGAGCACTTTATGAACGGGGCACAGTTTTGCAATTTGCAATAATCGATTTCGTTGTTCTTCATCAATATTTCCAGTTATTTCAATCTCTGTCTTGTACGAAGATTTTCCTTCAAACGGACCGTTTGAAACCTGCACACGGATTTGTTGAACATCCCAACCTTTCCGGTTGGCATACATACGAAGGGTAATGGCTGTGCATGAGGCCAGGCCCATCCGAATGAAATCTCCGGGACGGGGGCCCAGGTCTTTTCCGCCAACATCCAGTGGTTCATCTGCAATTACCGTATGGTCACGTGCTACCAGTTCGGTTTTGTATACATCATTACCGATGGTAGCTACGGCTGTTTGAATTCCTTCATCGTGCATGTTAAAAACTTTTATTCATGACAAAACTTTCCTGCGGATAACGTAGTCGTGGTGCTTCTTCACGTTGCTTCAAATTATCCGGAAGCTTTTCTGCATCGCCTGGATAACCAACAGCCATCACCACAACAGACTCGAACTCATCTAAAGGTACGTTTAAATTTTCAACCAGCTTCTCCTTATCATAACCGCCCATCTGGTGAGCATTTAACCCGAGTGCTGTGGCCTGCAACGATAAAAATGCATTGGCTGCTCCCAAATCGTATCGGGCAGAAGTGTTGGTGCGACCGTTACGAATAAATTTTGTGCGGGCCAGGCTCACAATCAGCAGCGGAGCATCAACAGCCCAAATGCGATTGCCTTCCGACAGCGTTTCGAAAATCCTGTTCCAAAGTTCAGATTGGTCTTTGGATGCGTAGATATATGTCCACGGTTGTTCATTCATGCTGGAAGGCGCCCAGCGTGCGGCTTCGAACAACGATTTTATTTTTTCTTCCTCAACCGGTTGGTTCGAGTAAGCCCGTTTGCTTCGCCTTTCTTGTATTACTTCCAGCACCGGTGCATCGAAACCGGTTGCAGGTGTTACTTTCTCTAAAATTGATGTCATGGTTTTTAAGCTTACTTATAAATTAACAACACAGCATAAAAACAGTTCTGTATTGCCTTAATCTTCAATGAGTATACCCATTTTTCCCATCTGATAATCGCGCATTGCCTCCATAATCTGCGTTTGGGTATTCATCACAAACGGGCCATGCGAAACCACTGGTTCGTTGATTGGTTTTCCGCTTAACAGCAAAGCCCTTGATTTTTCCAGACCTTCGATCAAAATTCCTTCCCCATCCTGTTTGAAATGAATCAGATGCAACGCTTCCACCATACCAAAACCTTCCACACGAAGTTTGCCATCCAATAAATAAAGCATCAGATTGTGATCTGCCGGTACAGGAATTACTAGTTTTCCTCCCGCTTCAACTTCAAGTGTGGCTGCATTCACTTCAACCTGCGAGGGAATCGTGCCCTTTAACCCAAGCAGGTTTCCTGAAAATACCTTAGCTGTAACTTTCGCATCATCACTTTTAAAAATTGGTACCTCTTCAGCCGCAATAGGAAAGTAAGTCGGCTGATCCATCTTGTGTTTTGCCGGTGTGTTAATCCATAACTGAATAATTTCCTGCCTTCCGCCTAATTCATGAATATCATGTGGCGGTCGTTCGCTGTGCATCATGCCCATGCCGGCATTCATCCATTGTGCACCACCGGCATACACCACACTGTTATTGCCTCGGCTATCGCGATGATGTACACCGCCCTGAAAAATAAACGTGACGGGAGAAAACCCCCGATGCGGATGTGGACCTACCCCGGCATGCCTGGTGTCGACATGCTGCGGAACTTTTATGTTGGCATGATGGAGTAACAAAAACGGATCAAGTTGATCTATTTGTTGGGTTGGCAACGGCTGACGAATGGGCATCCCGCCCATGTCAACCTGATGTGCATAAAGCAAACGCGAAACGGATCTGTATTTCATAGGGTTCTAAACAAAGTTATTACAATTGTTGTATATACAACTATTTTAATCCGATTTTCGTTCTTCCACCAAGCCCGCAAACCAAACTGGGCAGAATTGGTTACTTTACTTATAAATTCAAGCATATGAGCACTCCCCTTGTTACCGGACTTCACCATGTGACCGCTTTGGCAGACGATGCCCAGAAAAACGTGGATTTCTACGCAGGCATTCTTGGCCTGCGCATGGTTAAGAAAACGATCAATTTTGATGCACCCGATGTGTATCACTTATATTATGGAAACGAAACGGGCAGTCCGGGCACCATCATGACCTTCTTTCCATTTCCGGGGATGGTCAAAGGAAGACATGGCAAAGGACAAATGACGGTAACTTCTTTTTCCGTTCCCGACACCAGTCTGGATTATTGGCTTAAGCGATTAAAGAAATTCAACATCAAGCACACCGAACCTCAAAAACGATTTGATGATGAAGTGTTTGTGTACTTTGAAGATGTACATGGTTTGGGATTGGAACTCGTATTTAATAAAGGCGATAAGCGCCCCGGTTTTTCTTACGGACAAATTCCCATTGAACATGCTGTGAAAGGATTTTATGGTGTAGTGCTTGCTGAAGAAGGGTATGAACGTACAGCAGGTTTGCTATTGGAAGGAATGGATCACAAGCTTATTGTTGAGAAAGGAAACCGCTTTCGGTATTCTGCCAGCGGTGAGCCCGGTGATTTTGTAGATATTCTTTGGACGCCCGAAAGCACACGGGGATTGGGTGGCAGCGGCACCATTCATCACCTCGCATTCGCCACACCGGATGACAATACTCAATTGGAAGCGCGCGAAAAACTTTTATCGAAAGGCTATCATGTTACACCGGTTATGGATCGGCAGTATTTTCATTCCATTTACTTCCGTGAACCGGGTGGGATTTTGTTTGAGATTGCAACCAACCCCCCGGGCTTTGCCATCGATGAAGCGCCTACAGCCTTAGGCGAATCGTTGAAGCTTCCACCCTGGTATGAAAAATCGCGTGACAAGATTGAGAAAGGATTGCAACCTATAAAAGTGCAGACCGATAAATTCATGGATTAACACGAAACAATGGCACATCAAAAAAATATTATCGAGGCAGGCAAGCCATTACAGGAAGCAAAGAAAGCGTTAATCATGCTGCACGGTCGAGGAGCAAGTGCGCAAGACATTATCTCCTTAAAGGAATACCTTCCGGTAAATGATTTTTACATTGCAGCACCGCAAGCCACCAATTTCACCTGGTATCCGTACAGTTTCATGGCACCTATACCACAAAACGAACCGTGGCTGAGCAGTGCATTAAAATTGCTGAATTCTCTGGTTGCAGATATTGAGGCAGGTGGTATCAAATCGGAGCATATTTTTGTATTGGGCTTTTCACAGGGCGCCTGTCTTACCCTTGAGTTTGCCACGCGTAACGCCAGGAGATGGGGTGGCGTTGCTTCTTTAACCGGAGGACTAATCGGTGAAAAAATTTACCAAGAAAATTATCTTGGCAATTTTAACGGAACACCCGTTTACATCAGCAACAGCAACAACGATCCACACGTACCGCTATCACGAAGTGAAGATTCGAAAAAAATTATGGAAAGCATGGGTGCAGTTGTTTCCTTACAAATATTTCCTAACAGACCGCACACCATTCTTAAGGAAGAACTTGATGCTGTAAGCCGAATGATGGCAAACCACTAACCTTATGACTTGCCGTCTTCGGTAGTAGCCTTCGGACGGGTATCTTTAGGCAACCAGCTTCCTTCAAATTTGAATTTCAATTTGCCGTTGTAATCGCTGCTGTAAATGGCTACACGATCAAGTGTTGCGTTGATTTCATTCAGATCAAGTCCGGCTGCTTCACGCAGAAACATCACGTATAACCAATCGCCCTTTTTTGAAATCCAGGAACCGTACAGGTTGTGGTTAATCTCCAGGCAGTTCTGATAAAAGCTTTCTACATTTTTATCCGGCACAGCAAGCAACGGGCTCATGATCTGGAAATACCAGCGCGTAGGATTGTCCTGGAAATTAAAGACATCAATCCACACCGTTGAGCCACGATAAATTAATGACCATTGGCCTTCTTTTTGTCCCCGGCAGGCTACAGGGTCAACTTTGAGTCCGCGTATGCTTTCTTCGACTAAAGCTGAGGTTTGTTGTAAGTCCATGATTAAAGTTCAAAAAGATTTTTCCTTTAATCAATGGAGTTACAAAAGATTATTTTCTGACGTGTGTTTCCTTGTAAAAAATCAACTTATCAATCTGAAATTAAAGGCACCGTTTTGAGTAGCGGCCCAAACCCGCAGCCAAATGGGCAGTACAGCTTCCGTTCCCCGGGCGTTGGTAATGTCTCCCAGATCGAGGATATTCTTTTCGTGCCAACCGAATTCCTTCAGCAATGATTTAACTTTTGATTTCGCCCCGGCATCATTGCCGCAGATGTAGTTGATGTGATCACCGCCACCAATCAAATTGGGGTTAACCATTAACCCACACCACATGGTGTTGAGCGTTTTTACCACATGGGTTTTCGAAAATATCTTCTGAATTTCTTCACCCAATGAATTCGTATTGGATAAAGATGGGATTAGGGAAGGTGGCATTCCTTTGCTAAAGTCGAGCGGGTTGGCAACATCAACGATAATTTTTCCATCCAACGCATTTCCGGCTGCTCGCAATACATCAATTGAAACTTCACCTTTGGTGCAATTGAAAATAATTTCACCAAACGCTGCGGCTTCTGCAAACGTACCTGCGCTTGCACCGCTTTTATGCTTCGCTACAAATGCCTGCGCTTTTTCATTGTTCGCAGTGCGTGACCCCATCATTACCTGATGACCCAATTCGATTAACCTGGAACCGATGGTATCCCCTACCATGCCTGTTCCAAATACAGCTATTTTCATGATTTTAAATTTATTTTAGTTATTTACTATCAAAAGTATAGTTTTGTTGTGCAACAAATCAAGATCGTGTTGATTATGGGAGTTACTATCAGAATTGACGGAATTGGAAAAATTCCATGCGTGCGTAGAAAAAATCTCTAAAATAATTTTATGAAAATCAACGATGAGCAGTACAAATTCGTGATTGATGGGCAGGATTACCATTGTGCGCTGGATGTGACCTCCTCCTTCATTGGTGGAAAATGGAAAACTGTTGTGCTTTGGTATTTGCGCAAAGACAAAAAGCGATTCAAGGAATTAAAGGATGTTATTCCCGACATAACCGATAAAATGTTATCGCTTCAATTGCGCGCGTTGGAAGAGGATGGTCTGGTAAAGCGAACCATTTACCCGGAAGTGCCGCCTCGCGTTGAATATGAACTCACCAAAGAAGGCAAATCGCTTGTTCCGGTTTTGGAAGCGATGGCCGAATGGGGACGAACCAAGGCGAAGAAAGACGGGAAAATGGTAAAAGTTTTGCTTCGGTAACTCTTGCGGAATTAAACTTTCATACACAATATTGGTCTAAACCCGGACTATGCATTTGCCTAGATTACTGCTTTTTGTTTGTCTGGTCACTTCCTGCAGCAAGGATTCAGATCCCTCCCCTACTCCTACTGAGTTATACTTCCCCCCGATCGGTACATCCACATGGGAAACGATAAGCCCGGCAAGCCTCGGGTGGAACACCTCGAAAATTGCCGACCTGGATGCTTTCCTGGAAGCATCGGACAGCCGCGCGTTAATCGTGTTGAAAGACGGAAAAATTGTGCTGGAGAAATACCGGGGCAAACAATTCGATGACGTTACTGACTTTAGTGTCAACAGCAATTGGTACTGGGCTTCAGCCGGGAAAACCTTAACGGCTGCTGTTGTTGGTATTGCCGAAGAACAGGGCCTGATTGATCTGGATGAAAAAACTTCCAACTATCTGGGAGCGGGCTGGACTGATCTTATGCCCGAACAGGAAAACAACATTACCGTGCGCCATCAACTCACCATGACTACCGGATTGGATGATGATGTGCCTAACCGCGATTGCACTGATCCGGAATGTTTGATTTTTAAAGCAGCACCCGGCACGCGATGGGCTTATCACAATGCCCCTTACACGTTGTTGGATGGCGTGATTGCCAACGCAACCGGCAAAACATTAAATGCTTACCTCAATGATGAATTGAAATCGAAAACCGGTATGGATGGCCAGTACATTCAAACTGGTGACAACAATGTATATTACAGTACCGCGCGTTCCATGGCTCGGTTTGGTTTACTGTTGCTCAACAACGGAAAATGGAATGACATTCCCGTTGTGCCAGAAGCGTTTGTTACATTGATTAAATCATCGTCTCAAAGTCTCAATCCTTCGTATGGCTACCTCACCTGGCTAAACGGGAAAGCTTCCTACATTTTACCCAACACCCAGGTCAGTATTCCCGGTTCGGTTTCACCCAGTGCTCCTGATGATATGTTTGCGGCCATGGGGAAAAACGGGCAGATCATCAATGTAGTTCCCTCGCAGAATTTAGTTGTTGTTCGGATGGGCGATGTGCCTGATACATCGTTAGTGCCGTTTTTATTTCAGGATGATCTTTGGGAAAAACTAAACGAAATCATACCGGATTAACCTGACTGGTCCGGAATTTTTTACCTACCGTAAAGAATACAATAAAAGCAATCAACCCTTCGATAAAAGGAACACCCAGTTCAATAAAAATATTAGGACTTAATACTGCAAAGCAAACGATGGTGATGAACATCAATACGCCCAGCCACATCCAATACGGACTTTGAATGACCGGAAGCGACAAACGCACAGGTTGAACATCATCACGAACTAAAAATTGTAACGACCGCAAATCCCAAACCAGTAAATAGGTTGTGGCCAGCAACATCAACCCAGTAACGATTGGGGTACCTGTGAATTTGTAGGCCACCGTAATAATGAAAATATTGAGGATCAATCCAAAGAAAATCAAAGCCCCAAGCCGGGCGAAGCGTTGTGTCATTAATAAAAAGCCTGCTACAATTTGCGTCCAACCAATAAATTTCCAGTACAACCCTGAGTCTGTCATTACCCTGAAAAATTGTTGAATGGGTTGTAAATCCTGAATCGGTTTATCCATGCTGTACATCAGGTTTGAGGTGCCTGTAACTTTTCCCATCCCAAATGCAGCAATAACAAAAGCTCCGCCAATGAGGTAGCGCAGGTAAATGGTGAAGATTTGCAAAAAGGTTTTTTGCTTCAGGTGATCAATAAAAGCAAGCATAAGCTATGATTTTTTTATTCCAGACGTTTTGGAAATCCGGATGTTACAGGGAACCTGAAGAAATTATGCATCCCATGGATCGCAGGGACTGATAAATATGTTCTGCGAATTCAAGTGTGTGGTCCCCATCGCCATGAATACAAATGGTATCGGCTTGTATGGGCATGACTTCTCCGGAAAGCGTTGTAACACATTTCTCTTTCACCATTTGTTCAACCTGATTCACCACATCGGTTGCCTTTTCAATCAAAGCATGCGGATGCGTTCTGGGCGTTAGGGTTCCATCCGGTTGGTAAGTCCGGTCGGCAAACACTTCGTTGGCGGTTTTCAAACCCAATGCCTTAGCTTCTGCGATCATCACGCTTCCGCTTAAGCCATAAAAAACTAATTCAGGGTTAAAATCCTTAACAGCCTGAGCCGTAATGTTGCTGATCGATTTATCTTTTGCTGCCATGTTATACAGCGCCCCATGCAATTTCACATGATGTAACTTTGTATGCTTTTCTTTACAGATAGCCTGGATGATCTCCAACTGTTTCCAAACCAGGTCATACAATTCCTCCACTGAAAGCTGTATGGATTTCCGGCCAAAATTTTCTTTATCGTTAAAGCCGGGGTGGGCGCCAATGGCAACGTTATGATTCAAACACAAATCGATTGTGTTGTGCATCGTTTTCTCATCGCCCGCATGAAAGCCACAGGCAATGTTGGCGCTGCTGATGTACGGCATGATGTCCGCATCATTGAGCATGCCTTCTCCCATATCGCAGTTGATATCAACTTTCATAGTCCAGTTTCCCGAAGTTTGAATTTACAGGCTTCCTGCAATTGTCTTAGGCTTCTCTCCTGAATCATCAACAAATCTTCA
Organism: uncultured Roseivirgaceae bacterium; assembly: GCA_964419145.1. GTDB lineage: Bacteria > Bacteroidota > Bacteroidia > Cytophagales > Cyclobacteriaceae > UBA2336. Next base: position 1,015,806 of record CAYQOM010000001.1, on the reverse strand, counting down.
GCTTCCTGAATCGAAACAAATGAAAACAAAAGCCTTTCATTTGGCCTGCACTGCACCAACCGCGACCGATCCGCTCCAATAACATGTGCCATTCTCGGATAGCCCCCGGTAGTTTGATGGTCAGCCATCAAAACAATCGGTTCTCCATTAGGCAAGACTTGAATCGTTCCGAACGAAACCGCAGCAGAAAGTAATTCTTGTTTTATGATTTGTTTCAGTGGCGTTCCGGTTAACCGATAACCCATGCGATCGCTTTGCCTGCTGATGGTAAATCCCTTCTTAAGAAAATCCTGTTTTGACTTCTTCGTCAGCCAATCAATTTCATTTCCTTGTATACAACGAATTATAGTTTGTGTAGACTTGGATCTTGGAATATAAAACTCAGAAACATTAGCTCGCCACGGAAAAACTTTTGTTTCAGTCACTTCCATATTCATGTTTAAACCCAGTCTATCTCCTTTCTTTAAAAACCTGCCAGCAAATCCGCCAACAATAGCTTTTGTATTGGTGCTTTTACTTCCCAACCAATCGTGTATTTCAAATCCACCCCGAACGGCCAAGTAACACCATACGCCATCCACAACTTTGGTAAACTTCAACTCACTACACGATGTCACGCGAACCGGTTGATTCAACGGAATATGTTGGCCGTTCAACTTTGCAGAAAAGTCGGCACCGCTTAGGGCTATAAAAGCCGGCTTACTAAAACGAATCGTTGATGCGGGGAAACCCATTTCAAGAACAGCCTCATTCAACTCATTTCCCACCAAAGCATTGGCAATCTTCATGGCATTCATGTCCATGACACCGCTCGGATTTATGCCGAGATGTTGGAAACCAAATCGTCCTCCATCCTGAATGGAATCCGCCATGCCCGCCTTAATTACTTCAACGCTCATGTTGAAAAGGGATTGAAGCTTCGTTCGCCAAAAGCATCAAATGCTTCTTTGCTGATGGAATAAAATTTTACTTCGTCACCCGGAAGAAACAAAACAGCGTTTTGCTCACGTGAATCAAAAAGGTTTACCGGAGTCCGCCCGATAATATTCCAACCACCCGGTGAAACAAGCGGATAGATTCCGGTTTGATTTCCAGCTATGCCCACACTACCGGCAGGTACAAGCTTGCGTGGTGTTGATAACCGGGGTGCTGCGATTTTCTCATCAACCATACCCATGTATGCAAAACCCGGTAAAAATCCCAGCATATACACCCGATACAATAGTTGGGTATGAAGTTCAATAACCTGATCAACTGAAAGCTTGTTGGCTTTCGCCAACGATTTCAAATCAAACCCAAATGTTGAATCATAACAAACCGGAATAAAAAGCTTTCGCTTCGGCAATGTTTCTTCATGCTCGTTGTATTCTGCCAATGCTCGCTCCACCTCACCTCGCACCCATGCAAATGCTGCTGTCTGATGTTTGCGGACTGAGCCAACATCATACACAATCGTTAGTGTGCAATATGCCGGAATTAAATCTTTCCATAACGGATTAGGATGACGCTGTAAATAGTGAAACAGTCGGAAAACCCGGTCGTTTATGGCAACATCCATGGCATTACCCAAACAAACCGTTAGGGCATTTTCACCGGCTGGATAAATGGAAAGCGCTTTCAAAACATGGATTTTATGTCAAAAGATAAGGATTTCCGAAATGCTTATTTCTTTCCTCTACAAAAATGAAACATATCTATATCTTTCACGTTCGTAGAACTAATTCTAAGAAATTATGAAAGGAACCTATTTAGGAGAACTGGAAGAGCTGGTTTTGCTAACCGTGGGCATTCTTTATCCGGAAGCATATGGTGTAGCGGTTATGGATGAAATTGAAAAACAGGCCGGCCGAAGTTTAAACATCAGCGCAGTGCATGCTGTACTTACCCGGCTCGAAGAAAAAGGATTCTTAAAATCGAAAATGAGTGATCCCACTGAGGAGCGAGGCGGCCGCAGAAAGCGAATATTTTTGTTAACAGCCGCAGGCAAACGCGCACTGGAAGAAGCTAACGAATTACGCACACAGCTTTTCAGTCAGATACCGAAAATGGCACTGCAATTCAGACTTGCCTGATCATCAAATGAAAACTACACCTCCACGCTGGGCCGATCGCTTTTTACAGTGGTACTGTAGAGCCGATCTGTTGGAAGAAATTCAAGGAGATGCATATGAGCTCTACCATCGTGTTGCAAAGAAAAGTAAACGAAAAGCCGATCTACTTTTCATTTGGAATGTGTTCCGATTTTTTCGTCTACGCAATATTAAAAAACAAACTTCATCATACTCAACGATAAACCCCGATATGCTCCGAAACTACATTAAAGTAGCCGTACGCAACCTGTATCAATACAAATATTTTTCCCTCCTCAACATTATTGGTCTTGCTGTTGGCATGTCTGTAAGCCTGTTGCTAATTGCTCTAATCAGTTATGTAAACACCTACGATAACTTTCACGAACATAAAGACAATATTTATACCATTGTGAGTGAACGCCAGGAGGGTGTGCAGCAACTTAACTATGCCACAGCACCGATTCTCTTAGCCGAAAAACTTGTTGAGTATCCAGAAGTAAAGGAGGCCGTTCGCATCCAGGCAGGGTTTGCCGAGGAAATCAAAAAAACGCAAGGGGTATTGCCGCTTCGTGGCTATTATGTTGAACCTAACTTTTTACACGTATTCTCTTATACCATTACGCAGGGGAATGCCCATTTGGCACTCACAAAACCCAATAGCATTGTAATTACCGAATCAGCCGCCATCCGATTTTTTAATTCTACGGATGTAGTAGGAAAAACATTGGAATCGGAGCAAGGCGGTTTACTTGAGATTGGTGCTGTAATGAAAGATCATCCCATTAACTCCCATCTCAATTTTGAAGCATTGGTTTCCTTTGCCACACTACCCGAACCAATTGGATCAGCAAATGATCAATGGATGCATTATGGCCGTGAGTATGTATACCTACTATTGCATGAGGGCGCTGAAATTGGACGCATTCAAACCGAACTTAATGCCATCGCCAAGCGTGTATATGCTAATCTACCGGTTAAAGCCTCTTTCAAAACACAGCATTTAAGTGACATTACCATGGGGCCTGACTACCGGCAGGCCATTGGCCCAAAGTGGGAGATGTCAGGTATGATTGTTTTTGCAGTAATTGCCGCATTGATATTATTGCCGGCCTGTTTCAACTATACCAATATTTCTATTGCGCGGGCTTTAAAACGGGCAAAAGAAATTGGTTTGCGCAAAACCATGGGCGGTGTTCGCAATCAAATTTTCTTCCAATTTATTACTGAGTCCACAATCATTGCGCTGTTCGCGCTTGGCATTAGCATGCTGATCTTCATGCTGGCGCGTACCGAATTTCAATCCATGCTGGTCGCAGCCTCCTCTATTGATCTTAGCCTTACACCCAAAACCATCTCGTGGTTTGTTCTTTTTGCACTTGGTACCGGATTACTTGCTGGCATATTTCCTGCTCTTTACTTCGGTGGACTTAATCCTGTTCAGGCGCTGAAAAATAAAATTCACGGTCGCTCATCTGCCATGCGGGTTCGAAAAGTACTTACAGTTTTTCAGTTCGCCTTGTCTTTTGGATTTATCCTTGCATTGGTGGTCTTCAGTCGACAGTATCAATACTCGATGGGATTCGATTTTGGTTTTAATAAATCAATATTGTTAACGTACAGCTTAAGGATGTTAGTCCGGAGCGTGTGTTGAATGAATTTTCTCAACTCACTCCGGTTCAATCCATCACCTTTGCCTCTGATATACTCGGTCTTGGTCACTCCACTACCTGGGTTAAAAATTCAGTGACCGATTCACTGGAGGTATCGCAGGTTTTTGTGGATGGTAATTACTTACCCGCCTTTGGTCTTACCTTATTAGCAGGGAGCAACTTTCCTGAAGAGACCTGGCAACGCGAACGTTTCATCATTGTAAATGAATCATTTTTAGAAGCCTATAGGATTTCGCTGCCACTGGATGCAATTGGACGAACCTTTGAAGTGGAGGGGAACCAACTAGAAGTTATTGGAGTGGTTAAAAACTTTCATTATGCCCCGCTTCGTTTTCCGATCAACAAATTTTTCTTCCGTCAGCATCCACAGCATTTTGCTTATGCGCATCTCAGCGTGCACTCAGCTAATCCGAACGCACTATTTTCTGAGCTGGGACACCGCTGGCAAAACCTAAGCGAACAGAAACTAGAAGCCCGTTTTTTTGAGGAAGAGCTTTATGAAGGCTATACCATGTACCATACACTCATTAAAATTATTGGCTTTCTGGGGTTGTTGGCCATTACCATTTCGATGTTGGGGATGTTAGGTATGGTGGTCTATACCTCCGAAACAAGAGCTAAGGAAGTGAGCATACGTAAAGTAATGGGGGCTACCACCTACAACCTTACGTATTTACTCTCAAAAGATTATCTGAAATTGATGCTGTTTGCGATTGCAATTGGTGCTCCCGTTACGGCAATGTTATTCAATATGGTTATGCCGAAAATTCAACATTATAGTGTCAGCTTAAATCTGTGGGATGTACTGCTGAGCACCGTTGCTTTGGTAAGCTTTGGGTTGGCCACGATTGCCTCACAAACCATTAAAACTGCCCTTGCTAATCCGGCCGAAACGTTACGCTCAGAATAAGCAAATCAACCTCTAAGTTTATCTAACAAAAAATTCAATTGCTGCGCCTCTGCTTTTGAAAGATTTTTTAAGGTCGACTGCCATGCATCAGACGAGCGATCAATTTTAGTCAGCAGATTTAATCCTTTATCTGTAATACTAATATCAACCTGCCTGCGGTTGTTCTTGCAGATTTCACGTTTTACAAATCCCTTAATGCGCAGCTTTTCAACCAAGCGTGTGGCGTTGCTGTTTTTATCAATCATGCGGCACGTGATGTCGGCCAGCATCATGGGCTTGGGGTGACTGCCCCGCAGAATGCGCAATACATTAAATTGCTCCGGGGTAACATCAAACGTTTTCAAAAAGGTTACGTTCAGGTTATACAACCAGCTTCCTGTAAACAAAATGTTAACAGCCGCTTTTTGAAATTCGCTTTGAAATTTTTCCTGTTTAACTTCACTTTCAATAGTGGGCATAGCGCTGAATAGTTTGATAAATCAAAATTAATACAATAGTTGTAGATACAATTGTCCCATGATTGCTTTTAACGCCACCATACAACGCTTCGACAAAAAGGGAGAAAAAACCGGCTGGAGTTACATTGAAATCAGTGCGGCACAGGCGAAAAAACTGAAACCGGATACCAAGACTTCTTTTCGGGTAAAGGGAAAGCTGGATCAATTCACCATCAAACAAATTGCTTTAATCCCGATGGGAGATGGAAAATTTATCATTCCTTTTAATGCGGCCATGCGCAAGGGCACCGGTAAGAAACACGGGGACAAAGTGAAGGTTGTGCTGGAACCAGATGAAAGCAAGTTTGTGATGAATGCAGATTTTATGGCCTGCCTGAAAGATGATCCGATGGCAAATGCCTTTTTCAAAACCTTACCAGCTGGTCATCAACGCTACTTCAGCAAATGGATCGACAGCGCCAAGACAACACAAACCCAAACAAAACGCATTGTAATGGCTGTTAATGCGCTCACGCGAAAAATGGGTTTTCCGGAAATGTTGCGAGAGGAGAAGCGGAATAAATACAGTTAACAATTGGCAATTAGCAATTGACAATTGTCCACACTACCTGGATAATTGATAAAGAAACTCATCCACCTCCCACTTACCATCTTTCTCACGCTCGAGCATGGCTTTGAGTTGATTTTCATTAAGCCGCTCGTAAATCAGGCGGGTCTTTTTATCGGCAGCTTCAAATACCGCTTTGTTTTGCTCAAGCTTCACTAATGGATATTCGTAGGGCTTATCCTTGTCTTCCCAGGCAATATTGCCACGATTGAAATGCCGAAGCTTCATCACAGGCACACCCGCATCGGATTGTTCGATGACAATAAACTCATAGAACATTACTTTTCCATCCTTCACACACCGAAAGGCACACACCATGTTATCCCCCATGGTTTCGCTCCAATATTCCTCCATGTCTCCCCAAGCCATACTGCCAACCCATTTACCGGAGATAAAATTCAATTGATCCAACTCGGCTTTATGTTGCCCCTTCGCTGTTACTAGTAGCATAAGCAACCCAATCGTGAAAGCAACTCTTCGCATAATCACTTCTTTTTCGGTTCTGTTTCTTTTGCTTTAACGCCAAATTCCTTCATGAGTTCAACCCCGTACGCTCGAATGACTTCAATTACTGGAATGGCGCGTTTACCGCGTTCCGTTATCGTATATTCAACTTTTGGTGGCACCACCGGGTAAACCTTTCGGGTGATAAACCCCTCCTTCTCTAAGGTACGCAACACACTTGAAAGCATTTTGTGTGTAATGTGCGGAAGTTCTTTTTTCAAATCACTGTAGCGCAAGGTTTTCTCGCGCAAACGCCAAAGGATGGGCATCTTCCAAACACCCCCAATGCGGTCCATCGCAAACTCAACCGGATTATAATAGATTTTTTTGTCGTAAATGAAATCGGGCATAACACAAAAATACACTTACGAGATAACGAATAAGCTACAAAAACCCAATTCTTTCCCGAAAGTAAGTATCATACTTAAAAGGTAATATATTGAATCAGGCCGCATACAGGTGGCATCTTTGAGTCAAAAACAAAAATGTTATGAAGAAAATCGTACTCATTCTTAGTTGGTTGTTTTGCGCAAGCTTAACCTGGGCGCAACACGGCACCCCATCAAAAGGAAAAATTTTAATGATTGCAGCCAATCCATCGGTTTCGAAAACCACAGGCTGGCCCATTGGCTGTTGGGCTGCAGAACTTACTCATCCTTATTGGGAATTCACCACTGCTGGTTACGAAGTGGAAATCGTGAGCCCGGAAGGAGGCAAACTTGAGTTTGACGGGTACAGTGATCCGGAGGATGCAAGCGGATATTCCGCACATGACTTGCTTTCATTGGGATGGAAGCATTCGCCTAAACACATGGACATGCTTGCCAACACACGAAAACTTTCTGAGGTAAACATCAATGACTACAACGCCATCTTTTTAGTTGGCGGTCAATCCCCCATGTATACGTTCCGCAACAACAAAGCGCTGGCCGATTTTGTGGTAAAGTTTTATGAAACCAAAAAACCTACAGCACTGGTTTGCCACTCAACGTGTGTGCTGCTGGATGCAAAACTTCCTAATGGAAAATTTTTAGTTGAAGGAAAAACCTGGACAGGCTTTGCCAACAGCGAAGAACAATTTGCCGACAACTTTGTAGGCAAACGCATTCAACCGTTTTGGATTGAAGATGAAGCGCGAAAAATGCCTAACACCAAATTTGTTGTAAAAGAGGCATTCACTCCGTTTGCCATTGCCGATGGCAACCTGATTACCGGACAACAACAGAACTCAGGAGCAGAAGCTGCGAAACTGGTGTTGGCACAGTTAGCAAAAAATACTTCGAAGAAATAATTCGATCTCGCCATGATTCGATACTTCATCCTGCTTATTGTGTTACTAAGGCTAGAGGTGTTGGCGCAGATTCCTGTTGAAGCATTTTTTGGTAACGAACGAACCACAGCCGATGTGCTGTGGTTTCGTTATTTTAAGAACGCAGAAGATCAACCTTCTAAATTTTTATTTTTTAACCGAAGTCGGGCATCTGTTGATTACAGCAATCAAACGGCATTTGGACTAACCAATGCTGTATCGTATAATTTTAAATCGGGACTAGGCTTGGTTGCGGTTGCACAATTTTTTGGAAATGGCTTTTTTCCAAAAGCAGGCATTCAATATTATACCCGGAAAAAGAATTGGACAATATTCACCTGGATGGTAAGTGAAACGTGGAGCAAGCCTTCATTCGATTGGTTTGTACTCAGTCGATTTGAGCCTGCGCTTAACGAAAACCTGAAATTATTCGCCCAGTTTGAAACACTATCTGTAACCAACAACCAAGGACAGTATCAATTTACACAACGTGTGCGAATAGGCGTGGGCTTTAAACCGGCATGGCAGATTGGTCTTGGGGGCGACTTTCAGCAAATCAAATCTGAAAACCGCATACAAACCCATAATCTCGGTTTATTTCTCAGAAAAGAATTTTAAAAATGAAACAATGAGCAGATCATAATAAAGCCGGTTGCATAAAATCAATTCTGGACGATCTGCCTGATCATTCTATCTATATAATTTATCTTTCCTTCAATAAAACCTAAAACTACATGAATATTGGCATTATTGGAGCCGGAAACGTGGGCTCTGCATTAGCAGCAGGATTACAGGCAAAACACATCATAACTTTTGGTGTGCGTGATCCGCAATCAGCAAAAGCCGAAAAGGCTGCGACCTTAATTAAGAATGCAACATTTAAAACCGTAAAAGAAGCTTGTGCAGAAGCAGAAATAGTCATTATCACCACACCACCCGAAGCCGTTTTACAACTCATTTCTGAATTAGGTGATGTCTCAAATAAAATTCTTATTGACGCAACTAATTCGGTACGAACAAGACCTGAACATTACCCTACGGCTTACCACGCATTGAAAGAAAAGACAGGCTCATCGAAAGTAGTAAAATGCTTCAACTCTACGGGTTTCGAAAACATGCTGAATCCGGTGTATCCAAACTTTGGTGGCATTGATATGTTTTGTGCAGGAAGTGATGCTGAAGCAAAGCGCATGGCAAAGCAACTATCAAAAGACATTGGCTTTGCGGAGTGCTGGGATTTTGGCGGTGATGACAGAGTAGAACTGCTCGAAAAATTTGCGCTCAGTTGGATCAACCTCGCCATCATGCAAGGGCATGGACGAAATATTGCCTTCAAAGTAATCAGAAGGTAATTACTTGAATGTCGGCATATCCAACTTTTTCGAAATGCGGAATGCAGCATTGATCAGTCCCACATGGCTGTAGGTTTGCGGAAAGTTACCCCACTGCGAGCCATCCAGCCCAACATCTTCACTGAAAATGCCGAGGTGGTTGGCATACGGTAAAATTCCATCCAACGTTCGGATGGCATCGTCTACCCTGCCCACACAGGCCAATGCATCTACATACCAGAATGCGCACACTAAAAATGTGGCCTCCGGTTTTCCGAAATCATCAGGATGTACATACCGGTAAAAAAGCCCCTGATCGGTTTTTAATTTAGCCTCCAGTTGCTTCAGATGCTCATGGGTTTTGGGTAAGCGCGGATCGAGGTAGTTCATGGTGATCAGCTTCAGCGTGCTTGCATCCAAATTGGCTGAGCCAACCGCCTGCGTATACACCTGTTGCTGTGGATCGTAACAACGTTCAATGCGATCAATCGCCAACGCTTCGATTTTTAATGCACGTGCACAGAGGTCGGCATTTTCGGTAAGCCTTCCGATTTTCAACGCGGCTTTGCTTCCTGCCCAATGAAACAACATCGTGTAGGAATGTACTTGCTTTACATTTCTGAATTCCCACAAGCCTGCATCGGGTTCATCCATGGTTCGCTCAATGGAAGTAAGCAGCCGATCAATCAATCGCGTGTAGGAATTTTTCTTGGCGATGGAGAGGCGTTTATCAATGAACAATGGAAGCAGACTTACCAACACCTGCCCATATACATCATTTTGAATCTGGATGTACGCTTTATTGCCGATGCGCACCGGTTGATTGCCCAGATAGCCTTCCAGGTCAATGTGAATTTCTTCCAGGTCTTTTTTTCCCGTAATGCTATACATCGGTTGAATCCGCTCCTCCTCTGTGATCAGAATATTCTGAATGTACTCGAAGTAGCGCTCCAATTCATCAAAGTGGCCGATCTCGTTGAATGCCTTCAATGTATAATACGCATCGCGAAACCAGCAATAGCGATAGTCCCATGTGCGTGAACTTCCATGATGCTCCGGTAAGCTCGTGGTGCCTGATGCAATAATGCCTCCTGTATCTTCATATTGATGAAGCTTCAACACCAAAGCCGATCGAATGATTTGATCCTGATAAATATCCGGCAGGTAGGTGCTCTTGATCCAGCTTTGCCAATACCGAACGGTTTTATTTATGAAATCTTCGGCTGTGGCTTTCAACGCAGCCTCCAACGGCTCACCATACGTAAACACCAGGTACCGGTTTTGGTCCAACACAAACGATTGCTCCTCTACAATATGTGATAAGGAAACATCGGTGGTAAGCCTCACCTGCATGGAAAAATTAAGAAAACGCAAATGGTTACTTCCCTGCACCACATCGGGTGATTTTTTTCCATGATTACTTACCGGTCGGCAGCGTATGGCTATTTGGGGATTTCCTTCCAACAGCTCAATCTTGCGCACAAGCATTAGGGGTTTGAAGTAGCGCTCAAATTGCGAAAAGCGTGGTGCGCAGTCGATGACTTTAAATTTTCCACTGGCACATTCAAACTCCGTACACAGCACATTGGTGTTGGGAATGTAATATTGATGACTCTTATATTCACCAACCGGTGTGACGGAAAACTCACCGCCCTTTTTAGAATCCATTAAGCCACCAAAAACAAAATCGCTGTCGAAGCGGGGCATGCACATCCACTGAACTTTGGCCGCATGATCGATGTAGGCAATATAGGAGCAATTGCCCACGATGCCCATATTGTATTTGTGTATGTTCATTTGTTCAGTTGGGTAAGTAATCCTAACACTTCATTTTGCGTGGGCAATATGTATTGCGCATGTGTAATGCCCGGACCCACTTTTACAGTGATGGCCGAGTGTTCCAGCGCCTGAAACATGTCTTCATCGGTTTTATCATCACCAAAAACCAATACAAAATCGGCTGGCTTTTGTTCGAGCACTTTGCGCGCGGCTGAGCCTTTATCAATACCCGCTACACGCACTTCAATCACTTTATTGCCGTCAATGACCTGAAGCTGCGCGTTGCGAATGAGATGAAAGAGGTTGTCGAGTAATTCGCGTGAGCGCACAAATCCCAACTCCGCTTCTACATTGCGGTAGTGCCATGCCAGTGTGTGATTTTTTTCTTCCACAAACGAACCGGGGCAACGTTGCACAAACATATCAAAGCTCGGTCGGATAAGAGGCTTCCATGTTTGATCGATAGAGTTCCCGTGCACCCACGGCTCGCCTTTCATGCGAATGGAAGCTCCATGTTCCGCCACCAGGTTAAGCGGCAAATCATCAAACCACTCCTCTAGTATATCGCTGTTGCGGCCACTGATGATAGTGATTTCAGTATGTTTCTCTGATGCCAATGCCTCCAACAACGCTAACAACTTTTCATCTGGGCGTGCTTCGCGCGGATGGCGGGCAAACGGAACCAATGTTCCATCATAATCCAGAAACAAGTGCCGCGTTTTTGCTTTTGAAAAGTTTGTTAAGATTTGTTTACGGATCGAATCATTAACCAGCTTAAGTTTCCGTCTTTCCTGCAAAACCTTCACTTCCTTTAACTGATCCAGAAAATCCTTCACCCAATCAGTAACCGTGTAATCGATCAATCGTTTTTGCATGCGAGCCATATGTTCGCGTTGCTCCGGCACCTCCATGGTAAGGGCTTTATTAATTGAGTCGGATAGCTCGTCAATATCCAACGGATTTACGAGGATGGCTTCACCCAATTCATTGGCTGCACCTGCCAGCTCACTTAAAATCAGTACGCCACGTTGCGCCACACGGCTGGCTACATATTCTTTTGCCACCAGGTTCATTCCATCACGCAGCGGAGTAATCAGTCCAACATCAGCAGCCTGGTACATGGCACACAATTCATCAAAAGGCATGTGCCCGTACCGATAAATTACGGGTTGCCAATCCAGCGTTGACCACTTACCATTAATGCGACCCACCTGTTCTTCAATCAGGTTTTTACGCTCGTTGTATTTGGAAATAATTTCACGTGACGGAACCACTACCAAAACAAGCACTACTTTTTTGTGCCATTCAGCATGTTGTTCCAGAAAACGTTCGTATCCGCTCAAGCGGTTGGTTACACCTTTGGTATAATCCAGGCGATCGACTGAAAAAATAATTTTCTTGTTCGAGAAGTTTCTCAGAATCTCATTTTTCTGTTCAATTACTTTTTCATCCTGTGTAGCGCTGTGAAATTTATCGTAATCGATACCCAACGGAAACAGATCGGCTTTGGCAATGCGGTTGCCCATGTTGATGGAGCGGAACTGGTGATCGTAGCCGGCAATCATGCGAACAGCCTTTAAGAAATGTTGCACGTACTCGTGCGTATGAAACCCGATCAAATCGGCACCCAACATGCCACGAACAATTTTTTCTTTCCAGGCACGGTGCAACAACCGAAACACTTCGTAAGAAGGAAACGGAATGTGCAGAAAAAAACCGATGGAAACTTCCGGAAACTTTTCGCGAATCATCTCCGGCAACAAAAACAATTGGTAATCATGTATCCAAACTACATCATCGGGCCGGATGATCGCGGCCAGTTTTTCAGCAAACATCCGGTTTACCTGTTCGTATGCTTCGAAGTAAGCGCTGTCGAACACGGCATAGGTGGCGAAGTAATGCAGTGTGGGCCAAAGCGTGGCATTTGAAAAGCCGTTGTAGTATCGGCTATACAGCCGGGTTTCAATAAAAATCGGTTCAATATCAAACGACTGCGTTTCGGGTTGCGGAAGAGATGCAAATTTCTCCCAACGCTTTTCAGGAAAATCCGCGCTGCCGATCCATAGTTTTTCTGAGAACTCGGCATCGGTAGCGTGCCGGTCGAAATAACTTTTTAGTGCCGATACCAATCCGCCATCGCTGGGCTGCAAGGTAATTTTGCCGCTTCGTTCAAGAAGTTTGAAGGGCAACCGATTGGACACCACAACCAGTCGTTTCTTGGTTTTTGATTCCATTGACAACAGGTGGTTGGTTAAACAAGAGGCGCAAAAATCGGGAATTACAGGGTGGTCGACAAGTAAAAACCCTCAAATTGTCAGAATAATGAGGTTTTAGTGAAAGCCCTAAAAACAAAAAGACCTTTACAAACGTGTGCAAAGGTCTTTGTCTATTTTAAGTGGGAGCTGAGGGATTCGAACCCCCGACCCTCTGCTTGTAAGGCAGATGCTCTGAACCAGCTGAGCTAAGCTCCCTTTAAGGACTGCAAAAGTAGTAGAGATTTTTAATTCTACAAATCCCTAATTCCTGACATGGATATAATCTTTCCCGATTTATTTTAACCAACTTTTAACGTCTCTCTTGCTTCAAAATCTTTTCGCTTCCTTTTCCAACGCTTATGCGACCACAACCAAAACGGAGGGTTAGCTTTTATGTCTGCTTCCAGGTACTGGGTATGCAATTCCGTAATTCTACCTAAAGGCAAGGCGGCAGGATCTTCACAAATCAACCGGTATTCAGTTTCGTAGTGCCCGCGTTTTAGCCGGTGGATTATCCCGTATATAACGGGTGTGTTATAATCGCGTGCAAATTTTTCGGTTCCAAACTGTACACCGGTTTCCTGATTTAGAAATTCAAGCCAGTATGGCTGTTGTGTTCGTTTGGGGCATTGATCAGAACCGAAGATCACAGCCATTGGTTTTTCGCCATCCGCTTCAACGAGTTGTTTAACCTGGCTGTAGTTTTTCATCCATAACCCATAGCGCGAACGACTGGCCAGAATTTTCGTGTTCATGAACGCATTGGCCAATGGTGTATACAAGGCAACCGGCTGATGTAAAATATCCATGCCAATAGAAACTGCAAATAACTCCCAGTTTCCATAATGCCCGCCTACAAGTGTAACGTGTTGCCCGCGTTTAAAATACGTTTCTAAAATTTCAGGGTTACGATGCGTAAATCGCTTCTTAACTTCTGATTTCGAAATGGTGAACGCTTTGATTGATTCCACGATCAAATCACAAAAATGAACATAAAACGTTCGTTCAATTTGCCGGCAGTGCTCCTTTGTAAAACGTGGAAATGAGTTTTCAATATTTGTTCGCACCACCCGCTTCCGATAGCCAATCAGGCGATACATAACCACATACATCACATCGGACAGTCGATATAAAAACCAGGTGGGCATACTGCTGACGGGCAGAATTACAAGGTAGAAGAGTAGGCGCATAGGTTAAAATCCCATAAGGATAGGCATATATTGACAAACAACGACCATTACTTCACAAAACTTTGATCAGCGGCAGCTAATTATACCCATGCTAAACAATAAAGCCCGGTGCACTTTGGTTTGAACTTTGTACACTATTTTTGTAAAACCATTTTTTAAGCTTGAAAACCTTCCGGAAAGTGCTTTTCTATTTTGCCCTTGTGGTATCCGTAGCGGTTATCTCCCTGGTATTGTCTGCTTTTTTCTTCAAGGATCAGATTATAAAGCAATTTATTCTCAAGGCCAATGAACAGTTAAGCACCCCGGTAAAAATCGGGAAGATTGATGTGTCGGTATTTCAGCGCTTTCCACACATGTCGATTGTATTTAAAGATGTGTATGTAGAAGACAGCCATGCGGGGCAGTACCCGCTGCTTACCGCCAAGCAAATTTCCTTTCACCTCAACCCGGTAGAAGTTTATCGTGGGCAATACACCATACAAGGCTTACAGATTTCCGACAGCGAAACCAACCTGAAGATTAATGCCAAGGGTGAAAACAACTATACCATTACCAAGTCATCGGGCAATGGCGGGCCAATAAAATTTGAACTGAAGAATGTAGTGTTAAAAAACACACGCGTGCGGTACATTGACCTGGAGCGCACCGATGAAATGATTTTTACCAGCGAGCAATTGTACACCACCATCCGCTCGTTTAATGATGTATATGCCATTACGGCCAAAGGCGATGTGACCACCGAAAAAATGGATGTAGGGAACGTTGATTTGCTTGCCGGCAAGACTTTCGTAGTAAATACCTCACTCGATTATGATGATGACAACAAGGCCATTCAGATAAAATCGGGTGACCTGATGTTGGGCACTTCACTTTTCAATATTCAAGGTACATACCGTTGGAAGGATAAAAACGAAATCAACCTGGTTGCAGAAGGTGAGAACACCGACATCCAAACGTTATTGTCATTGCTTCCGGAAAAAACAGCAAGCGCTTACCAGCAATACCAAAGCCGGGGCGATGTTTATTTTCGCGCAAGTCTACAGGGCGAGATCAGCAAAAATAAAAGTCCGGGTTTCTCTGCCACCTTTGGTTTTAATAAAGCCACTTTCTCACACCCTACCTATTCTTCAAAAATTGAAGATGCTAACCTGGAGGGTTCGTTTGCTACCTCAAACTTACGCGATGTTTCAGTAGGCGTGTTGTCGTTAAAAAACATGACCGGTAAACTCAACGATCAACCGTTTCAAGCTAACCTGGTGGTAAGAAATTTTTCCGATCCAGATGTGATTCTCGATTTCAAAGGCGACCTAGATGCTCAGGCTATTGTAAACTTTTACCCGATAGCTTCGTTGAGTCAGGTTAGCGGAACATTGATTACGGATATTGCTTTTGAGGGACGATTATCGTGGTTAAAAAGTAAGGCTACCGCACAACGCACCTCCACACGAGGATCGATTCAAGTTACGGATTTGAATTTTGTTTATGGGAAAAATGAAATCCCTGTACAAAAACTGAATGGCACTTTTCAATTCAACAACAACGATCTTGCCTTGAGTAATGTAAGCGGTTCATTGGGCAACAGTGATTTCAGGTTAAATGGATTCTTTAAAAATATCGTCACGTTTCTGCTGTTCGAAGACCAACCCGTGGGTATTGAAGCCGATTTAAAATCAAATTCACTTAACGTGGATGAATTGTTCGCATATGCATTTGGACGTGAGTCAGATAAAACCGGAGAAGCAACCGCTTACGAATTCAAAATTTCCAGAAACATCAACCTGAATTTCAATTGCGATGTGCAACGATTGAATTACAAACGCTTTACTGGCCAGAACTTGAAGGGCGATTTACTGGTGAAGAACCAGGTGGCGGTATCGCGCAACATACAGGTTAATACCATGGGGGGAGCACTTACTCTTTCCGGCATTGTGGATGCCAACAACCCGAAAGCCATTGATGTGATGAGTACATTCAAACTAAACGGACTTGCCGTAGACAGCATCTTTTATGTGTTTGAAAACTTTTACCAGGATTTTATTGAAGATCGGCATTTGAAAGGTCAGGCTTATGCCGATGTTGCCCTAGACATGACCTTGAACCAGAACCTCAAACTTTTCCCTGAAACGCTGGTGGCCGATATAAGCGCTACCATAAAAAATGGAGAGTTAAATAATTTTGAGCCCTTAAAAAGCCTGAACAAATACTTAGACGATGAAAGCTTAAGTGCCCTTCGCTTTGCCGATTTGAAAAACGACATCCACATTGAAAACAAAACGGTTTACATTCCGCTAATGGAAGTGCGTAGTAATGCCACTGTGATGCAGATCAGCGGTACGCATAAATTCGATCAGCACATTGACTATCGGGTAGTTACCCCGCTAAACAACAGGCGCAAAATCGACATCAACGAAGCAGCCGGAGCCATTGAAGAAATGGAAGGTCGTGCTAAGTTATTTTTGAAGATTGTTGGCACCACGGATGATTACCGGGTTTTGTATGACACGGAAGCAGTCAAGAAAAAAATCATTGCCGACCTGAAAAAAGAGGTGCAGGAGTTGAGAGACATTTTTAAAAATAAGAAGAAGAAAAAAGATGTTGAACTCTCAACCGAGGAGTTTGATTGGGATAATGAAAACCAGTAAACCCTACTGGATAGCCTCTCTCAAAAAATCATTCAGTGGTTTTACCGCTTTACACACTTCTGCAACATGCCTCATAAATTTTTTGTCCTTCACCTGCGTATCGCTGAAGTAATGCGAAACAATAAAACTTTTGTTCTTTAACAGGTTGATGTGTGGGTGATCCTTCGCATACCCTTTCGGGGCAGTTTTCACCTGATCAAATTCATCCAACCCTGAAAAGTATTTTTTGAATTTTTTGTCCTTCAGAATCTTCAAAAAAGCATCTGCATTGTAATCGATTTCCTGGCGCACCTTTGCTAAGTTTTCTGCATTGGGCATGTATAAACCACCTGCAACAAAGCTGTTGCCTGGCTCAATGTGAACGTAGTAGCCCGGCTCCTGCTCCATCTTCCCACGAAAGGAAAATCCTGCCCCCATGTTGGTTTTATACGGACGCTTGTCCTTACTAAAGCGTACATCGCGGTAAATACGAAAAGCCAGTTTGCGCGGATTTATTCCGCCCAGGCTCTCATCAAACTTTAGCAATTCTTTATGCAGACCTTCCAAGAAATCATCGAACAGGGTTTTCACTTCCACATAACGCGGCTTGTTTTTCTCAAACCAATCGCGGTTGTTATTCTTCGTGATGTCTTTTAAAAATTTTATGATTTTATCGAATTGCATAGTTATACAGTTACTTAACCACAAAGTTCACGAAGAGCACAACACCAAGTACACAAAGTGCAATCACTTTGTGCTCTCCGTGAAATCTTTGTGCGCTTTGTGGTTAATAATTTTGTTACCCAAAGATTAAAACTAAATCACATCCATCACTGCTTCCAACCCAATTCCCCTGGACGCCTTTACTAAAACGGTGGCCCGGCTGATTGGGTTTTGCTTCAGGTACTCGAGCAAATCTTCTTTTTTATAAAAGTGCTTCGCTCGTGGAAACTCCTTTAGCGCTGAACTCATCAATTCGCCACACAATAAAACATCAGTAAAACCCAAATCACGAATGAGTTTACCCATGTTGCGGTGTTCAGCCTCAGCCTCCTCTTCCAGCTCAAACATATCACCCAATATCAAGACCTTATGATTGGCCTTTATGTCTGCCAGGTTTCGGATGGCCGCTTCCATTGAGCTCGGGTTGGCGTTGTAGGCATCAAGAATAATGGTGTTTGTATTTTTCTTGATTACCTGCGAGCGCATGTTGGCGGGCTCGTATTCAGCCACTGCCTGTAACGCCAGGCTGGCGTCCACACCAAAAAACTTACCGATACACAACGCAGTGGCAATATTTTCAAAATTGTAAGCGCCAATCAATTTGGTTTGCGCTTCTCTTCCATCCTCCGTCCGGATTTTTATATACGGATCAGCACCAATCAATTCGCAATGAAAGTAATCGCCTTTGGCCGGATACAACAACGGGTTTTTAAACCGCTTGGCCATGTTAAATAATATCGGGTTTTGTGAATTGATGAACACGGTGCCCTGTTGGTTGATCAGATGCATGTACAATTCCGACTTTCCGCGAACAATATTATCAAACCCGCCAAACGTGCCAATGTGTGCCTTACCGATATTCGTAATAAACCCGTAGGTTGGATTTGCGATGTTGCACAAATCTGCAATCTCACCAACATGGTTTGCCCCCATTTCAATCACTGCAATCTCAACGGTGTTATTGATGGAGAGAACAGACAACGGCACACCGATGTGATTGTTCAGATTTCCTTTCGTGGCGAAGGTCTTGAATTTTTTAGCCAGCACAGCATTCAGCAATTCCTTCGATGTGGTTTTTCCGTTTGACCCGGTTAACCCGATAACGGGAATGGTTAATTGATCGCGATGGTAACGCGCCAATTGTTGCAGCGTCTTCAACACATTTTCCACCACCACGTACCGATTATCTTTGGCAAATGTAGCTTCATCGATTACCGCCAACTGAGCCCCTTTGGCCAATGCCTCCTCCGCAAACTGGTTGGCGTTGAATTTCTCGCCTTTCAATGCAAAAAAAATCGAGCCGGGTGCGATCTGCCGCGTATCAGTCGAAACTTTACTGGCCTTCAGGTAGTTTTGATATAAGTTCTGAATATCCATGATTATCTTACCCACCAAGATAACAGGAGGATGAACGTATGCGTTACATCCTTGTAAAAAAGTTTTATGCGCCTGACCACGCTTTTTGTATTTGTCGCACTTCTTGCCAGGGCGCAATTTACTTATGTGCTTAATCAGCAGGTTCCGGTAATTATCGATCAGGACACCCTAACCATGCCCTGGGCAGGGGGATTAAACGCTGCCCAGTTCAATACCATGGATCTTGATTTTGATGGAAAGGAGGACTTGGTCCTATTTGACCGCATGGCGAATCGGGTGATTACTTTTTTGAATGTTGACAACCAATACATCCACGCACCCGAATATGAGCCATATTTTCCGGAAGAAACCTCAGGCTTTATGATGCTGCGCGATTTTGATTGCGATGGAAAAAAGGATTTGTTCACGAAGGATGTTCAGGGAATAAAGGTATTCAGAAACATCAGTGAGCCCAATCAACCACCGACATGGGAACAACTTACATTTTATACGGGATTTAACGGACCAAGAAGTCCGGTGCTGCTAACTAAAGGATTCTCTGGAAAGATCAACCTGCAATTGCAGTCGGATGACCTGCCTGCTATTGTGGATATGGATGGCGATGGCGATCTGGATATTATGAATGTGAAATTTGTTGGCAGTAGTACAATTGAATATCATCAAAATTTCAGCATGGAGCGTTACGGTACGTGCGACTCGCTGGATTTTGAACGCATTACCCAATACTGGGGCAGTGTGGAGGAGTGCGAGTGCGGTGAGTTTGCGTTTGGTGAACCATGCGCTACCGGTGGCCGACAAAAACATGCGGGCGGAAAAAGTTTACTTGTGCTTGATGTTGATAACGATGGCGACATGGATGTGCTCTTTTCGGAGGCAGAGTGTACGCGCGTATTCCAACTTACCAATGAGGGTACCAACGAAAACCCTGTTATAACCAGTGCCATTGATTTCCCCACAGCAACACCGGTTAATATTCTGCCATTCCCATCAGTATACTATGAAGATGTTGACTTTGATGGAAAAAGGGATTTACTGGCGTCTCCGAATATTTTTGCACGCGAATTTCTACAAACCAATTTACAGCAGTCAACCTGGTTTTATAAGAACACAGGTACCAATGAATCACCTCAATTTTCGTTTCAACAGCGTGATTTTTTGCAGAGCAACATGATTGATGTTGGCGACAATGCCGTGCCTGCTTTTTTTGATGCCGATGCCGATGGTGATCTGGATATGTTTATCGGAACGTTCGTTAACGGAAACCGGGCCTCTATTTATTATTATGAAAACATTAGAACCCGCACTGAACCGGTTTTCAAATTTTTTACGTACGATGTCATCGGTTTGTCCTTCAACAATTTCACCAACATCAAACCCCAGTTTGCTGATGTAAATGGCGATGCCAAAGCTGACCTGGTGTTTACAGCCTCCAACCAGTTTGGCGTTGGTACCAACCTGTACTACGTGGCCAATACGAGCAGTGCCGGGTTAAACTTTACAGGCCAGCAGATTCAATCCCTAAATTTTCCCATTCCATGGAGTGCCGAAAATGTACTCCTCACGGATATCAACAATGATCTGTTGCCTGATCTTTTAATTGGCAAACTGAATGGGTCTTTGGAATACTGGCAAAACACCGGTACGTCAACATCACCCAATTTTACTTTGGTTGAAAGCGATTACCTCGGTTTGGGACCAAGCATACTGAGGCAGAATCTTTCTATGGCATCAGCCGACTTGAATAATGATGGCAAGGTGGATCTGGTTTTGGGGGATCAGCTTGGTCGGTTAACCATTATTGATGATTTTAAAAATCAAACAGACGCTTCTTCGGGCACCACCAATATCCTGTTCAACTCGCTTTCCGAAACGTATATCAATCAAAACCTGGGGGGGCGGGTGTGGCCAGCCATTGCCAACATTTTTAACACCAACCGGCCCGCTATTGTGGTGGGTAATTCAATGGGCGGGCTACACATATTACAACCCGATGAAAGCCAGGTCTTGCCCGAATCGCCCCAGATCACGGTTTATCCCAACCCGGTTGTCCGTGAAAACACCAATACGATTAACATCAGCGTGGACCGGCCGGCCTTTGTTTACCTGGTAAGCATTACGGGGCAGGAGCTTGGCAGCCCCATATTAATGCAAGGCCAGCAGTTGTATCAGTTTCGGGTGGATGGACTGCCTGCCGGGATATACATCCTGCGCTTCTTTATTAATGACCGATCTTTTGCGCGCAGAATCGTTATTCACTAGCGCAAAAAGGGTCATTTTCAGCCCTTTCGATCATTTCAAGGTAATTTCAGGTTAAACTTGGATAATTGGGGTCGTTTTCCCGATATTTGCAGTCCCTTTTTTAGGGGTAAACGAATAGAGACATGGCGAGAGTTTGTCAAATTACCGGAAAACGTCCACAGGTTGGAAACAGCGTATCGCACGCGAACAATAAAACCAAGCGCAGGTTCTACCCGAACCTTCAGAAAAAGCGCTTTTTTGTTCCGGAAGAAGGAAAATGGATTACGTTGAAGCTTTCCACCAAGGCAATTAAAACGATCAATAAGTTGGGTATTTCTACCGTTTTGAAAGAAGCGAAAGCAAAAGGACACTTGGCTTAATTAATAAACAGTAAAGAATCATGGCAAAGAAAGGCAACAGGATTCAGGTGATTTTAGAGTGCACCGAGCACAAGGCAACCGGTATGCCCGGCATGAGCCGTTACATCACCACCAAGAATCGCAAAAACACCACCGAGCGCTTGGAGTTGAAGAAATACAACCCCATCCTCAAAAAAGTAACTGTTCACAAAGAAATTAAGTAATCATGGCAAAGAAGGTTGTTGCTACACTGAAAAAGACAGACGGAAAAAACTTTGCAAAAGTGATCCGTGCTGTGAAGTCTGAAAAAACAGGCGCTTATACGTTCAAGGAAGAAATCGTTCCTGCCGAATTGGTGAAAGACGTATTGGCCAAGAAGTAAGCTTCGGTTAACGCTTTTATGGAAAGTCCCACCCGGGACTTTTTTTATACCCCATCAGTAACTGCTCTCTATGGAGCAAGGCTTAATTTTTACTAAGTTGTGCCATGGCATTTTTAGGCGGATTATTCTCGAAAGAAAAGAAAGAATCGTTGGATAAGGGGCTGGAAAAAACCTCCAGCAATATTTTCAATCGGCTGGGTAAAGCCCTGGTGGGAAAATCCACCGTGGATGATGATGTACTGGACAACCTGGAGGAAATTCTGGTTTCGTCCGATGTGGGTATTAACACGACCCTAAAAATTATTGAGCGCATTCAGCAACGCGTTGCCCGCGATAAATACCTGGGCACAAGCGAACTTGACCGTATACTGAAAGAAGAAATTGCTGCCTTGTTGGCAGAAAACCAATCTACCGATCAGGCTGATTTTGAAATTCCGGAAGGCAAGAAGCCGTATGTGATTATGGTGGTGGGTGTGAATGGTGTAGGCAAAACCACGACCATCGGTAAACTTTCCGCGCAGTTTAAAGAGCGCGGCAAATCCGTTGTGTTGGGCGCAGCCGATACGTTTCGTGCAGCAGCGGTTGATCAGTTAAAACTTTGGGGCGAACGCGTGGGTGTACCCGTAATCAGCAAAGGCATGAACACCGACCCATCGGCTGTGGCTTTTGATGCCGTTCAGGAAGGTGTTAATCGGGGTGCCGATATCATCATCATTGATACCGCTGGCCGGTTGCATACCAAAGTAAACCTGATGAACGAGTTATCGAAAATCAAAAGGGTGATGCAGAAAGTGATACCGGATGCGCCACACGAAGTGTTGTTGGTGTTGGATGGCAGCACCGGACAAAATGCCGTGATTCAGGCGCGTGAATTCACCAAAGCCACGGATGTTACGGCACTGGCCATTACCAAACTTGACGGCACAGCCAAAGGAGGCGTAGTCATCGGCATATCCGATGAATTTAAAATACCCGTAAAGTATATTGGTGTAGGTGAGAAAGTTGGCGACTTGCAGGTATTCAACAAAGCCGAGTTTGTTGACTCACTTTTCAGAAAAGGTTAATCATTTTTTTCTCCCCTCGAACGGTATTCGAAACAACACATAGTACGTAAAGCCCCACGTACTGTTTTTATCGGTTCGCCCATAGCCCGGCACATCGTATGGCACCAGCCCAATCGATTCATTGCTGTTAAGTCCGAATTTATATCGAATGGTGTAACCCATCCAAAATACACTGAACATCCGTACGCGCAGTCCGGATGTTAGTTCAGCCCATGAGGCGCGCACATCGTTGTTTTCATTTTGTATTGTGCCGTCTCCAAACACAGGATCGCTAATAAATGTGGTGAGCTGTTCAGAAAACGTTCCGCGTGCATAGCGTAGACCCAGAAAGAAATTATTTCGCTCCGGATCATTGGTGAGAAAATTCACATCAACGCCTGCTCGCCAGAAATTTCCACTATTGGAGTACGTATCATTTTCTGAGGTTAGATCGCGCGACCAACGACCGGCCTCCACTACCAGGTAGTATCTGTCAAAATCGATGTCGGCTACACCTTCCCAACCGGCAAACTCAGGTTCAATGGGTGTGCGGATTATGCTGATCATATCCACACCAAATCGAACACCGGTTGGGACATAACTCTTTTTCACCGTATCAGCTTGCTGAGCCAACGCGGTTAGCGCTATCAGAAAAAAAAATATGCTAATTGAATATCTCAATGTTAACGCTCCGGCTTTTGGTAAGTTGACGATTCACGACTCGAACAGAATCGAAAGTTGTATTCAAAATCTCCAGCGAGGAAAGAAAAAGTTCGCTGCCACATTCATCTGATACAAAGCGCATTTCACGCGTATAACCAACCTGAAGTTCCTGCTGATTTTCTTGAAAGTAAAAGGTGAATGAGGTCTCAGTATTAAACGGATCAACAGCCAATAAGGCATTGGTACCTTTTAACGTATCAGGCTCATTGTCGGGGCTGTAGAAAATGCTACCCGCTCCCACAGCTGTTACCTGGTAAATTACCACTGTATCGCGTGCTCCCCCTTCCAACTTTCGAAAGGCAATCACCAACCCGGTATCGGCTGTGCGCAGGCAATCGGGCTGATCAAGGCAGGAGAACAGGGGCAAAAGCAGTAACCAAAACGCGTTTTTCACGGTTGTAAAGATAGTTTTTGATCTACAAGGCCAAACTTCGGGCCAGCTTATTTTTCGTACTTTTGCAGATTCTTAGCCGGCATACGTGAAAACAAAAGGAAACAGAAAAACAAAGGTCAACATCGTTACCCTGGGGTGCTCTAAAAACGTGGTGGATTCAGAAGTATTGTTGACTCAATTGCGGGGCAACGGCATTGATGCGGTACATGAATCCAAAAACGATGATGCAAGCGTGGTTGTCATCAACACCTGCGGGTTTATCGATAACGCCAAACAAGAATCGATTGACACCATTTTGCGTTATGTTGATGCCAAAGAAGAAGGCATCGTAGATAAAGTGTATGTGACCGGCTGCCTGTCGCAGCGGTACAAGGATGATCTTGAAAAAGAAATTCCGGATGTAGATGCCTGGTTTGGTACCCGTGATCTGTCGCGGTTATTGAAACAATTCAAAGCTGATTACAAGCAAGAGCTTGTGGGCGAACGAATCCTTACCAATCCGAGCCACTATGCCTACATGAAAATCTCGGAAGGCTGCGACCGGCCTTGTTCGTTTTGTGCCATACCATTAATGCGTGGTGTGCACGTATCGCGCCCCATGGAAGAGCTGGTGCTGGAAGCAAAGAATTTAGCCAAGGGTGGTACCAAAGAATTGTTACTCATTGCCCAGGACTCGACCTACTACGGCCTGGATTTGTATAAGAAAAGAAATCTGGCTGAATTGCTGCAGCGTTTATCCGATGTGGAAGGAATTGATTGGATTCGGTTGCACTATGCTTTTCCTTCAGGCTTTCCGTTGGATGTATTGGATGTGATGGCTGAACGGAGCAACATCTGTAAATATCTTGACATTCCATTGCAGCATGGTTCAAGTCGTATGCTACAACTGATGCGCAGAGGCACAACTCGCGAAAAAACAGAAGAATTATTACATATCATTCGCGCCAAAGTTCCGGGCATTGCCATTCGTACAACTTTGATTGCCGGTCATCCGGGAGAAACCGAAGAAGACTTTCAGGAGATGGCCGATTTTGTGGAGCGTTCGTGCTTTGATCGATTGGGTGTGTTCACCTATTCGCACGAAGAGAACACCCATGCCTACTCCATGAAAGATGATGTTCCAAATGATGTTAAACAGCAACGGGCTGATGAGATCATGGAATTGCAGCAGGGAATTTCTCTGGAACTCAACCAGGAAAAAATTGGCAAAACCTTAAAGGTTTTGATTGATCGGAAAGAAGGTGGTGAGTTCATCGGGCGTACGGAGTTTGATTCACCCGAAGTGGATAACGAAGTAATTGTCAATGCTTCACAGGAATACCTGCGCATTGGAGATTTCGCTGAGATTAAAGTCACCTCAGCTACCGAATTCGACCTGTACGGAGAGGTTGTGCGATAAATCTTTGTGTAAATTTTGTGGAACTCAAGGACGAAATAAACGTTATTTCGGTATGTTTTTTCTCTTCACCCGTTGTTGTTAACCCATGCAAATCCAGAAGATTCCTTTTGAGGCTACCCACGCATTTAACCCGTTTTTTCTGGATTATATCCACCAAAAGGAATTACTGAAACCATTTTATGGCCGGTTCCCGGTTATTGAAAATTTCGAAGTCCAGTTAGCGGAAAAGTCAGGTTCCTTTCCTTCTCAACATCGTGATGTGTTGGTCGCTTCCCTGCTCAACCAATATGAAGGTTTTGATACAACGGATACAGTAAAAACTAACCTTGAAAAACTAAAACACCCGAATACCTTTACCATAACCACTGGCCATCAACTCAATATTTTTACCGGCCCGCTCTATTTCATTTACAAAATCATCACGGTTATTAATGCCTGCAAGCAACTCAAACAAGCTTACCCGCAACATGATTTTGTACCGGTGTATTGGATGGCGTCCGAAGATCACGATTATGATGAAATAAAAAGTTTCAGACTATACGGAAAAAAGTATACGTGGGAAACGAAACAACAGGGTGCTGTTGGCCGATTTCATACTGATGATTTTAAAAAACTGCTTTCAGAAATACCAGGAGACATAACACTTTTCAAAGAAGCATACACCAAACACAAAAAACTAAGTGATGCGGTACGGTATTATGTGAACACCTTGTTTGGCAGTGAAGGATTACTTGTTGTAGATGGTGACGATCAATCTTTAAAGAAATTATTTATTCCTGCTATTGAAGGCGATCTATTCAAGCAGCTTCACAAACCATTGGTTGATCAAGCTGATCAGGCATTGGAAGCAAACGGGTACAAGACTCAAATCCATTGTCGTGACATAAACTTGTTTTACCTCGAGGATGGGCTGAGAAGTCGGATTGAAAAAGTTGAAAAAAAATATAATGTTGTTGATACCGACATTTCCTTTACAGAAACTGAGTTACGCGAGTTGGTACAGCAATCGCCTGAAAAATTCAGTCCGAATGTAGTTTTACGCCCGCTGTACCAGGAAATGATTTTGCCGAACCTTGCCTATGTGGGCGGACCTGCTGAATTGGTTTATTGGCTACAGCTTAAGGGTATTTTTGATCATCACCACACTCCCTTCCCTATGTTGATGCCGCGGAATTTTGCTTTAATCGTGGACGCTCCATTGGTACGGAAATTTGATAAGACTGGTCTAACCATAGAAGAACTCTTCTTACCAAAAGACAAATTGTTCAACCAGGCAGTACTTAAAACCTCCACTGCAGACCTCACCCTAAATGGTGAGAAAAAAGCGATTGAGGATTATTTCACACGCATTCAGGAAAATGTTGCGCAAATCGACAAAACATTGGGTCCACTGGTTGGCGCTGAGCAACAGCGCGTAATCAAAGGTCTATTGCGCATTGAACAAAAAGTTTTGAAAGCGGAAAAGCGTAAACATACTGACCTACTCCGCCAGATTGAAGCAGTGAAAGATGCACTGTTTCCCAATGGAAGCTTGCAGGAGCGAACAGATAATTTTCTGAACTTCGCACAGACTGATCAGCGGTTTATTCCAACCTTGATTCAATCGCTTGACCCTTTTGATTTCAGTTTTTCTATTTTGCGTTACGCATGACCAAACCGGAACTACGTAAACTTTATCTTCAAAAACGAAAGGAGCTCAATGAAGCTGAGTATTTAGCCCTCAATCATCGCCTTACAGAAATCTTCTTTACCAGTATTGATCTTTCTTTTATTAACGTACTGCATACTTTTCTTCCTGTGGTTGAAAAACGTGAGCCTGATACGTGGTTAATCATTGATCGTATCCGCAGGGAGTTTCCCCACATTCGGTTAAGCATTCCACGGATAAACATTGAGACCGATCAGCTTGAAAACTTTTATTTTGAAGGATTGAACCAGCTCAAAAAAAACAACTGGGGAATTTTTGAACCTACCCAAGGCATTCCAACTCCACCCGAAAAAATTGACATGGTACTGGTTCCGCTTCTTGCTTTTGATAAGCAAGGCAACCGGGTTGGATATGGTAAAGGATATTATGATCGGTTTTTAAGCGCATGTCGCCAAAAAACAAAAAAGGTAGGGATTTCATTTTTTTCTCCAGAAAAAGAAATTCACACTACCGATACTGATGTGCAACTTGATCAGTGCATTACACCAACAGAATTACTCACATTTTACTGATCCATTCCAATCCGACAATAATTTCAATCAGAAACAACCTGAAAGGCAGATGAGGCGGTATGAAGGACACCATTCTGATCAACGATATAGATTTGAAGAATATACTCTCCAACATCATCACTTGTGATGAACTTTACATTCAATTTTTCATCGGCTGGTTTTCCTGAATACCAATACAACACAGGTCGTAAATCCGGAACGCGTTCGTCATGTGAAGAAAAATTGAAGAACTGATTGGTGTTCACTTTTTCAAAAGAAGAAATACCTGTCACATTAATTGTTCGTGAAGTTCTCGGTAAAATACCTGAATGATCAGGAACGGATGTTTCAATAAAAATAATACCATGAGTACCTAAGTCCCCATACCGTGCAAGTTCATACTCTGACCTAAGAACCCCTATACGTTCAAGCAAAGTAGGATTCAGGCTCATCACGTATTCAAAATTATCCGTCATAATTCCGTCAACAATGAACAGCGGACTTTCCGTAGCGAGCATGGCTGTTTTTTGAAGAAAAACACGAAGCGTTTCACCTGCTTTTGTCTTTTTATACCGCACCATCGGGACAACATTCACAAAAACCTCGGTCATTGACTTAAATGGTTCATACTTGTCCATTTCAACAACTATCTCTGCGCTCCAATCATCACTATCTCCTACCCTAGTCATATTCTCAGAACGTTTGGCGAGGTAATGCTCATAAGAGTCAATGATAATCTCACGCTCATAGGTATAAGTACCGTATGGATTACTTCCAGATGCCAGTGACCCACTATTCCATGCAACATCAGGAAGTGAATAATCGATTAATGATAAAGTAGCGTCAACAAGGCTGATACCATTATAAGAAATAGAATAGAATATTTCTTCGCTCTCAAATTCTTTGAACAGCGGAAAAGTAAAATAACCATCCTTGTTGGTATTCACGCTATATATAAAGTCACTACGGTGCAAATAAAAAGTAATGAGGCTGGTGTTTGGTACCGGTTCACCCGACTTTAATAGCGCTCTTCCTTCAAGGTAATTCTCAGCATTATGCCCATCCATATATAACTTTCGCTCTTGTGTGGGGCCAGGCACTAGCCGAATAATATTTCGGTTTCGATTTTCTATTTCAAAAACTTCAGCGTTCCAGCAAATGACTGAGACGAACTTAACTGCGGAAGGTTTGAGTGGAACCATCAAAGCAACATCGGCTGCGCTTCTGATAGGGTAGGACTCTGCCAAACCGCTGAAATCCATTTCAATAGGTTGAGGGGTATAGCTACTATCCTGAAAAGACATCGTATGCTTTCTGTCAAAAACCCGAAACTCACCTGTAAACCATTGAAGTTGTTGAGCTGAATTTTCCGGAAGCATTCCCAAAGTATATTGACCTGCCTGAATTGATTCAGGAATTACGAAGTGCCCTGTGGCACTACCATCATCCAAAACAAAGCGGCTGTGCACAAACGTTGAATCAGTCTTGCCTAGCTTCATGGTGATAATCTGGCGCTTGCTGGTAGTGGGCTTAGCGGAAACAGAAAAAAATACAGTGTCTCCCGGTACATACATTGGCTGATGACAAATCATGATTATCTCGCTGGGTCTTTGTCCATCAGCTTGAAAAGCATAACTGTCCACTACAAGCACTATGAGTAGTGAGACCAAAATAAATGTTCGGAAAGACATCGGATTCATATTACCAAAAAACAGGCTGTTGATTTGTAGCATTCTTAAAATACGCCAGGCAGGAATATCGAATAATTTCAATATCACCAAACGTATATGGCACCTCCTCCTCACTTATGTACATTGATTTTGAAGCAACCCCTGATACACCAAAAAATCCTAATGCCTCTTCATTCGGATCACCCACACGGTATATGTTGCCTCTGATTTTGATTGCATTCGGTTGAAATAAATCGGCATTTCCATTTTGTTGCTTCTCAACAAGATCCCAGAAATCGTATGCTTCTTCTGACAGACTAAGTTGCTGCACTTCTAAATGGTACTTATCGAAAAAATGCATAGAGGTTACCGGTATCAACCCGATACTTTCATTTAGAAATATATTGGCATTGACAAACTGATTTTTCGACACGCGTGCCTGTTCACTGTAATCGTACGACCAGCAAAAACAGCACGTGCACTCACCAACCTGTTCGGTTCCCATACCTCTACGAACGTGACCACTACACGGTTCGGGGTTTGGTATTTCTCCTCCAGGTGTGGAGCGGGTTTCCAATTCAGGATATGAGCGAACCTTATGAATTGTTTTCCACCTCCAACGGAACAAATTGTTGCCACCTGAAACACCCTTAGAGTCAATGGAAATTTCCAGTGCATCTAAAATCGATTCGCTAAACCCCGGTAAAGAAGCGGGTGTAAATATCAGATCTACGTCTGTTATCTCGCCCGGATTGGTAAGTAGCTGTGGAATTGACTCATAAACCTTTTCGTCAGGAGTTTGAATAACTACGTGATAGCTTCTTCCAATTTCTCCTGTTAATTCATCTGGGTCAGATTCATACATACCGGCTGATACCTCGGTAAGTGTAAAGACCTGGCCTAAATCGTTTTTTATTACTACCAGCGCTCCTGAAACGGATTCGAAAGGCTGAAGGCGGGAGGTGCTGATTTTATTGGTATAGAACAATTTGACATGATAAGGACCTGGTTCATTGGTAATCAAGCCGTCAACCACAATTCGTCTATCTTCATCAGGAATAGAAATTTGCAGTGGGTCAACACACGCTGAAAAGATCACTAAAATCCAAAACAAGAATCTTCGGAACATGGTCACTAAAATTTAATACTATAACTGAGGGAGGGAACAGGAACCCCGATAATTGACAATTGATAGGGTTTGATTGCTCCGGCTACGTTGTAGGAATAGAAGGCAGAGTATGGATTCCGTCTTCCGTAAACATTGTAAACCGAAAGTATCCATTGACTGTTAACACGCTTGGCCTTGCGGTTTCCTCCCTCCACAACCAGCGCCAAATCCAACCGGTGATAATCAGGTAACCGGTAATTATTACGCTCAGAGAAGTCAATAATGGGTGCCTTATCAATTTCATAGGCGGCAACCGGTAAAGAAACCGGTCGCCCGGTATGGTAAGTAAATGTGCCTGAGAAAAATATCTTCTTTCGAAGTGCATATTGCCAGTTTAGGTTGACAATATTAGGTTGATCGATATTAGACGGATAATATTCTCCCCGATTTATCTTCTCACTATCAAATTCTCCGTTCACTCTCCTAAATGATCGGGAATACGAGTAGTTGATACTACCTACCAACCTTCCACTGGTTTTTTCAATCGAAAATTCCGCTCCATACGCGACCCCTCTACCGAGCAATAAATCAGTTTCCAACTTTGGATTTAAAATCAAGTTCGCACCATCCTTGAAGTCCAGAATGTTTTGAATATTCTTGGCATAAAGCTCAACAAACCCTTCAAATACATTATTTTTTGAAGCCCTGAAATAACCAATTGAGACCTGATCACCAATCTGTGGCCTGAAATAGCCATTACTTGATTGCCAAATATCAACTGGTGTAATGGTTGCCGTATTTGAAATGAGGTGAACGTATTGATAAATTCTGTTGTAGCCAAGCTTCAATGATGATTGCGAATTCAACTTGAACTGCAAAGAAAGTCGTGGCTCAGGCCCAAAGTAAGTTTTCATAAACTCCCCTGAACCATACTGAACTGAATCAACTACATTTCTTGGCTCAAGCGGTTGATTTTCTTCATAGATATACTTTATTCCTGATCCTATTCTGTTAAATAGCGATAAGCGAAATCCTGCATCAACCTGAAGTCTCTCTCCTAAGAAGAAACTATTACTAAAATAAATCGCACTCTCTATGGCGTTTTCGTTTGGCATAACAATGTTTGCCACATTTGATTCCGGTGAAGACGCTTCCAACCGGCCAGGTTGAAAATTGTAAAATGTGGTGTGAAATCCGAAAGATTGCTTATTCAATCCATCCCGATTAAAGTCGATTGTAAGAGATGGATACAATATCTTGTATGTCAGATTAAAGGCATTTTCCGGATCAACTTCACTTACCTGATATGCATATCGTCCAAAATTGAGCCCTACACTATAATAAAGATTCTGCTTCTGATTATCGTACCGCAAGGCAAGGGCTGTATTCTGCCATTCATTTGTTGTATCATTTGCCAACCTGAATTTATCATGGCTTTGGTAAGCCGAGATGAAGAACTTACCTCCGTTTTTAAGCTTATGTGTGTACTTTGCTGAAGCATCAAAGAAAAAAACGGCACTCTCTTCAATATCACTGTAATTTGATTGAAGAACATCTAATAACCAATCCGAGTAGGTGGATCGTACCGAAAGCGCAATTGAACTGGTGTCATTTTTTACCGGGCCATCCAATGCCAAATTGCTGGAAACAAGCCCGATGCCGGCCTTTCCTTGCCACTTATGATAACTGCCCTCGCGGGAAACCATATTCAAGACAGAAGAAACCCGGCCTCCAAACTCTGCTGGAATTCCTCCTTTATAAAAGGAGGCCTCCTTTATAGCATCCGAATTGAAAGCTGTAAAAAAGCCAAACGCATGCCCTGTATTGAATATGGGAACCCCATCGTATAGAACAAGATTTTGATCAACTCCGCCACCACGAACATTATAGCCTGTACTGGCCTCACTTACAGCCGTTACACCGGTTTGCACCTGAAGCAACTTTATGATATCCTTCTCTCCTAAAAAAGATGGGGAGCGTGCGAGTTCGTTCATTTTAATAGAGGTAAGACCGACACGCTTAGTAGTTATGCGTTGATCTGAAACGACCACCTCCTCTAAAGTAGTGGGTGCTTCTTCCATAAGGGTCGCCACTTCACCATCGGTATAAATATTTAAGCTCAGTAACTTTGGTTCATAATTAATGTGTCTGAACGTGAGGATGTATTCTCCACCTGGTAGTGCTAGTTGATAGACTCCTCTGGCATCTGTTTGCACACCAATATCCAGATCACTAACGTGCACAGTTGCCCCGATTACAGGCGCATTGGTTTCTCTGTCACGCAACGATCCCATCAACGTTACCTGTGTACCCGGAACATAAGATCGGGAAGATCCTACGGTGGTCTCCTCCACTGAAATTTTCTTCAGTAGGGCTTCATTTTTTATTGCGTCACGTTCAATTTCCCTCAATGGATCTTTATAAAACACAACAGCATAATCGTATAAAAACACATATCGGACATCCGATCCCATCAATACATATTCAAGAATCTCCTCAAGGGTCTGACCGCTTTCAGAAGGCTTTACAGCAAAAGGTTCAAGCCATTCTTCCAGATAAAAAAACCTGATTTTACTATCCCGCTCCACCTCACTCAGAAACTCAACTACCGGCTTTTGCGATTGAATCGGAAACGACTGGTGGTAAAATTTATCCTGACCTTGAACTGAACAAAACAGGCCAATAAAGATGCAAATCAGAAATCTGGAATACACGAACGGATGATTTGATTAGGGAAAAGTACGTTTATTAAACGGAACATCGAAAAAAAGTTACTATGACGGCTAATTTTTTATTTCAACTGTATTCAATCAAGGCTCATTAACCGTTTATCTTTGCCCTCCAGAACATCGGCATCATGACTAAAAAAGAAAAAATAAATTCGTTCGACCCTAATAGTGTTGGCAATCTCAATAACAACATCTTTGGCCTCCCCTTCACAACAGAAGAGTCGGAAGTAGTGTTGATTCCTGTGCCTTGGGAGGTGACTGTGTCGTATGGATCAGGAACTGCCAACGGACCAAAAGCAATTTTTGAAGCTTCCTTTCAGGTAGACTTGTATGATGCCAACATCAAGGATGCATGGAAAATGGGTATTGCCATGGATAAAATTCCGGCCAACATCAAAACACAAAGCAATCGCCTGAGAAAAAAAACAGAGGCGTACATCAGTCTGCTGGAACAAGGAAAAAACCCTGAGTCGAATAAGAAGATGAAAGCCATTGTAGCGGAAGTGGACAAGGCGGCTCGTGAACTTAATGCGCATGTAAAAAAGACAACTAGTAACTTTCTCAGCAAAAACAAAACGGTTGGCCTGGTGGGTGGCGATCACAGCACTCCGCTCGGGTTTATGCAGGCATTGAGCGAGCAACATTCATCCTTTGGTATTCTGCAAATTGATGCACATGCCGACTTACGAAAAGCATACGAAGGGTTTGAGTTCTCTCACGCCTCCATCATGTATAATGCATTAAAAATTAATGCGGTAAGTAAACTGGTTCAGGTGGGAATTCGTGATTACTGCGAAGAAGAGGTTGATGTCATTAAGAATAATCCCGCTCGAATAACAACCTACTTCGATCGTGACATCAAACGAAGAATGTTTGAAGGCGAAACGTGGAAAAAAATTTGTGACGAAATCATCAACCTGCTTCCGGACAATGTCTACCTCAGTTTTGACATCGATGGTCTTGATCCGAAACTTTGTCCCAATACAGGCACACCCGTTGCCGGAGGTTTTGAAATGGAGCAGGCCCTTTACCTGATTGAACGTGTAGTGAAAAGCGGTAAAACTATTATTGGTTTCGACTTGAATGAGGTGAGCCCTGGCAAAGATGAATGGGATGCCAATGTAGGCGCACGGTTACTGTACAGGATGGCCTTATTGGTTGCACGTTCACAAAAGAAGATTTAATGCTGCGCCACGCTTAGCACGGATTCATCCTTCGACTCAAGCTGCGATTCGCCCATTAAGTATATGTCAACTGCTTTGGCCGCTTCGCGTCCTTCAGAAATAGCCCAGACTACCAGTGATTGGCCTCTGCGGATATCACCCGCGGCAAACACACCTTTTTTTGACGTCATGTAGTTATGGGTTTGGATATTACCGCGCTCATCCAGTTTGAGCTTTAGTTCCTCTACCAGGCCACCACGTTCTGCTCCGATAAAACCAACGGCAAGTAGTGCCAGGTCGCACGGAATAATACGCTCAGTGTTCTCAATTTCTTTGAATCCAGCCTTACCATCCTCCAACAAACCCCATTCAATATCCACTACTTTTAGTCCGGTCAGGCGATTCATGTGATCGCCAACAAATTCTTTTGTGAGCAAAGCCCATTTTCTTTCCACGCCTTCTTCATGTGAGGAGGACGTATTCAAAATCATCGGCCATTGCGGCCATGGATTAGTTTCTGCGTTTCGGGTAAGCGGGGGTTTGGCCAAAAGTTCTATTTGAGTTACCGACTTGGCACCCTGCCTGTTTGATGTGCCCACACAATCCGATCCTGTATCGCCACCGCCAATTACAAGCACATTTTTTCCGGCTGCTGAAATGTCACCTGAAAAAATCCGATCGCCTGCAACACGTTTATTTTGTTGGGATAAAAAGTCCATGGCAAAGTGAACGCCTGATAGATTTCTTCCCGGTATGGAAAGATCGCGCGGAGCTGATGCGCCTGCACATATCACTACCGCATCAAATTCATCCCGAAGAAATTGTGCACTCACATTCACCCCCACATGTGAATTTGGCCGGAAGATGATGCCCTCCTGCTCCATCAGTTTCAATCTTCGGTCAAGTACTTTTTTCTCCAGCTTAAAATCCGGAATGCCATAGCGAAGCAAGCCACCGATTCTGTCGCTTCGCTCAAATACCGTTACCCAATATCCGGCTTTGTTTAGTTGTGCTGCTGCCGCCAAACCAGCCGGACCAGAACCTACCACGGCAATCCGTTTACCGGTTCTTACTTTAGGTGGCTGCGGTTTGATGTATCCCTTTTCAAATGCGGTTTCAGTAATCGATTTTTCGATGTATTCTATCGTGACCGGCTTGTTGTTAATGCTTAACACACAACTCGCTTCACACGGTGCCGGACAAATTCTTCCGGTGAATTCAGGAAAATTATTCGTTGAACTTAAAATCTGAATGGCCTCTTCCCACTTGCCTTTGTACACGGCTTCATTGAAATCAGGAATGTTGTTACCCAGCGGGCATCCGCTGTGACAAAACGGAACACCACAATCCATACACCTGGCCGATTGCTTGTTCAGATGGCCCTGATCTAATGGAGGATAAATTTCTTTGTAGTCATTTATGCGTTCATTCGGATGCCGGGTTTTTGGCATCGCACGATTGAACTTCATAAAGCCATCAACTTGTCCCATGCTTAATGCGCTAAATTTTCAGTCAATTTTATTTTATCTTGCTTTTGCAGCACCGCTTTATAATCGCGTGGCATCACTTTAATAAACATATCGGCAGCAAGCTCCCAGTTTTCCAAAATCCAATCAGCCGGATCGCTTTTGGTGTGGTGATAATGTTTTTCAATCAGGCTATACACCTCAGCTTTGTCGTCCTCATTCATACGCTCCAGATCAACCATCTCCGGATTATACAATTCCTTTAACGTTTGCTCAGGATCAAACACATAGGCAATTCCTCCACTCATACCTGCTGCGAAATTTTTGCCGGTCTTGCCTAAAATGACCACTCGTCCACCCGTCATGTATTCACAGGCGTGATCACCAACACCCTCCACTACAGCCTTAACGCCTGAATTTCGTACACAGAAACGTTCTCCTGCCTGGCCGCGGATGTACACCTCACCGGAAGTGGCGCCATAGAATGCCACGTTACCAATGATAATATTGTCCTCCGGTTTAAAGGTGGCTTCCTTGTCGGGATAGATGATGAGTTTGCCACCTGATAATCCTTTACCAACATAGTCGTTGGCTTCTCCTTCCAGTTCGAAAGTGATGCCGGGCGCTGCAAACAAGCCAAAGCTTTGGCCAGCCGATCCTTTAAAGTGAAAATGAATCGTGTCTTCAGGAAGGCCTTTGGTCTTGTAGATTTTAGAAACTTCATTGGAAAGTAAAGCGCCCACTGATCGGTTTGTATTTTCAATTTTGAATGATGCCGAAACCGGCTTACCACCATCAAGTGCTTCGCGTGCTACTGTCAATAGTTTCCGGTCGAGTACTTTTTCCAATTCAAAATCCTGATCGATTTGCTTGTACTGACCAACACCTTCTGCTGTTGCTTCACGATATAGTATTGGTGAGAAATCGAGCTTCTTCACTTTCCAGTGATTAACATCTTGTCGCACACGAAGCACATCGGTTCGACCAACCATTTCGTTAATGGTACGGAAGCCCAACTCGGCCATCACTTCGCGTAAATCTTGTGCGAGGAAATGGAAAAAGTTTACCACATGATCCGGATTACCGGTGAAGAGTTTCCGTAGTTCCGTATCCTGGGTAGCAATGCCCACCGGACAGGTATTGAGGTGACACTTGCGCATCATGATGCAGCCCTCCACAACCAGTGCAGCCGTGGCAACGCCCCACTCTTCTGCACCCAGCAACGTAGCAATAGCTATATCCCGTCCGGTTCGTATCTGTCCATCCGTTTGCAGGGTAACACGACTGCGTAAATTATTCTTTACCAACGTCTGATGAGCCTCTGCCAATCCAAGCTCCCAGGGCAAACCCGCATGACGAACCGAACTGATAGGCGAAGCGCCAGTACCACCATCAGCGCCTGAAATTAAAATAGCATCGGCTTTTGCCTTGGCCACCCCGGCCGCAACGGTTCCGACACCGGCTTTTGAAACAAGTTTTACGTTAATGCGTGCGCTGCGATTAGCATTCTTTAAATCGAAGATCAGTTGTGCCAAATCTTCAATGGAATAAATATCGTGATGAGGTGGTGGAGAAATCAATCCAACTCCGGGCGTTGAATGCCTAACCCGACCAATCCAATCATCTACCTTATCACCCGGAAGTTGACCACCTTCACCAGGCTTTGCACCTTGTGCCATTTTGATTTGTATCTCATCGGCATTGGTGAGGTAATAGCTGGTAACACCAAACCTTCCGGACGCGACCTGTTTGATGGCGGAGCGCTCCCAATCACCATTTGATTTTCGGTCATACCGACTTTCATCCTCACCACCTTCACCACTATTGCTTTTTCCTCCAATCCGGTTCATAGCAATAGCCAGGGTGGTATGTGCTTCAAAGGAAATGGAGCCGAACGACATGGCCCCTGTTGCAAACCGTCTGAAAATTTCTTCAACAGGCTCCACCTCTTCAACCGGTATGGAATTACGCTTTTTAAATTCCAACAATCCACGAAGTGTCAATTGATCTTTTGTCTGATCGTTGATTTTTTGCGCATACTTTCTGTACAATGTATAGTCATCTGTCTTCGTTGAGTGTTGAAGCCAGTGGATGACTTCCGGACTGAACAAATGCTTCTCTCCTTTACGCTTCCATTGATAAATTCCGCCAACCGGTAAAGACGGATTGTTCGTAGCAAAAGCCAATTGATGTCGCACCAACACTTCCGTTGCCAGATCATCAAAACTTAATCCTTCTATGCGGTTGATCGTTCCGCGGAAACTGGTTTCGATCACTTCTGAACTTAATCCGATAGCTTCAAAAATCTGAGCCGATTGATATGATTGTAACGTGCTGATACCCATCTTCGACATCACCTTCAGTAAGCCGTTGCCAATGGCTTTCTGATAATTTGCAAAAACCTGATTCGGTTCGAGTCGCTTGGTTAATGCTTCGTTCTCATTTAATGCCTGAATGGTCTCGAGCGCGAGGTATGGGTTTACCGAACTTGCTCCATACCCGATGATAGTCGCGAAATGATGCACTTCCCAAACATCACCCGCTTCCACAACCAGTCCGATGTGCGTACGGATTCTGTTCTCAACAAGAAAGTGATGCACCGTTCCGGTTGACAGTAAAGAGGGAATGGGCGCATATTCTTTGCTGATCGATTTATCCGAAAGGATGATAACTCTTTTGCCCGCTTCAACAGCTTGCTTGGCTTCAGCGCAGATTTTTTTTAGCGCTTCCTTCAATCGACCAGGTTTGTTATCGGCTTTAAAGACACAGTTGATCACCGCATAATCATAACCCCGATCGACAAAATTTTTCAGCTTCGCCAGATCCGAATTCAACAACACCGGTTGTGAAATGTGTATTTGGGCCGTATGGTCAGCGCTCTCCTGCAATACATTCAAGCTTGCACCCACACGCGTAAACAACGACATCACCAAACGTTCACGAATCGGATCAATGGGTGGATTGCTTACTTGCGCAAAATGCTGCTTGAAATAATTTGAAATGTGCCGGCTTTCTTTCGACAATACCGCTAACGGGGTATCATCACCCATAGAGCCGATGGGTTCATATCCCTTCTCGGCCATGGGTGTAAGAATTGTTTTGATATCCTCACTGGTGTATCCGTACGCTTGTTGCCGTTGAAGAAGTGTTTCGGGCTGAAACGTCTCTTCAAAATTTTCGGGTACAGGTTCTTGTCGGAGTTTGATGCGTTTATCAATGATCCATTGGTAATACGGTTTACCTTCATATACAGACCGCTTCACCTTTTCATCATCAAAAACTTTTCCTTTTTCCAGATCAACCAACAACATTTTACCGGGTGTGATGCGCCCCTTCTCCAACACATCTTTAGGATCAACCAGCAATGCGCCTGCCTCCGATGAAGCCACCACTCTTCCTGAGCGTGTTATGCAGTACCGTAACGGCCGTAATCCATTGCGATCCAACGTAGCGCCAATTCTGCAACCATCTGTAAATACCAGCGCAGCCGGACCATCCCAAGGCTCCATCATGGAGGCATGGTATTTATAAAACGCCTTCCGATGGGTGTCCATCAATTTATTATCCTGCCACGCTTCAGGCACTAACATCATGAGCACATGTGGCAATGTTCTGCCTGAAAGCACCAACATTTCCACCAATGCATCCAGATTAGCCGAATCGGAATTTTCCGGATTGGTAATCGGCAGAAGCATCTTCAACTCATCATCCGTGAAGTGAGTTGATTTAAACAATGCTTCCTTCGATTTCATTTTGTTCACATTGCCGCGAATGGTGTTGATTTCGCCATTATGCGCAATGAAGCGAAAAGGTTGCGCAAGTTTCCAGTTGGGGAAGGTGTTGGTGGAGAACCGGGAGTGAATTAAAGCAAGAGCAGTAGTGACATGTTCATTTTGTAAATCCGTGTAATATGTTCGCAATTGATCCGTTCGCAACTGGCCTTTGTAAATAATAGTTCGGGTTGAAAAACTCGCGATGTAAAATTCCTTACCGGCACCTTTAACTTTTTTTGTGATGGTGTGCGTGACAAAATTTCGAAATACAAAAAGCTTTCGTTCCAATGTTTGTCTTTCACATGATTCGTTTTGCGGTTTAACAAACAGTTGCTCAATGGTGGGTTCCACTTCAGCAGCGCCCGGGCCGGGAATACTATGATTCACCGGCACCGGACGATACCCGATTAAAGTCAACTGAAGGGTATGCGCAATGTGTTGAAGAATTTCCTTACAAGCCTGTCGGAGTTTTTTGTCGCGCGGAAAGAAGATCATGCCCACGCCATACTTGCCCGATTCAGGAAGTGTTAATCCGCAGCGTTCAGCTTCCGAGTAAAAGAAATCGTGCGGAATCTGAAGCAACACTCCCGCACCATCACCGGTTTTTGCACTGCTGCCCCTGCCACCACGATGCTCCATATTCTCCAACATGGAAAGTGCATCCGCTAATACCGCGTGTGTCTTTGCTCCGTTAATGTTTGCGATAAAACCGATGCCACAGGCATCATGCTCGAGGGTTGGGGTATACAGTCCTTGACTGGCATTTTTTCTCATTATCCGTGGTTGTAGATAATTCTGTAAATGATTAGCAAATCAAAATAATATTTTGAAATAACTACATCTCAAGAAATAAAAACAGAATAAATGGTAATAAATTACAACAAACGTTTGCTGCAAACGTGTTCGGAAAATTTGAATCAGAAAATCAGCATGATGGTGGGCTTTGATTAAAACTTGTGTGCGCGAATCATCTCCCGCTTGCCCGGAGGCCCGGGCAATGCTTCAACGGTTAGTCCCAAACTTTTTAAGTCGCGCTTTACTTGCCCTTTTGCGCAATACGTAACGAATACTCCACCGGACTTCATAGTCGAGACAACTTTCTTCAAAACATCGTGCGACCACATTTCGGGTTGCCTTTCAGGAGCAAAGGCATCGAAATAAATAATGTCAAATTCGGATAACGGAAGATCAGCCTCCTGAACCGACACGTGTTTCTTATGAAGGATAAAATTTTCGTTAACTTGAACAGCGTTATTCCAATCAGCCAAATGAAGCCTGGCGAATAACGCTTTAGCGACATCATCTTCCGCATAATTCAACTTTGACCAAACAGCTTCTTCTAACGGAAATGATTCGAGTGTCACATACCGCACTTTCACCTTCGCATCTTGAATATGCCTGGCCGTAAGCCATGCGTTTAATCCGGTTCCGAAACCAATTTCAAGAATGGAGATTTTCTGAGGGGATTTCTCCTGCACAAATTCCAACCCATGCCGGATAAAAACGTGAAGTGACTCCTGCACCGCGCCATGAATGGAATGATAGGTCTCGTTTAACTCAACGTTGCGTAAAGTCTGAGAACCGTCCTTCGTAAAGATGATTTCTATCATGGTATAAATTTCAGGCTTTACGCTACATTCGTTTTGTGAAATTACAGGTAAATACAACGTCCTCCTACCTCACGATTCTTCAATACATTGTTTTTGGAGGCGTTATCCTGTATGTGGGGAGGCCGCTCTTTATTCCTCTTTCCTTCGCTTTGCTCATCAGCTGTATTCTTTACCCGATTTGCATTTGGCTGGAACAACGCAAGATTAAGAAAATGAACGCAATTCTGCTGAGCTTGTCCCTGGTTCTTATTTTGGTAGCCGCTATTTTGTATCTGTTCGTGATCCAGCTTTTAAGTTTTTCAAATGAATGGGGAGCATTACAGGGTAAACTTTCTCAAACCTTCAGTGAGCTGAGTGTGTGGATTA
Organism: uncultured Roseivirgaceae bacterium; assembly: GCA_964419145.1. Classification (GTDB taxonomy): domain Bacteria; phylum Bacteroidota; class Bacteroidia; order Cytophagales; family Cyclobacteriaceae; genus UBA2336. The sequence goes on along the minus strand of CAYQOM010000001.1, from coordinate 974,378 downwards.
CGCAAGAGCTGAACATCAGTGTTGAAAAGCAAAACGAATGGTTGAAAAACCTCAGTCAGCAATCCGGCTCAGATGCGATGAGCTTTGTACGCAAGACCATTTCCGCAGGCACGGTATCGGGTGTGTTGTTCATTTTGATTCCCGTTTATGTGGTGCTGATACTCTATCATCGGGAACGTTGGGTTGACGTGTTATACCGATTGTTTCCAGCGCAACGAAAGGAACGTATCCGGGAAATTCTTCACCTGAGCATTCAATCGTATTACAACTTCATCAAAGGCATGTTGCTGGTATACCTGATTGTGGGTTTGCTGAACAGCTTAGGACTTTACATTTTAGGCATACCGCACCCGGTGCTGTTTGGCTTCACTGCCTCCATCCTCACCTTTATACCGTATGTTGGAATTATCATTGCTGCGCTTTTACCCATTACCATTTCGTGGGTCACCTATAATTCCATTTGGTATCCGGTAGGGGTGATCGCGGTGTTCTCCGTGGTTCAGTACCTTGAAGCAAACGTAATATTTCCGCTTGCCGTAAGCAGTCGCTTAAAACTCAATGCGCTGGTTACGATTGCGGCCATTGTTATTGGTGGAATTCTTTGGGGCGTTGCCGGACTGATATTATTCATTCCCTTCTTGGGGATTATGAAAATGATTGCCGATAGAACTCCGGACTTGAAAATCTGGTCGATCTTACTGGGCGGAGAGTCGAAAAAAGAAAATTGATTATGCTTTCATAATAAGTGCAACGGCATAGGCATTCACGCCCTCATCGCGGCCTACATAACCAAGTTTTTCGTTGGTGGTAGCCTTTATGGAAACATCGTCCTCTTCAATGTTCATCAAAGGTGCCAACACTTTTTTCATTTCGTCAATATGCGGATTGATTTTCGGGTGCTCGAGGCAAATGGTGCAATCCACATTACCAATCTTCCAGCCTTTTTCTTTCAGCATGCGCGTTACCTCTTTCAGAAAAAACTTGCTGTCCATGCCACTCCAACGGGCATCCTTATTTGAAAAATGAAAACCAATGTCGCGGAGATTAGCTGCGCCCAGCAACGCATCACAAATGGCGTGAATCAACACATCGGCATCGGAATGGCCGGTGGCCCCTTTGGATGCGGGCAATTTTATTCCACCTAACCAAAAATCACGACCTTCTTCCAATTGGTGTACATCGAAACCTAAACCTACTCGTATCTTCATAAGGTCGTCCCTAACGGGACTAATCTAATTTATATTTATCCTCTTACCATAAGGCCGTCCCTCACGGGACTGAGCCAATTTGTTCCCTTCTTTAATCGTAAAACTCGAAGATATACCTTTCGTCATAAGGTATCTCAAATTTTTCCAACAATTCAAGATACTCTTGCTTAAAACTTTGCTTCATGTGATGCTCTTCCTGATTTTTGATGTAGTTAATTACTACATCGCGTTGCGACTTTGCGTAAGAAAAAGCACCGTAGCCCTCCTGCCACCTGAATTTTCCTTTGACCAACCTATTATCATTGATCCATTTTGAGGAGGTAGCCTTAAGCATTCTCATCTGATCAGAAATGGCCATGGTCATCGGTAACTCAAAGAAAACATGAACGTGATCTAACCAACCATTAACAGCCAAAGGATATGAACCATCGCTTTTCAAAATTCCAGACATGTAGCGATGTAAATCATCCCTGAAGGATTTGGTGATCAGATTCTCGCGTCCTTTAACCGCGAAAACACAATGAATATTTACTTGTGAGTAGGTATTAGCCATTTATTGTCTTGAAGATAATTAAACGAGCTTACTACTATAATCCCGGAGTCCCTTTAGGGACGACCGTATGGTAACATCCATACAATGAATGAACAAGTCCCGTAGGGACGACCGATTCTCTCACCCTGCTTTGTAATACATCACGCTTGCGTTCTCTTCTCGCAAAATCTCTTCCGCCACGCGCATAATATCTTGCGTAGAGACTTGATTCATCATGTCACGTTCTTTATTTACCCGCTCTACATCACCTGAAAGTGACGCGAAGGCCAGGTTCATCGCACGATTCATCACCTCCACTTCATCAAACTCGAAGGTGGTTTGAGATTGATTTTTTACTTTCTCAAGTTCTTCCTGCTCCACGCCATTTTTTAATACCTCATTTACTACCTGCTGCACTTCCTCCTCGGCCTGCTCCAGAGAGATACCATCCTTTACCCGACCACTAATCGCCAACAAACCCGGATCGAGAGTGCCCATCACAAATGAAGATAGCGATGTAAAAATTTCCTTTTCCTTCACCAGGGTATTATACAGCCGACTCGATTGACCACGGCCTAACACATCACTCAATAAATCGGCAGCAAAATAGTCGTTATGAAAGCGACCCGGCATGTGATACACTTTGTAAAATGCATTCGCGGGAACATTGGCCTCTATAACTAATTGCCGTTTGGTGGCTTGAGCAGGTTCTGGCTTCAATGCACGTTTTCTTTTCTTGCCAGCCGGAATAGGTCCAAACCATTTCTCAGCTAAACCGCGTACCTGATCAACTGTAACATTGCCCGCCACTACAAGTACAGCGTTGTTCGGAACGTAATGCGAAAAGAAAAATTCTTTCACATCATCCATCGTGGCGCGTTCAATATGACTGATGTCTTTACCAATGGTTGCCCACTTGTATGGATGCACCTGGTACGCTAACGGTCGCAGCTTTAACCAAACATCACCATACGGCTGGTTGAGGTAACGCTGCTTAAATTCTTCGATCACCACTTTTCGCTGAACCTCCAGTACATTCGGATCAAACGAAAGGCTTAACATGCGATCGCTCTCCAGCCAAAAACCAGTTTCAATATTAGCAGCCGGAACGGTGAGGTAATAGTTGGTGATGTCGGTATTGGTGAAGGCATTGTTTTCCCCACCTACACGCTGCAACGGTTCGTCATAATTGGGAATATTAACCGAGCCTCCGAACATGAGGTGTTCAAACAAATGCGCAAAGCCCGTTTTATTTTCGTCTTCATCACGTGAGCCCACATCATATAGGATATTCATGACGGCAATCTGCACGGTGTGATCTTCATGCACGATTACACGTAAGCCATTATCAAGGGTAAATTCAGAATAGGCAATCATTAAAGTGTTTTTAAATAGCTGTCGGCCGTCATTACCGGAATGTCAGCATGTTTATAATCTTTCAAATTTCGTGTGATCAGGGTTTTTATAGCGTGCTCTATTGCTGTGAAATATTGAATGGCATCTTCAAAATCGGAAAACCGCGAAGCAAGCGCCAAATCAATTGCCTTATCCGTAACCGGTAACACCGATACCAAAACTTTAAACCCGGAGAGAATCTTTCTTGTTTCCCTATCAGAAAATTTTTTTCGGAGCACGTAATGCGTGTTGGCAAAGCTGAGTGAGGATACGTGAAGTTTAATTTCGCCCTTATCCGCTTTTGAAAAAAGATGCGCTGCTCCCTTGTAAAAAGGCTGACGCTCGCCAAGCAAATCCAGTATCACATCGGTGTCAACAAATACGCGGTCCATTACTTGTACTTGCGATCTAGGTAGTCTGCATAACCCGACTTGTATTCGAGCGAATCCCCTTTGAGAACTCCCGATAGACTCTTCACCAGGGGGGTAATTTCATCTCCTTCTTGTTGTGTAATCTTTTCCAGGTAGTTTTCTACCATTTTCGACAGACTCGTATTACGCTTGCGGGCATACCGTTTTCCCTTTTCAATGGTCTTTTTCTTGAGTTTCAGGGTTAATTTTACTTCGTCCATAGCGATTACCTCTACGTACAAAAATAAACTTTAAATACGTACAAACAAGTTCCACACATCCCGTTTAAATTTGCAGTCCTTTTACCCTGTACCATGAATTTTCAACGAAGTGATTTTTCAGACGCCCAACTTAAACACCTCTACGAAGCACTTGTTCGTCCGCGTTTAATTGAAGAGAAAATGCTGATCCTGCTCCGGCAAAATAAAATCAGCAAATGGTTCAGCGGCATCGGGCAGGAGGCCATAGCCGTTGGCTTAACCGAAGCGCTCGACAAAGACGAGTACATTTTACCCATGCACCGCAACCTGGGTGTGTTCACTTCGCGCAACATGCCATTCGATCGGTTATTTGCTCAGTGGCAAGGCACTATGATGGGTTATACAAAAGGCCGTGACCGTTCCTTTCATTTCGGAAACAACGAACATCATATCGTGGGGATGATCTCTCACCTGGGCCCGCAAAACGGTGTGGCGGATGGAGTTGCACTGGCCACCAAACTGAAAAACGAAGAGAAGGTAACAGCCGTTTTCAATGGCGATGGCGGAACAAGCGAAGGCGATTTTCATGAAGCCGTTAACGTGGCAGCCGTGTGGGATTTGCCCGTAATTTTTGTGATTGAAAATAACGGCTATGGATTGTCTACCCCCAGCAATGAACAATTCCGTTGCAAAAGTTTTGTCGACAAAGCCATAGGCTATGGCATTGAAGGAGTACAGGTTGATGGTAATAACATACTGGAAGTATATAGTACTGTAAAAAAACTTGCAGAAGACATTCGCAAAAATCCAAGACCAATTTTGTTGGAGTGCATAACCTTCCGCATGCGCGGACATGAAGAAGCCTCAGGAACCAAATACGTTCCGAAAGAACTCATGGACATGTGGGCACAAAAAGATCCTGTAGAGAATTACGAAAAGTTTCTGGTTGCCGAGGGAATTTTAAGCGAGAAAGAGATTGAAAACATCCGAAAGAAAATCAAGAAAGATATTGAAGCGGGACTAAACGTTGCTTTTGAGGAAACCCATCCGCAAGCGGATACGGAAACAGAACTCAACGATGTGTACGCTCCACATATTTCAAGTGAAATAAAACCATCATCGGAAACATCTACAGAGAAGCGTTTCATTGATGCCATAAGCGATGGACTTCGTCAAAGCATGGAACGCTTTCCAAATCTTGTACTGATGGGGCAGGATATTGCCGAGTACGGTGGCGTGTTTAAAATCACCGATGGTTTTGTGAAGCAATTCGGTAAAGCGCGTGTCCGCAATACACCCATTTGCGAGTCGGCCATTTTGGGTGCAGGCCTTGGCCTTTCCATTAAAGGCATGAAGGCGATGGTTGAAATGCAATTTGCTGACTTTGTATCAGAAGGCATTACGCAAATTGTAAACAACCTGGCCAAAGCACACTGGCGTTGGGGACAAAACGCTGATGTGGTGGTGCGCATGCCAACGGGTGCGGGCACAGCCGCTGGTCCCTTTCACTCGCAGAGCAACGAAGCGTGGTTCTTTCACACACCCGGATTGAAAATTGTTTACCCGTCAAATCCATACGATGCGAAAGGCTTGTTGTGTGCATCGTTTGAAGATCCGAATCCGGTGATGTACTTCGAACACAAATTATTATATCGTTCGGTTAAAGAACTTGTGCCGGATGACTATTACACAGTAGAAATCGGCAAAGCCAAACTTGTTCGTGAAGGAACTGATCTCTCCATCATCACCTACGGTATGGGTGTCCATTGGGCTACTGAAATTCTGGAATCCATGAATGTAAAAGCCGATGTACTTGATTTGCGCACGTTGCTTCCGTGGGACAAAGAGGCTGTTGAAAAAACGGTGAAGAAAACGAATCGCGTACTGATCCTGCATGAAGACACCATGACCGGAGGCGTTGGCGCTGAAATCAGTGCCTGGATAAACGAACATTGTTTCCAATACCTGGATGCGCCTGTAATGCGGGTGGCCAGCCTGGATACGCCCATACCCTTTGCCCCTACGCTTGAGCAAAACTTTTTACCCAAAGGCCGCTTAAAAAGTAAGATTGAGGATTTAATGGCGTTCTGATAAGGAAGTTATCAAAACATACCAAAATCCTGATTTTTACTATCTTAGCAGGTTCAGCGCCCATTTTTTGAAGCAGACACAACAGCATAGCGCCTCCATTCAACGCCTTATCATTCGATTAAGCCTGGCCGTGCTATTGGTATTGTTTCTAATTCCCGCCTATTCCCAAAACACCAAAGGCGATCAGCCTACCAAGCCATCGCGCGAAGCAAGGTTTAAATCCAAAACGCCAAAAGGAAAATCGAAAGGAATTGGTAAACGTATTGGCTCCCGAAACAAGGCTCGCGCTGCCACGGCAACCAAAAAAGGAGAGAAAGCCGGTAAACCCATTAACCCGTTTTTTTATAGAGCGAAATCACCTCAGGGAAAAGAAAGAGCCTGGAAAGGCGACATCACCGGCAGACGAATTCCTTCAACCCGCTCGCAGTCGAATAAAGCACGTAACGTGTATCCGCAAAGTGGAAAATACATGGGGCAAAAGGGGCCTTCAGAAAAGGATCCACAACAACGCTGGCGGTCAGGCTCACGACAACGCATTCAGGTACGTTCCGCTACAGGAAAAATCCGCAATGTTTACCCGCAGTATAACAAGTTTGTAAATAATCCTTCACGCAAACCTCAACGCATAGAGCGACCGGTTTCCAATGCACCTCAACTCGCGAAGTTGAAAAAGATGCAAACACAACCGCAGCCACCGAAAAGGAAACGCGTGGTTCCGGTCAGTGCTTCGCGTCCTTACATCCGCAACAAGAGTATAAATCCGTATGCCGGTTTCTGGAGTAAAAAACAAAAAGGTGAACGTGCATACACAGGCGATATTTCGGGTAGAAGACTTCGAACAAAAAATTATCAAACACCAACACCCGGTGTAATTAAGCCAACTACTTCACCGTACTACGGCCGAAAACGCAAAGGCGATCAACCCTACAAAGGTCCGGCTTTTGGCGGCTACCGATCCGCAACGCAAACCGGTAAAGCATGGAAGGGCGACATTTCGGGAAGACGCATTCGCGGAAGAAATTTTTCGAGCAAACCCGGCACAGAGATTAGTGCCATCTTTTCACCTAAGAAAAGAAAACCGGAATATCGTGATAAGCCTTACAAAGGGATGATGCCGGGTGGCGGATACCAATCTGCCACACAACCTGGGGAAAAACGAACAGGTAAAGGTCCGATACCCGTTCGCGCACCGGGTATTGGTGCTAATAAGATTGATAAGTTTCAGGGCAACATTCGTTTTAGAAAAACATTTAGCCAACAAGGCGAGGGCTATTCGGGAAACATTCGCGGAAGAAAAACTTTTGGTGATCAAGGTGAAGGTTATGCTGGAAATATTCGCGGAAGAAAAACATTCGGAGACCAAGGTGAACTGTTTACCGGCACCATTAAAGCCCGAAAGCCCTTGAAAGGTGGTGGCAGCGTGAGTGGCAAACTCTGGAACAACAAAGGCCAGCCGATACTGGGTCGTGCTCCGGGTAAAACGGATCAGTTGGGCGCACGCTATCAGGGGAATATCCGTTTCAGAAAAACGTTTGACGATCAAGGTGAAGGATACAGCGGAAGTATTAAAGCGCGAAAACCGTTGAAAGGTGGCGGCAGTGTAAGCGGCAAACTCTGGAATAACAAAGGCCAACCGATACTAGGTCGTGCTCCGGGTAAAACGGATGAGCAACAGGCCACCTACCAGGGAAACCTGCGGTTTAGAAAAACCTTTGGCGATCAAGGCGAGGGTTATTCAGGAAACATCAAAGCGAAGAAACCTTTAAAAGGTGGTGGCAGTGTGAGTGGAAAGCTTTGGAACAATAAAGAAACACCCATACCCGGTCGTTACCCTCCAGGCCGTAACGATGAGCGCATGGCCGCTTTTGGCGGAACCGTTAAAGTAAAGAAGAAAGAACCCAGCAAAGATGTAGGCGGATTCCCCGGAAAAATGATGGAATTCGATCTGCATCCCGACATGCGCGATCAGGGCGAAACGTTTACGGGTTATACAAAGCTCTCGCGGTTCAAGAAAAATTATGTTCGAAACCCCAACTCCGCAGAAGAAGCATTGAAAAAACGTAAGCCCGGTGAATCCACCTATAAAGTGGATGGTCTGCAGGTGAAGGTGAAGCAAAAGGATTACAGTAAAAAACCTCATGCTGCTGATGGTTCGTTACCCGGAATCGGACCGACCAAGTCATCCATAAAAGCCAGCGAATATGCTCGCGGAATAAAATTGGAATGGAACTATAAACGAAACCCCAGCAGTGCGGATGAAGCCCTGAAAACGCGTGAACCCGGCAAAGCCTTTGCCCGCGCCACCGATTACCAGGGGAATATTAAAATGAAGAAATACGAACTCTTCGCGAAGAAAAATTTACACCCTGATGCACAGTTTGTTAGAACAAACAAGAATAATGTAAAAGAAGAAAAAGGTTTACTCACGAACTTTAAACTACTGTGGGCACGTTGGTTCAAGAAAAGTGATACCCAACCCGACCATCTGAAAGAAAAAATTCAGAAACCGCGTTACGACAAGCGCGAAGATGGGTTGTGGTATGATTAACCAATTTTAACCTATGCAGTGGAATGACATTACTGACCTTGAACAGGTAAACAACATCAGCCGCGAATCATCCGAACAAAAAATCCTCATCTTCAAACACAGTACACGGTGTTCCGTCAGCCGGGCTGTTTTAGACAGGCTGGAACGAAGTTGGCAGGAAGAAGAAATGAAGATGGTTAAACCCTACTTTCTTGACCTGATCAGTTACAGGCAGATTTCAAATGCGATTGCTGAAAAATTTGATATAGAACATGAATCGCCACAAGTGATTATTATAGAAAAGAATAAGCCGGTTTATCACCAGTCGCATTTTGGCATCAGCTATGCCGATTTAAAAAATGCGATCAAAACTCAAATTCAATAGTTTGTTTCACCGTATCGTGCAGGCTTAAAGCCACTGGACATGTGTGAGCAATTTCCCGTAATCGATTTTTTTGAGCTGGGGTGGCCTCAAGATTGGGCTTGCTGAGTTTCACTTGTATTTCTGCAATCTTTCTCGGGTTTGAGGCCATAATTTTGATTACCTCCACGTGCATACCTTTCAAATCAAGGCCTTCACGCTCTGCCCAGATAGCCATGGTGGTGAGCATACAGGTACTCAGTGCGGTACAAACCAAATCGGTAGGACTAAAAGCCTCACCTTTTCCGTTGTTATCAACCGGGGCATCGGTAATCACTACGTTTCCGGATCGTGTGTGCACGGATTCCGTTCGTAAATCATCCTTATAAACTGAAGTTAATGTTGTCATGCTGAATAACTTAAATTCGTATTTTGCGTTACTTTATCGTTTTAAAGGTATTTCAAAGATCTGGATGCGCGGATTAAAACATGCTTTTTTTACACTGACACTGATTTCCCTGATAACCGTAAGCGGATTTGGTCAAACCCAGGACAGCTACGAGTATCAATCGGAATTTACCTGGGGCATTAATAAAAATACTTCCGGAGGCCTGATCGGTGGATTTGTATTTAAAAAAGCCCGAAAACTCAACGATCGGGTTCTCGAAACCTATGGGTTGGAGATCATGAACGTAAAGCATCCGCAGGAGCTCAGAAGAAACTCGATCATTACCGGCAACTTTTTCATTTTCGGTAAAAACAATTACCTCTATGCCTTCCGGTTTCAGTATGGCAGGGATATAATTTTATACAAAAAAGCCCCGCATCAAGGCGTTGAAATTAAAGCCGTTTTTGCAGCCGGTCCTTCATTAGGGCTGGTAGCACCCTATTATGTAGAGTATTCTCCATCCACTCCATCCGGAGGTCTTTTTACCCTCCGTTCGCAGTATAATTTGGAAATACCCCCAGATCAAATTTGGGGAACCGGTCGCCTGTTTGAAGGAATAGGCGAATCAGAATTGGCCCTTGGCGGAAACCTGAAGGCCGCCCTGAATTTCGAAACAGGTGCTTTAAAAAGCTCAGTTGTGGGCTTTGAAGTAGGGTTTTTGGTTGATGCCTACACAAAAGGCGTTGAATTAATGCCTACGGCCAAAGATTATGCCGTGTATCCCACCCTGTTTTTCACATTATTTTACGGTAGCCGCAAATAACATTTTTTTATTTCCGTAATGTGACCTTTTCCTATATTTGGGATTCTATAAGCCAAAAGCTGAACCTATGGAACCAAAAAAGAGTGAAAAAGCGGATTTGACCAAAAAATCATGGCTGTTTTTCAACATTGGCTTGGTGATCACCTTGCTCATTGTTGTATCAGCCTTCGAGTATTCCGGTAGGGATAACACGGATGCCAAAGACCTGGCACAGAACAACAACATGATTGAAGAGATCATGGAAGTGCCGCCTACGGAACAACCACCTCCACCGCCACCAAAAATTCAACAGCCTCAAATCATTGAAGTGCCTGATGAAGAAGAAATTGAGGAAGAGATTAAGGTGGAATTCGATGTTGAGGTAACAGAAGACACCAAAGTTGAAGAAATTGTAATTGCTCCTGTTGAAGAAAAGGAAGACGTTGATCAGATCTTCCTCGTAGTAGAAGAAACGGCTACACCTAAAGGTGGTATGTCTGCCTTCTATAAATATGTGGGCGATAAAATGAAATATCCTGCTCAAGCCCGAAGAATGGGTATTGAAGGAAAAGTATTCGTTGAATTCGTTATCAACCGCGATGGTTCAATCACTGACGTGAAGGCCATTAAAGGTATTGGTGCCGGTTGCGATGAAGAAGCCGTACGTGTGGTACAAAGTGCTCCGCCCTGGAACCCAGGCAAACAACGTGGTAAGCCTGTTCGTCAGCGCTACGTTGTGCCGATCACCTTCAAGTTAGGTTAAGCTACAGGTTCAGAAATAATAAAAAGGCTGCTCAAAAAATGGGCAGCCTTTTTTTGTGCCCTCAGTTAAAGCACAAGTCCCAATAAAAATCCCAACACAATAATAACCGGTGCCGGTATTCGGGTAAAAGTCAGTAAACTGAACGTACCGATGGTAAAGGCAAAGTTCATAAACGTATTGTCAAGCGGCTGAAAAAGAATTACCGCAGCAGCAGCCACAAGTCCGGCACTCGCAGCCGTTAACCCTTCCAATGAAGCGCGTACTGCCCGGTACTTTTTCAAACTATCCCAAAAGCGAATCACAAAAAATATCAGGAATGTGCCCGGTAAAAAAATTCCGGCTGCTGACATAATCGCGCCAAGCAATTCACCTGGCACCCCATACTCACGCATGGATAATGAACCAATAAATGCACTGAAAGAAAATACAGGGCCGGGTAAAGATTGTGCTACCGCATACCCGGAAAGAAATTCATTGTGGTTCAGGTATTCCTTCTTACGAAACTCCAGCGGGCGCTTCTCGCCCTCTTTCTTCACAAATTCAGTATATAACAATGGCGTTAGCGCCTGACCGCCACCAAAAATCAAACTGCCGTTACGGTAAAAATTTTCAAACAATAAAACGGGACGGGCCTTGGTTGCGCCCCCCAGCACCGCGGCCAAAACCAAAACTCCAATCCACAATAGAAAATTGGCCCACTGTATTTCAATCTTTTTCTTGATTTCCTTTGGCTGTGCTTTAAACTTCAAGGCGGTTGTTAAGCCAGCAATTAAAAGAATAACAGGAAAGACAAAAGGAGATTGAATGAAGTATGAAACAACAGCAGCAACAACCATGATTATTGCACCCGTTTTCGTGTGTATCGTTTTCAGGCTGATGGTATAGGCGGCATAACTCACAAAACCTACCGCGATTGGTTGAATGAATCGGGTGAACTCTAACGACCAGTTTTTCTCCTGAATATTTGATAGAAAAATTCCCGCAAAGGCCATAAATAATACCGAAGGCAAAATCCAAACAAGTAAGGTCAGGTAGGCAAGGTTTGGCCCCCCAATTCGAAAACCGATGGCCGTTAAGGTTTGCGTTGAACTTGGGCCGGGCAAAATCTGGCAGAGTGAATTCAACTCCAGCAACTCATCGGCCGAAAGATAGTTGCGCTTGTCAACCAGCACTTTTTGAAAATGGGCCAAGTGTGCCTGCGGACCACCAAAAGTGGTAAGCGCGAGTTGCAACACATCGCGTAGAAAAATGTAATATCGAACCTGCCTGATCAACGGTCTAAGCGGGAAACTGGTTATTTCTTTTTCAGACCAATTTCTGCCAACCGCTCATCTAAAAATTCTCCCGCTGTAATATCAGGCCATAGTTTTGGATGCTCCTCGTCCACACAACCAGGTAACGCAGCAAGACTCATCTCACTTCGCGGATGCATGAAAAAGGGTATGGAATACCGGGGCGTGTTCATTTTTTCCTTCGGAGGATTGACCACCCTGTGAATCGTAGATTTAAGTTTCTTGTTGGTGTGTCGCTCCAACATATCGCCAACATTAACAACAAGTTGTTCAGGCAAGGCGGTAATCGGAATCCACTTGCCATCCCTGCGCAGCACTTGCAAACCATCAGCACTGGCACCCATTAATAACGTAATCAGGTTTATGTCGCCATGTTCAGCCGCACGCACGGCATCGGCTGGCACGGCATCCGGATTTTCAATGGGGAAGTAATGAATGGGGCGCAAGATGCTGTTACCGTGACGAACCTTGGCATCAAAATAATTTTCAGGCAAACCAAGGTAAAGTGCAATGGCGCGTAACATGTATACACCGGTTTTTTCCAGTCTGCGGTAAACCTCCAATCCAATCGCTTTAAACTCCGGAATTTCTTCGGGCCAAACGTTTGCCGGATACTCTCCTTTTATTGGGTCATCATCTTCTACCTCCTGACCAACGTGATAAAATTCTTTCAAGTCGCCCGTATTACGGCCCTTGGCGTGCTCCTTACCCTTGCCAATATATCCGCGCTGACCGGCCAAACCCGGTATTTCATATTTCTGCTTCACCTCATCCGGCAGCGCGAAAAATTTCTTGATTACATCGTAGAGTTTTACCGATAAATCATCGGTGAGGTAATGATTTTTTATGGCAACAAAACCGATATTATTGTAGGCTGCGCCCAGATCGGCTACAAATTTTTTCTTTTTTGCTTCATCTCCACTGGTAAAATCGGCCAAGTCAAGAGAAGGCACTTCATCGTAAAGTATTTCGCTCATACCGTTGGTGTTAAGACCATCTGCAAGCTACGGATTTTTAGGTAAATTTACCCCTATACCCCTCTCTCCATACGAAAGGGCACATTCACTAAAAATACAATCGCCATGAAAAAAACCAATCGCAGAGAATTTGTTCAAACCGCAGTGAAAGCAACCGTATTGACCAGCGTGGGCGCTCCCGCCATTCTTTCTGCGGCATGTTCAACCAAATCAACTGAAGAGACTGGTGACGATACCGCAACCGCGCTTGCCGCCTTATCCTTTGCACAGGTAAAACTGCCGTACGACTATGCCGCATTGGAGCCGAACATTGATGCCACTACCATGGATATACATTACAATAAACATCATGCCGCCTACATAAAAAATGTAAACGATGCCATAGCCGAAGAAAAAATAGCGTTCGCAACAGAGGCTGAGTTTTTTGCCAACGTTTCAAAACTCTCAGGCAAAGCACGCAACAATGGTGGCGGTGCATACAATCACAATTTTTTCTGGCAAGTGATGAAGCCCGGTGGCGGAGTACCTTCCGGCAAACTGGCCGATGCCATCAACGGCAGCTTTGATTCGTTTGAAAAATTCAAAGAGCAATTTACAGCAGCCGCCATGACCCGCTTCGGATCTGGCTGGGCGTGGTTGGTAAACGACAACGGAACGCTAAAGATTGGCTCAACTCCTAATCAGGATAACCCCCTCATGGACATCAGCGACTTTAAAGGTACACCCTTGCTTGCGCTGGATGTTTGGGAACATGCGTATTATTTGAAGTACCAGAACAAACGCAATGAATATGTGGCCAATTGGTGGAGCGTGGTGAATTGGGATGAGGTGGCGAGTAGGTTGAGTTGAGATATTTAATTTCTGTGTATTGTATATATTCCAGCGCTGGCAGTAATGCGACCGAAAAAAGATTAGACCAATGAATAGTAAGTTGACTTTAAAAAAGGCAGACAAGTTTTTACTCAAAGATCATCCTGACTTTGACGAACAATGGTTAAGAAAAGTAATCGAGGATGACCCTTCAATTATTGGACTTGGTGAGCTTGAATTAAAAGAAGCTGAAAGGATACAACCAAAAGCAGGACGACTTGACTTATTACTTTATGACCGAGAAAACGAGAAAAGATATGAGGTTGAATTAATGTTGGGCAAGATAGATGAAAGTCACATAATTAGAGCAATCGAGTATTGGGACAATGAAAGAAAACGGCTACCAAACTATGAACACTGTGCAGTTATTGTGGCAGAAGACATAACATCAAGATTTTTAAACATTATCGGACTTTTTAATAATCAAATACCCATTATAGCAATCCAACTTAATGCACTCGCAGTTAACGAACATGTAGTTTTAGATTTCGTAAAGGTTCTTGATGAGGTGACCGTTGGCGAAGAGGAAGATGAGGTTATTGTTAAGAAAGATAGAAACTACTGGGACAATAAAGCAAACAAAGAAAGCCTTAAAGCCGTGGATGAATGCTGCGACATCTTAAGAGAAATTGACTCTGAATTGGCACTTGGTTACACACAAAATTATATCGGCCTAATCAAAAGAAACCGGCCCATGAACTTTACTCTTTTCTTTCCAAAGCAGAAATTCTTGAAAGTAGAGGTAAAAGTAAATGACAAAGAAAAATGGAGACAAAGACTTGAAGAAAGAGATTTTGAAATTATACCAATTAAATCCACTGCGAGAAGAATAAAATTCAGGCTTGGAAAATCGGACGTTACGAAAAATCGAGATTTCCTAAAAGAATTATTTCAGGAGTCCTATAACGAACGGACCAGTTAGGGACACTGCTTTCACCAACAGGTTTGGGCACACTTTTTTAGACAGGACTAGAGACCTTAGTTGATAGAAGAAATGAATAGAATTAAACTTAACGACATTTTACAACTGACAGATTTAGAAAATGTAAAGATTAGGTTTAATCTCATGTTTGGTGGCGACTGGAATCCAATAGAAATTTTTAAAAACAAGAACGAACAACGCCTTTTAGACGGACATTACTGGAACTATGAAAGCAAAAAATCATATAAAGAAGGACAGACGACAGTAGGACTTATAAGAATTAAGGGGGACTTATGGTTGCTGTTTCACATCGGAAGAATTACCAAAGACTTAAATATCCTTAAAGGAATCGGATACGAATATGAAACACTATCGGAGTATGAAAAATATTTTGGAAGAGTAATCGTCCGGTATAAAAATCAATCACAAACAATGATACGGCTTGCAAAAGCTGTAATAAACGACTGTGAAGTTGAACAAATTTTGCCCGACATTTTTGACAACGATATTTTTCCTGGCTATGACAAAATAAACGTTTCGTGGGATGAATTATCAAGAGTCATTGAGAAAAGTACTTGGAAAACTGCGCTACAAAACCAAAAGGGCGTTTATTTGATTACGGATACTTCTAATGGGAAAAAATATGTTGGTTCCGCGTACGGTGAAAATATGATTTTGGGACGTTGGCAGTCTTACGTTAAAAACGGGCATGGTAGTAACATTGGACTAAAATCTTTAACCTTTGACCATATAAAGAAACATTTTCGGTACTCAATTCTAGACATCTATAAATCAACAATTGACGATCAAGTGATTATCGAACGAGAAAGTTGGTGGAAAGAAGTTTTACAGAGCAGAAAGTATGGCTATAATGAAAATTGAGTGTTAGAAAAACTACTAATCCGTTGTTGGTGTTCTTCACCAACAACATTGAGTTAACCAAAGCTTTGTTCGAGAAAAACTCCAGCAAAGGCGAAAAAAACTATAGAAATAGTTGAATTGCAATTTTCTGATTTCTAATAAACTTGAATACTAATCGCACCTTCCTCCAAGCCGAATGGCGCAAACTGGCCATGGCCAACTATGCGGTGAAGCCGGAGTTGCTCCTGCCGTTCGTACCCGCCAGAACAGAACTGGATTTATGGAACAACACCTGCTACGTAAGCCTGGTGGGGTTCATGTTTTTGAATACCCGTGTGCTGGGCATCAAAGTGCCGTTTCATGTCAACTTTGAAGAGGTGAACCTGCGCTTTTATGTTCGGTATCAGGATGCAGGGGAATGGAAACGGGGGGTGGTGTTTATCAAAGAGATTGTGCCCCGGGGCGCGTTAACCTTAGTAGCCAACACGCTGTATGGTGAACACTACGAAACCCTGCCCATGCAACACACCTGGAAAACCGAAGCCGACCGGTTACAGGTGGAATATCGCTGGAAGAAATCAGCGTGGCATACTTTTTCTGTTGAAGCGGATTCAAACGCGGTTCCGTTGGAGGCCGGAAGTGAAGCTGAATTCATTACTGAGCATTACTGGGGCTACACAAAAATCAATGCACAAAAAACTTCTGAATACCAGGTTGAACATCCGCGTTGGGAAATCTATCCAACCCGGAACTATTCGATTGATGTTGATTTTGGAAAAGTATACGGATCCGGATTTTCCTTTCTTTCAACGGAAAAGCCTGTTTCTGTATTTCTGGCAGAAGGTTCTGAAATAAAGGTAAAGGCTGGCAAAAGGATTTAAGTTTTCCATAGCCATATCTTGATCAATCGCGTATACTAGTTATCAAACCCCACATTCATGAAAATCATCCGGCTTTTCCTTATCGTGTGTAGTGCCTTACTCACCGTATCTGCAACAGCACAAACCAAAACAATCCCTGAACGCATTGACGAACTGTTTGCCCCATGGAACAATCCTGAAAAACCAGGAGCCGCGGTAGCAGTTGTTCAAAACGGAAAGCTGGTGTTCAGCAAAGGCTATGGCATGGCCAACCTGGAATATGGTATTCCCAACAGCGCAACCACTGTTTTCCATGTGGCCTCGGTATCCAAACAATTTACCGTATATGCCATATTGCTACTGGCACAAGATGGAAAACTTTCATTGGAAGACGATATCCGCAAACATATTCCGGAAGTTCCTGATTTTGGCAAAACCATTACGTTACGGCATCTCGCCAATCACACCAGTGGATTACGCGACCAATGGAATTTATTAACCCTTGGGGGCTGGCGCATGGATGATGTGATCACCAAAGAACATGTGTTAAAACTAGTGAGCAAACAGAAAGAATTGAATTTTAATCCCGGTGAGGAATATGCCTATTGCAATACAGGCTTTACTTTGCTAGCAGAAGTGGTGGCGCGTGTATCCGGAAAAACTTTTGCCGAATTTACACACGAGCGGATTTTTGAACCACTCAAAATGTCCCAGACTCTTTTTTATGATGATCATCAGAAAATCGTAAAAAACCGGGCATACTCCTACTACCGCGATGGTGAGGCTTACAAAAAAAGTGTGTTGAACTATGCCAACGTAGGAGCTACCAGTTTGTTTACTACCGTTGAAGATCTTGCTCAGTGGGCCATGCATTTAAATAATCCACCGGCATCAGTGGCTTCACTCGTTCAGCAAATGAATACGAAAGCCACATTAAACAACGGCCAAAATTTCGGTGGCGCACTAGGGCAGTTTGTAAACGATTATAATGGACTAACGCAAATTCAACATGGTGGTGCCGATGCCGGCTACCGAACATATCTTGGTCGCTTCCCCAATCAGAATTTTGCCGTTATTGTTTTCGGTAATGAAGCTTCCTTCAATCCAGGTAATTTGTCCTTAAAAGTTGCCGATCTGTATTTGGAGAATCAGTTTGTAAAATCGGAACCACCGAAACCCAAAAAAGAAAAACCTGCCAAAGTTGTTAAGCTCACTATCAAACAAATCGAACCCTTTTGCGGCCATTACTGGGATGATCAGGCAAAGAGTTCACGAAAAATTTACCTGAAAAACGATACGCTGTTTTACCACCGAACGGATAACAGCGAAAGTGCCCTGGCTCCGTTAAGTTCCAGTGAATTTAAAATGCTGAATGTACCGGATGATTTACGAATTGTTTTTGGAAAAAATGACGAAAAGGCAACCATGACTGTGAGTATCGGTGGGAATAACCCAAGTTACTTTGTGGCCTATGAGCCTGCCAACTATACCACTGAACAATTAAAACAATTTGAAGGAACGTACTACAGTGAAGAACTCAGTACGTTCTATGATTTTACAGTTAAAAATGGAAAGTTAACAGCTGTACATCCTCGACTCAGTGATATTGAATTTACACCCATTATGGCCGACTTGTTTTCCGGAAATCGGTTTTTCATGGGGCTGGTTCAATTTGAACGCAACACACAAAAGGTAACTGCCTTGAAAGTTTCCAGCGGGCGTGTACGGAATTTACGGTTTGAAAAACAGCGGTAGATATTTATGGTTTAAGATAAAGTCATTTGCGTCAATAGTTTTTATAAAACTCCCGCAACTTCGTAGTCAGTTGATCATAGATCGGGCGGGTGAATTCGATGAATAACTCCTGTGGTTGGGGCGGCAGTTGCTCCTTTTGTTTGCTAATTTGCAATTGCTTAGGCGTTAAGGCACGCTCATCTCCGTTAAAGGTTGCCCACTCCGATACCCACACAAATTCACCGGGCATTTTTTCAACCGCCAATATGCGGTTTGATGGTAATTCAATAATCTGAAAATTCACTAGTCCCTTTGAGGTGGTTGTTTTGCGCGAATAGTAATAGGTCGCTTTTACGGAGCCGTACACTTTCAACGTATCATCCGAAATGTTCAGATGCCCGTTTAACTTCTCCGCATCATGTGCAAAACGCTCAAACTTTTCATTTGATGCATATTGCGCACCACCATTTCCATTGCCCTTACCCTTGTTGTCATTCTTCTTGTCGCTGTTTCCCTTTCCCTTTTCATCTTCACACTTGCCCAATACATCACCATGCGCCAAATGGGCGGCCAACGCATTTTTGGAAATGGTGAGCGTATGTTTGGCGGCTGGATTTCCAGGAGGAATGTGGCAAACCGTTACGCGATCCTTTTCGTCAATCTTTTCCTCAAAGTCATCATCACCGGGCAGTGGTTCTTCATCCTTCGGCTTGTCTGACGGATCATCTTTTGGCTCGTCTTTCGGTTGATCTTTTGGTTCTTCTTTTTTGTCATCAACCGGCTTCTCTTCCTTCTTTTCATCAACCGGTTTTTCCTCTACAGGCTTTTCATCGGTTGGCTGATCTTCGGGCTTTTCCGTATCCTTCGGCTTATCGGTTCCATCGGCCGGCTTCTCTGTCACAGGTGTTTGGGCTACATAGGTTGCCATCACAATGCTATCTCTTGTAAGGGCGTACTCTTTCTCATAGAGAAACACTTCACCTACAGCAAACTCATCAAACGAAATTTTAACGATGTGGTCAGGCGTCAGATTAATGGTTTGAGCTTCTTTCAACGTGTAGAATTTTACAAACTCATTGATGGTGGTGCTGTGTAAAAACTCGGAAACCTTATCGTTAAAGAAATCAGCACTTACACCGATGTTGCGTGTTTGTACCGGAATGGGTTCTACCAACACCTTTACGGTGGCAGCCCATAAAGCCGCCTTCAACATATCCTGAACATCCTTATATCCCGGAACAAAAGTCTCTACCTGCTGAAAATGCCGGTAGGCCTCCTTGGCTTTATCACGATTATTCAAAGCCAGTGCAGCTACTCCAGCATCGTAGCGCTCCGCTGCAGCCTGTTGCTTGGCATCCGCCAACTTGTCATAATAATTTACTGGGTTAGGAATGACACGCAATGCGCCCGGTGAGCGCCTGATTTCATCATACATCACATTAATGGTGCTGTAGGCATTCACCACGCTCGACCACTTGAATTGCGCATTTGATGCCAACGCTGTTTTCGCCTGATCCTCGTAAAAAGAAACAGCCATGGGATACGCTTCGCGCAAAGTCTCCACCGATTTCTTATGGTCCTGATCTCTTCGCAAGCGGTTGGTGGATGTCATGACGGCATCGAAATAATTGCCGCGAACAAATGATTTCTTACCGGATGAGCAAGAATCAAAAACCAGCAGGGCCATCAGCAAAAAGCCGGACAGGATAGGTAAAAAGGTTTTCATGGGCGCAAAATTTATGTGAAGGTACACATTTCAGGCCTGCCGACACAGGCCTGAATAATATTAGGCCGAGTTTCGAGCCGCATTAATAATCCCAAACATGCAGCGCAACACCAGTTTTTGATACGCTTTGGTGTGCTTCTTGTCCGTTTCATTACGCAGACGCTGCAACGCAAATTGCTGAATGGCAATAAGCGGCAATACAATACGCTCGCGTAGTTTTATTGAATCGCGGTTCAATGGATTATTCTGCATCAATTCATCATGCGCTGTAACTTCCAATACGCGTTTGCAGGCGAGCTTGTACTCGTCAAACATCATGTTCCAGAACGCACCAAACTCATCATCTTTTGACAGGTAGCGCGTGGCCGGATAATACGTTTTGGTCAGCGACATCATGCTGTTGGCCAACAACGTTCTGAAAAACAGGGAACGCTTGTACAAATTCTTCAGCTTGGTGTATTGACCGTGCTGCTTCATTTCTTCCAGTGCTGATCCCACACCATAAAAACCGGGGATGTTTTGCTTCATTTGTGCCCATGCGCCCACGAACGGAATGGCACGTAGGTCTTCAAACTTCAATCCATCAGCTGCATTGCGCTTCACCGGACGTGAACCAATATTGGTTTCTCCAAAAAAAGAAAGCGGTGTAATCTTCTCCAGGTAGGGAACAAACTTATTGTCATGCTTTAGTTTCAGGTAGGCCTGGTAACCGGCTTCCGCCAATTCATCCAATACCTGTTTATCTTCTTTGGTCAATTCAGTGGCTTCCTCACCAAAAACCTCGCGTTCCACACCAGCCGAAAGCAACTGCTCCAGGCTAAAGCGACACGAATTAATCTTGCCGAAACCGGAACTGATGGTTTGTCCTTGCACCGTTAGCTGCACTTCGTGATCCTCTATCGAACTTCCCAGCGAAGCATAAAAATCGTGCGTGTTGCCACCCCCACGTGCCGGTGGTCCACCACGGCCATCAAAGAACACCACGGTTACATCATGCTGGCGTGAAATACGCGTGAGGTTTTCCTTCGCTCTGAAAATCGACCAGTTTGCGCGCAGGTATCCGCCATCTTTTGTGCCATCCGAAAAACCGACCATAATGGTTTGCTTGTTGCCTCGCTTTTGTAAGTGCTTTTTGTATTCCGGTAAGCTGTACAGTCTCTCCATCACCTCACCCGCATGCGCCAGGTCATCGATGGTTTCAAATAACGGAACAATGTCAAGGGTCACCCCTTGACGCGTACCCATTGCCAATCGCGCCAGTTGAAATACGCTAATGATGTCTTTCACTGATCCACAGTTACTGATCACATACCGATGGCAAGCCTCCTCACCATTTTGTCGTTGTATTTCACCAATGGTATACACCGTGTCAATCAGCTCGCGCACAAACGGATCTTTTACTTTTACTTTCTTCAGGTCGATATTGGTTTTCAGTAATTGCTTTACCTGCTGTTCTTCGCTGAGTGAATCAAAATTCTTCACTTTCTGTGTCGCTAAAATTTCCTTCCATGCATGTGCATGCTTGCGACTATCCTGGCGCACATCCATGCCGGCAAAAAAGAAACCGAACATCTTCACCTTAACAATAAACACATCCAACTGCTCGACAAACAATCCCTGATGTTCATTCACCAATAACTCACGAATGCGAAAAATCACAGCCAGCAATTCATCTGATTTACGATAACCTTTGCCTGCGTAATAAATAGCTTCATATACATTGCGTTCTGCCTCCACCACCAATGCATCCACTCCACGAAACGTTAACCTGCGTCTGAGTATTCTCAGATCACGATGGTAGCACTTTAAAATCGTTTCCTTTAAACGTGCCGATACTTTCAAGGTGATGTCGTGTGTAACAAACGGGTTTCCATCCCGATCACCGCCTGGCCAAAATCCGATGCTGATCAGGTTATAGTTTTTCCATTCTTGAGGCGTATGGCCCAACGCACGAATCAGACGTGAAACAATTTCAGGTGCGGCATTATAAAACACGTTTTCCAGATACCAGCACAAGCTTACCGCCTCCTCATATGGAGAAGGCTTTTCGCGATTGATGATGGGTGTTTTACCTAATTGCTGAAGCAGTGCATTAATGTCGGCCAGGTTATCGTGGCGAATGGCTTGCTCCAGGTCGTTGATGATGGCCAGCACATTACCGGGATAAAACTGCGTGGGGTGAGCGGTAAGCACCACCCGTACACTGAATTGCTCTAATTTCTTCCGAAGTTTTTGAAGCCTTTCATCCGAAGATGCACGCAACAGCAAAGCCGATACAGTTCCCTTTCCGTTCAGGTCGTTCACCTTATCAAATGCTGCATCCTCAATGGAATCGAAAAGCACTACCTGGCGTTCGGCATATTGAATGAAACTGAACAGCAGATCGAACCGCTCTTCAGGTGAGGTTTTCGGAGCGAAGTCGCTAAAAAATTGTTCAACAATCTCTTGCGGATCTTTGCCTTCTTCAAACCCCTCTTCAGCATATTGTTGCACGAAAGGCAACAACGTGCCGGTTCGGTAAATTTTACTGAAGGGTAGATTTAAGAAAAGACTGTTGTAAATGTGATACCGGGTGGAGACGATTTGATCAAATGCTGAAGCCATGAACAAATCTAATTCCTGATGCACAGATTACCCAACTGTTTTGCAAATCTGTTATGTGCTCCAGGGCCGCCTGCCTTTGCGTAGCCGCATCGGCTAGGCAGGCATGGCCCCGCACATCTGATCATCGCTGCTTTCTATCCCCACATTCCTTTCCAGTCCAAAGATAGAAAGAGGCGCTGCTCAGATGTGCTGAAAATTTTTAGGCCATTTGACTAAAAGTGAATATTGCTATTCCATTACCTCTCCCTTAATGGTGAGCAACACCGTACTTTCGGAAGTGTTTGCCGAAATGGTTACCGTTTTGGAAAACACACCTGCTTTGGCTGCATTGTAAGTTGCCTTCACAAAGCCCTTGCCTCCCGCAGGAATTGGATCTTTGGTGTACTCGGTTACCGTGCATCCACAAGATGCCTTCACCGCAGAAATTACGAGGGGTTCATCACCCGAATTGGTGAAGGTAAACTCATGCGTTACGGGTTCGTTTAGTTTGATCTTGCCAAAATCATAAACGGTCTCGTCCCACGCAAAAGCTGCATCCGCGATGCGAACGATAGGTGAGGTATTGTTTGTTACGGCCAACTGTTGGGCCGCGGCTACCATAGCTACTACGGTGGCCAGCATTAAAATGATGGTTTTTTTCATTGGTGATAATTGATTGAGTTGAAACATTTATTTCCGATCGGTGAGTCAAAACACGTCAAATTCAATATGAACAGGTGTTAATGGATTGATAACAAATGTTAATGACTTGTTAAACCTTGTTTGTCCCCTGAATTTCCTTGTACTTTTAAGTTGTGAAAAGCTCCACCATCCGGTTTATCGTTGTATTGGCCACGATCAGCATCCTGGGTATCTCCATTACCCAGATCTATTGGGTGAAGCGTGCCTTTGGTTTGAAGGAGGCGGAATTCGACCGGCAGGTAAACACGGCCTTATTCAATGTGGCGTCTCAGATTTTTTCGCTCAACAACACACCCTCTCCGGCAAACAATCCGGTAAAACAAATCTCCACCAATTATTATGTGGTGATGGTGAACAGTGATATTGATGCCAACCTGTTGGAGTTTTTGTTGCGTTCAGAATTTGAAAAGCGAAACATACAAGCTGATTTTGAATACGGCATCTACGACTGCACCCATGAAAAAATGGTATATGGAAACTATGTGAAGCTGAGTGATAAAGTCAGTAAACGTGAACAAAATCCAAACCTACCCAAATGGGTCAATGCCGGCTATTATTTCGGTGTACAGTTTCCCAACCGCGAGGCGCAGATTTTAAACCAGATGGGCATCTGGTCTTTTTCATCGGCTGTATTGCTGATTGTGATTGTGTTCTTTGGCTATACGTTGTTTGTAATTCTCAAGCAGAAACGTCTCTCTGAAATACAGAAAGACTTCATCAACAACATGACGCATGAATTCAAAACGCCCATCTCTACCATTGCGGTTTCAACGGAAGTGTTGAAAGACACCAACATTGTGCAGCAGCCTGAGCGCTTATTGCAGTATGCCACCATAATCGAAAATGAAAACAAACGCTTAAAACAACACGTTGAGCGTGTGTTGCAAATGGCCAAACTGGATAAGGAAGATGTTGGCTTAAAGAAAGAAACCGTTAACCTGCATGAGATCATTCAAGAAGTGGCTCAAAGCATTGACCTTGCGTTGCAAGAAAGGCAAGGATCAATTCAATTGAATTTAAACGCACCCTCATCTAACCTTCCAGCCGACCGACATCACCTGACCAACGTGATTTTTAATTTGCTTGACAACGCCATAAAGTATTGTACAAGCAAGCCTTCCATTACCATTCAAACAGAATTAAATGCCGGCACACTTTCCTTAACTGTTAAAGACAACGGGATTGGCATCAGCGATGAAAACAAAAGGCGAATTTTTCAGAAATTCTATCGCGTACCTACCGGAAACGTGCATGACGTAAAAGGTTTTGGGCTTGGCCTGCATTACGTGAAACAAATTGTAGAGGCCCATCGTGGAAGGATTACTGTAGCCAGCGAACCCGGAAAGGGCTGCGCATTTACCATTTTATTACCCACTGCATGAGTAAACCTACTATTCTTGTTGTTGAAGATGATCCAAACCTGGGATTTGTTATCCAGGATAACCTGAGCATGCAAGGCTATGCCGTTACGCTGGGGCGCGATGGCGAAGAAGGATTGAAACTTTTTCAGGAACAAAAATTTCAGCTTTGCATTCTGGATGTGATGATGCCCAAAAAAGATGGGTTTAGTCTGGCCCGGAGCATACGCGAACACGACCGCGATGTTCCCATTTTATTTCTTACCGCCAAAGCCATGACGGAAGATAAACTGGAAGGCTTTCGTACCGGTGCAGACGATTACATTACCAAACCTTTCAGCCTGGAAGAATTATTTTGCCGGGTTGAAGTTTTTCTCAAGCGTGCAAAATCTGCAGCCGATGAGGACAAAACTATTGCCTTAGGCACCTATCAATTTGATTACGCAAATTTCAAATTGAAAAATCATGAACATGAACGCACACTCACTTCGCGTGAAGCAGAAGTGCTTCGGTTATTATTCATTCACCGCGATCGTGTATTGAAACGAGATGAAATTTTAAAATCGGTTTGGGGTGATGACGATTATTTTTTGGGCCGAAGCATGGATGTATTCATCTCTAAACTGCGCAAATATTTAAAAGATGATCCCAGCGTTCAAATCGTGAATTATCACGGAGTGGGATTTAAACTGGAAATCGCGCAAGCTGTTAGCCCCTCACCTCGCGGATAACTTTTCGTAAACGCTCTACACTTACCGGTTTGGAGACAAACGCATGCACCCCGGCTTTCATGGCCATGGTCACCACTTCTTCCTGATTATCAGAAGAGATCATGATGACAGGTGTTTTCTTGCCTTGTTCCTTATGTACAAAATCCAGTACGGCATCGCCATTTACATAGGGCATGTGAATATCGGTTACAATCAGGTCATAATCGTTTTGAGTCAATAAGTCCAATGCCTTTTGTCCGTTGTTAACCAGGGTGGCTTCAATGCCTTCTTCGGCCATGGCCACTTCAATTACCTTTAGCACTACTTTATCGTCTTCGCAAACCAGGGCTTTCATATTTTATAAATTTCAAGAGCAGGCAAATTACGTGAATATTTCTTTCAAAACCGGCACCGACTTAAACTCGCCCAACGTATCCAGGTGATCTTTATAAAAATTCAGAAGCACATCTAGCAGATCCCTGCGTTGGGCCACCGACATGGACAGGTGTGTATGGTACTCTGCATTCAACAAAGTATCAAGCAACAGTTCCAATGCGCTATCCACCATTCTGCGGCCTGTAACTTCGTGCACATGGTGCGCGCCAAACCCTAAAAACCGGCTGAGCTTTACCAGAAAAATCAGGTGGAAGTTTTCAAAATTATGCGTTGTATCATCCAGGGCTATTAATGAATCGGAAATAAACGCATACAATTCCTGTGCATGGCTTTCATCCTTCACCGCTTTGTTCAGCAATTCAGCCAGAAACATGGCTATGGTTGATTTCTTCACATCGGCATGCAAGGAGTGATATTGGTGAAGGCATTTTACTTCCTTCATGCGTTTTACCTGCGCATTCTCCTTGTGGTACACCACCATGTCCAACAACGTAAGCGGTTGGTATAATGCCATTTTCCCTTTGGCGGATGCACTGCGCACACCATTAACAATGTAACTCTGCAAACCGAAAGCCTCGGTGAAGATGTTCACAATGATAGAGGTATCCCCGAACTTGGTGAACCGAAAAACAATGCCGGGGGTTTTATGAAGCATGGTACAAAGGTATATTCTAATTTAAATGAGAATGCGGTTCGGAGGTCGCGAAGACTATTAATTTACCACAGCAATCTTTCCAACTACGCTGTCCAGTCCATCTTGTGAAATAGCAATAACCAGGTACATGCCACTTGCCGCACGGTTACCGTTGTAATCGCGTACATGCCAGGTAGCGGTGCCGCCATTGGCAGAGGTTTCCCAAATCAGCTTGCCGGCAATGTCGGTGATTTTTACACGTGCATCGGTCGCCAAACCTGAAATGCTAACCTGGCCCGAAAAAGTAGATAACACCGGATTTGGAAAAATTTTCACATTGGTGAATGAACCCGAGCTTTCTGTAGCATCCGATCGATAGGAAACAATACCGCGTGGCGTAGCAAAGAAAACTTCTCCCGTAACCGGATGAATTTCAACATCAAGAATTTCATTGGATGGTAACGGACTATTGTCGGTTGTAAAGTTATGGATGGGTGTTTCACCAAAGGCATCAAACAACCACAAACCATTTCGTGTACCCAGCCATTTGCGATTACCGCCATCAACGGCCATGGCTGTTGTGGTTTCATCGCGCAATAAGATTCTTCCATTCACAACAGGTTTTACACTGTTCACATTTCCAGATAATGCCTGCCCGGGATTCAAATACGCCACACCGGCAGCCGTACCCACCCAAACAAACCCATTGCGATCGAGTGCCAACGAATAAACCTGCCGCGATGGTAGCGAACCGGATCCAGTTGCTTCCGTCAAATAAACATGCTCATTGCTTTCACGATCAAACACAAGCAAACCTCCGCCTTGTGCCGGGTTAAGGATCATCCAAACCTGATTTAATCCATCGACCAACAGATCCGTTGGGTATTGGGCGGCTGAAAATGGAAAAGAGAAGGATTCCCAGGTATTATCTCCTTTCAATAAGTGAAGGGAAAGCGAAGCGCCATAATTCGTTACCCAAATACCATCTTTTGATACTGCTGACGCTGTAACCCGATTGGTAGAAAGCGGACTGTTTCCATTTGTGTAAAGAATAGCATTATTGTTTTCAACAACCTGTAGTCCGCTGCCAAAAGTTGAAACAATGGTTTTCGTTGATGTGAAATCAACATCGGTGACATCGGTCGTAAGCAGTGTACCTTCTGAACGCCATGAACCTGACGAAAAGGCATTTACATCTTCACTTTTTCCAGCAGGGGTGAAAGTCGAGGTGTATCCACCGGATACAGCAAAAATATCATGACCTTGATTTTTAGAAAGACGAAAACCTCCAGAGAAAGTTGGGCCATTTGGAATATACGATTCGAATGCACCTGAACGATCAGACACCAATCCGTTTCTCAAATCCCCAATCCAACTATCTCCCGAACCATCTTCGGTTGCGAAAACAGGTTGCTCAATTTTTATATCTGTTACCTGCTCAAGTTCATTGGATGCATTCAGTTTCCACAGGTTGTCTGATTCCATTATCCACAACTGATTCCCTGCGTTAAGTGAATGAAAATCTGATCCGGCAAAATCCTGCAAAGACCAAATTCCATCTTCATAAACAAATAATCCTTGTCCATCAATCGCTGCATAAATGCGATTGTTGAAAGAAGCAATAGCATCAACCGCATTTGTAAATGCACCTGTACTAAACCGTTTCCAGTTGGCAAAATCAAGCAGGTTGTCGGTTAATGAACCCACCATAACCCCTTGCTGCGTAGCCAGAAAAATACTGTCGTTTAAGAAGGTGCATTGATTGATTGACCACAACTGACCGGAAGGACCCAGATCGCGCCAGGTTTCCTTTACCTCAAGTTGATTCAGATCAAAAACCACCACGCCATAATCAGTAGCCAAATAAGCAAGCGCTCCTTGCACAACTACCTGATTGATTTTTTTTGATCCGGTAATGGTAGGCGAGTTCTTTAAGGTTGTAAACGAAACAATTTCATTGGACTTAACAATGTCAAGCAGTCCATCCGCATAAGTCACCAGCAATTGACTCCTTGGTGCATCGTAAGCAAGTGAGGTGATGTCTGCGCTGCCTAAACCATCCAGTCGGGTAATGGTGGACAAACTGTTATCGGCATTCACCACAACAATACCGGTTGACGATGCCCCATACACTTGATTGTTTCCAATAGCAATGGCATGAATAGCCTGGTACGAATGATGTGTGCGCCAAGTGCCTAACGGGATCTCTTGTGCATAACAAGTAACAACTGCCAATTGACAATTGACAATTGTAACAGTTGTGATTACGAATGAAATGAATTTACTCATCAACCTGCTTACGCTTCTTCATGCCATCCATAAAACTTCTGCGGCTGCGCGCTTCATACTCTGCTTTTTCGCCCAACATTACCCGGTCCTGATTTTCTGCCAGGCGGAATGAGAACGAGGCAAGCTCACCCGTTCGTGCGCAGATGGCGTGAACTTTGGTCACAAATTCAGCCACCGCCAGCAAATAGGGCATCGAACCGAAAGGTTTTCCTTCAAAATCCATATCCAAACCAGCTACGATTACACGCTTGCCGCTGTTGGCTAATGTGTTGCACACCTCCACAATGCCCTCATCAAAAAACTGGGCTTCGTCAATTCCCACCACATCACAATCTCCGGAAAGGAGTAGAATATCGGCAGCAAAGTTTACGGGCGTAGAACGAATGGCATTCTCGTTATGCGAAACAATATTTTTATCGTGATAACGCGTGTCGGTTACCGGCTTGAAAATTTCTACTTTCTGCTTGGCTATCAGTGCTCGGTTTAGCCTGCGGATTAATTCTTCCGTTTTCCCGGAAAACATACAGCCGCATATTACTTCTATCCAGCCAGTGCGGCCATGGGGTTCTTTTCTACCTAAGTGTGGCTCAATAAACATAGGCGCAAGTTAACAGTCAACATTCGATTGTCCATGCCCGTTAGTCCAGGTATGCCAGATGTGGAAGTTTGCTTTCTTCCGGAACCTGAATCGTTACATCGCCTGTAACAATAGCCTGACAGGCCAATCGCTGCCCGGAACGCAACAATCCTTGTCTCTGATACCGGACTTCAGCAGCTGTCAATGGTCCAAGGTTATCCTCCCCTTCCAAAATAATAGCCTTGCACGTTGTACATCTTCCCTTTCCTCCGCAGGCATGCATCCAGTCGATACCAGCTTCCTGCACGGCCTTCAGAATTGTTTTCGAAAAACCGCTCACTTCCACCATTTTTCCCAGATTCCGTATCACAATTCTTGTCATCTTGCGTTCAGGTATTGGGCACAACCCTTTATTTTTACAACTGGCAAGTATACGTTAAATCAGTAACAACCACCATGGACGAAAAGATAAGCCTCGAAGCGATTGCCTTATACAGTGATGCCTACGCAGAGAAAATGCTGAAGAAGTTTTTTGCTGACAAGGACAGAATCAGTGGCCAGGAAATTCTTGTGTTCTCCGATGTGCAACAGGTGAATCTCTTTATTATTCGTGATTTGTTTAAAGCCTGGCGGGAAGAAATTAAAAAACTGAAAAGCCCCTTTTTTAACTACGAAAGTGCCGATGTAAAGGAGGCGCTTGATACCTTTATGAATGTGTTGTCAAAAAACATTTTGATTGACAGGGCTCACTTTGCACCTTTATTAAAAAAATCCCTAAGCCAAACGTTGTTGGTTATTTTTAATCCGTACGACTATTTCTCCATAATCATCTCGGGCACTAATAACAAAATGCAGGTAGAATCTTTTCGGGAAGAATTGAAATATCTGCGTATCAACAAGGCTCCGCTTGAGAAATTATTGCAGCATTTTGATGAAAAGAAAATAAAAGAACTTTCGGGCAACGAGGCATTTGCCATGCTGGATCACATTCTGGAAGAGGTGAATTTTACCCCAGAGGATGTGGATGGATACATCAGCCGGTTTAGTACAGTTGAGCCACTGGATCCGGAACGATTCTACATCAAGAAACCTGAAGTAGTTCAGCCTGTAAAACAGGAAAAAACTGAAAAGAGCACCATCCATGATTCATTGGTGAGTCAACCCAAGCCCACGCTGGCCGATAATTTTAGAAAGATTGACCGGATTAAAGACCGGCTCACCATCAACCAGAAGTTTATGTTCACCAAGGTGTTGTTCCATGGCGATTTCGAACTTTTCAGCAAAGCCATTGACGACCTTGACCGATTGGATGACATGCCGGCAGCATTAAAATACCTCGAACGCCTTTACGATGAATGGGATCGCGAAAGCGAAGAATTCCATGAATTTATGGAGATGGTGGAAAAAAGGTTCAGTTAGTATTATAACCGCCCCAGCATTTGACTACGATGGGCATCCAGCTTAAGCAGGATAAACAACAGAATAGTAAAGCTCCACAAGGCTGAACCTCCGTAACTAAAGAACGGAAGCGGAATACCGATTACCGGAAACAACCCGATCGTCATGCCGATGTTTACCGCAAAGTGAAAGAAGAAAATACTGGCTACGCCATAGCCATACACGCGTGCAAAGCGGTTCTTTTGGCGTTCAGCCAGGAAAACAATGCGCAACAACAACGTAACAAACAAACCAACTACCACCAGGCTGCCCAACCATCCGTGCTCTTCTCCTATCGTACAGAAAATAAAGTCTGTGCTTTGTTCAGGTACAAAGTCGAACTTGGTTTGCGTACCTTTTAAAAATCCTTTTCCTGAAAACCCACCGCTGCCAATCGCAATTTTCGATTGTGTAACATTCCAGTTAATGCCCATCGGATCAAAGTTGGGATCAACAAGCGCCTCCAATCTTTTTTTATGACGAACCGGTAGCACATTGTTGATTACATAATCGAAACTTTCAATGGTTCCAATGATAATCAAAGCGCCCACACCAATTGTTAAAATCCGTTTAACCGTCCGCTTTCCAAAAAAGACAATGATTAATGCCAGCACTACAATGCCTCCATGCAAATACCACTGATTATCCACAATCAAGGTAAGAATGGCAATAACGGCCATGGCCATTCCAATGATCAATAAAAAGGGAGACATGCCTTCGCGGAAAAAGACCAACAGAAAAGCGGTGAAGACCAATGCCGTTCCAAAATCCTTTTGCAACAAAATAAGCGCCATGGGCACCAGGATGATACCAAACAAAATCATTTGATTTCGTGGCCTGTCCATCCGAAAGCCAACCGAGCCGATAATTTTTGCCACCACGAGGGCAGTCGCAAACTTTGCAAACTCTGAGGGTTGAACACCAAACGATCCGATACCCAACCACGCTTTGTTTCCGCCTACTTCCTTTCCAATAATGGGCACAAGAATCAACAAGAAAATAACCGCACCATAAATGAGCCAACCAGCTGCTTCATAGAAGCGCATATCTACAATGAGAATACCCAGAATGATAATGGCTGAAGCTGCAATGAACATCAACTGCCTGCCGGAATTAAGACTGAAATCGAAAATGCTTTGGTTTGCCGTTTCATCATACACCGCTGCAAAAATGTTGAACCAACCCAGCAACACCATTACGATGTAGATCAACACCGTAACCCAATCCATTTTGTTCGATATGGCATCATCTCTTCTCATGCTACTCTTCCATATCTACCGGTACAACTTGCTGAACAGTGGGCGTAGGTGTTGGGCGAACAACCGGATCCAGAAAATCACCTTTCAACACATAAGCCTCCAATGATTTACGTTTGATCTCTCCATTCAGGTACTGTTCAATCATCAGGCTGGCGATGGATGCAGCAGAGCGACCGCCCCAACCTGCATTTTCAACATACACCGCAATGGCAATTTTCGGATTGTCTTTTGGTGCGAATGCCATGAACACGGAGTGATCATGACCATGTGGATTTTGTGCGGTACCGGTTTTTCCACACAATTCAATACCCGGAATAATAGCACGTTGCGCAGTTCCATAAATGGCATCACTCATCGCATCCTGAACAAAAGAAAAGTAAGCGGAATCAATCCCGGTTTCGTTTCGAACGCGGTATTGTTCATTAATCTCTTTATCCTCAATTGTTTTAACCAGGTGCGGAGTATAGTAATATCCTTTATTCGCCATGATAGCAGCCATGTTTGCCATTTGCAATGGCGTAACCAGCATCTCACCTTGACCGATACTAAGCGAATAAATGGTTGAATACTTCCATCTACCTTCACCATAAATGCGATTATAAAGATTGCTGGTAGGCATTTGTCCGCCTTTTTCGCTCGGCAAATCAACACCCAGCGGTGTTCCCAACCCAAATCGCTTTACATATTCGCGCCAGTTGTCCAAGCCAATACGCGAGTCGGTAAATGTATTAGGTGATTTATTCTGATTGATGATTCTGCGAAAAGCCTGATGGAAATAGGGATTGCAGGAATACTGAATCGCACCATGCAAATCTGTTGGGTTTGGATGGCTGTGGCAATTTACCAATGAACGATCGCACGGAAATCGGGTGTCATACGAAAGCACGCCTTCCTGTAAACCAATAAGCGACTGAACAATTTTAAAAATAGAACCTGGCGGATACATCGCCATTAACGGACGTGTAAACAACGGCTTGGTTGTATCACTGCTGATCAGCATGAAGTTGGAGCTAAATGTACGGCCGGTGAGCATGGAAGGATCATACGATGGACCCGAAACCATAGAAAGAATTTCACCGGTGGCTGGCTCTAACGCCACCAAACTTCCCACCTTGCCTTTCATTAAATACTCTCCATACTGCTGAAGATCAAGATCAATGGTGGTCATCAGGTTTTTTCCCGGAACAGAAAGCGTATCGTAATCGCCATCCTTGAACGATCCCTTCTCCATGCCTTTCACATTCCGTAGCTTATACCGCACACCGCGTTGGCCGCGGAGCACTTCTTCATATTGCGCTTCAATGCCACTTTGACCTATGTAATCACCCTGCCGATAGAGTTTTGTCGTGTCGCGATCCAGTTGACTTTTACCAATTTCACTTACATAGCCCAACACATTGGCCAACGCATCGCTTGTGTAGGCGCGTGTTGTACGGGGTTGAATGTAAAAGCCCGGAAACTCATCGAGGTGCTCCTGAATTTTAGCAAAGTCGTAGTTGGAAAGCTGCTTGATGAAAACCGTTGGCCTGTACGGCACGTACTCCTTCAGTTTTTTTAATTCAGAAAATCGCTGCCTTAACTCTTCTTGTGTTATATCAAATACCTCACAGAACCGTACTGAATCAAAATTGACCAATTCATTGGTGACAATGAGTAGATCGTATTCAGGAGAATTGTAAACAAGAAGTTTATTATTCCGGTCAAAAATTAATCCCCGAGAAGGGTATTCGATTTCTTTCATGATCGAATTGCTATCCGCCATTTGTGCGTAGCGATCATCCAGCAACTGGATAAAGAAGAGCTTGACCAGAAAAATAATTCCGGTTAAAACAAAAACGACCTGAAATATTTCTTTCCTTCCTTCATTCATGATCTTCTTCCGGGAAAGACGTACTCAACCAGGACTATGGCCAACAAAGTGAACCCTGTACTAGCCAATACCTTCATGAGTGTATGCCAAAAATAATCAAACCCTCCGGCTTCCGTATAAAACAATACGATATGATGCAGGAAAATAAGCGGAATGGAGTAGGTCATAAACCATTGTGCTCCATTGTTGGCCAGGCTGGGCAACACATTGGCATCGTAACCACCCTGAGGCGTAAGCACTGCAAGCCAATAATTGCGTGCGTACATGATCAGAACACTGGCGAGGGCATGTAACCCCAGGCTGTCATAAAACACATCAACGGAAAAGCCGAGCGCAAAACCTAGAAACATCAGGATAAGCGGGTTGGTTTCAACCGGCAACAACAATAAAAAACCAATGTACAGGAAGCAAAACGCCACATGAAACATCACGGCATTTTTCAGAATGAGTACCTGAAAGAACAGGTACACAAAAAAGACGAACACATTTAAAACAATCGAACGGTTCATTTTTTCATTTCTGGTATATGTTGCTCAAGCGAGTCCAACTCATGCAACAAGTTGCTTCTGATTACGGTAACAAATGAAAGCTTTTGAAAATCCTGGGCAAGCTTCACCTTCAGGTCGAAAAAAGGGGCCTCTTTACTTAATTCAACTTCGGATATTGTTCCGATCAATATTCCTTCCGGAAACACTCCGCTATACCCTGATGTGATCACCGTATCACCTACGAGTGGCTCAACATGGCGCGGAATAAAATTCAAGGCTATTGCCTGCGGATCAATCCCGTCCCATTGTACGGTACCGAAATGACCGGTACGCTTCAACACGGCCGACACCCGTAAGTCGGTATTCAATAAGGATGTAATAACGCTGAAGTGATTGGAGGTTAGCTTTACTTTTCCAATTGCCCCTGCCGGACTGATAACGGCCATGCCCGGCACTATTCCTTCTGCTTTTCCTTTATTTATGGTAATGAAGTTGGTGTATCGGTCAATGGAATTGTTAATCACCTTGGCATCTACAAAATCAAATCGGTTAACAACCTGCGAGTCGACTTTGTGTTGGTCGGGTAAAGCCACTATGTACTGACTCTGCTGTTCAAGAAGTTTACGCAGATTGGCATTCTCCTCCGATAAAACACTGTTTACTTCCCGCAAGGAGAAATAATCGCGGGTGTTTTGTGAAAAATTATTGATACCCCCCACAAAACTGTTTGCTGAATTAAAGAATTGCGCACCCTGATACTGATTGTTTTGAATGATCAGCCAGGCGCAGAACAATTCCAACAAAAGAAAAGTAAAGAAGGCGCGGAATTGATAAATAAAAAGAAATATCCGCTCCATGCAATCACGTCATCAACACGCTTCGGAAACTATGCAGATTTTTCAAGGCTGCACCTGTTCCGCGTACAACGGCACGCAGTGGATCTTCAGCCACATGAATGGGAAGTTTTGTTTTAAGCGCCAGGCGCTTGTCCAATCCGCGCAACAAGGCACCACCACCGGTCAGGTAGATGCCTCGTTCGTAAATATCAGCTGAGAGTTCTGGAGGTGAGGTCTCCAACGCTTTTAACACAGCTTCTTCCAGTTTGGAAACTGATTTATCCAATGCAAAAGCCACCTCTGAATACGATATCTTAATTGTTTTTGGAATACCTGTCATTAAATCACGACCGCGGATTTCATAATCATCCGGTCCGTCATCCAATTCAGTAAGCGCAGAACCTACCTCAATTTTCACCCGCTCCGCGGAGCGCTCACCAATCAACAGGTTATGTTGACGCCTCATGTAATCCAAAATGTCGCGGTTGAATGTATCACCCGCTACGCGGATAGACTGATCGCACACAATACCGGAAAGCGCAATAACGGCTATGTCGGTTGTACCACCACCGATGTCCACAATCATGTTACCGATTGGTTGTTCAATGTCTATACCTGTACCGATGGCTGCGGCTATCGGTTCGTAGATCATGTATACTTCTTTGGCACCCGCATGTTCGGCACTATCACGCACAGCACGCTTCTCCACTTCTGTAATCCCCGAAGGAATACAAATGACCATGCGGTATGAAGGTGGAAACAGACGCTTGCCCGTGTCGATCATCTTAATCAACCCGCGGATCATCAACTCCGCTGCCTGGAAGTCGGCAATAACGCCTTCTTTCAACGGACGAATCGTCTTGATGTGGTCGTGGGTTTTCTCGTGCATCTGCATAGCCTCGCGCCCGATGGCCAACACCTTGCTGGTTGACTTATCCAAGGCAATGATGGAGGGCTCATCCACAACGATTTTATCCTTGTAAATGATGAGGGTGTTAGCTGTGCCAAGGTCTATAGCTATGTCGCTGGTGAAAAAATCAAAAAATGCCATTCGTCAGGAGGAGTGTTTTACAGATTAAAGGTTTGAATTTACCAAATTATGCAAAGGTCAACTTATTACTGTAATAATTTCGATACTTTTTACAGTTTTCCCGATCAATGTTTGAAGTGACGGGTACCCGTAAACACCATGGCCATGCCGTGTGCATCACAGTAGTCGATGGAGTCCTGATCGCGCACCGATCCACCCGGCTGAATAACAGCTTGAATACCCTCCTTGTCGGCAATCTCCACACAGTCAGCAAAAGGGAAGAAGGCATCTGAAGCCATTACTGCTCCCTTCAGACTCAGGTTAAATGCTTTTGCCTTTTCAATCGCCTGACGTAAGGCATCCACCCGGGAGGTTTGCCCCACACCGCTGGCCAGCAATTGTCCTTCAACGGCTAGCACAATGGTGTTCGACTTGGTGTGCTTTGCAATTTTACTGGCAAAGAGCAGTGCGTCCACCTGTTCAGCCGAAGGAGAAACCTTGGTGACTACTGTCAGGTCTGCCTGACTGTCAGTCTTCGAGTCGGCATCTTGTTCGATCACACCGTTTAACAAACTCTTGAACTGAACCTGCTCATTCAATGGCTTGCGCTGTACCAGCAGCATGCGGTTCTTCTTGGATTTCAAAAGTTCCAACGCATCATCGTTGTAGGCTGGAGCAATCAATATTTCAAAGAAGAGTTTGTTCAATTCTTCGGCAGCCGCCAGATCAACTGGTTTGTTAGTGGCCAACACCCCGCCAAAGGCTGAAACCGTATCGGCAGCAAACGCCTTAAGGTAGGCTTCCTTAACTGAAAAACCCGTGGCCACGCCACATGCGTTGGTGTGTTTGATGATCACGAAAGCCGTTTCATCAAATTCTTGTACCAGGTTTATGGCTGCATCAACATCTACCAAGTTGTTGTACGAAAGTTCTTTGCCATGAAGTTGGGTTAACAAGTCTTCCAGGTTGCCATAAAATTTTCCTTGCTGATGGGGGTTTTCACCATACCGCAGGGTTCTGCCTTGTTGAATACTTTTCTTAAATGAAGGCACCGCCTGATCCTGATTAAAGTAAGCAAAGATGGCTGAATCGTAGTGCGAGGTAACATCAAAAGCCATGGTTGCAAATGCTTTGCGATCGGCCAGATCGGAAGAACAATTTTTTGCTTCGAGCAATTGCTGAAGTCTTGAATACTGATTGCGCGAAGAAACTATGAGTACATCGTTGAAGTTTTTAGCGGCTCCGCGAATCAAGGAAATTCCACCGATATCAATTTTTTCGATGATGGCTTCGGGGGTTCCACCAGCAGCAACCGTTTCTTCAAACGGATATAGGTCTACAATTACCAGGTCAATCGATTCGATCTTGTGCTCCTTGGCCTCTTTTAAATCGCTGGCTTCATCGCGTCTGTAAAGAATACCACCAAAGATGGCGGGATGCAAGGTCTTTACCCGGCCTCCAAAAATGGAAGGGTATCCTGTAAGCGTTTCAACTGGTATTACTTTGTATCCGAGCTTTTCAATGTATTGTTGTGTTCCCCCCGTAGAAACAAATTCAACACCGGCTTTGCCCAGCAAATGAACGATGGGGTCGAGGTTCTCTTTATTATAGACAGAAATGAGGGCACGGGAAATTTTGCGGGCAGACATGGATGTGACTTTTAACGAAAGCGCAAAAGTATGACTAATGCCTTAACGTTCAAGGCAAAGCAATAAAAATTACCCCTTCTTGCGGTTGGCCAGATAAACGCCACCCAAAATGGCGGCCATGCCAATGTAATGCCCCAGGTATAAACGCTCGCCATCCAGCACACCCCACATCACAGCTACGATAGGCATCACATAGGTTACGGAACTGGCAAAAAGCGGTGTGCTGATTTTTACCAAACGATTAAACAGAAAGGTAGCGATGGCTGTGCTCAGCATACCCAATAAAACGATGTAGCCAAAGGCTGGCCAAGCGGCTTCATGTGTTGAAAACTTTGCCGTAAAATCAGTGAAGAAAAATAAATAGAGCATGGCCAGTGGACCGATCAGCAAAAGTGAAACACTAGTAATGGCCAGCGAGCCCACATCGGCTATTTTGAATTTTATAAAGTTCAGGTTTGAGCCATAAAGAATACACGCCACCACAATCAGCAACGCATACAGATTAACGCCCTCCACTTTCCCGCCCGAGCGCGACAGCATCAACATAAACGTACCCGCAAAGCCAAGCACAATGCCCAACACAGCCAGTGCACGAAAGCGCTGCTGAAACAACACTGCCCCGATAATCATGGTGAAGATGGGTGTGAGGGTGTTCAGTATCCCTGCAATGGAACTATCCATCCGCGTTTGTGCCACAGAGAAAAGAAAGGCTGGAATGAAAATACCCATCAAACCCGAAAGCAACAGTTTAGGGAAATGGGTTGCCTTCAACTCGCGAAGCTTGAGCAATGCAGCAGGCAACAGAAACAATGCCGCGGCAGAAACACGCAAAGCACCAACTTCATCCGGATCAAAAACCTTCAATCCTTGTTTGATGAGGATAAAGGAAGTACCCCAAATAAGGGAACAAACAATCAGTAAGAAAATGGCATTGCCTTTTGTAGACTCGGACATAAAGAATTACAGGCTGCAAAGATTGACATTCAGTCAGCCATTTCAAATCTGATTCTTGCTATTCTTTCAGGATGAAACCAACTCGCCTGAATACGCATTGCTGATTTCATCCAGAATAGCAAAGAGTTCAGGTATATCCGAAGTTTCCACCAACCGCATGCGGAAAGGTTTAAAATCAGGAAGACCTTTAAAATAGTTGGTGTAGTGCCTGCGCATCTCGAAAACTCCGGTGCGATCACCTTTCCATTTGATCGAAAACTCCAGGTGCTTTTTCGTTACGTTTACACGCTCGGCTACATCGGGTGGCAGTGGGCGTTCACCGTGTTGTACATAATGTTTGATCTCGTTGAAGATCCATGGATAACCGATAGCGGCACGACCGATCATTACACCATCAACACCGTAACGGTTTTTATATTCCAAAGCCTTTTGTGGTGAATCAATATCGCCATTGCCAAAGATCGGAATGGTAAGCCGCGGATTCTCTTTTAACTTGCCAATGAGTGTCCAGTCGGCTGAACCTTTGTACATCTGTACGCGTGTGCGTCCGTGTACGGTTAACGCTTGTATACCAATGTCCTGAAGACGCTCAGCCACTTCAAGAATATTTTTGGTGCTGTCATCCCAGCCTAATCGGGTTTTTACCGTAACCGGAAGATGTGTGGCCTTAACAACTGCTTCGGTCATCTTCACCATTTTTGGAATATCCTGTAGCAACGCAGCACCCGCCCCACGGCACGCTACGTTTTTAACCGGGCAGCCGTAGTTGATGTCGATTAAATCCGGTTGAACCGCAGTGGCAATCTCAGTCGATTGGCGCATGTGCTCAATGTCGCTACCAAAAAGTTGTATGCCGATGGGCCGTTCATATTCAAAAATGTCGAGCTTTTGTTTGCTCTTGGCGGCATCGCGTATCAACCCTTCAGAGGAAACAAACTCGGTGTACATCAGGTCAGCACCATTGGCTTTGCACACGGCACGAAAGGGCGGGTCGCTCACATCCTCCATGGGTGCGAGCAGCAACGGAAAATCCCCCAGTTCTATTTTGCCGATTTTAACCATGATTACGCCTTTTCAGCCAATTTAAGACCGCAAAGATAACATGTATTTCAATGGATTTGCAGATTTTTGCCGCTTGCCACTTTCAACATTATGAGCGCTGAAGACATCCGTATTTCCGATCGACACCCTGTTGTTTCACTATTGTTTATCATCATACTGGTGGGAGTTGGTTTTTTGCTGGTGGGCCCTGGCATTGGGTTAGCCGTTGCCGCTTTGTTTTATGAAGGTGACTTGCTGTCCATGATGGCTAATCCGGATTATTCGGCATTTCTTCCGCTCATGATCACCCAGGCATTTGCCGCATTCATTGGCTTGATCTTGTTCCCCTTATTATATGTTCAGTTCTCTGAACGAAAACCTGTTCGCAAACTCTTCAACCTCAATGAAAAATGGTTATTGCTTATTCCCGTAATGATGATGATCGGCATTGGATTTCAGGTGGCGCTTTCTCCGGTAATTGAGTGGAACATGCACCTCCAGTTTCCGGACTTCATGAAAAACTTTTCCGACTGGGCACGTGAACGCGAAGATGCTTTAATGGAACTAACGAAGGTGCTCACCAATTTTCAATCGCAACGCGATTTGATGATTGGTTTTGTTGTTATAGCCATCCTTCCGGGAATTGGTGAGGAGCTTGTGTTTCGTGGTTTAATTCAAAACGAACTCAAACGAGGAACGGGAAGTCCGCACCTGGCCATTTGGGTAGCCGCCATTTTATTCAGCGCCATTCACATGCAGTTTTTTGGTTTTGTACCACGTGTGTTACTGGGTGCATTGTTTGGCTACCTGTACCATTGGTCGGGTAACTTGATTGTTCCCATGTTTGCCCACTTTTTCCACAATGGTTTTACCCTTATCATGTTGCATCTGTATAATCAGGGAGTAACCGAGCTTGACATGGAAAGTGAAGAAGCCGCACCGTGGCCCTGGGTAATGGTTGGGATTGTATCCACATTTGCACTTTTGGTTTATTTCCGAAAGCTTTACACCAGCAAACCTTCAACTTTTTCGCGTGAGTAAAATCCTATCCCGATATAACAACCTCACCCAGCGACTGATTACGGCTGTGTTTGGCGCTGCAGCCATTATTACCGGTGTAGCCTATGGTGAGTGGACCTACTTTGCTGTTTTCTTGTTTGTCTGTTTTTTCTCCCTGCTAGAGTTTTATAAACTGGCCGGTCTTGACGGACTCATTCCATTAAAAACATTGGGGACATTAAGCGGTGTGGTGATTTACGCGCTCTCCTTTTTTGTGGAGCGGGGCGACATTTCACCACGGTATTACTTGCTGCTGTTTCCGCTCATCTCGCTTGCCTACATGATCAAGCTTTATAAAAAAACGGAGCTGAAACCGTTCACCAATATAGCATATACCTTTTTGGGTATTTTTTACATCGCTGTACCTTTTGCTTTGTTGAATCATGCCGCCTTTGATGATGGTTACTATAACTATGAAATTATACTGGGTGCGTTTCTGATTCTTTGGGCCAGCGATACGGGAGCCTACTTTGCCGGAACCCTTTTTGGAAAACACAAACTGTTTGAGCGCATTTCGCCCAAAAAATCGTGGGAAGGATTTTGGGGTGGTGCCGCATTGGCCATTGCCATGACCTATGGTTTAAGCCTGTATTTCCAAAGCCTGAGCATTGTTAACTGGTTGATTGTTGCCTTGCTCATTATTATCGGAGGTACGTTCGGTGATCTGGTTGAATCCCTCCTGAAAAGAAGCATGGCCATTAAGGATTCCGGGGATAGTTTACCCGGCCATGGTGGCTTTTTAGACCGCTTTGATGGCTTGTTTATTTCAGCGCCTTTTATAGTTGCGTACCTGGAGTTGTTCTAACTTTATTGATGAAGAACATCAAAACCTCTTTCATGATCCTCGTATTCAATAGTAGTTGCACTCGGTTTTGAAACAGGAAGAGGTAATATCGATTTCTTTTTTTTGCCTGTCTTTTTTTTATCCCTTGTTTTCTTTTTCGTAATAAGCAACTCCTCTTTAACTCGCTCCCACATAAAAACATTAGGATCTGTTGTTACGGGTGGCTTATTTGACCCCTTTAACTCTAGGATTTTCTTCTTCTTAAGCCTTTTCTGTTCCTTTGACTTAATAGGCATTGTTTGGGCATATTCATTTAGAACAAATATATATCTTTGCAACCGATTTAGCTGTTCGTTTTAAGTGATTTAAATCAGATTGCAGTCACTCAAAAAACGCTACTTTTACCGCTACTTTTTAACAATTATGGCATACATAGAACCCGCACCTTTAAAAGACAAAGAAAATCCGTTTGAAGCAATGATGTCGAGGTTTCGCGAAGCCTCCCAAATTCTCGGATTGGAAGATGAAATCTATAACGTATTAAAATCACCTGCACGCCAGGTAATCGTCTCGCTCCCCGTAACCATGGATGATGGAACCATCCGTGTGTTTGAAGGTTACCGCGTGGTACACTCTAATATTCTCGGCCCATCAAAAGGGGGTATCCGATATGATCCACACGTAAACCTGGATGAAGTAAAAGCACTTGCTGCCTGGATGACGTGGAAGTGTGCCGTGGTGGATATTCCGTATGGTGGTGCCAAAGGTGGCATTACCTGTAACCCACGCCAAATGTCGGCTGGAGAAATTGAACGATTAACCCGCTCCTATACAAGTGCGATGATCGACATTTTCGGTCCGGATCGTGATATTCCGGCACCGGATATGGGAACCGGCCCAAGAGAAATGGCCTGGTTGATGGACGAATACTCCAAAACACAGGGCATGACCGTTAACGCTGTAGTTACAGGTAAGCCTTTGGTGCTTGGTGGTTCACTAGGGCGCACTGAGGCAACTGGTCGTGGGGTAATGGTTTCTACATTGACCGCGATGGAAAAAATGAAAATCAATCCGTACAAGGCCACTTGTGCTGTACAAGGATTTGGTAACGTAGGCTCGTGGGCTGCACGCCTGTTGGCCGAACGCGGCTTGATCGTTCAGGCGGTTAGCGACATTTCGGGAGCATACTACAATGAAAAAGGAATTGATATCGAGGCTGCTGTAGCCTATCGTGACAAGAACAAAGGATCGCTTGAAGGTTTTGATGGCGCTGAAAAAATCAGCGGTGAAGATCTGTTGATTCTTCCGGTAGATGTGCTGGTACCCGCAGCGACTGAAGATGTAATCAAGGCGAGCAATGCACCCAACATTAAAGCCAAGTTAATTGTGGAGGGAGCAAACGGACCAACCTCTTCAAAAGCCGATAGCATCATCAATGAAAAAGGTATCATTGTAGTGCCCGACATTCTGGCTAATGCCGGTGGTGTTACGGTATCGTATTTTGAGTGGGTACAAAACCGTTTAGGTTATAAGTGGGAAGCTGAGCGTGTTAACCGCAGATCGGACAGAATTATGAAAGATGCGTTTAACAACGTGTACAAAACCGCCAACGATTATAAGGTGCCCATGCGCACAGCCGCATATATGGTGGCTATTGATAAGGTTGCGAAAACGTACAAGTATCGCGGAGGATATTAATTTTCTGGTAATACAATTACTGAGGCAGCAAGTGAACCTTGCTGCTTTTTTTATTCGTTCAGTTAAATGCCTTACCTTTGTCACTGAAATTCACACAATCAATTTAAGATGACCATTCACAAGGAAGGCCGTACGTTACTGTTTGTATTATTGATTATGCTGGTAGCGATTATCTGGGCATTCGATTATTTTTTTCCCGGGCAACAGGTTATCCGCAATGTAGTCATCGGAGTGGGTGTGATCTTTTACCTGATCGTTCTGCAATTTTTCAGAAATCCGATTTTCACTGTTCAGAAAAATCCGAAACAGGTTATTGCTCCAGCTGATGGTAAAGTAGTAGTAATTGAAGAAGCTGAAGAGACCGAGTACCTGAAAGGTAAACGCAAACAAGTTTCTATTTTTATGTCGCCCATCAACGTACACGTTAACCGCATGCCCGTTGGTGGTACCATCAGCTACTACCGCTATCACGAAGGCAAATACCTGGTGGCGTGGCATCCGAAATCAAGCACAGAAAATGAACGAACTACCGTAGTTGCCAAAATGGATAACGGTGTAGAAATTCTTTTTCGCCAGATTGCCGGTGCATTGGCGCGCAGAATCAAATGTTATGTTTCGGAAGGTCAAAAACTGGAACAAGGCGCTGAGTTCGGGTTCATCAAATTCGGTTCGCGCGTGGATATTTTTCTACCCCTTGATGCAAAAATTACTGTAAACCTGGGCGATAAAACCACCGGTGGCAAGACGGTTATTGCCGAGTTTTAATTTCAAAATACGTCCGTTTATAGGCTCTATTGGCCGTTTCCTTATAATTCACCCACTAGAAAAGGGCATTCTCCTGCCTTATTCGTATCTTTAAAGATTATTCAACACAATTTTTATCACATTTTATGAGCAGAGCCTCCTCCATTAAGTTTCCAAGAGTTAAACAAGATTTCTTCGTCACCCTTAATCAACGCGTTAACG
This sequence comes from uncultured Roseivirgaceae bacterium, assembly GCA_964419145.1. Taxonomy (GTDB): domain Bacteria; phylum Bacteroidota; class Bacteroidia; order Cytophagales; family Cyclobacteriaceae; genus UBA2336. The sequence goes on along the minus strand of CAYQOM010000001.1, from coordinate 930,139 downwards.
ATTACTTTAAAAACAACAACATCAGCCGGCAGGCTAACGCACACATGATCATCAAATCAATTTTCATGTTTGCCCTTTATTTTACGCCATATGCCCTTATCATTTCAGGCGCGGTCACCAGCGGTTGGGGCGTTATCGCCTTGGTGGTTGCCATGGGCCTTGGTGTTGCCGGTATTGGCCTTTCTGTTATGCACGATGCCAATCACGGTGCGTACTCCAACAAAGCCTGGGTAAATAATCTTATCGGATATTCTTTAAATCTTATAGGCGCAAACGCGTTCAACTGGAAAGTACAACACAATGTATTGCACCACACCTATACAAACGTTCACGATGCCGATGAAGACATCAGTCCACGAGGTATTCTGCGCATGCACCCAAGCTCTGAATGGAAACCGTTTCATCGTTTTCAACATTTATATGCCTGGTTTTTTTATGGCCTCATGACCATCGTTTGGATTTTGGTGAAAGATTTTGTCAGGATCATACGCTATCAAAAAGATGGACTCGTAAAAAAACAAAAAACAAATGCATTAACGGAGTGGATTATTTTGGTAGTCTCCAAAGCTGTTTTCGTAGGGTACATTTTTGTTGTACCGGTGTTACTGACTCCCTATGCCTGGTGGCAGATTTTGCTCGGTATAGTGGGCATGCATTACATTGCCGGTTTCATACTGGCCATTATCTTTCAACCGGCACATGTTATTGACGGAACGGAATACCCGGAACCCGATCAGGAAGGTGTGCTGGAAAACACCTGGGCCATTCATCAATTGCACACAACCACCAACTTTGCGCATAGCAACCGAATTCTTTCCTGGTATGTGGGCGGATTAAATTATCAGGTTGAGCATCATTTGTTTCCCAATATTTGTCATGTGCATTACCGCAAGATTTCTAAAATCGTTCGCGAAACTGCACATGAATTTGGTTTGCCTTACAAATCAGAGCCTACGTTTATCAGCGCATTGGCTGGGCATACGCGTTTGTTAAAGGAGTTGGGAAAGCGACCTGCAATGGCCGTGTCCCAACATCAATCAAATGAATTGAGTATGCTAACGAACTGATCGTATTCAGCCAGTTCGCGCTCCACAATTTTCAAAGATTTTTCAACTTCATCCAGGTAAAGCCTGAGTTGAGATCGTGTTATGATATCATCTGCTTTTTTGGAGAGTTCATGAATGGCTTTTAGCTCCTCAACAATGCTGGAATAGTTGTAAACACTCGACAATGCTATTACCCGTTCATATCCCAAAAAATTGAGGGCACCGGTTGCTTTAGCCGATTCCCAGGCTGAGGTATGTTGGGGAATCGTGGACAATGATGATACACCAATATAGGTTGGTTTCCCTTCCCGATCCGTTTCGTTAGGGTCCGTATCAATGTGGATATAATTGGAGTAATGTTGATTAAGAGAATCCGCTTCCCGCGCATCACCGATAAAAAGAAGTTGATCGTTCAGTTTGGCCGTTAGGTAATCCAATACCCGAATGCGATCAAGGTTTTCATTTACGTTAGCGTGAAGAATATTCTGATTAAATTCTATTTCCGTCAGCATCCTGGAAAAGGCAATATCGGCTAGTTCTTGCTGGTTGTGCCGTTCACGCCATTCGTCTAACTCAAATGCAATCAAGATTCCAAAAAGAGCGCTAAAAAAACCAATTAAATGATTCGGCCAGTCGATGTTATATTTTGCAAGTGAGAGTTTTTTCATCGACTGCCGAATGATTCGTTACGCAATTACCTGATCAAACGCTTTTGTAAATCCTTTCATCTCATCCAGTGTGCCAATGCTTACCCGGCACCATTCTTTACCCGCATAATCCCACACCCGAATCTGATAACCTTTCTTTTCAGTTTGCTCCAGAATTGTTTTCCCATCTATCGGGGCAGGAAAGAAAACTACATTGGCTAATGATTTTCCATACGACCATTTTTTGCTGTCGAGGTAATTGAACAGATGCTGACGAGCCTCTGCATTTTTCTTGCGCGTCATGGCCACAAATTCCTTATCCTCTAAGCTGGCCGCGGCTGCAGCTAAACCAGCCTGATTGTAATTACCCCACATTTGCTTCGAGGCAATTTTCTTTAGCGTATCGGGTTGACCAATTAAATAACCAATCCGCAAACCTGCGAGGCCATAAATTTTTGAAAATGTTCGACACACCAGTACGTTATGTCCCTCCTTCGCCAACTGCACCATGGATTTACTTTCGTATTGATCCAGAAATTCGATATAGGCTTCATCTACAAACACGGTAGCCCGCTTACCCGTTTCTATGCAAAACGATTTTAGTCTTTCAGTATCCAAAACAGTACCGGTAGGGTTGTTTGGATTGACGACAAAAATAATTTTGGTGTCACCCTTCACGGCCGATTCCATAGCTTCTAAATTATGAACCATGTTATCATCCAGGTTTACCTGATCCCAACGAGCATTAAACTTCTGTGCATAATCCATCAACAGGCGGAACGTTGGGAATGCTGACAGTACGGAACCGCCTTCCAGGCCAACAGACATGCCGGTGAGGCAAAGCAACTCAGATGAGCCACCACCTAACAATACATTTTCAGGGGATACGCCTTCACGCGCAGCAATTACTTTGCGTAGATCTTGTGCCACACCATGCGCATAGCGGTTTCCTTCGCTGATGCTGGCAATAATGGCTTTGCGTGCTTTCTCAGAAGGACCATAAGGATTTTCATTTGACCCCAACCGAACAAGTTGATTCAGGTTTTTTGGTTCAATACCATGCAACCACTCCGCCCGACTCACCGGTGCGGCCATCAACTCATTAGCCAAAGTTAAACTTAGGGGTAAACCTGCACCAGCTGCTAGTGCGGATTTCAACCATTGTCTGCGTGATGTCATAATGCTCTAAATTTTTACCAACGTGGTTTTTGATAATATGTCACATAAGGCTCGCCATCCAACACAATCATTGGGTCGTTATTCTTTGGATGATTTCGTTTCTCCAACACATAAGAACCAGAACCTTGCCCCATTTGCGAATTGTAATATATACGAATTCCGTCATACGACCATGTACCCTGATCACTGTTTTGAGAATTCGTTCCACCATAGTATGCATTTGTGTTCACACTTGATGATCGCTCAGCTGCATACTGATAAGTTCCATCCGCATTTAATGTAATGCATCGCTCTGAAGTTGATCCGCCAGAATTGGTAGAGGTTACGTTCGTCCAGCACCATTTACCCACAAGTTCAGGTACAACACGACCTTTACCAGTACCTGGTGATGGTGCAGCAACGACACCACCTGAGTTACCGCTTCCTCCACCACGCGAATAGGTGTAAGTCAAGCCGCCACCCGAAATGGTCAGTTGGTTTCCATTCAGTGAATATGCTAACGGAACCTGACCTTGTGCTGTTTGTAAAACAATGCTATTACCAGACAATTGATAGGCCATGGTTTGACCCATGTATAAACATTGGCCGTTGTTTTTAAACTCAATGGTCTCACCATTTCCACTCCATATACCAACAATACTTCCGCTTGACGGTGTATTCCTGGCATTACCTTGCTGAACGGCCGGAAGATTTGAAGTCTGTGTTGGTTGTGATGGCATGTTGCCAACGCCTGAACCTTGCCGCGAAAAAATAATGTTGCCGTCAATATCACCACCCGAAAGGGTTAGTGAATTTCCTTGCTGTGCATAGGTGTACTTCGTTGTTGCACCATCCATAGTCAGCGAAAGCGTATTCCCCGAAAGGGCATATTTCATAGGCGCCCCATCAAATTCGCCAGAACCGTCTTTGTTTAACATCAAGGTCATCTGATAACCAAACTGATTGTTGGTCCAGATACCATGAATACCTGATTGTTGTTGAACTTTTGAACCGATTTGTGCACCCACTAAAAAGGAAAGCGTTACAAAAACGCCTGTAATGAATTTAGCCATACCAGCCTGATTGAGAAGGCTTACGAATGTAGCAAATGTGTTTCCTATAAAAAAGGGGATTTTGCAGGACAGGCTACAGCCCCCATGCTTATGGGGGAAATGGATGATTAAATGAAGCGCTCAATAATGCGCATTACGTCTTCCAGGTATTTCTCATCCACCGCGTCAAAGTCGTTTAGTTCATCGCTGTCGACATCCAGTACGAGAAATACCTCGTTGTTTTTAAATGCGGGTAATACAATTTCAGATTTTGATGCCGAGCTGCAGGCGATATGACCGGGGAATTCATCCACGTTGGGAACGATGATCGTACGCTTTTCCTTCCAGGAAGTTCCGCACACACCTTTACCCAATCCGATTCGGGTGCAGGCAATCGGCCCTTGAAAAGGCCCAAGCACAAGTTCCTGCCTGCCGGTAAGCATGGAATTATCTTTAACCAGGTAAAAACCCACCCAGAAATAATTCATGGTTTGTTTCAGTGCGGCTGCAATATTCGACAAGTTGGCTACAACATCAGGTTCGCCAGAAACAAGTGCCTCGATTTGTGGAACCAGCGTTTCGTAACGCTGCTGCTTATCCGTTGATGTGGATATAATGAGTTCTTCAGCCATTATTTTTATTACTTCAGTTCTGCTTGCTTTAATATACTATTCAATGTACCACGAGGAACCTCATCAGACAAACGATGACAAGCAATGGTAACTATCCCTTTCTTTTTATTGTGTTTATACGTTACGTGGCTACCCTTTTGTCGCACAGCATACCAGCCATCTCCTTCAATAATTTTGATGACTTCTCGGTATTTCATTTTCAGGAAATGACTATCATTTCTGAATCAGATACTGACTGAGGTATCTCCAATCCCTCCTCTTGTAAAACCTCCAGATGAAGCTTTATTGCTTCGATGATGTTTAACTCAACCTCTTCTTTAGTTTCTCCTGCGGATGTACAGCCAGGTAAATCCGGAACATAGGCGCTGAAACCATCGGCACTCCTTTCATATATTACAAGATACTTTCGCATAATTAAAGATACTAAATCTTATCCAAAACCCTTTTGGTCACATCATTAATAACGTTTCCGGTGTTCAAGGTTGAAGCCGGCTCAAACAACAGTACTTCAACTTCCTCTTCAGCAACCGGACGATGCTCCACACCGCGGGGAACAATAATGAATTCCCCCTCACCAATTTCTACGGTCTTATCCCGAAACTCAATCTTTAATTTTCCCCTAATTATCAAAAATAGTTCATCTTCACGCTCGTGATGATGCCAGAAAAATTCACCTTTTAATTTGGTAACCTTTACTTGTTGTCCATTCAGTTCTCCTATAATGCGCGGGTTCCAATGATCGGAAAACTGGGCAAACTTTTCCTTCAGATTAATTTTCTCCATATATCGGGTGGTAAGTAAACAAGGTATCTGTCGAAACGGTTTCTGTGAAAGAAAGTTTTCCCTTTAATTCAGGTGCCTTAATCCCCTTTCCACCAAAGCTTCGCATGGCCTTAAAAATACGTGCTTCATCCCATAAGCCACTCGTTATAAAAAAATTGAGGGTTTGCGCTCCACCTTCCACAATCACCGATTGAATGCCACGTTTGTGCAAATCCTGTAAAAGTTGTGGTAGAAATTCGGCCTCATCAACGCGCGCCAGAATAAGGTTATCGTGTTCTTCGTGCTTCAATACGTTAAAAATAATCGTCTGCTGACTTCTGTCAAATACATTCAGCTTTTCGCTCAGCTTCAAAAACCGATCGATCACAACACGAACCGGATTTCTCCCGGTCCATTCACGCACATTGAGTTGGGGATTATCGTGAAACACTGTTTTCGTACCCACAAGTATCGCATCCTCCTCACTGCGCCATTTGTGCACCAGTTGTCGTGAAAATTCGTTGCTGATCCATTTCGAATCGTAATTGGCTTGCGCAATAAAACCATCTGCAGTTTCAGCCCATTTTAAAATAATGTAAGGGCGATTTTTCTCAACATCGGTAAAGAATCGCTTGTTTAACTCACGCCCTTGCTTGTCGAGAATGCCGGTAATCACTTCGATACCTACCTCACGCAGTTTCTTTATTCCCTCGCCCAAAACCTTTGGGTGCGTATCCAAATTGGCGATAACCACTTTCTTTACCTGATGACGGATCAGCAAATCAACACATGGTGGTGTTTTACCAAAATGCGAGCAGGGTTCAAGATTAACGTATACGGTGCTCTCTTTCAGTAATTCCTGATTTCCAACAGCAGCCACTGCATTCACTTCCGCATGTGCTTCCCCAAATTTTTTATGCCAGCCCTCTCCAATTATTCTATCATTATGCACAATCACACAGCCAACCAACGGATTCGGGCTCACATATCCGCGACCGAGGGCAGCCAATTCCATACAACGCTGCATAAAAAACTCATCCAGGTGGTGATCGTGTTTCTTCATTGTTAATTTTACAGGCGGGTATAAACTTACAACAGTTTTCGTGAAGAAAGATTTCTGACAGGCCTATGAACGCAAAAAAGCTGTATTCCGATTTCATAGAAAAAATCAAGTTGGAGGAATCCGCAGAGGAGATTCAACAACTGGGCTTCATGGTTATGGAGCATGAGTTGGGCTTATCCACCACCGAAATTTTAATGGAGAAAGAAGTGGAGGTTTCAACGGATGTGCAAAACAAACTGGGTACAATTGCACAACGACTAAACGACCATGAGCCAATCCAATATGTTTTGGGTGATGAGGAATTTCTTGGAAGACGATTTCTGGTTAGCCCAGCTGTATTAATCCCCCGCCCTGAAACCGAAGAGCTGGTGAAACAGGTGCCGTTTCCACCTGCTACCGGTGAGGAAACCACCGTGCGTATTCTCGACATCGGAACTGGAAGCGGCTGTATCGCTATTTCATTAAAATCATTGATGCCCCATGCCGAGGTGTACGCCACCGATGTAAGCGATGAAGCACTATCAATCGCTCAGAGAAATATCGAGCGATTGGAGCCTAAAGTTAAGTTGCTTAAACATGACATCCTGCATGAAGATATTCCCGTAGGTGATCTGGATATTATTGTAAGCAATCCACCGTATGTGGCCCAACAGGAAAAAAAATCTATGCAGCAACATGTGTTGGATCACGAGCCCCACGTAGCCTTGTTTGTTCCCGGCAATGATCCATTGGTCTTTTATAAAGCTATTGCAGCGCGTGGAAAAAAAGTGCTAAAACCAGGAGGCAAAGTCGTTGTGGAAATCAACGCCTTGTACGGTAACGATACTGTATCCTTATTTGAATCCGAAAGTTATACCGATGTTGCCCTCATTATAGACATGAATGGTAAAGATCGTTTTGTACTTGCAACCTGGAATCCTGCATGAATCCTGCTCTGCTGCTGCTTCACGGAGCCCTCGGCTCGTCATCTCAACTTGAACCATTAAAACAAAAACTAGAAGTCCAGGGCAAAGAAGTTTTTATGCTCAACTTTTCAGGGCATAGCGGTGTGCCCTTTCGGGGATCATTTGGGATTGAAATTTTTGCTGATGATGTGCTGACGTTTCTTGACAAACAAAATCTAAATCAGGTTGATATTTTCGGTTACAGCATGGGTGGGTACGTGGCCGTATGGCTTGCCTTAAAACATTCGGAACGTGTTGGTAAAATTACTACACTCGGCACCAAGTTCGATTGGTCACCTGCATCGGCTGAACAGGAAGTACGAAAACTAAACGCAGAAAAAATTCTGGAAAAAGTGCCGGCTTTTGCACGCATACTGGAGCACCGTCACGCCCCTAACGACTGGAAAAAATTGCTGAGCAAAACCCGCGACATGATGCTGGAGTTGGGAAACCAACCGTTGCTTACTGAAGAAAACCTGAAAACCATTCAGCATGAAGTTTTGATCTGTCTGGGCGATCAGGATGATATGGCTGACCGCAATTATTCGCAGCGGGTAGCTGAATGGTTACCGAAGGGAGCGTTCCAACCATTAGAAAACACACCTCATCCCATTGAGAAGGTTGATTTGAACAAGCTTTCCGGTTTGATAAATTAAGTTTGCACACCACTACTGAAGCACTTCTCCAACCCAAAAGGGAAAATCTGCTTCGGCTTTTATCACGCCATCCTTTACGGCCAGGCCATTTTTATCCAGACCCTCAATTGATTTTACGCTCTCCGGAAATTCAAACAGCGTTCCACGGCTTACCCATTTTTCGAACTTTCCATTTCGTATATAGACCCACCTTTTGGCTTCAAAAAATGTTACTATATCCATACGGTCAGCGAAATCTTCAACCAAACCAGGCGCTGACCCAACAACATTCACAGCTTTGTATTTTTCTGCTGTTAAGAACATCATAGCGGTATTAATTGAATGATCTTGAGTATGATGACTTAGAATTTTCACGGGTACCTGATCACGCAGCAACTTCATATGTGCATCCACCTGATCCGGTCCACTGATCACCATATCCAGTTTTATCCCCCAGCTTAACACGGCTTCAAGTGCGGATTCCAGTACAATAACAGTTGGGCTCCATTCCAACAGCTGCTCAATCCATGTAAATGGAAACGCATCAGCATCTGCAATAAGCAAAGCAGGCTCCTGATTTTCCCGAACAATGTGATGTGAGGACATCTATGATGTTTGTTGACGTGCCACGTAAATTAACTAAATTGCACGCGTAAATAAATACCATGCTCAACGCTACAGAATGTTATACCATCTTCCAACAAAGTATTGATGATTACCACGTTCACGATCATGTGGACACACCTGTCAAAAACCTCTATACACCGGATAGTTTCGAGTATTTATTATACCTGAAAAACTGGATCGATACCGTACAATGGCATCTTGAAGATATCATTCGGTTACCCGAAATTAATCCTGTAGAAGCATTGGCTATAAAAAGACGTATTGATAAATCGAATCAGGAGCGAACCGATACGGTGGAAAAGATGGACGACTATTTCATGGAGTATTTCAAAGATGTGACGGCAAAGCCAACTGCTAAAATCAATTCCGAAACACCCGCCTGGCTGCTTGATCGCATGAGTATACTGATGCTGAAGATATACCACATGAAAGAGCAAACGGAGCGAAAAGATGCTTCTGCCGATCACATTACCAAATGTGAAGCCAAACTGAACGTGTTGCTTGAGCAAAAAATGGATATGCACATGGCCTTTGATCAGCTGATGGAAGACATCCGGAATGGCGAACGAAAAATGAAAATATATCGGCAAATGAAAATGTACAACGATGCTTCCCTCAATCCCATGTTGTACCAAAAGAAATAACGAAATACATAACATAAGTACATCCTTGCGAGGAATAAGTACTACAAATGAAAAAAATCCTGATTCTGCGCTTTTCTGCTATGGGCGATGTGGTGCTTTTGGTGCCGGTACTTCGTTCGCTGGTTACCGCTCACTCACAGGTGGAGGTGAAAATTGTTACCCGCCCCAGGTTTGCCAGCTTCTTCGAAGGCATTGAGCGCGTTTCCGTATATGAAGCCGATGTCGACAAAAAATACACAGGGTTTTTCGGATTGCGAAAATTGTTTATGGCGCTGTTAGCACGCAACAATTACGATGTGGTGATTGACTTGCATGACCATGTACGCACCATAATTCTCCGAAACCTGTTTAAGCTGGCCGGAAAAAAAGTAATCGTGTTCAAAAAAGGTCGTGCAGAAAAAAAGGCCTTTGTACGTAAAGAAAAGAAAAAAGTAAAACCGCTTCCCCATACCGTAGAACGCTACACAGAAGCGTTTGTGCGGGCCGGATTCTCATTCCCAATAATCCATGGTCCTTACCTGTTTCCTGCTGAGGATGCCAAAACCAAAGTTATCGAATGGCTAACCGCCAATCGGCTTGAAAAGAAAGAAACATGGATAGGCATAGCCCCTTTTGCGCTTCATCAATCCAAAATATGGCCACTAGCCAACTATCCAAAACTTATTGATGCACTTATAAAAAAAAATTCGCCCAAAATTTTCCTGTTTGGTGGAGGCGAAGAAGAGATTGCCTGGTTCAATGCCTTCAAAGAACTCTTCCCCCAAAACTGTGTTGTAGTGGCGGGCCAATTGAAAATGCGTGAAGAAATTGCACTTATACACAAGCTTGATTTCATGCTGTGCGTGGATTCGTCCAATATGCACATGGCGGCTCTTTGTGGGGTTCCTTTGCTTTCCATATGGGGGGGAACACACCCCGATGTTGGATTTGCTCCCTTCGGGAAAAGAGCAGAAAATATTCTTCAGATTAACCGGGAGAAATTGCCTTGCAGACCCTGTTCGGTATTTGGAAAAGAAAGCTGCCACCGAGGCGATTTTGCCTGCCTTGCAGGAATTACCCCGGAAACCGTTCAATCCAGGATAGAGGCCTTACTAGTAAAAAGCTGAAAGAATATTTGCCCGACTGTAACCCTGCGCAACCATTTCAGTAAAAGCAAGTGACGGTTGCAACATTTTGCATAAATAACAGTCTCTGGAAAAAAAAATGCCATGATTCGTAACTACCTACTCGTTGCCATGCGCAACTTCACCCGACAGCAATTCTATTCCTTTATTAATGTAATTGGTCTTGCCACCGGGTTGGCCTGTGCCCTGTTTATTTACCTGTGGGTACACGATGAGGTAAACATGAATTCATTTCATGAGCGTATCGACCGGTTATACCAGGTGGTATTAAACATCAAACGCCCCGATCAGGTAATTACCTGGGATAATACACCCGGGCCACTTGCCGAAGAAATCAAAACGAATTTTGAAGAAGTAACCAACATCACACAGGTTTACAATGAAGGCGAACACCTCTTTCAGGTAGACGAAAAGGGGTTTATGGAGAATGGGTATTACAGCAATTCCGAATTCTTCAAGGTCTTTACTTTTCCGATCGTTCGAGGAGATGCAGAAAATCCGATTAGTGACAAGCGCTCAGTAGCCATTTCTGAAACCCTGGCCCAAAAACTTTTTGGTAATGATGATCCGATTGGTAAAACCGTAACCGTTCGTAAACAGTATGAACAAAAGGTAACAGCCGTATTTGCCAATCCACCCAAAAACTCAACACTACAGTTTGATTTTATTCTTTCATTTGATATCCATCGCGATGAACGTGGAGAAAATTTCAGCTGGAACAATGCCGACTATTGGCTATACCTCACATTAGCTGAACAAAGCGACATCAATGCCTTTCGTGAAAAAGTAAATATTCAACTCGACAAGGTTACCGCATCAGAAGATGGCACAGATTATATGGATTTGTATGTGCAACCCTTTTCAGAACGCTACCTGCGCTCAAATTTTAAAAATGGAGTACCTGCTGGGGGGCGCATGGAGTATGTAAAAATATTTTCTATCGTGGCCGTTTTTATACTGATCATCGGTTGCATCAATTTTATGAATATGGCTACAGCCAAAGCAGCAACCCGCGCACGCGAAGTGGGTGTTCGAAAAGTGGTTGGCGCACAGCGGAGAAGTCTGATTTTTCAATTCATGATGGAAGCCATGCTGTTCAGTGCGGTTGCCATGCTGGTGGCATTTGGTGTGGTGTATACCCTATTGCCGCTATTCAATTTACTGGTTTCCAAAAACATCGTACTTGATTTCGGTGATGGCATGATTTGGCTAACCGCCTTCGGCATTGTATTCATCACGGGCATTATTGCCGGCAGCTATCCTGCATTTGTGCTTTCCTCCTATCGTCCTGCCTCCGTACTGAAGGGCAATCTCTCCACCACCTTTAGTGGCATGACCCTGCGCAGGGCGTTGGTTATTTTTCAATTTACACTTACCGTGGTACTCATTGCCAGCGCCATCGTTGTACATAACCAAATGCAATTTATTCAACAGAAAAACCTGGGGTACAACCGCGAATCGGTGATCATGTTTGCTGTGCGTGGCGCAACTAACCGCGATTTTGAAGTATTCAGAAATGAAGTGCTCAAGAGTGCTACCGTCACCAATATGGGTAAGGCCAACGGTTCTTTCATCCAGATTCAGAATCAAACCTCATCGGTAAACTGGTCGGGCAAGCCGGAAGGAGAAAATCCATATTTCCGTGCCGTGGTTGTCGACTTTGATGTATTGCAAACGCTTAACTTCTCCTTGAAGTCAGGACGACTTTTCTCACGCGAGTTTAACGACACGAGTAATTTCGTACTCACCAAACGTGCTGTTGAACAAATGGGATTAACTGAACCGGTCGGTCAACGTATTTCCTTGTGGGGAACAGAAGGAACCGTTGTTGGCGTTGTGGATGATTTTCACAGCCGCTCCATGCATGAAGCCATTGATCCGATTGTATTTATGTGTAATCCGCAATGGGGTGGATTGGTTTATGCCCGCGTTGAACCCGCACAAGCACAGGCAGCCATCGAGCACATTCAGACTACCTACAAAAAATTCAGTCCGGAATATCCATTCGAATACACGTTTATGGATGAAAGCTTTGGCAAACTTTACAAGACCGAACAGGTCACCGGCACATTGGCCCTCGGCTTCACCGCTATGGCCATTATCATTTCTGCTTTAGGCTTGCTTGGTTTAGCTGCTTATACAGCCGAACGAAGAAAAAAAGAAATCAGCATTCGAAAAACATTAGGTGCTTCTGTAAGCGGACTTGTTACCCTGATAACCCGCGACTTTGTTATACTCAGTATGATTGCTGCTGTGGTTGGCTGTCCGATTGCCTGGTGGTTAATGAAGGGCTTTCTGAACAACTATGCTTACCGTACTGTGCTTGGCTGGGAAGTGTTCATATTCACTGCAATTGGTGTGATGGTGCTCTCCCTTTTGATCGTTATCTATCAAGTAGCCAAAGCAGCTATGGCCAATCCGGTAAATTCGTTACGGAAAGAGTAGCCTGAAGGCTGAAATATTCCCACGCCATAATCAAGGTGGCGGAATGGATAAACTGATCCAGTCCGATGATGAGGAAGAAAACTCTCCGGTTATTGTGGTAAGCTTTTGTGAGTTTGCTGGTAAAAAAATCAGTAACCCAATGCAGCGCGCCATTTATTCCGGCAAAAAGTAAAGCCGTTTGCCAATCCAATAACAGCAATGAAAAGCCGAGTAACACAATTGAGTATGTAAGCACATGAACAGTGAGCCACTTTATGCTTTTGCTCTTATTTAGCGCCATCGTTTCGGTTTGAAACAGAAAGTCGGCTACCCAATGCGCAAATAAAATGGTAATGAGTGGATGGATCATATAATTCACAAAACGCCATAATTCAAGTCTTAAAAAATCGATACCCGATAAAGTTAGTGAATAATAATTAACGGATAGGGGATCTATTGCACATACAATGCATACAGGCTCTGAAACCCAGATTGACAGCTTCAACTTCGCCCGTAAAGAAAATACGATTCTCGCGCTTCATGCGCTTGCCTGAATAGCATCGCAAGGTTCCATAAATTTTTAAACGAAGATTCCCGGCCAGCGTAATCTCACCTTCGCGTAACAAATGCCTCAGCTCATCTTTACTTAAGTGTTTATGATACCACATCAGGCTGCATCGTGAAAAATCAATCCCAAGGCGAATCGTTGTCCGTGTTTTACCTCGCTTACGCCATGCTTCACCCGTGTTTTGTAAAACCCGTTTTTACCGGCTACCGGGCGGAAGTTGGTGGTAAAGATAACGGCATCGCCCTGGTTGGGCCGGATGACTTCTGCTTTCGATTGCGCGCGAGGAAGCTGCTCGGTGAGCACAAAATCACCGCCTTCGTGATCAACACCGTGCTGCGTTAACACAAAAACCACCTGAAAGGGGAAATAAACTTCACCATACAAATCCTGATGCAGGGTATTGTACCCGCCATGCTGATAGCGAAGAATAAGCGGTGTCGGTCGGTGTTGATTTTTTGTTTTACACCGTTCGAGCAATTGCTGATGCTGTTCGGGATAGTGCATGTCAACGCCCAATTTTTGCATCCACTCATTGGCCAATGTTGAGAGCGGTTGGTAAAGATGCTCGCGTAAAACCTGAATGGAAGGCGGCAACGGATAATTAAAATATTTGTATTCCCCCTTTCCAAAGCGGTACCGTTCCATGGAAATAACGCTTCGAAAAAGCAATTCATCTTCATAGAATCCGCGCAGGTGTTCGCACTCGGCCTTTGAAAGCACTTCAGTGATGATAGCATATCCCTTTGTGTTTAAGGACTCCGTTATTTCATTCCAGTTCATGGCCTCAATTGATTTCATCATTTCAGAATCTTGATACAAAAGTGAACATGGTCTTCTTCCGGTTCAACCTGAAACTTGCGGACTTGCTGGCGTCCCTTGTTTTACCACGCGCAATAGCTTTACATTTACACATGAAGCTTACGCTCGCCCTTCCGGAAGAATTCAACTACCAACATTGCCTGCATTTCTTGAAACGTTCACCAACAGAATTGCTGCACACCCTTGATGGAAACACAGTCTATAAAGCAATCCGGATTGAAACTGAAATTATTCTGTTCAGTGTGCGTGAAGAAGCGGATGAACTGGTTATCGATTTTATAAACACGAAACCCGATGTGGCACAACGAGAAAAAACAAAGCAGTTTGTTACCGAATGGTTCGACCTTGAAACGGACCTCAAACCATTTTACCAGCTCGCCAAAAAAGACGAATTGTTGAAACCCCTGATTAAAAAGTACTCAGGCTACCGCATTGTTGGCCAGCCGGATTTGTTTGAATCGCTGGTATGGGCTGTACTTGGGCAACAGATTAACCTTGGCTTTGCCTATACCCTCAAGCAACGGTTTGTTGAAAAGTTTGGCGATGCCCTTCACTGGAATGGAAACACGTACCATCTTTTTCCTTCACCCGAAAAAGTGGCTAGCCTCACCGATGATGACCTGCTCCCGCTCCAGTTTTCGCGACAAAAAAGTAAATACACGGTGGGCATTGCGCAGGCATTTGTTGAAGGAAGCAATTCAAAACATCAGCTTACAGGTTTACCCCTCGCGGAAGCAAAGGAAAAATTAATGACCATAAAAGGCATTGGTAACTGGACGGCCAATTATGCCCTGATGAAAACCTTTCGTTACCCCGATGCTTTTCCATTAGAAGATGCCGGCTTGCACAATGCGCTGAAAAATCAACTTGGTCTTGACAAAAAACCAAGTCTTGATCAGGTTAAAAAAATCTTTAAGAAATACGCGGGTTGGGAGGCGTACGCTACGCTTTATTTATGGAAGAGTCTCGAGCTTACTTCTTGAAATTCAGAATTACGTTTTCGATAATATCACAACACGCATGAAGTTGCTCTTCCGTAATCACCAACGGTGGCGCCAACCGGATAATGTTTCCATGCGTTGGCTTAGCCAGCAAACCGTGCTTTGAAAATTCAACACAAATGTTCCAGGCGGTTTCGCTTTGCTGAGTGTCGTTGATCACAATCGCGTTGAGCAAACCCTTGCCACGCACCAGTGTAACCATATCCGACTTTTTTATCAGCGCACTCATGCGGTCGCGGAAAATTTTCCCGAGTTGATCGGCACGCTCGGCCAGTTTTTCATCTTTCACTACTTGCAGGGCTTCCATGCACACTACGGCAGCCAATGGATTTCCACCAAACGTAGAACCATGTTCTCCCGGTTTGATCACCAGCATAATTTCATCATCGGCCAATACCACCGAAACCGGAAGTACACCCCCGCTTAACGCTTTGCCTAAAATCAGCAAGTCAGGGCGAACCTCTTCATGATCGCTGGCCAGCATTTTTCCGGTGCGCGCAATGCCGGTTTGAATTTCATCCATCATCAGCAACACGTTGTGCTGCTTGCACAATTTCTCGGCTGCTTTCAAATAGCCTTCTGCCGGCACATATACACCCGCTTCACCCTGTATCGGTTCAATCCACAAACCGCAGACGTTGGGGTTGGCCAATGCCTTTTCAAGTGCAGGTACGTTATCGTAATCAACAATTTCAAAGCCTGGCATAAACGGACCAAAACCCTTACGGGCCGAAGAATCAGTAGAGGCCGAAATAATAGTGGTGGTTCGTCCGTGAAAATTTTTCTTCACTGCTACAATCACGGCTTCGTTTTCAGGAATACCCTTGTATGTGTAGCCCCACTTGCGCGCCAACTTAATGGCTGTTTCGTTGGCTTCGGCACCGCTGTTCATAAACAAGGCCTTCTGGTAGCCGAATGTTTCGCATACATATTTCTCGGCCAGTCCGAGTTTGTCGTTGTAAAAAGCACGCGAGGTTAAGGTAAGTTCCCTAGCCTGTTCAATGAGCGCGTTGATGATGCGCGGATGGCAATGCCCCTGGTTTACGGCACTGTAAGCCGACAAAAAATCGTAGTAGCGCTTGCCTTCCACATCCCACAAAAACACACCCTCACCTTTGCTCAATACCACCGGCAGCGGATGATAGTTGTGGGCTCCGTACTGATCTTCCAACAAAATAGCTTCCCGGCTGTTTGAAATCGCTTCTACCATAAAAATTTAGAGTTTTTATGCCACCTCAAAGTAAAGCTTCAATGTCAGCCTGAGCTTGTCGAAGGCTATTATTTCACAGAATGTCAGGTTTCAACAAGCTCAACCTTACAGTCTCTACTTTCAAGGTGACTCCTTTGTATAAATCGGGTGCAAGATACCAAATAAGGGGCTGAAAGCCAATGCGTTCTTTGCCTGTGGATGGCGCTGACACGTGTTGTCAGTTATCCTTTCGGATATTGGCCACAGCATCAACAGAATTGAATTAACTTTACCGCTATGGAGAATGGCATTGATAACATTAAGCGACTTTTTAACGAGCTGAAGACGTTCACGCTGTGGGACAGGTTGTTTCACTGGGGCAGAATCAGGACGTTGCTGGTTGAAACAAGTGCTGAACTACAACGGTTGGTGTCGGGAATGGGGGCACTGCAGGCCGAAAACCGGAAACTTGAAAGTTCGATTGAGCGGTTATCCGATGACAAAATCACTTTTCAAAAAGAAAACAGTGTACTGAAAGAAAAAAACGATAATTACCTGAAGCGAGGCACGGAACTGGCCAACGAAAAGGAGTCGTTTAAAAATAAAGCTGACCTGTTAGACCGCGAATGTAACCGACTGCGCGAAGAAATTCTGCAACTGAAAACCAAAGACGAACAACGCAGAACGGAACACGAGAAGGCTATCAATCAACTGGTGAAACTGCGTGAGGATATTCTGAAAGAGCGTCACGACAAAGAAGAAAAAGAAAAGCAGGCAGCGTACGAAAAACTACGCAGGCTAAAAGAGACATGGTCCAAACACGAGGCCGATGTTAAAAACCGGATAAAAATTATTTGCAACCGACACGGGGTTGAATACCTGGAGACTGTACCCTTTAAAGGCAAACCTGACAATACCCTAAAGATCAACGATGAGTTTATTGTGTTTGATGCGAAAAGTCCGGGTAGCGATGACTTATCTAACTTTCCGTTATACTTACGCAATCAGGCCGAAAGTGTGAGCAAGTATGTAAAGGAAGAGAACGTACGAAGAGAAGTTTTTCTGGTGGTGCCCACCAATACGCTGGATGTAGTTGAACAGTTTGAATATAAACTCAGTGATTACACCGTTTATGTTATTTCCATCGATGCACTGGAGCCGATCATTCTTTCCTTGCGAAAAATTGAAGAGTACGAATTTGCTGAGCAGTTGAGCCCGGAAGAACGCGAAAATATTTGCCGGGTGATCGGCAAGTTTGTGCACCTGTCGAAAAGGAGAATTCAGATTGATGGATTTTTTGCCAAGCAGTTTTTTGAACTGGTGTACCGCAGTGAAGCCGACTTGCCTAAAGACTTCCTCGACAAGGTGATTGAATTTGAGAAAGCTGAAAAACTCAATCCACCTATTGAACGCAGGGCACGACAGATCAGCAACAAGGAACTTGAAATTGAAATCCGCGAGCGTAAAACCGATGCCGAACAAAAAGGCATTGAGATGGATGAGTCTCTGCTGACCAAAAACCTGAACAAACTTCCGTTGTACACCGAAAAGCCCAAGGAAGAAACGCAGAAGGATTTGTTTGAGTAGTGCCGTCATTGCGAGGAATGAAGGGCTGTATGCGCGCAGGATGACGAAGCAATCCCACACTATATAGTGAACCGTACATGTAAAGATTGGGATTGCTTCGCCCCGTCACACACACCAACCCTTCCGCTCGCAATGACGCGCTAATTATTTTACAAAACGAATCAAAGTAATTATGATTTGTCTTTTTGCAGCACAATCCTGTATCTTAGGGAAACCCTAACTACATAATTTCCATGAAAAAGATTTTACTGTTTATGCTGGTGGCTGGTGCATTGGTTGCCTGTTCCACCACACAAAAAACATTATCAGCCAAAAAAGCTCCTACACCCGAAGGGCAATGGGAATACTCCATTACCGATACGCCCGAAGGAAATTTTTCCGGCATCATGACGGTAACGAAAAACGGTGAAGGCTATAGCGCATCGCTAAATGCCAACGGCAATGACTTACCGTTTGATTCCTTCAATTGGGATGAAACCGCCAGGAAAGCTACAGGTGAACTCAACTATTCCGGCACACCCGTTCAGTTTCAGGCCGCGATGAATGAAGAGCAGATGGAAGGCGGCCTCTCAGCCATGGGCATGGTGTTTCCGTTTAAGGCGATGAGGAAGAAATAGAGGGTTGAGTTTATATAAAAATTTCACAGTCATTTATTCACAACTGCAGACTATAAATCAAGAGAATGAATGGAAAGCAATAGGTTCTATCATTACTTATTTAAATTCGGACTACTTGGTGTGGGACTAATTCTGCTAGTGGTCCCAATTACCTCATACATTACACCAGAATTAGTGACAATAAATGGAGAAACCGGACAAACCGATACATATACTACACTGATCTTTGGACTCCTTTCGTTGTTAATGATTCTTGTGTTCATTGCAATAAAGAAAAAGTTTGCAATTGTTAAGTTGGGAAATCAGACCGTAAAGATTAAACATGGCGGACAAGAACGAGTTGTAAATTGGCAGGACATTGAACATGTGCACCAAATAAAATTTGTTATGCCACCTCTTTACAAACTAAAAACAAAGGACAGAAACCAAGTAGTTTGGTTTAATACTGAACCAGAATTCATTAGCGTAAGTGGTTTCACAACAGACACTAGTGAAATGGGTGAATTAATTAAAAAGAAAAAGAAAGACCTGGGAATATAAAATCCAGCCAATGTTAAACTTGTCTAAGTCTATTTATCCTCAGCAGTTGGTGCCTCTTTATCAAAACGCAGTAAGCACTCATATATAGCTTGTTCTCAAAAATTCCCTAACTTCCCTCTCCTTAAACCTAAACCCTTAATCGTATGGACGCTAAAAAACGTATTCTCGCAACCCTGGTCGGGTTTGTTGTATTCTTTCTGTTGGGCTGGCTGTTCTATGGCTTCCTGCTCATGGATTTTTATGCTGAAAACGCTGGCTCCGCCACCAATGTGATGCGCGCTGAAACGGACATGGTGTGGTGGGCACTTATCGTGGGTAATGTATTTCAGGCGTACTTCCTGGTGTACGTCTTCGGCAAGTGGGCTAACATTACCACGTTTGGTGGTGGCTTTTCTGCAGGCCTGATCATCGGGCTCATTCTCGGTTTTGCCTACAACCTGAGCATGTATGGCACCATGAATATCTCCAACCTTACCATTTCGTTAATTGATCCGTTTGTATCCGGGATTATGATGGCCATTACCGGTGGTGCAATCGGCTGGATGTTGGGACGGAAGTAATACGTGTCGATGGTTCAAAGTCCATGGTCGATTGAAAGACTATGGACTATGGACTATCGACTAGTAGCTATTACTTTTGCTCCATGAAACTTACAGCCGACAATAAACTGAAGAAACTTATTGTAGTGGGCGATCGGGTGCTGATCAAACCCACACAACAAAATGATAAAACCGCCAGCGGACTTTACCTGCCTCCGGGCGTTCAGGAGAAAGAAAAAATTCAAAGTGGTTATATCATTAAAGTCGGGCCGGGCTACCCATTGCCTTTACCAGCCGATGAAGAGGACCTGTGGAAAGGCCGCGATGAGCAGGTGAAATATTTGCCGCTTCAGGCACAGGAAGGCGACCTGGCTATTTTTGTGCAGAAGGGCGCCATTGAGGTAATGTATGAGAATGAAAAATATTTTATTGTTCCGCAATCATCCATACTGATGCTGGAACGGGAGGAGGATTTGTAGAAGCGTTTTGTTAATTTTAGTTCATGGAAGATTTGATCCTGAAAATACCGGAGCAATACCCAATGACGGATGATGAGTTGTTTGCGTTCTGCGCAGCCAATAAAGAACTCCGTATTGAACGTGATGAAAACGGTCAACTTATAATTATGTCACCAGCAGGAGGAATAACAGGAAACCTGAATTTCAAACTCACAACAATTTTTGGAGAGTGGGTGCAAAAGAACCCTGATTTGGGATATGGATTCGACTCAGCTACGGGTTTCAGACTACCCGATAGATCTATGCGATCACCCGATGTATCGTGGGTAAAAAAGGAAAAATGGGATGCGTTAAGCTTAACAGAAAAAGAAAAATTTGCACCGGTTTGTCCAGACTTCGTTATTGAGCTTCGATCCAAAACCGATTCACTTCAGCAATTAAAGTTGAAAATGGAGAAATGGATGAGTAATGGTTGCACGCTGGCGTGGTTAATCGATCCGATAGAAGAAAAGACTTACATCTACTCAGGTAACACCGTTCAGGAAATTTCAGGATTCACATCTAAAATTTCCGGTACTGAACTTCTTCCCGGTTTTGAGCTTGATCTTTCACGGCTCAAGTAATGTCCGGTTTATCATTCGATGTTTTACGTGTGGGCAAAAAATACAAACTCATCAACTACGGTGAAGTCAATGAGTTTGTGGTGGAACACATTTTAGGCAATGGCGACTTCAAGGTGAAGAACATCCACACCTTAGAACGCTACCTGCTGAAAGACCTGATCAAATTCGGCAAGGGAAAAGATTTTGAAATTCGCGAGCAAGAATAAGTTACAGTACAACAGCTGGTTTGTTTAGTCCACGCATTACCTGATCAAAACGTTCAGTGGGCAACTCCTGCTCAAGTATCGAAAGCAAAGCGGTTAACAATTCAGCAGGTGCAAATACGCGTACTCCCTGTAACCACTTTATTAATTCGGTGTTGTTGATACCACGCACCATCCATTTGGCATACTTCATCATCTTCTGAGGAGGCACTGATTGCACCAAAGCTTGCTCGGTTGACTTTATCGTGGCATCGGAATATTGTTTCCACAATACGGCATTCAATTCAATCTCTTCCTTATTCATGTGGTACAGGTTAAAGGCAATAAACTCGTTGAAGGCATAAAACAAATTCCTTCCGGTAATGGCACGCGCATGATCATCCGGCTCTTCACGCCATTGTGCAACAAGGTCGGTAAGTACCTGTCCTAACCGATGATCTTCTTCGTGTTCCTTTTCAAACATTTTGGCTACTTCAGGACTGGTTTCTTCCAGGGGGCGGTTAAAGAATTCGTCTTCATTATGTGCATGGCTTTCAAACAACACCAGCACTTCCTCTACTTGTTGCATGGCTACTTCTCCGGCTTTTGCATCGGCCAGATCGGTTTGCTGTAATGTCAATGCCGTATCGTATAAAAATGCACGTAAGCCTTTGTGTACCTGGTTAAAACTGTTGTAACGATTGGTTGTATTCATGGTTATTAATTTTAGATGCTCTTCAAATAAGCGTACAAAGCTTTCAATTCTGTATCTGTATAAGCGGCTGTCATGGGCCAGGGCATGTTTTTCGGATCAATCTCTTTTCCTTCCGGAGTTTTGCCGGTGCGCAGCACGGTGATAAACTGATCTTCCGTCCACTTGCCCACGTTACCGGATGTGGTTACATCGGGCACTACCGGAAAACCCGGAGCAATCGGATCGCCACCTTTCATGTTGGGCCTGTGGCAACCTGTACACGAAGTGGAAAGGTATTTGCCGAAATCAACAGACACTTCTGACTTAACCTGTTTGATCAGTTCGGTTGAGTGATCAATTTTCTCAGCCACGATCAGCGGCAGTTTATCCAGTGATGCCAGTATATAACTGAGTGGCTTCAGGTTGTGGTCAGGCAGTTCGCGATCAACCGGTTTCAGGCTTTGCGCATACGCGATGATCGCGCTCATGTCTTCTTCACTTAAATGTGTGAACTCGTACGAGGGCATGAACAGCAACGTTTTTCCGTCTCTGCGGATACCGTGCTTCAACGCCAGCACCCAATCTTCAGTGCCGTAATCTTTGGGTAGACCTCCTTTGCCCTTGGTTAGGTTTTTACCGATGAGTAAACCCAGGCCTGGATCATCTACAAAAACCTTCCCGCCCATATCATCACCATGGCAATCGCGACAGCCTTTTACAATCGCCAGGCGCTCGCCATAGGCCAGTTGCGCACTGTCGTACCGGATATTCAACACCGGTGTCTGTACAACATATTTCTGATTGATGCGGGATTGGACCTGGTAGTACATGTAGCCATACACCCCGGCTATCAGTACCCCAAGGGAGAGGAGGGCAATGCCTGTGCCCTTTAAAATTCTAATTAACATACGTTAAATTGTTCGTTTAAGGGCTAAAAACGGAGAAACCAAAAACAAAGGCCTACGTTAAACGGAGCATCTTATACGCTAAAGGGAGTTTATGAAAACCGCTCCGGTTATTCCGGTTGATGAATTTTTGAGTCATACTGTCCGACAGGAGGAAACCGATTGTTTCCAGGTTGCCGAGCGGCTTCATCCCGATTTTGGCTTTTGGCGCGAACGGAGCATTGACCTGGGGCACATCCGGGTATTTGAGCACAAAGCCGATTTTAACCGGAAGGTTAATGTTCATTTTACTGACCATTCGCTCTGCGACAATGTTCACCACTGCATGTCGGTGGATGGGGAAATGGGCGCACATTTTCAGCACCTGAAACTGAGTGCACACCTGAACCCAAAAACGTTTCACCAGGTGTACCTGCCCGGCCAGGAGTACCACCTGAGCATGCAACGCACCTTTGTTAACGTTCATGTTGAGGTTAAGCGTGATTATTATACTTCGCTGCTTTGCGATTCAGAAAGATGGTCGGCTGAAATGAAACAGAAGTTATTGGACAGCCAGATTTTTTACACCGGTGAATTTCAATTATCGCTGCCCATGATGAGAGTGATCCATTCTATTTTTGATAGCCCGATTAGTGGTTCATTGAAAAAATTACTGATTGAGGCGAAAGTGCATGAGCTTATTGCGCTTCAACTGAACAGCACGGTGAATGTACTTCAAGGAAAAGCTAACCCAATCACAACTGAATTATTTCAAAGTATCCGGCAGTATCTGGATCAAACATTCTTGCAAGATCATTCCCTGAAAAATATTGCCCGGCATTTTGCCATCAATGAGTTTTCACTTAAGAAAGGATTCAAAGAAAATTTCAACACCACCGTGTTTGAATATCTGCTTAACAAAAGATTGGAACACGGACTGGAGTTATTGCAAACCGGCCAGTATTGTGTTGAAGAAGTGGGATCAACAGTGGGTTACAAATACCCCAACCATTTTTCAACTGCCTTTAAGAAGCGTTTTGGGATAAGTCCGGTGCAGGTACGGGATTAATCCTCGCGCAAACTGACAGTTGGGTTTACGGAAGTAGTTCTAAGGGTATGGTATAGAATCGTAATGCCTAAAAGTGCGATAATTAACAAAAGCGTTATGCCATAATATCCCCATGTAACATTAACACGATAAGCGTAATCACTTAGCCAGGATGACACAAACGTATAACTCAACGGAACGGCAATTAGTGTTGCCACAAGCATTACCGCTACATATTCCTTACCAAACAATTTTAAAATACGCATTTGACTTGCACCAAACACCCTACGCACAGCGATTTCCTTAGTGCGGGTTTTCAATGAATAGGCCACCAAACCAAATAATCCTAAAAATGCTATAATGATGGTCAGGCCGCTGAACGTAAACAATACATTAAGCTGGTTTCGCTCTTGCTTATACAGTTTGTCGAAAAGTTCATCTAAAAACACATATTCAAAAGGATACTGCGGAAATAACGCATTCCATGTTTTCTCTACTTCGGCTACATGCTCACTGATCTGGTCTACGGAAAGCCTCACTAGAAATGTGCGTAACCATAAAGGCTCAAACACCATAACAACCGGATCAACTGCGTTCTTCAATGTTTCCTGATGAAAATCTTTTACCACACCAACAACAGGGCCTTTGTCCAGGCTATACGTTCCTTGTGTCCAGCTAATTTGCTTTCCAATAACTTCATGTGGATCGGTCCAACCCAATTTATGCATAGCGGTTTCATTAATAATGTATTCGCGCTTTTTGCTGATGAGATACTGCTGAATGGATTCAGTACCTGTAAACTCAGGCAACGGATCATAGGTTAAGGTTTTTGCCAGCGGCTCGCCTGCCAACAACTCCAATCCCATCACATTAATAAAGTCATGGTCAATTACCTGGATATCCATGATTGGCGCTTCAATCACAGTTCCGGTCATGCCCTCGTACCACACGTTTCCACCATCGCGGATTTCACGTGAAGGAACTTCAAGGCAAGCCGTAACACCTTCAATACCCGGTTTACCACTAAGTTCATCCTTAAATGTTTTGAATTTATCTTTTACGGTATCGGGTACTGCAGTCAGCGCTAAAACCTGTTCCTTTTTCATTCCCAGGTTTTTTTCTTTCAGGTAAAGAAACTGTTGCCGACCAATGATTGCACTTCCCACCAACAGCATGCAGATAGCAAACTGTGCTGTGACTAAAGCCTTCCTAAAGGATATACCGAAAGAATTTCCTTTCATCGTTACCGCCTTGGTGCTCTTTATTACGTTTACTGGCTTCACTGCAGAAAGCACAAAAGCAGGATAAAAGCCTGAAAGGATTCCAGTTGTCAACACCACACTTCCCAACCCAATCAACATAATCTCCCAGCTCAACAAATTCGAAACATTCAGTGCCTGATTAAAATACGGGTAAACCAAATAAGTAAGTCCAGTAGCCAATATCGCAGCGATGGCACAAAGCACAGTAGATTCTGTAAGCGAATAGAAAACCAATTGACGAAGTCCGGAGCCCATTACCTTACGAATACCGATTTCTTTTGCCCGGCCAATCGCAATCACACTGTTCAGGTTTATGAAATTGATCATGGCCAGCAATAAAATAAAAATACCTACGCCAGTAAAAATTTTCACGTTTGCGTTATCTCCATTGGGTATTACTTCACGTGCCAGGTTGGAGTGCAGGTGAATATCCTTCAGCGACCATAACACATATTCCGTTCCGGCCCTGCTTTGTTCACCCTGGTTCTTCACCATCAGGTCTTCAATTTTCTCCTTTAAGCCGGTAACATTCGCATTTTCCTTTAGCAGCAAGTAGGTATAGGCCCACCAGCTTCGATCTTCTTCATTGCGAAAAGAAAAAAGCATATCAACCGGGAGGTGCGTGTGGCCCGGAAGATCCTCCATAATACCGGTTATCTTATACACTTCTTCATCGGTAGTCCAATAGCGTGTAATAATTAAATCACGACCAAAGGCATCTTCATCTCCAAAATATTTTTTGGCCATGGATTGCGTCAACACAACGGAGTATGGTTGTGCAAGTGCTGTTTTCGGATCTCCCTTCAGCAAGTTGAAATCAAAAACATCAAACACATACGGGTCCGTTGAATACGCATATTGAGGTGTGAATTTTTCGTTACCGATCTTTACAAACTTTGGTTCATGATTTTGGAAACGAACTAATTTTTCCACTTCAGGAATCTCATCTGGAATTGATTTAGTCCAATCGGCATCCACACGTGCAAAGTGTGTATCATACCCGGTATCGGAAGTATAGTGAACCGTCAGGCGGTAAATACGATCAGCCTGCGTATGGAAATTGTCGAAACTTGTTTCATAAACCACATAGATCACAATCAACATACAAGCAGCAAAGCCAATAGCCAATCCACTCAGGTTAAGAAAATTGAATCCCCGGTTTTTCGAAAAACTTCTGGCAATGATTTTGAAATAGTTTTTTAGCATGGACGATTATTGTTTTACCAAACATTAAACTTTCGTCTTCTTCCAACCACCTCGTGTAAAAAGCCATAACGTAAATAAACCAACCGATGTTTCGGAAATAAAGACACCCCAAAACACGCCCGACTGTTGCCAGTCCAGTTTGATTGCCAGGTACCAGCACAACGGAATCTGAATCATCCAGAAAAATACAAGATTGATTTTTGTGGGTGTTTGTGTATCGCCCGATCCGTTGAATGCCTGTGTAGCTACCATCCACCAACCGTAAACAAAAAATGAATAGGAAAGAATTTGTATCCATTCTGCACCCATCGCAATAACGATGGCATCATCAGTAAAAATACTCATCAACTCTTCGTTGAACACAAAATAAATTACCGATACCCCGATCAGGAAAATCATGTTGTACGATCCGATTTTCCATACACTTGACTCGGCACGATCGGGATTACCAGCGCCCAGATTTTGCCCTACCAATGTTGCTGCTGCGTTGGACAAACCCCAAGCCGGCATCATGGTGAACATCATAATGCGTATGGCAATGGTGGCCCCTGCTACCGCCTCGCTTCCTACATCCGACAAAATGCGCATGAGAAAAATCCAGGAGGTCATGGCTACAATCATCTGACCAATGCCACCCAATGATGTTTTAAAAATGTGCAGAATCGTTTTCCCATCCCAATAAAATTGCGTGAGGCTGGCGCGAATATGCTTTCCCCCATTGAATAAAATCCATAGCTGAATTAAAACACCCACACCACGACCAACTGTTGTAGCAATGGCGGCCCCTTCAATGCCCATGGCCGGAATAAATCCCCAACCAAAAATCAGCAAGGGATCAAGTACGATGTTAATACTGTTGGATATGATGAGAATACGCATGGCGATAGCGGCATCACCAGCGCCACGATAAATGGCATTGATTACAAACAGCAACATGATTACCGCATTGCTGCCCAACATCCACTGCGTGTACCGGTAACCTTCGCTGATGGCCCACGCATCGGCACCCATTAACTGCAATAATTCTTTCGAATAAAAAATTCCCGCAATGGCAAAAGGAACAGAAGCCAATAATGCCAGAAAAACAGATTGAATTGCCGACAGGCCCGCATCATCCATGTTCTTCTCGCCTACCCTTCGTGCAATGATCGCGGTAACGGCTGTGGCCAATCCCATGCCGATGGAATACAGGAGGAAGAGGTATGTTTCCGTAAGACCAACCGTTGCTACTGCAGATGGACCGAGTTTGCCGACAAAATAAATGTCTACCACGGCAAACGTTGATTCCATCACCAACTCCAGAATCATAGGAACAGCCAACAAGAAGATGGCTCGCCTAAGGCCGATTTGCGTGTAATCAGCTTCAGTGCCACGAATGGCGTTGCCTAGTTCTTGCCAAATGGAAGGACGAGGCACAACTGATTCTTGTAGGTTAGCGGGATTTTCGTTCACGTTTAGTGGCTTTGCATGCACAAGATCAAAAAAGAATTTTAGAATCTCTTACTTCTGGACAGAATCTCCTTCGTAAGCCTTTTTCAACGCCTCAATATCAAACTTCTTCATCTTCAAAAATGCCTGCACCACCCGTTGGCCCTTTACCGGATCGCGCATCAGATCAGGCAATATGGCCGGCACAATCTGCCAAGACACACCAAACTGATCTTTCAACCATCCGCACATGCTTTCTTCTCCACCCTCAGTGAGTTTATTCCAGTAGTAATCAATCTCCTCCTGTGTTTCACAATCCACCACGAATGAAACTCCTTCGGTGAAACCGAACTGATGCATCAGGGAGCTGTCCATCACCATCATTACATAACCGTCAAGTGTAAATTGTGCGTGTTTTATCGTGCCCGGCACATCCCCATCCTTTTCTGCGTAGCGCAAAATGCCCACCACGGATGACGGAGAAAAAACAGAGGCGTAAAAGTTAATAGCTTTTTCAGCATTGCCATGTTGCGCGCCTGTAAACATTAGCGTAGGCGAAAATTTTTGACCGGTGCTGGTAAGTTTTCCAAACGACAATTGCCAGTTCACACCGAATTTATCCTGAAGCCAGCCATAATGTTTGCTCCAATCGTATTGATCTAACGGCATCAGTACATTTCCTCCCACTGATAATTTCTTCCAGGCGGCATCCACTTCATTTTTAGTTTCAAACACCACATAAAAAGAAATGGAAGGATTCGGCTTAAACTGTGGGCCACCATTAAGAAACATAAACTTCTGATTAGCTGATTCAATGGTTACCACCATGGGTGTATCAGTCGTAATTTTTGTTCCCGGAAAAGCAGACGCATACAGTGTTGCTGCTTCTTTGGCTTGTCCGTCAAACCAAATACAAGGATAGATCGGGTTTTTCATACTGAATGTGCACTTATTAGTCTACTTCTCTTTGAATTGCAAGCCACTTTTTTTCAAGGCAGTTTTTAGTTTCGGTATGGAGGATGGTCCCATGCCGTGGAGTTTTAAGATTTCCTTCTCCGTGTATCGCGACAAATCTTTCAGGCTTTTTATACCGAAGTTCGTCAGCGCTCTTTTTGCAGGGGCGCTAAGTTCGTGCAAAAAGTCAGCTTTGGGTTTTTGTGCTTTTACTTCCTCCTGTTCTCTGTTTTCCTTCCATCTGAACACCACCATTTGTTTAATCAGGGCAACCGGAAGTGGTTCATCGTTTGGAAACTGGACCGATCCTTTTCCGCCTTTGTATTTCGAAAGCTTCTCTTTGAACTTACTGTGTCCTGAAGGCAGTGCATACAAACCAATGTGATTCTTGAATCCGGCAAAATACACGAGTGGCTTCCCGAATGCTTTGTAACCCGGCAATCCATATCCGATGTATTCTTCCACTTTTGGTGCTGCGCTGCGAATAATGGAACGAAGTTGCTTTAGCTTCTCCTGGATTTCTTCAGGAAATCCTTTGATGTATTGGTCTACCGGATCAGCTTGCTTTCTCATCGCAATTCAACATCCATTGCACACCAAACTTGTCGGTACAGCTTCCATAGTACGAGCCCCAAAACATGTCTGCCAATTCCATGGTTACATGTCCGCCTTCAGAAAGCGCCTTGAACAACCGCTCTGTTTCTTTTCGGGTATCTGCATGCAGACTAATGTGAACGTTGTTTCCCTTATTAACCGTAAAGCCCATTGATGCAGGAGCGTCAGAGCCCATTAGTCTATGGCCGCCAAGAATCTGAAGTTCAACGTGCAGGACCAGGTTTTTATCCTGTTCAGCCAATGGAGGCATACCCTCCATCGGAGGCATATCGCGGAAACGACTAATACCGCCAACAAACTCTCCACCAAAAATGGATTTATAGTAATTGAATGCCTCTTCCGTGTTGTTTGTAAAGTTGAGATAGGTGCTAACAGTTGCCATATTGGTTTAACGTTTAAAATCTGACGTTTAAGGTTTGTAAAGGATTACGCTTCGCAGATTGATTTGAGTTTATTCAATGCTTTTGGCCAGGCTTCATTGAAGTAATCCATGTATTCATAATTGGTGTCTACTTCTACGGTCATAACGGTATTGTTCCCATTCTGCGCATAGCTGTAGTTCTCGTGCGCTCCGGCCCAGCTTTCAATCTCCGGGCCGCTGGTAATTTCTTTACCATTACCAACCACACCATAATGCTCAATAGAAATAAACTTGTTTGGAATGTTTTCCTGTATACGCGCTACCATGCCGCCAACTTTGCCTTCCTGATCGGTACCGAGAAAAAGAATCTTTGAACCCTTCTCCCATGATCCTTCAAAGCGTGAAGTTGGATTGAATTCGGCTGTCCACTGTGCATAGCTTTTTTCATGAATGGTTGTGTGATATACTTTTTCAGCTGGTGCATGAATGGAAATTTCAAATTTCATCTTCTCCATGTTGGGACTTTCCTCTACATGCTTTTTAAAATTGTTGAGAATAGCCTGCCAGCCATCGCGTTGCATTTCAATGGGGTTCATCTGCTCCGCTTCAAAGGCTACCGTTACATCCGTTATTTTTTCTTTACGTTCAAATACAATGTTCACCTTGCGGCCATCACTCATGGTATATGCAATTTGTTCGTGTTTTTTTACCACACTATAAATACCTTCAAAATCAAAACCCATACTGCCATCACGTGCTTCCATGCGCGATACAAATTTTCCGCCTTCGCGTAAATCGTTTGTCGCATGTGGCGTGTGCCAGTCGTCTGATGCATTGTTCCATTTCACAATGTGACGGGGATCCGTCCAGAGTGCCCATACTTTTTCAACGGGGGCGTTGACGGTTGCGCTTATGGTGATGGTGGTTTTTTCTGCTGTTGT
This sequence comes from uncultured Roseivirgaceae bacterium, assembly GCA_964419145.1. GTDB lineage: Bacteria > Bacteroidota > Bacteroidia > Cytophagales > Cyclobacteriaceae > UBA2336. The sequence continues at coordinate 899,865 of CAYQOM010000001.1, read as the reverse complement.
CATAGCTTTTGGGGTTATGTCTGAATTGGTAATACAAACCTACTAGACTCAAATCATTTTGAGCATGTACAAAAACGACAAATGAGGGGTCGATTACGACAAATTATCCTGTCGCAAAATCGCCTTTAGAAAAGGACCGGTAACCAGCCCAAGCACAACGCCACTGCCCAGAATTAAAAACAGATTCAAAAAGAATTGAACCATCACCTGATCAGCGATATGATTTGTATAATCAATTGCAAACACAGTGATGCCAGCCAACATCCAACCGAGGCTGCAACCCAAAATCCAAAGCATGGCTTTTGGTGAACCTTTCTTCAGATAAAGAAATTGCAGCACGCTAACCAAAACGCTGCCAGATGCAATGCAAATCGGGATGTAGTAAGAGCCCAGGGAAAGATCTCCATAAAGGATAAGCAGATCGGAAATCATGAATGGCAACCCCATTCCGATAATGGACGCCCATAGCCAAGGCTTGTTAACAAATGTTGTAGTTCGCAGTAATCTGCCCTGCATAAACCCAACCCCTGCGCCAATACCAATGCCGAGAAAAAACTGAAAGCCTTCAATGCCTATTGCATCGAATAAAGATGACAATACGAGAATCAGGATGATGCCCAGAAACCAACCGAAGAAGGTTGCTTTGATCCATTTTGAAGAGGATAAATCTTTGGAAAATTGGGTCACATGGAATGTTAACGGAATTCTTTGGGTAGAGGTTAAAGATTAGTAGAAGCAACTTTTTCAAGTTGACTTTCAATTTCATCTTTAATCTCCCCTTCAGATGGGCGAGGAGCCCTTATGTTAAGGATATTACCAGACTCATCCATTAAAATATAGCCAGGAATTCCATACAACTTAAATTTCTTATAAAATGACTCAACCTCATTTGACTCAACCCGTACATGCAAACCAGTCCATTCTTTCTCCTTTGCAAGAAAATTTAACCACTCGGATTCATCACTATCTACAGACACATTCACAAATAAAATTCGCTTTTCATTTATAAAATGGGATTGTAGTTTTTTTGATACGGGTATTTCAGCAATACAAGGATTACACCACGTTGCCCATACGTCCATGTATACTAATTTACCCTTGAAGTCTTCTTTGGTAACTTTATTCCCATCACTTGTGTAAGCAATAAAGTCCGGAGCAGGTTGACCGGGTTGCACAGCAAGCCATTCATCGTACACATTTTGAAGAGTTGGTAGAAATCTTGATTTTGAATAGCGCATTTTAAATATCTTATAAACCGAATCGGTTTCTTGCGAAAGACCAAATATTGAAAGCCAGTGTTGAAGATTAAGTGCCATTAGAAACTCCCTAATACTTTCCGGATACTCTTCCTCTGTAATCAAAGAATTCGTTATCAAAGGAATTGTATGCTCCTGGTTAGTTTGGGAATATTTCGCAACAGTCGACTCAATTCTTGCTCGCCAATAAAAATTTAACATTATGTAATAATCAGAATACCTATCTGTTAAAAGGAGTGAATCAAAAATCAAATTAACACTTTGGTCTTTAAAATCATGTTCCGCACGCACTTCCTTCGATAATTGAATCAATTGGTAAAGCTGATACTCTTGTTGAACTGCAACGAACTTAACCTTATTCTTCATGTCCAAAACTGAAATCATTGTATCCGTCAGATTGATGGAATCAACGTAAGCCAAATGAAAATCAGATATTGTCCTCTTTAACGAATCAAATCGAACCTCAAATTCCTCTTTGGTTAAATCAAACAACCCTCTTCCGTTTGCCCATTTAATACTCTCCACGTTAGAGTTAACCCATGAAACGTAATTATTTACATCGGCACCTTTGCCGGAAAAGGTTAGTGGCACCTTGTAATCCTGCTCAATTTCATTGACAGTAATGTTATATCCAGGCGAAAGAAACACTTCACCATACTTTTTTCCAATTTGAATTAAGGCAAATGTAGGTTCCTGAATTGTCAACTCAACCAGACAAAAGCCGCTTGAATCAGTTTTAGACTCAGTCAACATAGTTTGATCTATCAAAGTGTAACTACTCAATTTGACTTCAGCATTTAACTGGGTCTTACTATTGATTTGTATTCTGACTTTATTCTCATTGTGGTCCTTAGTTACACATCCAAAAACAACTAAAATCAAGATAATAAATTGGAACGGCCTTAATAAGTAAAGATGAATCATAAAAAATTTTAATATTAGGATGCTCTCCTCGAAAATTTAGTTCTCAGAACCGCCATGAAACTTTTAAAACTATTGACAAGTGATCCAAACTAAGTTTCACCTCATCTCCCTAATCCACTGCTCAATCAACTTCACTCCTTCTTCGTGCACCAACTTCTTTCCTAGTTCGGGCATCATCACCCCTGGGTCATCGGATTTGATGCGGTAATATAAAATGGATTGATCGGGTTTGCCTGGAACAATGTCGTAGTTCAGGCCACCTGAACCACGACCGGCTGCTACGGGCGGTTTGCCAACGCCCAACTCGAACGGATTTTTTACATCGGCCAGTAAATGCAATCCACTGGTTTTGGCCGGACCATCCGGCCGATGGCAATGCGCACAATTCACCTCAAGCCAGGCGCGTGCACGCAGATCAAGTTGTTCAGTTGCATTGTCGTAATCCACCAAACGCGCCACGGTGTTAATGGGTGGAGGGTTATGCAGCAAACCCAACGCTGCAAGATGCTCCAGTTGATTTTTCTGTTGTCCCCTTATCGATCCATTTAACTGTCGCGCTGTTGGTCCAATCGGCATCACCTTATCACCACGCAGATGACAACCTTTGCATTGGTTCATATTTGGAACCGAGTAGTTTACTTGTTTTATTGTTCCGTCATCATGTGTCCAGCTCACCTCAATACTTCTTCCACTTACATCCAGGTAAGCTTCGGTTTGCTCTTCGTTCCAGATGTAAGGCAATGCGCTCCATGTTCCGTTTTCCAACATCAATAAACGGGTTTCAAGAATGCGGATATTCTCATCTGGTTTTCTGAAATCAGCCGGATAATAAAAGTTCTTGATCAGCACTGTACCTTCCGGGAAATCAAGCACATCATCAGCGTTGTAACTGGCAAAAGTGCCCTTGGGAAATTTGACAAACCGCTTCTTGTATGCATAATCACTGAACAACGGAGCGTTCAGTTCATAATGAATCACTCCTTCTGCCGGTTCAAGATTTTTCAATTCTCCTTTAAAAAATCCGTATGCCGAGAGTTTTTCTTCCCCCAGTGAAGCAAGTGTGGTTCCGCCCAACGATTCTTCCTCCACCACAATTACTTCAGGCTTCTGCTGTGTGCACGAAAGCATCAACATACATAGCACTATAGAATAAACTGACTTCACTTCAACGAAAGCGTTTTCTCATCTTCACACGCAAAGTTCTTCACGTCTTTCGACAAATCTTTAAACTCATTAGCTGCATCCAGGTTAATAAAAATAATTTTTTCATTTTCCTTTATACAGATGCCGCGTTCGCTGCGCTCCGGATCAGGTATTCCGTCATACACAATATCAGGTGGGTTAAACATCGACTTCATGGCTAGCAGTTTGCCGATATCATTTTGGAAAGTGGGGAACCAGTGTTTGTTTGTAAATCGGTTATCGTGAATGTGCACGTTATACGGAAACGCATTGTACAATGTATCGGCCTTGTAATTGTTGTTCACGGTTTGCACGCCACCGATGGAGCTTTCCTGCTCCTGCTCACCTTCGTTGAGCGCAGCCACCAATTCATAACTTACAAGCGCTATACCTACCGTGGTGTTGTCTTTAAAATCGTTATCATAAATTTCTATATCATGCGTAGCGAGAACCATCATGCCCGAGCCAGGTGGTATGCTGGCAACAATGTTTCCCTTCTGTGCAAAATTTTTATGGTTGTTGCTGCGGATGGTGTTCTTGTACACTTTCGTGGAATGGCCGTACGTGGTGAGGCCGGGTAAATCAAAAACAAGAATGCCTCCGGTGTTGTCGTATGCTTCGTTGCCGTAAATTTCCACCCACATTGAGTTTTCACTTTCAATGCCCGCCACATTCCAATAGGCTTTGTTGTTGCGAATAATAACCGAATCCGACTGCCCCACATAAATACCCGCATCGGATGAGCCCATAGCGATGCATTCCTCCATCAACACATTTTTGCAAAGTACCGGGTAAAGCGCATAAGCTCCGTTTTCCGTTTTCGGGCCTTCTGCCCATACCGATCGGATTCTACGCAGCACAATGCCATCGGTGTCATTCACTTTCAGGTTATCGCCTTTGGCATCCTCCACTGAAAAATCTTCCAACACAATATTTTTTCCGTTGCTGATCTGCATGCCCTGAGCACCTTCTGTTTGATTTTTCCAGGAAAGAATGGTTTTGTCCATACCCTTACCCCGAATGGTAATGTTCGATTTTCCATCCATACTCAGTGTACGGGTAAACATGAAGTTGCCTTCGGGGAGTTCAATCACATCGCCATCCTGGGCTATAATAAATTGTGCCTGTAAATCCTTTTCAATGGATTTCCACACGATGGGTTCTTTGGGAGCCTCGGTACAAGCCGAAAAGAGAACCCATCCAAACAAAACAAACTGAAGTTTTTTCATAGCGGATATGAAGATAGAGAATTTCCGATAAACTATAACGAGTCCGGTACCTGTATAATAGGGTAAGAAAATTAACCACAAAGTGACACAAAGAAGGCACAAAGTTCACGAAGAGCAATCAGCATCGCGAACACTTTGTGCCCTTAATGAAAGCTTTGTGCGCTCTGTGGTTTAAAAAACTTCATTCCCAGCGATACGCTTCTTGCGCTCTATAACTATTTATTATTTTCCCGCTAAGTCTTCTGCCGTTTTTCCTTCGGCTTCATCCCAAACAAAAAGCGCATTACATTAAATGGCCTGATCAGCAACAAATAAAATCCCACACAACTAATCAGTGTAAGCATCGCAATCGACCAGAACTTGGCGGTTATGCTCCAGTCCAACTGACAGATGTAATACCCGATAGCAATGATTACCGTTTGGTGTAGAATGTAAAACGGATACAACCCTTCATTGAGTTTACTGACCCAGGGATGGGGTTTGTTCAGGTAATGTTGTCCGAAAGCGATTACGGTGAGCACGGTAAACCAACTCATGAACATACCGGTAATATCGAACAACGTTTCGATGACATCCTCCGGCCATGGAAACGCAACAATTCCACGAAAGTGAAAGTACAACAGATAGAAAGGGATCAACACAAACAGTGCTGCCACCAGCAAGTGTTTTCGGTTTTGCCCAATGGACAACCAAAGATTTCTATCGGAATAGAACAACACACCGAAAAAGAAGAAGCACATGTAGAAAACAAAAAAGCCCAGGTCGGTGAGGTCGTGTGTTTCATCCGGAAAGTACGGACGCAAAACTGCCTGCGTGAAAATGATAATCACAGAAGGGATCAGCAACATACCTGCCGGGCTCGACAACCAACGACTAATGTTACTTTTAAAATTGGCTGAATGATCCGACCGGATAAATTTAAAAAACGGAATGAGCAGTAACGAATACAATAACAGGTAGAGAATAAACCACAGGTGGTGCCAGCTAAAACTTCCTTCCGGGTAGGGAACGAAGTTGAAAACCGTTTTATAGAAATCGAAGTAGCTGGTGTACTCAGCGATGTGCTCGTAATAAATCTGAGGCGGCACAACCACAAACATGCCGAACACCAGGGGAATGAACAGCCTGCGAAAACGCTCACCGGCATATTGCTTAATGGTGCGCTTGCCCAATGCCATGTACGTTCCGGCACCGGAGATAAAGAGCAACAGTGGCATGCGCCAGAAATGCAGCCAGATCATCCAGTAGCGGAAGCTGCCGCTGAGCTCATTGTTCTTCACGTGCCAGTCCCACGGGTTAAACCACATGCCGGTGTGGAAGAAAAGCAATATTAAAATGGCGATAATCCGGAGCCAGTCGAGGTCGTGCCTGCGTGCCGAAGCACCGATAGTTGGCGGGGCTGAGGAATGCCTGCGGGTAGATGGGGTTAGTGTAGATTCCATAGTTTTCTTTTTGAGCCAAAGAAACAGGCACGTTACCCCAAAATACGACTGTTTTTATAAGCTGGAAGGACGAGTTTATAAAGTCGAACGGTTTTATAGTGACTTCGGAAAATCTCCCATACATCCTATTCCTTACATCCCATTTTTAGTCGTTTGAAAATCATTAATCCCATATTGGGATATCATTAAAGGTTGTATGCGCTAATTATTACGTTTTTGGCCCATTTTGGACTTGGTATAATTTTGATATAATGAGAACTACCTTACATCAGGATTATGAAAAACAAGACCACCTTATCAAAACTGTATTTTTTGCTGGCCTCGGTTGACGGAACCGTCAAACCCAAAGAAGAAGCCATTGGTGATGCCATGTGCTCGGTTGAGGGGATTGAAGCGCGTGTGTTTGCAGAAACGTTGCTTGTATTGAAGTCTGAAAATCGAGCCGTAATCTTGAACGAGTCGATTAAAGCACTTAAAAGCATGAGTCGTGCAGAGCAAATTCGTTGCATCGCCTGGATGTGTGTGATTGCAAATGCCGATGGGTTTATGGAAAAAGTTGAATGGCAATTGATTTATAAAATCTACCACAAAGAACTGAATTTGCCACTGGAGGAAATTCTTGGTGAGCAAAAGAAACTGGGTGCAGCTTCCCGGCCATACTTAATGACTGTTAGCTGTGCAGCGTAATTGAAGAACAATTTTAAATCTGATAGTTGAAGATTTTTAACCGCGGAGTTCGCTGAGAAACCGCAGAGAGCTCAGCGTAGGCGATCCTTTTCTCTGCGTTCCTCTGCGCATCCTCCGCGACTCTCTGCGGTAAAGAAAAACTACGTGTCCCAAGAACTGTACATAGTTACTATCTTTGGTAAGATCACCAACTAACGAATGCCTAAAATTGTAACCGCCCTCCCCGAAGACGCACCCGAACTCAGTGTATTGGTCAACGCTGCCTACCGGGGCGATACAGGTCGGCAAGGCTGGACCACCGAAGCCGATTTGATTGATGGCTCCCGTACCGATGCTGAATTATTGAAGGCCGTAATCAAAACACCCGGAAGCATGATTTTAAAATATGTCGATGAGGGAAAGATTATTGGTTGCGTAGAGTTGCGCAAAGAAGAAGATAAACTCTACCTCGGCATGCTCACCGTAAACCCTACCATTCAAGGCAAAGGCATTGGCAAGGCATTATTGAAAGCCTCGGAAGAAGAAGCCGCCAAACAGAACTGCCATGCCATTTTTATGAATGTGCTCACCGACCGAAAAGAGTTAATCGATTGGTACATTCGCCATGGGTACCACGATTCGGGAAAGCGTAAGCCTTTTGCATTCACCGATCCACGTTTCGGGTCTCCAAAAAAACCACTAGAGTTTATGATTATGGAGAAAACCATTGCCTGAACCGCTCAACCCACTTCACTTTTTCCATACTGAAACTTTTCCGTTATTGAGTTTTTAAAATTTCTGAATATGATGAACCGCATTATTTTAATCGTTTTGGTGGTATTGAATGGGATAGCATTTGCTCAAAACCCCGACATGCCATCTGATTTCTTAAATAAAGAATGGCACAAAGAACGCAGGCAAAAGCTGCGCGAAAAATTACCCGCCAATTCGGTGGCGATATTTTTTGCCAATGCCGTGCGCAACCGCAGTAACGATGTCGACTATGTGTATCATCAGGATACAGATTTCTATTATTTAACCGGCTACCGCGAACCGCATGCCGTATTGCTCGTGTTCAAAGACAAGCAGAAAGCCGCCAATGGCGATGCGTATGATGAAATCATTTTTGTGCAGCCTAAAAATCCTATTATGGAAATGTGGACGGGTCGCAGACTCGGTAACCTTGGCACAAAAGAACAACTCGGTATTCAACAAGCTTTCAACAATAGTGAATTCAAAAAGTACAATGTAAACTTCGCCTCGTTTGATCAGATCTTATTTTTTGATTTTCAGAATGATGTGCGCAACGAGCCACGAGATTCATCTGATTTATATGACCTGATTGAACAGTTCAAAGTAAAAGTAAATTACCCCCGAAAAGATGCACTCAGCGTACAACGCGAACAACCGCAGAACAACTTAAATACCCGTGGTCTTTATCGCATCATGGCTGAACTACGCGGTGTAAAAACCCCGGAAGAAATTGACATGATCCGCAAGGCCGTTACCATTTCGTGTGTAGGTCAGGCTGAAGTAATGAAAGCGATGAAACCCGGCATGAGTGAACGTGAAATTCAGGGCATTCATGAATACGTGTTTAAAAAATATCAGGCCGAAGACGTGGGCTACCCTTCCATTGTAGGTGGTGGGCACAACGGCTGCATTCTGCACTACATTGATAACTACAAGCCTGCACTCAACCCGAAAGAATTAATTCTGATGGACCTTGGTGCTGAATATCATGGCTACACTGCCGATATCACCCGCACCATTCCGGTTGGCGGAAAATTTTCGCCAGAACAAAAACAAATTTACGATTTGGTACTGGAAGCTCAGGAAGCAGCGATGAAAATTTGTAAACCAGGCGTAAGCTTTAGTACGCTAAGTGATGCTACCATGCAGGTGATCACGAAAGGTCTGAAAGAATTGGGCATTATCACTACCGATCAGGAAGCACGCAGGTACTATCCGCACGGTTGCTGCCATCACATCGGCCTTGATGTACACGACCGCGGCTTACGCGACCTGGAGGAGAACATGACGTTTACCATTGAGCCGGGCATTTACATTCAGGAAAACACCACCAAAGATCCAAAATGGTGGGGCATTGCGGTACGTATTGAAGATGATTATCTCACCACCAAAGAAGGATGCGAACACCTTTCAACCGTTGCCCCTCGCACAACGGAAGACATTGAAGCGATGATGAAACAACCCAGCCCGCTTGATGATTTCAAGCTTCCGGAATTGGATAAATTGAATAAACCGAAGAAGTAATTTATTCAACTTAAATATCAAACCAATTAAGAGGCTTGCAAAAGCCTCTTTTTTTATTTTTTTATTAACAACTTTCTCAACGAAAGAAAATGCAAGCCATACGCGAGTGGCACTAAAAAAGTAGGAAGAAAGATGAACGGGAATGTCGTGACGATTGTATTGCCCGGCTCATTAAAAAACACCCGGAAAGACGAAGGCATTGATAATATAGCAATGGTTACAATGTTAATCAGCAACGCCAGGCTTAACAGATTCCATGCAATCATCACCTTTTTATTCTCATTAAAGAAATACGCCATCAATGGGGCAGTAATACCGGCAAGGATGTCGAAGTTTCGGCCCTCAAATGTCATTTGCTCTGGCAATAGATTTTGAATGAACAACATCCACAATAAAATCTCCACAAAAACACGGAAAACCTGGAGTGAAGTCATCACCCGAATGGGCACATGCTTCAGAATTTCCTTTGTTCTTGCAGCGCATGTTATCCACAAGATCCCGGCAAGGGGAATAAACAGCATCGGAGCAATGTTAAGCGGAAACAATTCGAACCTCCCGGCAAAGCCTGTAAGGGCTACCACTGCTACCAGTATCGACCAGATCATTATGGTCAGGAATGCCCCGGTACGGATTCTCTTTTGCTTTTCTTCCGTCCAGCCCGTTTTAACCAATGCCGCACGCAGGTGTCGCAAAACGAGCCCATAAAATAGTGCGGTGAGTAAAACAAAGCCTATTGCCGTGGTGCCAAAAAGCAAACTCATATTCGAAAGGATTGATGGGTTATCCTTTTACGACAAGTTAACTACAAAAGTTTTATGAAGTAATGTCAAGTACCTGCTTCAACTGACGCTCGTTAATTGATTCGGGAAGCAGCCTGAAAAGTGCATTCCTTAACCGGACAAGAAAACGATTTTCTACTTGCGCCACCTTGCCAACCCGATAACTTGTGTTGACGATAAAATGAGCGCGTTTTAATCGCGTTTGCTCAAAAACTTCAAATGCTTTTACAGGATTTTCTTGATGTTCCAATAATTCGCCAATGGCCAATGCATCTTCAATACCCAAACAGGCACCTTGCCCGAGGTTGGGTGTTGTAGCATGTGCAGCATCACCAATCAACAATATCCGTTTGAACGCAAACCTTGATATGGGTTTCAAGTCAACAATATCATTCCAGATAATATTTTCTATTGGCGTTTGCTCAATAATTTGCGGAACAGGCTGACTGAAACTCTCAAAATTCTTCCTCAACGCTTCACGCGATAACTGTTTCATGTGCTCATCCTGATAAGGCGCATTCTTACAGGCAAACCAATAAACCTTGTTATCGCCTATGGGAACATATCCAATCCTGCCCGTTGTGCCCCATGCCTCCACAGCCTGATCTTCAATGCCCCATGTGTTTTCAACAATTCCCCGCCAGCAGGTGTAGCCCGCATAACGCGGTGTTGAATCGGGTAATAGTTGTTTGCGTATGGCTGAATGAATGCCATCAGCCACAATAACAGACGTGCCTTCGGCTTCGGTACCATCATCAAACTTCAGTACAACGCTGTTTTCCTTTTCGTTAAAACCGATTGCCTTTTTCCCCGTTTGAATTCGGCCGGGTGGTATTTCTCCCAGCAGCACTTCATGCAATGCACTACGATGAATGGCTACATTGTACATTCCATACTCCCGGGTAAACTTTCGCGTATCCAGTGCGGAAATGTAGTTGCCCTTTTCATCCTGAATGATCATGGATGTAATCACGTGCCCGCGCGCTTTTACCTGTTCCGCTACCTGAAGTTGTTCGAGTACCTTCATAGCATTGCCCGCCAGGCTTATGCCCGAGCCAATGGCTTTGATTTCAGGAACAGCCTCATACACGGTGAAGTCGATGTTTTTACGTTGCAAGGCAATTGCGGTAGTCAGCCCGGCAATACCGCCACCCAGAATTAAAATTTTTTTGTTCATCACCTGCTTATACGCCAAACCTGACATCAGGAATTTTACATATGTTAAATTATTGCTTGCCGGCACGAATGCGACTGATGCTTACCTGTGTTGTGCCGAGGTAGGAAGCAATGTGTTTTAACGGTGCCCGATTGGTGATGCCGGGATAGAGCTTTTCCAATTCTTCGTAGCGTTCCTTAGCCGATAAAAACCGAATACTTTCTATGCGTTGTTGCCCCTCAAGCATTCCGTAAATCGTCATTTTACGCGAAGCCCGTTCAAGATCATGGCGTTGCTCACAAAGCTTGTCGAAAGCTGCATAAGAGAAATAAATAATCTCGGAATCTTCCAGCACTTCAATGGCTTTATGCGAAGGCTGCTGGCTAAACAAGGCTGGCAAGGCACCGATAAATTGATTATTGATAGCAAAGTAATCGGTTATGTCCTGATCGTTGCGTAAATAATAAACACGGGCTAGACCTTTTTTCACAAAATAAAAATTCTCCGGAACCTGACCGATACGAACCAGGTGATCGCCTCGCTTAACTTGTTTGGTATGCAGGATGGATAAAAATGCTTCCTGCGTTTCTGTTGAGAGTGGATTTACTTGTTGAAAAATATAAAGAACTGGATTCATCGCGTTATTGTTGCCGGAATTCCGAAGGCGTCATGCCGGTATTTTTTTTGAATGCTATATTGAATGATGATTTTGAATTATACCCGACCTGCTCGGCAATTTCTTCCACTTTAATATTCATCTGTTCTTTCAATAATTTCTTTGCTTCCTCAACACGATAAGTGGCTATGAGTTCGAAAAAATTTTTACCCAACCCATCATTAATAGTTTGCGAAAGTACATGAACTGAAACGCCCAATCCTTGTGCCAGTTCAGGAAGTGAGAAATCCGAACGCATAAAAGGCTTCTCTGCTTTCATCAGGTAATTCAGTTTGTCAATAAGCGCTTGTTGCTGATCTGGCGTGAGTGAAGAACCTTTATATTTCTGCTGTTCATTAAGCGATGCCTGTTTGAAAAAACCTGAACCCCGCATCACAGAAAAACTAGTGGCGTAAATCATTAACGCACCAAAGGTGGCAAACAGGTGGTCGCCCGTGTCTTCCTTGTTCAAAAGTTTCACAACCAGAATAAATAATGTGAATAGTGCAATTTGCATCACTCCATTGCGCAAGGTCCGTAATGATAATGACTGGGGAGACCAAAATGATTCGTTCTTCTTACTAAACGCCCGAATAATTACACCCCCACTAAGCACGAGATAAAGCGCCAAACTGATTAACACCAATTCCGTATGCCATTCGGTTACCAAAAACATCCAAGGGTCGAAGTGGTAAACCACATCTTTCAATGGCGAGCCGGGATGATAGGCATTTATCCACGCATTATATTTTATATCTGTCGATGAAACCAGAAAGGGAATCAACAGCAATGAATAAATAATGGGGAAAGCCGTGTGGGCAATAATGACTTTCCGGTTTACTGGTCCGCGAGCAAGTGATCTGACATACAGAAAAAGAAAAGGCCCGATCAGCAAAGCAAAAGGCTCAGAGAAATCCACCAGGTGAAGGGCATGAACAATATACCCGGTATACATGAGAAATATCTCGAGTTCGCAGGCGATAATGGCAATCAGCAACACTCCATAAAATACATTATATTGTCGTAAGCGGTGTTCTTTAGAAAAGAAAAAAAGCGTAAGGAATACCGCTTGTACCAGGCCGAGCAACATAAAGACGGCAAAAAAATCCATGCGATAACCCATGCCTCCAATTTATCACTTTTTATTCCATGCTGGCATAAAACTGTAGGGGTTGCGCTATCTTTGCGGTTCATTATATATATCCACATGAAAAAAACAGCAATCCTAGGTCTATTCGGATTATTCATTTCTGCCACACTTTTCGCGCAGCAATTTGATGAAGGTCGTATCCTTTCGCACATTAAAGTGTTGGCAAGTGATGATCTCCAGGGGCGTGGCACAGGCACCGAAGGCGAAAAAATAGCTGCCGAATACATCTCCAAAACCTACAAATCGCTTAAGCTAAAGCCGGTTGGCAAGACCAAAACCTACCTGCAACCTTTTGAATTTAAACGTGGGGCTCATGGTGAGGGTGAACCGGGTACCGCTCATAATGTGGTGGGCTTTCTCGACAATAAAGCCGAGTTCACAATTGTTATCGGTGCGCATTACGATCACCTAGGTATTGGCGAGCAAGGTAATTCGTTGGATGCCAATCCAGCCGGTAAAATTCATAACGGTGCCGATGATAATGCATCGGGCGTTGCGGGTGTGCTTGAACTTGCCCGGTACTTCAGCACCAATAAGATCAAGGAGAAGTATAATTTCGTTTTCATCTGCTTTTCGGGTGAAGAAATGGGCTTGTACGGATCAAAGTATTTTACTGAAAACCCTACGCTTGATCTGACAAAAGTGAATTACATGATCAATATGGATATGATTGGTAGACTTGATCCGCAAACGAAAGCCTTGGCCGTGAATGGAACAGGAACCAGTCCGGTGTGGGAGCCGCTGTTGCAAAAGTTAGCATCGGATCAATTGAAAATAAAAACGGATTCTTCAGGTATCGGACCTTCCGATCATACTTCATTTTATTTAAAAAATATTCCAGCACTTCATTTCTTTACAGGAGCACATTCTGACTATCACAAACCAACGGATGATTGGGAAAAAATCAACACCAAAGGTCAAGCCGAGGTGCTTACCCTGATTGCCAAAGTGATTAACGAACTGGATGGCCAACCTAAACTTGCCTTTCTTACTACAAAGGCAAAACCGATGGCGAGTCGCTCAGCGTTTAAAGTTACCATGGGCATTATGCCTAGCTACACGGCTGACGAACCCGGTGTAAAAGTAGATGGGGTAACCGATGGAAGACCTGGACAAAAAGCGGGCATTCAAACCGGAGACATTATCATCCAAATGGGCGACCTGACCATAAAAGACATTCAGGATTATATGGGTGCACTCGGAAAGTTTGATAAAGGGCAAACCATTCCGGTGAAAGTGAAGCGGGCTGGTGAAATTATTACATTGACGGTATCCTTTTAACCCTGACTCAATCTAATTTTCCGATCTCGGGGTAACAACAAAATTAAAAATCTTGGTTGCCGTATCTAACAAACTCGCTTGCCGTTATAGCTGAATTATGCCCAAAAACTTAGTAATTATCCTTGCGCTCTGTCTGAGTTTGACCTTTGGCTCATCACTCTTTGCGCAAGAAGAAATCGAACAGATTACGCTTATTGAGGCTTTTGAGTTATTGGAAAAAAGTAAAGATGTTAAATTCTTCTACCAATTAAAGTGGATTGAAAATAGAAGCGTGCCTCGCGAAATTCTGAAGCTTGCACTACCTGATTTCCTTAACGCTGCTTTACAAAACACCGGATATACCTACACGATCTATAAAAAAAAGTATGTTATCCTGCTGTCCAACGGAGGCTCATTGTCAAACACACAACGAGAAAACATCATACATGAGGAGAGTTTTGTGGCAAAAAGTGGTGAGTTCTCCATTAGTGGGAAAATTAAAGATGCCAACTCTGGTGAAAGTATCATTGGTGCTGCCTTGTACTTTGAAGAAGTGGAAACTGGAGTGGTCTCAAATTCTTTCGGATATTATTCAATCTCACTACCTTCAGGTATCTACACCGTGCGGGTATCTGCAATGGGTAAAGCCTCAGCATCACAACGGATTTTCCTTGATAAAAATATTTTGCTCGATATCGAGCTTTATGATCATCTCACGCAACTCAATGAAGTCGTTGTAAAGGCTGATGCTATTGACAAAAACATTTCCTCGCCAGAAATGGGACTTGTGAAGTTAGACACCAAAACGATGCAATCTATTCCAGCATTTCTTGGTGAAACAGATGTGATTCGTAGCATTACCATGTTACCAGGAGTAAGTACCGTTGGAGAAGGGGCAGCAGGATTTAACGTGCGTGGAGGAAATACAGATCAAAATCTAATTTTGATAGATGATGTACCCGTATTTAACTCTTCTCATCTATTTGGTTTCTTTTCTATGATAAACACAGATATTGTAAAAGATGTAACACTTTATAAAGGGGGAATGCCCGCACAGTATGGTGGACGGGTTGCGTCCGTTTTGGACTTAAAACTTAAAGATGGAAACTCGAAGGAATTTACTGGAAACGGGGGCCTGGGTATTATATCAAGTCGACTCTCCCTGGAGGGCCCACTTATAAAAGACAAACTCTCGTTTCTGGTTGCGGGCAGATACGCCTATCCAAACTGGATACTGAAAAAAGTTCCTGACTATAACATTCGTAATAGTGAGGGCTACTTTTATGATGCCAACATTACGCTTAACTACCAAATTAATGAGAATAATTCGTTACGCCTCTCATCCTATTATAGCGTTGATGGATTTAAATTCGCTGCCGACACTTTATACGGGTGGTCAACACTTAACACCACACTAAAATGGAACACACTACTTTCTAAAAAACTTTTTGTAAGCACCTCACTCATCAACAGTAATTATAGTTATGATGTAGCGGGAGAAAATGAAAACACTGGATTTATTGCACGTTTTGGCATTGAAACCATTGGTGCAAAAGTGGATGTGTCCTACTTCGCCAACCTCAAACATAAATTTGATTTTGGAGTCAGCTCGCTGGTTTATGATTTAAATCCAGGCTCACTTTCGGCTGCTCCTGGATCCGCACTAAATGCTCGCACGCTTCAAAATGAGAGAGCAATTGAATCGGCCGCATATATAAGTGACGAATTTAAAATCACACCTCGACTAACAATATTGGCAGGATTAAGGTATTCTCGTTATTCGAGCCTCGGTCCAAAAGAGGTATTTATCTATTCACCGGGAGTACCGCGAACACCTTCTTCCATTATAGATACGCTGAGTTATTCGAGCAACGAGGTTATAAAAACATATTCGGGATTTGAACCACGATTATCTGCCAGGTTGACCATCGACAATCAAAGTTCTGTAAAGGCCAGCTACAATAAAACAATTCAATACCTGCACCTGATTTCAAACACAACGGCAATCAGCCCAATTGATATATGGAAATCAAGTGATGCCAATATCCCACCACAAAAAGGGCATCAATTCTCAATCGGATATTTCAGAAATTTAAAAAATAATACAATCGAAACATCTGCAGAAATTTATTACAAGCAGGTCTATGATTTGGTTGAATATAAAGATGGGGCTGATTTGTTTCTGAATCCGTTAGTAGAAACGGAACTCATTCCTGCGTTCGGGAAAGCTTATGGGCTCGAACTGTTGATTAGAAAAAATTATGGGACGTTGACTGGTTGGGTCGGCTACACATACTCCAGATCCTTGCGGAAAGCAGAAGGATTATTTCCAACTGAAATTATTAATCGAGGCCGGTTTTTTCCTGCTAACTACGACAAACCTCACGACCTGACTGTGGTTACTAATTACAAATTCAATCGTAGAATAAGTCTTTCAACGAACTTCACCTACAGTACTGGTCGACCAATAACCTATCCTGATGCTGTTTTTATTATCGATGGTTATACTGTCGTACAATTCACAGAGCGAAATCAAGCCAGAATTCCGGATTATCACCGACTTGATATTTCACTTACAATAGATAAACCATTAAAACAAACTCAGCGATTTAAAGGAAGTTGGAATTTTGCCATTTACAACTTATACGGCCGAAAGAATCCATACTCAGTATTTTTCAAACCAACCTACAAAGGATCAATACCTCAAGCTTACCGACTTGCAGTTCTTGGGTCAATATTTCCATCCATTAGTTATAACTTCAAATTCTAATCATTATGCGAAGATTAATACACTTCATAATCTTCCTGATCTTTGGATTTTCCTGTATAGATCCATTTGATTTAAGAACTGGCAATCAATCAAATGCGCTTGTTGTAGATGGGCTAATTACTGATGTCACTAATGAGAGTTATGTACATTTAAGCAGAAGTCTTTCTTTTGACAATTCACGGATTCAACCTATTTACTTTGTACCTGAAATCAGTGCTGAGGTAAAAGTTCTTGATGATTTAGGAAATGAAGTCGTCTTTTCGGAAACATCACCAGGCATTTATTCTCCTTCCAATACTCTTGTTGGGACGCCAGGCAGAACCTACACATTATATATTCTAACAGCAGATGGAACTGCCTACCAATCCAACTCCGAGAAAATGCCAGGTGTGCCTTTAATTGACAGCCTAATCTATGAATATCATTCTTATGAACAACTTGTAGAAAATTCACAAGGAGGATATTTTGTGGATACCCGGTATGGATTTAAACTCTCAGTAAAAGTAGATGATCCTGAGGATGAACGAAATTACTACCGGTGGAAGATTAGTGGTATTTATGAGTTTTTTAGTTTTATTGGAGAAACATTTTTTCAATGTTGGGTGCCCGTGTCGCGTCTTGAGCCAAGCATAAGAATTAATAATGACGCCTACTTCAACGGAAACACCTTTACTGAACCATTAGTTATAATTCCGTACGACAGGCCAACTTACTATATGGCCATGGTGAAGCAGATGTCTTTGTCACCCGAAGCCTACAATTTTCTGGATGAGTTAAGAAAACAACAAACCAACACCGGCTCAATCTTTGACCCTATACCCTCACAAATCAGGGGTAATATTTTTAACACCGAAAATCCTAATGAGTTGGTGATGGGATATTTTGGTGCATCTTCAGTTGTTGAAAAATCAGTTCTTATTAAAAGATTTGATGCTTCTGGTTTTGTTTCTCCTTCTCCAAACTTATTGCCGGAATTCGGCAATTGCATTGATCTGATTCAAGGAGCCACAAATGTTAAACCCCCCGGATTTCCATGAAAAACATTTTGTCAACAATTTTTATTGTATTCTGTTGTGTGCCCTCCTTTTGCTTCAGTCAAAAAAATCCTACAGGACCTGAGGCCGCATTTCTACATACCGATAAAACCTATTACCAAAGCGGAGAAACAATCTGGTTTAGTCTTTTTTTATTCAACCAGCCATTCTCCAGAATGGACCTAAGCAGTATTGGCTATCTTGAATTATATGACCCAAAAGGCGATCTGTTAGCCCGATTGAAATTAAAGTTTTCGAATGGGATGACGTCCGGTCAGATAACATTACCTGATTATCTGCCTACGGGTGTTTACACATTTAAGCCCTTTACACTTTGGATGCAGAATTTCTTTAATGGGGATGATTTCTCAAAAAGAATTTTGGTTTTTAACCCACTTGATAGAGTTCGCCTCTCAGAACTTCTACACTCAAAAGAACAGTCAAAAGAATCGAATACATTAATAGGAACAAAAAGCAAGACGTATAAACTGGATATCGCAGCTAACAAAGAGAAATTTAAAACGAGAGAAAGGGTTGAGGCCTCAATAGATCTTTCACACGAAAAAACTCCGATTAAAGGGTACTTTTCGATAAGCGTTTACGAATTCCATGATTCCGCTCAACTAAATCAACTACCCCGTCCCTTTGATGTCGAGTTTCCTCCGCAGAGAAGTAATACTTCTGGAATTAATTATCCAAAGGAGCAACTAATTTTCCCTTTACTTACATCATCCCTTGAATCGTTTACGGATTTCAGTAAAGCACAAATAGATTCCAATGCTCAACAGTCAGATACTGATTTTCTGCATGAGAAAGCGCTTCTAATACAAGAGATTAAAAAATCATACAGTCAAACTGAAGCGTTTACATATACGCCCTTGAAACTCCCTTCTGATATGACGTATTACCCAGCTGATTATGAGGGGATGGAATATGTCGCAGATTTTCTAAAGGAAGTAGTTCCTCAGGTAAAATTGCTTAAAGGAAAACACAAAGGACAAATGCGAATCCGAAATTCTGAAAACAGTCAACGGATTTTCTTTTATCTAGGAAACCCCTTACTGGTACTAGACGGATACATTATTGACAAAAGTGAAGAAATTCTGAATATGGAGCTGGTTAATATCGCCAGCATTGATATTGCCTGGAAAATTGCGACAATCAACATGTCTGCAACAAGCTCGTTGGCCGATAATGGAATTATTGCGCTCTATACTAAAACAGGGTCTGTGCCTAAATCAAATCAAAGAAAACTCTATCAAGGATTTCATGAGCCCGTCATTTTTACCCCGCTTGTTTATAATCGGAAGTTTCCAACGCAAGGACATATACCTGATTTCAGAAGTACCTTATACTGGAACCCATCTTTGCACATTGAGGGGAATACCAAAATAACCTTTTACACGCCTGATGAATCCGGAGATTACGTAATTGAAATAATCGGAATTCTTGACAGCGGGGAGTGGATTTCTGAAAGAAGAAAAATTCAGGTTGACTTCAGATAATGATTATCTCAATAACTCCCGAGAAATAACCAGCTTCTGAATTTCTGTTGTGCCCTCATAAATCTGCGTGATCTTCGCATCGCGCATAAGGCGTTCAACATGAAACTCTTTAACATATCCGTAACCACCATGAATCTGAACCGCTTCCGTGGTTACTTCCTGCGCAATTTGTGAAGCAAACAGTTTGGCTTGCGCTGCGGCTTTCACAAAGTCCTTTCCTTGGTCTTTCAGGTATGCTGCATTCCAAACCAGTAAACGAGCGGCATCAATTTTTGTAGCCATTTCAGCCAACTTGAATTGAATGGCCTGGTGTTCGGCCAAATGTTTTCCAAACGCCTTACGCTCTTTGGAATATGTTAACGCCAGCTCGTATGCACCTGACGCGATACCCAATGCCTGCGATGCAATACCAATGCGCCCACCATTCAAGGTGGTCATGGCGAAGGTAAATCCAAAACCATCTTCACCAATGCGATTTGCTTTAGGCACTTTTACATCCGTGAACATTAGCGAGTGCGTATCCGAGCCACGAATACCCATCTTGTCTTCCTTCTTGCCCACCACAAAGCCGGGCATTCCCTTTTCAACAATCAATGCATTAATACCCTTATGGCGCTTTGCTGCATCGGTTTGGGCGATGACTATATACACACTGGCGCTTTTGCCATTGGTGATCCAGTTTTTTGTTCCATTTAACAAATAATGATCGCCTTTATCTTCTGCAGTGGTACGCTGACTGGTGGCATCCGATCCTGCTTCAGGCTCAGATAAACAAAAGGCACCGATGATTTCACCAGTCGCCAATCGTTTTAGATATTTCTCTTTTTGTTCCTCGGTTCCGAATTTCTCCAGCCCCCAACATACCAGTGAATTGTTTACCGACATGCACACCGAAGCTGAGGCATCAATCTTAGAAATTTCCTCCATCGCCAGTACATACGAGATGGTGTCCATTCCTCCGCCATTGTATTTCGGATCCACCATCATGCCCATGAAACCGAGTTCACCCATTTTCTTCACCTGATCGGCCGGAAATTTCTGTTCAGTGTCCCGATCAATAACGCCTGGCAATAACTCATTCTGCGCAAAATCTCTGGCGGCTTGTTGTACGGCAATGTGCTCTTCGGTTAGTTGAAAATTCATGGTTTGTGCTTTTTCCCAATTAAACAAAAAGAAAGGGCCCGGGGTTAATTCCGGGCCCAAAATTAATTGAATACTTGAAATTATATCGGATTAATCATCACGACCACCCAGAAACATCATCACATAATATAACAGGGTAGTAAGCGCACCAATAGCCGCTACCACATAAGTCATAGCAGCCCACTTGAGGGCATCTTTTGCCATGTCATGCTCCTGCCGGTTTACAATTCCCCGGTTTTCAATCCAGGCCAATGCCCTGCGGCTGGCATCAAATTCAACCGGTAACGTTACAAAGGCAAACAGGGTAAATACCCCGTAACAGGCAATGATAATCAAGAGGGCCGAGTTCCAGGGCAAAATGTTTTGCATAAAGGAGCCTCCCAAAATCATAGCCCAAAAAATCATGTTCATGATTTTACCACTCACATTTTGAATGGGCACCATAGCCGAACGGAACTGAAGCATGGAGTAAGCTGTGGCATGCTGCACCGCGTGACCACATTCGTGGGCAGCCACGGCCGCTGCAGCAGCGCTTCTGCCATGATAAACTTCAGGACTCAGGTTTACGGTTTTGTTTGCCGGATTGTAGTGATCAGAAAGTTCACCCTCCACACTCAACACCTGCACATCGTGAATACCGTTATCTGCCAGCATCAGCTTGGCAATTTCAGCGCCTGATAAATCGCGGTTTAACCTGATCTCGGAATACTTGCGGAATTTACTTTTCAGTCTGCCGCTAACGATCATCCCGATCACCATGAAAATTCCACCAATAATGAAAACACCCATATTTTTCTACGTTTTTAGATTTCTACATTTAACAACTTCCAGGCCAGTTGAATTCCCTGACAATTCGTCACAGCCGGTTTATACAAAGCTAAGCAGAAGGTTGCTCATCCGATACTGAGAGTCCACTCTTTTGTTTTCGAAGTTGAACGGATGTTAGAATTAACGAAATCACCCCGCCCACAATCATAATCAGGGTTTGCCAGCCGTGAAAAACGAACGTAAATGCCACCGCATCGGCTTGCGGAACCTGGTACAAGAGGGAAAGGCCGGCTGGTAAAAGAACGTGATACGACCCAGCCCCACCGGGAAGCGGTGCCGCCATGGCAATGGTACCAATGGCAAAAAGTGAAAGTACGGCACCAAAGCCAAGGTGAGCGGTTTCATCAAACGCGCGGATTACGGCATAGCTCATCAGAAAGTACAAAACCCAAATGATAACAGAATGCAAAATGAAAAGACCCTTATTTTCAAGTTTGAGTACTGAGGTTAGGCCGGTTTTAAATCCCTTCCATACGTTGCGAACCCGATCACGAAGCTTATGATTTCTTTTTAAGATGTAAAAGCCAATCAGGCTGATCACGATCAGCGCGGCAGCCACGGTTACGATTAAACCCAATTTGCCCTGGCCAAGCACTGGTTGAATGGGTAAGGTTTCTATGAATCCAAAAAGCTTATCAGCCTCAACCACAAATGCCAGGGTCAACACAATCACCAAAAAAAACAAATCGGCTATTCGTTCTACCACCACCGTGCCGAACGAAACCTCTACAGGAATTTTGTGGAGCTTATATAAATTAAAACACCGTGACACTTCCCCACCCCGTGGAATAACCAGGTTTACGAGATAACCCACCATCAACGAAAGAAAACCCTTATACAAGGAAGTACTATGGCCTGCCGACTTTAATAACATCCGCCAGCGTTCGGCCCGAAGCACGTGACTGATCATCACAAAAACCAGCATGACCATGAGCCAAAACTTATCGGCCCGATGCCACGTGTTTAAGAGGTAGTCCCATTTATTCTGACCTTCCTCAACCTGAATCGCACGCAGTGAAAACCACACGAGAAAAACGGTAGCTGCGAGGACAAGAATGTATTGGACAAATACCCGAATGCGTGAACCCAATGCGATAGAATTAAGCTGTCAATTTAGTCGGTTATCGGGTGTTGGAAAAACAATAGTGGGCTTAAAAGTTTTGGCCTTTTCAAGTTTCATGGAGGCGTATGAAAAAATGATTACGATATCCCCCACCTGCACTTTGCGGGCAGCCGGCCCATTGAGGCAAATCATACCGGAGTCACGTTCTCCTTTGATTACATAGGTCTCCAAACGCTCACCGTTATTCACGTTCACAACGGTCACCTTTTCACCTTCTATAAATCCGGCAGCATCCATAAGCGTTTCATCAATGGTTATGCTACCTACATAATGCAGCTCGGCCTGAGTAATTTTTGCCCGATGTATTTTCGACTTTAAAACCTCAATTCTCATAAATCAAACAAACATATTATCAATTAAACGAACCCCACCCACATAGGCAGCCATACACAGTATAGCACGGTCAGCATCCCCAACAGATTTGATTGGGGTTAGGTTCTCTGCGTTTACCATTTCAAAATATTCAAGCTGCAAAGCTTCATTTTGATTAAACGTGTTCGTGACACTTTTCTTTACATCTTCAACAGACTTTCCGTG
Source organism: uncultured Roseivirgaceae bacterium (assembly GCA_964419145.1). Taxonomy (GTDB): domain Bacteria; phylum Bacteroidota; class Bacteroidia; order Cytophagales; family Cyclobacteriaceae; genus UBA2336. The sequence continues at coordinate 876,949 of CAYQOM010000001.1, read as the reverse complement.
CAGAAGTTGTTCGCGGGCCTCATTCAAACATTTTGATAGTAAAGTGGCCTCCTTTCGTTGCACTTCTGAAAGTCGTTCGTTTCTTGAAGACATTGCAAGGCCATCAGGTTCACGAACGGTTTCAACTGCCTTAAGCTTTACGTTAAACTTTAACTCATTAACCAACGTGCAGATGATCACAAACTGTTGCCAATCCTTCTGTCCGAAATAGGCCGTATCTGGCTCCACAATATGAAACAGCTTTGATACCACTTGCGCGACCCCACTGAAATGACCCGGACGAAATTTTCCTTCCATCACTTTATCCAGGTGCCCAAAATCAAAATTCAGGAATTGGCTATCCGGGCGCATCTCGGCTTCATCCGGACAAAACAACACATCGCACCCTTCCTGCTTTAATAAATCAATATCCCGTTCAATATTTCGGGGGTATTTGGCGAAATCCTCAGCATTATTGAACTGGGTGGGGTTAACAAAAACAGAGCAAACGGTAAACGGGTGGTTGGCACGTGAAGCGGCAACTAATTCCAAATGTCCGCGGTGAAGGGCCCCCATGGTGGGAACAAATCCGGGCTTTTGTCCAGCCCTCCATTTTTCAACCAAAAATGCCCTTAGGGGCTTAATTTCCCTGAAAATCTGCATGTTACAGCTTCGGATAAAGGCGCCAAATATAGGCTTTAATCAGAAAAAGAGTTGAATAAGGGGGGCGATTTTCGTACTTTTGTGGCTCATTTTCCGTTCAGTCAACTAATCAATCATATTATGTCGAAACTCCGTATTCTTTATGTAGCCAGCGAGATCAATCCCTTTCTGCAAACTTCTGAGGTAGCCGATTTTGTACGCAAGTTACCCCAGGCCATGCAGGAAAAGGGAATGGAGATCCGCATACTGGTGCCGCGCTTTGGGATTATTAATGAGAGAAAGAACCGGTTACATGAAGTAGTCAGATTATCGGGGATTAACATTGCCGTAGGTGATGAGGAAAAGCCCTTGACAATCAAGGTGGCTTCTATCCCGAATGCCAAACTTCAGGTTTACTTTATTGATAATGAAGATTACTTCCACAGAAAGTCTGTATTTCACGATAAAGAAAATCGCTTTTATGCCGATAACGATGAGCGTGCAATCTTCTTTTGCAAAGGTGCTATTGAAACCGTTCGTAAATTAGGATGGGCTCCGGATGTGGTCCACTGCAACGACTGGATTACCAGCTTCATTCCGTTGTACTTGAAAACCACCTACAAGAACGATCCGTTGTTCAAGAACGCAAAAACTGTTTTCACCATTTACAATAATAGCTTTACGCATAAGTTCAAGGAAGACATTATGAGCAAAGTGAAGATGATGGACATTGAAGACAAGATGTTGGGCAACCTGAAGTCGGCCGACTATGAAGGATTCATCCGCATGGGTGTTGAATTCTCCGATGCCGTTATTGTGGCAGGCGAGAACAAAAAGCTTGAAGGGCTCTTCAAAAAAATAAAAGAAAAGAAAGTCGAAACCATCGACAAAGACGAAAACTACACCGAATCATACTTCAATTTATATAATGAACTTGTGGGTTAAGCGAACAGGGCAGCTACTTTTAGCTGCTTTGTTTTTGGTGGCTTGTGAAGATGAGACAAGCCTGTTGGGGTTTAAAGCTAATAACCGGTTTAATGTAAAGTTTCAGGAGTTTCTTGTTGGGGATGGGGCAATTGTTGCTACCGATCCTGAGTTAACCGATCAAGGAACAGGTGCAAGAAGACTACTGGCCGGTGAACACAATGACCCGATTATTGGCGCCATTAAGACAGAAGTTTTCACAGAGTTCTTACCTGCGCTTACAACCAAGCTTGCTCAAAAAGAGGATCACACCTATGTGTATGACTCCATTACGCTGCAACTTCGATTAGATGGCTATTCATATGGTTTGAATACCAGTTCTGCCGGAACAGGCAAACTCAGCATTCGGAAAATTACAGAAGCAAATCCGTTAAATTTACGGCAAGAGTACTTCACGATACCTGGAACCGACAAAGAAGTATTAGTAAACATTGCTAACCGATACTATTCCAATTCAACCGTTAATTATGCTGATGAAGCAGAAGAAATTGGTGAAACCCAATTCCAACAAATTTATCAGTTTGAACAGGAAGAAAGACGTGTGGCTACAAACATTACGGTTGAAAGAATAAACCGGCAAGATACACTGGTGGCAAGAGCAAGGCTTGATGACAGTTTTGGACTTGAACTTTTCAATGTAGCACTCAACGATGATGATCAGAATTTTTCAAACGCGACTAAGTTTCGTTCATTATTTAAGGGCCTGGCACTTATTCCTGAGGGATGCGATGCTGTGTATGGACTTGAACCAGCAAATGCCTATTCTCAAATAAGATTGTACTATCACTCCGAACTTGCTGGTCAGGTTGTGGATACCCTGGCACGTGATTTTGGATTTTCAGGTGTTTCTTTTCATAACATTATTCCTGATCGTGTAGCCGAATTACCTGTTGTTGATCCTCCTTATGCAGCAGGAGAAGCAACCACCAGTCTACGTGTAGTACAGGGCGGTTATCCTATGGTTACTAAAATTGACTTAAGCAGTTTTTACGAAGAATTTGCTGACGAGGTATCTGAAAAAAACATTATCATAAATGCTGCAGAAATTGTCATTGAATCAGTGAATACAACTGGTGACTATAAGCCTTTGCCTGTATTAGAATTACGGCTGATGCAGGAGGATAATAATTTTTTGGATTATCGTGAACTCGATCAGACTACTAAAGATTCGCTGAACAAGTTTTTCATGTTCACCAACTTGATCAACTATTACGTTAGCAGTGACTTATCTCAACAAAGTCAGAATCGAATTGCTGGTAGCTTGCTTTATAATAGTTCAACCAAGACCTACACGGGTTCAATTACCTTGTTTATTCAAACGCTCTTTCAAAACAAAAACAGTCAGTATAGGCCACTTTATTTAGGCTTGTACCCAGGCACAAGCATTACAGGAGTTCCTTCGACAGTGCCCACCGGCAAAACACTTGATCGCACCGTCTTTACGAAAGAAAATATAAAACTGCGTGTTTATTATACGCAGCCGAATAATCAAAACCTTTAACAACTAAGCATTTATGTGCGGAATAGTTGCCTACGTTGGCCATCGCGATGCCCAGGAAGTAATCATAAAGGGTCTTAAACGATTGGAGTACCGCGGGTACGACAGTGCAGGTATTGCCCTGTTGAATAACGGGCTTAACGTTTATAAGAAAAAAGGGAAAGTATCTGACCTGGAAGATCACCTTCATGATGCTACGTTAAAAAGTACCATCGGCATCGGACATACCCGTTGGGCTACGCACGGTGAACCCAATGATGTAAATGCTCATCCGCATTATTCTTCTTCACGCAAGCTTGCGATTATCCACAACGGTATCATTGAAAATTACAGCTCGCTGAAACAAGAGTTGGTCAATAAAGGACATGTTTTTCTAAGTGAAACAGATACCGAGGTATTAATTCACTTCATTGAAGACATTTGGGAAAATAACAACTGCACGCTTGAAGAAGCAGTGCGCCTGGCGCTTACCAAGGTGGTAGGTGCCTATGCCATTGTCATCATGTCGAACGATAATCCCGATCAACTCATTGCAGCACGTAAGGGTAGCCCATTGGTAATTGGGGTTGGGAAGGATGAATTCTTTATGGCTTCCGATGCCACACCCATTATCGAATATACCAAAGATGTGGTTTACCTCAACGATCTGGAGATTGCCGTAATTGATGAGGGGCAACTACGCATCAAAACCATAGAAGATGCCCCAATGACTCCATACATTCAAAAATTGGAGCTGGAGCTGGAGGCAATCGAAAAGGGCGGGTTCGATCATTTCATGTTGAAAGAGATTTTTGAACAACCGAAATCCATTAAAGATTGCTTGCGGGGAAGACTTGACTCACAAGCAGGAAGACTGGTATTGGGTGGTATCCGTGAGTATGTGAATAAGATGATGAATGCGGAGCGCATCATCATTGTAGCCTGTGGCACCTCCTGGCATGCCGGACTGGTAGCTGAATACATGATTGAAGAATTTTGCCGGATACCGGTTGAAGTCGAATATGCCTCAGAGTTTCGCTACCGCAATCCAATTATTCGCGAGGGTGATGTAGTTATAGCTATCTCACAATCTGGTGAAACTGCCGATACGCTCGCTGCCATTGAGCTGGCCAAATCCAAGGGTGCCATCATTATTGGTGTGTGTAATGTAGTGGGTTCATCCATTGCACGTACGTCACATGCAGGTTCCTATACACATGCCGGTCCGGAAATTGGTGTAGCCAGTACAAAGGCATTCACTGCACAACTTACAGTACTGAGTATGATTTGCCTCATCATCGCGCAAAAGCGCGGGACCATCACTGATCAGGCTTTTCACCAAATGTTGGTGGAATTGGAAACTATTCCTGAAAAAGTTGAAAGGGTGTTGAGGCTTAATGATAAGATTCGTGAAATCGCTTTCACGTTTAAAGATGTCTCTAATTTCCTTTACTTAGGCCGTGGTTATAACTTTCCAGTGGCTTTGGAGGGCGCCTTGAAACTGAAAGAAATTTCATACATCCATGCAGAAGGTTACCCGGCTGCTGAAATGAAGCATGGCCCCATAGCACTGATTGATGAGGAAATGCCCGTGGTTTTTATTGCCACCCACGATGGTTCTTACGAGAAAATTGTTTCAAATATTCAGGAAGTAAAGGCCCGAAAAGGAAGGGTTATTGCGGTGGTAACTGAAGGTGACAAGTTAATTCCACAAATGGCAGAGTTCGTAATTGAAATTCCTGCCGTTCAGGATGCCTTGATACCGATTGTTTCTGTAATTCCATTGCAGCTACTCTCATACCACATTGCTGTTATGCGTGGTTGCAACGTTGATCAACCTAGAAATCTCGCTAAATCTGTAACTGTTGAATAAATTCTATGAATACACTCCTGGTTTTTATTGTTGGTTTTCTTACAGGGCTTGTTCTTTTAAAGTTAGTCAAAGGAGAGCGTAAGCTACTGAAATCACTATTATCATTCGTGATTCTTGTTGGAGTAACATTGCTGTTTTCCAATTGCCAGGAAAACGAAATTATTACAGGATCAACCAAATGCTTACCGACCCAGTTTCCCTTCGAAGAAGAAGAGGGAATTATGACGGCAAGCTACGATATAAGAAACCGATTGGCAGGGGTAAATTATACGTTTACTGATGATGACGATTTTTCATTCACCAGCATTCGTACATACAGTAACGATGATAAATTAACGCGCATAAATTTTTACGTGAATGGAAATATTGCAGATGACTTTGTTCAGATAACCCATGCAACTGACACCATAAAAGAGCAGTTCTATCGGTCGAGTAGTTCCATTGAGAACCTGCAATCCTATCGCTATTACTTTTTGGATTCAAATGATAAGGTTATCAGTTTCGCGGAGCGAAACAACAGTAATAATTTTGCCAAGGGCGACTCAACCGTTTACACTTACACCGGCAATAACATTACGCTGGTGAGCATGTACAATGAACTGGATGAACTGGAAGAAAGCTACGAAATTGAATATGACGACAAGAAAAATCCATACTTCGAAACCAAGTTCAGTGGGGAAGAATACTTGTTTAGCATCTGGAACCTGAGTGAAAACAACCCTGTAAGCATTAAACATGTTCAATCCGGAGACATCACTACTTACACGTATACATTTTCAGAAAAAGGCTTCTTGTTAACCCGCCAATCGAGTGCACTTGCCGTAACAGGCGAGTTTAAGTACAACTGTGACGTAGATTAACTGATCTGACTCAGCTAATCACTGGGATAAGTTAATCACCCCATCAAATACTCCCGCTTCAATAACGGGCACACTTTGTAGCGTTCATCGTGTGTATCTTCATACACCGCTTCCAGCAACTCGTACACATGTTTGATGCCGATTAAACCGCACCACTCAAACGGTCCATGCGGATAGTTGGTGCCCCATTTCATGGCCTGGTCAATATCTTCGCGTGAAGCAGTCCCTTCCTGAACGGTGTAATATGCTTCGTTAATAATCATGCAAATGATGCGCGGTGTGACTAATCCCACTCGGTCTTCTACCAACAAAAAGTCGGTACCCAACTTATCGCATAAGCTTTTTAGATTCACCACATCAGCAGGATGCAGTACGCTTACCTCCAACACCGAACGGTTTACAAAAGTGGGTAAACCATTAAAACCAAACAGGTTTGCCTTGATCTTGTGATCGGATAGACTGAAAAGCTCTGCCAGTGAAAGTTTGGCGGTATTTACAAATACGTTTGCCTCCTTTTCTGCATAGATTTCAGCTTGAAAAGGCTCTTCATCCAAAATAAAATCAAACACCAGGTCGCTGCCGGAAACAAATCGCTCAGCTTCCCGATGATCCTGTTCAAAGGTATACGCGTGCTGATCGCCAAATTTAAGTTTAGATTCTTCAAGATTTATCGGGTCACCGATCACTAAAATGTTCATGATTCACGTACTTTGAGCCGTTGCTAAATTAATGTTTTAAAAATCATCCCTTATGTCAAAAACCGTTATTTATTCCGACCAGGCACCCGAACCGATAGGTCCATACAGCCAGGCCATTCAGGCTGGTAACATGCTGTTTGTGAGCGGTCAGATTGCTATTGATCGCAAAACCGGAAACCTGGTTTCAGGAAGTCTTGCCGATGAAACACGCCAGGTGATGAAAAACCTGAAGGCTGTTTTAAGCGCTGCCGGTATGGATTTTACCAACGTGGTCAAATGCTCCATCTTTTTAAAAGACATGAATTCCTTTGCCGAAGTAAATGCCATTTATGGGGAATACTTTAACACCAACCCCCCTGCCCGCGAAACGGTAGAAGTTAGTCGCCTGCCTAAGGATGTACGGGTGGAGATTTCATGTATCGCTGTGAAGTAGACATGAGACATAAGATGTAAGATTTAAGACATAAGACGGAGGAAGTCGTGTCTTACTACTTAAGTCTTGATTTTTGCCCACATATCCTTAAGTGTAACGGTTCGGTTGAATACCAAATTGCTTTCGGTCGAATCCGAATCAAGCACAAAGTATCCTTTGCGCATAAACTGGTAGCGTGTATTGGCCGTTGCTTTTAACAGATCGGGTTCAGCAAATACCGTTTGAACTTTCAAGGAGTCGGGATTGAGGTGATCTTTGAAGTCGCCTTCAGCATCAGCTACATCTTCAACTTTAAAGAGTCGGTCATACAAGCGCACTTCAATTTTTGCTGCGTGTGCAGCGCTCACCCAATGTAACGTGCCCTTTACATTTATTCCTGAAGTATCAGAACCACTGCGGCTTTCTGGAATATATATACAGTGCAGTTCGGTTACATTTCCGTTTGCATCTTTTACCACCGACTCGCACTTAATGATATAAGCACTTTTTAATCGAACCATTTGCCCGGGTGCCAAACGGAAATATTTTTTCGGGGGATTCTCCATGAAATCTTCCTGCTCAATGAACAATTCGCGACTGAAAGGGATTTCGCGCATTCCGGCTGATTCGTCTTCCGGATTATTCTCGCTTGAAACCATTTCAGTTTTTCCTTCTGGATAGTTGGTGATGACAACCTTTACGGGATCAAATACCACCATTCTGCGCAAGGCTACTTTGTTCAGGTGTTCGCGTACACAGAATTCCAACAAGCCTACATCAATGAGGTTGTCGCGTTTGGCCACACCAATGCGGTCGCAAAAATCGCGAATGCTCTCGGGGGTATATCCCCTTCTCCGCACGCCACTCAACGTTGGCATGCGCGGGTCGTCCCATCCGCTAACGTGTTTTTCATTTACCAACTGCAGCAGCTTGCGCTTACTCATTACCGTGTACGTCAGGTTCAATCGTGCAAATTCATATTGCCGCGATGGATAAATCTCTAGGTTTTCGATGAACCAATCGTACAGGGCACGGTGTGGAACAAACTCAAGTGTACAGATGCTGTGCGTTATTTTTTCTATCGAGTCGCTTTGGCCATGGGCAAAATCATACATCGGGTAAATGCACCAGACATCGCCCGTGCGATGATGATGCGCATGCTTAATTCTATAAATGATCGGATCGCGCATGTGCATGTTCGTATGCGCCATATCAACCTTGGCACGCAGTACCTTCGAACCGTCTTTATACTTACCCGCCCGCATATCGGCAAACAGCTGCAGGTTTTCCTCAATACTCCGGTTGCGATACGGACTGTTCGTGCCGGGCTGTGTTGGAGTTCCCTTTTGTTGCGCAATTTCCTCGCTTGTACTGTCATCGACATACGCCAAACCCTTCGTGATCAACTTCACCGCAAATTCATACAACTGTTCAAAATAGTCAGAAGCATAAAATTCATTAGCCCACTGAAAACCCAGCCACTGAATATCATTTTTGATGCTCTCTACATACTCGGTTTCTTCTGTTACCGGGTTGGTGTCGTCAAACCGCAGGTTGGTTTTGCCCCCGTACTTCAGGGCAAGACCAAAATTCAAGCAAATGCTTTTGGCGTGGCCAATGTGCAGGTAGCCATTCGGCTCGGGCGGAAAGCGGGTGAGTATGGTTTGGTGCTTGCCTTCCCGCAAGTCGTTTTCGACAATTTCCTCCAGAAAGTTCAAGCTCTTTTCCTCAGCCATGGCAGTTGTGTGTAAAAGGTGCAAAGGTAAAACCCTTTTACAGAAGAATTATAATTGAACGATTAACTTTGCCCTATGAAAGATGTTCGCGTGCGGTTTGCCCCGAGTCCGACAGGGGCGTTACATATCGGAGGGGTTCGTACAGCCCTTTATAATTTTTTATTAGCCCGCCAGCAGGGGGGCACCATGATTCTTCGTATTGAAGATACCGACCAAAACCGGTATGTACCCGGTGCCGAGGAGTATATTATGGATTCGCTGGCATGGGCCGGCATACTGATTGATGAAGGTGTTCGCGAAGGCGGGCCATACGGGCCATACCGTCAATCGGAACGGAAAGAAATCTACAGCCAATACGCGCAGCAACTATTGCAAAGCGGACATGCCTATTATGCTTTTGATACCGAAGCAGACCTGGAAGCCATGCGCGAACGTCAAAAAGCCGCTGGCTCCGATCAGCAGCAGTACAGCAGTGCCACCCGCATGACCATGCGCAATTCGTTAACGTTATCTGCGGAGGAAACCAGGAAGCTTATTGAAACAGGTCATCCGTTGGTTATCCGGTTTAAAATTCCAGAAAACGAAACGGTAGTGTTGCATGATTTGATTCGTGGTGAAGTTTCGGTGCAAACCGCCCAGCTCGATGACAAAGTTTTGATGAAATCAGACGGAATGCCCACCTACCACCTGGCCAACGTAGTAGATGATTACCTGATGAAAATTTCGCACGTAATCCGAGGCGAAGAATGGCTTCCTTCTGCCCCGCTCCATGTTTTGTTGTACAAAGCTTTCGGATGGGAAAAAGATATGCCACAGTTTGCACATCTGCCATTATTACTAAAACCCGATGGTAACGGCAAACTCAGCAAACGCGATGCGGATCGCATGGGATTTCCCATCTTTCCGTTAACTTGGACTGACCCGAATACGAGCGAGCAATCTACCGGCTATCGCGAAGCAGGCTATTTACCTGAGGCCTTGATTAACTTCCTCGCTTTTCTGGGATGGAACCCTGGCACGGAACAGGAAATCTTTTCGATGAATGAATTAATTCAGGCTTTTAGCATTGAACGAATTGGAAAAGCTGGAGCAAAATTCGATATCCAAAAAGCCCAATGGTATAACCAGCAATACTTACGGGCTAAGCCCAATGCTGAGCTTGCCACCTATTTACAGGATCAACTAAAGAAAGAAAATATTGCCTGCTCCCAGGATAAAGCAGAAAAAATATGTGCCGTAATGAAAGAGCGCATTACCTTCCCTAAAGATCTTTGGGAGCAGGGTAAATTTTTCTTCACTGCACCAGCATCGTTTGATGAAGGAGTGGTGTCAAAAAAGTGGAACGATGATGCTGTGAAGGTATTAACCGCTTACCGCGATGCCGTTGAAAAATTGAGTACATTCGATGCAGCGATAGCAAAAGAAACCCTGGAACAGGTTACAGCCTCTCTCCAGATTGGTACAGGCAAAATTCTTCAGGCGTTGCGTGTAGCATTAAGTGGAATGGGCGGTGGCCCTGACCTGATGATGATGATGGAGATCATCGGCAAGGAAGAGGTGGTGAGCCGGTTGACTTTTGCGTTGAATAATCTGAAAATTAAAGTCGGTTAGCATGACAAAAAAATCAAAATCTGAAAAAAAAACAGCTTCCAAAAAGCCGCGTGTGCACAAAGATCTGGAAGGATTTGAGGTTTCCATCAACCAGTTTGGTGAGTTGAAATCCAACATGGATATTGAAAAAATCAATGCCTTTCTGGATAAGAATGTGGACGACAAAAAACTGGCTGAGCGAGATGATTATGAGGATTTAAAGAAGGGAAAGAAGAAAAAAGGAAAGCAAAAATAATTTGTCTTATCTTTACAGAACCATATGAATCCGGCAAAAAAACCATCTTATCACTTCCCCGTTTTACTAGAGCAAGACGAAGATGGAATTTACATTGTAAGTTGCCCTTCATTTAAAGGTTGTCATTCCTATGGCAAAACAGTAGAAGAGGCTATGAACAACATTCGGGAGGTTATTCAAATGTGTCTTGAAGAAGAGCAACCTGATCAGTCTAATCGTTTTATCGGATTCAGAGAAATCGAACTTCAATTTTGATTTCCGTTGGCTAAGCAACCCTCTATTTCAGGTAAAGATTTAATCAAACTTTTACAACGAAAAGGATTTGAGGTAGTCAGGATAAGTGGCTCTCATCATCGCTTGAAAAATCCGGATGGAAGGGTAACCACAATTCCAGTTCATGGAAACAATGATTTACCTAAAGGTTTACTGAGAAAAATTATTCGTGAGGATTTAAAATTGGAGATGGAGGAATTCAATCAACTTCTTCTTGAGTAAATTTTGGGGAAAATTGCCGGAACCTTTTCTCTATACAAGATATACGCCTCCCCATACTTTTTAATCAGTTTTCGCTCTTCCAACGGGATACCAATGGCCAGGTAAATGAAAATACAAGAGACCGAAATTAACGTAGTTACATTGGGAATAAACAACCAAAATGCTACCACCATTAAAATCGTGGCCGAATAAATCGGGTGGCGCACGTGCTTTAGTATTCCATCCACTTTAAATTGTTCCTGCTCATCCGATTCAAAGCCTGCAAAACCTTTCAGGCTATATTGTTTAAAGGCCGCCTTGAAAATAAAAATAGCAAACGTGGCCAGCATCATGCTGAAGTACCGATTCCAGCCACCGGACTCAATAAGATAAACTGAAGAAATAGAAGCATTCAACAACAGCATGGCCAATAGCCCTATCGTTGAAAAGAAAACATACAACAACCGATAATACTTAAATGCGCTCCGCATGTTCTGGCTGAAATACTGCTTCACCCCATCAGCCGCAAACACGCTGTGTAGACCGAGGTAACCTATCCAACCCAAAATCAGCAAACTGTATTTTTCCACAACTCCAATTTACATCAAAAACCTCATTACCTTTGGATAGTTCCATGTCTATGAAATCTATCAAACTCGGCATCATTCGCGAAGGTAAAGTTCCCCCCGATAAACGCGTTCCGTTCACACCCCTGCAAACAGAAGAAATTGAACAACGGTTTCCGAACGTTAAGGCAATCTGTCAATCGAGTGAAGTGCGCGCATTTAACGATGGTGAATACCGCGAATTAGGCATTGAGGTTAGAACAGACGTAGGCGATTGCGACATACTGATGGGCATTAAAGAGGTTCCCATAGCCGATCTTATTCCGAATAAAACCTACCTGTTCTTTTCGCATACGATAAAAAAGCAACCTTATAACAAAAAACTGCTTCAGGAGATACTCAAAAGAAAAATCAGGCTGATCGATTATGAAACCTTAAAAGACAGACTGGGAAACAGGCTTGTGGCGTTTGGCCGGTACGCGGGAATTGTTGGTGCCTATAATGGCTTGTGGACTTACGGAAAACGTTATGGAGATTATTCTTTGCGCAGAGCGTTTGAGTGTTTTGACGTAAACGATTTGAAGCTGGAGTTACGCAAGGTGAAATTACCTCCCGTGAAAATTATCCTTACTGGTGCTGGTCGTGTTGGAAAAGGTGCTATGGAAACACTGGATACAGCGGGTATTCGTAAAGTTGGCGTGTACGATTTTCTGACCAAAACATTTGATGAGCCCGTATACGTACAATTGGGCAGTGCTGATTACCACATCAGGCGTGAAGGTGGTCACTTTAACCGCGATGAATTTCATCAGCATCCGGAACGTTATGATTCAACGTTTTTGTCATTTACTAAAGTTGCCGACATCCTGATGGCAGGCGCATTCTGGAATCCCAAAGCACCTGTTCTCTTTACGCGTGAAGACATGTGCTCACCCGAGTTCAAGATTAAAATTATTGCCGACATCACGTGCGATGTAGGCGGCTCAATACCCAGTACGGTCCGTGCCAGTACAATTCCTGATCCGTTATACGACTACGACCCGCAAACCGGTCAAGAAAAACCATCCTTGAGTAATGATAACCACGTAACAGTAATGGCTGTAGATAACCTGCCTTGTGAACTTCCGCGCAGCGCCTCAGAAGAATTTGGTCGCGATTTAATCGACCGGATTTTACCCTTGCTTTTTGTAAAAGATGCCGATGGTGTTTTGAAGCGTGCGACAATTGCAAAAGGCGGCCAGCTAACCGAAAACTTTGCTTACCTTGAAGACTACGTAGCAGAAAAATAAGAGATATGTTTCTATACAACGTTACCATTGGTATTGATAAGGAAATTGAACAGGAGTGGGTTGCCTGGATGAAGGCCGAACACATTCCCGATGTACTCAATACCGGTTTGTTTTTGAATTACAAAATGTACAAGGTATTACACGACAATGACGATGGCAGCATTTCATACAGTGTACAATACTTCGCTGAAACCCTCGAAAACGTAGTGCAGTATCTCGAAAAGTTTGCTCCCGCCTTAATCGAAAAGCACAAGCAAAAATATGGTGGACGTCATGTGGCGTTCAGAACGTTGCTGGAGGAAATCTGATTTTATTTGGCTGAAATCAATTTTATAATTTCATCACGCTCCAAACTGCAATTTATCCACTCGCCATCCAGCTTCGGGTTATAGTATTTCTTATAGAAGTTAATGGCCGGTTCATTCCAGTCCAGCACCTGCCACATCATGCCCGAGCAATCTTCATCCAGCGCATGTTGCATGGTACGATCAAACAGTAATTTGCCAATTCCCTTACCGCGTTCGGTTTCCGTTACCACAATATCTTCCAGGTAAAGCCGCTTGCCCTTCCAGGTTGAGTAGCGCCAATAATAAATCGAGATGCCCACCACACCCATTTCATTCTCAGCTACAAACAAACCGTAGATTGGATTCGGACCGAAACCATCCCGCTCCATCAACTCAACCGTGTTGATTACTTCGTGAGGAGCTTTTTCATACAGGGCAAGTTCCTTAATCAACTGAAGAACGCGTGGCAGATCAGCTTTTGTTCCTTTTCGTATGGTAATCTCTATTTTCATAAAACCAAAAGGGGCTATCTGATAGACAGCCCCTTAAATTATAAAAATTCAATTGTTATTACATATCACCTTTCGCTATAGGCGGAATTACACCCATATTATACCATGCAAATGAATATTGATCGGCAATGGATTCAATTCCTTTGCTCAGGTTTGAGGCACCATGAGCAGAATTCACATCAATACGGATTAAAACAGGATTGTTCCCTGCGTGATTTTCCTGAAGGGCTGCAGCAAACTTGAAGCTATGTGCCGGCACCACCCGGTCATCGCGATCAGCTGTAGTGACCATTGTAGCTGGATAGTTTGTTCCGGGTTTTAACGCATGAACTGGCGAATATTTTTTCAAATACTCAAACATCTCTTTTGAATCTTCAGCAGTTCCATAATCCGGAGCCCAGGCCGCACCTATTGTAAACTTATGATAACGCAACATGTCCATCACGCCCACGGCAGGAAAAGCTACTTTGGCCAAATCAGGTCGTTGTGTCATCACCGCTCCGATCAATAGCCCACCATTTGATCCTCCATTTATAGCCAGGTACTCATTGGATGTATACTTTTCACTTATTAAGTACTCACCTGCTGCAATAAAATCATCAAAAACATTTTGCTTGTTCATCTTTGTTCCAGCCAAATGCCACTTCTCTCCGTATTCACCGCCACCGCGAAGATTTGGTTGTGCAAAAATGCCACCGTTCTCCAGCCACACCATACGGGATGCACTGAAAGATGGTGTTAAACTGATGTTGAATCCGCCATAGGCATATAACCACGTTGGGTTCTTACCGTTAAGTTCAATCCCCTTTTTGTGCACAATGAACATGGGAATTTTTGTACCGTCCTTACTGGTGTAGAATATTTGTTTGGTCTCAAAATCATCCGGATTAAAGTCAATTTTTGGCCGAGCGTATTCCGTTGACTCACCGGAAGCGATGTTGTATTTAAAGCTGGTTGGCGGGTAGGTAAATGAGGTAAAGGTGTAATACAGGTTTGCATCATCTTTCCATCCGCTAAAACCATTGGCCGTTCCAATGCCAGGCAGTTCAATTTCGCGCTCAAACTTGCCATTCAGATCATACTGCTTAACCTGAGTCTTTACATCAACCAAATAACTTGCAAAAATTTTTCCTCCACCTGCTGATGTGCTCAGGGTGTTCTCCGTTTCCGGAATCAGATCTTTCCAGTTTTCGTATGATGGGTTAGCCGCATCCACCCAAACAACTTTTGAATTTGGCGCCTGGTAATTTGTCTCAATGAATAATCGTGATCCTTCAGTTTCGATTACATATTGATCGCTTTCGAATCCCGTTTTGATGGGCAAAATCTTACCATCAGGTTGAGATAAGTCCTGAACATATAACTCATTGCCGGTGGTGCCTTCGGCAGTTGTCATAATCAAATAGCGCTCATCTTCAGAAACAAATCCGCTTACAAATCTCCGCTTTTCCTTTTCACCAAAAATCACCTTATCCTGAGAAGACGGAGTACCCAGCTTATGATAATAGAGTACTTGATATTCATTTTTTGCACCCAGACTTTTGTTCAACCCTTCAGCAAACCGGTTAATGTAATAACCGTCATTGCCTTTCCAGGAAATGGAACTTTGTTTCATATTTCGAATGGTGTCTTCCACCAACGATTTGTCGGATGTTCTGATCACTACAGCTTCTGCACGATCTGCGCCTCCTTTAGCGATTTGAAAGGCTAACAAGGAACCGTCTTTTGAAAACGACAACCCACGCATGGTAGTAGTACCATCTTTTGAAAAGGTATTGGGATCTAAAAACAGTTCGGCCTCACCGTTCTCGCCTTTCTTTCGGTACAATACATATTGATTCTGAAGTCCGTCATTCTTATAAAAGTAATAATATTCACCTCTGCGGAAAGGGGTGCCGAGTTTTTCATAATTGTTCAACTCCAGCAAGCGCTGCTTAACTGCATCGCGATAGGTGATGTTGCTCAGGTAGCCAAACGTAACATCATTCTGTGCGGTAACCCAATCGGCTGTGGCTTTGGCGGTGTCATTCTCCAGCCAACGGTATGGATCGGGAACTTCTGTTCCGAAGTACACATCAACGGTGTCAACTTTTTGTGTAACCGGATAGGTTAGTGCGGTTTCTGCTTCCTTATTCTGACAGCCAACAAGACCAATCAGGATCAGACCAAATACCCATAAAGCTTGTGATTTCATAAATTTTGAGGTTTATATAACAAGTTTATGACTAAATCATTGGCTTTTTCAACCGATTTCTGATAAGTGGAAAACCAAGCTACTTAACGCAATGTTTAAGAGGTATGAAAAATCCCGCTATCAATGCGCTCATTCACTCGTTGGCACTTATTGCGGTGCTTACAGTAAATGCACTAGCCAACATTCTCCCCATCAATGGCTTAAACACCGGAGAAGTTTCTGCCCTGTACCCAAGTCTGTTTACCCCGGCAGGTATTACTTTCTCCATCTGGAGCGTGATCTACCTGTTGCTGTTGGCGTTTGTTTTGTGGCAATGGATTCGCCTACGCGACACGCGCACACAGGAAATCTATAGGCAGCTATCACCTTATTTTATCCTTTCTTCTGTTTTCAATATTTCCTGGATTTTAGCCTGGCATTTTCTTTATGTGTGGGTGTCTGTAATTATTATGCTTGCCTTTTTGGTTACGCTTACACTAGCCTTTCTCAAACTTCAACAAGCAAACCTGAACACGCGCTCAAATCGTTTCTTTGTTTCACTACCGCTCACAACTTACTTTGCGTGGATTTGTGTAGCCACCATTGCCAACATAGCAACCGCACTTGTTTCCCTGAAATTATCATCGTACATGCTTGCACCCGAAACCTGGACGGTGATCATGATGGCGGTTGCTTTTTTACTTGCCGTTTACATTACATTAACGTATAAGAAACCCGCCTTTGCCGCAGTAGTTACCTGGGCATTGGCGGGTATCTGGTTACGATGGTCCGGTGGAAACTTTGAATGGATTTCATCCACCTCCTTAATACTGGCAGTTACCTGTGGTCTGTTATTTTTTTATACTGGGTTAACAAAATTCAAGACCCACTAAACTACCTCCATCCACCTCCGAGTGCTTTGTAAATTCCAATCCGGGCAGAAATTTGCTTCTTCTTTATTTCAATGAGTTCCATCTTTGATTCAAGTGCTTCCCGTTGCGTTAATAATATTTCCAGATAGTCGGCCCGGGCTGACATAAAAAGATTGTTGGAAATCATGATCGATTGCGTGAGAATTTCTACCTCCCTGGCTTTGGTATCGAAACTATTGCTGTAATTCTGAAGTCGTGACAACTCATTCATTACTTCCAGATATGCTGTTAATACGGTACGCTCGTATTGATAAATTTCTTGCATCTGCCTGGCATTGGCTGTGTTGTAGGTGGCACGAATGGCATTTCGGTTTATCAATGGCGCAGTCAATCCCCCGGCCAGATTATACAACATGGATTCAGGCTTTAACAAATAAGAAGGCTTAAATGCTCCCTGACCTATTCCCGCCTCAATACTTAGTGAAGGATAAAAATTCGCCCGGGCTACCTGTACATCTAATTGTGCAGCCGAAAGTTCCATTTCAGCCTGTCGAATATCCGGACGATTTACCAACAATTGCGATGGAATACCAGCCGGTATAGAATCAACCTGCAGCGTAAGAAACTGATTCGAATTTCTGAGAATTTCGTTCGGAAAAGATCCTGTCAGAAAATGAATCTGATTTTCTGTTTCAATAATACGCTGTTGAATTTCATATTGAAGGTTTTTGGTATTCAGTAACTGTGCCTCAAACCTATTAACAGCTAGTTGCGTTTGCTTGGCCGCATCTTTCTGCTGTAGAACGATTCGTAATGCATTCGTCTGGATGGCAATATTTTGCTGGATAATGTCGAGTAAATTATCCAGTGCCATCAGTTCATAGTACAGCTTTGCAATTTCCGCAACCAGGTTGGTAACCATAAAATTTCTACCTTCTACACTGCCCAGGTATCGGTTTAAAGCAGCCTTTTTTGCATTGCGCAGTTTCCTCCAAATATCTACTTCCCATGAAGCAGACAGTCCGAAGCCGTATTGTTGAAGGGGCTCAGGGAAAGGAGTTCCTGGTGCAATTTCAAGCGCCTCATCAACCGCACCATGCCGGGTGAACCGGCCCTCTTTTTCAAGGCCGGTTTCTGTTTGCAGATGAACAAAAGGAAGGTATTCACCTTTGCGTGCCTTCACTTCATTTTTACTGATTTCAATTTCCTGCAACAGTATGTTGAGTTCTTGATTATTTTTAAGTGCCGTATCAATCAAGGCAATCAGGTTGGCATCATCAAAATACACCCTCCAATTCAGGTTAACCGCGTTAACCGTATCCAACACAACACCTGCATAACTATTAGGAACAGATGTGTTTACCTTACGAAAATTTTGTTCGGGAGCTTTACATCGCACAACCGAAACGAGCATCAGAATAATTATTCCAATGTTGTATACAACTCTATTCTTCATTTTTGTTTCTTTTTCTGTTAGCTGCCTTTAATAGCACCCCAAGATTTTGAATTCGTTTTATCAAAGAAGCACGCGATCTGTTTTCTACTAAATCCTCAGTAAGCGGATTTTCATCCTCATCTTGAATTAATCTTCTGCCTTCTGCCAATTTTCCAAAAACGTAATACAGCCCGGGTACAATAACAACCCCGAAAAATGTACCTAACAACATGCCTCCAAGAGCTGATGAACCTATTGTTCGATTGCCCACGGCACCGGCTCCTGTTGCGCGTACCAAAGGAATAAGACCGGCAATGAACGCAAATGAAGTCATCAAAATGGGGCGGAAGCGTACCTTTGCACCTTCAATGGCAGCAGCTAAAACGGTTGCTCCTTGATGATGCTTTTGAACAGCAAATTCAACAATCAACACAGCGTTCTTCCCGAGTAGTCCAACCAGCATGATCAACCCGATTTGTGCATAGATGTCATTGGCTAACCCCATCAGTTTAAGTAACAAGAATGAACCAAAAACTCCGGCAGGAAGCGAGAAGACCACCGCCAGCGGGATGATGAAGCTTTCGTATTGCGAGGCCAACACGAGGTATACAAAAATCAAAACGACAATGAAGATGTAGAGCGCCTCATTGCCGCGGTGTGCTTCATCATATGAGAGTCCTTCCCAGGCAATGTCGTACCCATTTGGCAAAGTTTGCGTGGCCACTTCTTTGATGGCATCAATCGCATCACCTGTGGTAAATCCACTGGCCGGTACCCCACGAATAGCCGATGAGGTGTACAGGTTAAAGCGTGTAATTTCGTTGGGGCCTTGTGTTTTTCTAAGCTCAACAAACGAGGAATAAGGCACCATTTCATCACGATTATTTTTAACAAACAGGTTTAAAATATCGGAAGGCAATCTTCGGTATTCCGGACCTGATTGTGTGTACACTTTAAAGAAGGTGTTGAATCGTGTAAAGCCTTGTTCATATGTACTACCAATCAAAATATTCAGGTTTTCCATTGCAGTACCAATGGATACTCCTTTTTGCATTGCCTTTTCATTGTCAATCACCAACTCATATTGAGGGTAGTTGGCTGCATAAAAAGTAAAAAGGCCTGTAAGTTCCTTGCGCTTGTGCAAGGCTTCCATAAACGCAATATTAACCCGGTCGAATTCCTGATAATCCACCGTACTGTTTTTGTCTAACAGGCGAAGCGAAAACCCATCGGATGAACCATAACCAGGTACAGCCGGAGGTTCAAAATACTCAACCACCGCGCCCAAGTTGTGCGTCTTTTCTTCAAGTTCTTCGATAATCTCTTTAACAGAGTGTTTTCTGTGATCCCAATCTTTTAAATTTATTAAACACGTACCTGCATTAGAGCCTCTGCCTTCGGTAAGAATCTCATATCCAGCCAATGACGTTACCGATTGTATATCTTCAATCTCTTCAGCTATTTCTTGTAATTGCCTGGAAACATCGTTGGTGCGTTCGAGTGTACTACCCGGAGGGGTTTGGATGATGGCATAGATCTGTCCCTGATCTTCGTTAGGAATAAAGCCAGATGGCAATGTTTGATTAACACCAAATATTCCCAGTGCAAAAGCAGCCAACAATCCAAATGTAACTAGCCTCCGATTCACAATTAGTTTCAGAACCCGTATGTAGATACCTGTACCCTGATCGAATTTTCGGTTAAACCAATCGATAAACATTGTGATGGGTGTTCTGCGCCTGCGTCTTCCGTGATTGCTTTTTAAAATCATGGCACAGAGTACAGGCGTAAGCGTTAGTGCCACGATACCGGATAAGATAATGGCGCTGGCCATGGTTATGGAAAACTGCCTGTAAAAAACACCAACGGGTCCGGTCATAAAAGCAATGGGCACAAATACAGCCGTCATGATTAATGTAATGGCTATTACCGCTCCGCTTATTTCACCCAACACTTTCTTTACCGCACTAAAGGGAGTTAAATCTTCCTCCTCCATTTTTGCATGAACCGCTTCAACTACTACGATCGCATCATCCACCACAATACCAATTGCCAACACCAGGGCAAACAGGGTAATGAGGTTAATCGTTAGTCCAAACATTTGCATAAAAACAAAAGCGCCAACCAACGAAACAGGCACAGCAATGATGGGGATCAAAGTTGATCGCCAGTCGCCCAGAAAAATAAAAACAACCAAAGCCACCAGTACAAATGCTTCGGCAAGTGTATGCATAACTTTATCAATCGATGCGTTTACAAACTTTGAAACATCATAGTTGATTTCGTAATCCATTCCCGGAGGAAAATCCTTTTTTAACTCTTCCAGCTTTTCTTTTGTTCGTGCTATTACGCTGCTGGCATTTGTTCCAAAGTTTTGTTTGAGTACAATAGATGCAGATGGGTAACCATCTTTATTGGAATAGATATCAAAAAACTCACTGCCCAATTCTACCTCGGCAATATCTTTTAGTTTTAACAACTCTCCTTCCGGGTTAGCCCGAACAATAATATTTTCGTACTCTTCCGGCTTATTAAACCTGCCTTTATAGGTAAGTGTAAACTCTAATGACTGAGGTGTTTTACCTGAGGCTTGGCCCAATCTACCCGGTCTTCCAATAATGCTCTGCTCCTGCACGGCCTCCATTACCTCTTCTGTAGAGACATTGTAGGCTCTCATTCTATCGGGCTTTAGCCATATGCGCATGGCAAATGTGCGACTACCCAAAATCTGAGCCCGCCCCATACCACTAATGCGCTGCAACTCAGGGATGATGTTAACGTTGGCATAGTTATACAGAAACTTTTCATCTGCATTTTTATCAGTACTATACAAATTCACATACATTAACATGCTGGGTTGAATTGGTGTAATGATGATACCTTCACGTTGCACCAGCGGTGGAAGGTTGTTCATAATGGCATCAACACGAGTTTTCACATTCACTACCGCTGCGTTCGGATCTGTACCTGGTTCGAAAACAATTTGAACAGTAGCTTCTCCGGCACTGGTGGCATCGGAAGTTATGTATTGCATACCCTGTACACCATTGATGGCACGTTCCAGTGGAATTAGCGTTGACTCAACCAATACTTGCGCACTTGACCCAGGGTAGGCAATAAAAATGTTTACACGGGGCGGAGCAATATCCGGAAATTGTGAAATCGGTCTTGTATTAATTGCCAAAATTCCCAGAAATACAATGGCAATTGAAATAGAAATGGCAAGAACCGGCCTTTGAATAAATTTACTAAACATGGCTATCTCTTTTTAACGGTTCTTACTACTCAGCATGAAGCTGATGTAACTCTTTCATTATTTTCTGAAGCTCTACAAAATCATATTTGATTTTCTGTCCATTCTTTACTCTTCGTAAACCTTCCACAAGAATTCTATCCGTCTCCTGTAATCCTCCTGCAACTGTATAGAGATGAGACATCTCAGCACTAATTTGAATTTCACGTGAACGCACAACGCTATCTGCATCTGCAACGAAGACAAATTTCTTGTCAAGTATTTCAAACGTAGCTTTTTGAGGAATGATCAATGCATCGTTCAGGTAAACCGGCATCAGAATATTTCCGGTCTCTCCATTTCGCAAAAGTCCAGTGGGATTTTTAAAGGTGGCCCGGAATGCAATGTTCCCGGTTTCGTTATTGAAATCCGCTTCAATCGTTTCAACAACACCTTCTTCGTGAAATATCGCATTGTTGGCCAGCTGTAGCTTTACCTGCAACGGCTTTTCGGATTTAGGACGCGAAGCATACTCCAGGTATTCGGCTTCAGGCACGTTAAAGTAAACCCACATGTTGCTGTTATCGGAAAGCGTTGTGAGTAATTCTCCCTCCTCAACAAGACTCCCCAGCCTTACGTCATTAAAGCGCCCGACAATACCATTAAACGGTGCACGAATTTCTGTAAACCCTAAATGTGCCTGTGCCAGTGCTAATTCTGCGCGAGCTTTATCCAGCATTGCTTTTGACAACGCAAGTTCGTTTTGAGAAACAATATTGCTATCGGCTAGTGTCTTGGTGTTTACATACTCAATTTCTGCAAAGGAAACTTCTGCCAATGCCTTTTTCATTTCTGCCTGGTAGATCACTGGCATAATTTGAAACAACAACTGGCCTTCCTTTACCGTCTGCCCTTCATCCACATAAATTCGTTGCAGGTATCCTCTTTCAAGTGCCCGCAATTCAATGTGCTGAATGGCCCGTATCTGACATACATATTCTTTTAATATCACCGTGTCCTTCCTAACGGATTTAGTCACCGTGAATACCGGAGCTTCATGTTCCATGTGATCGTGGTGTTGACAGCTCATCCAAAACAATGAGGCTGTCAATACGAGAATCCAAATTCTCTTCATTTGTAAGATTTAAAATTGATTGGTTGTTAAATTGATATCTCAGCACAGAAATAGCCTTAGGCATATCCATGCCATGTTCATAAGTGTAGAGAATCTACACGGTGTGGTGTTCCGTTCAGGAACACGGTTATCGAGAAATCAAATCAGAAAAACACAATGCAGCCTGAAGAGCGGCTGCGGATGCCCGTAAAGAATAATCGGGCCAATAGCGCATAGCGATTTGAAAGTTTGAGAGCGAAAATGACAGGAAATGGAGAAATCCTCGATTTCAACCGCATCAAATTTAAGTCTTTCTCCCTCGCCTTCTGTTTCCGTTTTCTCAAAGAGTGAAGAGGCGGTTAAGGGCTTCCCGGCTTTTTTAACGGGAACGAAATTACCCTGAGTATGCCCTCCGGATGCTAATGGAACAGCCATTACAGCTGGTGCTGTAAACTGAATACAGATTACAATGAGTAGTAAGCGGATCAGAAAAATGGCTTTACGTAGGGTCATATACGCATTTGAGCATACAAAGGTCTATGATTTTTAACAGAAAAATCAACAAAGCGTGTTGAAAACTTACTTCACACGATTGTAATGATGATTTGACTGCTTTTATAAAAGGTACAATTCAGGCACAACCCTCACTTTTATGTTTGATTTCTTTCCTGCTCACTAATTTAAGAATTGATTAGGATGACCGATAGGCCATCTCATACATGGACTTAACATGTGGTCCGAGAAAAACACGGGCATAAATCCGAATAAGCGCTAATCCATTTAGGATAAAACTCAGCGCCACCAAAAAGGCAAGACCATACTGATATGCATGAATGTGCGTGAATATTAAATCTTCACCCAGAAAGGTTGGTGATATCGGAAAGCCCGCAATACCCAGGCAGCTTAATAAAAAGGTAAAGGTGATTTTCGGATGCGCATATACATAACCATGAAACCGATCAAGGTCAATATCGCCCTCCAGCATCTTCAACCGGAGTAAGCCCAGGTACCCAAGAATGCCAAATGCAATTACACCGCTCAGGTAAATCACAATATGATCCAGCCCAAAAAGCTCATTGAATGAAACGGCCAGTGCAATCAAACAATGATTGGCAATTATCAACATCCAGCTTGCCAACACATTCTTTCGCTCTGTGAAGGATTTCAATACCATGGTTACCGCCAGCAAAGCAAATGCAAACGGAAGTGATTTGACAAACTCATCAGGCAATGCAGGTGCAATGGCGTGAACACCTAACCCCAACAGTGTAACCACGAGAAAGAATACAACAACATGCTTCACGGAGAAAAAACCCAATGCATTTCCAGCTGCCTTCATGGGATTCCATAAATACCGGTACATGAAAGAGTCAAGATTCCACTCTTTGAGGCACAACATGTAAATGGAATATTCGATTCGCTTTGGTAAAGAATCCTCCACGGTGTGTTCACGCGGTACAAAATGATAAAACTGCTCGCGAATCAGATAACTTACTACTGAAGGCGAAACCAGTAGTTGATAGGTTCGCAAAAAAGCATTTCCTGCAAAATGAAAAAGCGCCAGGTTTTCAAAACCCGCTGCCACTTCAATAAAAATTAAACCAATCTGGGCGATGGAGGAATACGCGATCTGACTTTTAACGGTAGACTGAACACGTGCAATGCCGGTGGCCACCAAACTGGTAACCAGGCCAAGCACACCAATTAAAATGCGAATAGAAAATTGGTGCTCCCAAAACGGAAAGGTGCGCAGCAACAAAAACACACCGATGTGCACAGAAAGTGATCCATAAAAAATGGCGCTGGAGGGTGTAGGCCCTTCCATCGCACGTGGTAGCCACGATGAGAACGGAAGTTGTGCAGATTTGGCAGCGGCTGAAATCAGAATCATCAAAGAAATGAATACTCCGATTGCCGAATGAGATGCCAGGTGTTCATTGACAAATGCCGCATCGTTTAACTTAACAAACGTGATATTCTCATGCCATAAGTGATGACTCATCCACATGGTGAGTAGAAAACCTACATCCGCTACACGATAAATAGAAAAAACCTTAACCGCATTTTTTACAGGCAGGTATCGGTCGCGATAAAATGCAATGAGCAAAAAAGAAGATATTCCCAACATCTCCCATCCGATAAACATCGTTTCAAAATTGCCTGCAATAATCACCAGGTTGTACCCGAGATAGAAGAACAACAGTGTATTGAAAAACCGCTTATATCCTTCTTCGCGGTGCATATAATACCGACTGTACAATGTAACCAAAAAAGAGAGTATCGATCCTACCAACAAATACACAGCCGTTATCTTATCAAAACAGAAATCGACAAAGAATTCATATCCCTGCGTTTTAAAAATGGAGAAATCGCGAAGGTTGAGTGTAGGCTGTCCTTCCATCAACCAATATCCGGTGAAGATCATCACCGCCAACAGGTTAACGCCAATGGTGCCAAATGCAAGTCGCGAAATAAACATCTCCCGGCTTCGCGAAATGATTAAACTCAGCAGAAATCCCAGCAACGGAATCCCCACAAACACTTGAATGAAAAGTTCTGGTCGCATGGCTTAGGGGATTAAGTAAACAGGCAAATTTTCTGAATGGGTTTCAAATACAGGAGCGAGATCATCCGCCTGTAACATGGGCTTCTCCATTGGATCATAGGGAACAAACGCACCTTGATTGAATAGCCAGAATGAATGCGTTTCCGGATCTATCACCACCAAATGAACCCAGCTATTTTCAAACCATTCGTAGGTTGGTGGCGAAGATTGAATCACATGCAGCACAACTTCTGGTTTATGTTCTACGATCGTGAGGAGTCGAACCGGATCGTGCACCTCAACCATCTGGCTGGGCAAGCCGGGGCGCAAATCGCCATCAATTCCGTTTGCCACCCCAAACAACCCCATTACGTTGTGGGGAAGTTTAGTGCCTGCTCCAAGCTTTTGGTTATCCACGCGCGAAAAGAAGTACTCCAGGTTAATGCCCCCACATACGGGTGCAGCTGCTTTTAAAATATTGAGCAGGTATTTTCCATCCGGATCAATTCGATAGTCATATGAATTAAGGAATGATCTTCGGTCGAGAAATACGTGTCTTGTTAGGTTTCTTCTACCGATTACGCACAAGGCATTGGTGGCGTGATTAAGTTCTGGTCTGGGTTCAAATAGCGAAACCGATCTTCTCCTTATGGCATCATGCACTTTGTTAATACTGAGCTTGCTGTTAACCATCTCAAACCTGCGCGAACGTTCCTTTGCGTTTAAATCAAGTGCTGTGTGAAACACCAGTACATTGCGCTTATGTGCTTCTGCTAATTCCTGAGAAAGTGTTTCTTCATCAAAGAACACCACCTCATCGCGCGTTGTATCGTGTAAGCCACCAACAAAACGGGTTGTTGCAGGAATCTCAATACCGCGTGTGCTCAACACTTCACGTACAGCCTTGTGATTAGCCATGTGACAAACCACGCGTGCATTAACTGAGCCGGGCCTCCCCGAACATGCGCCACAATCATAGGCTGCATAATGTGGATTATTGACACTGCTCGATCCGTGACCCACAACATAAACCAACGGTGCAAAATTTTTCACTAATCCAATGCTCTTTAACAAACCCTCCACCCGATCGGCCATTTCAGAGATAGTAAAGCCAACCTGCAAATCCTTTTCGCGATGCTCAGGATGTTTACACACTATGGTGAGTGTTGAATGTTTGTCCATATGCCGCAGCGAAGTGGCCGTTGCCGGACTCATGGATGGCTTGAAAATATTAATGAAGAGTTTTAATGCCGACCAAAAGCCAAGCGTTTGGGAAATCAGCCAGCCCCTGAATAGACCATGACTGTGCTTGGTAAAATGAACATCACGCTCATGTTTTTTACGCGTGCCCTTTTCTTTAATCAGATACTGAGGCGTTACCGGGGCTGGGCACAGCTTGGTTAAAAATTTTCCGTGCTCGGGCTGGTAGAAGAACTCAACATTAAAAAAGCCAGGCGTGCCATACGTTTCGCAACGAGTATCGAGTCGCTCAAGGTACCGTCTCAACGAACACGCACGATCGTCAAGGCAAAACATGGCTTGAAAAGTTTTTTTCGTTAAATCTTGCTTTATGTTTGGTCTCACCTTTAGCCCATGAAGCACTTCATCGTAATACGTCCATTCAAAAGCTTCCTGCCACAGCATCAAAACCTCATGGTATTCTGTCGAACCGAGTTCTTCAAACAAATCGATTGGCCTCTCGCCTGCCAGGTGTCCAAGCGGTGTCCACCCCTCTTCAAAATGAGTATCCAATGCATCAATCTCCAGCAGCAATTCAAATACGATCAGGTCGTGCAACGAGATTTTCTTGCGGTCCAACAAAGCTTGTGGGTCGCTTTCAATCACGGCCACCATTCCCGACCAACCCTGGTGGGCAAACTGTTGATCGAATAAATACTGTTTAAAATATTTTTCGTTACCCACTACTTCCCGCATTAAGCTGGTCAGGCTGTGATTCTGAAGCAAGTATTGCCTTGCACGTTTCGACTTAAAAAAACTGGTCAGGCTTGTGCGTTCTATTTCCCGAATAGACGCCAGAAAACCTTTGTGCCAAACCGGAAATCTCCACATGGAAATTCCCTGATCGAGGTAACTGCAAAGAATCCGAAACAAGAATGGGTGAACCAGCGAATCAAGGTCTATGCGGTAATCCCTTTTCCATCGTGAACGCAGGGCACCAATCCGTGGCGGTTGTTGTGGAGGGTAGTCTTCGTGTAAAAGTTTCCGTTTCCACACATCAACAAGCGCATTTCCCATTCGGGCAGAAACTATTTTCTCCAGAACGGATGCGCTGATTCTTCCGGCATGGAATAACGACCGGTATTCCTCTAATGTGAGCAGTGTTTTATACCCAAACATTTCTGCTGCATATCGGGTAGCCTTTTCAAAAGGCAAATCCTGGAAAGCATGAAGTGTGTTGTGATGGATAAAGTCTTTCAGCGGAGCCTGTGCAGGTAAATAGTGGCTGAGTTCCTTCAGTGCTTCATGCTCATTAAACTGAGCGTGTTTCACGCGTATTAATATTTAATTTTTAAAAGGATAAGAAAGGTCTTCGACCAAATTCTATGATCTGAACTCATGCTGATGATTCAGCAATCCTTAAAATCAAATCAGGAAAACACAATGCAGCCTGAAGAGTGGTGACTGATGCCCATAAAGAACAATCAGGTTATCAGTGCTGCATGCTTGAAATGTTTGAGCGCGAAAATGACAAGAAATGGAGAAATCCTCGATTTCAACCGCATGGAATTTAAACCGCTCTCCTTTTTCCTTTGTCTCAGCTTTCTCAAAAAACGAAGAAGGGCTTAATGGTTTCCCGGTCTTTTTAATTGGAAGTAACGTGTCTTGCTCACCTCCCCCGTCTGTAAACGGAACAGCCAACACCGAAGGGGCTGTAAACTGAATACAGATCACTATGAGGAATAAACGGACCAAAACAATGGATTTACGAAGGATCATATTCGCAATCGATAATACAAAGGTCATTAGATTTCCCTGAAAAAAATCAACGAACCCTGTTTAAATCTTGCTTCAGGAGATGACTTATCGAATTAACTGATTTTGTCGAACCCGCAATACGGCACCAATACCTTAGGTATTTTAATGCCATCGGGAGTTTGGTTGTTTTCCAGGATGCCGGCTACAATCCGCGGCAACGCCAATGCACTTCCATTAAGGGTGTGCAACAATTCGGTTTTACCGTCTTTGTTTTTATACCGTAATTTCAACCGGTTCGATTGGTATGCTTCAAAATTGCTGACTGAGCTTACTTCCAGCCAACGCTGCTGGGCTGCGGCAAACACTTCCATGTCGTAAGTCATGGCTGAGTTGAAACCCATATCTCCACCACACAACAACAGCTTGCGGTAAGGAAGTTCCAGTTTCTCCAACAAGCCCTGAACATGCGCACACATCTCATCCAATGTCTGGTACGATTCTTCCGCTTTGCGTACCTGCACAATCTCTACTTTATCAAACTGATGCAAGCGATTCAACCCACGCACATGCGCACCCCAGCTTCCAGCCTCTCTGCGAAAGCAGGGTGTGTATCCAACGTTTTTTACGGGAAGTTGATCTTCCGTCAGCATAACATCGCGATACAAATTGGTGATGGGAACCTCGGCAGTTGGAATCAGGTAAAGTCCATCCTCTTGAACAAAATACATTTGACCTTCCTTATCGGGAAGTTGTCCGGTGCCATAACCGGAAGCTTCATTCACCACAATGGGCGGAAGCATTTCACGGTAGCCGGCTTTCTCGGCTTCATCCAAAAAGAAATTGATCAAGGCACGCTGTAGCTTGGCACCTTTACCTTTATAAACAGGAAATCCAGCACCGGTTATTTTTATTCCCAGATCAAAATCGATGATGTCGTATTTTTTGATCAACTCCCAATGCGGCAATGCATCTGCGTCAAGCTGTGGGATTTTTCCATGTTCATGTACGGTGATGTTATCCTCAGCGCCACCCCCTGCCGGAACCTTTTCAGCTGGTACATTCGGAATTTTATACAACTGTATTTTCAACGCTTCTTCCAACCCGGCAAGCTTTTGCTCCAGGCTCTTCAACTGGTCTTTTTCACTGGCAATAGCCGCACGCAAGGTGTTGGCCTCATCAGTTTTCCCAGCCTTCATCAACTCACCTATGCGCTTGGCTTCGGCATTGGATTTTGCCTTCAGATCATCGGCTTGTTTTTGAGTATCCCTGCGGGACTGATCCAGGTCGATCGCCTGATCCACCAACGCAGCGGCATCTTTCAGCCTCCGCTTTTCAAGTCCTTTAATGATACGGTCGCGCTGCTCGCGCAAGATGGAAACCTGAAGCATACT
This sequence comes from uncultured Roseivirgaceae bacterium, assembly GCA_964419145.1. Taxonomy (GTDB): domain Bacteria; phylum Bacteroidota; class Bacteroidia; order Cytophagales; family Cyclobacteriaceae; genus UBA2336. The sequence continues at coordinate 847,615 of CAYQOM010000001.1, read as the reverse complement.
CTATGCGTTTTAAATTCGGCTGTAAAATTAGGTTTTTGAATGATCGAAAGGGGGCTAAAACCCAACAAATTCTACAAGGTTTTTTGTTTGTAATCAATTTTGGCCTATACTTGCAACGTCATCGGGCATATTCTAAAGCCCTTTCATATATACCGCACTAGCTTACTGAACTTTAGCTGAACTTTAAAAACGACCCTGTTTTCATTGAACGCGTTTCAGAAATTTCTCTGATGAACACCCAACCGGATTAACAACCATCAAAACAACTCTATTCATTTTTTAACATGTACACAATTGACGATCTGAATGTCAGACTTCTTTCCGAGCTGAAAGAAATTGCAGAACAAATGGGCGTGAAGAACGCCAAAAAACTTTCCAAACAAGACCTGGTCTACAAGATACTCGACCAGCAGGCCATCACCCCGGAAGCCCCGGCTCCAAAAAAATCGGCACCTTCCAATGAAGGTAAGGGTGAAGGCAAAAACCTGAGGCCACGCAGACGCGAAAACGTTGCGCCAACGCCCAAGCAGGAGAAAGAGCTATCAACCGATGAACTCCTAGAGTCCATCAACATCGACCTGGAAACCACCACCCCCACCTTCGAAGAACCCGCCCCTAAAAAACAAGTTGAACAACAGCAGCCACGTCACGAAAAACGTGATGATGAGCGCAACCCACAACAACAGCAACAAGCATCACGCCCCAACATCCGCGACTTCGATGGCGTAATCGACAACGAAGGTGTATTGGAAATTATGCAGGATGGCTACGGCTTCCTCCGTTCTTCCGATTACAACTACCTGGCCAGCCCGGATGATATTTATGTTTCGCCTTCACAGATTAAATTATTCGGTTTAAAAACCGGTGATACTGTAAAAGGAACCATCCGCCCTCCGAAAGAAGGAGAAAAATATTTTGCTCTATTAAAGGTTGAATCTGTAAACGGAAAAACCACAGAAGAAATCCGCGACCGCGTTGCATTCGAATACCTCACGCCACTTTTCCCAGAAGAAAAACTCAGGCTGAGTACCACACACGACAACATGTCGACCCGTATACTCGACTTATTTGCTCCTATTGGTAAAGGCCAGCGTGGTATGATTGTGGCGCAGCCCAAAACCGGTAAAACCGTGTTGCTGCAAAACATTGCCAATGCCATTGCTGAAAACCATCCGGAAGTTTATTTGATCGTATTGCTGATTGATGAACGCCCGGAAGAAGTGACCGATATGGCGCGTAACGTGAAAGCAGAAGTGATTGCGTCTACGTTTGACGAACAAGCTGAACGCCACGTAAAAGTGGCCAGCATCGTTTTAGAAAAAGCCAAGCGCATGGTAGAGTGTGGACACGATGTGGTGATCTTGTTAGACTCCATCACACGATTAGCACGTGCGTACAATACCGTTGTTCCATCCTCTGGTAAAATTCTTTCCGGTGGTGTGGATGCCAACGCATTGCATAAACCTAAGCGTTTCTTTGGTGCGGCCCGTAACATTGAAAATGGCGGATCGCTGACCATCATTGCTACGGCCTTGATTGACACCGGTTCAAAAATGGACGAAGTGATCTTTGAAGAATTTAAAGGCACCGGTAATATGGAATTACAACTCGACCGCAAGCTTTCCAACAAGCGTGTGTATCCAGCCATTGATGTTCCTGCTTCAGGCACCAGACGTGAAGACCTGTTGATGAAGGAAGAAGAACTTCAGCGCGTGTGGATACTCCGCAAGTTTATGAGCGACATGAATAGCAACGAAGCGATGGAATTCCTGCTGCAGAAGATGAAAGGAACCCGTAATAACGAAGAGTTCTTGTTATCGATGAACGGGTAAAACTAGATAATTAATTATCTCCAATATATTCAGCCAACGGATCAATCTGTTGGCTGATTTTTTATTTAGGCACCACTATCCACTCCCCCTCATCACTCAATGCATAGGTTTGCGTAAACGCATTCCTGGATTTTACGTGAGTTGCCTTTATCCGAAAAAACCGATAACCGCGATTAACAAGATGGGTTACATCCAATGGCACTAAACGGTTTTGATCAGCCTTTATAGTTGTTCCGAAAAGTGCCGTTCCTTTGATGGCATCAGAAACCACAATTTCGACAGGCCCCGAAAAAGTTACCGGAAATTGAATGACACGTTCAATAATTGTCTGAGTAGGTTTTGTTGAAAAAAAATCAACTCGGGTTTCATCCAGTATAATCCGTTCGTTATCAGACTTTGTTACACCTATTATCCGATATACAAACAAACCAGGCTCGGAGAGACTGTCGGTATACGCGTAGTACTCCATGTGCGTTCCCAACGCATTGGTTGAGATAGAAATTTCTGCAAGTTCCACTGCTTTGGGGACATTTACTTGCTGACGGAAAATTTCAAAATGATCCAACGCATCCAACTGTGATTGATTTGCACCCCACTGAAGGCTCACCAGGTGCTTATCTTGTTCAACCCGAAGCGAAAGCGTGTCCTTACTATCCCGGTGTACCGGAATTCCTGATGGCCATGTACTGAACTGAATTTCAAAATCGCATTGATCACCCAGAAAACCATCAATCAGTACCAGGCATTGTACACCGGGCTTGAGATAATCCAATTCAATAAACGTATCGTTCTGATCGGTAAATGAAGTGCAGTGGATTAATTGATAGGTTTGCGTTTCGCACGGATTGCCTTCTATGATCACAACCTGCACACCTTTGAAATTTTTACACTGTTGATTTGTAATATTCAGGTACTGCTTCCTTGAATCGGTTGGCGTAAAATAAAACCATTGGTCGTTATGGTAAACCAGGCAACTGTTGGTAAGCGCTCGGTTAATACAACTCCACTCAACAGTTGCATTATAGGTGTTGGAATAAACCGGAACAGAATCCAGATGCAATTCAATACGGTTATCAATTTTATCGTTGGCAACCTGTGCAAAAGCAAAAGGTGAAAAAAGAAATAAAATGCATGCAGCTACACTTCTCACAATTACTTCTTCTTTGCTTTCCCCTTTTCATGAAACGCCCCTTTAAAATCCGGGTTTTCTTTGCGCTTCTGCCGGTCTATTTCCCGGGCCATGGCTTGCGCCTCTTCAAAGGAAGTCTCGGTAATCTCTACCGCTTTGGGTATGCGCTTTACCGGAATCTGTTCACGGATTAATCGTTCTATTTTTTTGATGTGATACATTTCAGCATCGGTTACAAAGGTGATGGCTGTGCCTTCATGAAACGCGCGACCGGTGCGGCCAATGCGGTGAACATAATCATCATACACTACGGGCACATCAAAATTAATCACATGCGACACACCGGTTACATCAATGCCGCGTGCCGTTACATCGGTTGAAACCAAAATCCGAAGGTTGCCTTCTTTAAATTCATTTACTGCATTGATGCGGCTGTTCTGACCCTTGTTGGAATGAATAACCCGAACCGGACCAAGTCCTTTCCGGTCGAGGTAATGAAACACGTTGTCGGCTGTGCCTTTATTGCGTGTGAAGATCATCACACGGGTAAACGTTTCACGATCGGAGAGCAGATGCTCCAAAAAATTGATTTTCGTTTTCAGGTTGGGCACGTAATACACTTCCTGGTGTACCTGGCTGGCGGCAGTAGCAGGAGGCGTTACTTCAATGCGAATTGGGAACTCTAAGAATTCAGCCGATAATTTCTCAACACGTGGGTTAAACGTAGCCGAGAACAACATATTCTGCCGCTTATTCGGGATCACCTCAAATATCTTCCGCAGCTGCGGCATAAAACCCATGTCCATCATGCGGTCGGCTTCGTCCAATACCAGGGTTTTGATTTGCTTCGTGGGAAGATCGCCTTTCAGATACAGCTCCATGAATCTTCCGGGTGTGGCCACCAGAATATCCACCCCTTGCTGGACGGCTTCGATTTGTGTCTTTGGTCCCACACCACCATAGATCGGAAGAATACGCAGATCAGTGTATTTTGCCAGTTGTTTGGTGTGCTCGGCAATCTGAATGGTGAGTTCTTTGGTAGGTGCCAAAATAATGGCTCTCGGTTCGGTTCCCTGTGCATAACGTACCTTCATCAGCACCGGAATAACATAGGCTGCCGTTTTGCCCGTACCGGTTTGGGCAATGCCAATCACCTCCTGACCGCCCATCAGTATGGGAATGCATTTTTGTTGAATTTCCGTTGGACGATCAAAACCGGCATCGGTTATCGCATTCAGCAACTGCTTGTTTAATTTAAAATCTTCAAAAGATGAAATTGCTGCCATGCGGGCGTATTTTTACAGTATGAAATCGACAAGAATCGTCAATGCAAATATAGTCAATGAAGGCAAGGTCTTTCAGGGTGAGGTGCTGATCAGGGGTGAATACATTGAAGCCATTGGTGCTGATTTGTCTGTACATGTGGCCGATGTGGTGATTGATGCAAATGGAAAGTACCTGTTTCCAGGATTGATAGACGATCAAGTACATTTTCGTGAGCCCGGCCTCACACATAAAGCCACCATATTCACAGAATCACGCGCTGCGGTTGCCGGTGGCGTTACGAGTTATATGGAGATGCCCAACACATTCCCGCCCGCCTTTACACAACAACTGCTGGAAGATAAGTACAACATTGCTTCGCGCGATTCATTGGCAAACTATTCGTTCTTCATGGGCACCTCAAACGACAATCTCGATGAGGTATTAAGAACAGATGCCAAGAAAGTGTGCGGTTTAAAAATTTTCATGGGCTCCTCTACTGGCAACCTGCTGGTTGATAATCCCAAAACATTGGAGAATCTGTTTGCAAAGGTTCCATTTCTCATCGCTACACATTGCGAAGATGAAGCCACCATTCTAAAAAATACAGCCGACTACCGCGAGAAATACGGTGAAGACATGCCTGTAAAATATCACCCAGACATCCGCAGTGAAGAGGCTTGTTACAAATCCTCTTCCTTTGCCGTTGAACTGGCCAAAAAGTTTGGTACGCGTTTGCACATCCTGCACATCTCCACGGCCAAAGAAGTTCCACTCTTTGACAACTCGATTCCGTTAAACAAAAAGAAAATCACAGCTGAAGCTTGCATTCATCACTTGTGGTTTAATGATGCTGATTATGATCGCCTCGGCACACGCATAAAATGGAATCCGGCTATTAAAACTGAAGTCGACCAGAAAGCGATTCTTCAGGGGCTTCTCGATGACCGCATTGATGTAATCGCTACCGATCATGCTCCACACACGTGGGAGGAAAAACAACAAACCTATTTCAAGGCCCCTTCTGGCGGACCGTTGGTGCAACATAGTTTAACAGCATTACTGGAGTTCTATCACCGCGGGCAAGTTTCACTCGAGTGGATCGCTAAAAAAACGGCCCACAACCCGGCTATTCTTTTTCAGGTAGAAAAACGCGGATTTATCCGTGAAGGCTACTTTGCCGATTTGGTGCTGGTTGACCTAAACAACCCGTGGACGGTTAACCGGGAGAATATCCTTGCCAAATGCAAGTGGTCGCCCTTTGAAGGGGTGACCTTTAAATCATGTGTCACCCATACCTTTATTTCGGGGCATTTGGCTTATGAAAATGGTCAACTTAATGAAAGCCGTATGGGCAAAAGGCTCACGTTCGAACGGGATTAAGTCTGGTTTTGTTATTGTCTGGCAGTTGCTAAATTTGCAGTCCTTTCCTGGAGGCCTTTGGCTTTTTCGGGCAAAACTAACGGTGAATGTAGCTCAGTTGGTTAGAGCACCAGATTGTGGTTCTGGGGGTCGCGGGTTCGAGTCCCGTCTTTCACCCAAAAATCTAAAAAACCTAAGCCCCGAAAAGGGGCTTTCTATTTTATGGGAATGATTGTTTGCAGGGGTCTATTTACCCTATTCTTTTTCTTCGCTCAAATTGTATTTGCTCAGTATTCATTTGACGTTGGTCAGCTTACCAATGATCTGAAAATTCTTTCTTCCGATAGTCTGGAAGGCCGCAGGGTTGGGACTGAGGGCAGTGCCAAGGCCAGAACATACATCATTAAGCGGTTAGAAACGCTGAACATTAAGCCCCTCTTTGAAAGTGGTTATATTCAAACCTTTTCTTTTCCACAAGCCTTTGGTCAGGTGCAGGCTGGCGATGGATCAAATGTGCTCGCAGTTAATGAAGGAACGAAAAAAGAAACGATCGTAATCAGTGCCCACTATGATCACATGGGCATAATGGGTAGCAAAATTTACAACGGTACTGACGACAATGCATCTGGTACAGCTGCCCTTCTGGCGATAGCGGAATATTTTTCCAAGAACAAACCTTCACATCGCATCATCCTTGCATTTTTTGATGCTGAAGAAATGGGCTTGCGCGGATCAGCACACTTTGTTAACACACTTGATCTGGTTCGTGAATCCATTGTGTTAAACATCAACATGGACATGATCAGCCGAAGCGATAAAAATGAATTGTATGCATGCGGCACCCATCACTATCCGCAACTAAAAAATCCAATTGAAAAAATTTCTTTTCCCGAAAAGTTCAGCTTACGGTTTGGTCATGATCAGCCCGGTTCGGGCCGTAACGACTGGACCAGTCAGTCGGATCATATGAATTTTCACCTGAAGAAAATACCGTTCGTGTATTTCGGTGTGGAAGATCATCCAGACTATCACCGCCCCACCGATGATTTCGACAAAGTAAACCTTGATTTTTACCACAAAAGCGTGGAAGCCATTATTCAGGCGGCAAAAGCATTGGATAAAGCCTTGCAATAAGCGTAAGAACTAATGATCTTACTGGTACAACAACCGTTATACCTATGGATCAGCGCATCATTAACCTGTTTGACGAATACACGCACAAGCCACTTTCCCGGGAAGAATTCATTCGCAGGCTTACCATTTTAACCGGAAGCACAGCAGCCGCACTTGCAGTATTGCCTCTGCTTGAAGTAAACTACGCACATGCAGCTACCATTCCGTTACAGGATGATCGGCTGATAACTGAGTATATCAACTATCCCGCTGATGATGTTACCATGCGAGCCTATGTGGCGCGCCCTAAGCAAAACGGTGTTTACGGGGGTGTTATGGTTGTGCATGAAAATCGGGGGCTGAATCCACACATTGAAGATGTAACCAGGCGCATGGCCCTTGAAGGTTTTCTTGCCATTGCTCCAGATGCGTTAGCACCTTTGGGCGGAACGCCTTCCGATACAGACAAAGCCCGTGAACTGTTTCAACAACTGGATGGAAAAAAGACCATCAGCAATTTTGCACATGGGTTTACTTATTTGAAAACACGAAAAGACTGCAGCGGAAAATTTGCCTGCATCGGCTTTTGCTGGGGTGGAGCGATGGCCAACAACCTGGCCATTCAGGTGCCCGACCTGCTGGCTGCTGCTCCCTATTACGGACGTCAACCGGATCTGGCAGAAGTACCAAAAATTAAAGCTGAATTACAATTGCACTATGCCGGGATGGATGAGCGTGTTAATGCCGGAATAGAGGCGTATGAGAAGGCCCTGAAAGAGGCCGGTAAAAAATACCAGCTCTACATTTATGAAGGAGCGCAACATGCCTTCAATAACGATACTGCCCCAACACGGTACAATGAGGAGGCAGCCAAACTGGCCTGGTCAAGAACCATCGCCTTTTTCAAATCCAAGTTGTCCTGAAGCTTTCGTTCGGGAAATTTTTTCAGTAAGTTTAATTCATGTTCGCGTGGAAAGAGTTTAAGAATTTCTCTCTTGATGAGAAAGTGAAGGTGCTGTATGAATGCGGTACATTTGTGATGGCCATTCGGTATTATAATTACAAAATAAATCTTTACCTACTGGGGCATCATTACATTGAAGTGTTTGTCAACCATAAATATTCGAGCATTGAGCGTATTGCCTTATTGGACACACGCCACTCGCGCATGAAATTTTATTCCGACCAGATAAAGCTTCCACAGGAAATCACATAAAAAAAGCCTTCCGGTTGGAAGGCTTTCTTATGTATTTTTTTATTCTCGCGCGTTACACTGCCGCAGCAGATTCTTCAAACTTGGTAGAAGCTTTCAGTGTAACCGTTTTCTTTGCTTTATATCCACAATACCCGCAAGTATAGTGCTTGAGTAACTCGCCCTCTTCGGTTGGTGTAGGCGTTTTCAAAATTTCTTCTTTCGCTACCTTAAAGGTTTGGTAGTTACACTCAGGGCACTCCAACGCGTGTAAGTGACCCGCATACTTTTCAATCTTGATGTAGCCACTTTCTTCGTCTTTCCACACATCGTAATCCGTAGAGAACACGTTTTCTTCCGCCTGCATACCCTCATCCAGGTAAGTATCTTCTTCTTCTTCACTTAATAGTTTCATAGCACGGCCGGTTTTCGGAGAAATCCTCGGCTTGTAACGTAAAACTTTTAAACGTTTCTCAATGTAGAATGGATAGTAGAACTTCAACAGGTTTTGAACAATGAGGGCAGCAATTAAGCCCATTGAAACTGTAGTGAAGACACGTACAAAGATCAGAATAGCGTTCAGCTCAACGATATTGGCATTGGCATAAAAGCAACAACCAACAATCAAAATGATGGAGGCAATCCACAGT
>CAYQOM010000001.1:788099-839064 GCA_964419145.1 uncultured Roseivirgaceae bacterium | reverse complement strand
ATGTAATCGTACTTGGTCTTTGGATCACTGGTGGTGGCCAGTTTTACAAGGTGCCACAGAACAATCAAGAGCGCCAACGCCCAACAGCCGTAAGCAATGTACTCGGCCAGCCTGTTCCAGGGTTGAAAATCCGCTTCTATGAGTTCCATAAGTGGGTTTTGGTTTTATTGGTAATGTCTAAACAAATATATGTGCCTCTTTTATTTTAACCTAACTGGATTGAACGGTAATAGGAATAAACCAGCCCAATTTAATACACTTTTGGCTAAAAAAATAAAAAATATGCTCTTGAAAGGCGCAGGGTTTAAACACCTGTGCGCTGTAAGAACATCTGAATGGCTTCAGCGGTCTCCGAAACATTTTCCAACATGCCCATGTGAGCCGCGCTATGGAGGATAACCAAGGCTGGATTGGAGGTAACTTTTGCCTGTTCCTCCAGCGTTTGAACAGGTATAATAGTATCCTTTTCACCCGCCAGCAATAATATAGGCTTTGTGAACTCTTTAAGTACATGCGTACGGTCAGAACGGCCACGCATAGCCTCTGTATACCCAATTAACGTTTGCTTGCTGGTCTTCTCTGCCAACTCAACTGCAACGCTTATAGCCGGATGAGATTGGCTAAAAAACAATGGCGGAATAAAAGACCGTACAAAGGGTTGTACACCATGCTCCTCAACAAATTCAATCACCTTTCCCCTGGAAATCTTTCGCTCCTCTGAGTCGGCTAATACCGTGGAGTGTACCAGTCCAAAACCGGCCAACAACTGTGGTTTGAGTTCAGCCATTGCAAGCGCAACATATCCGCCTAAACTATGACCTAACGCAATGCAACTGGTAAGCTTTAAGTCGTTCTCAACAAAGCTGATTACTTTTTGGGCAGCATCGTCTATTGTAAAAGGCCTGGTAAGTGCATCACTCTTTCCAAACCCCGGCAAATCAATGGAGATTATCCGGTGGTTGGTGGCAAGCAACGGTGACACGTTCAACCACACTTCATGCGTTTCGCAAAATCCATGGATCAGGATTATCGGAAACCCCTTGCCTTCTTCGGTATAATGTATCATGAAAAATATCAGGCTGGTTTATGCACCAGTTCAAGCATTTCATGCACGGTCTTTTCGATATGCTCAACGTCAAAGCCGCATTCGTGATGCAACTCGGATTGTTCACCATGCTCTACTACCCGATCAGGAATACCAAGTCTTCTTACTTCAGCCTGATAGTTATGATCGGCCATAAATTCAAGAACCGCACTGCCAAAGCCGCCCTGAATGCAGCCATCTTCCACCGTAATGATTTTCTTATATGATGCGAAAATTTTATGCAGCAATTTTTCATCCAGCGGCTTCACGAACCGCATATCATAGTGGCCTATGGAAATACCTCTTTTCTCCAACCGCTCGCTAACTTCAACAGCATAATTCCCGATATGGCCGATGGTCAGGACAGCAAGCTCTTCGCCTTCGCGGATTACTCTTCCTGTACCAATTTCAACAGCTTCGAATGGTGTTCGCCAGTTGGGCATCACACCCTGACCACGCGGATAACGAATAGAGAACGCTGTTTTTGTTCTTGGCAATGATGCCGTATACATCAGGTTCCTAAGCTCCTGCTCATTCATTGGAGCCGATACAATCATGTTGGGCACGCAACGGAAATAAGCAATGTCGTACGCACCGTGGTGCGTTGGCCCATCGGCACCGGCAAAACCGGCACGGTCAAGGCAGAAATTCACCGGAAGATTCTGGATACACACATCATGCACTACCTGATCGTAGGCGCGCTGCATGAACGAACTGTAAATGTTACAGAACGGAATGATGCCCTGTGTTGCCAAACCAGCCGAGAACGTAACGGCATGTTGTTCGGCAATGCCCACATCAAAAGCCCTATCCGGCATTTCTTTCATCATGATGTTCATAGAAGAGCCGGAAGGCATGGCAGGTGTTATCCCTACAATTTTATCATTTTGCTTGGCGAGCTCAACGAGGGTATGACCAAATACATCCTGATACTTGGGTGCCTGGGGCTTGTCATACACTTTTTTATGTATCTCGCCTGTAATTTTATCGAACGTACCGGGCGCATGCCACGTAGTTGCGTTACCCGATTCAGCAGGAGCATATCCCTTGCCTTTAACGGTAACGCAGTGCAAAATCTTAGGCCCTTTAATCGACTTCATGTCGTTCAGAATACTGACCAAATGATTTACATCGTGACCATCAACCGGACCAAAGTATCGCAGGTTAAGTGATTCAAAAAAGTTACTTTGACTAAGTACGGTTGATTTTATTCCATTCTCAATCTTCGAAACAATCTCCTGTGCATTTTTACCAAATGATGAAAGTTTACCCAGCAGGTTCCACACCTCATCCTTAAGTTTGTTGTACGTCTTGGAGGTAGTTATGTCGGTCAGGTAATCTTTCAACGCACCCACATTCGGATCAATCGACATACAGTTGTCGTTCAGGATAATCAACAGATTGGCATTTGAAACGCCCGCATGGTTGAGTCCTTCAAATGCAATACCTCCTGTCAGTGCTCCATCTCCGATTACTGCAATGTGATGCTTATCTTCTTCTTTTAAATATTTGGATGCAACGGCCATACCCAGTGCGGCAGAAACAGAAGTTGAGGAATGCCCAACCCCAAATGTATCGTATTCGCTTTCACTCCGCTTGGGAAAACCAGAAATGCCTCCATAAAACCGATTGGTGTGAAACACATTTTTCCGGCCTGTAAGAATTTTGTGCCCATAAGCCTGGTGGCCTACATCCCAAACCAATTGATCGCTGGGTGTATTGAAAACGTAGTGCAGCGCAGCCGTAAGCTCAACTACACCAAGGCTTGCCCCAAAATGCCCTCCATACACGGAAACATTATCAATGATAAAATGACGCAGTTCGTCACAGAGCTGAACCAACTGGGCCTGATCAAGTTTTTTTACATCGTCAGGGCTGTTGATTTTAGCCAAAAGAGGGCCGGGTGTGATAAGCATGTTTTTTTCTGGTATAAAGCGTTTAACAATGGGCTCAAACCAATTGTTTTGGCTGGGTAAACCATTTACAATTCTGTAAAAATACATATTTCAACAGTTCGGGCATTATTTATTGTAACGAACCCCTTTTTAGCGCCTCTGCTAACAAAATTTGGAATAAATTTGCCCCTTCCATGACAACAACAGCACAGGAGAATTTCGAGGTCAGATTACCCCTTTTTGAGGGTCCTTTCGACCTTTTATTGTTTTTTATTGAGCGCGATGAGCTGGATATCTATGATATTCCCATCGCTAAAATCACCAAGGATTTTCTCGACTACCTGCATCATTTAGACACCCTGAATGTGGAAGTTGCCAGTGAATTTATCCTGGTTGCTGCAACGCTTATGCGGATCAAGTCCAAAATGCTGTTGCCACGTCCGCAAATAGATGAGCAGGGCAATGAAATTGACCCGCGCGAAGAACTGGTAAAACATTTACTGGAGTACAAAAAATACAAATCCGTTATCGACTCCTTCCATAAAATGGAAGAGACCGAGCTGATGAAAGAAAAGCGCGGTAACCTGATGCGGGAACTGAAATCATTGGCCGAAAGCAGCAACGTGGAAGCCGAACTTCAGGACGTTGACCTATTCAAACTGATGACGGTTTTCGAAAAAGTGTTGAAGCGCTTTGAAGCTGAAAAAAATAAACCGGTACACCAGGTTATTCAGTATCCATACACCATGGAAGACCAGAAGAAATACCTGTTGAATGAAGTTGCAACAAAGGAGCGCGTTTCTTTTACCGAAATTGTTGAAACCTATAAAACCCGAATTGCCTTAATCTTTAACTTCTTGTCCATTCTTGAACTATTGGCTGTTGGCCAGTTGGGCATACAAGTTGGAGAGGGCTATAATAATTTTTGGATAACCAAAAGTGATACGGTAGAAACCCCTGCAGCTTAGTCCTGCACAGGTCGCGCGTTAAACTCATCCACCAACCCACCGGTAATGCGTACAAGTTCTGTGCGGCTGAATAGCACATTGTAAATGGCCAGCAAGTTTTCGAGGGCTGCATTTTGATACGCTTCCTGTACAATGCGAAGGTCAATAGCACTCAGCGCGCCATTTTTATACCGTTCATTGGCCAACTCCAGGTTTAATTCAGCGGCCTTAAACTTCACATTCGCAATTTCAACCAATTGCCTGCGCAAGTTGTAATCATCATAGGTTACCTGAAGTCCATTTTCCAATGAGAGTTTTAGCTGATCAACACTCATTTGTGCAATTTGCTCCCGCACTTGTGCATTCTCAATGTTGCGATTAATCTGGCCACCATTAAAAAGTGTATAACGTAACGTAAAGTTTCCGTATGCACCATAGGAGTATCCATTATTGGTTTGATTAACCTGGATCCGAGAAGGTGCCGTATTTGTTACAGGTGAATTGATGTCTCCGTTAACATAGCCAACGGTGGTTGTTTGGTCTGGTCCAGTGTTGGACCCAAAATTGGCATTTAACCTGTCTCGAGAACCGTTTACTCCGGTATTAAACGTTACTGTAGGATACCGATCGGCCATAGCTGCTTTGGTGGCCAAGCGCATCAACTCCTGGTTCATATATTGATTGCGCAGATTGGTATTCGTTGAGGTCATTTTTCTGCGCAAATCATCCAGCCCGTAAACCTCGTCTATAAAAGTAAGGGAATCTGTTAAGGTGTAAACCGTGCTGATATCTTCGTTCAATAAAACATTAAGATTGCGTATTGTATTTTTATAGGTCAACTCCTGAAGCAGGTAATTGGTTGAATCCGTTAAGTAATCATTTTGAGCCTGTAGCACATCAAATGTGATGGCTCCGCCCAACTCTTTTCTCAGCTTCACATAATCAAACCGCTCCCGTGAAAAATCCATTACTTTTTTCCGCAAGTCGGTGCGCTCGCGCTCCATCAGGGCCAGGTAATAATTCAGGATTATTGCCTGAATCGTATTCTCAATAACCAATGTGGCATTGCCATAACTTACCTTTTCTAATTGCTCCAGTTGGCGTTTCGAAACGCGCACAAAAAAACCATCAAAGAGGATGAATTGTACATCCAGTTGCCCAACCAGGTTGCCGGAAATATTTTGACCGGGAACTGCAAACGGGTTAGCCGGCTGACGATAGGTAATGTTATTGTTCTGGTTACCATTCAGGTTAACGGAAGGCAATGCACCGGCTTGCCCCCAATTGTTGTTGCGGCTGGCAATATCGATTTCCAGCTTTTGAATCTGAACATCAAAATTGTTTTGCAACCCAAGTTCAATGGCTCGCGCCAGGCTTAGTTGCTCCTGCGCTGAACTAAGAAAAGGAAAAATAATAAGTGCTAAGACAAAATACCTCATAGTTACGCTTCAATGACGGCTCGTGCTTCCTTGCTGCTGAAATACGAGTAAATGGCCGGGATTACATAAAGAGTTAAGATGGTGGCAAACAACAAGCCCCCGATAACCGCAATACCCATCGACACACGACTTTCTGAACCAGCCCCCAACGCAAGTGCAATGGGAAGAATTCCAAGAATGGTAGACATACTGGTCATCAGAATGGGGCGGAATCGTGATTCAGCTGCATTGATAACGGCTTCAAGCCGATTCATGCCTTGCTCTTTACGTTGGTTAGCAAATTCCACAATCAAAATACCGTTTTTAGTTACCAGCCCGATCAACATGATGATTCCGATCTGACTAAATACGTTTAGGGTTTGATCAAAATACCATAGCGATAACAATGCCCCTGCCAAGGCTAGTGGTACAGTAAACATGATTATAAACGGATCACGGAAACTTTCAAATTGCCCGGAGAGAACGAGATAGATAATAGCCAATGCAATCAGAAAAGCCTGGTAGATAGTAGATGAGCTTTCGGCAAATTCCCGGGATGTTCCATCTAAGCTCGTTGTGTAGGTTTCATCCAACACTTCATCCGCTATTTTTCTCATCTCTTCAATGCCTTCGCCCAAGGAAACACCTGAGGCTAATTGCGCACTAACCTTTGCAGATGAGTAACGATTAAAACGATACAATTGCGGAGGGCTACTCAACTCCTGCATGGTAACCAGGTTATCCAATTGAATTAAATCTCCCCGGTTGTTCTTTACATATAAGGCTTTCAAATCCAGCGGTTCGTTACGGTCCTGACGCTCCACCTGTCCGATGATCTGGTATTGCTTACCATCCATAATGAAGTTACCGAAGCGAGAACCGCTTAACCCCAATTGCAGTGTTTGAGCAATATCAAAAACATTTACGCCCAGTGTTCTTGCTTTATCACGATTTATGGAAATGTTTATTTCGGGCTTGTTGAATTTCAAATCGAGATCAACAAATGTAAACTTGGGATTTGCCGAAGCTTTTGAAACAAATTCAGGAAGCACAGCTTTGAGTTTATCAATGTCGGCCGCTTGAATTACAAATTGTACAGGCAGTCCACCTCTTCTGTCGCCAATTGTTTGTGGTAATGACGCAAAACTTCGAATACCCGTCATGGTTCGCAATCGCTTTGTCAGATCATCTGAAATTTCAACGTGAGAACGATCCCGCTCCTTTGCATCTGTTAGCATTACCCGTACAAAACCAGAATTCACGCCTCCACCTGCAAAACCGGGTGCCGTAACAGAAATTGTTCCTTCTCGCTCAGGAATCCATGTGGTATTAATTGAATCCGTAATGGCTTTAACATACTGATCCATATATTCGTATGTGGCTCCTTCAGTAGCCTGCATTTGAAGTCGAAACTCACCCCGATCTTCCATAGGAGCCAACTCCGTTGGAATATTAGCTCCAAGCAAATAAATCAAACCAGCCGCAACAACGATAATAACAAATCCCATCCAGCGCATTTTCATAAAACCTTCAAGGGATCGCGTGTACAAATCATTTAACCAAATAAAGAAGGGTTCAGTAACCCGATACAACCACGGCTGCTTTGCCCGCTTTTTCAAAATGCGTGAACACATCATAGGCGTAAGCGACAACGAAACAAAGGAAGAAATCACCACTGCACCGGCTACAACCAAGCCAAACTCGCGAAACAACCGGCCTGTAAGCCCCTGAAGAAATATTACGGGAAGAAATACGGCTACAACTGCAACTGTGGTGGAGATTACAGCAAAATAAATCTCAACGGCACCCTTCTTCGCTGCCTCCGTTGGTTCCTCTCCTTCTTCAACTTTTGTATAGATATTCTCCAATACCACAATGGCATCATCAACCACCAAACCAATGGCCAGTACAATTCCAAGCAGTGTAAGTACATTAACAGTAAAGCCCAACAGGTACATTAAGAAGAATGTACCGATAAGTGATATCGGAATAGTAACTACCGGAATAAGTGTAGTACGCCAGTCTCGTAAAAAAATGAAGATAATTGACAATACCAGCACAAAAGCTATAATGATAGTCTCTTGCACTTCAAGTATAGATGCACGAATGTATTTTGTTGAGTCGTAACTCAACAGAATTTCAACATCAGGAGGAAGATCGCGCTTGATTTGTTCAAGGCGTTCATACATTCTATCTGCAATGTCAATGTTGTTAGCACCCGGTTGTGCTACTATGGCCAGCGCAACACTGGGTACGCCATCGCGTCTTAGTAAAGTACGATCATTCTCTGCACCGAGCTTGGCATATCCAATGTCGCTGAAGCGAACAATGTTATCGCCATCCTCTTTAATAATCAGGTTGTTAAAATCTTCTTCTGTAACCAAGCGGCCAACCGTGCGCACGGTTAGTTCGGTTGCCTCGCCTTCCACCCGACCAGACGGCAACTCCACATTCTCGCGGTTCAATGCCTGAAGTACATCTGAGGGAGCGAGTTTCAAGGAGGCTAATTTGATCGGATCCATCCACATACGCATGGAATATCTTCGTTGACCCCAAATGTGTACAACACTTATTCCCGGTATGGTTTGAAGGCGCTCTTTAAAAGTTATCTCAGCAATGCGCGATAATTCCAGCAAGTCTCGCTTATCACTTAGAATTGAAAAGAAAATAATCGGACTTGAGTCTGCATCAGCTTTTGAAACCACGGGGGGGTCTACATCAGGCGGCAGATTTCGAATCGCTCCTGAAACTTTATCGCGAACATCATTGGCTGCAGCTTCAAGATCAATACCCAATTCAAATTCAACCGTAATGTTGCTTCTTCCTTCACGACTGGCCGAGGTAATAGTTCGTATACCTGCTATCCCATTAATGGCATCTTCAAGTGGTTCTGTTATTTGCGATTCAATTACATCTGAATTTGCGCCAACATAGTTTGTTGATACCGAGATTACTGGCGGATCAACACTGGGAAATTCACGAACACCCAGGTATGTAAATCCAATAAAGCCGAACAGCACAATCACCAATGACATCACAATGGCCAGCACCGGTCGCTTAATACTGATATTTGATAAACTTGCCATTCTCTTTTCTTTACAGTTCTACCCTAAAAACACAATCACTGTACTTTAGTTAGCGAAACATCTAACCCATTGCGCATCTGCAACAATCCCGTGGTAATCAGCGTATCTCCGGAATTCAATCCAGAAACAATTTCAACGTTGCGGTCAGTCCTTAAACCTATTTCTACTTTTGTCTCGGTGGCTTTTCCGGATTTATTCAGATAAACTTTGTGACCACTCAACTCGGGTACCACCGCTTCTGAGGGAACCAATATGGCGTTGTCGATAGTTTGCAGGATTAATTCAACCCGTACGAACTGTCCTGGCAGTAAAAGATTACCGGTATTATCGGCTAAAGCACGAACTTTCAATGTTCGGGTGCTAGCGTCAATCTGTGGCTCTATGGCATACACTTCGCCTTCCAGCACACGCGCATCATTCTCTATGGTGAAGAAAATTTTCTTTCCAGGCTGAACCTGTGTGCTATATCTACCGGGTACCGCAAAATCAATTTTTGCCGGACTCAGGTTATACAACGTTGCGATAACCGTACTGGAATTAATGAATGCCCCCTCGCTAACGAAGCGAAGACCGATAGTTCCATCAAACGGTGCACGAATCTTCGTCTTTTCCCATTGTGCTTCCAATAATTTGATATCAGCGTTGGTAACATTTAAGCGATTCAACGCATTGTCGTATTCCTCCTGGCTAATGGCTTCTTTCTCCAGAAGTTTACGTTGCCGGAATTCATTATCCTCGTTTAATTTTTTATTGTGTCGCTCTTTTATTAACTGAGCTTCAAGTTCATCATCGTTGATTTCAACCAGCAATTCACCCTTTTTCACACGCTTACCCTCCCGGAAAAAAATGCGGGAAATTTTACCCGATATTTCGCTCTTAATCTCCAACGATTCATTAGGCAGAACAGAACCTGTAATCACTAATTTATTATCCAGCCGCTCTGGCTTTAACACTAAAGCTTCTACAGGAAGTTTAGGCTGGGCTGAATTTGCAGCAGGTCCTTGCTCATCCTTAGAACTAAAAAGATTTAGCTTGGGTAAAGCCAACAAAAACAATACACCTAAAATAACAACGCCTGTAAGAATTTTTTTCTTCATAGTAAGTAAAAGTATCGGATCCGGTTTTAGTTCCCGGATAAAAACTGTTGGTGCAATGACAGCACTTGAGGGATCACCAATTGAGAATCATCGTTGAAGATTATGTGGTCTGCCTGCTTCAACTTTGTTTCATCCGGCATTTGGTTTCTAATTATTGCGCGGACATCTTTTTCGCTACGGTGCAGGTCGCGACCAAGTACCCTGGATACTTTTAAATCTTCAGGTGCGTATACCACAATAATCTTATCCAACGCCTTATACGAACCTGACTCAAACATGAGTGCAGCTTCCTTCAGCACGTATACCTCTCTGCTGTTTTCCTCCAACCATTGCCTGTAGTCTTCACCAACCCTTGGATGTACCAGTTTGTTCAATAATTCGAGTCTGTCCGGATCATTAAATACCGTTTCCCCAAGGTGTTTTCGGTTCAGGCTACCATCGGCATGGTATGCCAAATCTCCGAATTCCTTACGGATTTGAGAGACCAGTATTCCATCGGTGGTCATTAAGGACTTCGCTCGGCTATCGGCATCGTATACGGAAATTCCAAGGCACTGAAATATGCGACATACCAGACTTTTGCCTGAGCCAATGCCTCCTGTAATGCCCACTTGCAGCGGCTTTCTCATGATGTTGCTAATAGCTTATGTACAGTGTATCCACTGCTACGTTGCGAACAAAGGACGGAAGATTCAACAGGCGCGGAACAAGTTTATGACTTCCACGTTGCAGCCCTTCAAGATCAAGCTCGGCCTCAACCTGTCCGACCTGACTGTTTTGCAGATCAGCAGGGATTTCATAGCGAAAATGAATCTTGTCAATTTCAGCTACCGTCTTCAGCCCCCTTGGAATGTTTATAATGGTTAGTGAAGCAGAATCACTCATTTGAACAAGTCTGCTTACCGGAATGCTAACCTGAACGGTTGGTGGATTAACCTGTATCAAGCTACTTGAAACATTAACCGCAACAGATTCATCAAATGATTCATCCAGGTTGTTTGCATCTGGCTTAACCAGAAAGTTATCCGGAACAACCGCTACCAGGCTTTGCGGACCTTCCAACCAAACCGTATCGGGTATAATAACTATGGGACCTGATATTCCGTAACCTGCGCGCACATACTGCTCCACAGAATCAATTTTGATTTTTATGCGCTTCCTTACCTTCGGATCGATTTGAAGATGCAGCGTATCCGTGATAACAAAGTTTATCTGAAGTCCCTCCATTTGACCGGAGAATAAAGCCGGCAACGTGGCGCCAACAATCTTTTTTACTTCCGAGGGATTCTCCAATGGTATGCGCAAGGGTGGAACCTTAAGGCCTGCGCTTTTTCGAAACAAATCCCAGCCAAGTCCGGTAACATTCAGTTTGATTTCATCCGGCAATGACTTTACCGCTACGTAACTTTCCTGATCGTAATCAAAGGCAAGCGGAAAATCGATGCTGGCTGAATAATTTTTATTGAGTGAATTAAAAATCCAGAAAATGGCAGCCGCAAAAATGCACAGCAGTATAACCTTCCAGTTTTTGTTGTTGAATCGAAGAAAACTCAATATCGATTGGATCAATGCCATTACATCGGATGCGGTGTTTGCTGTTCGTGTCAGGCTCCTTTGTTGGCTGCTTTTGTCGCTTCCATAGAAATAGCCGACTTGTTGAACTTGATGCGTCCGCCTTTTTCAACTTCCAGTATAAATGTATCCTTATCAAGTTCTGCCACGCGGCCATGTGCCCCGCCAATGGTTACCACTAAGTCGCCACGCTGAATTTCATCAATAAATTTTTTCTGGTCTTTAGCTTTTTTCTGTTGTGGCCTGATCATGAAGAAGTAAAAGATCACAATCATGAGGCCCATCATGATGTAGAAACTGTAGTTGCTTCCTTGTGCCTGCGCTTGCGCTAAAATGGAATAGATCATATTGTAGGTATAAAAATTTACGGTTTAAAGTTAGGCTTAAAAATACGCATCCCAAACCCGTACAGGTTTGGGATGTCGTTTATGCTCTATGTTCAATTACTTCGCAGGACCCTGCGCTTCATTCTTCGGAATAACCATGGCCTTGAAGCTCAACACAACTTGCTTTGGCCAGGTGTTGGCCGTTACGGTAACGGTTTTATTCTGCATGTTAGGCTTTCCATTGCTGTCGAATTCTGCCTTTACAAAACCTTCGCCACCAACCGGAATAGGCTCTTTCGACCAATCCGGTACCGTACAACCACACGTAGGCTGTGCACTTTGAATAATCAACGGAGCCTCACCGGTGTTTTTGAACTTATACGTGTAGGATACTTTCTGTCCTTCCTGAATGGTACCGAAATCATGCTCGGTTTTTTCGAACTGAAGAACCGGGAGCGGACCCTCCGGCTTTTGCTCCGGCTGTGCAGGAACAGGATTTTCAGTTGGTGTAACCGATACAGGTGCAGGTTTTTTACCTTCCAACTCCGACAGTCTGGCTTCGAGAGCTGCAATTTTCTTCTCAGCATCCTTATCCTTGCAGGCTACTAAAGCAAGTGCTACAATAGCCACCATCCAAAAACTTCTCTTCATCAACATAGTCATTATCAGTTTTATTTATTCTTACCCTTAATCTGGTCTAAAAGTTCATCCACATCCTCTAAAAGTTTTTCCGCTTTCAGTTTTGCGTCATCCACTACTTTCTGGCCCATGGATTTGGCTTCAGTGGTCAAAGGGGTTTCCTTTCCTTCAACAAAATCGTTCAACAACGTTTGAAGCATATCCTTATACTTCTCCAACTGAAACGATAATTTCTGCCGGGTGTTAATTCCTTTATCGGGGGCATAGAGGATGCCCAAAATAGCTCCGGCTGCTGCGCCAGCCAGGAATGCCATTAACGTATTTCCACTTTTTTTGCTCATAGAACCTCAAATTTCACCACTAATTTCCGGATTTCCATGCCAAACCGGTTGAACGGTGGAAAATCGTCCAAAAATACACCAACACGATAATTTGTAACAGGAAAATGCCTTTGAAAATGGCCTTTTAACGGGTTTTTAACAATTATTTATTGTCCATTAGCCCCCGGCCACTCTTCTTGATTTTGCCTTCCGTTTTCAGATGTTTGGTAATTACATCCAAAATACCGTTGATAAACTGCCGGCTTTTCGGGGTGCTGTAGTTCTTGGCCAGTTCAATGTACTCATTCATGGTAACCTTAACCGGTATGCTCGGAAAACTCAGCATTTCGGTAATGGCCATTTCAAGAATCACCCGGTCGATCAGCGGCAAGCGATCAACCTCCCAATTACGGGTGTTGTCGGCAATGAGTTTGCTGTATTCGGGTGCCAGGTTAACCGAGCCTGAAAAAAGGTGTTCGATAAAGTGAAGGTCATCTTCCCAATTGAGCGACAGTTGATGTAAATGTAACGGCTCTCCGGATTCGGGATCGTAAGACTTTACCGTTTTCTCCACCATGCCTTTTACAATCTCACGGTCTTCCGACCAATGCAACACTTCCTCCTCGAAAAAATCGTTGATGGTGGTTTTGCCCAAAATAACCCTGCGAAATACATGGTTCAGGATTCGCTTCTGATCATCAAGCGAAGGCTTTTTCCTATCGAGAAATGCCATGTACTCGTTATCCTGCTTTACCACATCGCGTAACCAAAGCTGAACCCGATCAAATTTATTATCCCAGGTTGCATTCAGCCTAAGCGCTTCTTTTTTCAGATCGTTGCTTTCCTGTAAAGCCTGAACCCATTTGTTATTTACAAAATTTGCATGGTTGATTTTTTTATCTGCCTTGGCTGCTTCAGCTATGGCAATCGCCAGGGTTAACACAGAGAGGTAGTAGCGATAGATTTTTTCTACATCCTGCTTCAGACTTTTTTTGAAAAAGCGTACATCGTCAGCCACCGTTTTACGGTAGTGATCCAGGCTTTCTTCTACAACTTTTGTGATTTTTTCGTTCTCATGCTCCACAGACGCGGTTGTTTCAAAAACCTTATCCAGCAATTTGAGTGCTTCCTTCTTCTGCTTGTTCAGCTCTTTCTTATCCTGCGGCTCCATAGAGTTTAGATCCGGAGCAAAGGCTTGTTCAATATTGTCGCAACACAACAGGTAATTCGCTTCTTTACTTTGTTGAAAAGCAAAGAGGCTTTGCATGACTTTTATGCGGAGGCTTCTGCGATTAAGCATGTTTCAAAGAACAATATAAAGTGAAATAAAAAAGTCGCTTGCCGGGCTAACCTTAACAAGCGACTTCAAAAATAGCAATTCCTTCTTTATCGTGGAATTCTCACGCGGCCTACTTCCTCAATTCGCTTTTCAGCCAATTTAATGGCCGCTTCCTGCGTGTTGATTTTCTCCTGTTCTGCCAATGCGAAAATATTCAAGCAGGTAGTGTAAATCTTCTCAGCCTGCTCAAATACGCGGGCACGGTTATAATTACCCAGGTATTCATTATACACATTGATCAATCCACCCGCATTGATAAGGAAATCCGGTGCATAGGTAATGCCACGATCGATCAGCATGTAACCATGCTTTATTTCATCCTTCAACTGGTTATTGGCCGCACCCGAAACGATGCTGCACTTTAAACGCGGAATGGTATCATCATTCAACGTTGCGCCAAGTGCACAAGGCGCATAAATATCTACATCCAGATCATACACGGCATCCTGAGCAACGGCTTTTACGCCATGCTTCTTAGCCAGCATCTGTACCTTTTCTTCATTGATATCGGCAATCATCACCTGAGCCTTTTCTTTTACGAGGTGCTCTACAAGGTACATGCCCACCTGGCCAACACCCTGTACAACAATCTTCTTGCCTTCCAGTGAATCATGGCCAAAAACTTTTTTAGCAGAAGCTTTCATACCGAGGTAAGTGCCATATGCCGTTACCGGGGACGGATCTCCTCCTCCTCCTAACGATTCAGGCAAGCCGGTAACGTGTTTGGTTTCCATGCTGATGTACTCCATGTCGGCTGTTTTCATGTTCACATCCTCAGCAGTAATGTATTTACCACCCAGGCTGTTCACGAATTTTCCAAAACGCCTCATGAAGGCTTCCGTCTTCATGGTTTTAGCATCGCCAATGATTACAGCCTTACCACCACCCAGGTTCAACCCGCTGATGGAGGCTTTGAATGTCATGCCGCGCGACAAACGCAACACATCAATCAAGGCTTCGTGCTCGTCATTGTAATGCCACATGCGTGTACCGCCCAGGGCAGGACCCAGTACGGTGTTGTGAACGGCAATGATCGATTTTAAGCCGGTGGCTTCGTCATAACAAAACACAACCTGCTCATGACCCATTTGAGCGACAGTGCCGAACAATCCGGCCTGCTCAACTTTCTCTAGCGCTTTAATCTCCATCAAATTTGTTTTAGTAATGTTTGTACTACTTTTACAGGCCGCAACCGGGCGGAAATCACGTTAAAAAGCGATGCACAAAGGTACCGCTTTTTACCTGCTTAGCAACCAAAACAAACGTTTGCGAAAACCAATAGTGGTTTGTTTCGTTTTAAGAAAGGTTCGCCAAATTTTATTAAATGAAGGAGCTTAAATACCTCAATAAATACCTACTCAAATACAAAAGGCTAATCTTGCTGGGATTGCTGTTTGTGGTCATCTCAAACGTGTTCCAGATCATTCCGGCACAACTCGTACGGCATTCTCTTGACTTGGTTTCGGAGAATATTCGGGTGTATCGTTCCTTCGATGGACTTTCAATTCAGGACAGTTTTTTCAAGGTTTTTGCCTTCGGTATTCTCATGTATGCCGGATTAATTCTACTAATGGCGCTGTTGCGCGGATTTTTTCTTTACCTCGTTCGCCAAACGCTTATTGTCATGTCGCGGCATGTCGAGTTCGATTTGAAGAACGAAATCTTTGCACACTACCAGGCGCTTCCGTTAAGCTTCTATCGAAAGAACAACACAGGTGATTTAATGAACCGAATCTCCGAAGATGTGAGCCGCGTACGCATGTACCTCGGTCCGGCCATTATGTACGGGCTACAACTCATTACCTTGTTCATGATGTTGATTCCGTGGATGTTTCATGTCAGCACCATGCTTACCTGGTACGCGCTTATTCCGTTACCGCTTCTTTCGCTCAGCATCTTTTTTGTGAACAACATCATTGAAAGAAGATCTGAACAAATTCAAAAAAGTCAATCGCGATTATCCACGTTTGTTCAGGAAGCATTCAGTGGAATTCGTGTGTTGAAATCATTCAACCGCGAACATGAATCCATCCGGAAATTTGAACTTGAAAGTGATGAATACAAACATCAATCACTTAAGTTAACTAAAGTTCAGGCGCTGTTTTTTCCACTCATCATGGGGCTGATCGGATTAAGCACTATCCTCACCATCTATGCCGGTAGCACTGAAGTAATTCGTGGCAACCTTACCCTTGGCAACATTGCCGAGTTTATCATTTACGTGAACTTATTGACCTGGCCGGTAACTTCATTGGGTTACACCAGCAGCCTGGTACAGCGCGCTGAGGCATCACAAAAAAGGATTAACGAGTTTTTGAAAACGGAATCTACCCTCATATCAGAAAAAAACCTGGAAAAAGAAATTCAGGGTAAAGTACAATTCAACAAGGTTTCCTTTACCTATCCGGATACGGGAATTAAGGCATTAAAAGATATTTCCTTCACCGTTAATCCAGGAGAATCACTAGCGATTATTGGAACAACTGGTTCAGGAAAGAGCACGATCTCTGCGTTGATTTCGCGGCTGTACGATGTTCGCGAAGGCGAAATCCGCATTGATGACATTCCGATTTCCCACTACAACCTGCAGGTATTGCGCAAGCAAACGGGGTATGTACCGCAAGATGTTTTTCTGTTCAGCGATACGATTTCCAACAACATAGCCTTTGGTATGGAAGAACCGCACGAAGAAAAAATCATTCAGGCGTCCCGCGATGCGGATGTGTACCACAACATCATGGCTTTTCCGCAAGGCTTCAGTACGCGTGTGGGTGAGCGGGGCATCACGCTCTCTGGCGGCCAAAAGCAACGGGTTTCCATTGCCCGGGCTATTGTTCACGAACCTCGCATCCTCATGTTGGATGATGCGCTCTCAGCAGTAGATACCAAAACGGAGAACAACATTCTCAACAGCCTTAAGCGCATCATGCAAAACCGAACCACCATCATTATTTCACACCGTGTTTCATCGGCCAAACTGGCGAACAAAATCATTGTGCTGAATGATGGACAAATTGTGGAAGAGGGAACACATGAATCGTTAATAGAAAAGGGAGGCTTCTACAAAGACCTGTACGACAAACAAACGAAAGCCGATGAGATTCAGGTTAGCGAACAATCAGAAGACATAGCGTAAGCCAACACCACCCTGAACTTTATAAAAGCCCGGGTCGCGAAGTAAATCAACAAATACTTCCAACTCCATAAATGCTGAAACCGGCATCTTAAAATAGGAGTATTCAATACCTAAAGTTCCTTGCGCACCGTAAGTAAACCGCTTGCGCGTAATGAACTCAATCTGATTGTCAAAAATGCCATCGTTCAGCAGGTAATCGTATTGAATGTTCAAACTGCGCCATTCCCAACCAATACCGGTATATACCTGTAAACCTGCACTGATCTTATCGGCCTTAATGTGATAGAGCACTTTAATTTCTCCTACCCAATCCGACTTGGCTTTATGTGCCAGGTAAACAGTGCTTTGGTTTTCCTGTAACGTATCTGGTCGGGTAAATTCATTGAAAGCTTCTTTGTAGTAACTGCTGTACAATCCACTGGCCGAACGACCGAGATCAACACCAAATGAGAAATTCTTGTTAGCGTAATACTTATAAGTAAGCGCAAAAGGATCGCCCAACTTAATGCCGATGCCGTGAAAGGGATAGCCGGTATCTTCAAAAACCGGGCAAATGGTTTTTGCCTTTGAGCGCGATACTTTGATTGCATTAAAATTGTTGCTGCGTGAATTCATCAGTTTGCCGCCACGATGCACCTTTGGCCGCTGCGCCCATGCAGCCGTGAGCGCAAAGACGCACAAAAACAAGGTTAACAGGTAGGTTGAAAAGCGCATTAAGAGCAAATATAACCGATTTGACCTTAATCGCTGATTCTAAGGGCATTTTGCGATGGTGGATTACCCTAAAGGCAGACAAGCGTCATACAAACTCTTTGTACTGCATTTTGTAGAGCTGCGCATAGTAACCATCCTGTGCTAACAGTTCATCATGCTTGCCAACTTCCCGGATTTCGCCCAGATCGAGCACCAGAATTTTTTCTGCCTTTTTAATGGTGTATAGGCGTTGCGCAATAACAATAGAAGTGCGGCCCTTCATCATCTTTTCAATGGCCTGCTGAATCATTTCCTCGGTTTCACTATCCACCGAAGATGTGGCCTCATCCAATACCAGAATACGCGGGTCATACACCATAGCACGGATGAAGGAAATCAATTGCCGCTGACCAACGGAAAGCGTTGCCCCACGCTCCATTACATTATAGGATAATTGGCCCGGCAGTCGCTCAATAAATTTTCGGGCACCTACCAGATCGGCTGCATGCCACACCATTTCTTCGGTTACTTCCGGATTGCCTAATGTGATGTTATTCAAAATGGTGTCGGAGAAGAGGAATACATCTTGCAATACCACGCCTATGTTCCTTCTCAGGTAGCCAAGATCATACTCACGAATGTCAGAGCCATCTACAGAAATAGTCCCTTTATTGATTTCATAGAATCGGTTCAGCAGGTTAATGATTGAAGATTTTCCAGCACCGGTTGCACCAACCAACGCAATAGTCTGACCGGCCTTCACGTCAAAATTCACATCTTTCAACACATACTCCTCGCCATTGTAGGCAAACCACACGTGATCAAATTTCACTTCACCATGAATATGGTCAGGTTGCTTTGTTCCGTTGTTCTGGATGTGCTCATCGTTATCCAAAAGATTGATTATGCGCGATGAACTGACAATGCCCATTTGCAAGGTGTTGTACCGATCGGCAATCATGCGGATGGGACGGAAGAACATTTGAATGTACATGATAAAGGCGATGAGTTTACCGAGGGTAATGCCGGTTTCTTCAACATTGATGGCGCCTTTAGCTCCATACCATACCAGCAAACCGATGCCGGCTGCAGCAATAATTTCCGCTACCGGAAAATAAATGGAGTAATACAATACCGAGCGCAGGTTAGCCTGCTTGTGCTCTTCATTAATAGCTTTAAACTTTTCGTACTCCCGTTTTTCACTGGCAAAAATCTGCACCACGTTCATACCGGTAATGTGCTCCTGCACAAACGTATTCAGGTTTGCCACGGCATTGCGCACATCGTTAAAGGCAACTTTAATTTTTTCTTTAAAGATGTAAGTAGAGATCAGCAATAACGGCAAGGTGGCCAAACTCAACAGCGCCAACCGCCAATCCTGGTAAAACATAAATCCAAGAATGAAGATCAGCTGAAGCAAATCGCTTACCATGGCAGCCAGGCCTTCACTGAATACATCGGCCAGCGTTTCTACATCGGAAATCGTTCTGGTAACTAAACGCCCAATGGGAGTTTTGTCAAAAAACCGCAGGCGAAGATTCACCAAATGTTCATACAGTTTGGTGCGAATGTCACGAATCACCTGCTGGCCCATCCACCCCGACATGTAGGTGTGAACGTACTGCGCTACCGACTGCAGAAACAACAAACCGATAAGGCCCAACATCATCATTAACATGCCCTGGTAGTCACCGTTGGCAACCTGATTATCGAGTGTCCATTGAATGAGCAACGGCCGGAGCGGTGTAAGTATACCGATGGCCAGCGTTAGAAAAATCAAAAAGTAAAACCGCGATTTATACGGTTTCACAAAACGCATAATGCGCCTGAGTACCTTAAAGTCGATGATGTTTCCGCTACTGACCTGCTCTTTTTCCATCACTAAAAATCAATCCCACAAAAGGATTTCTTCAAATTCAATTAATTGATAAAAACTGATTTCGGATACTTAACCTGCACCAGGTAGAGCCCATGAGGATCAACGTTAGCGCCTGCTTTTTTCCGGTCTTTGCTGGAGATAATCTGCTGAAAATCCTGAACAGAAATTTTTCCGGTACCCACATCCAGCAAGGTACCTACTATGGCCCGCACCATACCGCGCAGAAACCGGTTGGCCGTGATGGTGAACACCAATCTATTGCCCTCCTGCTTCCACGCTGCTTTTTTAATATTGCAAAGAAAGTGATTTACATCGGTCTTTACCTTGCTGAAGCATTCAAAGTCGTGCTCACCGCGTAATAACGCAGCGGCCCGGTTCATGGTTTGAATATTTACGGGTTTAAAATAATGAAGCGCCAGGCCGATTAGCAACGGATCTTTTATGGTGGTGATGTGATATTCGTACGAGCGGGCAATAGCATCGTAGCGTGCGCTGGCATTGGGTTTTACTTTCCGTATGGAACGTATGGCAATGTCTCTCGGCAAAAAAGAATTAAGCCGATGAATCAAGTCATCTTCCCTAAATGATTTTTCAATATCAGCATGAAAGAACTGTTGTGCACAGTGCACTCCGGTATCTGTTCTTCCGCTGCCAACAATCTTAACCGCTGTTCGAAATAGTTTACTCAACGCATCTTCCATCACGGTCTGCACACCTGTAGCATTCGCCTGACTTTGCCAGCCTGCGTAACGTGAGCCGTTGTAGGTTATTTCGAAGAAGTATCTCATGAGAAGAAGTGGGCAGTCGGCAGGGAGCAGTAGGCAGTGGACAGACCTTGCCAACTGCTTACTGCCAACTGCCTACTTAACCTCAATATCATTTCAACGGACCAGTTTAAAATCTTGATTAACAGTTTTCATAAATCACTGCTGCTCCCTGCCCGACCCCAATGCACATGGTAGCCACACCGTATTTTACATTCCGTCTTTTCATTTCATGGATAAGTGTTGCACTAATGCGTACGCCACTGCAACCAAGCGGGTGACCGATGGCAATGGCACCGCCATTTACATTTACAATTTCGGGATTAAGATCAAGATCACGAACACAAGCCAGCGATTGTGAGGCAAATGCTTCGTTCAATTCAACCAAACCAATGTCGCTGATTTTTAATCTTGCACGCTTTAATGCTTTTTGAACCGCTGGCACAGGACCAACACCCATGTAGGCCGGATCAACACCGGCAATGGCAAACGAAATAACCTTGGCGAGTGGCTTGAGGTTATACTTCTTCAAAGCTTCCTCACTTACAATCAAACTAACTGCCGCGCCATCATTTATTCCCGAAGAATTTCCTGCTGTAACAGTGCCGCCATCTTTAAAAGCAGGTTTCAAGGAAGCAAGCTTGTCTAACGATGTTGCACGCGGATGCTCATCTTTTATAAAGTCAATGACTTCTTTTCCTTGCTGAACCGGAACCGAAACCAGTTCATCCTTAAATTTTCCGGCCTCGTGTGCGCGTTGGTATTTTTCCTGTGAAGCCAATCCGAATTTATCCTGGTCTTCCCGGCTGATCTTCCACTTCTCCGCCACGTTCTCAGCTGTTTCTCCCATGGAATACGGATGATACAGTTTGGAAAGTTTTGAGTTGACAAATCGCCAGCCCATGGTGGTGTCAAACACTTCCGCTTTGCGCGAAAAAGGTTCGGTGGCTTTGGCCATCACAAAAGGCGCACGACTCATGCTTTCCACGCCACCGGCAATGTACACATCTGCTTCACCCAACATAACGGCCCGCGAGGCATCCATGATGGCCTGAAGACCGGAGGCACACAGTCGATTAACTGTAACGCCACCTGCTTCTTTGGGGAGACCGGCCAGCAACAACGCCATGCGGGCAACGTTGCGGTTGTCTTCACCGCTTTGGTTAGCCGCACCAAACACCACATCTTCAATGGCGCCCACATCAACGGAAGGATTACGCTCAATGAGTTTCCTGATCACCACTGCGGCCAGGTCATCCGGACGAACACCGGCTAACGTTCCCCCATATTTTCCTATGGGTGTGCGGAGGATATCAACGATGTAGGCGCTTGTCATAATACTTCGGTTTATATGAATCCTTGCCGTTGTTCAGAAATGCTTTAGGCAGAGGAAGGTGGTTTTGCTATTTTTGCCGTCCAAGTTAAAGCAACCCATTTATGTGGCAAAGAATTCAAACTGTATTTCTGGTAATAACCATAGTTTCATTATTAGTGGCCTTGGTTCAACCCATTTGGCAGGTTCAGACTGGTGAAACAACGTTGGTACTTACCCCATTTTACCTACTCGAAAACACAACCTACTCATACCTGCCTTATTCCATAACGGCTATACTGGCAGTGGCCGCCATTACAATTGCTATCCTTACCATCAGGCGTTTCGATAACCGACAACTTCAAATAAAGCTGGGCGCATTAAACTCCTTAATTCTTGCGGGATTCATGGTAAGTGCCGTTATGTTTACCCATAAACTGATGGAGCAACACCAGGGTGCAACGGGTAAAGTTTGGTTAATACTGGCAGGTGCAGCCGTTATTTCCAATTGGCTGGCCATACGGTTTATCCGCAGGGATGAACGGATTGTTAAAGATTCGGACCGGTTGCGGTAGACACTTAATCAGCAGAAGATGAGATTTCTGTTTCACCTTCTTTTACTCTTTGGTTGGGCAACCAGTATTGCGCAGCCCGGCTCGACATGTTGTAAGGAAGCAACAGATTTGCTTGCGCTCATTCAAAAGAGCCACGTACGGGGAGCGCTGCCTGATAGCACACACTCAAAAAAAATATTTCAGGAGGTTTTCAACACCCTTGATCCTGAAAAGAAATTCTTCTCACAACAGGACATTCAACAACTCGCTGCTTACGAAACCGTTCTGATTTCACAACTGAAGTCGGACAATGAAGCTTTTTTGGCAGACCTTAATCATGTTTACCAAAAGCAGCTTACTTCATACAAAACCTGGTTTGAACAGACATTAAAAACCAGTGTTGATCTTTCAACTCCGGATAATTTATCCGTTTTCCATTTCCGTGACGCGAGACCTGCAGGGAACCGTGAGTTACTTGATCACCGCAAACGCTTAATTAAGTATGGCCTGCTGGAAGGAATGTTGAAGCGGCAACAGGTTGATTCTGCAAGCAAACCATTGCTTGCTTTCGAAAAAGAAGTGCGGGCAGATTTACTTCAAAAGGAACTTCAGTCACTTGAAAAATTGCTCCGTCCGAAAGAAGGTTTCGACAAAGCAATCATGACTTCGCTATTAAAGGCCATCGCAAAGGCTTTCGATCCACACACGCAATATTTTTCTCAAACAGATGCCGGAGAATTTAAGGCATCATTATCTGATAATGCACCCGACTTTGGCTTTGAAATTGGTGAAAACGCTCGCGGTGAAATTGTAGTTGAGCGGGTGGTTCCGGGAGGGCCGGCATGGAACACAAATGAAATTCATCAGGGCGATGTGTTGGAGGCCATGATTGATGAAGATGGCGTTCGCCTTGACTTTGCTTTTCGCGATGCAGAAGAAGTAACCGAAACCCTGCGCGCTGCCGATTTCACACAAGCTGAACTGATCTTCCGAAAACCGGATGGACAAACCAAACAGGTTAAACTGATAAAAGAAAACCTGGAGCAAATCGAAAATATTGTGAAAGGCTTTGTATTGAAAGGAAAGCATACCCTGGGGTATATCAACTTGCCCGGATTTTACACACAGTGGGAAAATGAAACAGCAAAAGGTTGTGCCGAAGATGTTGCGCGCGAATTGGTCAAGTTGAAAAAAGAAAACATTGAAGGATTAATACTTGATCTCCGGTTCAACGGTGGCGGATCACTTCATGAAGCGCTGGGGCTTGCCAGTATTTTCATAGATGTTGGTCCATTGATTTTATATCAGGAGAAGCAAGAACCTGTAGTAACATTAAAAGACCTGAATAAAGGCACCATCTATGATGGCCCTCTTATCATAATGGTGAATGGCTTCAGTGCTTCTGCCTCGGAATTGCTGGCCGCAACGCTTCAGGATTATAACCGGGCCGTAATTGTAGGATCAACAACATTTGGAAAAGGAACGGGTCAGCAAATCCTGCCGTTTCCGGATAAGCCGGGTGCTTCGCTTGACAACGCAACAGCAATTCTGAAAGTAACAGCCGACCGGTTATACCGGATTACTGGCAAATCGTACCAACATAAAGGTGTTAAACCGGATATTCCGCTGGTAGACATCACCGCCTCCATTCCCGAACGGGAGAGCCTGTATGAAAACAGTCTGCTCCCCGATTCTGTAACTAAAAAAATCTACTACACCCCGTTGCCGGCAGTTGCAATAAAGCCGTTGGTTGAAGCCAGCGTAAAACGACAGCAAGTATCCGAGCAGTTTAACATGGTCAATACCATGACTGCAGAATTGCTGAAACCAATACCCCTGAAAGCCGATGAATACCTCAAGCACAAGAATTCACTTGAACACTACTATCGTGAATTTGATCTGCTGAAGAGTGACCAAAAACTCTTTACGGCCAATCCACTCGCTTTTGATGCATCGGTATTAAAAATGGACGGCCACAAAAAAGATTCGCTCGAAAAATTTGCTCGTCAACTCGAAGAAAGTATTTATCTTACTGAAACATTTCAGATCATGTGCGATTATATCGCATTAAAGAAAAAATAAACAACATGAATCGTCTATTGCAAAGGTTGCTGATCGGAATCTGCCTGGCAACCACGCCACTCTTTGCCCAACAAACAGCCGAAACTGTTCAATACCTGGATGCCATTGGCAAAGAATTTCAAGCGGTTTCCAAAAATATGATGAGTTACATCAGTGCAGCCGCCCATAGCAAAGGTGCCCGAAAAGTAGAGAAGAAACGCCAGGAGTTATTAAACCAGATTAAAGAAGCCGAACGCAACATGAGGCGTATGAGGCCCTTTCAAAACGATGCCTCCCTTCGTGATACCGTTGTGCTCTACCTGAACATGTCCCATACAGTACTGAATGAAGACTTCGGTAAAATCATTGACCTTGAAGATGTAGCGGAACAATCGTATGATGCCATGGAGGCCTACCTATTGGCTAAAGAACTGGCCAACGAAAAACTGGATCAGGCTTCTGAAATGGTATCGCGCGAACAGGATAAGTTTACAACCACACACAACATTACGATTGTTGAAAACTCTTCGAAGCTAAGTCAAAAGCTTGAGGCCTCCGGAAAAGTGTTCAAGTATTACAATGAAATTTACCTGATCTTCTTCAAAAGCTATAAAGACGAAGCATACTTAATGGACGCACTGCAACAGGGCGATGTCAATCAAAAAGAACAAACTAAAAATGCCCTGTTAAACAGTGCCACCGCTGGTTTGCAAAAACTTGGCCCCATATCTCCTTTTAAAGGCGATGCCTCGTTAAAAGCCGCCTGTCAGCAGTTACTTAATTTTTACAAACAAGAAGCTTCAACAGGAATACCCCAGGTTATTGACTTCGATTTGAAAAAAGAAAACTTTGAAAAAATAAAGAAGGCCTTTGATGCCAAGCGACCTAACGAACGCACCCAGGCCGATGTGGATCTTTACAACAAAACCGTAAAAGAGTATAACGAGGCCGTAGGCAAAGTCAATGCGGTACATACCGACCTGAACAAAAAGCGTGCGCAGGCCCTTGAGCAATGGAATAAAATGACGGATCAGTTTCTTTCCCGGCATGTGCCTCGGTACTGAATCCTGCCAACCTGTCACCCAAACTCCTTTGGAATAACTTTTGAATCCCTGCCGCGTGCAGGGATTTTTATTGTTCCTGCCTATTTTTTAACTCAAAAACTGAAAATTTATACACTATGGCAGCCGTAAAGGAAAAAGGTACCATTTCCATCCATACCGAGAACATCTTCCCCATTATCAAAAAGTTTCTCTATTCTGATCACGAGATTTTCCTTCGCGAACTCGTAAGCAACGCAGTGGACGCAACGCAAAAGCTGAAAAAGCTTTCCTCGTTAGGCGAGTTCAATGGCGAACTGGGTGACCTGAAAATTGAGGTGAGTTTCGACAAGAAGAAAAAAACCATTACCGTCAGCGACAAGGGTATTGGCATGACAGCCGATGAGATAAAAAAATACATCAACCAGATTGCCTTTTCGGGCGCAACCGAATTTGTTGAAAAGTTCAAGGACAAAACCGATGCAAAAGACATCATCGGTAAATTTGGATTAGGTTTTTATTCGGCCTTTATGGTAGCCGATAAGGTTGAGGTGATTTCCAAATCCTACAAAGAAGAAAGTGAAGCTGCCAGGTGGACCTGCGATGGCTCAACTGAATTTGAAATCGGTGCAGCCAAAAAAGAAACCCGTGGTACAGATGTTGTCCTCCACATTAATGCCGACTCAGAAGAATTTTTGGATGAATTCCGTTTAAAAGGAATCCTCGAAAAATACTGCAAGTTCCTGCCGGTTGAAATCAAGTTTGGAACAAAGGAAGAAAGTGTAGAAGATGGCGAAGACAAAGACGGCAAGAAAAAATATAAATCGGTTACCGTTGACCGCATCATTAACAACACGCAACCCATTTGGACGAAATCACCCAACGATTTAAAGGACGAAGATTACCTGAAATTTTACAAGGAGCTTTATCCGTTCAGTGAAGATCCGCTGTTCTGGATTCACCTGAATGTGGATTATCCGTTCAACCTCACCGGTGTGCTGTACTTCCCCAAGGTGAAAAACGATTTCGAAATACAGAAAAATAAAATTCAGCTCTACTCACGCCAGGTATTCATCACCGATGAAGTGAAAGATGTGGTGCCCGATTTTCTCATGTTGCTGCACGGTGTACTTGATTCACCGGATATTCCGCTGAACGTATCGCGCAGTTATTTGCAAAGCGATGCCAACGTGAAAAAGATCAGTCAGCATATAACGAAAAAAGTGGCCGACAAGCTTCAGGATCTATTTAAGAAAGACCGCAAGGATTTTGAAAAGAAATGGGATGACATCAACATCTTTGTGAAGTATGGTATCATCAGCGATGAAAAATTCTACGATCGCGCCAAGGATTTTTCATTGTTCAAGAATGTGGATAGCCTGTACTTCACGTTTGATGAATACAAAGAGAAAGTAAAAACCAACCAAACCGATAAAGAAAAGCAACTGGTTTACCTCTACGCTTCAGATGCCGGCAAGCAGCATAGTTTTATTGAATCGGCTAAAAATAAGGCTTACGATGTTTTGTTACTTGATGGCATTCTCGATAATCACTTCATCAACACGCTGGAACAAAAGCTGGAGAAAACGCAAATCAAACGTGTTGACAGCGACACAGCCGATAAGCTTATCGATAAAGATGAGAAAACCGAAAGTGTGTTGAGTAACGATGAGAAGGAACAGGTAAAAAACATCTTTGAAAAAGCCATCAACAACACCAACATGACCGTTGCCGTTGAGGCCATGGCTACTGATGATTTACCGGTGGTGATTACCATGAGCGAATTTATGCGCAGAATGAAAGACATGGCCAAAATGGGCGGTGGCGGTTACGCGTTCATGGGCAGCATGCCCGACAGCTATGCGGTTACCGTAAACGGCAACCACAGCATTGTGCAGAAAATTCTGAAAGCCGAAACCGAGGAGCAAAAAACCAGGTTGGCCAAACAGGCCTATGACCTTGCGTTGCTTTCGCAGAATATGCTAACCGGTGCCGACCTGACTAATTTTATTAAGCGAAGTGTGGAATTTGTAGCCTAATGCTTACACACGGATTCCTCCCCCTGACAGGGGGAGGTGCCCGCAGGACGGAGGGGGGTAATTGCGATTTTGCCTATACTTTTTCAATTTTAGCATCGTTTTTAAAAGCGTATGCGCGTAAAACTTCTTCTTTTAACTGGATTGTTTGCTCTGGCTGGTACTTCCCTGCTTGCCCAGGAAGAAGAGGAAGACCGTATGTTTACGATTGACACTCCGGTCAACCTCGACTTTGAAAAAGAAGAAGAGCCGATCAATACTCCGAAAAAGAAGAAGGTAAAGAAGAAAGTTTTTTACGGCATCAAAACCAAGAAAGGCTTTTCGCGCAAAGGGGTTGGTGAACGTACGGTGTACGAAAACTTCTACTACCTGAAAAAGCCGGAGTTGCCTGAAACCCTGGTGCGCGACATTTACTACTACGACTTTGCCCGCAGGGAAATTGTACGTACCAGTCGGTTCGATCCGAAGAAAGGCGTGTTGGTTCATGGGCCATATAAGAAAACACAAAACAATGTGATCCTGGAAACCGGTATCTTTTACAAAGGCACCAAACACGGCCGATGGATGAAATACAATCGCGACAGCACGCTTACCGACAAAGAAAAATATTTCCGCGGCTGGCCGCGCGAATCGATGATCAGTTACTATGATCCGGTTGAGCGTAAAAAGCCTAAAGAAATTATTCCAATCGAGTTCGGAGAGAAGGAAGGCAACTACTACATGTTTTTTGAAAACGGACAAGTTGCTGTTACCGGTGAATACCGGTGGGATCAGCGCGTAGGCGATTGGTACGAGTACTACCCAAGCGGACGAAGAAAAAAACTGATCGCGTATCCCAAAGAACCGTTCGATAAAAATGTAACACCTTTCATTAAAGTAGAGTGGAGCGATAAGGGAAGGGAGATTTATCGGAATAATAAGGGCGGTTGATTACGCATCTTAATTAATCGCATCCTCAAAATGCCGGATCTCGGGCGGGTTGCCCAGCTTCACGGAAATAATATCAAACCGGATGTGCCCGTGCCAATCGTTGGCGAAAATGTATTCTTCTGCCGCTTCAAAAATTTTTCTTCCCTTCTTAAAATCCACAAACGATTCCGGCTCACCAAATGCGCTTGAACTGCGAGCCTTCACTTCTACAAACAGTAACCAATTTTCCTTTTGCACGATCAAGTCAATCTCAGCATGCTTGTGACGAAAGTTACGCGCCACCACCCGGTAACCCTTTTGCTCCAGGTACGCGGCTGCCAGGTCTTCACCCTTTTTTCCGATGGCGGATTTATCCGACATAAATGTTACAATTCCGTTACCGGCATTCTAAATTCATACATTAAGTAATACCTTTGATGTGAATTTAGCGCTATGTCAGCAACAAAGAAATACATTGAAAGCTTTACCCGCCAGTTGGCCGAGGCACTGAAAATAAGTGAGTCCATTGATCTGGTACGTCCGGGCAGCGACATCCGTAATGTGGTGATTGCCGGAATGGGCGGATCGGGCATTGGCGCCAACCTGGTGGAGTCGCTTACCTTTGGCCGGATTCCCATTCCGATAACGGTGTGCAAGAGTTACAACATCCCCCAGTTTGTTAGTCCGCATACGTTGTTTATTGCCTGCAGTTACAGCGGCAACACCGAGGAAACCATTGCTGCTTTGAACAAAGCATTATTGAAGCGTGCGCACGTAATTGCTGTGGCTTCGGGTGGTAAACTGATCGACATCGCACGTGAGTATAATTTGTTCTATATCCAGCTACCTGCAGGATCTGACAGTCCACGTGCCATGCTTGCCTACAACATGATTGCCTTGCTGTCGGTGTTGTATCATACCGGGCTGATCGGATCAACGTATATCAAAGAAACAGAAAATGCCATTCAGTTTCTGGATCGTGGAGAGAAAGGCATTCAAAACGAAGCGGAGCTGATCGCACGAAAACTCAAAGGCAAATTGCCGATGATTTACTGCGACAACCGGTTGTATGCGATGGCGCTTCGCTTTCAGCAACAATTAAATGAAAACGCCAAGCACCTGGCGCACATCAATACATTTCCGGAAATGAACCACAACGAACTGGTGGGTTGGCAGTTTCCGGAAAACCTGATGCCGATGCTTCAGGTGATTTATATGTACTCCGACCACGATCATGAGCGCGTAGAGAAACGCATGGAAATCTGTCGCGATATTTTTGAAAAACGATCGAACCCGATTATTGATGTGGTGGGTGAAGGTGCTTCCCTGCTTGAGCAATACTACTACCTCATTCATCTCACCGATTGGGTTTCCTACTACCTGGCGCGCGAGAATGGTGTGGAGCCCGATCCGATTGAATCGATCAATTACTTGAAGGGGGAACTGGATAAAATCAAGTGAACGCGCTCATCAACCGCAAAACGCAATTCATTCACCTCGGACTTATCGATTATAAACAAGCCTGGGATTACCAGGCTTCGCTTTTTGCAAAAATACTGGAGGTTAAAAAGGCAAACCGCGACTTGCCGGTTGAGCAGCAACAGCCCACCGAGAACTTCCTGATTTTCTGTGAACACCCGCATGTTTTTACCTTAGGTAAAAGTGGCGATGAAGCCAACCTGAAAATCAAAAAAGAAAACCTCCACACCATTCAGGCTTCTTACGTACACACCAATCGCGGTGGCGATATTACGTACCACGGCCCGGGGCAAATTGTTGGGTACCCGGTTATTGACCTTGAAAATTTCTTCACCGACATTCACCAATACATGCGCCTGCTGGAAGAAGCCGTAATTCAAACGCTCACTGAATTCGGGATTTCTTCTGGTCGCATTCCAGGACTTACAGGTGTGTGGCTTGATCCGGACAATGAAAGTCGTGCACGTAAAATCTGCGCCCTCGGAGTAAAAACCAGTCGCTGGGTGGCTATGCACGGCTTTGCCTTTAATGTAAATGCCGACTTGAACTATTTCGATTACATCGTTCCGTGTGGTATTGATGATAAAGCTGTTACCTCTATGGAGTTTGAACTGGGCAAAAAGCAAGATATGAAAGCGGTTGAAGAAATTTTGAAAACAAAACTTGCACACCTGTTTGAAATGGAGTTAGTATGATTCGCGATATTGAAATACCTGAAGTAAAAAATGTAACCGTTGCCATTGCCCGAAAGAAACAACCGGGTGAAAGCGATGAGTGGAGAGTCTACCTGATCAATAAAAATACGTTTCCGATTGAGAATACATTAGTCGCCAGCAAAGGATACGGTGTGAAAGATGGCGAAGAACAGCAGACTTCCATCTTACGTCATTTTCTGGAAACCGTGGCCGCAGAAAGTGCCGCATTGATTGAACCCATTGACCCGGCCGTGTTTCATCTAAACAATGAATATTGGGTGAGCTACTATATCGGCACAAAAATTTTTGATAAGCGCTTTGTTTTCGTACCCGATTCCATTCACGAGGATAATATTACGTATATTAAGGAATTGGAAATGGAAGGAATACTGCACTCATGATACCCGAACTACGCGACATTCTTTTTTTGGATATTGAAACGGTAGCCAGTACCGACAACTTCGCTTCATTGGATGAGCGGCTAAAAACTCAATGGTCGCGAAAAGCCTCCTTTTTAAAACGCGAAGAAGGTGTAACCGATGAGCAGTTGTTTCATCAGCGCGCAGGCATTTATGCCGAATTCGGAAAAGTGGTCTGCATTGCCGTGGGCAAGTTGTATGATACCGAATCGGGCGAGCTTGGCTTAAAGACAAAAGCCTATTACGGGCACGATGAAAAAGTTGTGCTTACTGAATTCAAATTCATGCTCGACAAGCTAGATGCGAGTATCCGCTTCTGTGCGCACAACGGTAAAGAATTCGATTACCCATACATGAGTCGCAGAATGCTGGTAAACGGAATCGCGTTGCCGGTTCCGCTTAACCTGGCCGGAAGAAAATCGTGGGAAGTAAACCACCTCGACACCATGGAGCTCTGGAAGTTTGGCGATTACAAGCATTATACTTCGCTCGATTTATTGGCCGCCATTTTCAATATCCCTTCCAGCAAAAACGGCATTGATGGCAGCCAGGTGAACTCTGTTTACTACAAAGAAAAAGATTTGGAAAAGATTAAAGATTACTGCGTAAGCGATGT
Source organism: uncultured Roseivirgaceae bacterium (assembly GCA_964419145.1). Lineage (GTDB taxonomy): Bacteria > Bacteroidota > Bacteroidia > Cytophagales > Cyclobacteriaceae > UBA2336. Next base: position 807,748 of record CAYQOM010000001.1, on the reverse strand, counting down.
GGTGGTATTGACGCAACTTTACCTTCGCATGAAGGGACTGCCCCTGCTTGCTGAGAAAAATATCCTACAAGCTTCATGAGCAAAAAACGAAAAACAAAAAACAGTACAACGACTTTCAAACAACAATTTGAATCCGGAATACTTTCCGTACTGAACGAAACGCCCGGTCGTGCGTACAGCATTAAACAAATCGCGAAAAAACTGGGATTAAAAAAACGTGACGACATCAAGGCGATGACGTTTTCGGTGTACGAGTTGGAAGAATCCGGAAAAATAAAAGAACTGAGCAACGGCACGTATGCCACATCACAAAAAGGAAAAATCCTTACCGGTATTGTGGATCACGTAAGTTCACGCTTCGCTTATGTGTCGGTTGGTGAAGACCGACCAGATGTTTACATCAAAGCACGTGACTTGGGTTCGGCCGTTGATGGCGACACTGTAAACATCGCCATCCTTCCCACCCGGCATGGTGAACACCCGGAAGGGCGAGTGGTTGAAATACTCCGCAGAGGTCGGACACAGTTTGTAGGTAAACTGGAGCTCTCCAAAAACTTTGCATTCGTAGTAGCCGACTTCCGGAAAATCCATAAAGATTTTTTTATCGCTCAGGGAAATATCAATGGAGCAAAATCCAACGACAAGGTAATTGTTGAGGTGTTGAATTGGGGTGATGGAGAAGGAAACCCGGAAGCCAAGGTGGTTAACATTCTTGGAAAAGCCGGTGAAAACGAAGCAGAGATTCATTCCATCATGGCCGAGTTTGGCTTGCCGTTTAAATTTCCACCTGTCATCGAAAAAGAAGCCAAAAAAATTGACGAAGGGATTACACCAAACGAAATTAAAAAGCGGTGGGATTTCCGGTTGATGACCACGTTTACCATCGACCCGGAAGATGCCAAGGATTTTGATGACGCGCTATCATTGGAAATATTACCCAACGGTAATTACCGGGTGGGTGTTCACATTGCCGATGTAACGCATTACATTCAACCCAACTCAAACCTGGAGAAAGAAGCTTTTGACCGGGCCACATCCGTGTACCTGGTAGATCGCACCATTCCCATGTTACCGGAAAGACTTTCCAATGAGCTTTGTTCGCTGCGTCCGAAAGAAGATAAACTGACATTTGCTGCCGTTTTTGAATTGGATAAACATGCCAACATTGTTACAGAATGGTTTGGAAGAACCATTATCCATTCCGATCATCGGTTTACCTACGAAGAAGCGCAGGAGGTAATTGAAAGTGGCAAGGGGTTGTTTGCAGAAGAACTAAAAACACTGAACGAACTTGCCCTTAAACTGAAGAAAGATCGCTTTGCTAAAGGAGCGGTAAACTTTGAAACCACAGAAGTAAAATTCAAGCTTGATGAAAAAGGCAGGCCGTTAGCCGTTGTTCCGAAAGTGCGAAAGGATGCACACAAGCTGATTGAGGAGTTTATGCTGCTGGCCAACAAGCGTGTAGCGACACACGTCTACAATCAAAAAAAAGGCCCGGAGAAAAATACATTTGTTTATCGTATTCATGATTATCCTGATCCGGATCGGGTTAAAGACTTTGCCAATTTTGCCAAACAATTCGGGCATCGGTTAAATGTAGAGGAGCGGTCCATCTCGCGATCATTAAACAAATTGATGAATGAGATCGAAGGCAAACCGGAACAGAATGTTCTACAACAGCTGGCCGTTCGTTCCATGGCCAAAGCAAAATACTCAACCGATGCCAAGGGGCACTTTGGTTTGGCATTCGATCATTACTCACACTTCACCTCACCCATCCGCAGGTATCCGGATATGATGGTGCACCGCTTGTTGCAACATTACCTGGATGGCGGAAGCCCGGTAAGCAAAGCTGAATATGAAGTAAAATGCGTCCACTCTTCTGATCGTGAAAAACGTGCGGCCGATGCCGAGCGGGCTTCCATCAAATACAAACAAGTGGAATTCATGTCCTTGATGGCAGGTGATAAAGTATACGATGGCTTGATTTCCGGTGTTACCGAGTGGGGCATTTATGTGGAAATCATTGAAACCAAATGCGAAGGCATGATCCGCATGGCCGATATGGATGACGACTACTACGAATTTGATGAAAAGAATTACTGCATTGTAGGCAGGCGAAACAAAAAGATTTTCACACTGGGCGATCAGGTTCGGGTACGCGTAAAGAAAACCGATGTTGATCGCAGGCTGATTGATTTGGTTTTTGCTAAACAATAATCCCGTTTTTTCATTTATTAGTTCATGTCAATCGCAGAATACAAACGCCTTGTTGAGCAGGAAATCCAACATCACAACTTTGGAAACGAACCCGCTTCCCTATACGAACCGATCCGCTACCTGATGAACATTGGGGGCAAACGCATGCGCCCGTTGCTGGTGCTGCTGGGCTACTCGCTTTTTAAAAAATCAGTTAAGCAAGCCGTGCCCTATGCTGTGGCTGTTGAGGCTTTTCACAACTTCACCCTGATGCATGACGACATCATGGACAATGCACCGCTGCGCAGGGGAAATGTTACCGTGCACGAAAAATGGAATGTAAACACCGCTATCCTTTCTGGTGATGTGATGCTGGTAAAGGTGTACAACATGTTCCTAACGCTGAAACCGGAAACCCTGAAGCCGGTATTGAAAGCTTTTAACACCTGTGCAGCCGAAGTATGTGAAGGGCAGCAGTGGGACATGGAATTTGAAACCATGAGCCCCGTAACCGTAGAGCAGTACATCCACATGATTCGGCAGAAGACGGCTGTGCTATTGGGTTTCAGCCTGGAGTTGGGTGGCATGCTGGCAGGTGCATCCAAAACCGATTGCAAGGCGTTGCGTGAATTTGGCATCAACATCGGCATTGGGTTTCAACTCATGGACGATTTGCTCGATGCCTATGCCGATCCTAAAAAATTTGGCAAACAAGTGGGTGGCGACATCATCGCGAACAAAAAAACTTTTTTACTGATTACTGCGCTTGAGCGCGCCAATAAGCAACAACAAACTGAACTTCAACAATGGTTGCAGGCAAAAAAATTCAATAAGCAGACGAAGGTTAAAGCGGTTAAACAAATCTTTAATGCGCTTCAGATTCCTGAATTAACTGAAGCTAAAATCAAGCATTACTTCGATAAAGGCTTTAGGCAACTGGAAAAAGTTGGCGGAAATAAAACTGCAAAGAAAGTACTAAAGACTTTTACGGAAGAACTGATTGCCCGGCAATCCTGATTACTCCTCCTCACAATCATCCCAGCATTCGCGGCAAGGTTGTTGAACAACTGGATACCGATCTATGATGGATTCATGTGCCATCAATACAGGCAATTCATCCAGGCCAAACAAAAACCATCCAGCTAACGGATTGTTATCGTCTTCCCATTGCATGAAATACGTTTTGGTAGCATTCTCATCCTGATCGTGAACATCAAGCACCACACGACCAGCTTCATCAACGTAAAAAGATTTTATCAGTGCAAACGTGGCATCTTGTCCCCAGCCAATCATCAATGTATCGCTGCTTACCTGTATCATCATGTTATCCGCATCGCACGGGCGAAAGATGATGTAGGAACCATCTTCCCGTTCGGTGAGTTGCTGCCATTCGCCCTGTAAATCATCCAGGCTAATGGATGCGGTTGATTCTTGTTCATCTGAAGATTGGCCTTGATCTGCTTGCTCTTTGTTTGATGGTGAACAAGCCAGAGCCAAGAGGGTGAGGAGGGTCGGATAAAGCTTTTGCATAGTTAAAGGTAGCGAATTCTACGTTTTACAATTTTGCGAAAATCAACGCTCAAAATTAAGGATTCTGGTCTTTGCAGTTTTATGTTGAATTTTTCTCGCAAAGCACGCCAAGTTTCCGCAAAGCGCGCTAAGTAAATATCGTTGTAAAATGCTCGCCTATTTTTTTCCGAGAATAAGTTGTTTCGGCTAACTGGCGGGCATTTTGCTGATAGTTTTTTAAACGTGCTGAATCCGTAAGAAATGGCTTTAGCTGATTAACTAAATCTGCCGGATTTCTTGGGTCAACAGCTATGCCACAAACGTGTTGTAAAAGTTCATGCTTCATCCATCCACCAACATTAACAATCATTAATTTTCCGGCCGCCAGGCCATCAAAATATTTATTCGGTGAGCCAGTCTCCAACACCGGTAAATTTCTGTAGCTCACCACTGCAGCATCGGCAACATTCAACACCTCACGCACTGCTACACGATTAAGAAATCCGGTTAACGAAATGTTGGTGAGTTTTTTATCCATGATCATGCCCTGTAGTTCGTCATGCATTTTTCCATCTCCACAAATCAAAAAATGAAGGTTCATGTTTTCTTTCTGCGCGTGTTGTGCGCTGTGGACTATATATTCCAATCCATTCGCCAAACCCAGCGTACCGATGTAGGCAACGACAAATTTGCCTTGAACACCAAAACGTTGTTCAAGTTCGGGTCGCTTGGTTTCAGGTTTGTAAAATTCCGTGTCCGCCATATTCGGAATCTGGGGTACTTTCAATCCGGGGGCTACTTTTTCTATCGCTTCCTGTATGGGTTGCGACAAGGCAACTACTGCAATGGATTTTTTATAAATGAGTCCTTCCAGTTTGTAAAGTATCGCTTTCAATACCGGATTTTTAATGAAGCCCATCTGTACCGGGGCTTCTGGCCATAAGTCGCCTACTTCAAAATAATATGGAATTTTATACCGGAGTTTAATCCACATGGCAGCAAGACCGGTTGTAAGAGGAGTAGAGATAGCATACACCACATCGGCATCGCGAAAGTTGCCGGCATATTTCACAATGTGCCATACGAACAACCAGAATGAATAAATCCGTTTAAAGAACCCGTACCGGTTGTTGTAATCCACCGGCAGGTAGTGAATTTCAATTCCTTCAGAAGTAATGGTTTTGATGTTGGAGGCATTGTGTGTGGTGATGACCACCACCTCCATACCTTTTTCCACCAATGCGTTGGCCAGGTAGTAGGAACGAATAGCACCCCCTGAAGCAGGTGTATTGTAAAACTGGTGGATCAGCAGAACTTTCACGAAGCAAATAAATCATTCCATTAACAGTTGACAAGGCCTAGCTGGCAAATCGCGCAAAGCCAACAGCAAGCCCTGTCAACTACTAATGAAAGTCATTGCTTTACCGGAGAGGTGCTTTTGGAATAACTCAGGATGTTCAGAACCGTTTTGGCAGATGGTTCCACGTGCGAAGCGTCCATTTCTTTTTTAATGGCCAGCATACTCGTGTACATCGCCCGAAGTTCGGTGTCGGTCAGCAGGGCTTTGTCAATCTCCCGCTCCTCCTTCTCCGTAGTCTCGTGGTATAAATACCTGATCAGGTCGTGTTGGGTAAACGTCTTTATCATAGGCAAGCTGGTTTGTATACATTTTTTTTCTCAGGTTAATGAGTGCGTAACGCATCCTGCCCAAAGCTGTGTTAATGCTTACCCCGGTGCGATCGGCAATTTCCTGAAAACTCATTTTCAGGTAATGCCTCATAATCAACACCTGTTTCTGCTCAGTTGGCAACTCTTTGATCAATCCGCGAAGTCTGGATTTGTTGTCTTGCATGATCTGCTTCGACTCCATTGACTCTTCGGAGAAATCCATTGAGTTGAACAATCGGCTCCCATCTTCCAACACGATTTCCGGATGTCGTTTGTTTTTCCGGAAATGATCTATGGCCAGGTTATGCGCAATGCGACTGATCCATGGTAAGAATTTGCCCTCTTCATTGTACCGCCCTGATCGGATGGTGTTAATCGCCTTGATGAACGTTTCCTGCAACAAATCCTCGGCCACGTAGCGATCCCTAACGATCAGGTATATAGCGGTATACAACCTCGACTTATGGCGGTGCAGAAGCACTTCAAAAGCTCCTTCGTTACCATTTTGATAGCGTGACACCAATTCGCTGTCACTACTTCTGTTCTCAATCATCTAACTCACATTTTGGTAACGTAGAAGTAGCGCTCGATATTGTAAGGGTTTAGTGGAACAATAAGGTTGAAAAGATATTAAGATTATCAAAAAGCACAAATAATTTCCGCAAAATTCTTGCCTGTAACTAAAATTCTTAAGGTATTTGCTTTCGATTTTTTAGCCTAAAACCCAATGTCCACCAATAAAAAACGCGTAATTAAAAGTCTTGAAAATCTGGGCGATGACCTGCATGATTTGCTCAAGCGCCAGTACCCTAACGGGTATGAGGGCAGTATTACCCGGATCACCAACGCGAAAAAAGAGCCCATTTTTGTATTTCCGCTGGAAACCGAGGACGCCATTTACCTTGTGAAAGTACCCGCCACCAAAAACAGCGATGGCGAATACGATGTGGATTCAGGTGCCCCGCAGGAATTTGACAGTGCCGGGGACGGGGACGATGATTACGGCACCAATGATGACTTTGAATCGGGGGGCGATGATGATTATGATGAAGACAGCGGGGGAGGAAAGCGCAGCCGCGAGGCCAGCTACGATCCCGACTTTGATAGCTAGTAAAATAAACTCAGGTAAACGGAAACACCATCTTCGCGGATGGTGTTTTTATTTTTTATCGACCACTTCTCTTTAATTGCTAATTTTCCACAGTGAACGTGACCAGGCCAGTAAGCGAATCCGAACTCGACAACCTCGATCCGAAAGAATACATCATCATCAAGCGGGCACGGGTTAACAACCTGAAAAACCTGAGTGTGGCCATCCCCCGAAATAAGCTGGTGGTCATTACCGGGCTTTCGGGCTCCGGTAAATCTTCCCTCGCATTCGATACGCTTTTCGCTGAGGGCCAGCGTATGTATGTAGAGAGTCTCAGTTCGTATGCACGCCAGTTTTTGGGACGCATGGAAAAACCGGAGGTGGACTACATCCGGGGTGTATCTCCGGCCATTGCCATCGAACAAAAAGTAAATACCCGCAACCCGCGCTCCACAGTTGGCACTACCACTGAAGTTTACGACTACCTGAAACTCCTGTTTGCCCGAATCGGGAAAACCTATTCCCCGATTAGCGGCAAGGAAGTAAAACGCGATTCGGTTACGGATGTGGTAAATGAAATCAACAAGTTACCCGAAGGCACTCGCATTATGGTGGCTTGTCCGCTTACGCTGAAGAAAGGGAGAAAGGTTCAGGATGAACTGAATTTGCTGCTAAGCAAAGGTTTTGCACGCGTACTGATTGATGGCGAACCAAAGTTTATTGAAGAGCTGCTTGCTGAGAAGAAAAAAACAGCTGCAAAAGATTTACGAATTGAAATCCTGATTGACCGAGCGGCCGTGAATCCAACTGATGAAGACACCGTTTTCCGGTTATCTGATTCGGTTCAAACGGCCTTTTACGAAGGACACGATGAATGCATCATCTACGCTGAAGGTCGAAAGCCCTTACACTTTTCCGATCGGTTTGAGTTGGATGGCATGAAATTCACCGAGCCATCGGTGAACTTCTTCAGCTTCAACAACCCGTATGGCGCTTGCCGCACCTGCGAAGGCTTCGGAAAAGTATTGGGCATTGATGAAGACCTGGTCATTCCGGATAAATCCTTATCCGTATATGAAGGTGCGGTTGCTCCGTGGCGCAGCGAAGTGATGGGCGAATGGCAGAAACCCTTGTTGAAACATGGCATCAAGTTCGATTTCCCGATTCACCGCCCATACCATGAATTATCGCAACAGGAAAAAGATACACTCTGGAATGGCAACGAATATTTTGATGGCATTCATGCCTTTTTCAAACACCTGGAATCCAAAACACATAAAATTCAATACCGTGTGTTGCTTTCACGCTACCGCGGAAGAACCAACTGTCCCGATTGCAAAGGCACCCGCTTGCGTAAAGATGCGCACTACGTAAAAATTGCCAACACCTCCATCATTGATCTGGCTCTCATGCCCATCGAAGATGCGCTGGAGTTTTTTAACAAATTAAAATTACCCGAATTCGATAAGCAGGTATCGAACAGAATACTAACCGAAATTCGAACACGACTCGAATATTTAGTAAAGGTTGGATTGGGTTACCTGACCTTGAACCGACTTACTTCCTCACTTTCAGGTGGTGAATACCAACGCATTAAACTGGCCACATCATTGGGCAGTGCGCTGGTGGGCTCCATGTACATTATGGATGAGCCGAGCATTGGGCTTCACCCGAAAGATACTGCCCGTATGGTTGAGGTACTGAAATCACTGCGTGATTTGGGAAACACCGTAATTGTGGTAGAGCACGAAGAAGAAATCATGCGTGCAGCCGATCAGATTATTGACATTGGTCCGGATGCAGGCGCTCATGGTGGACAGCTTGTGTATCAAGGTACATTAAAAGAGCTGAACGGTAAATTCATTTCGCATACGACCAATTACCTTACCGGGAAAGATAAAATTGAAGTTCCGCAGAAACGCAGAAAGTGGAAAGATGCCATTACCATTCTGGGTGCGCGTGAGAACAATCTAAAAAATTTAACCGTGCAATTTCCGCTGGGTGTATTAACCGTGGTTACCGGCATCAGCGGATCAGGGAAATCAACGTTGGTTAAAAAGATCTTGTACCCTTCTATCGGGCGCATGCATGGCTCCGTGGCAGAATCGCCCGGCAAGTTTGATAGACTTGAAGGCGATGTTTCACAAATCACTCAGGTGGAATTTGTAGATCAAAATCCGATTGGAAAATCTTCGCGGTCAAACCCGATTTCGTATGTGAAAGCATACGATGCCATTCGTCAATTGTATGCCGATCAGCCCTTATCCAAACAACGCGGCTATAAGCCCTCACACTTTTCATTTAACGTTGAAGGTGGCCGTTGCGAAACCTGTGAAGGAGAAGGTGAAATAAAAGTGGAGATGCAGTTTATGGCTGACATCTTTTTGAAATGCGAAAGCTGTCATGGCAAACGTTTTAAACAAGAAGTATTGGAAGTTGAATACAACGAAAAGAATATTGCTGATGTACTCGACATGACCGTAGAAGAAGGGCTTGAATTTTTCAGGGATAAAAAATCCATCTTTGAGAAAATTCAACCGCTTTTTGATGTGGGCATGGGTTACGTGAAACTCGGGCAATCCTCCAACACCCTTAGTGGTGGTGAAGCACAACGGGTTAAGCTTGCTTCCTTCCTGGGAAAGAATTCATCTGATGGACACATCCTCTTCATTTTCGATGAACCTACCACCGGCCTGCACTTTCACGATATTTCCAAACTGCTAAAAGCCATCAATGCGTTGGTTGATCAGGGCAACAGCGTGGTGATCATTGAACATAACCTGGAAGTGATTAAATGTGCCGATTGGATAATTGATCTTGGCCCCGAGGGTGGAGAAAAGAAAGGCGGGAAATTATTGTTTGCCGGAACCCCGGAAGAGATGGTGAAAAAAGCGAAGAACAGTTATACAGCCGAGTTTTTGAAGACAAAGCTTTAAATTCAAAAAGTAAAACAATGCGATTGTTTTTTACAATCATCTTTTGTGTCTTTCAAGGGTTTGCATTCTCCCAGGATCTCCAGTGGTTCAAAGGAAACACGCACACTCACTCGTATTGGAGCGATGGCGATGACTTTCCGGAAATGATTATGGACTGGTATAAATCCAGAGGCTATAATTTTATTTGTTTATCGGATCATAATGTGTTGGCACAAGGTGAAAAATGGAAACGTCTACCGCCAATGCCATCCCATCAACGAAGGTTTGAAGAATACCTCGAAAAATTTGGAAAAGATTGGGTTGAATACAGAGTGGATACAGCAGGTCGTATTGAAGTAAGGCTAAAAACACTGGAAGCGTACCGTCCTTTGTACGAAGAGCCTGAAAAGTTTCTGATCATCCAAGCAGAAGAAATTACGGATCAATTTGAAAAAAAACCGATTCACATCAATGCCATAAATATTCAGGAACTCATTACTCCACAAGGTGGAACCAGCGTGGTGGAGGTAATGCAAAACAACCTGAACCAGGTTTATGAACAACGGGAGCGAACTGGTCAACCCATGTTTCCACACATCAATCATCCAAACTTTGGCTGGGCCATAACTGTGGATGACTTGAAGCAAATTAACGGTGAGCGCTTTTTCGAGGTATACAACGGTCATCCGTTGGTGCACAATTATGGAGATTCACTGCGAATGGGCACCGAACAAATGTGGGACGAACTGCTGATCGACTATCTTGAACATGGCAAACCATTAATTTATGGGTTGGCAACTGATGATGCGCACCATTATCTGAACTTCAGCACCAGTCAAAGTAATCCGGGAAGAGGATTTATTATGGTACGGGCAAAGGCACTAACGCCTGAGGCTCTGATTGACGCGATGGAACGCGGTGAATTTTATTCCAGCACAGGTGTGTTACTGAATGATGTGTCGTTCAAAAAAAATCGACTGCGTATTGAGATCAATGCAGAACAAAACATTCAATATACCATCCAATTTTTTGGAGCTCACAAAAGTGATGACAGTACACATCTGATTAAAGAGGTTAAGAAAACCAGTGCTGTATTCAAAGTAAGTAAAGACATGCTCTATGTGCGTGCGCGGATTGTATCATCCAAACCAAAAGAAAACCCATATCAGGAAGGAGATTTCGAAACGGCCTGGGTTCAGCCTGTTGTGCCGCAGTTATAAAGCCTTAATCAACTCCACATAAAGCTCGGTAAGTTTGGGCTCAGCTTTACCAGCCACTTTTACAATCTCCTTCAGGTTAACCGGCTTTAAATTATCAGGATCACAATCATCGGTTAATACCGAAACGGCACAACAGGGCAGCCCCATATGGTTAGCTACAATTACCTCAGGTACGGTGCTCATCCCAACGGCATCGCTTCCTATGCGTCTTAGAAATCTGTACTCGGCTCGTGTTTCCAGGTTAGGTCCCATTACAGCCGTGTACACCCCTTCGTTCAATTTGATTTTTTTTGCTTTGGCGATTTGTTTCAGTTTTTTGTTCAGCGATAGCGAGTAGGGTTCGCTCATATCCGGAAAGCGCGGACCAAAAATTTCATAGTTCTCACCACGCAGTGGATTATCCGGAAGTAAATTGATATGATCATCAATCAACATCAACTGTCCTTTCTTCCAATCGGGATTCAAATTTCCAGCTGCGTTGGAAATCAACAAGTGCTGCACACCCAGTAGCTTCATCACGCGTACGGGAAGCGTTACCTGTTGCAGGCTATAACCTTCATAGTAATGAAACCTGCCTTGCATGGCCAGCACTTTCTTTCCCTTTACCTCTCCGTAAATCAACTGGCCTTTGTGATACTCCACAGTCGAAATCGGGAAGTGTGGAATAGAATTGTAATTTATAATAAGGGGTTTCTTGATTTCTTTTACAAACAAGTTTCCGAGTCCGGTGCCCAGAATGACACCCACCTCAGGCGCTTCAACACCACGTTTACGCAAAAAATCAGTCGCTTCTTTTATTTCCTTGATCATTTTTCTTTCAGGTTACAATTGCTCAATCAATCCTGTAAAAAGTTTCACCAGATTTTTTTCTGATGTGGCAGCGGTATCAACAATTTGTTGCAATTCCACCCGATGCAGGTTATCAGGGTCACAGTCGTTGGTTAAAACAGAAATGGCACAACACGTTAAATCCATGTGCCGCGCAACCAGAATTTCAGGTACTGTGCTCATGCCCACAACATCTGCTCCAATGGCTCTCAGGTAACGATACTCCGCACGGGTTTCCAGGCTTGGCCCTTGTACCGCGGCATAAACTCCAGCATGGAGGTTTATTTTTTCCTTCTTCGCAATACGCAACAATTTTTTGTTGAGTTCTTTTGAATAAGGCTCACTCATATCCGGAAAGCGCTCGCCAAAAAATTCAAAATTCTCACCGCGCAACGGATTGTTCGGCTGCAGGTTGATGTGATCTTCCAGCAACATCAGTTCACCTTTACGCCAATTCAGGTTTACATTGCCCGCAGCATTCGACACCAACAGGTACTGAACACCCAGCATATGCATCACACGAATTGGCAAAGCAATCTGGTGCATGGTGTACCCTTCGTAGTAATGCAGGCGGCCGCGCATGGCCATCACAAATTTTCCATACACTTTTCCAAAAATCAGCTGGCCCTTGTGTGTGGCCACCGTTGTAATGGGGAAGTGAGGAATGGCATTGTAGTTGATCACTACTGGCTCTTCAATTTCTTCCACCATCCGATCGCCCAACCCGGTGCCCAGAATTATTCCAACTTCCGGTTTTAAAGTGATTTTCTTCCGAAGAAATTCTGTTGCTTCTTTTATCTGATTAAGCATATAATGACTTGCTAAAAGCCAAATGTAACAATTCAAATTCAACTGCATCCGGACGAACAAATCAATTTACTGCTCATCAAAAGTTACTGTTTTACAAAACAAATAACGCTACCTTTAACCTTGCTTCGAATTTATTGTTACTAACGAAAGCGAAAACCTAATCTCCATGAAGAATTATATCCTCATCATCACGGCCTCGCTATTCAGCTTCGCAGCCTTGGCACAATCGTTCAATACCTTCCCGGTTACCACGCAAAAACCTCCGTTACATGGCCGACATTGGATGGCCGTAACCGGTAAGCCCTTATCGGCTACAGCCGGAGCGATGATTTTCAGTAAAGGGGGTAATGCTGTAGATGCTGCCTGCGCCATTCTTGCCGCAAACTGCACCATGTGGGATGTACTGAGTTGGGGTGGTGAAACACAGGCACTCATCTACAACCCAAAAACAAAAAAAGTGATTGCCATCAACGCATTGGGCGTGGCACCCACCGGGGCAACTTCACAATTTTTCAAAGATAAGGGCATGAAATATCCACCACAGTACGGCCCACTGGCAGCGGTTACACCCGGCACACCGGGTGGCTTGCTCACCATGCTGGCCGAATATGGCACCATGAGTTTAAAAGATGTATTGGCTCCCGCGATGCAAATGGCAGAAGGGTACCCGATTGAAGCACAAACTGCCAACTCGATTGAACGCGAAAAAAACAGAATCAAAGAATGGCCGTATTCCAAAAAAGTATTCCTCACGCATTTGGGTGAAGAGCGTGAAGCACCTTATGCGGGAGAAATATTTGTGCAAAGAGATTTATTGGAGACCTTGAAGAAAATGGTTGATGCTGAACAACAGGCCTTGAAGAAAGGGAAGTCGCGCAAAGATGCCATCTACGCTGCCTACGATCGTTTTTACAAAGGCGACATCGCGAAAGAATTTGCACGCGGTTGCCAGGAGCAAGGCGGATTGATTACCGAACAAGACCTAGCCAACTGGAAGGTAAAAATTGAAGAACCCTTAATGACTACCTATAAAGGCATTGAGGTGTATAAACTTCAGCAATGGACGCAAGGCCCGGTGATGTTACAAACCCTGAACATCCTGGAAAATTTCGATTTGAAGGCGATGGGATACAATACATCACGATACATTCATACGCTGTATCAATCCATGAACCTGGCTTTTGCCGATCGTGATTTTTACTATGGCGATCCAGCTTTTGCTCCAGAAGAACCGATGAAAGGGCTGCTGTCGAAAGAGTATGCAAAAGAACGCGCAAAGCTGATCAACCCGGATCGCAACAATCCGAAAATCGGACCGGGCGATCCATATCCGTTTGAAGGAAAAGTAAATCCGTACAACGACCTGTTGAAAAACTGGGGCAATCAACAAAGCAATTTGTATACACCCATGAATGAAAAATATTTTGAAGATTTTGCTGCCGGCACCACATCCATTGAAACTGCCGACAAAGAAGGCTGGGTGGTTTCGGTTACACCCAGTGGCGGTTGGGTGCCCGCATGCATCGCAGGCAATACAGGCATTGGCATGAGCCAGCGCATGCAAAGCTTTGTGTTGGATGAAAAAGAAAATCCGTTTAACGTAGTGGAGCCCGGCAAACGTCCGCGTGTTACCCTAACACCCAGCATGGCGTTGAAAGATGGCAAGCCCTTTATTTCATTTGCCAAACAAGCCGGTGATGAGCAGGATCAATTGCTCATTCAATTTTTTCTCAACATGGTAGAGTTTAACATGACTGTTCAGGAAGCATGTGAGGCGCCAAGCTTTTTAACCAACCAGATGTACTCCAGCTTTGGCAACCATGAAAAACAACCCGGCTCCTTGATACTGAATAATCAAATGCCTCCGTGGTCTCGCAAAGAACTCGGGCAAATGGGCTATCGCATATCCTATCGTGAACGTACGAGCGGACCCATAAACGCGATTTTCTTTGACTGGCTAAATGGAAGTTTCTGGGGTGGGTCGAGCAATCATGGAGAGGATTATGGTATTGGGTGGTAAGAAATGCCAAAAACCAATAAATTTTATTAAAATCAAAAATATAGCCAATTGCTATATAGCTATAATTAGCTATATTTGTAGCTATATATAATATGGCTATTTATGACTAATGTCCTACTTGTAGACGACCACCTTATATTTAGGACCGCTCTTAAAAATCTCCTAGAAAATCGGCTTCCAAAAGACAAATTCAAAATTGTCGGAGCAGTCGGTAATGGAGTTGAGTGTCTAGATTTCATTTCAAGTCACAATGTCGATTTAGTTTTACTTGATATTGAAATGCCAGTAATGAATGGATTGGTGTGTGCTGCAAAAATCTCCAAGTTTCCTCAAATTAAAGTTGCTATGCTTACTATGCACGCAGAATATGGCACAATTAAGAAAGCAATCGAATTAGGGGTAAGTGGCTACTTTATAAAAAGTATTTCTCCAGAAGAACTAATAGATGGTATAATAACTATCTCAAAGGGAGCTGAGGTATTTCCAGAAGAAGTGAAACGAATTCTGATTTCAGGGCTAAGGATTTCCAAAACTTCTCCAAGTAAGTCTTCCAAATTTTTATTCGATGCATTGTCTCCAAGAGAGTTAGAAATTATGAAATTAATATCAGAGGGAAGAACAACAAGTGAAATTTCAAATATCCTGGCTCTTTCAATTCATACGGTAAACAATCACCGTAAAAATATCACTAGTAAACTTGAAGCAAAAAACATAACGGAATTGATTAGCCATTTCAATGATTGGAAGGAAAGTAAATATTGACCGACATAAGTTGTTAACTGAGCAACTCCGACAAGAGAGAGAAACTTTCGAACAAAGGAAGTGTCACGAAAAACTATGGTTTAAATTAAGATTATTCATTGGTTATACATCAATTTTAATGATGGTTCTCATTTTTATTTTATCCTTCTATATTCTTTTGAATAATACTCAATTCACACCAACAATTGTTTACTTAGCTGGAATTGCAATTTTTGTAGACTTTATTGCCTTAACCGCCACAGTTTGGAAAATGGTACTCAATCCAAAATTCATTACTGAACTTCATCCCATTACAAAAAAGGTTGTTAAATAAATTAGATAAATGGCCTTAAATGAACCAACCCTCTTTCTCGACAAACAAAAATGCTTGTCCAACATCTCCATGATGGCAGCGAAGGCCCGCACAAACAACATCAGCTTTCGGCCGCATTTTAAAACCCACCAGTCGCATGAAGTGGGCAGGTGGTTTCGCTCCGTTGGTGTGGAGAAAATCACGGTCTCGTCTGTGAAGATGGCTGAATACTTTGCCAACGATGGCTGGCATGACATTACGGTTGCTTTTCCCGTTAACGTTCATGAGAAAGACCGGCTTAACCGGTTGGCCGAAAAGATAACGCTGAACTTGTTGGTTGTTTCTCCGGAAACGGTCGATCACCTTGGAAAAGAAATCCTGCACCCGATCAACATATTTGTTGAAATCGACACGGGGTATCACCGCACCGGTGTTGCTCCGGAAAATGCTGCGCTGCTTGATGCCATACTAAACCGCATTGAAGCCTATCCGCATGTAACGTTCAAGGGGTTTCTGACGCACGATGGCCACAGCTATAAAATCCGTAACGACAAAAAGGCTATCCTCAACATTCACCAACATACGTTGGCCATAGCAAAATCGCTTAAAGAAAAATATTCCGGCAACTATTCAGGAATAATCTTCTCACTGGGCGACACCCCAACCTGCAGTGTTGCCGAAACCTTTAATGGTATTGATGAAATACGACCGGGTAATTTTGTGTTTTACGATTTCACGCAGGTTGTCATCGGCTCATGCACACTGGAACAAATTGCCGTGGCCATGGCTTGCCCGGTAGTAGCCACCTATCCTGAACGCAAGGAAGTTATTGTGCACGGTGGTGCTGTTCATTTTTCGAAAGACTTCCTTTCACTTCCTTACGGCAACACGTTTGGTCAGGTTGTTCGCTTGACGGATGGCGGATGGAGCACCGAAGAAACCGGTATGTACCTCAAATCATTGTCGCAGGAACACGGCATTATTCACGCTGAAAAAAGTCAAGCTGAAAATATGAAGGTTGGTGATTGGTTAGCGGTGCTACCCATTCATTCTTGTCTTACGGCTGATGTGATGAAGGCTTATAAAACCCTGGAAGGCGAAACGATTACCATGATGCGGTAAATAGCTACATGTAAAAATCCTCAGACTTTGTTTTTGCCACTTCAACAAAAAACTGCGCTACCTTTTCTGTTACAGCCTTAAAGTACTGCTCTCCTTTTTCACGCGTTGCTTTGCGCGGATCTCCCACACCAGTTGATGCCGTTACCTGCGTCCATTTGCGTTCAGACCAGGCCCAACCTTCACGAATGGCCGTGAATCTGAATTTTTTGGCAGTACCATCACCGGCTTCCGACAAAGGCAGCACCAAGTCAGGGCGTAGATACAACATCAAACTGGTTTCCATTTCACCGGCATGATCATCTTTATTCTCAAAAAAATGCGCTTGATCAAGCGCCTGAAACCAATTACAGGTAGTAATAAACATAGCTGGAAATTTCAAACCCAATTCACGGATCATGGGTTTAAAATCATTTCCTCCATGACTGTTCAGGATGATAAGCTTATGAATGCCCTGTCGGTTTAGTACTTCAACCAAATCGTTGAGCACCAGCAGTTGGGTTGACGGATTCATGTTCATGTCTAGTTTAACATCAAACTGACCCGTGTTTACTCCGAATGGTACTGTGGGCAACACAATTATTTTTGCGCCTTGCTCCCATGCCAGTCGTGCCGACTCAGCAGCTATGTGCTCCGACTCAATAATATCCGTAGCGTAAGGTAAATGATAGTTATGCGCCTCACACGCTCCCCACGGAAGAATGGCTACCTTAACTGAGGCATCCTTAATGTGTTTCCAATTTGTTTCTGCCAGAATGTAAGGACGCATTTCGTAAACATTTAGTTAGATACCGGAAGCGCAACCTGGTAAACCTTACCCCGCTTTACCGTTAGCCGGTCATCCCGCAACCACGGATTGTAGCGTTTCAGTAATTTATAGTTAACTCCTTGTTGTTTGGAAAAATCGATAAGGTTTGGGATGGTCTCTTTCACTTCCACATACCGAAGCTTTTCTGGTTGATACAAATGTTTTGGATTGATGTTGAATCCATACTTCACCGGGTTTTCAACTATTTCCTTAATGGCTATTATCCGGAACACGTAACGCGAAGTTTCTTCAACCAAATGCAAGTCATAGAAATTATCTACCTGCTGCTTTTCAAGCGCCCGACCAACACCCGCTATGCCGCGGTTGTAAGATGCGGCTACCAATGTCCAGTTACCGAATTTTCTATACGCATTGTTCAGGTATTTACACGCTGCTTCGGTTGCTTTCAACGGATCGTAACGTTCATCAACTTCCTTGTCAATTTCAAGACCCAACTCTCTTCCAGAAGTTTTCAATATCTGCCAGAACCCAACGGCTTCTTTGGGAGAAATATCATTTAATAATCCGGATTCAATCAAGGGCAGGTATTTGAAATCGTCCGGGATACTGTGTTTGCGCAGGATTTCTTCCATCTGCGGGAGCCAGCGGTTGGCGCGCTTGATCAGAAATATGGTGCTGCTGTGCAAGTAAATGTTTATTTGCAATTCGCGATCTAAACGCTCAAGCACATCAGGAATTTCGATGGGAACATGTTCGCCTGCAAAATTTAAGTTAGGTGGCAGGTCGTAAGAAATGGCATAGTATTGCGGAATAGATCCATTAAATTCACTGGGTGAAAGTGTTCCATCCTGAATACTTGCATCTTGCTGGCTCTGCTGCACAAGCTCATTCAAATGGTTGCGGTAATAGCGCACAAAGCCAAGCACAATGATGAGCGCTACTATTGAAATGAGTAAAGGCAGATTTCGTGTAAGCATGAGCTAGTAATTTTCTATCTGTTAACCACAGAGCACACTGTGTTTAAAAGTTCGGAGCCAGCAAATACTTCGAATAGAAATCATCGATTGCCTTCACAGCCTCCTCAGGTGTATCCACTAAACTAAACAAGTCAAGATCTTCCGGACTGATCATGCCTTCTTCAATCAATACATCTTTTACCCACTTCATCCAACCCTGCCAGAATTTTTTACCCACCATCACAATCGGGAACCGCCCGATTTTTTTGGTCTGGATCAGCGTTAACGCTTCTGTCAATTCATCTAACGTTCCGAATCCACCCGGCATAACAATAAAACCCTGTGAATATTTTACAAACATCACTTTACGAACAAAAAAGTAATCGAACGTAATGAGTTTATCAGGATCGATATAAACATTTCCTTTCTGTTCAAACGGAAGAAAAATATTCAACCCAACGGATTTTCCTCCGGCACGATGCGCGCCTTTGTTACCGGCCTCCATAATACCCGGACCTCCACCCGTAATTACGCCATACCCATGCTGTACAAGTTGATATGCAATTTCTTCAGCGGTTTTGTAGTAGGCATTGCCAGGCTTTGTGCGTGCCGAACCAAAAATGGTAACACATGGGCCAATCTTCGCCAGTTTCTCCATGCCCTCCACAAACTCGCTCATCACCTTAAAGATCATCCAACTGTTGGCACCTTTTATCTCGGCCCAGTCTTTATCTTTAAAGGCTTTGCGAATGCGGTGTTCTTCTTCAATCGCTTGTTGAATCAATTCGGGATCAGCTTTTCGCTTACTACTCTTTTTGCTTTTCATATAAAAAAATTTCAACGGCATGATTAATCTGCCGCGTATCCGAAATATACGAGTATGATTTGAAAAAGATTTGATCTGCTATGTTGGATCGCTCAGCAAGTTGATCAGCGCTCCATCCAAATCCGGATAGTGATAGGTAAATCCGGCCTGTGCAATTTTCTCACCGGTAACTTTACTTCCTTTCAGCACCAGGTCGGCCATTTCACCTAACATTAGCTTCAGTACAAAGCCAGGAACAGGAGGAAGCCATAACGGTTTCTTCAAGGCTCTGGCAATGGCCTGGGTTAGCTCCTTATTGCTAACCCATGATGGCCCTACGCCATTATAAGCACCTTGCAAATGATCATGCTTCAAGGCATACACGAACATGCGGCACAGGTCGCCAATGTGTATCCAACTCATATACTGCTTACCTGAACCAAGCGGTGCGCCTACACCCCATCGTACCGGATTTGCCATTTCCTTCAGCGCTCCGCCCTGCTCGCTCAGCACAATACCGATTCTGATTTTCACGGTTCGAATATTCAACTCCTGAATAGGGTCGATCTCCGCTTCCCAATCTTTCACCACCGAGGCCAGAAAATCAGAACCCGGTTTGCTGTCTTCTGCAAACACCGTTTCTCCTCCTTCAAAGCCGTAGTATCCAATGGCTGAGGCTGAAACGAA
>CAYQOM010000001.1:383089-788089 GCA_964419145.1 uncultured Roseivirgaceae bacterium | reverse complement strand
GTCTTGACGGCATGATTTCCCTTTTTCAGTTGATCAAAAAGTAAACGTGTGGATCGGGTTCGGCTATCGCGAATTTCCTGTTTGCGCTTTTCCGTCCACGGTTTATCGGCAATACCGGCACCCGCCAGGTGAATAATGGCATCCACATCTTTAAGTGCCTCTGCGTCCATTACGCCACGGTTTACATCCCACGTAAAAGAAGGAATTGTCCCTTCCTTTTTCGATCGGCCCAGGTGAACAACCTGAAAGCCTTCGGCTACAAGCATTTCAGTAAGCTTCGATCCGATAAGGCCCGAGGCCCCGGTAATCAATACTCTTTTTGGAATCAATTTTGTTGCGTTAGTTTTACACGATTAATAAAAGAACAACATGAAAGCCCCGAAAAAGTTTGTCATTCTACTTTTTGTAAGCCTTACATACTGCGCCTTTGGTCAGACTGTAAAGGTAATCAACGAAACGTCACGCATTAAAGGAGAAAATGTGGAAGGCTTTGCCGTTGAGTTGGAGGGAACACAGGATGAAGTTACAGGCGCCTTCAGCAAATACCTGAAGTCGTTTTCGAAAATGAAATTTGGTGCCAGCCCGATTACGTTAACCGAAACCGTGTTAGGCGGTACATCGTACAAAAGCCCTATTTACGCTACTACAAAAGAACGGGATAAAACCACGTTGGCGTGGATTGGTTTGAAGCCATCGGAATGGAGCAGCACAGATGAAGCAGAGAAAGTGAACAAGGAATTGGAGCGAATTATCTATGAGTTTGGAGTTCGATTTTACCGCGATAAAATTCAGGTAGATGTAGATGAATCACTGAAAGCCTTGCAAGCGGTAGAGCGGCAGCAACAACGGCTAACCACCGAAAACCGAAACTTGACCATCCGGTTGGAGAACAACGAAAAGGAAAAAGTGCAACTGGAAAAATCGCTTGAAGTAAACAAGCTTGAACACCTGAGTTTGCTCACCAAAATTGAACTGAACAAAAAGAGCCAGGATTCGGTAGCCGTAGCAGCCGAACAGATTAAGAAGGTGATTGAACTGCATAAGGAGAAGCAGAAGAAGGTGAATTAATGCGGTCTTGGTATTCAGGCAATGATCAGCGTGCTCTGTCCAAAAAATTAACGCAGACTTCATGCAATTACTAGGCAAGAGTGTGCTCATATACCGTAATTTGCCCGATTATGAATTTTTCGAAATACACACTAGCAAGCGCATTGATTTGTATCATCGCATCCTGCCAGACTTCAACAAAGCAAAACGATGAGTTGATACTTGATGTCACTCAAGTGGTGAACAAAACCGCGAATCAGGTTACCAAAATGCTTGGAGAGCCGGACTCAACGTATACCATTCGGATATTGGGTAACCCTATATTTTGTCAGTTGTATCAACCGCACAGTATTGAAATTCAATATCACGGATCACTGGCAACCGATATTGTGGTTTATGGACCACATGAACTTCCATTTAATCAACTTGCACTGAAAAGTTTTAATCTTGATTATAAAACCCATCCTGATGAGTTTATGAAGGATCGCTTAATGCGATGGAACTCAATCGATGGCTTTTCTACTATCAGTTTTTATAATCCTACAAAAGACAGCCTTGGTAACATCACCAGCTTTAATATTTTCTTTAAAGCAAAGTCAAAATAGAATTGGTCCCCGCAAAAAAAGACCCCGATTATTTATCGGGGTCATCTCTTTTAATCTGTACTGACGAATTATTCAATCAGGAATGAAATACCTGCTGAAAATGTGGCGCCAATTCTGTAGGAAGAGAAGTTATATTCCTGTCCCTTAAAGGAATGCGTTTGTCTGAACTCAGAATTAAGCAAATTAGCAGCAGCAAGTTTAACGCTCCACCGCTGACCAATTCCCTTCTTCACGTTGACATCTAATACCGGACGAGGTTGCTCAAAAACGTTTGGTATACCTCCAGTACTTACAACCGATAAGCGAGCTCCCTGAACATTAAACGTAACATTGGCATTTAACCTTTTATCGGCATTGTCATACGCAAGCAACGCATTTACAATGTATGGCGACTGTCCGAACATCTGTCTTTGGCTTTCGGCATTTGGGTCGTTTACGCGAATGAGCGCCAGCTCGCCTGGGGCAATGTCGACACGAGAGTAGATGTAGGCAAAATTAAATCCAGCCGAAAAATTGCTGAGCGTAGGAGTGATGAAATCAAGTTTCTTTCTGAACTCAAACTCTGCACCTACAAGCCAGGCACTCTCCACATTACGGAACTGAATTTGAGTAGCCAGATCGTTTGTGTTTGGATCTACTGCACGCTCAATAGGATCCTGAAAGCTCTTATAGAATGCGCTAACAGAAATTAACTCGCCTGATTTTGGGAAGGTTTCCCAGCGCAAATCAAAGTTATCGATAGTGGTGCGCATCAAAAATGGATTTCCAATGATCAAGAAGTCACCTTGAAAATCAAATGATGCAAATTTTGCCAACTCCCTAAAGGTTGGACGAGCCAATGTACGACCATAAGCCAAACGCAGATTTGTATTATCGCTTAGCTGTTGGGTTACATTTATAGAAGGGAGTATATCATCATTATTTAAGCTTGCAAAACGTTCAGCGGCTGAAGCATTTATATTATCCACATCAATGTCGGTCTTTTCGTAACGCGCACCGAAACTCACTTTCAACATTTTGTTTACCTGCCAATCCATCATAGCATAAACAGCAGGCACGCGTTCTTCACCTGTATATGTTCCTCCACCTGTTGTGTTATCTTGAATAATTAAACCATAAGGAAAGGTAGGATTGCCGTTTCCATCAACACCAAGTAATCCAAGATTCGACTCATCGAAGTAGGCATCAATATCACCATCGTATAACGTTGCGCCTGGTTCAGGTTTATACTGAACAATGGTCTCCTCAAAGTTTCTGCTTTTGGCTACATATGAACCTCCCATCATGATCTTTGATGATTGGTTATTGATGGTGACCGGTATTTCTATATTTGCTTTAATGTCGTAGTTTGATTCAGTCATGTTACGGAAGTAGCGAGAAGTAGGTCTTACGTTATTGCTGATTGCGTCATAACCGTAATTCTCCGGGTCTTGACCAAATCTTAAATTTTGAAAGTATTTCAAATCGGGCTCATCCTGTTCTGATTGGGAGTATGATCCTGTCCAATCAAACTTGATATTACTCCCGGGTAAATGATGGGTACCTTTCAATTGAGCGTTAGACATTGATCGCTCAATGTAAACCAGTGATCTTCCCTGAAAGAAGAAGTTTGGATCGTTACCAGATGCGAAGGGGAATGTTCCTTCATAAAAAGAAGCAGATGCTTCGGCCCC
The DNA here is from genome assembly GCA_964419145.1 of uncultured Roseivirgaceae bacterium. Classification (GTDB taxonomy): domain Bacteria; phylum Bacteroidota; class Bacteroidia; order Cytophagales; family Cyclobacteriaceae; genus UBA2336. Next base: position 784,764 of record CAYQOM010000001.1, on the reverse strand, counting down.
TTGATTGTGCATAAGGTTTAAGCCAATCTTATGATTCTTTGAAAGCTTAAGTGTTGTATTGAGTAAACCTCCCCAAAGTATGGATTCAGATCCTCTCGTTTGCTTAAGATTATAAAGTGTATCTAATCGTGCTGCTGTAACACTACCGGGCAGGAAAAATCTTCCTACATCACCATTTTGGAAATATTCATAATTGCGCTGATAACTCAAGCCCCCAATAAAACCCAATTGCTTTCCGAAAACTGTTTTTTGATCTCCTATCGAAAATGAAAAGCTGTGATTAGGTGCTGGAGTAAAGGTTGAAGGATTGAAACTACCTTTAAAGGATTTTGTTTCTTTATCCAGAAGCATGGCTTCTGCCTGATTGAAACTTCTTACTGTAATACCATCTGCGACAATTGCAGGAATTGCTCGATTAGGATCGGCAAACCCTAGCCAATGATTTTTTCCCCAGTTGTCTGTAATCACCCCGGGTTGAAAAGTGGCGTTTGTATTGTATCCCGCAGAAGCGGAAACCTGAACCGTAAATGCGTCCGGAAATTCTTTTGTAGATATGTTTACAAATCCTCCTGTAAAGTTGGCCGGGATGTTTGGCGAAAAGGTCTTGTACACAACCAGGTTGTCGATCAGGTTTGAAGGAAATAAATCCATTTGTACTGTATTCCGGTTTGGATCTAAACCCGGAATCTCAGAGTTATTAAGAGATGTCTTACTGTAACGGTCTCCTAATCCGCGCACATATACGTACTTTCCTCCTTCTACAGAAACTCCGGTTACGCGCTTGATTGCAGCACCAGCATCGCTATCGCCATTCATTGAAAATTGCTTAGCAGAAATCCCATCCATTACCAACGTGGATTTGCGTTGCATGGTTAGTAAAGCAACTTCGTTGTTTTTGATAGCCTGAGCTGTTACCACAACCTCTTCCAATCCAATTGATTCGGTTTTTAGGCGGATATCCAAAACAACTACCTCGCCTGCCTTAACGACAACGCCTTCAACTTTTTGTGTTTGATACCCCACGTATGAAAAAACCAAGGTATGAGTGCCCGCAGGAACATTGGCGATGGAGAATTTACCATCAATATCTGCGATTGCGCCTATTGCGCTGGCCTCAAGTTGTGCCGTAGCACCGATCAGAGCCTCGCCATTGCTATCATCAATAATGCTTCCCCGGATGATTCCGGTTTGCGCAATAGCAAAATTACAAAGTGTTGATAATGTGACAGATAAGATTAATATGCAACGTTTCATGTTTCAGTTTTGAAAACCGCTGCAAAGGTAGGAAGGCTAACAGCCAGCATGATTGCCGGACCATTTATGATTGTATTAATAAAGATTATCGCAATATTACGATTTAGTAACATTGCGATAATCTTTGGAGAACTCTTAAGTTAATCAGAACTAAGGAAGGAAGCCGTATGCATCGGCTGCAGTCCAACCCTTAAGCCAGTTTGTTGTACCAATTGCCCCAATATGGTTGGCGGTTTGGTAGGTGAACCCATTTACGGCAGCACCAGGCAGAGCCGATCTTGCCTTAGTTAAAGCCAATGAACCAGCCGTTGGCACCAGGTTGAAGGAGTTGGCAGTTACGGTGATTCCAGGTGTTGCTGAAATCTCATTTCCATTTGCTGCATCACCCAGGTAGGTCTCAAGTTCCGGTAAATTATTAGCAATACCTGCTAATGTATTGTCTGCAATGTTTGTCCAGATATTGTTCTTGAATGCCAGATCACCAGCAGCCAGACGATCACGACTATTTCCTGCTACATCGCCACCAATATTGGTGATGTTAACGCCCTGACCAAAGCCCATAATAATACTATTGTGAATAAGGCCACCAGAGTTTTCTGTAAAGAACATGACATTGTGATCAGTTGTGTTTGCTGTACCGGCTGCAGTTGAACCAATTAAGGTCATGTTGTAAATCTGAGGCTTAGAGAAAGTAGTTGCATTCAGGTTACCGCTGTGTGCACCATCACTTTCAAAACCACGGTTTGATGCATCAAAGCCTTGTTCCTGAACAGCCACCCAAAATTGGTTTTGTCCAATCCATCCAAAATCCCAATCGAAAGAATCATCCTGATTATAGATTGAAGCGAGGTAAGAAGTATTGTTAGTACCACCGAACCATTCAAAACCATCATCATCATTTCCATAGATTTCAACATGGTGAATAGTGGTTCCTGTACCAACTCCACCCATTGTTAATCCATTGATTTCATTACCGGCACCAATGTTGGTACCGCCATGACGGATGGATACATACGTAAATTCACCAGCATCATGAGCATCATTTCGTTCCCAAACCTTTCCGGTAACAGCTTCTGTTCCTACACCGTATTGAGAACGGAATTCTGTTGCTGTTGCAGGAATACCTTCAATAGTTGTTTGACCTGACGCGTGATTGATATATGCATTTCCAAGGATAATCACACCACCCCACAATCCACGCTGATTTTTAGGAAGATCATCTGTGCGTGTTACGTCATCAGCTAACGCTGTGAAGATAATTGGATTATCAGCCGTACCATTGGCGATAATTGTTCCACCGCGTGCAACAATCAAAGCACTGGCGTCTTCTGCCTGACCAGTTTGACCCTTAATTACAGTGCCGGGTTCAATGGTAAGCGTTTGTCCATCGTTTACATAGATAAAACCATTTAGTATATAGGTGTTCTGACTTTCCCAAGTGGTTGTACCAACACCATCCAAAGATTCGTTCACGTCAATAATAAGTGCAGGATCTTCATCAACCGTTACCGTAGCATTAGGGTTGGTAGTTGCTGTTCTATTTTCAGCATCAGTTACTGTGAAAGAAAGAGAAAAGTCGTCTCCTTCATCAGCTGAAGCAGGAACATCAAATTCATATACAATAACGGCAGCTTTTTGATTGGCCGCTGCCCCAGTAATGTTTTGTGCAGCACCACCATCTATTGATACTGTTACTGATTGAATGCCGGCCTCTGCAAATACGGAGACACTTACGTCAATACTTCCGCCCGCTACTTGCTCAAGATTTGGATTTACAACTTGAATAGTTGGGGGATCAAATGTTGGTTCATCCTCGCTACAAGCCCAGAATAAGGTAATCATGGAGCCAAGTGCCAACAGGGATAATAATTTTTTCATGCTTTCTGATTTAGTTTAACTATTTGAATGCGCGTCAAAGGTGAGCATCCAATGTTAAGTGGCGTCAAACCAGATTTTATGAAATTGTTACTTGCTACAGCTTTTCGGTTAACCCAATGTTAATGGCAAAAATTTTATTTGCTGATGGGCACTTTGTTCAGAATAGCCTTGATGATTTCGTTGGTCTTTACATTATCTGCTTCGGCTTCGTAGTTGAGCAAAATGCGGTGGTTCATCACATCCAAGGCAACTTCTTTGATGTCTTCGGGCAGTACATAATCGCGCCCTTCCATATATGCAGCAGCTTTGGCTGCCAGGTTCAGGTTAATGCTGGCGCGTGGTGATGCACCAAACTGGATGTACGGTGCAATGTCGTTGAGTTTGTATTCAAGTGGCTTGCGGGTGGCAAACACCAGCTCAATAATATAGCGCTCCAACGATTCGGAAATCTTTACTTTGTTTACCTGATCGCGGATGTCGTAAATTTCTTCTTTGGTAAGCAACGCGTTTACAGTAAAATCAAACTTCATGTTTGAAATTCTGCGCATTACTTCCAACTCCTGATCTTTTGTAGGATAGTCCACAAACACCTTCATCATAAAGCGGTCAATCTGTGCTTCCGGCAACGGATAGGTTCCTTCGTTTTCTACCGGGTTTTGTGTAGCCAATACCAGGAAAGGCCGATCGAGTTGAAACGTGGTTTCACCAATCGTTACCTGCTTTTCCTGCATCGCTTCCAACAAAGCCGACTGAACCTTGGCAGGTGAGCGGTTGATTTCATCCGCTAAAATAATGTTGGCGAAAATAGGGCCCTTCTTTACTTCAAACTTGGCTTCTTTCTGGTTGTAGATCATCGTACCCACCAAATCAGCAGGCAACAAATCGGGTGTAAATTGAATACGCGAAAAATCAAGATGCAGCACACGTGCCAGTGTGCTTACGGTTAATGTTTTTGCAAGACCAGGAACGCCTTCCAACAAAATATGGCCGTTGGTAAACAAGCCGATGAGCAGACGGTTTACCATATACTCCTGCCCCACTACAACCTTGCCTACTTCGGCAATAACCTGACTGATTTTTTCCTTATGCTGAACGTGTTTTTCGGCAACTACAACTTCCATAACTAATTCAATTCAACTTGAATGTGTACCTTCTTAACGTGAATAAGCCGCTAAAGTAGCGCAATTTTAAGGATTTCGCGCCAAAAAGTGATAAACAGCAAAACGTAGCGGTTAATGGCGAAATGCTACTTTTTAAATGTGAATTTGAAATAAATAAGCGCAAGGCTAAGCACGCAAATAATGCCGTTGCAGATAATTACCGGCCACAGGTTTAGGCCGAAACCATAAATCAGCCATACTATGGTACTGGAAAAAACAATCAGCATCATGGCCAGGCTTAGGTCGCCCACGCTTTTAGATTGCCACGCTTTGTAAACCTGGGGCATAAAGGTGATGGAACTTAAAAAGGCACCCATGTGCCCGACAATTTCAATGGTAGACATGTTATGTTATTTTCGAACGTGAAGGTATGAAATAATGGTAAGGACTTTTGTTATCGGTGATATTCACGGTGCCTGCCGGGCGCTTCAGCAATGTCTGGAACGATCTGGCTTTGACTATGAAAAGGATCACCTCATTTCACTGGGCGATGTGTGTGACGGTTGGCCCGAAACACGCCACGCAATTGAAGAATTGATGCGTGTTAAAAACCTCACCTACATTTTCGGCAACCATGATTTCTGGACGCTGGAGTGGATGCGCTACGGCCATGCCGATGAGGTTTGGTGGGAGCAGGGTGGGGAAGCAACTGTGAAGTCATTCAAAGGAACCGGTTTTGAAAAACATCAGGCTTTTCTGGAGGGCGCATTACCGTATCATGTAGCAGACAATAAACTTTTTGTTCATGCAGGCATTGATCCGTTACGCCCCATCCATCAACAATCGCTACAGGTTTTTTTGTGGGACAGAAATTTATCACGCATTGCACTCGATTTTTATTACAAAGGCATCTACAGTAAGCATACCGAATATGAGGAAGTTTATTTGGGTCACACACCTGTTCCGTTTCAAAAGCCGATACAATCAGGCGAAATCTGGTTGATGGACACCGGTGCAGGTTGGTCGGGCGTACTTTCGATGATGGATATACACACGAAAGAAGTATTCACCAGCGATCCGGTTCCGCTGTTGTATCCGGGGATTGAAGGGAGGAAGAGAAGGTAAAAGTTGGCAGTCAGCAGTGGGCAGTAGGCAGTAATTTTCCGGCACACAACTGCTTACTGCACACTGCCAACTGCCTGCTATTTTCAGAGCCACACCACCTCAAACCCTCTCGGATTTTGCAAGTACGAGTTGATGAGGTTTTGTACAGTGGCTGTTTCAACTCCTTTTCGCACAAAACTTTTTGCTTCTTCTATATCACCAATTGAAACTTCACTATCGATGAAACCAAAACCCAAATACTTTCCCTGTTCAACCAGCACCAGCGATTGCTCGCGTGCTTTCCTTCCCTTACCGATAATGGCCACCGATTCACCCAACCCGGAAAAAGATTCAATGGCCGCGTACACACGCTTGTTATATTTCTTCACCTTCTCCACGCCCATGCAGGCACCCTTACAATCGCCAATCTGGTATTGAAAGCAAAGGCCTTTTGAAACCTGCAGTCCGCTTAACTTCGGGCATAAATCAAACTCGCGCACCTTCTCCCACAAAAAATTCCACGCATCACCTTTCGAACTGAATTTGATCAACGGCTTCGAACCACGCTTTACCATGTTCACATTAAACCGATGGTAACCCGCCCTGTCTTCATAATCGTAAATGCCCCACTCTTCCACTCTCCATTTTTGCGCCATGTTATACTTCGGCCAGAGCCTGCGTATTTCCTGCGACTCGAGGATAAGCGCAATCAATTCATTACCGGTAAGTTCGTAAGTGATGTGATGAATTTCATTTCTGATTTTCGAGCGGTTCCATTCGCACGCATCACCGGTAAAATGTCCGGCAATTCTTTTCTTGATGTTGTTGGCTTTGCCCACATAAATCACATGCCCACGTTCATTTAAAAAATAATATACACCAGGCTTGGCCGGCAGTTTGTCAAATTCATCTTTAGGCAAGTTGGGTGGCAAAATTGTTTCACCTGAATTGCGTTTCAACGCACGCAGAATGTAACCCTCCTTATCGCGGTTAAGCAACTTGGAAAATATTTTTGCAGTTGCCTCTGCATCACCACCAGCCCGGTGACGGTTTTGAATGCCCACGCCTAAACTTTCCGCGAGGCTTCCTAAACTGTACGAACGTAAACCCGGAATAATCTTTCGACTTAACCGAACGGTGCACAATTTTTTCGATTGCCAGTTTATTCCTGCCAGTTCAAACTCCTTCTTTAAAAATGAATAATCGAAATGTGCATTGTGTGCCACAAACACACGGCCTTCCAGTAGAGTCATTATAGAATCCGCTACTTCTTCAAAAGGTGGAGCTTCGGCTACCATTTCCGTAGTGATACCGGTGAGGCCGGTGATGTAGTAGGGAATTTTTCTTCCCGGGTTTACCAGCGTGTAAAAATGATCGGTAACCTCAATGCCGTTGTGATGGTAAATGGCTATTTCTGTAATGCGATGATTATCCGCGTAGCCTCCGGTCGTCTCAATATCCACAATGGCGTACATAACCAGCAAGTTAGTATTTGATAAAAGGCCGGAAAAGCAGATATTGAAAGAATATTTTTCGGCTATGAATGGAGTTGTTCGTTTTCTGCTAAATGGTTTGGCCGTGCTGCTTACCGCCTACCTGCTGCCCGGTGTGCATGTTGAACATTACGGCTATGCCTTACTCGTGGCGCTCGTACTGGCGGTGGTTAATGCCATCATCAAACCGATACTGGTGGTGCTTACCATTCCCATCACCTTTGTTACGTTCGGTTTGTTTCTGCTGGTAATTAATGCACTGATGATTTTACTGGTCGATTGGCTGGTAGGAGGCTTTACGGTTGATGGCTTTTGGTGGGCATTGTTGTTCAGTTTGATCTTGTCGTTGTTTAATAGTTTGTTCAATGACTTGACGAAGCAGAAGAACAACCGGTGATTTTTCTATAACTCAAAAACCTCAGAAATCACATCCTTGATCATTTCAATATCATCTTGTTTCAATCTTCCCAGGCTTTCTCTGCTTAAACGGCTTTCGTCAACTGCACGCATTTGATCCATACACACTTCACAAAATTTATTCTGAAAACGTATCTCTACCCTGGATGGATATCCGCGTAATGTGGTTGTCATTGGAGCAATGATAACCGTGCCCAAAACACTATTCATTTTTTCTGGAGAAAGTACCACACAAGGTCTGCTCTTCTTGATTTCAAGACCTACTGTAGGATCAAGGTTTACCAGGTAAACATGAAATGCCTTTACTCCCATGTCCAGTCTGTGGCATCAAACCTATTAGATACATGGTCGGCTTTTTCCTTTTTAGCAGATTTGAAGTCAGACCATTTTCTCTTCTTTTTTACATCAGTTGATGTAATCATGATCACTTTGTTTTTGACCGTGATCTGAACTGTATCCTTAATCCCGCTTTCATCTAAAATGGATTTAGGGAACAAAATTCCTTTGGAGTTACCTATCCTTCTCACTTTTGCAATTGTTGAACCCATAGTCCCTCGTTATTTAATTGTTATAACATAAAGTTATAACAATTTGTTACAAACAAATAAGATAATTTGGAAAACCTAAAATAGTAAGAATAGGCACTAAGGCACACGAAATCATGATAGTACCAAAAAAAGGGAAGTTGAATCAGTCAGCAGCAGACAAGCTGCAATTTTAAAAGTACCCGGGGCGGGAGTTGAACCTGCCTGCGGCAGGCAGGCCCGCACAGTTTACAATAATTTTCTAAGGTAATCTTTACCCTGACCAGATTTCAAAAATTTTTCTCGTCTCCTTGCTGAGATTCGGTCAGGAAAACTTTCTGAATGGATTAATCTAAATGGAGCGTAGGGCTTTGTCGTTCGCTCATAACCTCTATTATGTCGCTCTATCCTTGACTGTAGATCAGAAGTCAGGCCAACATAAATGTAATTCTTCGATACACTCTTTAGGGCGTATACAAAAAACATAGTACCCGGGGCGGGAGTTGAACCCGCACGACTATTACTAGCCACAGGATTTTAAGTCCTGCGTGTCTACCAATTCCACCACCCGGGCAGACAATGAACGTCCTTAAAAAAGAATCCCCTCTCGTTCGGAGAGGGGTTCTGAGCGGGAAACGAGACTCGAACTCGCGACCCCGACCTTGGCAAGGTCGTGCTCTACCAACTGAGCTACTCCCGCTTGTTCCCAAAAGGGACTGCAAATTTAATAGCTGGATTTAAAATTCCAACACAGCAAAAATATTAGCCGGTTTTTTGCAATTCGTCCTCCATTTCCAGCTTTAGCTGCCGGGCATGTTCCTTGTCTTTTGAGTATTTGATATGCTTCGGTACACCCTTTAAGTCCCAGATCAGGCCCATCCACGAAAGTGCCTTTAAAATGTACCAGGTAATGTCAATCTCCCACCAAAAAAAGCCTTGCCGTGAAGCGGTTTCATAATAATGGTGATTGTTGTGCCAGCCTTCTCCCAACGTAATCAGGGCCAGCCATACGCTATTGCGCGATTCGTCATGGGTATTGTAACGCTGCCGGCCAAACTTGTGCATGATGGAGTTGATGGAAAACGTTCCGTGATACAGGATTACCGTACTCAAAAAGAAACCAATCAATAAGGTCGAAAATCCGGCTGAGGTGAACATCATCAAAATACTTCCTCCATTCACAATCCCGCCAAGGGCAGTAACCACAACCGCAAGAAATACAGGTGGAACGAGGTAATGCTTGTTCAGCCAAACCAGTTCGGGATATTTGGCATAATCGCCAATCACTTTGTAATCCGTTTCTTTAAAGTCGGGACCAACAATCCAGCCAATGTGTGAGTACCAGAATCCATAAATCTTCATAGAGTGTGGATCAGCCGGTGTATCGCTGTGGCGATGATGATGACGGTGATGGGCCGCCCACCACAACGCTCCTTTTTGTGCCGATGTCTGCGCCATAAACGCAATCACGAACTGAAACCAGCGCGAAGTTTTATAGGATTTGTGTGCAAAGTATCGGTGATACCCTCCGGTAATCCAAAACATGCGAAATACATACAGAAAAATGCACACCATCCAATCGAAAAACGTGGCACCCGTCCAAATGGCGGCAATGGGAATCAGGTGCATGAATGCAAAGGCAATTTCCTGCTTGATGATCGGTTTTCTGCGAACCTCGGGTGTTACTGTTGTTGCTGACATGTGAACTTAATGAACCGGTAATCTGTTGAAAGCGTTCAGCTTTATTTCATCGTTACAAAGGTACAGCTTTATGTTGATCCTGAGCCTGTTACTTCAAAATTCGGACTAACGGCTGTATGGCAGGACGAGCCACTGAAAACGCCAATTAATTACCGTATCTTTGAGCTTTTATGAATCACGCACAAACCATAGCACTTTACCAGCCGATGCTCTACGCCATCGCCTACAACCTCGTGCGTTGCAAGCAGGATGCGGAAGATATTGTGCAGGAAACTTTTTTAAAGTGGCTGAACGCGGAACAGGAGAAAATTCAAAACCTGAAGGCTTATCTCATTAAAGCCGTTACCAACAACTGCCTCAACCACCTCAATGCACTGAAGCGCAAAAAGGAAGAATACCTGGACGCTATTCACGTACCGGAATTCATCACTAAAATCAAGGAATCGAATTTCGCACACATCGACCTGGATGCGTACCTAACCGGAGCAATGAGGGTATTGCACACAAAACTTGAACCGTTGGAGCGTGCCGTTTTCTTGCTGAAAGAGGTTTTTGACGTGGATTACGATACGTTACATACCACCCTCGACAAAAAGAAAGATCACCTGCGGCAGCTATTAAGCCGGGCAAAAAAGAAACTGGAAGAAGAAAAGGCCAAAATTCATTTTGATCTTCCCTCTGCCACTTCGCTTATGGAAAGCTTCAAAAAGGCCTGTCAGGGTGATACGGATGAGCTTATTGACTCGCTCAAGCGCGACATCTGGTTCCAACCAGAAAATCCCGATCAGAAATAAATTCAAAACTTTCTCTTCAATCCTGTCACAAAACAGAAACGGGTTTGTCTTACAGTAAATCGGCCTGATTTCCATTGAAATCAAAGCCGGTTCAATTGTACAACTATTAAACCTGAACTGTTACATGCTCATTATTTTTGCCTTTTTTATAGCGCATTGGTACCTGTCGCTATTTTTTCAAACCTTCTTCTTACATCGGTATGCCTCGCACAAGGCGTTTACGATGAGTCCGTTTATGGAGAAAGTATTCTATGTGCTTACCTGGATCTTCCAAGGATCTAATTATTTAAGTCCTTATGGTTATGGTGTTATGCACCGCATGCACCACGCCTTTGCCGATACGGAAAACGATCCGCATTCACCCAAATACGATGAAACCATCTGGAACATGATGTGGAAAACCAAAACCATTTACTCGGCTATTGCCAATGGTAAAATGGTGGTTGATAAGCGTTTTACAGAAGGTGTGCCGCAGTGGGAAGCCTTTGATAAGTTTGCCCGCTCATGGCCATCACGCATTTTCTGGGGTGCGGTTTACACCTTTGTTTATTTTCAGTTTGCCACCGAATGGTGGTTGTGGCTGTTATTGCCGCTTCAATTTTTGATGAGCCCCATCCATGGCGCCATCATTAACTGGTTTGCACACAAGTACGGCTACCGCAACTTTGAAGTAGGGGATACCTCTAAAAACTTTTTACCGGTTGATTTCCTGATGATGGGCGAAAGCTATCACAACAACCACCACAAGCATGGCTCACGCGCCAACTTTGGCGGTATTCGCTGGCATGAAATTGACCCTACCTACTTGGTTATTAAGTTGATGGATAAAGTAGGCATTATTCAAATAGCTAAAACCCGTAAGCTGCAGGTAGCGGAAATCAAAAAAGCGGCCTGATACTATAAAATTGCAGAAAGCTTAAGATACGGTTTATTATACCTACCTTTGAGCCTTAAACAATTTTAACACCGGTCAGCGGGCTAAACCCGGTGGCCTTTAACAACAAACAACACAATGAAAGAAGGAACAGTAAAGTTCTTCAACGAAGCCAAAGGATTCGGCTTTGTAAGAGAAACAGCAACCAACGAAGAATTTTTCGTGCACGTATCAGGTCTGGTAGACCAGGTTCGCGAGAATGACGAAATCACGTTCGAGGTTACACAAGGAAGAAAAGGATTGAATGCCGTTAACGTACGGTTGGTCAATAATTAATATTCCACACGCACAAGTACGAAGCCAGACCCTCAACGTCTGGCTTTGTTTTTTTTATCTTTGCATCAATTCATGACATTCCAGGATTTTAATTTCGATCAAAAGCTCAACGAGGGGCTTGATTCCATGGGCTACGAAAAGCCCACTCCCATACAGCAACAGGCCATTCCCACCATTCTTCAAAACAAAGATGTGATTGCCTGCGCCCAAACCGGTACAGGTAAGACTGCCGCCTACATTTTGCCGGTAATTAACAAGATGATCAGCACAGATCACCGGCACCTGAACACATTAATCATTGCGCCCACGCGCGAACTGGCCCAACAAATCGATCAACAAATTGAGGGCTTTGCATACTTCACCGGCATCAGCTCCATTCCCATTTATGGTGGTGGCGATGGCGCCACCTGGGATGTGCAGAAGAAAGCACTCGAACAAGGTGCCGATATCATTGTGGCAACACCTGGTCGGTTAATAGCCTTGCTGGCTGCCGGCACTACGGTGTTTGACCATCTCAAGCATTTGATCTTAGATGAAGCCGACCGCATGCTTGATATGGGTTTTTACGATGACATCATAAAAATTGTAAACTACCTGCCGAAAGAAAGACAAACACTGTTGTTCTCGGCTACCATGCCGCCCAAGATCAGGGCGCTCGCAAACAAAATTTTGAATCAGCCGGAAGAAATCAACATTGCCATTGCAAAACCTGCGGCAGGCATCAAGCAGGAGGCGTATGTGGTCTATGACAGTCAGAAAGAAAAACTGCTGGAACACATTCTTAAAACCTACACCTGGAACAGCATCATCCTTTTTGCTTCACGCAAGGAAACGGTAAAAAAGCTGGACAGCACCTTGCGAAAAGCGGGTATTGCAGCTAAAGCTTTTCACTCCGATTTGGAGCAACCTGAACGCGAACAAATTTTACGGGCGTTTAAAAACAAGCAAGTAAATTTTTTGATTGGCACCGATGTATTATCGCGCGGTATTGATGTGGAGGGTATAAGCATGGTCATTAATTGGGATGTTCCGCCTGACCCTGAGGATTATGTACACCGCATTGGCAGAACAGCACGAGCCGAAACCACGGGTACAGCCATTACATTCATCAATGAAATGGATCAAAAAAGATTCTCAAGCATTGAGAACCTGATCGGATCGGAAATTCAGAAACTTGCGTTGCCTGAATTTTTAGGCGAAGGACCTGCCTATGCACCTCAAACAAAAAGGAAAGGAAACTTTAAGCCGCGTGGAAATAAGTTTCGCAGAAACCGGCATCCGAAAAAATCTTCGTGATAAAAACTGTCAGTAGTTCGGAACATGCATACCCAGAATAATATCGCGTTTGCCAATCCAAACACCCGCAGCATTTTTGCTGAGCGTAATAATTCCTGAGCCACCGCGTTTCGCCTGTCTGGTTTTATCCTGCATGGTTAATACGGGATCATCCTCAAAAAGAAATTCATCAATCCAGTAACGTGAAAGACCGGGTTCTTTTATGATGGGATGAATGTGTTGTGGATTTCGACTGTTTGGATACGAAGCCGGCCGAATGGTGCTGAACTCGTAGCGGCCTTGCGCATCGGTTTTTACCCAACCGCGTATATGCCCGTGTCTCTTAGCATGCACTTGCTTTGGCGCTGGTGTATAGCGACCGGTGTTGTCAGTTTGATAAACGTATAGAATCACATCAGGAGCTGGAGTTTTTCCGTCTTTCTTATAGATCGTGCCGCTGATGATCATCGGTTCACCGGGCTCGTTATCAGCAGCCAGTTTAGTTTTCCACGAGATGCTTTCTGGCATACCGGCAAACATCAACTCACAATCTTCGCAGCCACCGCCAACTTGCCTTTCGGCAGATTGGGGTTGCGCGCAGCCGGTGACAGCCATACTTAAAGCCAACAGGCAAGGAAGAAAATATTTCATACGAATAACGGTTTACTGAATTTACGCAGGTCACTCCAACAAGATTTACCTCCCTGATGAACGGCCCGATATTCTTGATGAAATGCAAATCGGGTGTGTGCTACGCTTCGTTTAAAGCTGTAATTTTCAGTAATGGAACGACTTTTCAGGTATAAGCTTGATCACATTTTGTTCTGGATGTTGACAGTGGGCTTCCATGCCTACACGCATGCCGGTCTTATTGATCAGGCGGGATTTGGACAATTTGTGTTGGAATTACTGGTGCGTGATGGATTGCTTGCGGTTGTTATCTACATCAACCTGTTGGTCATCATTCCCAAGTTAAACCACCAAAAAAATTATGGCATATCCATTCTCCTTATCGTGATAAGTCTGATCTTCTATGTGGCACTAAAAAATCTACATGATATTTACCTGTATGGTCACATGCTGAATAATCCTGAACGACAAAGTTTCTTTCACAACAGCTTTTACAACTTCTCCATTGTTATTTTTTACCTGGCCTTTGCCACTACCCTACACCTGAGCAAACAATGGTACCTTCAAAAAGAACTTATACGCAAAATTGAACTCGAAAAACTAAATACCGAATTGGAATACCTCAAAGCACAAATCAATCCACACTTTTTGTTCAACTCGCTTAACACCGTTTTCTTTCAAATCGATAAGCAAAATACTGTGGCACGCGAAACGCTTTCGAAATTTTCGGATATGCTGCGCTACCAACTCTACGAGTGCAACGGAAAGGAGATTGCTATAGAAAAAGAAATTCAATACCTGAAGAATTATGTGGAGCTTCAAAAACTCCGCAAGGATGAGCACTACGATATTCGGTTTACACATTCGGAAGAATTGAAAAATTTTACGGTGTCGCCCTTGCTGTTGCTGCCATTCATTGAAAATGCATTCAAACATGTTTCACACTTTACCTACAGAAAAAATATCATTACTATCGAACTAAAAAAATCAGAAAATCAATTTCAACTGATTGCTATCAATACAAAAGATCCGAAACCCATTTCGGGTAATGGCGGCATCGGATTAAGAAATGTACAGCGCAGGCTGGAGCTACTGTATCCCAATCGGCATGACTTAACGGTTACCGAACAACCCGAAACGTTTCGTGTACAGCTAACCCTTGCCCTGATGTAACGTTAACCGGAACAAAATGAAACTTAATTGCCTCATTATTGATGACGAACCCGTAGCCCGTAAAGGGTTGGAGGAATACGTAACTGAAGTGGAGTTTCTGCATCTGGCCGGCAAATGCGAAAATGCCGTAAAGGCTTCTGCGTTACTTCACGATGGAAAGATCGATTTACTGTTGCTGGACATCCACATGCCCAAACTATCGGGAATTGAATTTTTGAAAACGTTGAAAAATTCGCCCATGGTCATCTTTACGACAGCCTATTCAGAATATGCACTTGAAGGATATGCACTTGACATTATCGACTACCTGGTAAAGCCCATTCCATTTGAGCGATTTTTGAAAGCCGCACAAAAAGCTCATGATTTTTTTGTACTGAAGCAAAAAGCTGAAGTGTCTGCCACCACCCCTCCCGAATATTTCTTCATCAAATGCGACCACAAATTCGAAAAGGTTAACTACAGCGATGTGCTTTACGTTGAGGCTATGCAGAACTATTGCATCATTCACACAGCCGAGCGGAAAATGATTACCTACATTACATTCAGTGGCCTCGAAAGCCAACTTCCAGCAGATCGCTTTTTGAAAGTGCACAAATCCTTTTTGGTATCACTAAACAAAATAAAAGCTGTTGAAGGCAACGAAATTCTGATTAGAAATGCACGCGTTCCCATAAGCCGCAACCTGAAAGATGAGGTGTTGCTAAAAATTATGGGCGACAATCTTTTTAAGCGTAGCTGACCACTTTTCAGCAACAATTCCACCCAACAGTTCTCTTTATTGATCTGGATCAATCCCGATTGCAGTTTTTATTGATTTCCGTCAAGCAATGCCCCGCGCGAAGCCCTCCACCTTTGCTCCATCAAATAAATCAAAACCCGATCATGAAAACACAAGAAGCAAACACAGTAAAATTGTTGATTGGCATTGCCGTAGCCATGCTGCTGGCCCTGTCAGCTTTCGGACAATCCACCCAAACCATTCGCGGGAGGGTGGTGGACGAAATCAGTAAAACACCTTTGATAGGTGTTAACCTTATGGTTATCGGAACCGGTGATCAGCTACTCGGTAGTTCCACAGATGTGGATGGAAATTACCGTATCGAAAATGTGCCCGTTGGCAGGCAAACATTAAAGATTACGTACATCGGCTACGAAGAACAAGTATTGCCAAACATTGTGGTGACCGCTGGTAAAGAGGTAATTCTAAATCTTTCGCTCACGGAAAGTATTAGTCAGCTCAATGAGGTAGTGGTGGTTGCCAATACCAAAGATGACAAGACTGCTACCAATAACGAATTTGCCATTGTTAGCGCCCGATCATTTAACCTGGATGATACCAAACGGTACGCAGGTGCGCTGGGTGATCCATCGCGTATGGCTGCCAACTTTGCCGGTGTGATCGGTGGTGATGATTCCCGCAACGACATTGTGGTGCGCGGGAACTCACCCACCGGCATGCTGTGGCAATTGGAAGGTCTCAACATTCCAAATCCGAATCACTTCGGTTCGCTAAACAGCACGGGTGGTCCGGTGAGCATGCTCAACAACAATAACCTCGACAAATCAGATTTTATGACCAGTGCTTTTCCGGCACAATATGGAAATGCCGTTGCCGGTGTATTCGATATTCGCTTGTGCGATGGCAATAACCAGAAAAGTGAATTTCTTGCGCAAATGGGGTTCAACGGTTTCGAGCTGGGTGCAGAAGGTCCGCTCTCAAAAAATCACAAAGGTTCCTATCTGGTCAACTATCGTTACTCTACATTAGGAATTTTTGATGCGCTGGGCATTGAATTCGGAACCGGATCAAATGTTCCACTGTATCAAGACTTAAACTTCAAGGTTTCCTTTCCGACCAAGAACAATGGAAAGCTGTCCATCTTTGGCTTGGGTGGCATCAGCGAAATTGATCTGTTGGGCAGCGAAGCTGATTTAGGCAGCAACACGGATTTGTATGGAAATGAAAATGAGGATGGCTTCCCGCGGTACAAAACCGGCATAGCCGGCATCAGCTTCGAAAAAAACATCTCGTCTAAAACCTTCATGAAGTTAACAGCAGGTGTCAGCGCCACAGAAGAAAGTTTTACATCCGACTCATTAGTTAGAGATGGAAATGAAGAAGTGGTTGCACGCTTCCAACGATCAGAGTCCGCCTTTACTACATCCAAAGCTTCCGTAGTTGGATCCTTCCGAACAAAGTTTAGTTCAAAGAACAGCCTGGTGTATGGCTTTTATGTGGATGCCTTCAACTTCGACTTATACAACCGCGACATCTTTGCCAATGCAGGAAGTGATTCTGTGCGCATCAATGTGGAAGATGCTACTGTACTCTATCAGGCCTTTGCCACCTGGAGACATCGGTTCAGCAACCGACTTTCGTTGAATACCGGATTACACGCTTAATACTATGCGCTAAACGAACAAGCCGTAGTGGAACCTCGCCTGGGTTTGCAATACATGATTAACGGAAACCAATCTATCAGTTTAGGTTATGGCATACACAATCAGATTCAAAGTCCGTATACAACGTATGTTCAAACCAAAATTGCGGATGACGAATACGTGTTAACCAACACCAAACTCGACTTCACTACCAGTCAGCATGTGGTACTTACTTACGACTGGAATATTTCAGAGACGCTGCGCTTAAAAGCCGAAACGTATTATCAGGATCTTTCAAACGTTCCGGTTGAACAACGTACCTCTTCGTTTTCAGCTATCAACACCGGATCAAGCTTTATTCCTTCTGATCAGGATAGTTTAGTAAACTCCGGAACCGGCAGAAATTACGGAATAGAATTAACCCTGGAGCGATTCTTTAACAAAGGATACTATTTCCTGATCACGTCATCTATTTTTGATTCACAGTATGCAGGCAGCGATGGCATAGAGCGCAACACCGCCTACAACACGCGTTACGTGGTGAACGGATTATTCGGAAAAGAATTCCGGTTGGGGTCGAAACAAAAATTCTTCTCGGTTAACCTGAAGGTTACAACCATTGGCGGCAAGTACCTTACCCCGATTGATGTGCAGGCTTCACAGCAATTTGGCAGAACCATTTTCAACGAAAGTGAAGCTTTTACTGAAAAGCAGGATGCCTACTTTCGGACAGATATAAAACTTGCTTATCGTAAAGAATATAAAAAGAGCACCCTGGAGTTTGCCATCGACTTGCAAAACGTTACCAACAATCAAAACATTTTTGCCCAAAACTATAACCCTCGTACAAATTCTATTGTGACCCAGTATCAGCAAGGATTTTTCCCCGTTCCCTTCGTACGTTTCACATTCTGATCACAATCCTTTTGTATATTTCCGGATGGATGAATTTTCTTCCATCCGGAAATTTGTTTTTCAGTTCGTTCCTTATACCGAGGAAGAGTGGAAAGCCCATCAAGGTGCGTTAACCAGGCGCTGGCTGAAGAAAGGTGAATTTCTGTTAACCGAAGGGCAAATCTGCAATCACGTTTCCTTCATCAACAAAGGCTACTTCCGAACCTACAACATGGTATTCGATGAAGAGCGCACCCAATTTTTTGCTTTTGAAAACGAATACACAACCGATTATTGCAGCTTCGTAACCCGTAAGCCATCGCGTGACAATATTGTTGCGATGGAGGATGCCGAAGTTATTCAATTGGAATACAACGCTATGCAAGCATTGTATGAAAAGTATCCGGTATGGCAGAAGTTTGGCCGCCTGATCGCTGAATACGTTTTTGTGTTTACCGCATATCGTAGCCAGGATTTGTTGCTCCGCTCTCCGGAAGAGCTTTACCTGCAATTGATGCAGGAAAAACCATTTATTCTCGAACGCGTACCCCTGAAATATGTAGCCTCTTTTCTGGGCATAACGCCCGAGGCGCTTAGCCGGATTCGCAAACGCCTGTCGCAGAAACCGGATCAAGTGGGGTGAACAAATTTCATCCTCATCGGTTAAACCCTGCGGAATTGTATCTTGGCAAGGGCTATGAATGAGTTTACCAATATCAGGAATTTCGTTTCGCGATTTCTAACCTTCACGGAAGATGAATGGCAAATGCTTCAATCCGTTTTGAGTAGAAGATTTTTAAAGAAAGGAGAATTTCTTCTCCGCGCAGGCGAAGTATGTAATCACGTAACCTTCATCAATAAAGGATTTGTTCGCATTTATAATATCGTCCGCGATGAAGAATTGACAATCAATTTTGCATTTGAAGGTAACTTCACAACCGACTTTGCCAGTTTGCTCCCACGCAAACCCAGCACAGACTATATCGTAGCGATGGAAGATTTAGAAGTTCTTCAACTTCATTACGATGACAAACAACGGCTATTCGATCAGGCTATGGTTTGGCAAAAATTTGGTCGGCTGATTGTGGAGTATATATTATTGTTTATCGTTGAACGAAATAAAGCCTTGCTCTTCAACACACCCGAAGAGCGCTACCTCAAACTGATAAAGGAGCGACCAAAAGTGATGGCCAATGTGCCTCTTAAGTACATTGCTTCGTATCTTGGGGTAACCCCGGAGGCACTTAGTCGTATACGTAAACGACTCTCGCAACAAGAATAGGGATACATGAAAAAAGTCGTCACGATACTTACGCTAAGCCTGATCGCTCTTCACGGGTTTACCCAAAACACACTTCAGTCCATACAAAAACTGGTAGTAGCCACCTATCAATATGCCGACAACCCACGCATCAAAAACATTGAGCCTTTTGCCCTTCAGTTTGGACAAGCCAACAACCTTCAGGTTGAAGTAAAGAGTTACCCCTCTGTACAGGAACTGCTAAAAGCTTTGGAAAATGAAGAAGTAGATGTAGCCTTCATGAATACGTTCGGCTATTTGATGCTGAAAGAAAAATCACAGGCCTATGAAGCAGGCGTAGTGCTCAACATTCCGAAGGAAAAAGAAAATGCCTACAAAAGTATAATCGCAACAGGAGCGAGTACTCCTGAAAATACATTGGAGCAAATTGTTGCCCATGCTTCGGATTTTGTTTTGGTTCTGGTTAACCGTGGCTCAACTTCAGGTAACCTGGTACCGCGGTTGAAACTGGCCTCCCTGCAACCGGGTTATCCCGAACGCTTTTTTCTGGAAGTGCAGTACACCAACAACCATGCACTGGCCGCAGCTCGCGCAATGAAAGGTGAAGTTGCCTTATGCGCCTTTGGCAGTGCCGAGTATTATAACCTGGGTGCCGATACCGTTAAGCTGAAAAAGCTGTGGGAGTCGCCCCCCATTCCGCTTGGGCCAGTGGTGTATCGGAAAAAGTTGCCCGTGAGTTTACGCGATGAACTTCAGAAAGCACTGCTTGATCTACACATCAAAAATCCGGAAGCACTGGAATCAATAAAAGCAGGATGGACGGAAGCCATTCCGGCAGACCGGTACATTTCTGTAACCGCTGATTATTATGAAAGTCTGTTGAAGCTTAGCAACAACCCGACTGTATCTATGTCCATTATTCGGAATTTTGCGAAAGACTAACTGTCCCGATGCTGAAAACACTTGCCGCTCGCATCCGTAGTGGTGCGGGAGCAACGCTTGCCCTCAGCTGTTTTCCCCGAACAACGCACCTGCTTCTCTCCGGTTTTTGAGTTCGGTTTGCAAATGCCGCAGGCTGTTTTTCCATCGGCTTTCGCCTGATTAAGCTTTACCGCATGGGCCGTTTTGGAATACCGGCAATCGGCTGTGTGGTATTTGTCTCCGTCATGCGTTATGTAAACGATCGGCCCATCTGACGAAGAAGACTCAACAACTTCCTCTTCTGTTTCAACGTCAGAACCATCATCCTGTGAAGAAGACTCCATTTCTGTTTCTGGTTCGGATTCTGTTGTTGTAGTGTCAGTTGCTGTGGGTTGATTACAAGCAAAACAAAGTAGAAAGATGAACGATAAATAAAATTTTTTCATAGGACTATCGGTTGCTGAAGGTCTGTGAAAACATAGATCTGTATGAATTATTATTTTTTCAACGTAGTAATAATCTCATTCAACTTCAACAACGCCTCTACCGGGCTGATGGTGTTGATGTCGATAGTTTCGAGCATCTCCTGCACATGCTTGTACTTCGGATCCATCTCAAACAAACTCATCTGGTGCGTGGCCTTCGGTAAATCCTGTAGTTTAGTTTTCGATTCGTTCTTGTGCTTCTCCTTTTCCAGAAAATGAAGCACCTCATTTGCGCGGATCACCACCTTGTTGGGAATACCCGCCAATTGCGCCACATGAATACCAAAGCTGTGTTCGCTGCCACCTTCCTTCAACTTGCGCATGAAGATGATTTTATCACCCACCTCCTTCACGCTCACGTTGAAATTTTTTACGCGAACAAAATCTTCAGCGAGTTGATTCAGTTCATGGTAGTGGGTAGCAAACAAGGTTTTCGGGCGAAAATCTTTATGCTGATGCAGGTACTCCACAATCGCCCACGCAATGGAAACGCCATCATACGTAGAAGTTCCCCGCCCAATTTCATCCATCAAAATCAGGCTGCGATCACTCAGGTTGTTGAGGATGCTGGCCGTTTCAATCATCTCCACCATAAAGGTGGATTCCCCCTTCGATAAATTATCGGAGGCGCCTACGCGTGTGAATACTTTATCCACCAATCCAATGGTGGCGCTATCAGCCGGAACAAAACTTCCAATCTGCGCCATCAATACAATCAAAGCCGTTTGTCGCAGCAAAGCCGATTTACCCGCCATATTCGGACCGGTAATAATCAGTATTTGTTGTGTTTCATTGTCGAGGTATACATCGTTGGGCACATAACTCTCCCCAATCGGCAATTGCTTTTCAATTACCGGATGGCGACCGGCTTTAATGTCAATTGTGGTGAACTCATTAATTTCCGGTCGTGCATATTTATTGAGTTTTGCCACTTGTGCAAACGATAAGAGGCAATCGAGCACGGCCAGCGTGCGTGCGTTCTGTTGAATCTGCGCGACAAAATCTCCGGCATGCTGTACCAGTTCCTGAAAAAGTTTTTGTTCAATCACTACCAGCTTATCTTCTGCATGAAGGATTTTTTCTTCGTAAACTTTTAGCTCTTCCGTGATGTAGCGCTCGGCATTCACCAACGTTTGCTTGCGTATCCAGTCTGCAGGCACTTTATCTTTATTGGCATTGCTGACTTCCAGGTAATAACCGAAAACCTTGTTGTACGAAATCTTTAATGAATTAATTCCCGTTCGTTCAACTTCGCGTTTTTGAATCTGCAACAAATAGTCTTTACCCGAGAAGGCAATCTGACGCAACTCATCAAGCTCGACATGAATACCGTCTTTAATGATGCCGCCCTGATGCGTAAGCATGGGAGCGTCCTCGCGTAACTCCTTCTCAATTTTCTCCAACAGAAACTCGCACCGGTTTAGCTGATCTCCAAGTTTCTTGAGTTCAGATAAAGCATGCTGTTCCAATAAATTTTTAATCGGCACAGTACGTTGCAGCGACTTCTTCAACTGCAGCATTTCGCGCGGGTTGATCCGGCCAACGGCTACTTTCGAAATAAGACGTTCAAGATCAGCAATGTGCCGTAACTCTTCCAATAACTTCTCAGAAAGCTCGGTTTGCTGAAAGAAAATATCAACAACTTTTAGTCGCTCATCAATCAACGCTTTTTCCTTCAGCGGAAGCACCATCCACTTGCGCAGCTGGCGCGAGCCCATGGGCGTTACCGTGTGGTCCAGCACGTTGATCAACGGCACGCCACTTTCAAAGGGTGAGGCAATCAACTCCAGGTTGCGGATGGTGAACTTATCCAACCACACATATTTATCTTCATCGATGCGTGAGATGGAAGCAATGTGTTGCATGTCTTTGTGTTCAGTGGCTTCCAAATAATGCAGAATAGCCCCCGCTGCAATAATGGCTTCGGATAAGCCATCAATACCAAAACCCTTTAGCGTTGCCGTTTTAAATTGATTCAGTAACTTCTCTTGAGCAAAATCAAAGGCATACACCCAATCATCAAGCGCAAAGGTGGCGTGGTCTTCACCAAGTTGCTTTTCAAAATTCTCCCGATGTGCTTTACTGAAAATAATTTCGGCAGGCGCAAAACTCTGAATGAGTTTGAAAATGTAATTCTCGCTGCCCTGTGCTACATAAAATTCACCGGTACTGATATCAAGAAACGAAACACCATAGCCTTGCTTGCTGAAAAAGACTGAGGCCAGAAAGTTATTCTGCTTTTTCTCCAGCACATTATCGTTGAACGAAACGCCAGGTGTTACCAATTCGGTAACGCCACGTTTTACAATACCTTTTACAAAGCGTGGGTCTTCCAGTTGATCGCAAATCGCAACTCGATGCCCTGCACGAACAAGTTTCGGCAAGTACGTATCTAGTGCATGATGCGGAAAGCCTGCCAGTTCAATTTCAGAAGCTGAACCATTGCCGCGTTTGGTGAGTACAATGTCCAACACCTTGGAGGCCGAGATGGCATCCTGCCCAAAGGTTTCATAAAAATCACCCACCCGAAAAAGCAACAGCGCCCCCGGGTACTTCGCCTTGATGGCGTTGTATTGCTTCATAAGGGGCGTTTCAGATGCTGTTTTGGCCATTCTGGCAAATATAAAAGATTACCTTCTCCAATTTTGTTGGCGCTGTAATAATCAAGGCGGTCATGCCATTAATTGTAAAAACATAAGCAATGGTTGGCATCAAAGAAAAATCGTTTTGGTTCCTGAGGAAGATGTTGGAATATTTTTTCTGGTTTAGCTTAGGCATTTTGCTCTATCGGTTGTTAGCGTAAAAACACCGAAACATGACTCATCGGGAAAAGGAGTTTACGCAGTTGATGGAGCAAAACCGGGGCATTATTTATAAAGTGATCCGGCTTTACGTCAACCACCCGGAAGATGAACAGGATCTCTTTCAGGAAATTCACCTGCAAGCCTGGCGATCGTTTGAACGCTTTAACGGACTATCAAAATTCTCAACCTGGTTATACCGGGTTGGATTGAATACCGTGCTCACGTTTAAACGCAGGGCTGTGCTGGTAAAGCCAGCCGACAACCTGGAACAGGTGGGCGGGGTGCACGAGCCTCATTCCCGCAAGGATGAAAGTGAGGCGCTTTTTCAGGCGATACGCGAGTTAACGGAAATTGATCGTATGCTCATCACCTTGCATTTGGATGGTTACGAAAATGAAGAGATCGCTGAAATTTCCGGATTAACTAAAAATAATGTGGCCGTGAAGCTGCACCGGATACGGGAATCATTAACAAAGAAACTTAAGCGCAATTAGTACATGGATTTACGGGAAGCATGGAAAAAACTGGAACACGATCGACTGGAAAAACCAGCGCAATGGAGTGCGGATGCACGCCCAGAAAAAAGCAAGTCGAAACATCCCGCTCTGAAACTGAAGAAAAGCATCGAGACAACGCTCGGATTCTCAGTAGCTTTTCTAATATTCTTTATTGTTTTGATTTTTTTGTTCGATCACTGGTTGCTAAAATTATTTATTGGTACTGTGACTGGTGCGTACGTTTTCTTTAGCTGGTATAACTACATCACCTTAAAAGAATTAAAGCTTCAACTGAAGCAGGCATTTGACACTTCACTCAAAACATCGTTGGAGCAAATTCACAGAATTGTGTTTCAATCCATTCGTTTTCAGGAAAAGGCTGCCTTGTTCATTTATCCGTTTAGTGTCATAGCCGGGTATATGATGGGGCTTTCACAACACGATAATTTTGAACAGGACATTCAGGAAACTTCTGTGTTGGTGGCATTGGCTATAGCCATCGTGGTGCTTACACCTGCCTGTTATTACCTGGCCAAATGGATGTACAAAGTGTCGTACGATAAATACCTGGATCAACTCAATAAGTTGATTCATGAAATGGATAATCCACAATAGCCTTATCGCGATGCCACAATAATCCACATACGATCACCTTTTATTGCAATTCGATCAACAAAATTTTCCTGCTTGCTTACTATCTGGAAACCTGCTTTGGCCAAATCTTCAAGAGCAAATTTCATGGCAAGTTCATGTTTACGCTCCTGCTCCGTACGTGAAGAATTTTTTCGTTCATCGGCAATCGGCTCACAAATAACCAAACGACCACCGGGCTTTAAGGAAGCCTTGATGTGTAGCAGAATCTCATCGTGATCATCCATTTCATGATAGGTGTCGAGGATGATGACAGCATCCAAACTTCGGGCGGGGAGTTTGGGATTGTCATAATCACCCTTCACCAATGATACATTCGTAATCTTCCGGGCTTCTAAATGATTCTTCAGTCGATCCAGTTTGTGCTGCTCTACGTCAACGGCATACACGTTTCCTGAACGGCCCACAGCATTTGCCAACTTCACCGTCATGTATCCTTCATGGCATCCCACATCGGCCACAACACTTCCGACTTTGATGTTCATCAACCGAATAATTTCCTGTGGCTTTTGCCATTTGTCACGTTCAACCCACGCACTTTCCTTGTACACATCGGTGTAGGGATTTTGGGCATGAGCGCAATGTGCCAACAAAATAAAAAATAGCAATGCCCGGCTGTTAACTTGTTGAATACAGTTGTGGCTACCCATATGGCCAAACTACAAAATACTTGTGTCTTACTTCTTGTTACTTATGTCTAATTTTGACCATGAAAAAACTCAAACTCGAAGAGCTGGGCCGTATTTCGGTTGATCAATTTAAAGAAGTTGAAAAATTACCGGTTTGCCTGGTGCTTGACAATGTACGCAGCCTCCACAACGTAGGGTCTGCTTTTCGTACGGCCGATGCGTTTCGGGTTGAGAAAATTTACCTGACCGGAATTACCGGAACACCACCACATCGCGAAATTCATAAAACAGCGTTGGGAGCAACGGAATCGGTTGATTGGGAATATGTGGAACATCCAGAAGAAGTGATTCAGCAGTTAAAAACCAACGGGTATAGAATTGTGGTGATTGAACAAACCGATGCCAGCATACCGTTACACGAATTCAAACGTTTGAAAGACGAAAAAATCTGCCTCGTATTTGGCAATGAAATCAATGGAGTAACTGATGCGGTTATTCAGCATGCGGATGTTGCGCTGGAGATTCCTCAATCGGGAACCAAACATTCGTTAAATGTTTCGGTGTGTGTAGGAGTGGTGTTGTGGGAAATATGCCGTCCAACCTCCGGGATACTTGCGTAATCCGATAATTGTTATTTTGCACAAATCTTTTCTGTGTTTAATCGCTTCATCAGCCAATACAATACCCTCTCCTACCAACCACAGATTATCCTGCTTATTTGTGGTTTCGGTGCTGTACGCATAGTACTGGCCCTGGTTATGGATTTCACCACACACGTTCCGCGTGCCGATTTGATGATTGATTTGTTGTTGCTGATCACCATCATCACGTTTGTATACACCAGTTGGCGAAAAGAGTTTGAAAAAATCGGTATTCAATTCGGTGTTGCTATCACCCTGCTGCTTGCGTTTAACTTTCTTCAGTTTGGCGGCATTGCGGGTTACGGCCGCTTCAACTATTTCGCTTCCATCTATTTCATTGTCATGGTGTATTCGCAGCGTGCGCTTTACATCACCATTAGCTTCAATATGCTCTTGCTATTGGTTGTGCTGTACATCAGTAACACATCACCGGCATGGTTGTCGCATATTGATTTTGGCGTTTCGTTTCAAACCCTCGACTTCTGGTTTACGCTAATGTTGATCTCCGTTTTTACCATCTACCTGAAAGACCTTACCGTAACACAAGGCAATAAGCTTTCACAGCTGAACCTGCAAATGGCAGAGCAGGTTCGGGAGTCACGAAAACTGGGTAGGAAGTTGGAGCAGTCGAATCAAGAGTTAAAGCGGGCACAAGCCAATCTGGAAGATGAGGTGAGCAGAAGAACAGAAATGCTTCGAAAAAAGAATAAATCGGTAGAAACGTTTATTGAACTAAACACTACTGAATTAATACAGGCTGTTGATGAATTACTTGCTTCCATGCATAACGTAAAATCCTCATCAGCATATACTGATAAACTAAAACTATCAAGCGAAGAACTAAACGGAGTAGTAGAGTCTATCCGTACCTCGTTAAAGCAAAACACCTTGTTAGACCGAACAGTAATCAGGAACCATGAAAGGAACGCTTGAAAAAACTATTTTTCGGTTCACGCTGATTCTGGCTATCGTCTATCAGCTTTACCAGGTAATAAACGGGCTGTTCTCAGGGGCCACCACAACAATATTGAATGCATCCATCACCGTACTTTTTGGAATCATTTTTTTACTGACTTTCAAAGTCAGCAACATTAAATACCTCGCCTTTTTTCTTCACCTGGCCGTTATTCCCATTCTGATTCACTTTTGGAAAAATTTTGGCGGACTGGCCGGAACGGTTCCCCTGATTCTGTTTGTCTACGCCAGTTGGATCATTTTAACCTTGCGGGGCTGGCTACAAATTATCATGCTGGGTATTTACCTGGTTATATTTCTATTCCTTACGGAGCTTCCGTCCTTAACCGGCATTCCGGTTACCAACCCTGAAAAGCTTTCCGTTTTTCAATTGTCTATCGATTACTTCGTAGTGGCACTTATACTGATGGCCTTTTTGATGTATCTGAAAAATAAATTTTTGGCCTACCGTAAGCGAATTGAACACCGGCATGAGCAGTTGCAAAAGCTAACCGAAACCCTGCTGAAGCAAACCGATAAGTTGCAGTACAGTCAGGAAGAAATTCGTTCCATCAATGAAAACCTGGAACAAATTATTGAGCAGCGGATAAAGAAAATTGAAGAGCGCAATGTACAATTGGAAGAATACGCCTTCATCAATGCGCACCTCGTTCGCGGCCCACTTTGTCGCATCATTGGTCTTGCCGTTTTAATGCAACAGGAACAGGCTGATCCGCAATTGGCCACCGTCCATGAGAAAGCCAGGCAGGTAGATGTCCTCATCAGGCGGATAAATGAAATTACGCGTTAGTCGCTTTCCTTTTCAACTGTTACCTTAGCGGCAAATTTCCGATTCTTCATGAGCGATCGCTACAACCAACGCGGGGTATCCGCCAGCAAAGAAGATGTACACCAGGCCATCAGCAAACTTGATAAGGGCTTATACCCAAAAGCCTTTTGCAAGATTGTTGAAGATCACCTGGGTGGCGATCCGGAGTGCTGCACAGTAATGCATGCCGATGGTGCCGGTACAAAATCATCTTTAGCATACGTGTACTGGAAAGAAACAGGCGACCTATCGGTGTGGAAAGGCATTGCGCAGGATGCCATCATCATGAATGTGGATGATTTGTTATGCGTAGGTACTACCGATAACATTTTACTTTCCTCTACCATCGGCCGTAATAAAAACCTGATTCCCGGTGAGGTCATCTCTACCATCATCAATGGCACCGAAGAAGTGCTGGAGATGCTGCGAAAGCATGGCTTAAACATCCGCAGCACCGGAGGTGAAACAGCCGATGTAGGTGATTTGGTGAGAACCATCATTGTCGACAGCACCGTAACCGCCCGCATGAAACGCAGCGATGTAATTGATAACAGTCGCATTAAAGCAGGCGATGTAATTGTAGGATTGGCTTCCTACGGACAAGCCGCCTATGAAAACGAATACAACAGCGGCATGGGCAGCAACGGACTCACCTCGGCACGGCACGATGTGTTTACCAACGCATACGCCACAAAATATCCGGAGTCGTACGACAAAGATGTGCCAGCCGATTTGGTGTACACCGGCAAACACAAAGTAACAGACGAATTGCCCGGCACGCCCTTGAATGTTGGTAAACTCGTGCTATCACCAACACGCACGTATGCTCCTATTATGATCGAGGTTTTCAAAAATCTTCGTCATCAGATTCATGGCCTGGTGCATTGTAGCGGAGGCGCCCAAACCAAAGTGCTGCATTTTGTTGAAAATCTTCATGTCATTAAAGATAACCTGTTCGAAACGCCACCGTTGTTTAAACTAATTCACGATGCAAGCGGTACCGATCTTAAAGAAATGTACAAAGTGTTTAACATGGGCCACCGCATGGAAGTATACCTGGATGAGAAATACGCCCAACAGGTAATTGATCTTTCAAAAAGCTTTGGTGTGGATGCAAAAGTTGTTGGACGGGTTGAAGCAGCAGACACCAAAAAGGTTACAC
This sequence comes from uncultured Roseivirgaceae bacterium, assembly GCA_964419145.1. GTDB lineage: Bacteria > Bacteroidota > Bacteroidia > Cytophagales > Cyclobacteriaceae > UBA2336. The sequence goes on along the minus strand of CAYQOM010000001.1, from coordinate 756,101 downwards.
TGAAAACAGCACAGGGAACCTTTGTCTATTAACCAATAGGCGTTCATATCCGCACGTCTGTTCACGTTTACGAACAGTAAACAACTCAGAAAACGTACAAATCAAGGCAGAATTGGGGTTGGTATGCCTTTGGTTAAAGATGCCCAAACCATAACCCATGTTCCGCTATTCCCTTTTACTCTTCCTGCGCAACCTCAAGCGTCAAAAATTATTTTCTGCGATCAACCTGTTAGGATTAACTTCCAGCATTGCCTGTGCGTTGTTGATGTATCTCTATGTGCATCACGAACTGAGCTACGATCGCTTTCATAATCAGGCTGATAGAATATACCGCGTAAATCAGACATTCATTTGGGGTGAGAATGATCAACACCAGTTTGCCTCCACCGGACCGGGCGTTGCTCATGCCGTTAAAGAAGAATTACCCGAAGTTGAATTGGTTACCTCCATTTATACGCCTGGCGATTTTCTTATTTCCTATACATCACCCGATAATACTGTTACAGCAATCGAACAAGAAAATATTCTGGCTGCCGACTCCAACTTCTTTCGCATGTTCAGCTTTGCGGTTCTTCAGGGTGAACGTGAAGCTCCGCTCGAAAAAGCGAACACACTTGTCATGACAAAAAGTACTGCCTTAAAATACTTTGGGTCTGAAAATGCGGTGGGGAAACTCGTTCGCGTAGGGGCAGGAGAAAGCCAGCAAACGTATGAGGTCACTGCAATACTGGATGACCTGCCGAAAAATTCATACATCCAATTTGATGTGCTCCTTTCAATAGAAAGTTTTCCGCAGGTACGTAATATGAGTTGGAGTTGGATCTGGACCCAACTCGAAACCTACGTACGGTTGTCAGAACAAGCCAACCTTGCGCAGGTGCGTGAAAAGCTTACCGGTATTCCACGCCAGCATGCCGAACAAACGTTGCAGCGTATTATGAACATGACCTTTGATGATTATTTGAAATCTGGCAAAACGTGGGAATTGTTTCTTCAACCCCTCACCGCCATTCACCTGCCCGATGAAGTAGTCTACAACCGGATTAACAATGAAAGCGGCAACATTAAAATAATATACTCGCTCGCTGGTGCAGCTGTTTTTATCATTTTGCTGGCGTGTGTCAATTTCATGAACCTGTCTACTGCACAATTTACCCGAAGGGTTAAAGAAGCCAGTATTCGTAAAATTCTGGGTGTTGGACGGAACACACTTGGCTACAATTACTTTATTGAAGCCTGTATATTCAGTTTTCTCGCGCTGGCATTTGCCTTAGCGCTCGTGCAGGGAGCCCTACCCATTTTCAATTTGCTAACCGGAAAAGAATTATCGCTAAACATTCTACTTCAGCCTGAAGTAAGTATTGGTTTGGTGTTGTTGGTTCTTTTCATCAGTATCGTTTCCAGCTTATATCCGGCCTTTTTTCTTAGCTCCTTTCATCCGGTTGAAGCCATCAAAGGAAAATTGAAATCGGGCCGCGAAGGCCGATCATTCCGAAACGGTTTGGTTACTTTTCAATTCAGCTTATCGATAATTCTAATTCTGTGCACAGCCATTGTTTCGCAACAGCTTCGCTACGTAACAGAGAAAGATCTTGGTTTCGATAAGGAGAATTTACTTGTATTAAAATCGATTGAACGTGTACCCGATGGTGAAGTGTTGGCGCAAGAGGCACGTAATCTTCCCGGGGTGCTGAATGCCACCTGGTGCACTTCCTTACCGCCTTCTGTTTGGGGAGGCGACAAATTCACTGCGGAGGGAATGACCGACATGACCTTTTCGTTGAATTACACTTCTGCTGATGAACAGTTTATTCAAACCTTGGGTGTTGAGTTATTAGCCGGTCGTAATTTTTCCATCGACAATCCGGGAGATATTCATCGCGTTCTCCTCAATGAAACTGCACTTAAACGAATTGGCTGGAATGCCGATGAATCTGTTATCGGTAAAAAAATAGGTGCACCCGGATGGGACATTCAGTTTGAAGTAATCGGAGTGGTGAAAGACTTTAACTACTGGACACTTCAGGCCCCGATTGAGCCGATGGCCATCTTTCATATAAAAAACCCCGACTTACCGGGTACTGGAAACAAAAAGTTTGTGGCCATAAAAATTGCAGGACAATCAAGCGAACAGTGGGCCACAACTATGGAAGCTGTTGAAAACCTCTGGCAAAAACACGGCAAAGACAACCCGCTTCAATATGCCTTTGTTGATCAGGCGTTTGCCGACAGCTTTAAAACGGAACAACGTTTTAGTACAGCGCTATCCATTCTTTCGGGTTTTGCCATACTGATTGCTTGCCTGGGTTTACTCGGTATGATTGTGTATACCCTGGAGCAACGCACCAAGGAGATCGGTATACGAAAAGTATCCGGTGCATCGGTATGGGATATTCTAAAACTTATTTCAAAAGGGTATACTCGATTAATCACGCTTGCATTCTTTATCAGCGCACCATTTTCCTACTGGCTTATGCAAAAATGGCTTCAGGATTTTGCCTACCGGGTTACACCCTCCGTATGGGTTTTTGTGCTAACCGGCTTGGGGGCACTGATTGTCGCCATGCTCATCACAAGTTACCACTCCGTTAAAGCCGCGCTTACAAATCCGGTTGAGGTGCTAAAGGATGAATGATGTGTACTTTGATCTTTAATCACATTAAAATTTAGTAGTTTCATAAATTCATTCTTTTTGAATTTATGATCAATATAAAATATGGGCTCTTACTCCCATGGACTTTCCGGTTGTTGGCAGCTTGTGCCGTGATTCTTGGATTAAGTGCCTGGCAAACAAACCCATGGGTTACGATTATAATAGGTGCAGCCGGATTTTTTGCTTTTGTAACCGCTGAAGGCACTGAAATCAACCCGGCCAATAAAACCTACCGCGAGTACACGTCTTTCTTCTTTTTCAAAACCGGAAGATTTGAGTCCTACGATCACGTTGAAAGAATCTTTATCAACCGATCGAAGGAAAGCCAGCAGTTGTATACGGCACGCACCTCACACTCGGCTACATTTGAATATGATTATTACAATGCCTATCTGAAGTTCAGCAACGGAGAAAAAATTCATCTTCAAAAAACCAAGGATAAGGAAAAACTCATGGCCGTACTCAAGCCACTAAGTGAAGCGGTTCGGGTTGAGGTTACGGACAACACCTGATCTTAACCAGACCGTTAAGTGTCACTCATTTCTTAACGAATCAACCGGATTTGTCCTTGCTGCACCAATAGACCTGGTACTTACCGTTATCCATGCAATTGCCAATACTGAAAGAGCGGCAATTAAAAATACCGTAGCACTTAAATCAATACGATATACAAATGTCTCCAGCCACTTACTCATTAGGTAATAACCAACCGGAACAGCTACCAAAGATGCAACAACAATTAGCCCAAGAAATTCTTTTGATAGCATACCAAAAATAGTAGAGGCTGATGCCCCCAACACTTTTCGTATACCGATTTCCTTTGTTCTGCTTTCAACACTGTATGAAACCAATGCAAATAAACCTAAACATGCAATGGCCAACGAGATAACAGAAAACACAAGGAATACTTTGGCAAACCGTTGCTCGGCATCATACTGTGCATTAAGGGATTCCTCAGCAAATCGCGTATCAACAATGGTATTTGGAAAATGTCTTTTCCAAATTTGCTCAACGGCCTCACGTGCCTGGAATGAGTTGCCTGTTAACCTTACTGTGATTTGGGAGAATCCTCCATTAAGCAAATAAAGAACAGTCGGATCAATGCTATATTGAAGTGAATTATAGTTGAAATTCTTTACTACTCCAGTAACCTGACCTTCCCTTCCTTGAAAGCGAAATGACCTTCCAATAATTTCTTCGGGTGATGAATAACCGTGAGCATGAATGAGTTTTTCGTTTACCACAAACGCAAGCGTTGAATCAGCCGCATTGTCTTTTTGAAAAAAACGTCCCGCCAGAAGTTTCATTCCGTATACATTCAGGTACTCAAAATCAGTTCTTACCCGATGTACGGTTGCATTTACCTTATTCCCCTGAACATCTTCAACAACAGCAACGGAATTACTAAGTCCCCCAGCCAAACTTGTATTCGACCGGGTAACACCTGCTACGGATGACAGGGATCTTATCTCTTGGGCAAAAGCTTCATAACCGGTAATAACCTCCTGGCTGCCATTAACCCCCATAACAAGCAAGCCTTCCTTATCGAATCCCAAATCATGTTGTTGAATAAACCTTAGCTGTCTTTGCACGACCATAATTCCAACAACCAGTAAAATGGTGATGGCGTATTGAACTACAACCAGGCTTTTTCTAAGAAAAACTCCCCTGGTGCCGGTTTTTAACTGACCTCTCATAATTTCTACCGGTTTGAATGATGACAGCATTAAAGCCGGGTAAAATCCCGAAACAATGCCAACTGTGGAGGCTATACCAAAAAGGAGTAGCAATACCTGAAAAGAATATAAGTCAACAATGGGCTTGCCGGTCATGCTCTCAAACATAGGGCGAACAAGCTCAATCCAGATAAGCGCCAATAGCAACGAAAAAATGGCAATTAACCAGGACTCTGTAAGATGCTGACCAATAAGCTGTCTTTTAAAAGCACCCATTACTTTGCGCATCCCTACCTCCTTAAATCTTCCGGATGAAAATGCTGTGGTCAGGTTTATGTAATTTATACAAGCCAGCAGCAACACAATTAATCCAACGGTTCCAAAGATGATGACACTGCTTAACGTATTGGTTTCCTTAATTTCGTACTTAATGTGCGAATGCAGATGTATATCCGTTATAGGGGTAAGAAAATATTCGTAGCTTATTTTCCATTCACGGTTTTGTTTGCCCATGTATTTCTCAATTAATTGAGGAAGCTTTGCCTGAAGTTGTTCAGCTCTACTGCCCTCTCGAAGCAAGATATACGTATAGTAACCATTGTTATACCAATCATGACCTTGCGGATCTGTTGGATTATTAACTTCAAATGTTTTGAAAGAAATAAGTGCCTGATAGTTGAAATGTGAATTGACCGGACAATCCTCAATAACACCTGTAACGGTATAGTTTTTTCCTCGACCCTCCGGGTCCTGAAGAAAGATGATGAGGGACTGCCCAATAGGATCTTCATCACCAAAATATTTTTTGGCCATGCTTTCGCTGAGTACTATGGAGTAGGGCTCATTTAATGCAGTATGTTTATCGCCTGCCTTTAACTCAAAACTAAATAGCGAAAAGAAGGAAGGGTCTGTCATCAACAGAAAATCTTCCATGAATTGTTTATCGTCCCGTTGAACTATGGCATCATTGTTATCGATAATAACCGCATCCTCAACCTCAGGCATATCATTCTTTAATGCCATGCGTAATGGAGTGGGGGTAACCGCTTGTTGCATGCGGTCCGACTCTGAAGAGAAAATTCCGCTTACGCGGTAAATGCGATCAGCCTTTTCGTGAAAGCGGTCGAAACTCAGTTCGTTAACAACCCAAAGACCAATAAGCGCAAAGCACGTTAGGCCAACCGAAAGCCCGATGGTGTTTAGAATGGTGTAACTTTTGTTTTTTAACAGGTGCCTGATGGCGGAGATAAAGTAACTTTTCAGCATAGCGTAAATGGTTGGCCAGCTTTTGGCTGGTAGGTTTATTAAGCATAGCCATATATTATGCCATGACCAAAAGCAACCTGCTTTTGCCTAAATCAGAATATTGAAGTGTATCAGTTCGAACGGACTTCGTTCGATATTGGGATTTTCGGGTAGGCCTTAACGCATCGTTTTGGCTATCTTTACCACCATGCAAAACTTCAAACACAAAGTCCCCATTCAGCTTCGTTTTAAAGACATCGACAAAATGGGCCACGTGAACAACGCCAACTACTTAACCTACATTGAACTGGCGCGTGTCAAGTATTTTGAAGATGTGGTGGGTACGGATAAAAAGTGGAGCCAGCAGGTGGGCATCATACTGGCGCGAATTGAAATTGACTACAAAGCTCCTGTGTTTTTGCACGACAACGTTTTTGTTTACACACGCTGCTCACGCATTGGCAATAAAAGTCTGACACTCGATTGGGCCATCGTTCGTGAAAAACAAAATCAGGAGGAAGTAGTGGCGCAGGGCAATGCCGTGCTGGTGTGCTACGATTACACACACGAAAAAACCATACCCATTCCTGAAGAACAGCGGAAAGCTATTGAGCGGTTTGAAAACAGCTAATTACTGCACCCGCTGAATGGGTACCGTAGCGCGTGTTTTATCCCAATAGAAATGCATGTTGACTATACTGTCGGCAGGCGTTAACGAAATGGTGAACTGCTCAATTTCTGGTAAGTCATTGCGCACAGTAGCGGGTACGCGCATCACATCCATACTCTCTTCAAACGGGTCTCCGCCAAGTTTTGCGCCCCAATACCCAAGTTTGCTGTTGAAGACAACCGTCCAGGTTGAGTCATACGGAATGGTGTAGAGTGAATAACGGCCGGCTTTCAGTAAACGGCCATCCATCATTACATCATTGCTAAAACTGATTTCGGTCGCTTCATTGGCCCCGGTACGCCATTTTGCCCCAAAAGGAACAAGCGCACCTTCGGTTTCTTCACCGAAAATCGGACGACCTTTTTTGAAAGGTTGGCAGTAATTTACTTGTATCAGAAAATCACCGTCTTTATACTCCGCTACAGCAGCAGGACTGTGATTTTTGGTGGTGAGCATTAAGTAACCAACATAGCCAGCTACAATAAGTACCAGCACACCAATACCGAGAAGAATCTTTTTTAACATAGGATCTAGGTTTTTTTGTAAAAGTACAAGGTTTCAGGCAGGAAAGTTCAATTCAAACCACTTCTGTTGCGAGGTGGTCTTCTGCTCGGAGACAACACGTTGTTCCAGTTTCTGTTGTGCCCGTTTAATGGACGAGGTGATCATGCTGTGCCCCACAATTTCGTGCTCGTCCATCCCCATACGCCTCATCATTTCCTGTAAACGTTCGCCACCAAAAAAATTAAATAGCGGCTCGTCAAGCGCAGAAAGTACATTCACTTCCGTAAGGTTAAGTCTATTGTAAAGCTCATCTTCCGTCTTTCGAAGGGGATAATGCTCAGCAAAAACCACCATTCGGTTTTGCCTTTGTTGAAGTTCAACTTGGCCTGCATGAACAACCGCATCCTCCGGAACAACCTGTTTCAGTGCAATAGCGCTTTCTTCAAACCAAACCAAAAAAAGACACTGCGGATTGGCTCCATGCATGGCGCGGCATGCCTGTAATCTGGCTGCACTGGTCATCCACACCTTATCCACCACCTTTACTTTACTGCCCGATGATTTAAAGAAGCCGAACATAGTCACCAAGTTATAAAAAAACAGCTATGCCCCGCTCCTGTAACAAGGGTTTTGGTGTGCCTGTAATTCTTAGTAGCTTTCTCCACCTTAAATCTCCAACATGAAAAAATTACTTCTTCTCCCTTTGGTTTTTGTTCTCTGCGTAACCTTCGCACAGAAAAAGAAAACCGAAGCACAACCTGCACCAACACCACAAGCCACCGGCATTGCAGCCAAGGTTTCTGGTATGAAACATTTTCCCGGCTACTTCGATTTTTACTATGATGAAAAACAAGACAAGATTTTTCTGGTGGTTGATAAGTTCAATACAGAATTCCTGTACGTCAACTCCCTGCCTGCCGGCATTGGTTCCAATGACATCGGGCTTGACCGTGGCCAACTGGGAAATGACCGTATTGTAAAATTTGAGCGCAGGGGTCCAAAAATTTTAATGACTCAACCCAATTATCAATTCCGCGCAATTACCAGCAATGTGGATGAACGCAACGCAGTTGAACAGGCCTTTGCACAATCTGTACTGTGGGGTTTTACGGTTACCGCTGAAGAAAAAGACAAGGTACTGGTTGATGCCACCGATTTTTACTTTCAGGATGCACACGATGTAATCGGAAGATTACGTGGTCAGCAACAAGGAAATTACTCCTTGGATAAATCACGTTCAGCTTTTTATTTACCCCGAACAAAAAACTTTCCGCAAAACACCGAAGTGGAAGTAACGCTCACCTTCACTGGTCAGGCAACGGGTGGCTACATCCGCAGTGTAACACCAACGCCCAACGTGGTAACCGTACGTCAACATCATTCCTTTGTGCAACTTCCGGATGATCAGTACAAGCCACGTAAATTCGACCCGCGGGCAGGTTACTTTGGTACTTCTTTTTACGATTACGCCACGCCCATTCATGAGCCCATCGAAAAGCGTTTCATCAATCGGCATCGGCTGGAAAAGAAAAATCCAAACGCTGCCATGAGCGAACCGGTTGAACCGATTATCTATTACCTGGATCGCGGCACACCAGAACCCATCCGTTCCGCTTTATTGGATGGCGCGCGTTGGTGGAACCAGGCGTTTGAAGCAGCCGGTTTCATCAATGCTTTCCGCGTTGAAATTATGCCCGAAGATGCCGACCCGATGGATGTGCGTTACAATCTAATCCAATGGGTACACCGTTCCACCCGCGGCTGGTCGTACGGGGCATCGGTAAGTGATCCCCGCACGGGTGAAATTATCAAAGGCCATGTATCGTTGGGTTCCCTTCGGGTGCGACAGGATTTTTTGATTGCCGAAGGATTGCTCGCCCCCTATGAAGATGGGAAAACGATTCCTCCACACATGCTGGAAATGGCACTCGCCCGGTTACGTCAACTTTCTGCACACGAAGTAGGGCATACCATCGGACTGGCGCACAGTTATGCTTCAAGCGCCGAAAACCTGGCTTCGGTAATGGACTATCCACATCCAATAGCCAGCATCAAAGATGGCAAGATTGATTTGAGCCAATCGTATGATGATAAAATTGGAGCGTGGGATAAAGTAGCGATTATGTACGGCTACTCGCATTTTCCGGAAGGAACAAACGAAGATGCTGCGTTGGAAAAAATTCTACAAGATGGTTCGAAGCAAGGTTTAACCTTTCTTTCCGATCAAGATGCACGACCCACAGGAGGCGCACATCCATTTGCACACTTGTGGGATAATGGCAAAGATGCAACCGATGAGTTAAACCGGGTGATGCAAGTGCGCACCCTCGCACTCAAAAATTTTGGTGAAAAAAATATTCGTGAAGGAACACCCATGGCCTTATTAGAAGAAGCACTCGTTCCGATTTACTTCTTTCACCGCTATCAGGCAGAAGCCACTTCAAAAATTATTGGCGGATTAAATTATCGCTACGCTTTACGCGGAGACGGACAACCCGTAACCGAAATGATCTCTTCCGCTCAACAACAAAAAGCATTGGATGCCTTACTCAATACCGTTTCGCCACAGGCACTTGCTTTACCTGCAGATTTAATCAAGAATATTCCGCCTCATCCAATCGGGTATCAACGCACGCGCGAAGTGATGCGCACGCGCACCGATCTTACATTTGATCCGTTGGCATACGCAGAAAGTGCCTCTGATATGGTATTCGGATTGATTTTTCATCCTGCACGGGCTACACGGTTGGTGCAACATAATGCACTCAACAATCAGCAACCTTCGCTGGAAAGTGTGATTGATAAAATCGTTAACAGTTCATTCAAGGGTGCAAACAAATCGGGTTACGAAGGATTGCTTCAAATGACGGTTAATCACAGCGTGTTGAATAACCTGATCAAACTAAATCGCAATCAAAGCGCATCTGCACAAGCGCGTGCAATTGCTTCACTAAAAATCGATCAACTTAAAAATTGGCTGGCGGAAAAAACAAAAACCACAACCAATGAAAGCTGGAAGGCGCACTACGCTTATGCCTTAAGTTTGATTCAGGCCTTCCGCGATAATCCGGAGAAGTACGAAGCTGAAAATCTGCTGACGCCTCCTCCGGGTCAGCCCATCGGAACGGATGATGTGTTTTGCACATGGGATAGCCATCATTAACTAAAAAAAGCCCATTTCGGACGATTCTGGAAGGTTTTCAGGGTTTGGCACGACCGTTGCATTTCATGACATAACTTTAAATTGTTGTGTTATGAAAACGAACATGAAACTCCTGAGTGCCCTGATGGTTGCTGGTGTGCTGATGGTCGGTGCAGATGTACTTGCGCAGGGAAGAGGCAATGGCCGGGGCGATGACAAGCACAAACATGATCACAAGCGCGACCGTGATTGGGATAACCACCGTGGCCGTCATGATAATCACCGTAATGACTGGGATAGATTTGACCGTGACTCCCGAAGAGACTGGCGTGGCCCAACACATGATCGCCATGGCAGACGGTATTCGTACCACAGGCCTCCGCATTGGGCACCTGCACATGGCTATCATTACCGGCCTGTACGTTATGTGTACTACCGCGACTACAATGTTTACTACGACTGCTACCGTGGCGTGTACATAACCCTATCAGGAAGAAATTGGGTATACACACATCGCGTTCCCGCCCACATGCACCGCGCAGATTTTCATCGCATATCACATGTTGACATCGATTACTTTGATGATGACTTGCCCTGGTACCTCGATCGCAGACGTTCGGGTGGGTATGTAAGCGTTCGGGCAAGATTCTAAAACTACTTTATCATGAAAATGCTCCTTCAGGAGCATTTTCTTTTTAAAACCTAACAAAAGTCATCAAGCCTCCGTGCGTGAAGTCACAGACTTTTATCTGCTCATGTTTAAATTTTACTGCCTGTAATAGACTATATAATTACTATTAAAAAAGGAGGAAATATGAAAAAGCTCATGCTTTTCGGAATGGCTCTAGGACTTGCCCTTTTCAGTTTACAGGCGCAGGATAGAGAGCAGCAACGCACACAACAACAACTGCAGGAACACCTAATGCTTAAAGACGGCAAAATGTACCAGGTAAGAGATCAGGAACAAATTCAGCTTCAGGAACAATTGAGGTTACACAATGGGATCGTGGTAAACCCAGATGGCTCGTATCAACTGCAAAATCAGAAACAGTTAAGACTGAAGAATGGCGAGTGCCTGGACATGAATGGAAACAAGTACAACAACCAGGCACAATTCCGTGCTCAGGTGCAAGTGCGCAATCAGGCCATGAATCAGGAACACTATGTCTATCAAAACGGAGAAATGTTCCAGGTGAAAAATCAGCAACAAACCCGCATGCAGGAAAGGGTAACACTTCAGAATGGTATGATCATTAATCCCGATGGAAGTTATCAACTTAAAAATCAAACCCGCATGCAATTACGGGACGGTGAATGCCTTAGCCCCGATGGTAAAAAGTACCAAAACCAGGAACGCTTCCGTGAAAAGATGGAAACCAAACTCAAAGAAAAAGGCGAACGTATGCCCAACAAGGGCAAGGAGAAAATGAAGCAAGGAACAGGTTCTGGCAAGAAAGGCGGAAACAAATAGTTTCAATCAACCTAAAACTGTACCGCATCCTTCTGGTGCGGTACAGTTGGCTTAAACAACCGCGCTATGAAACACCTCGCTACACTAGGCGCAATGCTGATCAGCTCCATTGTTCTGTCTCAACCCAACAACATTTATACTGATTCCGTTTTAACTACTTCTGAGTTTAAAATCGGAATCCGATACACAAGCGATTATGTATACATGGGAAGAACGGATTCTATGATAGCCCCTTATTTAATACCGTCACTTGCGTATTATCATAAATCCGGATTTTTTATTCGCGGATACCTTAGTTACCTCACCGCTAAAGACCAGAACAGAATTGATTTGTATGGATTTGAGGGTGGCTATGAATACACAGGAGAAACAATATTGCTTGGCGCTTCCCTATCACAATACATTTTCAGTGATGCCAGTTATGTGGTGCAGGCCGAAATGAACACATTTGCAAACGTTTATGCCGGTTACGACCTGAATGTGTTTATGGTTTTTGCTGATGTTGGACTGGGGTTGAGTGACAACACCGATGTATTTGCAACCGCTGATGCAAGTCGCACCTTTTACGCACTAAAAAACAAATTACTCATCATGCCTTCCTTCACTATTCAGGCCGGCACACAAAAATACTATGATCAATACTATCAATACCGAAGTCCGCAATCCGGATTTGGAAGGGATGGCGGAGGAAATGGAAACGGGCCCGGAGGATCACCGCAGCCAATGCCGGAGGTGAGTATTCTTGAATCCGACAAATTCCAGGTGCTGAACTACGAAACAAGTATTCAATTAACATATAAACTCAATAGCTTTCGATTCTTTGTCATCGGCAACTGGGTCTTTCCTGTCAACCCAGCAACAGTCGTAGTAGACGATCAGACCGAAAAGGAAAAGCTAAACAATACATTTTACTTCACCACCGGAGTAAGGCTTTCTATCCCAACACGTTAACGTTTTAATTTCCGATCATAAAAAAACCATTGGGCAAAAACATGGGTTTGGCTATGTTTAACACATAATCCAAAACCTATGAAACACATCTACGCTGCCCTTATTCTTTGTCTGGTATTCACACTTCCGGCCGAGGCTCAGAAATCAAAATCCAAACAACCTCCCGTTCAAAAAAAGCCGCTGACACACGATGTGTATGATGGCTGGAAAGAAATAACCTACCGGGCAATAACCAACGATGGCACGCATGCCGCATACACCATCAACCCACAGGACGGAGATGGCAAAGTAGTGTTCCATAACCTGAAAACGCTGGCGCAGGATTCCATTCATCGCGCAGCAAACATTTCACTTACGTGGGATAGCCAATATGCGATCTTTAAAATCACACCCCAAAAACAATTGGTAAAGGATTTACGCAGAGAGAAAAAGAAAAAAGATGAGTTGCCCAACGATTCATTGGGTATTTATGCTTTTACCAATCGAAAGACAGAAAAAATTGCAGAGGTAAAATCCTACAAAATTCCGGAGAAAGCCGGTGGCTGGCTGGCCTATCAACTGGAAGTACCAAAGCCACCAAAACCGGATACCGCCAAGAAAGCAGCCAAACCAAAAAAAGTTAAAAAGAATACAGACGACAATGGCTATACGCTTGTGCTCCGAAACCTGGGCAACAATCAGGAGTCGCAATTCGGGTATGTGAAGGATTATACACTAGCCAAATTCGGGCAGGGATTATTGTTTCATACTACAGGTAACGACAGTACCTTGAAGCCAGGCGTATATTGGTATGATTTGCAAGCGGGTCAACTTAACACCCTGTTTGAGGGAAAGAGCAAATACAAAGTAAAAGGCCTATCCATTAACGAAGACGGAACACAAGCAGCTTTTCTCGTGGATACTGATACCACCAAAGCGCTGATTCGTTACTATCATCTCTACCACTGGAAAAAAGGTGAATCGTCTGCTCGTGTATTGGCCACTGAAAAATCAACGGGCATTCCAGCAGAGTGGATCGTGAATGAAAACTATACACCATCCTTCTCAAAAGACGGTTCGAAATTATACTTCGGCACATCTCCTAAACCGGTGGTACAAGATACTACCCTACTCACTGAAGAAATTGTAAACGTAGAAGTGTGGACCTGGAAAGATGATTACATCTATCCGCAACAAAACAGCAGGTTAAATGCTGACAAAAGAAGATCATACGTTTCTGTGATTCACCTGAATGATAATCGTATTGTTCAGTTGGCCAAAGAAAACATGCCATCACTGGAATTGGGTGACGAAGGAAATGCCTCAATGGCCCTTGCTGAAAATGAAACGCCCTACCTCGTTATGCGCACGTGGGATACGGATGTGTATAAGGACCTTCAGTTGGTAAACCTGCGCGATGGTTCTGTACAGTCCATTCAGCAAAAAATAAAAGGCAACGCGCGACTTTCACCCAAAGCCAACTACGTGGTGTGGTTCAGCAATCCGGATACGGCCTTTTTCAGTTATTCTGTTGCTAACAAAAAAATTATTAAGCTGAATGAAGGCTTGAAGGTAAAATTTGCCGATGAGGAGGATGATCATCCTTACTACCCCTACAGTTATGGCGTTGCCGGTTTTACCGCTAACGATGCACTGCTGTTGGCGTATGACCGCTACGACATCTGGGCGTTTGATCCGGAAAACCGAAAGGCTCCCGTTAACCTCACAAAGGTTGGAAGAGATCAGAAAACAACCTTCCGCTACATCCAACTTGATCCAGAAGAGCGCTTCATCGATCCGGAAAAAGAAATGCTGCTCAGTGCCTTCAATGAAACCACCAAACAATCTGGTTTTTATAAACTGAACCTGAAAGATGGAAAATTAACCAAACTCATTATGGGCGACTATCGCTATGGCAACGCCATAAAAGCACTGCAAGCCAATGCCATGCTGTTTACCCGCCAAAGCTTCACCGAGTTTCCAGATGTTTGGACAAGCGATTTCAACTTCAGCAATCCGAAAAAACTATCCACAGCCAATCCGCAAATGAGTAAATACCTGTGGGGAAGTGTTGAATCGGTTACCTGGACTTCCGTGGATAACATTCCGCTGGAAGGCTTGCTCTACAAACCGGAAGGCTTTGATCCGAAAAAGAAATATCCGATGATGGTGTACTTCTATGAAAAAAATTCGCAGAACATTCATCAGCACATTGCTCCCGCTCCGATACGCTCTTCCATCAATTATTCCATGTACACGAGCAATGGATACCTTGTTTTCGTTCCGGATATCGTTTACAAAATTGGTTTCCCGGGTGAGAGTGCCATGAACTGCATTATGCCCGGTGTTACATCGCTGATTGCAAAAGGTTTTGTTGACGAAAAACGTATCGGCATACAAGGCCACAGCTGGGGCGGCTACCAGATTGCCTACATGATTACGCGCACGAATTTATTCCGTGCTGCTGAAGCCGGAGCTCCTGTAGTAAACATGATCAGTGCATACGGAGGCATTCGTTGGGAAAGTGGATTGAGCCGTATGTTTCAATATGAGCGAACACAAAGTCGCATTGGTGGAACGCTTTGGGAAAAACCCATGCACTACATTGAAAACTCGCCCATCTTCTTTGCTGATAAAGTGCAAACACCTTTGCTGATGATGCACAACGATGGGGATGGTGCTGTGCCGTGGTATCAGGGCATTGAATACTACATGGCATTACGAAGATTGGATAAACCCGTCTGGATGTTAAACTACAACGGCCAGGGCCACGGACTAACCCAACGCCATCACCGTACAGACTTTGCCAAACGCATGATGCAATTCTTTGATCATTACCTGAAAGATGCGCCCATGCCCGACTGGATGAAGAAAGGAGTGCCTGCTATTGAGAAAGGTATACGGCAAGGAATTGATTAATGAACAGTAAAAATAGTACCCGACATGCTATTGTCGGGTACTAAAATTACTCCTGAACTTTAAGAGCTGCGTAACCAACAAGTATTGCTGAGCCGGCAAGAATAAATCCTGCCTTTCCTCCGTCTGTCATTTCCGTGATGTAAAACTGCTTCTGTCTTTTTTTATAGTACTCGTCCGGCTTCAATTGTGTTTGAAGAATCTCCTGCACCCAAAACTCAGTGTCATAATAAACAGGGTCTCCTGCTTCAGTAAATTTTACAGCCAGATAAATACGAAATGAAAGTGGCGTGGTTGTGCGATCAAAATTATACTTGAATCCTCGGATTGGCTGACCTTCATTGGTTTGCTTTACTCTATTCGCTGGTAATGGATCATGAAGTGGAAAAAAAGTATTCCTCAAACTAAATTTTGGAGCCAACACCACTGATTGAGGAGGAACCATACTTCCTCTCGAGTCTCCGGATATTACTCCGGAAATTTGTGAATGAGTGGAAGAGAAAGGTTTGGACCATCGGATTTGAAAACCATTTGCATCTGCATTCAGGTATGATTGATTTTTCCACATGGACAAGGAGATACCATTTGAAATAATAGCTGAATTGCTCCAATCAATAAATACAGGCTTTTCCAGTTTATTTAGTATTTCAACCTGAACAGAGCCCCCATGTCCCCAAAATTTATACGTTATCTTAAGCGAATCACTTTCATGAAAGAATGCACCATATCTATCCTCTGGGAGAGCACCAGTCTGCAAGGAAATAAATTGGTGTTTGGTACATCCTGCAATGATCACTGGAATTATTAAACAAACAAGTACTAAGCGCATAACGCGGGGGTTTATGCTTACGAAGCAAATATTCCGCCAAATTCAAGGCTATTATCAAACCTTGCGAAAAAATTATTGTTATTATCGCAGTTCTTAGTTCAACAAAAACTTATAATCTATGGCTCAAACCAAACTTGGCGAACACACCGTAAACACCGCTGGCAACCTTCCAACCGTAGGCGCTGCGGCTCCTGATTTTGTATTAACCGGTTCAGACATGAAAGACGTAACCTTAAGTCAATTTTCCGGAAAGAATCTTATCCTTAACATTTTTCCATCCATTGACACAGGCGTATGTGCAACTTCTGTTCGTGAATTCAACAAACGCGCAGCTTCACTAAATAATACGGCTGTGTTGTGTGTATCAAAAGATCTTCCTTTCGCCATGAAGCGCTTTTGTGGCGCGGAAGGAATCAACAATGTATTAACCGCAACCGATTTTCGAAACCGGGGCTTTTCAACCACCTATGGCGTTGAATTAGTTGATGGCGGCTTTGCTGGTCTGCATGCTCGCGCAGTAATTGTAATTGATAGTGCCGGAAAAGTAAAATACACTGAACTGGTTCCGAGCATTGGTCAGGAACCAAATTATGATGCTGCATTGGCAGCTTTATAACAACACCCCCCAATCCCCCCTCGAGGGGGGAACAAGGGGGGTGTTGTTATTGTCCCACCATAAACACCGCATTCGAAAACAACATCTTGCCGCTTTCCCAGAAATTACGGAACAGCGGATCATCAACGAAGTAGACAATCGATCCACGGCCCTTTTCCTCCACACCAAACACAAAACTGTTGTCTAACTTTTTATTGATTTTGTATCCCGCAAAACCTTGCACCGGTTTTGCCTTGCCTTTAATTACACCCACATTCCAACCCTGCTGCAAGTAGGAGAAATACAGTTCATTGGTTTTGAGGGTATAATAGGCATCGCCTAACCCGAAAGCCAGGGGATGGGTTTTGTCTAATGTTACCTTATATATCGCGCCTGAAATTGTCTGTGAGATGGCGTTGCGTTCGGCCGCATCGTAAGGAAGCAACACGTCTTTGGCCTGATCTTCTTTATCTTTCTTCTCGGCCTCCTTCTTTGCCTCTTCAGTGGCAAATTTCTTCAACGCAAATCCATTTTTATCGGCAAATGCATTTAATGCACCGGATACAAGAATAAGTCGTCCGCCATTGGAAACCCATTCCTGAACAGACTTCATCGTCTCCTCATCAAACATGCGGTAACGGCCTTCCGGTACTAACAACACATCATAATTGCCCAAGTCAATGGATCGGAAGTAATCCGTTCCGATTTGTGTGATCGGGTATTGCAATTCCTGTTCAAAGAAATGCCAGGTGGCACCAGCCGACAACGAAGAGGTTTGGTCGCCAACCAATGCGGCAATTTTAGGCGCCTTGATGTAATTCACATATCCCGATCCGAAATCCTTTCCGCTGTCTACAAAGCCGGTGGTTGCTGCAAACCATTTGCGGTTGTGCTCGCGGGCAAGTGATTGAATGAATTGATCAAAATCCGGAATGCTTTCATTATTTCGTTGGGTAACAATCAGTGAGCCTGCATCAAATGATTCGCCATTCACTTTAAACGGTTTCATGGCTGCACGCACGGTTACATCATTATTAAGCAATGCACCAAGAAACTTCACATCGCTGAGACTTTGGTAACGAAAGACATACGCATAGGGCTTGCCGCTAACTGGTGTTTGTACCACTTCTTTTGGTTGATAAGCTTTACCTACATTGATGCGCTCATTGAGTGCAAAACCTTTCAGGCCGTACGCGTACATGAGGTTCCAGGCAGTAATATCATATGTAACCGAATCCGGTAACTTGGATTGCGGCTCAAACAGCGTAGTAATAAACCTCGACTTCGGTTGATAAACACTGATGATGATGTCATCCGAACTCAGATTTACAGCCTGCGTGGTTTGTGTACTGTAATCAAATCCACGGGTATTCTTACCAGCGGAAGGATGCCCGTATTTAACACCATGTGCATCCATCAATTTTGTTAAGCGTTGAATTTTGTCGGGTTGATTATCCCCTTTAATTACATATGTTTTGTAAGGCGATGCAGGGCTATTGTTATTCTCCCGGAAATATTTTTCAAACTCATCGAGTACCCGTTGGGCGTTGACGGCCGTAATCTCTACAGTCGACATACCTGTCGTGTGATGATGCATCCAACGGTCTTTTAATGTTAGTGGATCGCCTTCACGTGTGGTAATCGACAAGCCGGCAAAACCTCCACCGGCTTGCTCGTAAGTCATGCCGATAGCTCCATTATAGGTTGGGTATGTGTCGCCATAGCTGGGGTAATACAAATCGAAAACCTCTTTGGTAAAATACAACCAGCCTTGCTTATCAAAATGCTTGGCGTGATTCTTTCCGATCATAACCTGGAATTCACGTTGCCACGGAGTAATCACTTCATGATAGGGCTCTGCGGCAGGCGCAAAGTAGTAGGGGTTGTTATAGCCTTGTTCATGAAAATCAACATGCACATGCGGCATCCACTGGTTATAGATTTTGATGCGCTGTTGCGATTCAATCTGCGTAAGCCATGCCCAATCGCGGTTCAAATCAAACCAGTAATGATTGCTTCTTCCGCCCGGCCAGTATTCGCGGTGTTCACGCGCATCCGGACTGGCATTTGCTGGACGATTGCCAAACGAGTTATAAAAATTAGCATAGCGATCGCGGCCATCAGGGTTGATGCACGGATCGATTATTACAACCGTATTCTTTAACCAGTTTGCAGAAGTACCATTGGCTGGATTGGCCAGTTCATACAACGTTTGCATGCTGGCTTCAATGGAGCTCGCCTCATTGCCGTGTACGTTATAGCTCAGCCACACAATGGGAATTTTGGTTGAGGGCGTGCCCGATTCCATTCCTGTTCTGCGCAAGTTATCCAACCGGATTTGCTCCAGGTTTTTTAGATTCTCGGGGGAGGTAACCACCGCATAAACCAGGGGCCGGTATTCATAGGTTTCTCCGTACTTATAAAGCTCAACATTCGGCACTACACTGGCCACGTGCTGAAAATATTCAACCACACGGTGATGGCGCGTGAACCGTTCACCTAATTCATAACCCAAAAATTCATTAGGCTTGAGGAGTTGTTGTTGCGCAAAGGCCGAAAGAGCCATGCTAATGAGAAGTGCGAGTACAGCAAACTTTTTCATACAAATTGATTAGGACGAAAAGATAGAAAACATAAACCAGAACAAAGGAAGAATTTATTTGGCCGGGTGACGAAGGATGCGTTCGATCTGTGGTCGGTGATGGTGAATGTGCTCCCGGAAAAAAATCAGTGTTTGTCGTACATCAAACCGGCCTGCCATGGGGTGTTTATAAATTACCCGTCTGGCATATTTATCGTCAATCGCAGAAAGAAAAGTGGCCAGCTCTTTACGCAGGTTGGTCCATTCTTCCGTTAACTGGTTAAGCGATAACGTCTCAGGTGTGTTCTCCACCACAACCTTAGGGGCCTTGTATTTTACCGGAATGCGTTGCGACACAATCAACAACCAAAGACGCAGGGACTCCATCACACCAGAGTCCTTCAGTTGATCAATGCCCTGAATTTTCTTTTTCATATATGCCAATGAAAGTTTTTCTGAAGTAAGTATGTGGGTAAGAATTTGTGCAACCGACCATTTACCCGGTTGCGGAGCACGGCCAAAGGCTTCATCAGAAAGGTGACTTACGGATTGCAAAATTTCTTCGCGTTGTTTCTCTAATTCATGAAAGACAGGGGTGAACAGCTTGTTCATAACATTTGATTCAGGGTAAATTACTCTAAAAACTTAACACCTCATGTATTTTACTTTACAATCAGGTTATTATCTTTAGGAACCTAAAAAACCAAAACCCAAAATAATTATGGAAGAATATTCTTATGACAATGGTGCAGCCGCAGGAATACTCGGTGCATTCGGTTTTATTTATCTGGCTATTTTCCTGCTTATAATCATCAGTATGTGGAAGATCTTTACCAAGGCTGGTAAACCCGGATGGGCAGCCATCATACCAATCTACAATATTATTGTGCTATTGGAGATTGTTGGGAAACCAGTTTGGTGGATCATTTTGATGTTGATTCCTTTAGTCAACTTTTTTGTAATGATCTATCTGGCTCATTTATTATCAAAATCTTTTGGAAAGGATATTGTAATGACAATTCTATTAATAATTCTTCCTTTTGTAGGCTATCCCATGCTCGCCTTCGGTGATGCCAAGTATGTTGGTCCGCCAAAAGATTAATTAACTAGATATTTAATAGCTTGAAAAGCTGCCTGAATCAGGCGGCTTTTTTTATTAACACAAAAACTTCACCCGCTTACGCAGCATCTCAATGGTAACGGGTAGTTTACCCACCAACTCCCCATCTGCTTCAATGGGTTGTGGTTCATCGGCACGTAACGTAACCGAATCGGTTTCACGATATTGAATTTCCTTGTGAATGGGTCGTTTGCCTTTGCGCAGTCTTCCGTTCTGTAAAATAAAATCAACAACCGAAATTTTACCGGCTATAAAACAAGAAAACAATCCGTCATCAGGCTTCGCATCCGGAGCAATGCAAATTCCATTACCAAAAAATCTACCATTGGCAATGGCAACTGAACGAATCTTTCCCGACCATTTCCACTGTGGTGTGCTCATGTGCAACGCAAATGGTCGGTATGTGAAAAACGTTTTGATGATGGCTGCATAATATGCCACCAACGAACCAAAAATCCTGTCGCTGCTTAGCAGTCGTTGAACCACATATGGCCCCATGCCCACATCGGCAATGTTGATGAAGTACCGTGGCTTTTCGCCTGAGTCGATAAACGTGATCTTCCCCAGATCGACAGGTCTATAAGAAAAATCCGTAAACAGTTTTTTTAATGAATTGATCTCTCCCCGCACGCCCATCGTTCGGGCAAAATCGTTTCCGGAGCCCAATGGAATTAACCCCAACACCGGAAGGTGATTGGATTGCTCATGTTCTTGCAACATGCCGTTGAGCACCTGGTTTAAAGTACCATCGCCACCTGCCGCCACTATAGCATCGTACGATTGGGTAACCGCCTTTGAAGCCAGCAATACGCCATCATTTTTTGATCGGGTTTCCTGCACGTCAACATGTACTACGTGCTGTAAGGCTGGTAAAATTTTAGAATAGAAATGATTTTTTTTGAGAGAGATGCCGTTAAGGATAACGCATACTGATTTCTTCTCCATTACTTACAATTCTTCTTCAGTGCTGCCTTGGCCTCATCTGAACCCAGCTCATCGGCAGTTTTGAAATCGAGGCATGCATCGTACTTGTTGCCCATTTGCAACTTCACCAACCCGCGCTGATAAAAAGTTTCCGGATCGGTGGGATAGAGTTCAATGGAAGACGTGTAATCTTCAATGGCTCCCTGATAATCCTGTTTCTCCGCCCGACTCAATGCCCGGTTATCGTAATATACCGGGTTGGTCGGGTCAAGTTCAATCGCCTTTGTATAATCCTGAATGGCACCATCCTGATCTTCCATGCTAAATTTAACTACCCCCCGGAGGTTATAGGTTTCCGGGTCTTCGGCATTGAGTTCGATGGCTTTGTTGTAATCCTCAAGCGCTCCCTTAAAATCTTCTTTGGCACTTTTTGCCAATGCCCGGTTTTCATAAATCAACGGATCTTTTTGCTCCAGCTTTAACGCTGCATCATAGTCGGCTATGGCTTTATCAAAATCACCAATGTTGTAATACGCCACACCGCGGTAGTTAAATAAACTCACATCGGTTTTGTCCAACTCAATGGCTTTGGTGTAGTCATCAATGGCACTGATGTACTCACCTAGTTCAGCCTTTACTACCCCCCGATTAAAAAACTTATCAGCATCCGGTGGACCGAGTTCCAATGCCTTCGAAAAATCAAAGTAGGCTCCGGCCAGATCTTCGAGGTTATATTTGGCAAACCCCCTGCTGGTGTAGGCATCAGCATACTTCGGATTAAACTGAATGGCCTTATTAAAATCGAGAATGGCACTTTCATCATCGGCCAATACAGCTTTTGCTTCGCCCCGGTACCAATAGGCTTCGGCAAAAGTTGAGTCGAGTTCAAGGGCAAACGTCAAATCGGCAATGGCGCCATAAAAATCTTCCAAGCCCATGCGTGCTTCTCCGCGTAAGCGATAGGCAACTTTATTTTTAGCATTTGAATCCAGTAATTTACTCAGTTCGGTTTTTGCACCGCTATAATCACCAGCCTTGATTTTCTTTTTAGCGCTCTCGAGTTGTTGATCCTGCGCACACACCGTTACAGCCAGCAAAAGAAAACCAATCCATATAAAGGGTGAAATATTCCTGCTCATAGTATGGGATTAACGAGGCCAAGTTATGAAAATTTGACTTTAACCGTTAAAAAAGCAGTGGTTGACTGTATCCTGTTTCTTATCATAATTTGTCCGCTTACATCCATGTATCTCCGACAACCTGAATTTTAACCACAACTGCAATAATCATGTGTATCTTTCACTCAAATTTTTCCAGAGATGAAAATACTTCCTGCCCTAATAGTTGCTTCTATCGCTTTGTCCAGCAGCCTATATGCCCAAGACAAACCGGAGGAACCCCAAATGGATTTTGAAGCGTACGATCCGCCCTCCACGTTGGTGGTTCCGGAGAATAGAGTTACGCGCGCAAAATTTCCATTTATTGATATTCATAATCATCAGGCGTACATGACTTCGCCAGGCACGTTGGCTAAGTTGGTTGCTGAAATGGATAAGTTGAATATGGGCGTCATGATTAATTTAAGTGGTCGCGGATTTCGTGGAAGTGGTGATCACCTCGAGCGATCCATGGACACGATTAACCGGTTTTACCCTAAGCGCTTTGTGTTGTTTACCAACGTTGATTTCAGCAGCATTGATCAACCCGACTGGCAGGCACGAACCGTAAAGCAATTGGAAGATGATGTGAGGCGTGGCGCCATGGGATTAAAAATCTATAAAAGCCTGGGCATGAATAACCGCGACAGCAAAGGCAACCGCATTGCCGTGGATGATCCGCGCATTGATCCCATCTGGGCAAAATGTGGTGAATTAAACATACCGGTGTTGATTCATACAGCCGATCCAAAATCGTTTTGGGATCCGATGGATGCCAACAATGAACGGTGGTTGGAGTTAAAAACACATCCAAGACGTCAACGTTCAGAAACAGATCCTGCTCCGTGGGAACAATTGATACAGGAGCAACACAACGTGTTTAAGAAACATCCGAAAACAAAATTCATTAATGCACACATGGGTTGGTACCCGAACGATCTGAAAAAATTAAGTGAACTGTTGGAAGCCATGCCAAACATGTATGTTGAGATAGGCGCTGTAATTGCCGAGTTAGGAAGGCAGCCGCGCACGGCACGCGACTTCATGATCAAGTATCAGGATCGGATTCTGTTCGGGAAAGACTCGTGGGTACCCGAAGAATACGAAACCTATTTCCGGGTACTGGAAACTGCCGATGAGTACTTTCCTTACCACAAGCGTTACCACGCCTTTTGGCGGATGTACGGGCTGGAGTTACCCGATGAGGTTTTGAAGAAAGTTTACTACAAAAACGCCTTAAAACTGCTTCCAAAAGTCGATAAAACGCAGTTTCCGAAGTGATTTAGCTGTTTTCTTGATTTCTTAAAAAAGCTCAAATTTCTTACATTTGATCTTGTTACCCCAACGGCCGTTCGGGGATATACCTCTTGATTTGGCTATCGGGATAGCCACCAAAAGCCCTCTCATAAACTTTTGGTAAAAATTGAAAGGCTTGATATGAAAAAGCTTATTTGGATGTTGGTGTTGGCAGGCTCCATTTTCTCCTGTCAGATACGTGATGCTGAGTTTCCGGTTAATGAAGAGGCGCTTGCCCAGCAGTTAATGCAGGCTGAGGCCGAACGTAAACGCAATGGAAACAATGGACCTGAGGTAATTCCTTCCGGAATTGAAGCCTGTTCCAAAACTACTTACGACTTATTTGCCGGTCGTCATGATGATGTGGGCAGCATTACCATCGCCAACGATGATGAAAATCTGTACATCACCTACTTCACAACCAAGAGCTTTAGCAAACTTCACTTGTGGTATGGAAAAAGTTTAGCAGAACTTCCGGTTAACCCAGCCGGCAATCCCATCATCGGGCACTTTCCATTAAAGGCAAATGCCAGTGGCAAAAAGCAATACACTTTCACTATTCCATTAAGCAACCTTGAAGAAAAAGGAATTCTTTGCGATCAGGATTTGGTTGTCGTGGCACATGCCGAAGTAGGACGTGAATCTGCTTTTGGTGGTACCACCCAAATACCAGCATGTAAGCGCTGGGCCTATTACATGACCTATACGCTTGGTTGCTGCGAGGATGAAGAAAATGATGATAACCCCATACCGGCTGATGGTCGTGAAGTGGCTTTCGCGAAAGGCAACTGGGTTTTTGTTGATGACGGATGTAGCGATGTTAACCCTGAATGTTTGCCCGGCTTAGGCATTGCCAATGTTCGTTGGGGTTGGGCCATTAACGTTACGGGGCCAATCGGGCGTTCATATGATATCTGGGCTTCCGCTTCTGGTAATGATACCGCTGTTGGAAAGAGGATTGGTAGACTTGAAGTAGAAACAACAACCTGGGATATTAATGGTGTGCCTACAGGCATTGGATCACTAAACGTAATTCTTGATGATGGATGGGTAATGGAATCCCTGAACATTTATGCAGGCGACCTTGCTCCTGCTTCTGCCGATCCGGCAACTTATGGACACACGTACACATTTCCTTCCGGAACGTATGTGCATACACACTCAATCAATTTTGTAAATAACGATGTAGAAGGAGATGGTGTGTGGTTTATTGCCAACGCCATTGTACGGCAGAGCAATCTGTAAGTCCATATTCTCAATTCAAAAAAGTTGCAAGGGATTAAGAGCTAGTTAAGGCATCTTATCTTTTTAGTCTGTATCCAATTCCAATCGATGTGTTGATAGGATTCATCCCTGTATACATTGATTCACTTTGGTAGACTGAACTGAGAGGTGTGTTAAATCCAATTTGCGAAAATACAATGAACCCCAAGCTACTAACATTCCATTGAAGAGTTAGTGCAGGTTCAATAAATACTACTGGACGCGATGTAAATGGGTATTTCACTTCGCCTGAAGTAATTTCGGCCTTTCTAAAATTAACTATACTAACACGAGAAGCGACTGATATGGAGATTGTATTGAAGTGAATGCCAAAGGCTGGCTGAATAAACCAACGATCATACTTACTTTCTGTATTAACCGTATCACTCACAAAAATCAAAAAACTAGATGCTGAATTATCTTGTCCTCTGCCCTTTCCACGACCAAAACCAGCATAGACTTCAAAAGTTGTCTTAGTTGAGGGGTTTGTGAAATAACCTATACCACTTTCAATTATCCTATGGTTAATCTTATACGAGTTTGGTTGAACTGCAAATAAGCCTTCACCCTCTTGGTGGAGATAATAGCCATTGGCCATCACCCCAACATGATTTCCGATAGCATAGGCTGCTTGAAAGTCGATGCCGGTTCCGGCTCCTGCTTTAACACAAAACTCACCCTTTTCTTGAAATAGGGGTGAGTTTCTTGAATTTTGAACATACAAGGGGGCACATGAACTTGTTATAACTGACAAAATCAGTAGATACCGCATCTCCTTGAATTTCAGTAATTATTAGTTATCATTTCAAGCTAATAAAACACAATTTTGCGCACAAATCAGTTTAGTACAAATATGACCACACAGGAAATAAATATCCTTATTAAATCCAGACGATCCATTTTTCCGAAAGACTACACGGGTGAAATTATTGATGACAGCATCATCCATGAAATTTTGGAGAATGCCAATTGGGCACCCACACATAAATTTACAGAGCCCTGGCGATTTATTGTTTACAGTGGGGAGGGCAGAAGAAAACTAGCCAACATACAAGCAGCAGTTTATAAAGATGTGACAGAGCGAGATGGAACCTTCAAAGAAGAGCGATACAACAACCTGCTATCAAAACCATTAGAGTCATCGCATATCATACTGGTGTCCATGAAGCGTGACGAGAAAAAATCAGTGCCTGAAATTGAAGAAGCTGGCGCAGTTTTTTGTGCTGTGCAAAACATGTACCTCACGGCAACGGCCTATCAGGTTGGTTGCTACCTGAGCACGGGAGGAATCACTTATTTTCCTGAGGCAAGAAAAGCTTTCGGACTTGCTGACGATGATCGCATCATTGGTTTTTTCCACCTGGGTATTCCGAAACCGGCTACCCGAACCAGCAGAAGAAAACCGGTTGCCGAAAAAATCACCTGGGTAAAGGAATAAAAAAGCTGACCCGTATCTGAGTCAGCTCTTCTGTACCTAAATAATTTGGCACTATTGCGCCAGTGTAATAATCTTTTCCAACGGAAGGGTGTTGGCAATTTTTAACAAATCAGCTTCAGAAATTGCTCCGCTATAATTCAGCGTAAGCAATGAACTTCCAAACGGAGTTTGAAGTTGATAGCCACTCGTTTGATTATTTTCATCAACCTCGCGCGTAAGCAATGATTTATAGCCCTGCACTTTCACCACCTTCTGATTGCTGTCACCTGAATTCATAATCATGGGCATAGCCAGAATCGCATTCACACCTGCCATCAAAGGCGAGTCGCTGATAATATCAATAGTTGCACTTTTATCCTGGTTGCCATAGTTGCGTTGTACGTATAAGCCCCCGGTCAGTCCGCCCGACATACCGGTAACCTGATCGTTTTTTGAGTCGCTGTTCAGTCCTCCCAATGAGGTTGGCAGCACCTTCAAAATTTCACGACCAATCGCTGCATCAATTTCGCGCAATGCATTCTCCAGATTGAAACGTGCATCCTCCAGGTTTCCTGAATTGTATGCCGACTTTGCACTGGCAAGACTCTTATCGAATTCCTGCGCTTCGGCCATAATGGTTACACACAGGCCGATGGTTATCATGCATAAAAAAATATTTTTCATACGGTTTACTCCTTTTACAAGTTCTTACTTTTCTCCCAGTTTGTTTTTAATGCCGTCAATATCAAATGACGTGGCTGCGTTCATCATGTCTTGCTCGCTGGCGAAATTGATGCCTTCCCATACAATCAACGAAGATTGCCCAATGGGCACGCTTAATTTATAGCCAGAACCATCACTATATTCAATCACACCCCGATATCCTTTTACTTTGGTCTGCTTCCAGTTTTGTTCACCGGTTGTGGCGTAGTTTCCGTTGGTCAGGTACATATTCACAGCCGACATCCAAGCCGAATTGTTGGCAATGGTTACATTCAGTTGTTTATCACCAGTTGCATACTCGCGGTGAATGGTTAATCCAACCCAGCCATAACCTGTGCTCGTTACCTGGTCGGCATCTGCTTGTTTCGACAAGCCTGAAACACTTGCTGGAAGTGACTGCAATACTTTATTCCCGATTTCCATTTCAACACCCAGCATGGCCTGCTTCAAGGCGTAACGCGCATCGCTGTAACGCGCAGATTTGTAAGCGCTTTCTGCGTCCGCCATATTCTCCCGAACGTCCGGAGGTGTAACCACCAGTCCTCCTCCCGTAGTATTGGAAGGGTTGTTACCACTTCCTGGCAAATTACCCGGTTGGCCTGGGCCAGAAGGTGTATTGGCGGGTTGATTTCCACCAATTTTCTCATTGATCTTTTTGTCGATTGCCCGATCAGCTGCCTGGTTGGCCTTTTGCTTAAGTCTGCCTACAACACCCTGAGCAAAACCGGCACTTGAAATAGCGGCTACAACAAGTGCAGTCATCCAGATTTTTTTGTTCATCGAATTTTTTGTTTGATTTTAGGATACCAAAGATACGTAAAAAGCGCTCGGAGGTTCGAAATTATCCATGACAAAAACATCGGAACATAAAAGAAATCCAATTGCCTTCAATTTTATCTTGGAGTGGCTCTTTCCCATTGAACCTGTAATAAAACCCATGTTTGGTTGCCATGCCTTTTATGTAGGAGAAAAAATTGTATTGATAACCAGAAAAAAAGATCAGCACGAAAATGATAATGGCGTGTGGGTTGCGTTACGTCCGGAGCATGTTAAAGCCATTAAAAACGAATTTCCATCACTTCGTTCTGTTCAATTATTGGGTAACAAGGAAACGCTATGGCAAAATCTTCCTGCCGATGCTGCCGATTTTGAAGAAAGTCTTAATCGGATTTGCGAACTGATCCGAAAAGGAGATTCGCGAATCGGAAAAATTCCGAAAGCACGAAAGAAAAAAATTATTCGGCCTCGTTAAAGAAAATATCGATGCTGGTATAGTACACGGTGGTAATGCCCTCGTAACCTGAATCCGTTCCAATGAATACCCACACTTCACCATTCTGCCCGGTGGTAACCAGAAATGAAGATGCAGAATTGTTGTTTCGGAAAATCTCGGTAAACGAAGATGTTGTTGCATTTACACCGATGTGTCCCAGCACCAATGCGTCTGAACCGGCTTCCGCCTGACTTCCGATATTCACGTTCATCCGATAGGTCCCATCCGTCAGTATTTTTTTTGGCTGCAAACGACTAACTCCTGCCTTAACAAAAACGCTTTCGCCAGGAGCTCCTCCTGCACCTACAGCACCTGTTTTTTCTTTAGATGCCAAACGTACATTAAAAAGTACCCGGTATGTTGTATTTGGTTTTAGCCCGGTTAGTTTTTTGCGTACAAACATGAATAAATCATCGCTGTGGTTGTTTCCACTTAACATTAAACCTTTTCGGTTGCCGCTGGTACCCGGTACCGTGTCGTATTTGAATTTTAGCTCATAAAAAATGGAATCATTTTCAGGATAGTCAGCAAAATCTCCTTCCCATCCTTCATCGGATGCTGAAAATTCATACGAATATGAAAACACGGTAATATTCTCGTTGGAGAATGAACATCCCAAAGCCAACGCAGCAACACCCGTATAAAAAGCAAAATATTTTAACCCCTTCACCATACAAACTTAGCGTTTCTGAGTCGATTAGACACACATTCCTTCCCAGAGGTTGGATACTCCCCAAAACCTGGCCAATCAATAAAAGTTATTTGTAACTTCCCTTAATGAAATGGTGGGTGCCATATTACAGCCTGGGGTTACTTTTCATGATTTCATGCACAGAAATCTGTTACAAGGAACCACAACCAAAAGGCGTAAAGCCACTAACCGAAATACCTGGTAAGCTTCATGGGCGCTACCTGGTGAGCGATGAAAATGGCGCAACCGATACGCTGATTGTTTTCAACAAAGGTTACCGCATTGGAAAAGATGATGTGGCTTCGTTGAGTGACAGCCTGGTGCTGAAGTACTATAAAGGGTATTACTTCATAAACATACGCGATGATGTGGCTTGGTACTTACGGGTAGTGAAGCAGGAAAAAAATGGAGACATCCGTTACATGGCCATGCCAGAAGCAACTTCTGAATACAAGGGCGGAGTTTTCAAAGATGTGCTTTCGCGCGATATTCCTGTAGCCGAAACTGAGGTTGATGGCAAAACGCATTACCTCATTGATCCTGCTCCAAAAAAATTGCTGGACTTAATCCGCAAAGAATACTTCAACGATCAAACCTTCAAAAAAATCGAATGATTATTTATCGATGCTGAGCACCAGTTTCTTTCGCGATAAGCTGATGTTCCAGGTGCCATCCACTGCCACCGTACCATCGGGCAGTTCGCGCGTTACGGGCTTGGAATAGAGCAGCGAATCTTCTCCCAAACGTTGAACATTATCGCTTACAGGTGTACCTGAAAGAATGCTGTTGAGGTAGGCATCAATAAGCTGCCTTTCTACTTCTGTTCCTCCGGATGATCCGGGTGTCAACCACGAAATGCGTACCTGGTGCGCAGCCTCCAGCGAATCGACAGCCTTTGGGGATTGCACAATCAATTTCATCAGGTCTCTTCCCTGCGCAAAGGCCAGTTCCGTAATTTCGGCCTCCGATACTTTTTTAATGCTCTTCAATTCGCGGGCTTCCTTCATTTGCTTCCGCTGTTCTTCACTCAACGAGCCGCCACAACCGATCAAAATAACAATGAGAATAACGTACAGTAATCGCATCCCCAAAGGTAATGCGGATCGGTAAATCTTACGAATGATCCCTTTTGCTAACTTTACGCCCGTTTTACAGGTATGATTGAGAAATTAGAGGAAATAAAGCACCGTTTTGAGGAAATTGGCCAGTTGCTGGTTCAGCCCGATACGGTTAGCAACCCCAAAAAGTATTCGCAGCTCAGCAAGGAGTATGGCGATCTGGAAAAGATTGTGAGCAAATACAATAGCTTTCAGCTTGCCCAAAGTCAGTATAAGCATGCCAAAGAGGTGCTGCAAAAAGAGAAAGATGCCGAAATGCGAGAGCTGGCCAAGATGGAAATCGATGAGCTTGAGCCAAAGATCGAATCACTGGAAAATGAACTGAAGGAACTACTCATTCCGAAAGATCCGAATGATGATAAAAGTTGTATCGTAGAAATACGGGCCGGTACCGGTGGTGATGAGGCCTCATTGTTTGCGGGGGATTTGTGGCGCATGTACCAACGGTATTGCGACCGCGTTGGACTGAAAATGACAACAGTTGACTTCACCGAAGGCACTGCAGGCGGATATAAAGAAATTATTTGCAGTGTAAGTGGCGATGGCGCTTACGGCAAAATGAAATTCGAATCGGGTGTACACCGGGTACAACGCGTTCCTGCAACTGAACAACAAGGGCGCGTACACACCTCAGCCGCTTCCGTGGTAGTGCTGCCTGAAGTGGAAGATGTAAGCATTGAAATCAACCCGGCCGATATTGAAGTGCAAACGGCACGTTCAAGTGGTGCGGGTGGACAAAACGTAAACAAAGTTGAAACCAAAGTGCAGATGACGCACAAGCCCACCGGCATTGTGATCACCTGCCAGGTAGAACGCTCACAACACGGAAACCGCGAACGCGCCTTTCAAATGTTGAAAGCGAAGCTGTACGAAATGGAAGTACAGAAACAGCAAAGTGAGATAGGTGCTGCTCGCAAAACGCTGGTGCGCAGTGGCGATCGTTCTGAAAAGATCAGGACGTATAACTATCCGCAAAGCCGGGTAACGGATCATCGCATCGGATATACGCAACACAATCTGCCGGCTATTATGAACGGAGAAATCGATGACTTCATCGAACAACTGCGTATTGCGGATAGTGCAGAAAAGATGGCTGAGGGAGCTACCCAATAGTAGTTACCGGATTACTCGGATCAGCCTGTAGTAATCAGCCATTACCACCCTAAAGTTTTCGCGGTCTTCCTCATCCCGAAGAAACGGTTCTTCTTCCCCGTTCACGAGCACCGTAAACTCATGTCCGGCCATGATGCCTTCATAGAGTTTGGTGGCAAATTCAAGCATGTTTTCCTTTCCGCGTTCAGCCAGCTGGTAGGCATATTTTCTTCCGGTTTGAGGATCATATTCATAAACCTGAAACAGAGGTTCATTGGCCAGTTGTTCGTCACTTTCCAGCAACAAATAACTTTCTTCCTTTGCCCAATCGATAACAATGGTCGGGTGAATGGCCGGTGACTTTACTTGTCGGTCGGAAAACCGGTAAACCCGCCATTTTGCTTCCGACAGGTCTTCAACATCATAATACAGTTGGCGCACATTCTTGAAAAACAAATGAGAATCGGATGTTACGTTGAACGTAAAGCGCGACCGGTCGATTTTAACTGAGTTCTCCAATTGTCAAATAAAACTTTTAACTTGAATCTTATTAAATCAAAATACATATGAGTAAAGGATTGATCACTGTTCTAGTTATAGTCGGAATTCTTGTTGTCGTTATCGGGGGTTTTGTCATGTGGGGTGCTGGCGTGTACGACAATGCCGTAAAACTTCAGGAAGATGTAAACGCTGAATGGTCTAACGTACAATCGACCTATCAAAGGCGTATGGACCTGATTCCGAACCTGGTGGAAACGGTTAAGGGTTATGCCAATTTTGAACAGGAAACGCTAACCGGTGTCATCGAAGCACGGGCAAAAGCAACATCTGTAAATATTGATCCTTCCAACGTTACACCTCAACAACTTGCTCAATTCCAGCAAGCTCAGGACGGGTTAAGTTCTGCCCTCTCGCGACTAATGGTGGTTGTTGAACGCTATCCTGATCTGAAAGCCAATCAGAATTTTCTTGACCTTCAAGCGCAGTTGGAAGGAACCGAAAATCGAATCAATGTGGCGCGCCAACGCTACAACGATTCTATCCGACTATACAATACCTATGTGCGTGGCTTTTTCAAGCGATTTGCACTTAGCCTGTTTGGTGGCGGTGAGGATTTCAGTGTGCGCAAAGGTTTTGAGGCATCAGAAGGTGCCGATCAGGCCCCAAAAGTAAATTTTAACTAGAACCAGATTATTATGAAATTAAAATACTTCCTGAGCGGAGTTGTTCTGCTCACCTCGGTTATCTTTTGCCAGGCACAAGACAGCTACACTACAGCGCTAAAGAAATATTTTGAAGCCAGCGGATCAGCCGAAGCGTTTAAAACTGCCGTAACCTCCATGATGTCGAATTTCAAAAACATGAATACGCAGGTGCCGGAGGAGTTCTGGAAAGAAATGGAGAATGAAATGCTGAAGACCTCCATCGATGACCTGGTAGCGCTGATGGTTCCAGTGTACAAAACCCACCTTTCGGAACAAGACCTGAAAGAGATTATAAAGTTTTACGAAAGTTCAGTAGGGAAGAAACTTGCACAGAAAACACCCGTTATTACACAGGAGTCAATGCAAGCCGGGCAACAATGGGGGCAGGTTGTTGCGGGTAAGGTGATGAAGAAAATGCAGGAGAAAGGGTATTAGAATTTCATTCTTGTACTTGCCTTCCGCTAAAACATGTAACTATTATCGGGTTGATATCTATAAAAACCGCTAAGACGCTGAGACGCAAAGAAACCGCGATACTTTGCGCCTTTGCGTCTCCGCGGTAAAGTTCTCAACATTCGCTACCTAAAAATTAAGACATGAAAATCATTCTCTTCTTTCTGGCTTTTACTTCGGCAACAATGTGCATTGCACAAAGTGATGCAGACCAGGTAAAACAAGTAGTGACCTCCGCATACATTGAAGGCATTCAAAACAACGGGCCCATTGAGGATATTAAAAATGGTTTTCACCCAAGCTTCAACATGTTGCGGCTTATGGACAATGATATCAAGCCCTTGCCCATTGGTGAGTGGATTGCCGCCATTGAAAAAAGAAGGCGGGAAAATCCTGCTCCTCCGGTCAACCGTACCGAGGGAAAGTTTCTGGCTATTGAAGTGGCGGGCAATGCCGCCACCGTTAAACTGGAATTACACCGCGGAGGCAAACTGATCTTTACTGATTTTTTATCGCTTTATAAATTCAATGAGGGCTGGAAGATTGTAAGCAAAACGTTTTACAGGCATCTTTAAGCATTACTAAGAAACCTTGTAGAAATAAAAAACCCGGCT
This sequence comes from uncultured Roseivirgaceae bacterium, assembly GCA_964419145.1. GTDB lineage: Bacteria > Bacteroidota > Bacteroidia > Cytophagales > Cyclobacteriaceae > UBA2336. The sequence goes on along the minus strand of CAYQOM010000001.1, from coordinate 722,543 downwards.
CATCACCGGGTTTTTTTGTTTATTTGATTTAGTTGTTTTATGACAACGTACGTTTCACTTCGCGCATTTCGTAGCTTTCAATCACATCACCCACCTGGATGTCGTTGAAGCTTTCAATACCCATACCGCAGTCGTAACCGGATTTCACTTCACCAACATCATCCTTAAAGCGTTTCAGTGAGTTCAGTTTACCGGCATACACCACAATACCATCGCGGATGAGGCGTATCGGGTTGTTACGTTTGATGTATCCATCCGTAACCATACAGCCGGCCACGGTGCCCACCTTGGTGATCTTGAACACATCGCGCACTTCGGCATTACCCACAATAACTTCCTGCTGCTCGGGCGCCAACATACCTTCCATAGCGGCCTTCACATCATTAATCGCATCGTAGATGATGGAGTATAAACGAATTTCAATTTCTTCGTTCTCTGCGAGTCTACGAGCAGAAGAAGAAGGACGAACCTGGAAGCCCACAATAACCGCATCTGAAGCTGATGCCAGCAATACATCCGATTCGGAAATCTGACCCACACCGCGGTGGATGATGGCCACCTGAATTTCCTTGGTAGAAAGTTTCAACAACGAATCGGACAAGGCTTCAACCGAACCATCCACGTCACCTTTTACAATCACGTTCAGTTGCTTGAAGTTTCCAATCGCCAAGCGTCTGCCGATTTCATCAAGTGTTATATGTTTCTTCGTACGGATGCTCTGCTCACGCAAAATCTGTCCGCGCTTCGAAGCGAGTTCACGTGCTTCACGGTCGCTCTCCATCACCGAGAACTTCTCACCAGCCTGTGGCGCACCATCTAAACCAAGCACCTGAACCGGTGTTGATGGTCCCGCTTCCTTAATTTTTCCACCGGTTGCATCAAACATCGCTTTTACACGACCGTAGTGTGCACCTGCCAGCATGACATCACCAATGTGTAATGTACCGGTTTGCACCATTAAAGTGGCCACATAGCCACGACCTTTATCGAGCGAGGCCTCAATGATAGAACCCGTAGCTGCCCGGTCGGGGTTAGCTTTTAAGTTAAGCAATTCAGCTTCCAGCAACACTTTCTCCAACAACTCATCAATGCCTTGTCCTGACTTGGCAGAGATTGCCTGACACTGGTATTTTCCTCCCCAATCCTCAACCAGGATGTTAATCTTTGCCAACGATTCCTTAACCTTTTCCGGGTTAGCCGTAGGCTTATCAATTTTGTTAATGGCAATTACAATCGGTACACCGGCAACCTGCGCGTGATTAATCGCTTCTTTGGTTTGCGGCATCACATCATCATCGGCTGCCACCACAATAATGGCAATATCGGTAAGCTTGGCACCACGTGCACGCATGGCCGTAAAGGCTTCGTGGCCGGGTGTATCAAGGAATGCTATTTTGTTTCCACCTTTCGTGGTTACATCATACGCACCAATGTGCTGGGTAATTCCCCCGGCTTCTGATGCGGTAACTTTTGTTTTGCGGATATAGTCAAGCAAAGATGTTTTACCGTGGTCAACGTGACCCATGATGGTTACAATCGGAGCGCGAGGTTGCAGTTCTTCTTCCGTATCCGGAACTTCTTCTACCTCAGTCTCTTCTTCTGTAGTGGTGAACTGAACATCGTAACCAAATTCATCGGCAATTACCGTAATGGCTTCCGCATCCAGGCGTTGGTTAATGGAAACGAACATACCCAGACTTAAACATGTAGAAATTACATCGTTAACCGAAACGTTCATTAACGAAGCCAAGTCATTAGCTGAAATAAACTCAGTAACCTTTAACGTTTTTGATGCTTCCTGTTCCTGAAGCATCTGTTGCTCCTGTGCTTCTGAAACTGCCTGACGTTTTTCGCGTCTGTATTTTGCACCGCTTCCCTTCTTATGACCACCGCTTAACTTGGCCAGTGTAGCGCGAATCTGGTCTTGAATTTCCTTCTCGGAAGGTTCTTCCTTTTGCACGCGTGGCTGCATGGGCTTGCCGCGCTGGCCCTTGTTATCCTGCGTGATGATGCGCTTGCGAGGACGCTTACCCTTTTTGTCATCCCCGATATCCGATGAGGCAACTGGTTGATCTTTCTTTTTTTCTTTCTCAACCGGAAGCTCAATCCGGTCAACAACCTTTAACCCTTTTAATTTGTCAGCGCGGGCCTTGATCACTTCCTGCTCCGGCTTCTCAACAACCTTTTCTTCCTTCTTGGCTTCGGGCTGCTCCTCCTCTACTTTTTCTTTCTCAACCTTCTCCTCTTCTTTCTTCGCTTTCTTCTCAAGCTCAATCTTACCTACTACCTTAATGCCCTCGAGCTTTGGCTTTTCGCGTTCAAGTTTTTCAGGCTTGGTTTCTTCCTTGGTCTTGATTTCAGTGGCACCAAGATTTTTGATCATGATGCTCTCTTCCTCGTCCTTATTCTTTTTAGCAACAACTTCCTTCTCGCTTTCAATAACCAGGTTGTCGGTGTGCTTAACGCCAATAGTTAACCCACTGGCCTCCATTTTTTCAGTGGCCGAAGCGGCAAATTCCTTTGATAACAGCGCAAACTGATCGGGTGTAAGTTTTGCGTTGGGGTTGTTTTCAACCTCATGCCCCTTCTTTGCCAGGTAATCCAATATGGTATGATGCCCCACATTGAGTTTCCTCGCTGCCTGACTCAACCTGATCAATTTTTCTTCTGCCATACGTTACTATTAGTCTCTTCTGTTATTCTTTTCGATGTGCAGGCTAATCTTATTCAAATTCTTTACGCAAGATAGCATGAACATCTTCAATGGTCTCTTCTTCCAGGTCAGTTCTTCTAACCAATTCTTCTTTTGATAAGCTCAACACGCTTTTTGCGGTATCCAAACCAATCCGTTTGAGTTCATCGATTACCCAGCTTTCAATTTCATCGCTGAATTCATCCAGGTCAACATCTTCCTCAACCTGGCCATCCAGTTCGCGGAATACGTCAATTTCATACCCAACAAGACGGCTCGCCAGTTTGATGTTCAATCCACCCTTTCCGATAGCCAATGAAACCTGATCGGGTTTCAGGTAAACGGAAATGCGGCCGTTGTCTTTGTCGATTTTAATACTGGAGATTTTTGCCGGGCTTAATGCACGCTGCACATAAAGCTCCAGGTTTTCTGTAAAGTTGATTACGTCAATGTTTTCGTTCTGCAATTCACGAACGATGGCATGAATACGTGAACCTTTCATACCCACGCAAGCGCCCACCGGATCGATGCGGTCATCGTATGATTCAACCGCAACCTTTGCACGCTCCCCCGGTTCGCGAACTACCTTTTTAATGGTGATCAGGCCATCATACACTTCAGGTACTTCCTGCTCGAATAAACGTTCCAGGAAAACTGGTGATGTACGCGACAAAATGATTTTTGGATTTCCATTCACCATTTCCACTTTATGAACAATGGCACGTACGTTTTCTCCTTTGCGGTAGCGATCCTTCTGAATTTGTTCGCTGCGTGGAATGGAGATTTCATTTCCTTCAGCATCAATCAACAGCACTTCCTTACTTAAGATCTGGTACACTTCACCGGCAATAATTTCGCCCACCAGCTCTTTGTACTTCTGAAACAAAATATCTTTTTCGAGATCCTTTACTTTCTGAATCAACGTTTGGCGGGCAGTAGTTACTGCCCTGCGACCGAAGTCCTCCAGGTAAATCTGCTCAGCTACTTCTTCACCTACTTCAAAATCAGGTTCGATTTTGCGGGCATCGGTCAGGCTGATTTTGTCGTGATCCCAGATGTCTTCTGAATCGTCATCAACGATTTCGCGGAAACGCCAGATTTCAAGGTCGCCCTTATCGGCATTGATAATAATGTCGAAGTTGTCATCCGTTTCATATTTCTTGCGGATCATGTTTCTGAAAACATCTTCCAGGATGCGGATCATCGTAGGACGATCAATGTTTTTCTGTTTCGCAAACTCTGCAAACGATTCTATCAGGCCTGCTGCTGTGTCGTGCGTTGTCATAATTATTTAAATGATACCATTACAAACGTTTTATCTATTTCCGAGAAAGGAATCACAACTTCCTTCACTTCTTTCTTCTTTCCGGTGCCACTCACCTCTTCCAGGGTTACGGCTTGATCTGTCACTTCCATCAATTTACCCTGGTGAATGCCCGAAGCCGTTTTCACTTTCACCTGCCGCCCTTTGTTCTTGTGATATTGGCGAACCAGCTTCAGTGGGTGGTCAAGCCCGGGAGTAGATACTTCCAGGTGATACGGATCCGGCATCAGGTTGCCCTCGTCAAGCGCAGCCGAAAGGGCACGACTTAAATCAGCGCAATCATCAATGGTTACCCCTTGATCCCCGTCAACAATTACAATCAACTTATTCGGCTTTTTCTTCAAGGAGGCGACCACTTCAACAATAAACTGGCTATCACTTTTCAGGTGCTTCTCTGCCAGCTTTTGTATGTGCTCCGTTATTTCCATAAAACCGCTAAAACAAAGAGGGGACTTTGTCGTCCCCTCGTCTAGTTGATCATATTTCGGTGCAAATGTATACGATTTAAACGGGAAAGGCAAATACCTCAAAATCCATGAAATTATATTTGCATTAAGAAAGATTCTTCAGGTATTCACCGTACCCGCTTTTCTCAAGGGGTTTGGCCAGCTCCATTAACTGATCCCGGTTTATAAACTTCATCCGGTAAGCAATTTCTTCAATGCATCCTACCTTCAATCCCTGGCGCTGTTCTATTACCTGTACAAAGGTTGATGCCTGCATGAGTGAATCAAATGTACCCGTATCCAACCAGGCTGTGCCACGATTCATAACTGCTACTTTCAATTTCCCTTTCTTCAGATAGGTATTGTTAACATCGGTAATCTCCAGTTCACCCCGGGGACTGGGCTTGATGGTTTTTGCGATGTTCACCACCTCATTGTTGTAAAAGTAAAGGCCGGGAACCGCATAATTTGATTTCGGCTGCTTTGGTTTTTCTTCGATGGAGATGGCTTTCATTTCTGCATTGAATTCAACGACACCATATCGCTCCGGGTCATGCACATGGTACGCAAATACAATTCCGCCCTCCGGATCAACACACGATTGAACGAGTTTACTGAATCCGCTTCCATAAAAAATATTATCGCCCAGTATTAACGCCACACTGTCGCTACCAATAAAATCGGCACCAATAATAAATGCCTGTGCCAATCCCTCAGGTTTTGGTTGCTCAGCATATGAAAATGAACAGCCCAGTTGCGTGCCATCCCCCAATAACTTTTTAAACATGGGTAAATCATGCGGGGTAGAAATAATAAGGATTTCCTTAATGCCCGCCATCATCAACACGGAAAGCGGGTAGTAAATCATCGGCTTGTCGTACAAGGGCATCAATTGCTTGCTTACCGCAAGGGTAAGCGGATGGAGTCGTGTGCCGGAACCGCCTGCCAGGATTATTCCTTTCATAATTTATTGATTATCAGCGATTAGCGTACATTTTATCGTAATATTTCAGATATTCGCCTGAGGTTACGTGCTGCAACCATTGCTGGTTGGACAGATACCAGGTTACGGTTTTTTCGAGCCCTTCCGGAAAATCCGTTTCGGGGCGCCAGCCTATTTCACTGATAATCTTTGAAGCGTCAATCGCATAGCGCATATCATGACCGGGGCGATCCGTAACGTATTTAATCAACTTTACTGAAGTTCCCTCTGCACGTTCCAACTTCTTGTCAACAATGGTACAGAGCAACTTCACCAAGTCAATGTTTTTCCATTCGTTGTTACCTCCAATGTTGTACACTTCACCCGATTTTCCTCTGTGAAAAATAGCATCAATGGCTTTTGCATGATCTTCCACAAACAACCAATCACGAATGTTTTCGCCTTTGCCATACACCGGCAAAGGTTTACTGTTCACCATATTGTTGATCATAAGCGGAATCAGTTTTTCAGGAAACTGATAGGGGCCATAATTGTTGGAGCACCTGCTGATGATGGTTGGAAGTCCGTAGCTATTACCGAATGCCTGAACAAAATGGTCACTGCTTGCTTTTGATGCGGAGTAAGGTGAGCGTGGATCAATCGGAGTTTCCTCCGTGAAATAACCATCGGCTATTGAACCGTATACTTCATCGGTTGAGATGTGATAAAACATCTTACCATTCATCTGTCCGTGCCAGGCAGAATGTGCCGCTTTCAGTAAACGAATGGTGCCAATGATGTTGGTCATGGCAAACTCATCCGGATTGTGGATGGAACGATCCACATGCGATTCGGCCGCGAGATGGATCACACCTTGTATGGGATATTCTTTGAAAATTGAATTCAGTAATTCGATATCAAGAATATCGCCTTTGATGAATTTGTAATTCGGATGATTTTCAATTTCCCGCAGGTTTTCCAGGTTACCCGCATAGGTCAGGCTATCCAGGTTCAGGATTCGGTATTGCGGGTACTTTTCTACAAATAATTGGACCACATGCGAGCCAATGAAACCAGCACCGCCCGTGATAAGGATGTTTTTTTTATCGCTCACTGTTTTAATTTTTTACGATTTCACGGCCTACGCTATAATAAGTGAACCCAAGTTCACGAATATTTGAGGTGTCATAGATATTTCGGCCATCAAAAATCGCCTTGCTGTTCATCAATGATTTCACACGGTCAAAATCAGGTGTGCGATATTCCGGCCATTCGGTAGCAATCAATAAAGCATCAGCCTTATTCAAGGCATCATAGGGATTGGTGTGATAATGGATTTTATCGCCTAAAATCTTCTTCACATTTTCCATGGCTTCCGGATCGTGCACATGAACCTCAGCGCCTTCCTTCAATAGTAGTTCAATATTCAACAAAGCCGGTGCTTCGCGAATGTCATCGGTTTGAGGTTTAAACGAAAGACCCCAAACAGCAATACGCTTACCTTTCAAACCATCTTTGAAATGTTCCTTCATGCGATGAATCATTTTTGTTTTCTGATTCTCGTTCACCGCCATCACCGCATCAAGAATTTTGAAATCATACTTGACTTGTTGTGCCGACTGTGACAGTGCCTGAACATCCTTAGGAAAGCAACTTCCTCCATAACCAATTCCGGCAAACAAAAATCGTTTACCAATGCGGCTATCGGTACCCACACCTTTACGTACTAAATCTACATCAGCGCCAAGTCGCTCACACAAGTTGGCGATCTCATTCATGAAGGTAATCTTGGTGGCAAGGAAAGCATTCGCTGCATACTTGGTAAGTTCTGCCGAAGGCTCATCCATCACAATTACCGGGTTACCCTGCATCACATAAGGAGCGTACAAAGTTTCCATAATTTTTCGGGCACGCGGTGAACGGGTTCCAATAACCACGCGCTCCGGTTTCATGAAATCTTCAACGGCCAACCCTTCGCGCAAAAATTCCGGATTGGAAACCACATCGAATTCAACCTTAGCTCCTTCAGCAACTTTTTTGCGAACCAGTTCTGCTGTGCCAACCGGCACTGTACTCTTATTTACAATTACTGTATAGTTCTCCAGCATCGGGCCCAACTCACCAGCTACGCGCAACACATATTGCAAATCGGCTGAGCCATCGGCACCAGGAGGCGTAGGTAACGCCAGCATGATTACCTGAGCATCTTTAATGCCCTCTTGTAAACTGGTAGTGAAGAATAAGCGATTCTCCTTTACGTTTCGCTCAAAAATGGTTTCGAGGCCGGGCTCATAAATCGTGACTTTGCCACTTCTGAGGGTTTTGACTTTTTCGCTGTCAATATCGACACAGGTTACCGTATTGCCTGTTTCTGCGAAGCATGTTCCGCTTACCAGACCTACGTATCCTGTTCCAATTACTGCAATTTTCATGGTTAGGGATTAAAAAAGACCCCAAAAATAAAGCTTTTAATGGGTTTTCGAGGGGGTTCACAAAGATTTAAACCAACAAACTAACATTCGTTTGGTTATCCCGTTAAATGCTTACCTTCGTGTCCCTAAAAATTTTAAAAACAGAATTAATGGAAGTAATGACCGATAACCTCAGTATCTCTTTTGCAGAAAGTGAAAATCAACAAATGATTGCCCAGATGGTGCGCGACTTTGGTAGTCGCGAGATTAAGCCCTTTATGATGGATTGGGATGAATCGCAGGAATTCCCGATAGACATGTTCAGAAAGATGGGTTCATTGGGGCTGATGGGTGTGCTCGTACCCGAGCAATATGGCGGAGCCGGTTTTGGCTACCTCGAATACGTTACGGCAATTGCCGAGCTCTCCAAGATTGACGGCTCAATCGGCTTATCGATGGCTGCGCACAATTCATTGTGTACAAACCATATTCTTCAATTTGGAACCGAGGAACAAAAACAAAAATACTTGCCCAAACTGGCCACTGCAGAATGGATTGGCGCCTGGGGCTTAACTGAGCCCAACACAGGTTCGGATGCGGGGAACATGCGTACGGTTGCCGTACGTGATGGCGACCACTATGTGATCAATGGCGCGAAGAACTTCATCACCCATGGTAAGTCTGGAAATGTAGCTGTGGTGATTGTACGTACCGGTGAAGTGGGCGATTCGCGTGGCATGACAGCCTTCGTTATCGAAAAAGGAACTCCTGGATTTTCTGCTGGAAAAAAAGAGAACAAACTAGGCATGCGTGCCTCTGAAACAGCGGAGTTGATTTTTTCTGATTGCCGGATTCACAAATCGCAAATGCTGGGGCAGGAGGGAGAAGGATTTATCCAGGCTATGAAAGTGTTGGATGGTGGAAGAATCTCCATTGCAGCACTCAGTTTAGGTATTGCACAAGGTGCCTTTGAAGCTGCCCTACAGTACTCCAAAGAAAGACATCAGTTCAACAAGCCCATTTCAACCTTTCAAGGCATTGCCTTTAAACTTGCCGACATGGCAACCAAGGTAGAGGCGGCCAAACTGTTAACCTACCGGGCTGCAGATATGAAAAACAAAGGGCTTAACGTGAACAAGGAATCGGCTATGGCCAAATTGTATGCCTCCGAAATTGCTGTTGAAATTGCCAATGAAGGTGTGCAGATCTTTGGCGGGTATGGCTATACCAAGGATTTCCCGGCCGAAAAGTACTACCGGGATGCCAAGCTTTGTACCATTGGGGAAGGCACTTCAGAAATCCAGAAACTGGTGATTTCAAGGGCAATTTTGAAGTGATTTTGTATTATTGACACCTTCTTTGCTATATTTGCAGCCCAATTATTAAGAACATGCTGGTAGTAAACATTAAAGAGAACGAATCAATTGACAAGGCCCTGAAGCGCTTCAAGAAGAAGTTTGAAAAAACTGGTGTTTTGAAGGAATTACGCTCCAGAACATCATTTGAAAAGCCTTCTGTAACACGTAGGAACGAAATCATTCGTGCTGCCTACCGTGAGCGCATGAAAGGCCAAGAGGGCGCTTAATTTAAACTTAGCTAATATTGCTGTTTAGCCAATCGGCTTTGCGGTATAGAATATCGTCTTAATCCCCAAGGATACTTTCTCCTTGGGGATTATTTTTTTACATTGGTACTACTTGACGGACTGGTGTAGTACTGCATGGTTGAAACGTTTCTGAAATACCTCCAATACGAAAAACGCGTGAGCAAACATACGCTCACGGCCTACCAAAGCGACCTGGATCAGTTTCAAGCATTTATTCAGGAAGTCTTCCCGGATCATTCACCCGAAACAGCCGACTACGGCATCGTGCGCTCCTGGATTATTCAATTAGTTGACAGTGGAATTAAAGCCGCTTCGGTAAACCGAAAAATCGCCAGTCTGAAAACCTTCTATAAGTTTCTGATGCGACAGGAGGTCATCAAAAAAAATCCCATGACCAAAATTCGGGTTCTGAAAACGCAAAAACGATTACCCTCTTTCGTGAAGGAATCAGAAATGATAAACCTGCTGGACGCGGTTGAGTTTGAAGATACACTTGACGGCTGGCGTGACAGGCTTATTCTTGAGTTGTTTTATTCTACCGGCATACGTTTATCAGAACTAATCACGTTAAAAGAAGTTCAGGTAGACGCAACCAATCACACCATTAAAGTTTTAGGAAAAAGAAACAAGGAAAGGCTAATCCCTTTTCCTAAAAGCATCGTTTCTATCTATAAGAACTACCGGCAAATCAGAAACAAGGAGGTGGAGATGAAAAGCCATGGCTATGTTTTTGTTACCGATAGTGGTGATCCATGTTACCCGATGATGGTGTATAGAATTGTGAAGCGTTACCTGAAGGAAAATACCAATACCGAAAAGAAAAGTCCGCATGTGTTACGACACACATACGCCACACACTTGTTAAACAAGGGGGCAGAGATCAACGCGGTGAAAGATCTGCTGGGACACAGCAGCTTGGCGGCTACGCAGGTGTATACCCACAACTCCATGGAAAAAATTAAAAAGGCCTACGATCAGGCCCATCCGAAAGCTTAAAAAAATTTATGCCTATGAAATGATGACTACGTGCTTTTGTGCTGGTGAAAACCAGAATTGATGTTTAACCTTTAAATTAATTTTTTATGAAACTGAAAGTGCAATCCATCCACTTTGATGCCGACCGCAAGCTTGTTGATTTTATTCAAAAGAAAGTTGACAAGCTGGAAACATTCTTTGACCGAATGGTGGATGGTGAGGTTTTCCTCAGGCTGAACAACGAAGGTGTTGAAAACAAAACTGTAGAAATCAAACTTAATGTGCCGGGTAACCAACTTTTTGCCACAGAAAAGGCGCGCTCATTTGAAGCCGCTACGGATCAGGCTACGGAAGCACTGAAAAATCAATTGAAGAAGTTTAAAACTAAAGTGAACAACGGAAGAGCGTAATTCTTTTATTAGATTCAAAAAAATCGCCCCTTGGTTATACCGAGGGGCGATTTCATTCTTAGAAGTGTTATAGGAATTAGGCTAATTTAAAAGCCTTCTTTACCTGCGCTACATAATCCAGTTTTTCCCATGGAAACAATTCAACCTTCACACGCTTCTCCGTTTTTCTTCCTTTGTTGAAAACTTTCTCCACCGCTTTAGTTTCCCGGCCCATGTGTCCGTATGCTGCCGTCTCAGCATAAATGGGCGTGCGTAACTTAAAACGCTGCTCAATAAAATATGGACGCATATCAAAAATCTTCTCCACGCGTTTTGCAATTTCTCCGTCACTTACATTCACCTTGCTGGTGCCGTATGTATTTACATACAATCCAACCGGTTTAGCAACACCAATGGCATAGGCAACCTGCACCAATACCTCATCGCACACACCGGCAGCCACCAGGTTCTTGGCAATGTGGCGGGTAGCGTAGGCAGCTGAACGATCCACTTTCGAAGGATCTTTTCCGGAGAATGCGCCTCCACCGTGTGCGCCTTTGCCTCCGTAAGTGTCTACAATAATTTTTCTTCCGGTTAAGCCCGTGTCGCCATGCGGGCCGCCAATTACAAACTTACCCGTAGGGTTAATGAAGTATTTAATATCGCTATTGAAGAGTTTGTGCACACGCTTCGGTAATTTCTTCATGACGCGTGGTACCAAAATGTTGATTACATCTTCCTTGATTTTTTTCAACATCGGGCCATCCTTATCGAAATCATCGTGCTGGGTAGAAACCACAATGGCATCAATGCGTACCGGCTGGTTGTTATCATCGTATTCAATCGTTACCTGCGATTTTGAATCGGGACGGAGGTAAGTCATTTGCTTTCCTTCTCTGCGGATAGCCGCCAGTTCACGTAATAGAGAATGTGCAATCTCCAACGGAAGCGGCATGTAATTGTCCGTTTCGTTGGTTGCGTAACCAAACATCATACCTTGATCACCGGCACCTTGTTCTTCTTTCTTTTTGCGTTCAACACCTTGGTTAATATCCGGTGATTGTTCGTGAATAGCAGAAAGAATACCGCATGAATTTGCTTCGAACATGTACTCGCTTTTGGTGTAGCCGATCTTGCGAATAACTTCACGGGCAATGTCCTGAACATCCAGGTAAGCCTCCGATTTCACCTCTCCAGCGAGTACCACCTGACCTGTAGTCACCAACGTTTCGCAGGCAACTTTCGAGTTGGCATCATATGCTAAAAAGTAATCAATAAGTGCATCAGAAATCTGGTCAGCTACTTTGTCGGGGTGGCCCTCAGAAACAGACTCTGAGGTGAATAGATACGGCATATTTTTCTTTGATTAGGGATTTAGTTCATGATTTAAGTCGGCAAATTTAGCCGAATGCGGGTAAAACCAAAAACGGTATTTTCAGGCCAGAAACAGAAACACAGCAGGCAGTTTAGGCCATGATTTTGAGACCTTTTTCCAAAGTTTAACCGGCATGGTTTGAATCGACTCTTCCTTTCCCGTTACATCTATGGCCACACAAAGTCGTGTTTCATCATGTAACGATTTCAATAGGTTTGAAAAAACAGCATTATTTCGATAGGGCGTTTCAATAAAAACCTGTGTTTGGTTTTTTTGTCGCGATTCCAGCTCTAATGCTTTTAAGGCTTTACGACATTCCACTGTATCGACAGGAAGATACCCGTGAAAGGCAAACTGTTGTCCGTTTAATCCCGAAGCCATTAATGCAAGCAAAAGAGAAGAAGGCCCCACCAATGGCACTACACGAATGCCATATTGATGCGCATACGCAACTGCCATGGCGCCAGGGTCTGCAACGCCAGGACAACCCGATTCAGAGAGCACCCCCACATCATTACCGTTATTAATCGGTGAAAGTATCTCAGCAAGCTCAGTCTCACTTGTATGTTTATCGAGCACTGAAAACTGAAGGTCTTCAATCGAGGGAAAAATTTTCAGGCTGCTCAGGTACCTGCGGGCAGTACGAATATCTTCTGCCAGAAAATGCCGGATGTGCCGGATGTTATCGGTAACGTGTGCCGGTATTACCTGGCCGGCCGTTTCATCCGCAATGGTGGTGGGGATTAAATAAAGTGTTCCTTTACCCGGCATTCAAAAAAGATAAAACAACCTGAACAAATTCTTCCGGCTTCTCGGCTTGTACCCAATGCCCGGTTTCCATGGTTACCAGTGTTGAATTGGGAAATATTTTCTTCATTGCTTTCCGATCGTCATCCAAAATATAATCGGACTTACTGCCCCGGATAAACAAGGTCTTCTTTTCAAATACGCCATCATTCACCAAACCACCGCTAATCATTTCCAGGCTTTGATCAATTACCGGCAAGTTGATTCGCCAGCCAAAACCGCCTTCGGGTTTGCGCATCAGGTTCTTCAATAAAAACTGTCGTACGGCCTCACTTGAAATATGCGGAGCTAACGCATCGTTTGCTTCCTGCCGTGATTGAACTGAATCGATCGGTACGGTTTTCAACCCTTCAACAATATGATCGTGCCGGACATCATACGCCTTTGGTGCAATGTCAACAATGATAAGTTTCTCTAGTTTATCTGGATGAGCCAAAGCAAAATTCATGGCAGCTTTTCCACCCATAGAGTGGCCGATGATTACAGGCTTTTCGATTCCGTGTTCCTGAATGAAATCAAGAATATCGTTGCTGAGAACATTGTAATTAAACTCGGTGCTGTGCGGTGATTGGCCATGATTACGCTGATCGACCACCCAAACATGATAGTGTTCACCCAACATCTTTGCCTGGGGCAGCCAGTTATCCGATGAACCCATCAACCCATGAAGGATAATCATCGGCTGGCCTTGTCCGTATTCGCGGTAGAATAATTTCATTCCTCAAAAATAAGCAATCCAAATCCATGAACCGGAATAGGGGAGTATATTTGAGTTTTAATGACCACGAAACATGGAACTCAGAGAAGGTTCATACTTTATTCAGAACATAAAAGCACTTGATATTACCGAGCAGTTTGGTACACCGGTTTATGTGTATGATGCCGATAAAATCGTGCACCAACTTAAAACATTGAAAACCGCTTTCGCGGATGCGGATGTCAGGATTAAATATGCCGTTAAAGCCTTATCCAACTTATCTATTCTCCGATTACTGAAAAAAAATGGTTCCGGGGCTGATGTAGTGTCTATTCAGGAAGCACACCTGGCGTTGAAAGCGGGATTTGAGCCCTCTGAAATTATGTTTTCACCCAATTGTGCCGACTTCAGTGAAATTGAAGAAGCCGTTAAACTGGGCTTGGTGGTGAACATTGATAACATTCCTTTTTTGAAAAAATTTGGTGTACAGTTCAGAAGCTCATACCCTTGCTCCATCCGGTTAAATCCGCACATCATGGCAGGAGGGAACATCAAAATCTCAACCGGGCACAGCGATTCGAAGTTTGGCATTTCGGTGTACCAGCTTCAGCAGGTAATGGAAGTGGTGAATCAATACAACATTCAGATTCAGGGTTTGCATATCCACACAGGTTCAGATATAACCGAAACCGATGTATTTCTGAAAATGGCTGATATCTTTTTCAGTGTGGCCAAAGATTTTCCTGACCTAAAGTTTATTGATTTCGGTAGCGGTTTTAAAGTTTCGTATAAGGAAGGCGACCGCGTTACGAATGTATTTGACCTTGGTTTGAAACTAACCGAATCGTTTCGTGCCTTTTGCGAACAGTATGGTCGTAAACTGGAACTTTGGTTTGAGCCCGGCAAATTCATAGTAAGTGAATCGGGACATTTGTTAGCCAAAACAACCTTGATAAAATCAACACCTTCCACCACGTTTGTTGGCGTTAATACCGGGCTGAATCACCTCTTGCGCCCGATGATGTATGACGCCTACCACCACATCCTGAACCTCTCCAACCCGACAGGCGAACAAAACGTGTATACTGTAGTGGGTTACATTTGCGAAACCGACACCATTGGTGCCGACAGAAAATTAAACGAAGTTCGTGAAGGCGATATCCTGGCAATCAAAAATGCGGGAGCCTACGGCTTTTCGATGGCCTCCAACTACAACTCGCGTTTGCGGCCTGCGGAAGTGTTGGTGATTAATAATGAGGCGAAGCTGATACGGGAACGGGAAAAGTTTGATGATCTTTTAAAGGGTCTGACAGAAATTGACATATGAATTGGCTAATATTGTATAAAATAAAAAATTCAAATGAGTTTGAATTTATTACCCGAAGATATAAGAGAAAGATACGAGGTACATGAGTGGAAACATGCATGTGCGATACTTAATCAAGATTTTCCAGAAGAATGGAGCGATATTATTACACTACTTAGAGAGTTCCGACTTTGTAGGAGTTGGATCGCAGAAGGTGGTGGAAGAAAATCCAGAGTGGCTGAATCAATAGATCAATTCCTTTACGATCGTGATTGGGTTGAAAAGGAATTCGCAACTTCATTTAGGGTCGATGATTTAATAATTGAGTCTCCTACACATAAAGTTGACTGTTACAAGAATAAAATTGCTTTAGAAATTGAATGGAACAATAAAGATCCTTTCTTTGATCGTGATCTAAATAATTTTAGGCTACTATTTGATCTTCGGGCTATAAGTGTGGGTGTCATTATTACAAGATCAGATCACTTACAAGATATTTTTAATCAGCTTGGAAGAGGGTCCTCCTACGGAGCTTCTACCACACATATGTCAAAATTACTACCAAGAATACAGGGTGGAGGTGGATCAGGATGCCCTATACTTGTATTTGGAATAACCAGAAATGTATATGATGAAAATTGTTAAACCCAGTTCAAATGTAGCCCAAGAATTTTTGGATTCCATTCCTAGTAAGGGGTTTGGGGCAATCTTAGCTGATCCGCCATGGAGATTCAGTAATAGAACAGGAAAGATGGCCCCAGAACATAAAAGACTAAATCGATATGATACACTCTCACTTGAGGAGATAAAAGAAATCCCAGTATCCCTTGCTGCTGCTGAAAATTCTCATCTGTATCTATGGGTTCCAAATGCTCTGTTACAAGAGGGACTTGAGGTTATGAAAGCTTGGGGATTCAAATACAAAACAAATATTATTTGGCACAAAATTAGAAAAGATGGAGGGCCTGACGGACGAGGTGTAGGATTTTACTTTAGAAATACCACAGAAATCGTTCTTTTTGGTACTAGGGGGAGATTACGAACTTTAAAGCCTGGACGCACACAAGTGAATATTATAAAAACTCAAAAGCAAGAACATTCTAGGAAGCCTGATGCCTTATATGAGATAATCGAAAATTGTAGCCCTGGTCCTTATTTGGAACTTTTTGCAAGAGGAACACGAAGAAGATGGACAGCATTTGGAAATCAAGCTGAGAACTATAATCCATCATGGCCTACCTATAACAATCACAGTCAAAAGAACTCGGATCTGTCGCTCTTGGAGTTTAGTGAACCAAAGATGAAGTATCTAAGAAAAAAGGCGGGTTAGATTTTCAAAACAAACTCAGGTTTCCGCCTCTTCTGAATTTTGAAAGATCATAAGGTAGCATGTGTCTTCCTGCGAGGTGTTTCTTTTTTGATGCTTTGAACAATTGATGAATCGTTTCGGCAAAATTTCCTTCACCTGTCATTCTTCTGCCGAATTGTGAATCATTAACCTGACCGCCATGCATGGCGGAAATTTGATTCCACACCTTATCAAAACGATCTGGAAAATTTTTTCGCAACCAGTCTTCAAAAAGTTGCCCAATGGATCCGTTAAGCCGAACGATGGTCATCCCTGCGGCCTGCGCACCATGATCGGCAGCAGCTTTAAGCAACGCGGGAATTTCATGATGATTCAATCCCGGAATTATCGGAGCCGTCATTACCCCAACGGGTACTCCGGCATTCGCCAATGCTTCTATGGTTTTAAGTCGTTTGGTTGCACTTGCTGTACGTGGCTCCATCATCCTCCTTAAATCTTCGTCTAATGTTGTCAGGGATATGTACACATGAACAAGGTTATCCTGCGCAAGATCCGTGAGCAAGTCAAGATCACGTAAAATCAAACTGTTTTTGGTAATCATACCTAACGGATGTCGATACTGAGCAAAAATCTTCAGTAGTCCTCTGGTGATTTCAAATTTTCCCTCCAATGGCTGATAACAATCCGTATTTCCGGAAACAGCAATAGGAACAGGTTGCCAATCCGGATGAAGTATAAACTTCTCCAACAATTGTGCAGCATTTTTCTTCACCATGATTTTACTTTCAAAATCGAGACCAGCACTGAAGCCGTAGTATTCGTGTGTGTTGCGCGCATAACAATAGATGCATCCGTGTTCACAACCCTGGTATGGGTTAAGGGAATACATCATACCTAGATCAGGACTGGTTACTTTGTTTACAATTTTCTTAGCCTGCTCGTAAAAAATTTGTGTGGTTGGGGCTTTCATTAACGGTTCATCAAGTCCTTCAACATGTTCGGTAACATAGCTGGCCTTTAAAAACCGATTTTGTGTTTTTAGCTGTGATCCCCGCCCTTTTATATATTCATCCATAGAAAACAATTCCTCAAGGTAGGACTGCCACAAATGCTTTAAAAACATTTTTAACTTGCACGACAGAAGCTGTCAGAAAAACCACAGCTTACAACTCGTAAGATAATGCTTAGCTATACGCAAACCCCGATACAGGAAATCTATGATCCAATATTTGACAAAGCAGGTGTGCGTGTTTTGGTTAAGCGAGAGGACCTCAATCATCCCTACGTTTCGGGAAACAAGTGGTGGAAGCTGAAGTATAATCTGGAGGAAGCAAAAAAGCTGGGGCATAAAACATTGCTCACCTTTGGTGGCGCCTATTCGAACCACATTTTTTCTACCGCTGCTGCAGCACATGAGTTGGGCTTTGAAAGCATTGGTATCATTCGTGGTGAAGAAATGCTTCCGCTTAATCCAACATTAAGCTTTGCAAAAAGTCGTGGAATGAAACTGAAGTATATATCGCGTGAAGCGTACAAGCAGAAAACAAGCCCGGAGTTTATTAAAAAACTCCACGATGAGTTTGGTGACTTTTACTTAATTCCTGAAGGGGGCACCAATGCATTGGCTGTGCAAGGAGTTGAGGAATTCGCACAAACACTGGGAGATGGGTTTGATTACTTGTGTTGTGCCGTAGGAACAGGCGGGACGTTGGCGGGGTTGGTGAAGGGCATGCCCGCTAACAAAACGATACTTGGGTTTTCGATACTTAAGGGTGGAGGGTTTTTGAAGGCTGATGTTGAAAATTTGATTGGAACTGACTTTTCAAATTGGAGCATCAACGAAGACTTTCATTTTGGCGGTTACGGTAAAACCACCATGGAATTAAATCAGTTCATTGCTTTTACGGGTATGCACCAAAATCTTCCGCTCGACAAAATTTACACGGCTAAAGCGTTTTATGGATTGCGTAGTTTAATTGCATCAGGAAATTTCAAAAAGGGATCCACTGTTCTTTTTTTACACACAGGTGGCCTTCAGGGCAACAACTAAACCCTTCTCCTATCCTTCAGCCAACTGGCAATACTCCATCGCGTGCTTTCCTGTACCACTGCACCACTTTCGGCTGCACGGTTAACTTTTTCTACGGTATAAAATGCCGTGGGCAATATGCTTTTCATTTTGGTGAGCAACTCCTCCAGGTCCTCGCGAGGCAATACGGTAAACACCAGGCTCTCGGGACCATCAAAGCCTTCCGAATCGACTCGTGTATACCGGAACTGTTGACCGTTCAAAAATGTAATCAACTCACTTACATCTTTGCGCGTGATGATCCGCACAATCACCTTGCCGTAGGCAATGCGTTCTTCAATCATCATCCCAACCAAAATACCCATAGCAAACCCGCCCGGGTAAGCAACGTAGCACACCCAGTTATCCAGGTGCTCGAAGATCTGCCGTATGGCCATCAGCCAGATAAACGATTCAAAAAATCCAAGTAGTGTTGCTGTGACTCTTCTTCCTCCTAATACATAAATAATCCGGATGGTGTTGATGGAAACATCCATGATCCGAGCCAAAAAGATGAGCAACGGAAGAATAACGTACGCAAACAAATTCTCAGGCAGGCCCAGTGTTTCGGTAAAGAATGTTTCCATAAAATAAATTGTGTGTAAAGATGGTCCTCCGCGCGTGTATTAACCAAACAGATCCTGAAAAACCTCTGTTAACTTTCCAAAAGACTTCACTGCAATTTTTGCCTTCTTCAAATCAACCGACTTCTGGCCAAACCGGGAAATGTAAATTTCGGTAAACCCAAGTTTCTCCGCTTCTGAAATGCGTTGATCGATCCGGTTCACCGCACGAAGTTCACCTCCTAAACCAACCTCTGCGGCAAAACAGATTTTTTCTGAAACCGGTAGTTCCTCCAACGAAGAAATAACCGAAACGCACACGGCCAAGTCAATGGCTGGGTCTTCCACACGAATGCCTCCTGCCATGTTCACAAATACATCGTGTACACCCATTTTAAATCCGCATCGCTTTTCCAGCACAGCCAGCAACATGTTTAATCGCTTTTGATCAAACCCAGTTGGTGTTCGCTGAGGCGTCCCATATGAAGCGGGACTGACCAGCGATTGAATCTCGATCAATAAGGGGCGATTGCCTTCAATGGTAGCGCCAATGGTTGCACCGCTCAATGGGCCGTCCTTTTGCGAGATTAAAATCTCTGAGGGATTGGAAACTTCGCGTAAGCCGTTGCCCAGCATTTCGTAAATGCCAATTTCAGATGTGGAGCCAAACCGGTTTTTGGTTGTACGTAAAATGCGATAGGCCAGATGACGATCACCTTCAAACTGAAGCACGGTATCCACCATATGTTCCAGCACTTTCGGTCCGGCCAACATGCCGTCTTTGGTGATGTGGCCAACCAGAAAAACAGGTGTGTCTGTTTCTTTCGCAAACTTCATGAGCTCACCAGCACATTGCCGTACCTGTCCGATGCTACCTGCAGTTGAGTCAAGTACATCTGAAAAAAGGGTTTGAATGGAGTCGATGATCACCAACTCAGGTTGAAGTTGCTTAATGCCTTGAAAAATGTTTTGTGTGTTTGTCTCCGTGAAAATATAGCAGGCATCGTTCTTTAATGCAGACAACCGATCGGCCCGCATTTTGATTTGCTGCTCACTTTCTTCACCCGATACATACAACACTTTTAAGTGCTTTAAGGACAGCGCCAACTGCAACATTAAGGTTGACTTGCCAATACCTGGTTCACCGCCAATAAGAATTAATGAACCCGGCACTATGCCTCCTCCTAATACACGGTTTAGTTCTTGATCGGACGTAGCAATACGGATTTCTTTACCCGACTCGATTTCCTGTATGGTGCGCGGTTTGTTGGCTCTGCGTTTCTCGTCATCCTGGTGCCAACCCGGCCGATTTGCCGATTCTTTTTTTACAACCTCCTCAGCAAATGTATTCCATTGGTTGCATGAAGGGCACTTCCCCATCCATTTGGGCGATTCATGCCCGCAATTCTGACAGAAAAAAAGAGTTTTTGACTTAGCCACCAGCAAAAATTATTTCGCTAAAAATACAGGAAAAGTCACATGGGGTTTGTAGGGATTCCATTTTTAAGTTTTTTTGTTGAAATTTAAAGCATAAACTTAAACCTACTGTCCCAATGAAAAAGTTTGTTTTAGCAGTTGCATTCTGCAACTGTGTTCTCTTTGCGTTTTGTCAAAAAGCACCCATCAAATTTGGTGATGTCTCATTAGAAGAAGTAAAAATGAGCACTTATAATCAAGATACTTCTGCCGCGGCAATTGTTCTGGCTGATTATGGCAGTTCATCAATTGAATACAATCAAACCAATGGATTTCAATTACATTTTGACCGACTAACTCGAATAAAAATTTTTACTAAAGATGGTTATGAACATGCGAATTTTGAAGTTCCAATATACCATAGCGGCTCCTCAAAAGAAAGATTGTCCGGCTTAAAAGTTGTAACCTATAATCTTGATAATGGGAAAATTTCAGAAACAAAAATCAAATCTGATGGAGTCTTTGAAGAGAAGTATGATCAAAATACCGATCTTATAAAATTTACCGCGCCCAATATACGGGAAGGGTCAGTAGTTGAGGTTACATATAAAATAATCTCCGACTTCACTCATTATTTTCGTGACTGGGATTTTCAAGCAACAATACCAGTTCTTTGGAGTGAATACAGGGCAGCGGTTCCGGAGTATTATAATTATGAAAAATTCATGCAAGGTTATATCTCATTGCAAATCAATGAATCAAAAACTCTTCCCAAAACAATTTCAATAACTTCAAAAGAAAGATCAGACGGATATGTTACACGAACCAGCTTTTCATCAAATAATATTAACTATCAAGAACTGAATAGCAGATGGGTCGCTAAAGACGTTCCGGCATTCAGAAGTGAACCCTTTATGACAACTTATCTAGACTATATATCAAAAATTAATTTTGAACTTGCCTACACCAAATTTCCTAACCAGCCTATTCAACAGGTAATGGGCACCTGGGCCGACCTAAACAAAACATTTCTAGAAAATGATTATTTCGGTAACGCTGTCAATGGATCTGGGTTTTTAAAAAAGATAGCTGAAGAGGTTACTGCAAATGCCAATACACCCCAAGAAAAGGTTGAGGATGTTTTCAATTTTGTACTCACTAACATTGAATGGGATGGTACGTACAGGAAATTTCTTACCGATGACAATTTCAGGGCCGCTCTCGATAAAAAGAAAGGTAGTTCTTCGCACATTAACTTGATGTTGGTATCCATGCTAAAAAAAATAGGAATTAATGCTAATCCGGTAATTCTAAGCACAAGAAATCATGGATTTATTCATGAAAACTATGCCATTTCCTCTCAATTTAACTACGTGATTGCTTTGGTAACGCTTGGTGAGAAATCCATATTATTAGATGCCACGGATAGATTATTACCCATGGGCGTGCTGCCTGAACGTTGCTTAAATGGAAGGGGGTATATTATTTCCAAGGATAATCCAGGATGGATATCACTGAATGCGCCAAAATCAAAATCAACAGCAACGACCGAGTTGACGCTTAGTGCTGAGGGAAAGTTTACTGGTAATTTAAAAATTATTAGTGATGGTTATGCTGCAAGAAAGGCCCGCGCATCCTACTTAACAAAAGGAGAAGAGGAATACCTGAAAAACTTCGCTCTGGCAAAAACGCTCTCAATTACTAAGTCTGAATTTAAAAATGCCAAGGAAATCAAAGAGAATTTCCAAGAAAATCATGAGTTCCTCGTTGAAGCAATTGAGGGAGCACCTGGAACAGTTTATCTTTCTCCTATAATGCACTTAGCTGAAGAAACTAATCCATTTAAGCTTGAAAAAAGAGAATACCCTGTCGACTTTGGTAGTCCATACGATAAAGTATATATGCTAAAATTAAACATACCTGATAATTATGAATTTGATGAAATTCCTCAAAGCAAGGTAGTTGCTCTTCCGGGAAATGTAGGACGATTCATTTACAACACTCAGGTAGTTGGAAACACCTTGAATATTACCAGTATGTTGAGTATTAATAAAGGAATATTTAACCAAGAGGAGTATCCTAATCTCAGAGAATTTTTCAACATCGTAGTAGCCAAACAAGCAGAACAGATCGTCCTAAAGAAAAAGTAGTGCCGTGAAAATCCTTATCCAGTTATTTTTTGTTTATCTTATTAGCATCAGTGTCTCTGGGCAAAAGAAGTACGCTATAAACCAAATACCAGAAGAACTCATGAAAAATGTTGATGTGGTTGTTCGTGAGGATCATATGACCTTTCGTATCCAATCGAAATCGCAAGCAACACATACCGTTCGAATGGTAGCTACAATACTCAATGGAAATGGTAAAGCATATGCCCAACCCTCAGTTGGATATGATAAATTAACTAAAATAACTTCTTTCAAAGGAAATATATATGACTCAAACGGTGGACTTATTCGTAAGCTAAAATCAAGTGAAATTGAAGACCGTAGTGCGTATGACGGCTACAGTCTGTTTAGCGACAACCGGTATAAATCAGCAGACTTGACCAATAGTGTGTATCCATATACTGTAGAATTTGAATATGAGATTGAGTATCGTTTTCTATATGGAATACCAAGTTCTGCTCTCGTTTCCGATGAAAAGGTCTCCGTTGAAAATTTCTCCTACAAATTGGTTTTTCCTCCTGACCTTGTTCCGAGATATAAACTCATAAATATTGATTCTCCCCCTCAGCATGATAAAAATAGTGATGGTACCGAATCATTAACCTGGACGTTCACAAACATCCATCCAATTAAGGTTGAGCCATACGGACCATTTGTTCACGAACAGGTCTCCAGAATTATGGCAGCCCCTAGTACATTTGAATATGAAGGGTATGTTGGAGATATGAGTACTTGGGAGAGTTTTGGTCTCTGGAAAAATAAGCTTCTTAAAGGACGTGATGTCCTTCCTTTAGAAACCCAACAAACAGTAAGAAAATTAACTGATGGCTTACCTACTTCTGAAGAAAAAGTTAAGGTACTCTACGAATATCTCCAAAACAAAACAAGATACGTAAACATAGCTCTTGGTATTGGAGGTCTGCAGCCATTCGAAGCATCATTAGTGGACAAGCTTGGATACGGTGATTGCAAAGCATTGTCAAACTACATGATTTCATTGCTTAATATCGTTGGAATAAAAGGCTACTATTCTTCCATTAAGGCTGGAGATTTTAGGGATGATTTGATTCTTGACTTTCCAAGCCATCAAAGTAACCATATAATTGTTGCAGTACCCCTTCAATCCGACACGTTATGGCTAGAGTGCACAAATCAAAGCTCTCCATTTGGATATCTTGGACACTTTACCGGAAACCGTAAGGCTCTCTTGCATACGGAATCGGGTGGGGTGTGGGCGAATACACCTAGTTACACACATGAAACAAATTATCAAGTCCGCACAGGTGACGTTTATGTTGAAGCTAATGGAGATGCAAAGTCTAGTGTTACTACTACTTACTCTGGACTTAAATATGAACATCAAGATCTTAATTTTTACTTAGCAAGTTCACAAGAGGATCAAAAAAAATGGATTTTAAAGACTACCACAATCCCAAGCTTTGATCTTACATCATTTTCAATATCCAATATCAAAGATAAAATACCATCAGCCATTGTTACGATGAATCTGAACCTAAGAAGATTTTCCGTAGTTAGTGGAAAACGATTGTTCATTACACCAAACTTATTGAATCGGTCTACCTTTGTTCCGGAAATGATTGATAATCGAAAAACGATGGTCCATCAAAGAATGGGTTATACAGATATCGATACCATACGCTATCACTTACCTGAAGGTATCTATCCTGAATTTACTCCAGACCCTATAAAGATTAGCTCTCGTTTTGGAGAATATGAAGCTTCAGTGATTGTAGACC
The DNA here is from genome assembly GCA_964419145.1 of uncultured Roseivirgaceae bacterium. Classification (GTDB taxonomy): domain Bacteria; phylum Bacteroidota; class Bacteroidia; order Cytophagales; family Cyclobacteriaceae; genus UBA2336. Next base: position 698,312 of record CAYQOM010000001.1, on the reverse strand, counting down.
AAGGTAAGGTCATGTATGTCCGAAAGACAAAATTCTTTAAAGGCGCCTTTCCTCCCGAGTCATACAATGAAATGTTGGATTTCTACAAGGCTATAAACAAAGCCGACAACACAAAGCTTGTTTTCCTTACAAAAACCTAAAGATTCTCTGAAATATATTTAAATAAGGATCGCACTTCGGAATAGTCATTGAAATCGATTTTGTTGTTCTTAAAAAAAGTGCTGAGTTTGGTTTCCAGATTTGGAAAAGATCGAATGACACCCTTTTTGGTTTGTGGAATCTCTCTCAGCCCTTTCAAATCCTTAACGTAGTACACATATGACGATTTAAACTCATCATAGCGGTTTTGGGAGGTGTTGTATGCGCCTCCTAGCTCCGCACGCTTAATTGATTTAGTTACTTTACAATAAAAGGCAACTTCCCCTTCAACTAATTCCAATAAGAAAACAGGAAGTCCATTAATTGAATATTTAATAAATCTAAATTCCTGGGAACCCTCGTACAAAACAAATCTTTGCACAAGGTCTTTCCTTACTACCATGTTTGATGAGATTTTTTCACTTTTGGCAATCAGATTGTCCAGAACCGCATCATAATTAATTAATACATTCTGGTAAATTTCTTTATTCTTTAACTCAACCAGTCCTGGAGAGAAATCTTGAAAAAATGTATGGTGCCCTTGAATTCCCTCGTAACGATTGTCGAATGTCTGAATAGTATTTCCTGAAAGATTAAAAGGAAAACTATTGGCGGGTAAGTCTGAAACATTTTGAGCACATACCATTTCTATACCAAAAACGATTGATATCGCAAGCAAATTTTTTTTCATAGCATAACTATTTAATCGGTGCATTGGCCTCGCGTGCCATGGCATTAAATACAAGTCTGTCTGCAAGCCATGGCCACCACTTGTTAAAGAACACGGCCAGCTTTCCCTCCAAAGTCAATATAATAATTTGCTTTCGTTTTACCGTAGCCCGATAAATGTGGCGGGCGCATTCTTCCGGTGTCATCTCTTTACTTTCTTCGCGGGGAGATTCCTTTTGCTCGCGTCCATCAGCTAGCAATGCCCGCATTCTGATATTCGTAGAAGTGAAGCCGGGACACGCGGTCAATACATGAACTCCCTTTTTCAAATACTCAGTCCGAAGCACCTCCAGAAAACCATTCAGTGCAAATTTCGAAGCGGAATAACCGGTTCTTCCCGGCAATCCACGGTATCCGGCAATTGACGAGATGCCTACAATAGACCCTTTATTTTTTACAATTTCGGGCAAGCAATAATGGGTGGCATACAATGCTCCATAAAAGTTTATATCCATTACTTTTTTAATCACCTCAATTCGAACATCTTCAAAGGCTGCTCGCATTGAGATACCGGCATTATTTACCAACACATCGATTCGCCCAAAATGACGAATTGTTTCTTCTGCCATTCTTTTATTATCATCTTCCAGGCTAACATCCGCATGTATTCCTAACGCCTTAATTCCTGCAGCCTGCAGTTCTTCTGCTGTTGCTTTCAGGTCGTTGGCATTTCTTCCCGTAATCACAACCCATGAGCCATGCCGACCAAATTCAAAAGCCAGTGCTTTTCCAATACCGGAAGTTCCTCCGGTGATGATAACAACTTTATCCTTCATACGCATGAGCGAACTGGTTAGCCTTTTCGCTCGTTTAATCATCAAAAATAGTAATACTTATTTAACTTGTTGACCGTTTAATAGCGAACATGTTATTTCTCAAACTCATCTCGCATCTGCCATTCACCGTCCTCTACCGGATGGCCGACCTGTTGTTTTTGTTGAGTTACTATGTAGTACGATACCGAAGAGGGTTGGTTAGGAGAAATCTTAAAAACTCATTTCCGCACCTTTCAAAGCCTGAATTAAAAAAAATTGAACGCGCGTTTTATTTGAATCTCTGTGACTATGCCGTTGAAACCCTAAAGCTACTCACTATTTCCAAGGCGGAATTGAGAGCTCGAATGAAGTATACAAATCCAGAAATGGTTGACAATTACAGACAAAACAATCAATCTATCATATTGCTTTCCTCGCATCAGTTTAACTGGGAGTGGTTACTCGTTTCCGGAAATCTGTGGCTAAATATTCCCATTGATTTTGTCTACCAACCTCTCAATTCCAGATTTGTTGATACCCTGATGCAAACCTGTCGCACACGTTTTGGTGGGCATGCCATCAAACGAAATGATGTCGCTCGTGAATTGGTTAAACGAAAAAGCATTTTACGCGGAATTGCTATTGTTGCCGACCAATATCCTGGCAGAAAGCAAAACAGAAAATACGAGACCACCTTTCTTAACCAGGCAACGGTATTTTTTTATGGAAGTCAGCAAATGGCCAGCCTTACGCAATACCCCGTACTTTACGGATCGGTGAATAAAGTAAAACGTGGATACTACACCTGCACATTAGTAAAAGTTGCCGAACCCCCGTATGCGCCTGATTCGGAAGATGTTGTTAAGAATTATGCAAAAATTGTTGAAGAGGTGATACAAAAAGATCCTGCCGGATGGTTATGGTCACATAACCGGTGGAAAAAACGACACCTAAAACAAGCTAAACCTTAAGCCAACATTTGCTCAATATCCTCGCGGGTAAGCTGCTTCATAATGCTTTCTTCGGTAGTAATGAGATCGCGGGTAAGTTTTAGCTTTTTTTGCTGAAGCATTAGTATTTTTTCTTCTACGCTATTGCGTGTAATAAACTTGTAGGTAAACACTTTTTTCTTCTGTCCAATGCGGTGCGCGCGATCAACGGCCTGAGCTTCCACAGCAGGGTTCCACCACGGATCAAGAATAAACACATAATCCGCTTCCGTCAGGTTCAATCCCAATCCACCGGCTTTAATGGAAATCAAAAAGGCCTTCACATTCGGGTCTTTATTAAAACGGTCTACCTGTTCCTTGCGATCAATGCTTGAACCATCCAGGTAGGCAAAATCAATTTTGTGCGATTTAAGGTATTGACGAACTAAAGTGAGGTGCTTCACAAACTGACTAAAAACCAAAACCTTGTGCCCTTCCGCAATGGCATTTTCCAACATATGAGTAATGTCTTCCAGTTTGCCCGAATCGCCCGCATACGATGGCTCAATCATCTTAGGATGATTCGCCAACTGCCTGAGTTTAGTTAAGCCTTCCAAAATCATAAACCGGCTGTTGCCCATTCCTTCCTTGTCTATCAAGTCCAGAATTTTTCCGCGATAGTACGACTTTACTTCCTCGTAACGTTTCTCCTGCTCGGTTGTCATTACCGAGTATTGAATGTTTTCAACCTTTTCCGGAAGTTCGGTAGCCACTTGCGATTTATGCCTGCGCAACACAAAAGGCTTAATAATCGAATTTAATTTTTTGGATTTTGCTTCGTCCCCTTTCTTTTCAATGGGTACCTGGTACTCCTGCCGGAAATACGTTTGAGAGCCTAACAACCCTGGATTGATAAAACTGATTTGCGACCATAAGTCCATAGTTGTGTTCTCCAATGGCGTACCCGTCAGCACCAGTTTGTAACGGGACTTCAATTCACGAACGGCTTTGGCAATAATGGATGAAGGATTCTTAATAACCTGCGACTCATCCAGAATGACATAGTTGAAGTAAAAGTTTTTCAGCAGTTCAACATCTAATCGCGTTATGCCATAGGATGTTAAGACAACATCATACTTTTCAAATCGCTTAATATCCTTGTTGCGCAACGTTCCGGTGTAGTTCAACACCTTTAGTTCAGGTGTAAATCGTGAAGCTTCCATTTCCCAATTGTAGATCAGCGATGTTGGCATAATCAATAAGGAAGTTCCTCGTCCTGCATCTTTCTCTGCCTGAAGCATCGCCAGGGTTTGAACCGTCTTACCCAAACCCATGTCGTCCGCCAGGCATCCGCCCAAGCGGAACTCATTCAGGAAGCGAAGCCAATTATACCCGGCTTTCTGATAGGGGCGAAGTTCGCCAACAAAGCCCTCAGGCAAAGCATAATTTTTAATGCCGCTGAATGAACCCAGTGACCTGAGTTTTTCGCTGATGTGCACTTTCGCCAGGTTTCCATCCTCCAGTTCCTTTACCAGGTTAAGATGATGTTTGCGCAACACTGGCTTTTCTTTGTCTCCCTCGGTTTCACTCAAAGAAAATAAATCGGCATAACGGGTTAACCAGGCTTCGGGAATGATGGCGATTTCACCATTTGGTAACTTAAACTCTACCTTCTTCTTCAGTATAAGCTTTCGCAATTCCTTAAATGGAATTTCAAATTCACCAAAACGAATGCGTGCGTGAATATCAAACCAGTCAATGTTTTCCTTTACTTCAACTTCAATAACCGCTTTGCCTACAAAATATTTTTTATCGTTGCTCTGCGGCTGACTGACCTCGAAGCCAAGGTTTAATAAATTAACCCGGTTTTCATTTAACCATGAAAAAGCTTCCGACTTTGCAATCGCCACATTGAAATCCTTCATGGGAAGGCCAAGCTTTTGAAGTGTCCCTAAAAAGTTTTTTTCCATCTCTGCTTTGCGTTGTACGCGGTGAAAGACATAATCGTTATCATGCTTTTCAACCGTTACACTTACAGGTACGCGGTTTCTTCCTTGAAATTTGTGTTTGCCGTATTTAAAAGAAAGGTCAAACACAATCTTTCCCGATTCATCACTTTTATCTTCTCCAGATTTAGAATCGAATAGGGTTCCGTTGTTTTGAACGGATGGCAACTCAGATATGGTGAGTACAGGTCGAGGATCGTATTCTGTCTTTATGATATCGAAGCCTTTCGCATCAATATCATCAAACGAGGCAATTAAAGGAGCTACAAATCTGTTGTAGTAGGTTTCTTCCAGGTTTTTTGGAATCACCACAAATTTCTTGCTCAGGAACGGTAGAAGTTTTTTGCCGTCAACGTGCTTTTCAAAACCATACAACTTTCCGTTCATCACCATCCAGGCGGGTTCCTTGCAAATCAAATATGCTGTTGGATTCGGCAGCTCTAGTTTCTTTCCTTCATAAAACAAGGTTGGAAAATAGTTGGTATTATCATCGCTTCGCATGAAATGAAATTGAATGGAAGCACGGCTTTCCATTACTTCAATTCTTCGGTGTGTAGGCTCCCCATCGTTACCGGTTTCGAAGAGCATTTTGCCTTTCAGTATTTCCAGCACTTCGGCCCGCTTGGTTTCCATGTGCAACTCAATCATCTCCTGCAGCCCTTCATTGCCTTTCTTTTTATCAAATACCTTTGGAAAAAATTCTTCCGGCTTCACGGGCTTTCCGGCAAACTTGCGGGCAACCGCATCCTGCTGCATGGCGTCCATAAGCTTGATCAGCTCGAAATCACGATCGTCAAGACCTTTTGAAAACTCACGGGCATTCTTCGAAGAGATGTTTTGATGCTGGTAGGTTAGCCTCCCCTTTTCATCCAAATGCACGATATAGGACTCAAAAAGGAAGCCTAGGTATTCGTGCTGGAACAACGAATAGATGATTTGAAACGGCTGAGACGCTGAAACCTTCATGATTTTGCCGTTTTTGGTCGATTTACTAAAAACGGAACTTCTAAAATAGGCTTTTTGGGATTGCGAAAAGTTTGAATTTCAGCCTATTTCATACATGAACCTTACAGGTTATGCACCGATACCGACCGGGCTGCAAGAACCGCTGGTCGCCACGAGATGAGAAAAGTGAGGACGGATACCACGGCCAACGTACCCACGAAATCAACCAGTTTCATTTTTACAGGATACCCTGCTGTAACGGATGTTTCCATGCCCATGCTGATGAGGCCGAACTGCTGCTGAAGCAAACAAAAAATTCCACCCAGCAGTATGCCCAGTGTGGCCCCCCCCAAGGCAATCATGGCGCCCTCAACAATAAAGATTTTTTTGATGCGCACACTGTTGGCGCCCAAGGCCGATAAAATGGATATGTCCTTTTTCTTATCAAGCGCCAGCATCATCAGACTAAAAAAGATATTAATGGCGCTTATGCCCAGCAAGACGGAAAGCGCCAGAAACGTAAACAGCTTTTCCATTTTTAGCAACCGGTATAAATCGCGGTGTTGTTCCTCATGGTTCAGCACAACAAACTGCTCTCCCAGAACTTTTTTCAATCGCTGCTGAACTGTTATGATATCAAAACCTTCAGCAGTTTTAATTTCCAATGCCGTTCGTTTGTTTTCGTATCGCAACAGTTCCTGGGCAAACCGCAACGGAACCAACACATAGTTTTCATCAAAATTTTGCACGATTGAAAATGCTGCGCCCGGCAAAATAATTTGCCGTGAATATAATCGCGATGGGTCAAGTGCCCCCGCCTTTACATCATTGATATAATAAACCTGTAAGGGAAACATATCATCGCCAACAGCCACAGACAATGTGTATTGTATGCCTCTACCAATAATGGCATAATTGATATCCCCATCCGTTAACTTCAATTCGCCCGCAACAATTTTATCGTCAATTCTATGCTGATCAATAAAATTTTCGCTCACTCCCTTTAACGTAATCACCTGGTTGGCATCGCGGTAACGCAGATAAGCATAATCTTCAATAACTTCAGTAACAATAGAAACACCTTCAACCGCTTCGATTTTTGCAATTAACTCTGCATCAACCGCAAATGATTTTCCTTGCGCTGCCTCAATTTTAATTTCCGGATCAAAAGAATTATTCAACGAGCGAAGCAGGTCGCCCAAACCATTAAATACCGACAATACAATGATCAGTGCCGCGGCACTGACCGAAACACCGATCAGAGAAAGAATGGATATGATGTTGATGAAGTTCTTCTTCCGTGTGGACAGTAAATACTTACGGGCGATAAAGAATTCCAGGCTCACGGATATCGAAGCTTAGTTGATTATTTCTCAGGCAGAATATTCAGGTTGCGAATAATGTCTTCGATCCGTTGTGCCTTCTCCTCCACCTCATCAATATAAAAAATCAATTCCGGAATAATGCGGGCCTGATTTCTAATTCGGTCGCCAAGGGCTTTGCGTATTTCTTTTTTTCGGGTGTTTATCTTCTCCAGCAGCGCTTCCTTGTTAGCGGTAAGCATCATGCTCAGATAAATTTTTGCCACGCTGAGGTCAGGACTAACCCGAACATCGGCCAACGTTACAAAGGCATTGTCGAGTATGCCGCGCTTATCACGCTGTAAAATATCACTCACTTCTTTGTGAATGAGCCTAGCAAATTTTTGTTGACGAGTTGTTCCAGCCATAGCGCAAATATCCGCTGCATGGCAACGAAAACCAAAGAAGTTTGGCAATTGTGGTGGTATTCATTTCAAAGCTTGAAAATCCTGTCTATTTTTCACACCAAACGAGTTTTCCTTTGCTTCGCTACTTCCGCATTAACGATCCGTATCGCTTACTGGCATTAGCCGGGTTATACCTGGTATGGGTACTTCCGCTTCTTATTGATTCAACACCAGTTACCATACCTGAACTGAAAAGCCTTTTGTTGGGCGAAAAAATTACGGAGGGATTCGGGCTTTACCACGAAATAGTTGATAATACACCTCCCCTTGCCGCTTGGTTTTACGGTGCGCTCGATTGGGTGTTTGGCGAAAACTTTACACTTCGCCACATCCTTACGCTTTTCATTTTGTTCTCGCAAGGTGCTTTTATTGGCATTATGCTGATTGACAAAAAGGCCTTTACAGAAAACACCTACATCCCATCCTTGCTGTTTCTCATGCTTACATTAGTGTCGTTCGATAACCTTTCAATGACTGCCGACCTTGGAGCATTCGGTTTTTTACTACTCGCGCTGAATTCGCTTCTCACAGAAATAGAATTCAAGGTGCAGCGGGATGAAACCATTTTTTCAATCGGCCTCTTTGTCAGTTTAGCTACCTTATTCAACTTCTCTTACATCATTTACCTGCCAGGCGTTGTACTGATTTTAATTCTGTTTACCCGAAATGAGGTACGCAAATACCTGCTGATGCTCACCGGATTCATGCTGCCACACCTGATTATTATGGCAACTTATTTGATCGGGGGTAACTTGGCGGATATCTGGAAAAGTCTTTACCTGACCAACCTGGTTTTTCCAACCTACCCGCTTCTCTCTGTAAAAAGCATCCTGATTTTATGTGCCGTTCCGTTGGCGTACTTGCTTATTGCAGTTGTGGTGCTTAACCGCGAGGCCCGGTTAACGAAGTATCAATCGCAATTACTCACCGCCATGTTTTTGTGGTTTATCATCGGGCTTGTTCAATTATACTTTACAACCGACTTCCGGGCACAAAGTCTGTTGCCCATAATGCCTGCAGTGAGTTTCTTTTTTACTCATTTCTTGCTGCTGATCCGAAGAAGAAAATTTGCTGAAATAAATGTTTGGGTACTGTTGCTTGGAATGCTTACTACCCTGTACCTCGCCCGTTATTCAAAGATTGATGTGGATTATTCAAGATTGACTGTACTTGAGAATAAGCATGAATTCACAAACAAACGTGTACTGATTCTTGATGAAGAATTTTCCGGTTATTTAAATAACTCCATCGCTCCACCTTTTATTAACCGGAAACTTACCCTGGAAATTTTTGATCAGCCGCAATACTATGAACACGTATTACGGGTTAACCGAATGTTTGATGCTGATCCTCCGCAACTGATTATCGATCCTGAAAACAAGATGCAACCGTTTTTTGATCGCATCCCTGCGTTGCAACACAGGTACAGAAAATCCGGGAACGGGCAGTGGGAATTAATTGAAAATTCTAGCAACTGATTTTTTCAACCCTGCGGGAATGACGTCCCCCTTCAAACTCAGTGTGTAAAAATGTTTTCAGAATTTCTTCTGCTTGCTGTTGCGTAACATAGCGAGCAGGAATACAAACCACATTGGCATTGTTATGCTGACGAGCCAAAACGGCTATCTCTTCCATCCAGCATAACGCTGCCCGAATGCCTTGATGTTTATTAGCTGTAATGGCAACACCATTGGCGCTGCCGCAAAGTAACACGCCCAAGGAGGCTTCTTTCTTCTCAACCGCATCTGCTACCGGATGGGCAAAGTCTGGGTAATCTACCGAATCAAGGCTATGCGTACCGAAATCGTTTACTTCATAGCCATTATTGGTAAGCCATTCTTTTAACACTTCCTTGTGTTCAAATCCAGCATGGTCACTTCCGATAGCAATTTTCATGATACTTAGATTTCTGCGTACTGATCGTCTGCTTCGCGCTTCTTTTGGCGCCTTAACACCGTTGCGGATATGAAAATACTGAATTCATACAGCAGGTACAACGGAATACCGATTAACGTCTGACTGAATGGATCGGGTGGCGTAACAATAGCCGCAATAATCAGAATGATAACTATGGCGTGCCTGCGATACTTGCGCATGAATGCCGGAGTGATCATACCAATCTTGGTTAGGAAATACACAACAACAGGCAACTGAAAAAGCAACCCACTGCCAAATACAAGCGTGATTACTGTTGATACATATGAGGTGATATCAAATTCATTGGATATCATATCGCTGAGCGAATACGTTGAAAGGAAATAAACCGCAAGCGGGCTCATGATAAAATACCCGAACGATACACCGGAGAAAAATAAAAACGAAATTGAAAATACTGCTCCACGTGAGAACTTCCGCTCCTTGGTTACCAACCCGGGTTTTATAAATCTCCAGATTTCCCAGACGATATATGGGAACGCAACCGATACACCGATGAATAATGAGGAAGCAATGTGCATGGTGAACTGCCCCGTCATTTGCCGGCTTTGCATTTTAAACGGAATCTCTTTTACGCAAAGAGTTTCCTCATAGCCCACAAGTTTGCCTAAAGCACACATCCAATCGAAGAAAATAAAATCGGGCTTGGCAACAGCAGTTACTACATTCTCAAATATCCATGGGCCATATATGAACGCAACAATGGTTAGGATAACTACTGCCAGTAGTGATCGAATGATGTGCCAGCGCAACTCCTCGAGGTGATCGAGGAATGTCATTTCTTTTTCTTCAGCCATTAATCAAAACCCTTCTTTAAGAAATTAATACAAGGGAAACTTCTTCATGAAGCTGTTCACCTTCTTTTTTACTGTTTTCAGGTTATCCGGATTTTCCGGTGCCTTCAATACTTCATCAATTAAATCAACAACCTTCACTACATCTTTCTCCTTTAGCCCGCGTGTGGTAATGGCCGGTGTGCCAATGCGCATACCCGAAGTAACAAATGGCGACTGCGTATCAAACGGCACCATGTTTTTGTTGATGGTAATGTCCGCCTTAATCAAGGCTTCTTCTGCTTGCTTGCCCGTGAGGTTTTTGGAGCGCAGATCAATCAACATTAAATGATTATCGGTACCGTCTGAAATAATCCGGTAACCTTTCGACACAAATGCAGCGGCCATTGCCTTTGCATTTTTTACAACCTGCACCACATACTTCAAATATTCATCAGAGAGTGCTTCTTCAAATGCAATAGCCTTTGCTGCAATCACATGCTCCAGCGGACCGCCTTGTGTTCCGGGGAATACACCTGAATCTAAAATAGAAGTAATCTTTCTGATTTCTCCCTTTGGTGTTTTCAGCCCCCACGGATTGTCGAAGTTTTTGCCCACCATAATCATTCCACCACGTGGGCCGCGCAAAGTTTTGTGGGTTGTAGTGGTAACGATGTGGCAGTACTCCATCGGGTCATTCAGTAATCCCCGGGCAATCAACCCTGCCGGGTGTGCAATGTCAGCCAGCAACAAAGCGCCAACGGTATCCGCTGCTTCGCGTAATTTTTTATAATCCCAATCACGACTATATGCTGATGCACCGCAAATAATCAATTTCGGTTTCTCGCGTTTTGCCGTTTCGATAACTTTATCAAAATCAATTCTGCCGGTGCTTTCTTCAACACCATAAAAAGTTGGTTGATACAACTTCCCTGAAAAGTTAACAGGCGAACCATGTGTAAGGTGGCCACCATGAGCCAGATCAAAACCTAAAATTTTATCGCCCGGCTTTAAGCAAGCCAGCATAACTGCAGCATTGGCCTGTGCGCCTGAATGCGGCTGTACGTTTGCCCAATCGGCATTGAATAACTGACAAGCCCGATCAATAGCCAGTTGTTCAATTTCATCCACCACCTCACAACCCCCATAATATCGTTTGCCAGGCAAACCCTCTGCATACTTGTTGGTGAGCACGGTGCCCATGGCCTTCATCACCTGTGTTGAGGTAAAGTTTTCAGAGGCTATTAACTCAATTCCGTTTTGCTGGCGTTTTTTTTCTTTTTCGATGAGGTCGAAGACAACTTTATCTCTTTTCATTCGGGAAGATAGTTAGGATAAGAAAGGCCAAAAATAAGGCAATTCAATAATCCGGAATCAAAAATTTGGATTAAATAAGAAAAGGCTTTTAGCGCGCCTAACCGTTACCAGCTTCCGCTGCTGCCTCCGCCTCCAAAACTTCCGCCACCACCGGAAAAGCCTCCTCCACCTGACGACCAGCCACCGCCTCCGGAGGACCAACCCCCACCCGATGAATAGCCTCCACCAGAACCGCCCGAGCTTTCGAGTGTACTCCAGCCCAACATTTTAAAAATTATTTTAAGTATAGGAAACCCGATAATATGGCCAAGCAGAATCATTTTGCCGGTTTCCCAACCGTATAGGGCAAAGGGAAAGGCTGCATAAAACGGGATAAGAAAAACATACAAAAACCAGCCTGCGCCTCCTTTAGTCAGCAACCCGATTAATGAAAACAACCCAAGAATACCGAACACAAACAGGCCAACAAACCAGGGCATTTCTTCCATTTCGTTGCTGGCAACATCAGCAACATACTCACCGGCTATGGCGCTGATTATGCCATCTATTCCCGCCTGAACTCCCGCATCGTAATCCGTTCGTCTGAATGCAGGGGCGATTTCATTACGGATAATCTGATTGCAGGTAATATCAGGCAATGCGCCCTCCAGGCCGTAGCCAACCTCAATGCGCATTTTTCTGTCTTCAATAGCAATCAGCAACAAAACACCATTATCCTTTTCTTTTTTACCTAGCTGCGACTTTTCGGCTACCTTTAATGAATATTCTTCCAATACTTCTCCATCTAACGATGGAATAATCAGAATGGCAATTTGATTCGAGGTGGAATCTTCATGTTGTTTTAGTTGCGCTTCCAACTGCTGAACTTTTGATGCCGATAAAATTTTGGCTTCATCATGAACGTGAACGCCCCAAAGTTCAGGTATGGCGCGTTGCGCTTCTGCTACAAAAGATGCAACGCAAAAAAATAAAATGGATAGGGAAGAAAACGGTGAAAACGTCATCAGTCTATTCTTAAATCGTCACGTAATTCATTTACATCATCGGTGGTCTTCTTGAATCCTTTCTCCTTCAGTATATCACCACAATGCTTTATAGAAGCTTCAAGACCCTCAACAGTTTTTCCTTTTCTTATGTAGCCAATCAATTCCTGTACAAGGTTATCCCAGACTTTCTGTTCCACTACCTTGCTTATGCCCTGATCACCCATTACGATCACTTCGTGCTCAAAAAATGAAATAAAAATCATAATGCCCGTGCGATGACGCGTATTAAAAACTTCTTGCTCCAAAAAAGCATTCTCCGCACGTTGACGCGTGGCATGATCCAGGTGCCGCTGCGAAACCAACAAACGCTTTAAATCATCAGACAGATTAGGCAAAACTCCGCCCAATACAGCCGCCAATAGCACCAGTAAAAAAATGTACAGTGGATCATACACGGCCAATGAAGGTACATATCGATCAAACACAACGATTAGGCTGAATACGGCAAAAGCACCAAACAAAGCGCCTTTATAATTGGCAATCGTATAATACCCACTTCGGGCAACAATCACCGGCACAATCTCACCCGAAATACCCGCCTCGGCTTGTTTAACGGCTGCTTTGATACGCTCCAGATCTTCGTTGCTGAATTTTTGGCGAAGTTTCATAGGACGTGGTTTAAGCATTAAAGATAGCGAATAAGCATCAATCTCTCAGCTGATGCAGGTACATCTGAATGGTGTTCTCTAATCCGTAATACAAGGCATCGCAAACCAACGCGTGGCCAATCGAGACCTCATCCAAATACGGAATGCCTTGCTTTAAAAACCGAAGATTGTTCAAATCCAAATCGTGTCCGGCATTGATTCCAAGTCCGCATGCATGTGCTGATTTTGCGCATTGTACATACGGAGCAATTGCTTTTTCAGGATTGGACAGGTATTGCTGCGCATAAGGCTCTGTATACATTTCAATCCGATCGGCTCCAACTTTAGCAGCGCCTTCAGCAAAGGTAGGATTGGGGTTAACAAAAATTGAAACACGTGTGCCGTAACTTTTCAACTCGGCAACAATATCTTTCAAGAAAGTTTGATGTTTAATTGTATCCCATCCGGCATTTGAGGTGATCACATCGGGGCCATCCGGAACCAGTGTTGCCTGTGCCGGCTTTACCTCACGAATAATTTTCATATATCGCTCATCGGGATAGCCCTCAATGTTGAACTCTGTTTTTACCACATCTTTCAAATGCATCACATCGCTATAGCGAATGTGCCTTTCATCCGGACGAGGATGTACCGTAATGCCTTCAGCACCAAAGCGCTCACAATCCATCGCGGTTTTCACTACGTCCGGATTGTTACCTCCGCGTGCATTACGCAGGGTGGCGATCTTGTTAATGTTTACACTTAAGCGTGTCATACCTCAGCTACCAAATTACAAATAGCGCATGTTAAATGCATCATATCAAAACTGTAAGGCTTTTTAATTTATTTCATACTGCTACTTTTGTGGGAAAGACTGATTGTTATGAGCCTGAAAGCACAAATCGATGCCGACATCAAGAAAGCGATGCTGGCTAAAAACAAAGAAGAACTGGAAGCATTGAGAAGCATCAAATCGATGATCTTATTGGCAGAAACCGAAAAGGGTGGAAGCGGAGATGTTACAGCCGATGCTGAGAATAAATTGTTGATGAAGGCCGCCAAGCAGCGCAAAGAATCAGCGGATATTTTCAATCAGCAAGGTCGTGCCGATCTCGCAGAAAGAGAATCGTTTCAACTGGAGGTCATCAGCCGGTATTTACCCAAGCAACTAACCGAAGCAGAAATAACTGATGCCCTCAAAAAGATCATTGAAGAAGTAGGCGCGAAAGGCCCGCAGGACATGGGTAAGGTGATGGGCACCGCCACTAAAAAACTGGCCGGTCAGGCGGATGGCAAATTGATTTCGGAACTGGTTAAAAGACTGCTGGCCTTGTGAGTGTTCTTGATATTATTCTCGTTGTAGCGTTCATTATTGGAGCCGTCTCAGGATATAAGAAAGGTTTTTTAGTGAGCTTGTTTTCGCTGGCTGGAATTTTTCTGGGCATTCTGCTGGGCTTTAAGCTGATGGGGGTAGCCATGCTAAAACTCGCAAGTGCCTATAACATTGATGAAAAGATTTTGCCCTATGCCGCCTTCGGCCTGGTGTTTGTGATTGTGATCATTGTTGTTAACCTGATCGGTAAACTTGTTAAGTCTTCCATAGATAAAACCATACTAGGCAATGCCGATCGATGGGCCGGTGGTGTGTTAGGCTTGCTCAAAGCTGCATTCATGATCAGTGTACTTTTTTGGATACTAGATGCGCTCGCTTTTGAGTTGCCGGAAAATTGGGTGGCAGAATCGCGGTTATACACCTTAACGGCAAGTGTTGCTCCCACCGTAACCGAATGGGTGGGCGATATTTTCCCGACCTTCAAAAATCTTTTTGGAACGCAGAACTAAGCTTCTGCTCCGCTATCTAACATTTTGAATTTTTTTTCTTTACATTTTGGTTATAAAAGCAAACGCAATGGGGCTAAACGTTAAAGAAGAAGGTGGATACAAATATGTTGACGAAGGTCAGGGACCTGTACTCATGTTGTTGCACGGCCTATTCGGGGCGCTCAGCAACTGGGAGGGTGTGGTCAACCGGTTCTCGGTTAATTTCCGCGTGGTCATTCCTATGCTGCCCATCTATGAAATGCCCGTAAGAGAGGCGGGCCTTGAAGGCCTGCGTAAATTTGTGGAAGAATTTGTAGCTCTTAAAAAACTCGAAGATATGACCATTATGGGCAACAGCCTTGGCGGACATGTTGCCTTGGTGTACACACTTAAAAATCCACAAAAAGTAAAGAAACTTATCCTCACAGGCAGTTCAGGATTGTTTGAAGATTCCATGGGCGGTTCATACCCTAAGCGAGGTAACTATCAGTATATAAAAGAGCGCGTTGCCTATACATTTTATAATCCTGAAGTTGCCACCAAAGAGTTGGTGGACGAGGTGTTTGAAACCACCAATAGCATTCCCAAGTGTATGCGCATAGTGGCCATTGCCAAATCGGCCCAGCGCAATAACCTGGCTGAAGAAATTCCGAACATTAACGTGCCTACACTGTTAGTATGGGGGTTGAACGATACGATTACGCCACCCATGGTAGCTCATGAATTTAATCGGTTGATTCCCCGTTCTTCGCTCAAATTCATTGATAAATGCTGTCATGCGCCCATGATGGAGCACCCCGAAAAATTTAATGAACTTGTGGAAGACTTTTTGCTGAATTAAGGTATATATGCGTAAACGATAGCCCGTGATTGCCGAAGATCTGATAAACCATATGATCCCTCCGCTGAAATCAACTGACGATGCGCACAAGGCTATCGTGTGGATGGAAGAATTTCGGTGCAATCACATGCCGGTTGTAGAAGACGGTAAACTATTGGGCTTCATTTCTGAAGAAATTATCCTCGAAGCAAATGATATCGACCGGCACGTTGGTGATTTCAACCTCGTGGGTGAGAAGTGTTTCGTGTCAGCATCTACTCACTTCTACGATATCCTGAAGGTTGCCGCTGATAACAAACTTCAATCAGTAGCCGTGCTGGATGATTTACAACAATATCATGGAGTAATTACTGTACAGGATACCATTACCTCGTTTGCACAAACGGCTGCCGTACAAATGCCGGGTGGAATTTTGGTGCTCTCCATGAATCATAATGATTACTCTCTTGCTGAGATTAGCCGCCTCATTGAAGAAAACAATACTAAAATTTTAAGCAGTATTGTTAAAGAAGAACCACTTGATCCGGGAAAGCTCAGGCTTACACTAAAATTAAACCAAGTTGATCTTTCACGCACCGTTGCCACACTTGAACGCTTCGGTTACAAAGTGGTTGGGCGCTACCAGGAATCAAAACCCATTGGTTCAGAACGTGAGCGCATTGACATGCTGCTGCGTTACCTGGATATTTAAGCACTGCTCGTTGTTTTTCACTTCCACATTTCAGTTGTACCTTTAATCTTCAGGGATTAACCGGAAGCACATGAAAATCGGAATTCATGGTAAAGAATTTAACCGGCAGTCAGCCGATTTTATTCAACTTATTTTTCAGGTGCTTGCGCAGCACAAAGCCGATCTTTTTGTCTCTGCCAAATTTGCTGGCTTTCTAAAAGCTACAGCTTTTAAAAAATTCAGCTATAAAATTTATCAACCGGGTGATTCCTTAAAAAAATTGAATGCCTTTTTGAGCATCGGGGGAGATGGCACCTTGTTGGAATCGGTGACGCATGTGGGCGCAGCTGAAACGCCAATTCTTGGAATCAACACCGGGCGGCTGGGATTTCTAGCCACCATTAGTCGCGAAGAAACTGAAAGGGCGCTACAAAAATTATTTGCCGGATCGTATACACTCGATAAGCGCGTTATTCTCCGGCTTGAATCCAATCAAAATCTGTTCGGCAAACTCAACTTTGCGCTCAATGATTTTACCGTGGTGAAGAAAGATTCCTCATCCATGATTACCGTACACACGTACATTGATGGTGAATTCTTAAACTCATACTGGGCCGATGGAATTATTGTAGCCACACCCACGGGTTCAACCGGCTATTCCTTAAGTTGTGGTGGTCCGCTGGTGTTCCCACGTTCAGGCAACTTCATCATCACCCCGGTCAGTCCCCATAACCTTACGGTGCGCCCTATTGTGGTTCCTGACGAATCCGAAATCACGTTTGAAATTGAAGGCCGGAGCAAAAAATTTCTCGTTTCACTCGATTCCAGAATGTCAACGGTTGATCATACCGTAAAGCTGAAGGTAAAAAGGGAAGCGTTTCATGCGCACCTCATTCAACTGGAGGGGCAACATTATTTTAAAACCTTGAGGCAAAAGCTAAATTGGGGACTCGACATCAGAAATTGATTTTTTACTTACCTTTGTAGCTTACTGATTTTTAAATACTTACCGCTGATGAGAAAGTTGGCTTTTTTCGTACTGGCGTCCTTGTTCATGACCTTTATAACAGATGAGGCTGAGGGGCAAATGAGCAGAAGGAATATCAAAAAGAATAATAAGCGAATTTCCAGCTACCGCGGCCGAAAATCTAATTTCGGAAAGGACAAAGTTTACAATGCACTGGGTGTTTCCCTCAACGCCTTTAATTATTTCGGTGATCTTTCCCCGTCACCAAATCGAGTAAGCACAGATATCGGGTTCACCCGACCGGCAATAGGTCTTTCTTTTACACATCGGTTTGGCCCCCGCTACCAGTTGATGGCCAATTTTATGTATGGTGGAATTCGGGGTGCCGATAGCGAATCGGCCGATCCGGATGATGTTAACAACGGTGCCTTTCGTTATGTACGCAACCTGTCATTCCGCAACCGAATTAAGGAGCTTTCCGTAGTGGCACAGGTGGATCTTTTTGAAAATCAAGCCACCTATATCAGCCGCGTTCCCTGGACTCCTTACATTTATGCGGGCATAGCCGGGTTTCACCACAATCCTCAGGCCCAGGTTCCGGAAACAGATCTTCTTGGAAACCCCTTCTCTGATGCAGGGGAATGGGTTGACCTTAAACCCTTAGAAACTGAAGGAAAATCGTACAGTTTAATTCAGGTTGCTATACCATTTGGCTTTGGCGCGCGTTTCAGAATAAACGAGGTTATGGATATTGCCGCTGAATTTGGTTTCCGTTATACATTCACCGACTACCTGGACGATGTGAGCAGCTACTACGTTGATCTCACAACACTCTCCAGCGAGAAGGCGAGGGCATTGTCCTATCGCTCCAATGAAGTACAGCCCGTCAATGCAAAAGTTCAGGAAATACTTGCAAACCAGTATACGGGTTACGCTGGATTTACAACAGTAGCCGGATATGGTCATATAAATAGCAATGGAGATAAAAATATACGCGGTACAGATGCTCGTGATATCTACATGGTAACAACCGTAAGGCTCACCTATATACTTGGTAAAACCTTTCACCGCGCTAAATTCAGATGACGGTTACCCGATCGTTTAGTATTCTCTTTTTTTTCTTTGGTGCAACAACGTTGTTTGCGCAGCGGTCGGAGATTGGGTTCGGGCTTGGCACCTTTAATTACACCGGTGATGTGGTGAGAACATACCGCATTCAAAATTCTAAACCTGCAGGCACCATCTACTACCGTTCCAACATCAGTAAAGTGGTGAGTTTTCGCGCTACCATTACTGCCGGACAACTCGGTGCGAAAGAAACACCCATTGATGCTTTTGCCACGGCACGCGATGCATCCTTCAACACGTTTTTGTTTGAAACCAGTTTAGGTTTTGAGTATCATTTTTTGAATTGGCGCGACAGCAAAACTCCACTGCGTTATACACCCTATTTGTTTACTGGCCTTGGCTTGTTTGGCATTTCGGGTTATGATGTAAAGCCTGAAGAGTATAGCAACGTTCAATTCACCATTCCCTTTGGCGGAGGCTTCAAATACATCGTAAATCCTAAATACTATGTTGCCTTTGAGGTAGGTATGCGCAAAACATTTTTCGACTACCTGGATAACCTATCGGATGGTGACCCCACCCAGAAGAATTACCAGTATGGAAACCCAAATGATTTTGATAACTATTTTTTTGTTGGGATAACGCTCACCCGCACATTTTACGACATCCCCTGCCCGAAAAATCCATACAAATAGCTGGGGTAAAACGAATCGGGTATTTACATAGAAGTTGTTGAAAATACGCTATTTTTGGCCCCCTGTGGCTTCTTTTAAAGAACATATTGACCCTAATAACGTCCCTCAACACATTGCTGTAATTATGGATGGCAATGGCCGTTGGGCTAAAAAGAAGGGCGCCATGCGCATTTTCGGCCACCGAAATGCCGTAAAGGCGGTGCGGGAAGTTACCGAAGGATGTGGCGAAATCGGGGTAAAATACCTTACCCTGTATGCTTTTTCAACCGAAAATTGGTCCCGCCCAAAAGATGAGGTTGAAGGCCTTATGGAGTTGTTGGTAAATACCCTGAAGGAAGAAATTAAGTCGCTAATGGAGAACCGGGTAAAACTAATTACCATAGGAGAAACATCACACCTACCAGGGGACTGTCAGAAAAACCTTGCCTGGGCCATGGAGGAGACCAAAAACAATACCGGACTTACGGTAATTCTTGCCTTAAGCTACAGCGGAAGATGGGAGCTTAAGGAAGCTGTAAAAACCATTGCGCAGGAAGTTAAAAATGGATCGTTGGACCCGGAATCCATAACAGAGGAAAGCATTGGCAAACATTTACAAACTGCAGGCATTCCCGACCCCGAGCTGCTCATCCGCACCAGCGGAGAAATGCGCGTCAGTAACTTTTTATTGTGGCAAATTGCCTACACAGAGCTATACATTACACCCACCCTGTGGCCCGATTTCCGAAAGGAACATTTGTACGAAGCCATCTGGTCATACCAACAGCGCGAACGCAGGTTTGGTAAAACAAGTGAACAATTGAATCCGGTTAGTTGAATGATGAGAACGAGTATTCTGATTTTTTTCCTCCTGTTAGTTGGACTTGACACCATGGCTCAGTTTCGCAGGAGCCGCGCCAGCCAATCATCACCTACCGATAACCTGAACTATGCTAATCCGGCTGAATACGTTATTGCCGGCATTGAAGTTACCGGGTTAAACATTCTGGATAAGAATGCCATGATTTCCCTTACGGGATTGCGCATTGGCGATAAAATAAAAATCCCGGGAGATGCCATCTCCAACGCCATACGCAGGTTATGGAATCACGGACTTGTTGGTGACGTTACCATTGGTGTTCAGAAAATTGAAGGCGAAAATGTTTGGCTTGAAATTAAAATGGCTGAACGACCTCGGCTTACCAACTTTTACTTCACCGGCATCAGCAAAGGCCAGGAATCATCCTTGAAAGAAGAACTTACCCTTATCCGTGGAAAAATTGTAAACGATGCCATGCTTCGCAATACCGAAATAGCGGTAAAGAAATTTTTTGTGAAGAAGGGCTTTTTAAATACCGAAGTAAAAATTTTGCAGGAGCGCGATACCATTGCCACGGATGGTATACGCATGAAAATTGCTGTGAACACCAACTCCAAAGTGAAGATCAACAAGATCTCCATAACTGGGAACGAAAATATTGCAGACGGTAAAATCAAAAAGCAGATGAAAAAAACGGCTGAGCATCCCCGTTTTGCCCTGCACCGTACGCTTATCAAAAAAGTATTTAACCTCAAACCACGCGATGTAAAAACATATTTCACCGAGTCGCACCCGGCAAGCTGGCGCGATGTGAAGGAATTCTTCAGCGACAACATTAAACTAAATGTTTTCAAGGGTTCGAAATTTATTCAAAGCGAATTTGAAGAAGACAAAAAGAAAATCATTGAACATTATAATTCCAAAGGATACCGCGATGCAGAGATTGTGATGGATACGCTTTACCGGTACAACAAGCGCACCATCAACATTGATCTGGTCATTGATGAAGGGCCGAAATACTATTTCCGCAACATCATCTGGACGGGCAACTACATCCACAACGAAAAAACCCTGAATGCCATACTCGGCATTAAAAAAGGTGATGTGTACAACCGTGAAATGATCACCAGAAAACTCACCTTCAACCCGAAAGGGCCAGATATCAGCGGACTGTACATGGATGATGGTTACCTTTTCTTTCAGATTAATGATGTTGAAGTAGCTGTTGTTGGTGATTCGATTGATGTTGAAATGCGTATTCGTGAAGGTGAACAAGCAACCATAAACGAAGTAACCATTTCCGGTAACGACCGAACCAGCGACCATGTTATTCGCAGGGAGTTAAGCACCATTCCGGGGCAAAAATTCAGACGTTCAGATATCATCCGAACGCAACAGAAATTGGGTCAGCTCGGCTATTTCAATCCACAAACCATCGGACAGAACATGATGCCGAACCCAGCCAATGCTACTGTTGATATTGAATGGACGGTAGAAGAACAATCAAACGACCAGATTGAACTTTCCGGAGGTTGGGGTGGAGCCTTTGGTTTTGTCGGAACACTTGGGTTAACGTTTAACAACTTCTCACTGCGCAATATTCCCTATCCAAAAAAATGGAGACCACTACCGGTAGGCGATGGCCAGCGGTTATCATTGCGTGTTCAGGCTAACGGAAGAAACTTTCAGAACTATAGCATTTCATTTACAGAGCCATGGCTCGGTGGCCGCAAACCTCAATCACTTTCAGTAAGTGCCAATAAATCCATTTCGCGTTTTGCCGGTCAGGGCGCAACCAGTTTCTTTGATCTGAACTCCGTACTTAAAGTTGACAACATCACCATCGGTTTAGGTAAATTACTGGAGTGGCCTGATAACTATTTTACACTCACAAACTCATTATCGTATTCGGTTTATACATTGGAGAATGCTCCCAACTACATACCCGGTTGTCCGGATTGCGTAGCGAACAGCTTTACGTTCAACACTACCCTGGCAAGAAGAAGTGTTGACAGCCCGATGTATCCAACACAAGGATCAGAAATTTCATTAAGCGCAACGTTTACACCTCCATACTCTTCCTGGAGCAAGTTGAATTATGAAGAGGCTACACCACAACAGCTTAACAAGTGGGTTGAGTACCACAAGTGGATGTTCGATGCCAAGTACTACATTTCGCTTGATCGTAAGAACAAGTTAGTACTTGAAGCAAAGGCCCATTTTGGTTTCATTGGCCGTTATTCAACCAAAGTTGAATATACCCCTTTTGAACGCTTCTATCTTGGAGGTGCTGGTCTTGCTGGTGGTTTTGGAGCATTTGTACTTGGTCAGGACATTATTGCTTTACGCGGATATGATGACAACCAGATAACGCCCCCGTACAATAACCTGGGAACATCCGTGCGCGGGGGTATTGTTTATGACAAATTCGGGCTTGAACTTCGTTACCCGGTAACAACCGGCAATGCGGCCACCATTTATGGTTTTGTTTTTGCAGAGGCCGGTAACAACTGGAATAATTATGAAGACTTTAATCCGTTTAGTATGTACAAAACGGCTGGTTTTGGCGCCCGTATCTTCATGCCGGCATTCGGCCTGATTGGACTGAACTGGGGCTATGGATTTGATCCGTTCCCGCTGGGCAGCCCCAATCAGCGAAGTGGAGCTAAATTCCAGTTTACTATTGGACAGCAAATCCGTTAAAAAATGCGGTTTTACCTTATTACAATATTTTTTCTCATTTTCGGCCTGAATTTTGTCAATGCTCAGAGGTTCGGATACATTGACACGGATTTCATTCTGAATAAAATGCCCGAGTATAAAAAGGCACAGGATGAAATAAACCGGTTATCCGAATTGTGGACTAAGGAAATTCAAGGCATGGCTAAGGAAATTGAGTCCATGTACAGCGCCCTTCAGGCGGAGCAAGTGCTGTTGACTGAAGAGATGCGGAAAGAACGAACTGAATCCATAAAGAAGAAAGAAGAAGAACTCAAAGTGTATCAGAACAAGGTTTTTGGTTTCGATGGGTTGTTCTTCCTGAAAAAAGCTGAATTGATAAAACCTGTGCAGGATAAAGTGTGGGACGCAGTAGACAAAGTGGCCAAACAAAATAACCTGGCCATTGTGTTTGATAAATCGGGGGAGTTGGTGATGATTTACACCGACCCGCGATATGACTACACCGACTTTGTACTGGATGAGTTGGGATTGGGTGACCCAAATGATAAGATTAAGAATTAACTAAACTGAATAAATTTTACTGAGATGAAAAAAATCGTTTTTCTGCTGGCATTCGGATTTACCGCGCTGGTGACTTATGGACAGGCAACTACAAAAATCGGCTTTGCTGATGTTGAATATATTTTCAGCCAGATGCCTGAAGCCAAGCAAATTGAAACTGAACTTCAAACATTACAGGCACAACTGAAAAAACAATACGATACCAAGGTTGCTGAGTTCCAGAAAAAACTTCAGGAATACCAGGCTTTTGGTGCCACCGTTCCTGATGCTGTAAAGCAAAACACGGAACGCGAATTGCAACAACTTCAGCAAAACATTCAAAAGCTGGAGCAAGACTCTCAGGAAAACCTGCAGCGCAAGCAAGTGCAACTGATGGAGCCCGTTTACACCAAAGTGGGTAAAGCCATTGAAGATGTTGCCAAAGAAAACAGCTTCACCATGATTTTAACCAACCAGTTAAGCGGACTGGATGTTGTGCTGTATGCAGATGAAGCTTCCGATATATCAGACCTCGTGTTGAAAAAGATGGGCATCACCCCTCAGCCAACAGCTACTACAACTCCTCCTAAGAACTAGTAAACATTACTTATAAAAATTCAAAACCCCGGTCGCAAAGCCGGGGTTTTTTTATGCCTTAAGTGCGGCACTGAATCTTCGGTATATTTCCTTTCCTTCTGAGAAAGACGTGTAAGGGATTCCCTTGCGGTGATTCTGAACACTGATGCGATACAAATTTTTCCAATGCACAAACAAAACGCCCCAGGCTTTCCAAAGCGAAAAACCCGGATGGTAAATATGTGCTGGCTCTGCACCACAACCATTAACCTCCATAATCTGCACATTCCCCTTTTTCAAATCATCAAGCGAGGCGCATTTCAAATCAAACCGTCCAAAATAAAATCCGTCTATGGTTTTACTGATTGCATCGAACGATGCCGAGAGTTCATCATCAATGTGGTTATTGCCATTCAAAAATTTTGTGCCTAAGCAATGATTGCCGATTGAATTCAATTCGACTGTTTTATTTTTACCGGGAACCTCGGCCAATTGTGCTGTCCATTGATTCTTCAACGTGTCCCACTGAAGCTTGGCGCGATCATGATGCAGGATAAGTTGCTGCAAGGAGGATTGACCATCACCTGTTACCGAAAGCATTTCCTTTATTACCAATGAGGTGACCTTACCTTTCTCTTCATCAGGGAAACGCGTGTAAAACACACCACACTCAACCGGCAGTTCAAGAAGTTCCTGTACAATGAAATCACCAGGTGCGGTGTTGAGGTAATGAATGGCCTCATCATTTGTACAAATTCTTTTCACGCGAAAACCACGTTCGCCAATGTCGGGCTTGAAAATTACCGGAAAGGAAAATCCCTCGGTTTTCAGTAATTGTAAAACTTCTTCTGATGTTGCCGGCAATTTAATCAATCGGGTTTTGGGCAACAGGTGATCAGGTAAGCGCTTAAGGATGTCGTACTTTGATTCTCCAAACATGCCACCTAAAAGTATGGTCGGGTTTGATGCTGAAAAAAAGAATAACGAACGCGCCTTAAGTGAAAGCCAAAGCCAATAAATTATTAATGGAAATTGAACGACACCAAAAGGCCAATACTCCCAACTTCGGAGACGGATAAAAAAATTGCTACGCCAGATACTTCGTGCAAACTGCATGAAGTTTTACGAGTGTGCCGTGGTTGTTTCCTGGTAACGAATGGTGGAAGCCGCTACGCCAAAGTCGGGGGGAAGAGCGACATAAGGAGCTGCCTCGCGCACACCAATTTTCATGATGGCCATGTGATGAACCGCATGCTCAATGTTGTAAATGAGCTCGCGTTGGTAATTTGAATCAACCGTAACAAAGTCTTCTTTGCTCAGGTCATATCCCACCTCAAGCTTTAGTGGAGTGTTTGCATGCTGCTTCGCTATAAAATCACTAATGCGCTCCAAAACCGACAGCGCAATAAACTTATCGGTTTCAATTAATTTGTCATGCGCTCGCTTATCATAATTAACCACTCCGCGTTCAAATCCATGCTCCAGGCAAACAAAAAACTCAAGCGTGTGCCGGAGGTGCTGCCCTATGGAGGATTGACTAAGCGTTGGTATAGGCCTGGTGAAATCCTGCTCGGAAAGTTGCTTTACCAATTCGGTAAGCTGACCTAAGATGCCTGTACAGGCCGATTGAAGGTTCATAGGGAACGGTGAATTTGACAAATATAGTTTAAAGAACAGGAGAAAATAAAGTGCAGCTGTGAACAATCGGTAAAAGCCATACACAGGCGGCTATTGTACGAATTTCTTCCAGTTTCGGTCGGCTGCTTGCTTAAGTTGTTGCTCATCCTTATTCCAATCCTGAAGGGTATTGTTGCCCCAGAAATTATAGAAGAGGTAAAGTCTTCCGTTTAGAATCTTATAGGTCAATGGATCAATCTTAACTTTTTCTCCCGATTCCCCCATCGCATATGCGCACCAACCTCCATAAACTGGTTCGTACTTATCGGGGCTCTCTTTAAATCGGGATAGGTTTTTTGAAGAGCTGAACCAATAGCGAACACCAAGGTGCTCATGCTCCTGGTCGGCCTTTCCCATCACTGGTTTTCCATCAAAGTAGCTGACGGGATCATAACCACCAATCGCAATTCCTTTTGAAAGGTTGAATTCTTTAACTCTGGTTGTCGATTGTGCCGTGACAACAGTCAGTGACAACAGGAGAACAAGGCTAAGAAGTGTATGTCGCATATTGGCTTAAACGTTGATACCCAAAATTGGGTGTTTGTTTATGCACAAAATGTCGGGGTGTTGACAATCAGCGATCGGGCAGAAGTTCTTTTACTTCGCGCCAAACCAACTCAGGCTCATATCCTTTTTGCATCGCAAAACGAGCTACTCTGTTTCGCTTTGCAAACAGGTTTGGTTCATCAATCTCTTCCGATTTTTTCTGAATGATGGATTGCAATGACTTGAGATAATCGGCCTGATTAATTTCACGTAACCCAATGCGGATGCAATTTGTGGTTAGCCCTTTGCCCTCCAATTCGCGGACAATTTTTAGTCTGCCCCACTTCTTCATCCGGAATTTGCCACCCACAAAAGCTTTGGCGTAACGTTCTTCATTCAGGAAGCCTTCCGTTATTAAATAGGAGATGATTTCGTTTACATCGGATGAATAGAGTCCAAACGAATAAAGCTTGTCTTTCACCTCTTGGTGGGAGCGCTCCTGGTATGCACAATACCGAAGTATTTTTACTTTAGCCTCTTCCGGTGAAAGTCTTTTCGACATGGAGGCAACGTGTCGATTACTTCACGTAACCTTTTGTCTTTAAAATACTGGTCAGAAATTTCCGTTCATTCTCGGTATTGAAAATTTTGAACGGCAGGTATATCATCTGTGCTTTGTTCACAAACAACACGAAGTAATCCTTTCCGATGGCCGCTTTTTTTATCTGATCCCATTTCATGGGCATTCCTTCACGCGGATTAATTTTCATCAATATCTGCTGACTGCTAATCTCGTACGAAAACTTTTCGAATAACATTTTGCCTTGCTCCAACTGCGTCACGCCAAAAAACTGTATCCACCAAAATAGTAAGTACAACCCCAACCCGATAAACGCGCCAATAAACCACCAAATGCTGGGAATCCAAAAATAGCCGGCACTAATGGCCAATGCACCCAGCAACGCTATCCAACCCTGCTGCTTCAAAATATTTTTAAGGGCTAACCGGATATAGGTTTTCTTTTCGAGTTTGTAATTTTTTGTTTTAACGATCATAATCTCCTGTAACTTCTTTTCTTAATACATTTTCAGACTCAAGTCGAGGCTTTTAAAGGAATGTGTGAGGGCGCCTACTGAAATATAATCAACGCCACACATGGCAACTTTACGAATGGTTTCTTCCGTAATTCCTCCACTGGCTTCTGTTTTATACTCGTTGTTTATTAACGCCACCGCTGTTTTCATGTCCTTCAGGCTCATATTATCGAGCATTATGATATCCACCCCTCCTACCCGTAAAACCTCCCGCACCTCATCCAGGTTGCGGGTTTCAATTTCAATCTTCAGGTCTTTTTTGGAGGTGCGAAGATAGTCTTTTGTTCGATTGATTGCCTGCTCTATGCCCCCCGCCCCATCAATATGATTATCCTTCAACATAATCATGTCGTAAAGGCCCATGCGGTGGTTGGCCCCTCCACCCAGTAATACAGCCCACTTTTCAAGCAAGCGAAAATTGGGTGTGGTTTTTCGCGTGTCCAGTAATTGCGCTCCCGTTCCGGCAACCAGTTTTACCAACCGATTGGTAGTGGTGGCTATGCCGCTCATGCGCTGCATGCAGTTTAGCACAAGTCGCTCGGTGGTAAGGATGGAGCGAATAGCGCCAGAAACAGTAAATGCCACATCACCTCTTTTTACCGCAGCTCCGTCAGCGAGTAATTGCTCCACTTCGAGCTTAAGGTCATAATGCCTGAAAATCTCAATGGCCAATTCCACTCCCGCCAGTATGCCATCATCTTTTACCAAAAGTCGGGCTTTACCCGTGGCTGATTCAGGAATTGAGGCTAACGTAGAATGATCTCCATCGCCAACATCTTCACTAAAGGCTTGTGAGATAAACTGCCGTAAAAAGGCATCCGTTATATAGGCGGGTTTCACGCTGCAAAAATAGACAGCACCCGCAATCAACGACTATCTAAAAGAAGATTTGCAGAAACAATTATTCCTTAACAAAGGAGATTTCCTGCACAAAAGACTGATTTCCGGAAACCTTAATTTTCATCCAGACCCGAAAGGTATTATCACCGCTCTTATACTGACCAATGGCAAAAGGCTGTCCACCCTTAGAAGATCCCTGGTGAATGATATTAAACTCAGATGGCGGATTTACCTTGAAGAAATCGCGCAATACAAACTCGGCCTGGGCCCGGCTATACGTTTCAGGCTTGCCATCTATGGTTACATCAACGGAAGTATTCAGGTGCTTGGCCAGTTCTTTGGCGCTACCAGCTTTAATGGACTCTTTTACCAGATCGACCAAATTACCCGATTGTGCCCACGCAGGCAGGAACCCTAAAACCAGCAGCCCAACAATCAAAACCCTTTTCATAACCATAAATCTAACCCAAAATTATGCCATAATGCTTATTCTCAAACGAAATCAGCCTGGGTTTTCATGTATGCCATAAGCAGGCCAAAGTAACCCTAAAATGGCCGAATACATGGTATATTTGCACCTTCATTTTAACACCATGAATCGTAAAGTGCTGCTGATGATACTGGATGGTTGGGGAATTGCCACCAACAAAAATGTTTCGGCTGTTGATAAAGCCAAGACTCCCTTTATGGACTCCTTGTATCCGCGCTATCCGCATAGCAGGTTACAGGCTTCCGGTTTAGCGGTTGGACTTCCTGAAGGCCAGATGGGTAACTCGGAAGTGGGGCACATGAACATTGGTGCCGGACGTGTGGTGTACCAGGACTTAGTGCGTGTAAACAAAGCCATTGAAGATCACGAACTCGATACCCACCCGGTTTTGCTTGACGTCTTCAAGCATGTAAAAGAAAATAAAAAGTCGCTTCACCTCATTGGGTTATTGTCGGATGGTGGTGTACACTCACATATTGACCACTTGAAAGGAATTATTTCCATCGCACATCAGCACAACGTTGAGCACGTGTTTATTCATGCGTTTATGGATGGTCGTGATACCGATCCGAAAAGTGGTGTTGGTTTTTTGAAAGATCTTGAAAATCATCTTAAACAAACCACCGGAAAAATTGCCAGTGTGATTGGTCGGTACTATGCCATGGATCGTGACAAGCGCTGGGAACGCGTAAAACTTGCGTATGATCTGATGGTTCATGGAACTGGTAAGGCCACAACTAATGCGGTTGATGCCGTGCAGCAATCCTATGCAGAAGGAGTGACTGATGAGTTTATAAAACCGATAGTTGTTACCAAAAATGAAAAGCCGTTGGCCACTATACAGGATGGCGATGCTGTACTATGCTTCAACTTCCGAACCGACAGGGGCAGACAAATTACGCAAGCCTTAACCCAACAGGATTTTCCTGAAGCAGGTATGAAAAAACTTAACCTGCACTACACCACACTCACCACCTATGACGAAACATTCAAAAATGTTCGTGTCATTTTTGAAAAAGACAATTTAGAAAATACGCTCGGTGAGGTTTTAGCAAATGCGGGTAAAAAACAAATTCGCATTGCCGAAACAGAAAAGTATCCGCATGTAACATTCTTTTTTTCAGGAGGTCGCGAAGAAGTTTTTGAAGGTGAGAGTCGCATACTGTGCCCTTCACCGAAAGTTGCTACGTATGATCTCAAGCCTGAGATGAGTGCAAACGACATCAAAGACAAAATCATACCCGAGCTGGACAAACAAGAAGCCGATTTTATCTGTTTGAATTTTGCCAACCCGGATATGGTGGGCCATACCGGTGTGTTTGAAGCCGCAGTAAAGGCATGCGAAACTGTTGATTCCTGTGCCGGAAAAGTAACAGAAGCTGCGCTGAAGAATGGTTATGCAACCATTATCATTGCCGACCATGGTAATGCCGACTGCATGATAAATGAAGATGGCACACCAAACACGGCACACACTACCAACCTGGTTCCGTGCATTTTGGTATCGGATTTTTATAAAGGAAAAATCAAAGACGGAAAACTGGGAGATCTTGCTCCAACTATTCTCAAATTGATTGGTGTAAATATTCCTAAAGAGATGACCGGTAATGTGTTGATCGATGCATAATACGTTCAAAAAAAATGTTTTCATTTTCATTGGCTTATCCCTTGCCGTGATGTTTAGTGGCTGTGAGCGCCCTGCCCCTACACAAACTGCTCACTTTAACATCGACAGCTTGATTACCGTGCAAGTGGTTGATCTCTCTTCGCTTCATGCATCTCTTGCCAAATCGGGTATCATTAATGGAGTAAAGCAGGACACCGTACTCTCTTCACTGGATACTGCCGCGTGGAAAAGAGAATTAGACATCTTTTCAGAAATCGAATTGTTTAATAAGCCAGCCTATCGGGTGAGCTATGAAGTGAAAGATGGACTGCGTGATGCCTCCAGTAACCTTACCATTCGTGCGTTTCAAACTGCTGAAGATTTGCCTGTACGCTACGTAAAGCTCTTTTACCTCGACAACCTGAATAAACTTCGGAAAATTGAGGCATTATACCAGCAGGATAATGCCTTAATGAAGACGCAACGAAAACTTGTTATGGAATTTTCGGATGTATACAATAAAAACATACTCACATCCTACTCCGTAGAAGGAGGACAAAAAATGTTTGCCGGTGACTCCGTTCACTTTGTGATCAATGGCACCGTTCAGTTCAACTAATATTCATGGCTAAAAGACATATGCAAGAGCCCTTACGCGAAGAAGATAAACGTAAGGTTAATAAAGATTCATTAAAAAGACTCGGTGGCATATTCCGGTTTATGCTTCCGCATAAATGGCTGTTTATTCTTGGTTTAATCTGCCTGGTGCTTTCCAGCGCAACCATTCTATCGTTTCCATATCTGGCGGGTCAGTTACTTGACCTGGCCGATGGAAAGAAAATTCCATACTTCAGCACCATCAATCAGGTTGCCCTTACGTTGTTAGGCATTCTACTGGTACAAAGTCTCTTTTCGTTTATGCGCGTGTACTCGTTTTCCGTTACCAGTGAACGAACGCTCGCTGACCTTCGACAGCATGTTTTTCAAAAGATTGTTTGGTTGCCTTTAACTTTTTTTGATAACCGAAGAGTGGGAGAGTTGATGAGCAGAATAACATCGGATGTTGGTACGCTGCAGGATACATTCACTACCACCATGGCCGAATTGCTTCGACAATCATTAACACTGATTATTGGTACGGCCATTATTTTCGTGCTGGCACCACAACTTACGGTTTTCATGTTGCTCACCTTTCCGGTGTTGGTTATTCTCGCGTTGATTTTTGGAAAGAGTATCCGGAAACTTTCACGGAAAACGCAAGACAAACTTGCTGAGGCCAATGTGATTGTTGAAGAGTCATTGCAATCCATTCAGGTGGTGAAAGCGTTTACCAATGAAGCATTTGAGTTACTGCGCTTTAAAAAATCATTGAATGAAGTTGTTCAGGTAGCCGTTCGAACGGCAAAATATCGGGGCTTCTTTGTTTCATTCGTTATTCTCGCCTTGTTTGGTGGCATTGTAGCCGTAGGCTGGTATGGGGCCTGGTTAGTACAAAATGATTTGCTCTCCGTTGGGGGGTTGTTCTCCTTTATTATTTACACTTCGTTTATCGGAGGCTCCATTGCCGGACTTGGTGATTTGTATACGCAACTACAACGCTCCATCGGTGCGTCTGAACGATTGTTGGAAATTTTAGATCAGAAAGATGAAGCGGAACTTCCGTCAACCGTTTCTGCAAAATTAACAGGCGACCTTGTTTTTGAACAGGTGAACTTTGCGTACCCAACCCGCCCTGATTTTGCTGTGTTGAAAGATTTGAATTTTCATATTCGTGCAGGCGAAAAAATTGCATTGGTTGGCCAAAGTGGTTCAGGAAAATCGACCATCATTAATTTGTTGCTGCGCTTCTATCCGGTTAATGATGGTTTAATCAAAGCAGATGGATTGAACATTCGTGAGTTTAGCCTGACCGATTACCGGAAAAATATTGGCATTGTACCTCAAGAAGTGATCTTGTTTGGCGGCACCATCCGCGAAAACATTGCCTACGGAAATCCGGGGGCATCGGATGATGAAATTCGGTTGGCTGCTAAAAAGGCAAATGCACTTGATTTTATTGAAAGTTTCCCGGAACAATTCGAAACGTTGGTTGGCGAACGAGGTGTAAAACTTTCGGGTGGACAACGCCAGCGCATTGCAATTGCGCGCGCTATTCTAAAAAATCCATCCATCCTGATTTTAGATGAAGCCACCAGCTCACTCGACTCGCAATCAGAATACCTGGTGCAACAAGCGCTCGAAAAATTAATGGAAGGAAGAACCTCCATTATCATTGCACACCGGTTAAGTACCATTAAAAAAGTAGATCGTATTTTTGTAATCAACCAGGGGCAACTTGCAGAAATGGGTTCGCATGCAGAACTTACCCAGGTTAACAACGGTTTGTATAGCAACCTGCTTAAAATGCAACTACACGAACAATGAACGGTTCTCCGCAACTGCTAAAAGAATTCAAACTTCGGTCAACCCCTAGCCGAAAAGCCATTCTCAATTTCTTCCTGAAAAAGAATTATGCCCTGGCCCATGCCGACATTGAAAAAGGCATCCCATCACATTTTGATCGGGTTACAGTATACCGAACATTGAAGACTTTTCTGGATAAAGGCCTGATTCATAAAGTGCTTGATGATGAGGGTGCGTTAAAGTATGCCTTGTGTACCGAAGCCTGTACCATGACTGGCCATCACCACGATCATGTTCATTTTAAGTGTGTTCGCTGCGGGCAAACCAATTGCCTGGATACTGAAGTCCCCCCTGTTAAGCTTCCCAAAGGTTACCTGCCCGGTGAAATCAACCTGCTGATTCAGGGTGTATGTGCTAAATGTTCGTGAGTGGATTTCTGCCCATACAACCGGCATAATTAGCCGATGGGAGTTTTTGAGTTAGAAAAATAGTTGTACTTTTGAAATCTTCCAGTAGTCCTTTTTACTGATTATGAGGCATTTAGGCTGCTTGGAGGGAAGAAATAAGAAACAAGTTGCATAGCCCTCTAAATATCCTTTTGATTTCGCTGTTTGAAGGAAACGACAATGAAATGTTGTTGTTTGGCCTTTTCGGGATTGTCATCATCATTTTTCTGATCCTCGATCTGGGAATCTTCAACAAACAAGCCCATAAAATCACGACAAAATCGGCCTTGTGGCAATCCATTTTCTGGGTATTCATATCCACGCTGTTTGGCTTGTTGATCTACTTCATGGGGCCCTATGCCTACCTCGAAAAGGGGGTTGAAAAATTCCTGACCGGAACGGATGCAGGCTTGCTCTATTTTTCAGCATACCTCACGGAAAAAGCCTTATCCATCGATAACATATTTGTTATCCTCCTGATCTTAAAATATTTCCGTGTTGATGAATCCTATTATCACAAGATCCTTTTCTGGGGAATTTTAGGTGCCATTATCTTCCGTGCTGTCTTCATTTTTGTTGGCGCGTACCTCATTCACCAATTCCACTGGATTCTTTACATCTTCGGGGTGTTCCTTATCTATTCGGGTATCCGTATTTATTTCGAGGATGGAGACGAAAAGATTGAACCAGAAAAAAATCCGATTCTAAAAATCTGTAAAAAGTATCTGCCCATTTCAATTGATGACCGTGGGGGGCAATTTGCTTTCTTTGAAAAAGGCAAGCTTTTCTTTACGCCTTTATTCCTGGTAATTGTTTTAATTGAAACAACGGATTTAATTTTTGCGGTTGATTCCATTCCGGCTGCGTTTGCCATCACTACAAATGAATTTCTGATTTACACATCAAACATTTTTGCGGTTCTTGGTTTACGCGCCATGTTCTTTTTGTTGGCGGGCATTATTGATAAGTTTTACCTCTTACAAAAAGGTCTCTCTATCATTTTGTTCTTCATTGGAGCCAAAATGTTGTTAGAGATTGTGGACGTGAACATTAGTGTTTACTTGTCCTTCTCGGTAATCATTGCCACACTGATACTCTCTATTCTGTTTTCAATCATTATTCCGCGCAAGGCTCAAGCTCAGGAGGATTAGAGGTCACCCTGGAAATCTGTAACTTATCGCTCTGGACTCAAGCTGGAAGTTAACTCTGCTTGTCGAAGTATGTGTCTTTGTTGAAGAAAATGTCGCGGGGCAACACCTTCATCAATACGGGCAGCGTTAAAAATCGTTGTGGCAAAGCAATGATAACAAACGTGGGTATTGCCTTAAGCGCGGCTAGCAGTTGTTCCTGAACCTTCTCGGATTCAACGGGTGTTAATTCCTGTGCTCGTGCTTTTTCCAACAAGGCCATTAGATTTCTATTCTCTTGTACCTCACGAATCAACCGGCTTTTATTTTTTTCTGCCAGTTTCGCTATTCTGCCTATGTAATGTTCACTGACACGCTGATAGTCTTGTTTATCCTGCAAATACTCAAGCTGTTCCCAATGCTCCAATACAAAACCTTCAACGGCAATCATGCTGTATTCCAGGTCGTCTTCACTAAATCCGAGGTAATCAGCAAAGTAACGGAGAAACGCATGCTCGGCCCGCTCAACTTTCCGGTCTGCCCACGTGGTAAGAATGGCTATTTCCAAAAAGTACTTTTTCAGTATCCATGAGTTTTCTGAAGGAAGATTGATTTCGTCAACACTTATTCCCTTGTTAAAAATCAAGAGTGCTTCTCTACGTTTCTCAGGTGTTAATTCAGTTCCTTGCAGAAAATACTCCAGCAGTTTATTTTCTTCATAATTAATCACCTGATCGGAGTGAGCCGCTGCAGCAATTACTTTAATCACAGAGAATCGTAATTCTTCACGCTCGTATCTGAAAAAGTCTGCTACAATCCGGTCAGCATTGGTGTGTATCCATTGTCCGAAAATATAAACGTCCAGAAAGAGGAGGCTGCTATGAAAAAAGCTGCTCCAAAAATTTCCTTTAAATGAAGCGGCCCGATCAATGCGCTTCTCCAAAATTCTTTCCACCAGGTCAATGGCTGATCGCTTCTTTCCAAAAATCGTTTTTGTAGGCGTAGCGAGTTCAGGAAAAATATTGTTATAAAAACTTCCGATGCTCTCCAGCGAACGAACAAAAACCTGAGAAACCTCTTCAAATGAATTCAATGGCTTGCTGTGATAAACAAGTGCACTGCTGATCAGACTTTCAGCCAGCAAAATTTTCATCCGATCTTTTTCATTCCAGCCTTCGGCCAACGGATGATCAATTTTTCCAACCGAGTGTCCATACATCAACCCTGTTGGATGCATGATCCGATACAGGGATTGCTCCGGATGAGAAGCTCGCTTTTCGCGGGTAAGATCCCGAAACAGTTCTTTTCTAAACTCGAGGTACTCTTTTAGCCAGCCTTTTTCATTCGGCTTCATACGCAAAACGATTAATGAGGACGGAAGATAGGGCTTTTTAGTAAAAATTACTGCTCTGCCTCACGCCAACCCTTCTTTTCAATCGATTTGGCAACAGATTCCACTTTTAATTGCAGGGACTTTTTGAATTTATCGAGGCGTGTGGCGACCTTTTTTTCATGGCTCCCCACTATCTGGGCGGCCAATATACCGGCATTTCTGGCCCCATTAAGGGCGACTGTAGCCACCGGAACACCGGCAGGCATCTGGAGGATAGAGAGAACGGAGTCCCAACCATCAATCGAATTCGATGATTTAACCGGTACCCCAATTACCGGCAATGAAGTGATGGAAGCCACCATGCCGGGCAAATGCGCTGCACCCCCAGCCCCGGCAATAATTACCTTTAACCCTCGCTTTCTGGCTTCTTGGGCATATGAAACCATGCGCAAAGGCGTGCGGTGGGCCGATACCACCGTAAGTTCATAGGTAACGCCTAGTTCTTCCAGTACTTCGGCAGCTTCCTTCATGATTTTCAAATCTGACTGGCTGCCCATGATAATGCCCACAGCTGGTTTTGTCATGCGATAACGTTAAGGGTGTTCTTTACAAAGTT
Source organism: uncultured Roseivirgaceae bacterium (assembly GCA_964419145.1). GTDB lineage: Bacteria > Bacteroidota > Bacteroidia > Cytophagales > Cyclobacteriaceae > UBA2336. Next base: position 662,607 of record CAYQOM010000001.1, on the reverse strand, counting down.
AGCCTTCTCCTTCAATGAATTGATATCGTGATCCACGATTGTCACGTGGCCCATTTTACGAAAAGGCTTGGTATTCTTCTTACCATACAAGTGAACGTGCACGCCCGGAACTTTCACTACCTCCTCAAAGCCTTCATACCGGGCCGGGCCCGTATGTCCGTCACTGCCTAACAGGTTCACCATAGCGCTTGGAATCAATACTTCGGTGCTTCCCAGTGGAAGGCTGGTGATGGCACGCAAATGTTGTTCATACTGTGAAGTTGCGTTTGCCTCGATAGTTTGATGGCCGCTGTTGTGTGGACGTGGCGCGACTTCATTCACCAGCACATCGCCTTGTTTGGTTACAAACATTTCAACCGCGAGAAGTCCAACAAGGCCAAGCTTTTCAATGATATCACGTGCTATGCGGTCTGCCTCCTTTGCTACCTTATCCGAAATGGTTGCCGGAGAAAAAAGATATTCAACTAGGTTGTGCACAGGATGAAATACCATTTCAACAGGAGGGAAGGTTTTTATTTCGCCTGCTGCCGTACGGGCTACGATAACGGAAATCTCCTTTTCAAAATCAACAAGTTTTTCAAGTACACCAGGTGCATCAAATGCTTTTGCAATGTCGGCTTTGGTTTTAATGATTTGCACTCCCCTGCCATCATACCCTTCTTTACCCAACTTATGTACAGCAGGTAAGAAATCAATGTGCTGTTCAACAGCCTTCTGCGTATCGGTTAAAATGAATTCGGCAGTGGGAATTCCATTCTCCTGATAAAATTTTTTCTGGCTGCGTTTATCCTGAATGAGCTCAATGGCTTCCGGCTGTGGATAAACTTTTTTGCCTTGCTTTACCAGATCTTTTAATGCCTGCGTGTTAACGTTTTCGATTTCGATGGTAACAACCTCACAGTCTTTTGCAAACTGCATCACCGTTTCATAATCGGTTAGTTTTCCTGTATGAAAGTCGGCCAGGTTTTTACAAGGTGCTTGCGGATCAGGATCAAGTACTTTAAAGGAAAGATTATAATCAATACCCGATTGAATGAGCATGCGACCAAGCTGGCCTCCACCGAGTATGCCTATGGTAAAATTCTGACTGAAAGGCTTTTTCAACTGTACAAATTTTGCGCACGAAGTTAAGGCAATCGGCTCAGCCGACAATGGATGCCTTATGCTTATAACGCTTCCACTTGTATTATTTGATCGCCCACCGCCATTTGATGAACTACATCCATCCCTGAAACCACTTCAGCAAAAATGGTATAGCGACCATCAAGGTGTGGCGTTGGTGAATGGGTGATAAACCATTGTGTCCCTTCCGTATCCTTCCCTGCAGATGCCATGCCTACTGAACCTTCTTTGTATTTACGCATCGAAAATTCCGAACGAATGGAGTAGTCTTCACTCCCCCAGCCATCGCCCCGGTTACATCCTCCTTGAATAACAAAGTTTGGAACCACACGATGAAAATTCTTTCCATTGAAATATCCGGAATTGGTTAACTGAAGAAAATTGGCCACCGAGCCCGGAGCCTCCTCAACCAGTAGCTGAATGATGATATCGCCTTTGGACGTTTGAATGCGCACTTGTTGATCACGGGGAATGGTTTTTACAAATTCCCAATCGATTGGATGGTTGAATTCATTCGCAACCGGTTTTTCCAACTCACGGTTTTCAAAATATGCTATTGCGGCCTCCAGCGGTTGAAGTGCTTCATTGTCGCGTGGTAATGAAAGTTTTGATTTGGCTTCGTATAAAAACTGATAATCTGTGATCAGCTTCTTATAGTTAAGCGAAGGATTCATAAGTGCCGCAGCAACGGTGCCGATCACAGCTGCATCTCCGGTTTGCATGCCTTTTCGATATGCATCAATAAAAGCTTGCTGCATGGATGGTTGAAACAACCGGTGACGATTCATAGATACCAGCGCTGCCGCAGCAGACGACTTGATTACCGGAACGGATGAATCAAGTTGCTCTTGAACAAATAAATGAGCTGCTGGCGCCTGCCTCAGTGCGGTTAGTAATGCCGCTTGACCGTATGGGTTTTCTGTGCTTTTGAATTGGGCTATAATTTCTTCTACTACCGAATCGGAATTCTTACCGCTTGCCAAAAGTGACTCGTACAAATTTCCTTTTACACGCCACGAATTTGTGGTTTGGACTTGCTGCGACAATAGTTGTGTTTGTCCTTCTAAATTCAATGATGCAATGGTTTCAGCAGCAGCAATGGCAACCGGTTCGCTTTCATCTTTCAAGGCCTCAATCAGATTTTGAGCAACATCATCAACTGGAAAAGTGGCTAACGCACGCACCGCATTTACCCGCACCCGATAGTCGCGGTCGTTGGCAACCGCTTCTTTAAGCGCCTGCTGTACCTCTATTGAAACAATCTTGCGTAAAGCTGAAGCAACAGCCATGCGCACGTAGGCTGATGAATCCGATCGCAAAGCCTGAAGCAGTTGTTGCTCGGCCAAATCAATTTTCAGATTAGCTCTGCTAAAAAATTGTGCTGCTGCCAGGCGATCCTGTTCTGAAACAGTTGGAACCAGAAGTTGAATGGCATGATTGACGTGAGTGGAGTCTTCCTTGCCTCTTAACGCAAGACGATATAAGCCCCATGCGTTAAGTTTTGAAGATTCTATTTGTGATGCCGTTTTGCCCAAGGCCTCTTGCACAATGTGAGAATCACCCTCCCAGGAAGAAAGCGCTTGAAACGCTCCGGTCCCTCCGGTTTGGCCAAGCGCAAACGCAGCTGCTTCCTGAACGGATTTGTCGGTATCCTGCAATAGAATGGCAAGCTTTTCAACTGCCAGTGTATCCTGTATGGATGCAAAAGCAAGTGCCGATGCACCTCTGTATTCCGGATTTTCATGACTTAAAAAAACAAGCAGGCTGTCGGTTTGTCTGCGATCCTGAAGTTCAGCGATCTGAACGCGTACCGGATCGGAAAACACATTTGGTGCGGGCGTAGGTTTTCCGCACGACCATAAAATTATGGCCAACACAAATACAATAACATGTCTCATGATAATCAGAATAAAGATTGAAACGTACCAGCCTTTTTTACTACATCATCAAACTCAATACCGGTTAACTTGATGGAGTATAGTAATAGCCGCACTTCTTTGGCATGGACACGGCCATCTACTTCCGACATTTTATAGAGCAAGGCAAGTGCCCGAAGTTTTTCTTCATCAGTGCAGGCATTTATGCTGTCAATGCCTTCTTTATAAATGTCGCGTTCCTTCTTTGATTGAATAGACTGCGAGAAAGCTTCAAAAACGTCATCATTGATCTGCTCAAGTTTTCTCAAGCGGGCAAGCGCCTGCTTTTCCTGCTCGTCAACAATACCATCTGCGCTAACGAGCAAATGCGTAAGATTTAAAATACCCAAGTGATAGCTTGAAGTCATAATGGTGGTTTAGCCATTAAATATAAAGGAAAATCCTTTTACCTGCTTCAGCTAAGGGATTGAAAAACAATGAAGGCAGAGATGTACGCCAGGGCAGTCATGTAAACCAACTGGATCATCGGCCATTTCCATCCTTTGGTTTCACGATAAACTACTGCGATGGTGCTCATGCATTGCATGGCAAATGTGTAAAAGACAAGTAGTGAAAAACCCACTGCGGGTGTGTAGCGAGGACCGCCCGTTTCAGGATTAACCTCCGCTTTCATTCGGCTTTTAATTGTGGTTTGATCTTCCTCACTTCCAATGCTATAAATGGTGGCCATGGTACCCACAAAAACTTCGCGTGCAGCAAATGAAGTCACGAGGGCAATACCAATTTTCCAATCATACCCCAGCGGACGTATGATTGGTTCAATGCTTTTGCCGAGTATCCCTGCGTACGAATGCTCAAGCTTGTAGGCTGCCACGCGATCTTCAAGGCCTTGTTCCGTTAAGCGTAAGTTTTCCGATTCTTTCAACACATATTCCCTGGCATTTTCCTGATGATCGCCCGGTCCATACGATGCCAACACCCACAACATAACCGCTATTGCCAGAATTACTTTACCGGCTTCAAACACAAATGATTTTGTTTTGTCATAAATGGTATACCCCACGTTCGACCACTTGGGCCAACGATAGGCGGGCATTTCCATTATCAGGTAGCTGCGTTCTTTTACGTTGATCAGCATCTTAATGGCAACGGCTGAAAGCATGGCCGCAGCGAACCCCAGCAAGTACAAACCCATTAGCGCAAGTCCTTGCAGGTTAAAAAATCCAAACACCATATCTTCTGGAACAATCAGGGCAATTAAAATGGTGAACACCGGTAGCCGTGCCGAACAACTCATCAATGGCGTTACCAATATGGTAATGGTTCGCTCCTTCCAGTTATCAATAGTACGTGTGGCCATGATGGCGGGGATTGCACAGGCTACTCCGGAAATTAACGGCACAACACTTTTACCATTCAAGCCAAACTTGCGCATGATTTTGTCCATCAAAAAAACCACGCGCGACATATAACCCGATTCTTCCAAAACAGAAATGAACGCAAAGAGTATGGCAATCTGCGGTATGAAAATTACTATACCTCCAATGCCCGGCACTACACCTTGCGCCAGCATACGGGTCAATGGCCCATCGGGTAATGTTTCGCTTAAGTAATTACTGAGCGAAGCAAATACACCGTCAATAAAATCCATAGGCACGGTTGCCCAGGCAAAAATGGCTTGAAAAATCAGGAAGAGAACTCCAAAGAAAATAGCATAACCCCAGATGCGGTGGGTAAGAATTTTATCAAAGTCGGTAGAGCGACTGGTTTTACTTTCAACAGCAGGCTTAATGGTAACGCCATCGAGCAACGACTGAATGAAACTATACCGTTGCACCGTTTCAGCTCCGTGAAATTTACCGGGAAAGAATTTGTACTTTTCCTTTACCTGATGAATCAGATCCCGATCTGCTGGCTTTAGAAAACCAAGTGTACTGGGTTGTTGTAAAAATTGATAGGCTTCGTAATCGTTATCCAGATCTAATGCAGTACGCAATTCCTGCACACCCGCTTTCGCTTCATCAAAAACCGGAAAGATTGTTTTCTCCGGCAGTGCTATGGGTTTACTTAAAATGGATTTCAATTGATCAACTCCCATACCGTTGCGGGCGTTGATCGGAACAACCGGAATACCCAGTTGTTGCGACATCTCAACCAGGTTGTAGCTGATCTGCTTTTTTGCGACCAGGTCCATCATGTTAAGCGCCAGCACAACGGGCAATCCCAAATCGCTGATTTGCGTTACCAACAACAGGCTTCGTTTCAGGTTGGTAGCATCAACAATAACTACGATGGCATCCGGACACTCGGGTGATTTGTGATTGAGCAAAATTTCTGAAACAATTTGTTCATCCAGACTGCGCGGATACAAACTGTATATACCTGGTAAATCGATAAACTGTGCCTGGTGTCCGTCAGGCATTTTAGAAAATCCTACACGCTTCTCTACCGTAACCCCTGGAAAGTTTCCCGTCTTTTGATTAAGCCCGGTTAGGTAATTGAACAGCGATGATTTTCCTGAGTTCGGATTACCAACCAATGCAATCTTCACATGTTTACCTGAAGTTTGCATCCGCTTAGTTAAGAATAGAAATGGTTGAAGCTTCGGCTACACGGAGGGAAAGTTCATAGCCTGAAACACTGATACAAACCGGATCGCCAAACGGTGCCCTGAAGTTAAACCTTATGCTTGCACCGGGAAGGCAACCCATTTCCATTAACTTGGTCGACAGGTCATCATCTTCTAAGCTGGCAATAATCGCCACTTCCCCCGGTCGCATTTGGGCAACACTTCTTTTGCCGTTTGCCATCCTTATTTAGATTAATTTTAAACAAAGATACGGCAAAATCAGGCCCGTGCAATGATTCTTATCAGTTGTTAGCTTTAAGTATGAAAAAACCAAGGCCAAAAAGAAGGTCAGAAAACAAGATCAAAAAAAACCAGAGAAACCTGTTGTTCCTTCGGCCGCAGAAGAAGCAACCGAAAATCCGTTCGACTTTGGCGGGCTGCCCGATCGCGACCTAAAGAAAAATCTGGGTTGTGGTTAATGGTTAAGCATTAAATCATCAATCAACTGATTGAGTCGTTTGCGTTGATCAATGCCTTCCAGGTAATTTGATCTTCTGCTGGTAAGTGATTTAAATTCAACTGAAGTTCCGGCAATATCACCTGTGGCTTTACGACCACCAACTGTTCCTCCAACAATATCTTCGAGCGCCAGATTAAGTAGCCGTTCATTCACATCACCAAGGGGATATAAAACCAGATCATTGTCTTCATCCAAAATGTCGGGCGTAAAGCCATTGTCGTAATCGGATTGATCCAAACTGTTATACGACTTTACAACAATGGGCTGCATGCCCCACTTATTGGAAGGATTGTCTTCATCCGTTATAGTTATCGATCCATAGTTCTTTCCATATGTTGTGTTACCAATGAGCTTAACTTCCATAAATGGTCGCAAACCGTTAATCAGCAATTCACTGGCCGAAGCCGTGTTTGCGCTGGTTAAGATATAAACACGCGTCAGTTGCGAACCGATATTCTCCGGTAAATCTTCGAAGCGCGATAAAAGGAATTCTGATCCAAATTGAGGATCATTTAGAATAGCATCTTCCACCAGATCATTGTATTCACGTTTAGCAAAGATTGTTGAAGTCGTAACGTCTTTTGCAATAAGACTAGCTAAGTTTATTGTTGCGGTTTCTGAACCCCCTCTGTTAAAACGCAAATCAATAATCAGTTCAGCAATGCCTGCGGTTTGAAAATCAGAGAAGACCTCGATCATTTCATTGTTATACTGATTGCTGCTTTCCGATGGGCCGTTTGCAAAAAACGTATACACATAATACCCGATTTTCTTTCCTTCTATCTCATAAACAGTGTGAAGAAAATTGGGGTTTTCGGCATACTCAACAGTTGTTAATGAAAGCGTTCCAAGGTCAATAAAGCTTGTTCCGTTGTGTCGCTTATATGAAATGTTATGATTCTCACTTAGCTCACTTAGCAGACTTTGATAATTGTCAAGATTCATTTGCGTACCGTTCACCTTTTCAATAATGTCACCTCGCAACAAACCTGCAGTTTCAGCCGGTGAGTTTGGTTTTATATACATCACTTGCATGAAAACATTTGTTGTCCCTTGTTCCTGATAAAGTTTGAATTCATAACCCGCTTCTTTTGTAATGCCTTGAAGCGAGTTTAACAGTTCCTGAAAGTCATCCTGTATCCACGAAAAGCGATCTTGGGATGAAAGAAGTGATTCAAAAAAATCAGGCGGTTCAAGTGAACGATTGGGGTTTGTGGGCAACTCGGTATTCCAGTAATACCAGAATTCCATGTTGTCGTAAATCCAACTGTTTACATACGATTTTCCGTCTCCGTTTTCATCATCGTTACAAGATGAAAACGAAATCATCACAATTGCCAACAAAAATGCTGTCTTCCAAATTGCCCTCATATCAAAGTCATTAATATTCCATTAATCGTCAACATTCAAAAACGTAACCTACATACTCTCCGCCACAAAAATACGCTTCACGCGTTCACTCGTATTGGTTAAAATTTCGTAGGGGATGGTATTAATCCACGCAGCAACTTCATCAACCTGAAGTCCTTCGCCAAAAATAATTACTTCATCTCCTTCATGCGCATCAATGCTGGTAATGTCAACCATGGTCATATCCATGCACACATTTCCCATGACTGGTGCGCGTTTGCCCTTTATCAACACTTGACCTACCCCGCGACTAAACGCACGGTTAAATCCATCCGCATAACCGATGGCGATGGTAGCCAGCTTTATATCGGAGTCAGCCACACCCCTTCGGCCATATCCAATGGTCTCTCCTTTCGGGATGCGTTTGATTTGGGATATAACTGTTTTAAGCGTTGCCACAGGCCTGAGTTTACTGAGCCCGGCAATGGGGCTTGCTCCATACAATCCTATACCCAGACGAACCATATCAAATTGCCAGTCGGGAAAGCGCATAATACCCGATGTATTCAATACATGCAACATGGGTTGAATGTTTAAGGCTGTGGAAATTTTTTGCGCCATGTGGGTAAATCGTTCAACCTGTCGGGTTGAAAATTCATCATGCGTCTTTTCATCAGCGCCTGCCAAATGGGTGAACATGCTGGCAATATGCACATTCGGGTTCACCAAAAGGGTTGCAATCAACCCTTCTATTTCTTCCTCTTCAAACCCCAACCGATGCATACCCGTATCCAGTTTCAAGTGAATGCTCATGGGCTGGCCATTCAAAAAAACGATCAATTCATTCAGGATTTTAAAACTGTACACCTCAGGCTCCAGGTTGTTTTGCATCATGGCCTGAAAACCATCTGGTGATGGATTCATCACCATGATGGGAATGGTGATGTTGTTTCTGCGAAGCTCAACACCTTCATCCGCATACGCAACGCCCAGGTAATTTACTTTATGAAACTGCAGTACGTTTGCAATGTCAATGCTGCCACTTCCGTACGCAAAAGCTTTCACCATTACCATTAACTTTGTACCAGGTTTCAGCCTTGCACGGAATTCATTCAGGTTATGCACAAGTGCCCCTATGTTGATCTCCATCACAGTACCATGAACCTTCTTTTGAAGAACTGCAACAATTTTTTCAAACTGAAAGGTGCGGGCTCCTTTAACCAGAATCATCTCCTGTTGAAACCACTCGGGTTTCATGGATTCAAGAAACGCGTCAGTGGTTGCAAAGAATTTTGAATCTGCCTGAAAGAAATTTGCGTGTTGCGAAAGATGTTTACCAATGCCTATGAATTTTGATATTCCACTGGCGTTAATGGAAGTTGCAATACGCTTTACCAGTTCTTCACCAGCCAACCCAGACTCAAGAATATCCGAAAGGATAATGGTTTTGGTTTGTTTTTGATGTTGGTTGCGTAAAAAGTCCAGGCTCATCTGAAGACCCGCCAAATCATTGTTATACGTGTCGTCAATCAGTTGGCATTGGTTGATACCCTCTTTCAACTCCAACCGCATGGGTATCGAGCGGAGTAATTTTACGCGTTGTTGAATCACGGTTGGCTCGTACCCTAACGTTAACATGGCCACTACGCAATGCAAGCCGTTTTCAACAGATGCTGCATCTGCAAAGGGAAATCGAATATCAAACTGCAGTTGCTTTCGCTTCCAGTTTATATTGATGCTTCCGTCTTTTCGCGTAACCTCAACATCCGCATGCGCTGAGCTTCCCCAGCTCAATGCAGGTATTTTGCTTTGTTTCACCGCTTCGTCAATCTCGTGGTGATCCTGGCAATAAATCAGCGTTGAAACCCGTGTAAACAAGTTTAGTTTTTCTGTGATTTTCTCGGTGCGGCTAGCGAAGTTCTCATCATGTGCAGAACCGATCGTTGTGAATATGCCTAACGATGGATTGATGATTTCACAGAGGTTATTCATCTCTCCCGGAAAGGAAACGCCTGCTTCAAAAATTCCCAATTGATGTTGCGGCTGCATATGCCACACCGAAAGTGGCACACCTATTTGTGAGTTATAGCTTCCCGGGTTTTTAACGATGGTGTATTCGTGAGCGAGCAACTGATATAGCCATTCCTTAACAATGGTTTTACCGTTGCTTCCCGTAATGCCAATAACCGGTATCGAAAATTTTTTGCGGTGGTGCGCAACAATTTTCTGCAAAGCATCTCCCGTTGATTCCACCTGCAAGATGTTCGCCTGAGGCAAATTCCGCGTTGGATAGTTCCGTTCAACAATAAACTGATAAACACCAGATTCGTAGAGCGAACGGATGTAATCATGTCCATCGTGCCTGTCTCCTGCAATGGCAAAAAAGCATGCGCCCTCATGAACCACCGGTTTCCGGCTGTCAGTGAGCAAATGCACCAGCGGCCGATCCGCTGAAAGCTGCAAAAGTTTTCCGTCCGTAATTTCGGGTAATGCTGAAAAATTCATGATCAAAAAAGACGGGCTCCGTTGGGCACGTCACCATCTGTAGTACAAAGAACTATACGGTTGTTTGAATCCGGAAAACCCGTAACCAAAACTTCCGACATAAAATTTCCTATTTGTTTTTCAGGAAAGTTTACCACGCATACAACACGTTTGCCAATCAACATTTCGGGGGTATACAAATCAGTAACCTGGGCACTTGATTTTTTAATACCCAAATCTCCCAAATCAACCCAGATTTTTATGGCCGGTTTACGGGCTCCCTCAAAATTTTCTGCCCGCACCACAGTACCTACCCGAATGTCTACTTTTTCAAAATCCTGCCAGGAAATGCTCATAATGCCTTAAAAATATGGGTAATAATGCCTGTTTGTCTATTTTAACCCAAGATTTGTCTAATAAAGGCAATTCGCACCAAACGAAATTTCTACCTTTCCTGAAACAAGAAGCAATTGTTTTGCGTTTGTACAACATTACGCGTATGAAAATCCGCACCAACCTGACCGCTTTCCTATCCATACTGGGCATTTTTTGCTTCAGTTTTGCCTTTGGGCAGGATGATCGTCTGCCCGATCTGGATTATGGTGCCGGAAATAATAGGGAAAACCGTGTTGAGCCATCGCCTGATGGGCTTAACGATGTGGAAGTTAAAAACGTGAGAAACACCCCAGCTCAATCAAATACCTCAGGCACTACATCTCCTGCTGTAGTCCGCGAAACCCCTGATGAAGTAAAGCCAACCGCAAAAAAGGCTGAATCCAAGCCCAAAACTGATCAGGATGAATCCGTACTTAATTTCAATTTCCTCTATTACCTCATTGAGCGCTTCAAGCTCTCCGATATCGTAGACTGATTTTTATTTAAAAACCGGTTTAGCTAAACCCAAAAATCAATTTCGCTGTTATATTTGCAACTTTGTTGCAAATAGTTTGAGGCGCTTCGGGATCATATTAACCATACTTTCAACCGCTCTTTTGCAGCCCGCAAAAAGTCAGGATAACTGCACACTAAAACTTTCGGGCATGGTTCGCGACAGTGAGGGGCAAGCCATGCCTGGAGCAACGGTTATGCTAAATGGAGATGGTACTGTAACCGATGCCCAGGGATTTTTTATGTTCAAAAACTTATGCGCCAATACGTACAACCTTTCCGTAAAATTTATTGGATTCTTTTCTTATGAATCACGTGTTGAGCTAACCAAAAATCAACAGGTTTCCATTACGCTGCGCGAAGAGGTTACCGAACTCAGCAGCATTGAAGTTGTTGGTCAGCAAACGCGTTCTAGCATCAGCAATACATCGGTTAGCCTTACTGAACATGACCTGGATCATCAACATGGAAAATCACTTGGTGAGAGTTTAAAAACAATTGCGGGTGTTAATGCACTCCAAGTCGGGCCTGCTATTTTCAAACCTGTTATTCACGGTTTACACAGTCAGCGCATTCTCATTCTGAACAACGGCATCCGTCAGGAAGGACAGCAATGGGGTATTGAACATGCACCGGAAATTGATCCATTCATAGCGTCTGAAATTACCGTGGTAAAAGGTGCAGAGGCTGTATGCTATGGTGCAGATGCCATAGGTGGGGTGATCATTATCAATCCACCATCGCTCCATAACAAAGCGCACGCATTTGGTGGTGAAATCAACACAGGGTTTATGAGTAACAGCCGCATGACTTTTTTGTCGGGTATGGTGGAAGGCGAACTAAACAATTCCAATCCGTGGAACTGGCGGTTGCAAGGAACAGCCAAGCGTGGCGGAGATTTCGTGTCACGGGATTATGTACTTTCAAACACGGGTGTGCGTGAACTTGATTTTTCGGGAAGCCTTGGATACAAGGGTGATAACCGCTCGCTGGAAATCTTCATGAGCAGTTTCAATTCAACAATTGGAATATTACGTGCGGCACATACCGGAAACCAAAACGATCTTCAATCGTCCATTGAAAATGGAACTCCTTCATTCGTTGCTCCCTTTTCGTATGACATCACCAATCCAAAGCAAAAGATCAATCATCAGTTACTGAAAATTCAGGCTTCGCAAAAAATTAAAGGAGTAGGAGAACTTCGTGTGCTTTATGGTGGGCAATACAATCAGCGTAGAGAATTTGATATCCGAAGAGGCGGACGAAGTGAGAGGCCTGCATTATTCATGAAGCTTTTTTCAAATGTGCTGGATGTGTCCCTTGATCACGACCATCCCCGGCATTCGGGTAGCATGGGTATAAACGCCACCTACAAACAGAACATAAACGAAACCGGAGAAACCGGCATTCGCCCGATGATTCCGGATTACAGACTCTTCTCATCCGGACTTTTCTTTATTGAAAAAGTACGAAAACGAGATTGGTTGTTTGAAGCAGGGGCACGGTATGATTACCAACACCTAAATGTTCTTGCCTTTACAACCACTAACGACTTAGTGAAACCATCTTTCAATTTTCACTACCTGTCCGGGTCGCTGGGTGCCACGTATTACATTAGTCCACAGGCAAGGTTAAACACACATCTTGGGGTTTCGTCACGGCCACCACATGTAAGTGAATTATACAGCGAGGGGCTTCACCACGGCACTGCGGCCATTGAAGAGGGTTTAATGCGACCAAATGGTGAATTACTTACCGATCAATCATTGATAAAAAAGGAAATGAGCACCAAGTGGATTACCTCATTGCAATTGGGTGGGGAACGTTTGTCGGCCGATTTTTCAGTGTATGTAAATTCAATTGATAATTATGTTTTTCTAAGGCCTGTTGGTTCACGGTTAACCATCCGCGGTTATTTTTCGGTATGGCAATATGAGCAAACCGATGCCATGCTAAAGGGACTAGATGTCTCCCTAAATTGGCATCCTGTTCAAAAAATTAAATACACAGGTAAATTCTCTTACGTTCGAGGTGAAGATGTCACGCGCAATGATGTGCTAATATTTATTCCGCCAATTGCAATTGAGAATGCTTTGACCTACACCACCGATGTAGGTAAACTGAAAGATTTTTTTGTGCAAACAAGTATTCCCGTTGTACTCAAACAAAACCGCGCGCCCATTACAGTTTATCCGGAGGATATGCCTGACTATACGGGTGAACGCGTATATGATATTGCACCTGCTCCAGCTGGTTACACACTTATAAATGTGGAGATGGGCTTTAAGCTACCGATTAAAGAAAATACATTGTCGATAAGTATGGCTGGTGAAAACCTGGGGAACGCCAGCTACCGCAACTACATGAACCGCCTGCGTTACTTTGCCGATGATGTTGGCCGAACTTTTATTATCCGATTGAACTATAATTTTCATTCACATAACTAAAAACCAGATTACTTATGAACACACAAAACCATTTAGTTACCCGTTGGCTGTCGAGGCTTTTTCTTGGCTCGTTTTTACTTGCAACATTGTTGCTGGTAAGCTGTGGCGATGATCCGGAACCTGCCAATGAAGAGGAGTTGATTACCACATTAACGCTAACATTAACGCCAACATTAACGCCAACCGGAGGAGATCCGATTACTATGACCTTTAAGGATCTGGATGGTGATGGTGCAGGTGTTCCGCAATACATTTATTCTACAGGAGGTGATGCCGCTGTGCTATCTGCATCAACAACATACACCGCTGAAATAACGCTGTTGAATGAATCTGTAAACCCCGCTGAAAATATTACTGAAGAAATAGAAGAAGAGGCTGATGAGCATCTTTTCTGCTTTACCGTAGGCGGTGGTGCAAATATCGATTATTCATATGCTGATGAGGATGATAATGGTTTAGACGTAGGACTTACTACCATTTGGGAAACTGGAGCCGCCAGCACCGGAACCATTACCATTGTGCTTCGTCACCAACCGGGTACTAAGACTGGAGCTTGTCCAGGGCCTGGTGAAACTGACATTGAAGTTACATTTAATGTAGCTATCCAATAAAAATAAAAAACCCCTCGAGTACTCGAGGGGCTTAATTTTTAAGATTCCTTTTTAACAAAGAACTGCTCCAAATCTTTCAATTTTAACACACCTTCATAATAGGCTTTCCCGAAAATTACTCCGAACACACCCATTTCATTCAGGCGCTTAATGTCATCTACTCCGCGAATACCTCCACTTGCCAACACACTCAATTCAGGAAAACGGTCGCGTATGTTTTGATAGAACTCAAAGTTGGGGCCCTCCAGTACACCATCGCGCGATACATCGGTTGATTTTACATATTTCAATCCACGTTCATGAAAATATTCCAGGTGTTCAAACAAGGTCAACTCTGATTTACGCTGCCATCCGCGAAACAACAGGTTCATGCTTTTCACATCGGTAACATCTGCGCCAAGCGTAATTTTTTCGCGACCGAAAGAAACAATCCAGGAAGCAAACAACTCCTGATTGGTTACTGCAATACTCGAAGCGGTAATGTAATCGGCACCTGCTTCATAGGCCTTACTGATGTCTCCATCTGTTGAAATGCCTCCTGTGAAATCAATTTTAAGATCGGTATAGGCTGAAATCTGTTCGATAATGTGGTAGTTCACAGGTGACCCTCGCTCGGCACCGTCAAGGTCAACCAAATGAACGACCTCAATGCCGTGGTCTTCAAAACGCTTGGCTAAGTCGAGCGGATTTTCATCATATGCCTTTACACTGGAAGGATCACCCTTCCGCATTCTTACAACACGCCCTTTTCGTATGGCTATGGATGGAATTACCTGGATCATTGCTTTATTAACCGAGCGGCTAAATTATCACATACCCGTCAAAATTCCATCAAGTTGAAAATAATAAGAACGCGGTTTTTGGCAGCCTATTTGCCAACTGAATGCATTAACTTTAGCTTCATGAACAGGATTATTCTTCTTCTGATTGCCTTAATTCCCACGTTGGATGGCTTCGGCCAGGCAGCGGTGCGCAGGCTTCCTCAAAACATCAACAGGCCTACCATCAATCTTTCGGCCCCTTTTATAAGTTTAGACGGCAGCACCCTGCTATTTACATCGGATTACAATGGAGAATATGAACCTGCTGTTTTTTTGGCTAAAAAAGAGGGCGCCAACTGGACGGAGCCAAAAGAACTCGCCAAGCATATAAATGCAAAGCTAAATTTTCAAAGAGGCTATACCCTCAGTGCCGATGGCGAAACGCTTTACCTCACCAGCATAAAATCAGGAGGTGTCGGTGGTTATGATATTTGGGCTGGAAAAGTAACGGGTACATCGTGGGGCGACTTTCAAAACATGTATGCCCCTATTAACTCCAAACTTCATGAGGGCACACCAACGTTCTCACCCGATGGCATGACCATGTATTTTATGCGATGCCAGAAAATGGATTTACGGGGAGCACAAAGATGTAAAATTATGGTTGCCCAAAAAGGAGCCAATGGCCTGTGGCAAGAACCGGAAGAACTTCCTGCCAACATCAACACCGGCAATTCGCAAACACCGCGCATTTCAGCCGATGGAAATATTTTAATTTTTGCTTCCGATGCGATTTCTCCAAGTAAAGGAAGCTTTGACTTGTACGTAAGTAAAAAAATCAATGATCGATGGACGGATCCTCAGCCATTGGATTTTGTAAACACACCCGGAAACGATCAGTTTGTTAGCTCCATTTCAAATGGCCGCTATTTATTGAAGGATGCACCGGGCAGATTTAAAACAGAGTTGGTTGAGTTTCTTGTTCCGGAACAATGGCGCCCAAAAGCCGTGATGAAACTTGAAGGGCAGATTACCGGTGCAGATGGCAAACCGCTATCAGCTTATATTTCGGTAGAAGATTTGAACACCCGCTCTCGCTTCTTTACCGGAAGGCCCGATAAAAATGGGTATTACTTTTTATACCTGACAGAAGGAACCCGGTACGAACTTTCCGTTGATCCGGAGCAAGGTAATTACACATTTTTCTCCCGGTTATTTGACATGACAGAAGAAGAAAGCCCGTTGGTGCAAAAAGTTGACGTAGCGCTAAAGCCGGTTTCTGCCGGAGATGTAGTGGAGCTTGAAGGCTTGGAGTTTGAACCTCACTCAGCCGTACTCAACGATGTTGGAAACGAAACCAGAAGGCTTGTCCGCCTCATGAAGAGCGTGCCAGACAGGTCTTTTGAGCTACAGGTTGAGTTTGAAGGATACACGGAAGATTCCGTTCAATCCGATCCAGACTTAACAGAAATTCGTATCGATACCATCATCTATCAAATACAGGATATTGATACGCTTGGTCAGCTCTACTCACGCGACAGCACGATAATAGAAACTACGTATCACAACAACCGAACAGACCAGCAAGCGCAGGCAGTGTTACAGGCTTTAATAGCTCAGGGCATTGAACCTTCCAGGCTTAGCTATACTACCTCTTTGCAGGAGGGAGTATTGCCCGAAAAAAGAAGAACCCGATTAAGATTGCTGATTAAGTAAACGCTAGTAGGAGAAGGGAACGGCCACCACGGTTTTGTCCCACAGCAAAATCATCTCTGCCTCCTCGCCCGTTTTATCAAATTGAATGGTAAACTGTTCAAATTCTCTATCCTGCACGATGGCAGGAACAATAACGGTAAGCACATCTGAGGATGGATCACGGTTGGCTTCTCCCTTGCTGTTGATTCCCCATTGGCCATGTTGCGCATTGAAGATGACTTGCCAACTGGTTGAATCCGGAATCGTCCACAGGCTGTAGGTACCGGCCAGCAATTTTTGATCGCGGAACGTAAGCGTGCGGTTGGTTTCAAAAACCGTTGCTTCATTCGCCCCTGTTCTCCACACCTGTTTGTATGGAACAAGTGCACCAAAAATTTCGCGGCCCTTCTTGTATGGACGGTTATACCAAACTGATACTTTAAGTTCACCATCAGTAAAGGAGGCAGTATCTTCCGGGCTAAACGATTTTGTTTGCTTATGGCGAATGGTGCTCACCACCGTCCACAATACCCCAATTAGTACAATTCCAATGGCCAGAAGAATCAAAAATTTTTTCATGTGCGTACGCGATACTCAAAATAAGCGGCAAAACACGGGTTAAAGCTGTTAAACAATTTTCAATTCTTTATACAAAAATTACACGAATAGGCTTTATTTTTACCTCTTCAAAATTGTCAGACACATGGATGCATCCTGGACTCCTTTCTACGTAGTTATTGCCCTTTTTGTTTTGGCTATTGTCTCACCATGGATATTCCCCAACAAAATGGTGAGCAACAATAAGCACGACAACAAATACTAATCCCTCACCAACCGTTATGAAGGTTTGTGTTTTCTGCGGATCAGGCGTAGGAAACCAGCCTGTATATGCTGAAGCAGCCCGCAACCTGGGCATACTGCTCGCAAAAAATAATCATACCCTTGTTTATGGAGGCGGCAACATTGGCCTCATGGGCATACTTGCCGATAGTGTTCTGGAACATCATGGCCAGGTAATTGGCGTGATCCCTGATTTTTTGATGAAAAAGGAGGTGGGCCATACCGGCCTCACAAAGCTTGAGGTTGTTTCCAGCATGCATGAGCGCAAACGAAGAATGGCCGATCTGGCTGATGCCTTTCTGGTGTTGCCAGGAGGATGGGGAACCCTTGATGAAACTGCTGAAATACTCACCTGGAAACAACTGGGCTTGGTCAATCACCCCCTGGGTATTCTCAACATCAATGGCTTTTTTGACACCCTGCTTGCACAGATGGCCGTCATGGTAAAAGAAGGATTCCTCAAACAAGAAAACCTGGATTCCGTTAAATTAGCTGACACGCCTGAAAAAATGCTGCTCGCATTAATACCCTAAATTGGGTTACGGTGCGGTTCGCAATTATTCATAACTTTCACACTGAGGGGCATGCTATGATTCGTGTACTTGGAATACTGCTTATTGTTTTGCCGGCTTTTCTTTTTGCGCAAAACCAAAATCTTGGATTTCACATTGCCGATGGTAAAAGAAAGGTTCAGATTCCTATAGAAATCCATAATAACCTGGTTGTTGCCCGTGTCATCCTGAACGATGCCATACCACTTAAGTTTATTATTGATACCGGTGTACGAACAGCCATTCTCACGCAAAAATCATTTTCTGATATTCTGCAACTGCCCTACAGCAGAAAATATACCATCGCGGGGCCGGGGGGTGAAAAGTTAATTGACGCCTATGTGGCCAACAACATTTCGCTTACGTTGCCTGGTATTGTTGGTCGTGGACATGCACTGCTGGTATTGGAGGAAGACTATCTTGAGTTGCGCAATCACTTGGGTACTGATGTTCATGGCATTATTGGTTATGAATTGTTTAGTCGCTTCATTATCCAAATTGATTATCAGAAAAAAATTATGACGGTCATGCTTCCGGATAAATTTAAACAACGAAAAAAATATGAGGTAATTCCGATTCGCATTCAGGATACCAAACCCTATTTGCTGGCTCCGGTAAGCATCAACTCACATCATGCGTTAAACGCAAAACTTCTTGTGGATACTGGTGCCAGTCATGGCCTGATGCTGGAGCCCGAAAGCGATTCACGCATTCACCTGCCCGAAAAGTCTGTCTCCAATATTATTGGCCGCGGACTAGGGGGAGAAATTACTGGCAAAACAGGGCGCATTGAATCAATAGAGTTGGGGAATTACATCATTGAAAAACCATTGGCAAACTTCCCTGATTCAAACGCATACTTTTCAGATTCCTTAAAATACCTTTCAATCGACCGAAACGGAACATTGGGTGGTGAAATACTTGGCCGTTTTACGGTTATCTTCAATTTTCCAGAGGAAAAAATCTATCTTAAAAAGAACAGCGACTTCAGGAAAGCCTTTTATTTCAACCTAAGTGGGTTAACCGTTCGCGCCAAAGGCTCATCGCTAAACGTTTTTGAAATCACGGATGTCCGAAACAATTCTGCTGCATATAAAGCAGGACTGCAAAAAGGTGATCTGATTGCTTCTGTTAATTCAATATCCGTTAAAGATCTTTACCTCAACCAAATTAATGGTCTGCTGAATTCTAAACCTGGCCGAAAAATCAGGCTTGAGATTAGAAGGGGAGGGCAATTAAAAACGTTTGACTTCCGGCTGGAAGATCAGCTTTAGCGAATCAACTTCAGCAACTCGCGCTTTCGTTTTGCATACGCCTTTGCCAGGTATTTACGAGCCTGCTGAAAGCGTAACGAGTTTCGTAATGCAATGTACAACGCCTCCGGTGTGAGGTGTTGCTTAAGTATGTAATCCGCAATGTCAGATGAAACAATTGATCCCGTGTAGTTCGAGTTTTTCAACACCGTAATCGGAACATTTTTCGTTTTTGGATTGGCGGATAACGTGCTTACCGTTTGACTAAGCTCTTGCAAGCCGATGTTGTCATCAATCAGAATAAAATTTGGTCTGAACTTGACAAGGCGCTGCCAGATACTGGCCAGATCAAAAGCGATTTCAGCCGTTACCCGATTGGGTAATTTTTTAATGGTTTCCAGCATTCTGCTTAACTCGATGGGATTGTTTCCCACTAAAAGGATACTAACAGAATCCTGACGCGTGGTTGTTTTTTGTTTTTCTTGTACCATAGCCAACTGAAGATTTAAACATAGTATTCAGACAAAAGGTTACTTTAGATGATCAAGGTTTTAAGTTTATTTTCTTTAGCTGTGAACCCAGTTCAAAAACGAGGCCACCTGTAGCAAATTTTATTTTGTGATGAGAAAAATAATTATTGTGGGGGGTGGTTTAGCTGGACTAATTGCTTCCATTCGCCTTGGCAGGGCCGGATTCAACTGCCAATTGTTTGAAAAAAAAATCTATCCGTTTCATCGTGTATGCGGTGAATACATCTCCAATGAAGTATTGCCCTTTCTCAAAAGGGAACAACTCTTTCCCCAAAATTTCAACGTCCCGAACATTAATGTGCTTCAACTCTCATCGGTAAGCGGAAAAATGACAGAACTTTCGCTTGACTTGGGTGGCTTTGGAATCAGTCGCTATACGTTTGATCACTTTTTGGCCCAGCAAGCCATCAATTGCGGGGTTGAAATTATTCATACTGAAGTTGACAAGATCATCTTCAACGAAGAGAAAAAATTCTTTTCTGTTAGTGTTGGTAACACCCTTTATCAAGCCGATCAGGTTATCGGATCGTTTGGAAAGCGATCGAAACTAGACGCTGATCTGCAAAGAGATTTCATGAACAAGCGTTCACCTTATGTGGGTGTAAAATATCATATCCGAACACAACACCCCAACCATATCATTGCCTTACACAACTTCAATGGCGGGTATTGCGGGCTAAGCAACATTGAAGAAGGTAAATCAACGTTGTGTTACCTGGTTCACCGTGATTTGTTGAGGGAGCATAAGTCAATTCATGAATTGGAGAAAGCAGTGCTATTTAAAAATCCGCATTTGCAAAATATCTTTTCTTCATCCGAATTTCTGTATGAAAAACCTGAAACGATTAACGAAATCTCATTCGAAACAAAGGAGCCCGTATATAATCATATACTCATGGCCGGTGATGCGGCCGGCATGATTGCGCCATTATGCGGTAACGGTATGGCCATGGCCATTCATTCGGGGAAATTGGTCAGTGATTTGATTATTGACGCAGCTAAGAATCAACATTCCAATACCTGGCTTGAAGAAATGTATTCAACACAATGGAATAATCTCTTTGCCGGCAGGCTTCGCACTGGAAGAATGATTCAGCATTACTTATTCGGAAGCGCGTGGTCATCACGACTGGCTGTTTCCTTAGCGGTCAATTCCAAATCCATTGTCAATTTTATTGTTCGAAGAACGCATGGAGAGGTGATTCAATAGATCATAAAATTGATTACAATTTTTTCACGCAAACCTGCTTGCCGCAGGCAGGGCCGCAAAGAGAATCGCAAATACCTGAATGATTACAAAGGTCATTTAAATGCATCAAGTATGTTGCTGCTATCAAGAAAGAACCAAACAAAAAAGATATTCAGGCTGGTTGAAGAGATCAGGTTCAGCCACATGGTATGACTATAGTTCGCGGCACTTTCATTTCTTCTCACTTGCAAAAACCAATACGAAAAGAATAACAGCGTGGGTGAAAGTGCCATTAGAAATTGCCACGCATAACTGATTTTATAGTAGTGATTGAAATAAAAGAAGAACCCAGCCACAGCAAGTCCAAACACCAATGCAGTAAAATAGAATGTTCCACGAATACCCAAGCGTAAACTAAGGGTTCTGTCTCCCCGCCTGGCATCTTCTTCATGCTGGTAAACCTGTGTCATTGGGTAATTGCCTAACAACATGATGGTAGTAAGTAGGGCCGGTGTAATTACATGGGGCTTCAGAATGGTCTCCAGATCAAAATCATTTAGTCCGGCATAGCACATTAAAAACGTAAAGCATCCTTGAAAAAGACCGGTAACCAACCAACCTCCTATCGGGTATTTCTTTAACCTGATAGAGGGGTGGCTGTATGCCTTAGAAATCAATCCATAAATTAAAAGCATGCCGGCAAACAATGCACTTATCTTTAGGAACCCCAAAACAATAGCAATTCCATCAAACAAAAGGGCCAGGTAATACAACCCCTTATTAACCGGAGGAGGATTCTTAAGTCCACCGATACTTTTCTCATCTTTATCAAAGTAACTGTTATATCCGTTACTGGCGGGGTACAAAAAGAAATGAATGATAATAAATACCCATAACAATCGGTCGGGATTCAGGTTAGGAGAAATGGCTACACTAAACAAAAAAACCGGTAGTAAAAACCAGGAGAAAGGAATACGCAAGTGTAACCAGGATGACAAAGCGAACATGTTTTGAAGCGAATAAAGTTTTAGGAACAACTCAATAAACTAAAATTAGCCTTTTTGACTTATTATTGAAATCATGAGTTTTATTTCAGCCATCGGAGTTGCTGTACCTGAACACGTTTTTAGTCAGCCTGTTATTGCTTCATTCATGGAGCGTACCATGCAACCCGACTATACGGCCAATCGGAAACTCCATGCCATTTTTCGTGCAAGTGGTATTGAAACAAGACACTCGGTTTTAGATGATTACGGTAAACAGTCTGACTATAGTTTCTATCCAAATACAAAAAATTTTGAACCCTTTCCTTCTACACAAGCAAGGTTAGAAGCATATCGAAAACATGCACTGCCCCTAAGTCTTCGCGCTATCGAAAATTGTTTAAGTCAACAGGCCGCAATAAATCGAAAAGATATTACGCATCTTATCCAGGTGAGTTGCACCGGTATGTATGCGCCAGGTTTGGATATCGATCTTATCCGGCATCTCAATTTAAATGAACACGTTCAGCGAACGTGCATAAATTTTATGGGTTGTTATGCGGCCTTTAATGCACTTAAGCTTGCGAATGCCCTTTGTAAATCCGAACGTCATGCAGTCGTGTTGGTTGTGTGCACTGAACTGTGTACACTTCACTTTCAAAAAGAGCCCACCGAAGACAACCTGTTGGCCAACGCACTTTTTGCTGATGGCGCTGGTGCCTTGTTGGTAACTTCCTCACCCCAACCCGGTTGGAACCTGGTGCCTGAGCACTTTCACAACGGACTTGCCTTTAATGGGAAAGAACACATGGCGTGGGATATTGGCAATCATGGTTTTGAAATGAAGCTTTCCACCTACGTTCCGGATACGATTCGTACCGGCATAAAAAAATTGACCAGCGAATTGCTGAATCAATTTCAAAAAAATATTGGCGACATTTCTTCCTTTGCCATTCATCCGGGAGGAAAGAAAATACTGGAAGCCATTGAGCAGGAGTTAGGGATAAGTCAGGAGGAGAATAAGCCAGCATACGCAGTGTTAAAAAAGTATGGGAACATGTCATCGGCCACGATCTTGTTCGTATTGCATCACATCATGCAGCAACTTCAGCCTCAGGATACAGATAAACTGGTATTGAGTTTCGCATTCGGGCCCGGCCTCACGCTTGAAAGCATGTTATTAAAAACGCACTATCAATGAGCCGCTTTGCTGAACGATCGCAAGCACCTGAAATTATGGATGACCTGCAATGTTCGGGCGAGGTAGTACATCAAACCTTGCGCGAACTGGATTTCATCAACCATTGGTTAGGCGGAAATCAGGTAACGCTGAAGGGGTTAAGGTTATTGATGAAAGACCAAAACAAAAATGAATCGCTTCATATTGCCGATTTGGGTTGTGGCAGCGGTGAAATGTTGAAGTTGATCCACCAAGAATTAAAACCAACCTATCCGAATATTCGCCTTACCGGTATTGATGCCAATCCGAATATCATTGCTTTTGCAGAAAAGCATTGTGCGGATATACCCAACATCCATCTTAAAACAGAAGATATTTTTGATCCGGATTTTCAAAGGCATTCATTCGACATTGTTATAGCAACATTGTTTCTTCATCACTTTACGCATGAACAACTCGTTAAAATTTTTCGAACACTTAAAAGTCTTACCCGGATTGGCATTGTCGTAAACGATTTGAACCGGCATCCTTTAGCGTTTTACTCCATCAAACTTTTAACCCGGCTATTTTCGCGGTCGGCTATGGTTAAGTATGATGCCCCACTATCTGTGTTACGGGGTTTCAGAAAGGTCGAAATTGAACGAATTCTGGCGGAAGCCGGAATAACCAGGTATTCCCTTTCGTGGCGATGGGCATTCCGGTGGCAATTGATCATTGATACCTGTGAAAACGGTTCTTGAGGAGCTAAAGCCTGATCTGGCACAATTTTCGTACTTTCGATGGTTGTAAATACAAACGCATATGATACACCTTAGAAAAATACCCTTACTGGCTTTTTTGATTGTGCTGGGCGCCTGTTCATCTGGCGTGTTGGGTAAAAAAGTAAACGAACCCTTTATGGGCAATGCCTATGAATCGAACAACCGCTTTTGGCGGGGAACTGGCAAAGGAAGCAGCTCACAAGATAACATTGCCCGCAGCAAGGCTGATCTGGACGCCAAAGCACAGTTAGCCGGTCAGGTTAATACCACAATGAAACAAGTAGCGGATCAATATCTCGGGCAAACTGAAAATGCTAACGCGGCCGATGTTGCGGATAAGTTTCAAAGTCTGGTGCGCCAGATCATGAACACCAACATTGCCGATTTGCGTAAGATGGGCGAGAAGAAATTTTACAATGAGAAAACAAACGAGTATACGGTTTTCATGGCCTACGAAATCAAGAAAAACGCGATGCTTCGGTTTATGAAAAAGCAGGCCAAGGTAGACCAGACGATTGATGAACGCCAGCGTGCCGTAATTGAAGAGATTATTGATGAGGAATTAAGCAGGCTGGAAGCAGAAGAAGGCGAAGAAAACTAAAGTTAAAATCACTGATATGTTAAAAAAGACCTGATATACCGTCAGGTCTTTTTTACTTGCCTACGAATACGATACGCTCGGAAAACCAAAAAGCCATACGCTGCCAACAGAAACGGCAACAAGCTTATAGATGCCGTTGTTAATGCAAACAGAAAAAAGTAAGCACGATCATACGGTGTTCCACTATTCTCACGAATGCCGGCCATAATATCAAACACCGCGTGCTCCAGGTTAAGCGCAGTAAGGGTTGCAACAATTATGGTTAATGGCAACAGGGTGGCGACAATTGTTTCGGCAATGTTTAGTTGAGCATATCGTTTAAGAAACACGATCAACAACGCAACACGCCATAACGCTACGATTTGCAGAAACCACACATTTGCTTTGCGTGCTGCTTCTAAACTCATAAACCGTTCTACTGGTATGGCATACAAAATAGCCGGTAATGACACCAGCGAGACAAATGTGACAATTTGAAAATAATGCCAGTGTTGTTTGCGTAACGGGTAAACAATTATCCAGATAAAAAACGATAACAAGAAAATGTAAATCACCGATCCCAGGCCAAGGTATTGACCTAATTCAGCATTTGGATGATCCCAATAGCGACCAATGCCCACCAGCCAGGTGATCATTAGTCCTATAAAAAATTCTCTACGACTAAAACTAAGACAGTCTTCTCGTGTAAAGGTAAAAGCAAGTACGCGAAATAATTTTCTCACTTTTCGTGGCGATATATTTTTCCGTCCTTCATAACGAAAACAACTTTGCGCAAATCAGAAATGGATTTTGCAGGGTCACCCTGAACAATAACCATGTCAGCCAATAACCCTGGCTTGATTGCACCAATTTCATTTTCCATGTGAAGCGCTTTTGCATTAACCGTAGTGGCAGCTTTCAACACATCAATCGGTTTCATTCCATACTCAATCATCAACTCCATTTCATACACATTTTCCCCGTGATGATATACACCAACATCACCACCCATGCCAATGGTTACACCGTTATCAAGCGCAATCTTAAAACTTCGTTTCTTTTGTTGTACCAAAGCAGGCTCTGGATCTTTTCCTTTTTTCCATCCGCGGTATTGCTGAATGGCATCAACCGCACCAAGTGTTGCGTAATAGGTTACGTTATGTTGTTTCATTAATTGGGCAATCTCTTCATCAAGGTAATCGCCATGTTCAATGGTTTCGGCTCCTGCAAGGATGGCGCGCTTCATGGCTTCTTTTGACTTCGCATGACACACCAGGTAACGACCGCTACTTCGGGTTACCTCGTTCACAAGTTTCAGTTCATCCAATGTAAAGGAAGGCTGATCTTCTCCCTTCGTTCCCCATCGGTAATCGGCATAAACTTTTATAAAATCAGCGCCCTTACCAATCTGGTCACGAACCACACGAATCAATTCATTGCCATCTGCAGGTTCGGCCCCCAGCATAATCTTTGAATCTTCATCATAGCCTTTCGGGCCATAAGAGCCTGTGGAAACAATTGCCCGACCGGCCACAACCATGCGTGGCCCCGGAATGATGCCTTCATTAATCGCACGCTTCAGGGCCACGTCTGCATAACCTGCGCCTTCTGTTCCTAAATCACGAACGGTAGTGAAGCCAGCCATCAAGGTGTTTTTGGCATGAACCGTTGCCCGGGCCATCCGGTAGTTATCCGATTCTTTCAATACCTGCGTATCCCAATCGGTTATGTTGTACGGATAAAGAAACAGATGGGAATGTCCTTCAATCAGGCCAGGCAACAAGGTGCTGTTTGAAAATCGCAATATGGTAGCGTCTTTAGGTGCTTTCAGTTCTGCTGATGGTCCGGCTGCAACAATTTTATTTCCGTCTATCAAAACGGCCCAGCCTTCGCACATTTCTTGTCCGTCAAACACACGATCGGCTTGCAGATAGTATTTGCTTTGTGCAAAAAGACTGAATGTAAAAAGAAAAAGAGTTAAGGTTACTGTTGCTTTCATTCAGAAAAGTTAGTTTTAATTCTCTGAATTTCTCTATGAAAACAATTTTTATACTACCTCTCTTGTTATTTGGTGCACAGCTTGTGGCGCAGCAACCACCTGGAACTGAGATCTATTTGTTTGATTTGAAGGTCAAAAGAATAGCATTCAATTGGTAAACCCCAAAAACATCACCAACCGAAGCGGGTACGATAACCAGCCACATTTCCATCCGGAAAAACCGCTCGTTTATTTTTCATCTGCTGATGAATCCGGCAGAACTGACATTATGGTCTATAACTATGAAACCGGAGAAACCAAAAAGTTTACGAATACATCCGAACGGGAATATTCTCCCACGGTAACGCCTGATAGAAAATTTATTTCCTGCATCATTCAACGCGACAATGGTGCGCAGGATTTGGGCAAGTACCCGATTGACGGAGGAGAGCCTGTTATTGTTGTCGACAACCTCACCGTGGGCTATCACGCATGGATAAATGATGATGCGCTTATGCTCTTTGTGTTAGGTCGCCCGAACACACTCCGGTTATATTCTATATCCGAAAAAAAAGATGTGGTGCTGGCTGAGAACATTGGAAGATCGCTGCATCGCATTCCGGGAACAAATGACATTAGTTTTATCGATAAACAAGGGGAGGAGTGGCATATTAAAAAATACGAAAGTGCAACCGGAATGATTGTAACAATTACACCAACCTTACCCAATCGGGAAGACCTGGCGTGGACATCGGATGGAAAGATTTTGATGAGTGATGGTGAAAAACTTTTCTATTGGGTATCCAAGAAAAAACAATGGAGTCCTGTTATAATGCCTTCCAATTTCTTGTTAAAAGGCATTACGCGGTTAGCGACAAATAACAGCATGACCAAACTTGCTATTGTTGTGGAGGAATAAATTCTGGCAAATCGAACATTGAATTATATTTGCCCCCCTACATGAAAAAGCTCAAGCACATTGCCATCTCCGGAAACATAGGTTCGGGTAAAACCACCCTGGCCGAAAAGCTATCAAAGCATTACGGTTGGACGCCTCTCTATGAATCTGTAGATAAAAACCCCTACCTGAAGGATTTTTATAATGACATGACCCGCTGGGCTTTTCACCTGCAAATCTATTTCCTGAATAGCCGGTTCCGTCAGGTCAATGAAATCCGGGCCAACGAAAATACAACCGTGCAGGACCGTACCATTTACGAAGATGCCTACATTTTTGCCGCCAACCTGCACAAAAGCGGGCACATCAGCGACCGCGACTACCAAAGCTACCTGGACATTTTCAATTCCATGATCGACTTTGTGCAGGCACCCGACTTGTTGATTTACCTCCGATCGGACATCCCGAAACTTGTTCGGCAAATTCAAAAACGGGGGCGTGAATACGAATACGCCATGCGGCTGGATTACCTGAAAAACCTGAACGAGCACTACGAAAACTGGATCAGCAATTACAAACACGGCAAGCTGTTAATTGTAAACGTAAACGACCTCGACTTTGTAGAACGGGTAGAGGACTTTTCCTTTATCGTGAACCGCATCGACCTGGAGATCAACAATTTGTTCTCTTAAGTACGTTTACACCCTCCTGTATAATTCCGATAACTTTAAATACATTTATCGGTATTCTTTGTATTCATTAACATACATTTTATGAAATCATTTTACTTGGCGTTGTTCATGCTGTCCGTCTTGCTCGTTAGCGGACAGGATGATAAAAAAGAAGTCAAAACCGACAGCACAAAAAAAGAAACTAAAAAAAAGAAAGACCTGCCCCTGGAATCCGACCGTACGGTTCACATAAAATCTACGGAAGGAACATGGATGTCGCTGGATGTTAGTCCGGATGGTAAAACCATTGCCTTCGATTTTCTGGGAGACATTTACCTATTGCCCTTTGGTGGCGGGAAAGCTGAGCGCTTCACCAGTGGTTTAGCGTTCGATTCGCATCCCAAATTCAGCCCAGACGGAAAGCACCTCCTTTTCATTTCCGACAGAAGTGGGGGTGAAAATGTTTGGCGTTATTCACTCGATAAAAAAGATTCCTTACAGATCACAAAAGGCAACACCGACACGTATCAATCAGCCGATTGGACACCCGATGGAAACTACGTGGTGGTTTCAAAAGGCAGAAGAAACCTGAAACTGTTTTTGTACCACAAAGATGGTGGCGGTGGCGCACAGCTCATAAGCAAGCCCGATAACCTGAAAGTTGTTGAACCTGCTTTCGGTCCGGACAGTCGTTACATCTGGTTTGCACAACGCATCGGTGCGTGGAATTACAATGCACAGTTACCGCAATATCAATTGGGTACATACGATCGCGAAACAGGAGAAACGGAAGCGCAGACGAATCGCTATGGGTCGGCCTTTACCCCAACACCATCACCCGATGGAAAGTGGTTGGTCTATGGTTCGCGGCACAATGAACACACGGGCCTCTTGCTTCGCGATTTAAAATCGGGTGAAGAACGTTGGCTCGCTTATCCGGTTCAGCGTGATGAGCAGGAGTCTATCGCACCCATGGGTGTACTTCCCGCGATGTCATTCACACCAGACAGTAAGGAAGTTGTTGCTTCTTACGGTGGTAAAATCTGGCGCATTCCGGTTGCCGGAGGAAACGCTGTTCAAATTCCGTTTGAAGTTGATGTTCAGTTAGAGCTCGGACCAAAACTCGATTTCAAATACCCGATCAGTGATGAGAAGGAAATGATCGTCACGCAAATCCGTGATGGAAAAGTATCTCCTGATGGAAAGCAACTTGCCTTTACTGCATTAAACAGATTGTATCTTATGGATTTGCCCAATGGTACACCTAAGCGTGTTACCAATTTTAACTTCACCGAAGCTATGCCAGCCTGGAGTCCGGATGGTAGTCAGCTGGCGTGGGTAAGCTGGGAAGAAAATGTGGGCGGCAGTTTGTATAAAATAAATTTCAAAGCGAAAGGAGCAAAGCCGGTAAAACTTACTTCATCAAGCGGTGTGTATTCAGATCCGGCCTGGTCGTACAAAAGCAATCGAATTATTTTCTTGCAAGGACCTGCTCAGTTTTTCAAAGATGCCGATGGTCCGTTTGCATTTAAAGCAAAAGAAAGTCTGGCATGGATTTCAACAGAAGGTGGTGCTGTAACGGTCATCGATAAATCCAAAGGACGGGGTGTTCCGCACTTTGTAAAAAATGATGATCGTATTTACCTGTATCATGGAGGAAAAGGTTTGATTTCTATGCGTTGGGATGGAACCGATGAGAAAGAACATGTAAAAGTTACCGGCATTACCGTGTATGGCACCACGCACGATCACGATCATGATGATTATGTAAACCACTGCATGCTGGCCGAAACAGAACGCGAGCCACAGCAGCAACCTTCCAATGCCAGCGTAGTGATGATGGCGCCCGAAGGCGATCAGGCCATGGCACAAATCAACAATGACATTTACGTAGTTACGGTTCCGAAAACCGGTGGTGAAACTCCCAAAATTTCCGTTTCCAATCCTGAAAATGCGCAGTTCCCTGCACGCAAACTCACCACCATTGGTGGGCAGTTCGCCAGTTGGAATAATACCGGAAAGAAAGTGTACTGGTCTATTGGCAATGCCTTCTTCACCTACGACATCGATGAAGCCAAAACAAAAGAGGAGGAGCTGAAGAAAAAGAAAGCAGAGGAAGCAAAAGCCAAAGAGGAAGGAAAAACTGAAGAGAAAAAGAACGGTGACGACAAGAAAGATGAAGGCTACAAGCCGGCAGAAATTCGGGTAAAGGTTACGGTGCCGCGCGATATTCCCTCCGGTAAAGTTTTACTTACCAACGCCCGCATCATTACCATGAAAGGTGATGAGGTCATTGAGCGTGGTGATATCCTGATCGAAAACAATCGCATTAAGCAAGTTGGAGTTGCCGGCAGTATAACGGTTGATGGCGCTGTTCAGAAAATGGACATGACCGGAAAAACCATTGTGCCAGGTTTTGTTGACACCCATGCACACATGTGGCCACAGTGGGGCTTGCACAAAAATGAAGTGTGGATGTACGCAGCCAACTTAGCCTACGGTGTAACCACTACGCGCGATCCACAAACCGCAACCACCGATGTGCTCACGTATGCCGACATGGTGGATGCAGGACAAATCCCTGGACCAAGAGTTTATTCAACCGGTCCCGGTGTTGGCTTTTGGATGTATAACATAAAAGACCTGGATCATGCGCGAAATGTGCTGAAGCAATATTCAGAGTACTACAACACCAAAACCATCAAGATGTACCTCACAGGTAATCGTCAGCACCGCCAGTGGATTATCATGGCTGCAAAAGAGCAGCAACTGATGCCCACAACAGAAGGTGGTTTGGATTTCAAACTCAACCTTACCCAAATTCAGGATGGTTATCCGGGGCATGAACACGCATTCCCGATCTATCCATTGTATAACGACTTCAATACATTTCTGGCAAAATCAGGAACAACCTATACGCCAACCTTATTGGTTTCCTATGGCGGACCTTGGGCGGAGAACTATTTCTACGCTACCGAAAATGTAAACGGTGATCCGAAGCTGAATTACTTCACACCGAAATCAGAATTAGATTCAAAATCGCGGAGAAGACCAGGATGGTTTATGTTCGAAGAACACGTATTCCCGGATCATGCTGCGTTCCTGAAAAATTATGTGGCTGCTGGTGGAAATGCCGGTGTGGGTTCACACGGACAGTTACAGGGCCTGGGCTATCATTGGGAATTGTGGTCCATGCAATCAGGTGGATTATCTGAGCATAATGCCCTGAAAGTAGCCACCATTCACGGAGCCAAAGCACTTGGTTTAGATGGAGATCTGGGCTCAATCGAAGATGGCAAACTGGCCGACCTTATTATTCTCGATAAAAATCCGTTGGAAAATATCCGTAACACCAACTCCGTAAACAAGTTGATGAAGAACGGAAGAATGTATGACGGCAACACACTAGACGAAGTTTATCCAAACCCGAAAAAGGCAAACTTCAACTGGCAACAGAGCAAACCAACTCCATCATTGCCTGGAATCCGATAGTCAGTTAAGATGTCCTGTACCGACAAGTACAGGACATCTTTCTTTTACCTACCTTCGCTTTGTGAGGCGCTTCATTTCCATATTGTTGCTTACACTTTTACTGGCCAACTTTGCCGGCTCGTATCTTTACTTTGCTTTTCGTGCACTGCAAATAAAACGTGAGATGCGCGCCCTGCTGGCTACATTGCCGGAAGAAGAACTTGAACTCATTATACTAACACCGGAAGAATTCAAACAAGCCCGCGTAGAAGAACACGAAATAAAAGTTGATGGCAACATGTTCGATATTGCTCGTGTTGTTGAAAGGGATTCAAAACTTTTTGTTTACGGTGTGTATGATGAAGATGAAGACAACCTGTTTTCATTTTTAAATGCTGTAGTGAACAATCTTCAAAACGATTCAACGCAAACACCACCATCCATTTCGTTATTCAGTGTCCTCCATTACCTGCCGGTTCAGTTTGAATACAACTTAACCGCACTACCTGCAAAATCCTTATCGCTGACTTTCTACAATAAAACTTTTGTCGATTTTATCTCAATCATCGACTCCCCTCCCCCCAGATGAGTTAAGAGAATTCTTGAAAAATTTTCACAATTTTTTGAACCACATAGGCACATAGGGCACATAGTTTTTTCTACCAAAATTCTATGTGATCTATGTTCCTATGTGTTTAAAGTTGGAACACATATTTGATTTAACGCTTTCATACTAACATGAGAATAATACTTGTGGTCTGTCTGCTTGTGCTGCACTTCTATACGCATGCACAACGGGCAGACACAACCAGGCTTTTGGAAGAGGTGGTCATTTCTGTAAACCGCTGGGAAGAAAACCTTCGTGAAATTCCCAACCGTGTAACGAAAATTGATGCCTCGTTAATTCAATTTCAAAACCCGCAAACCGCG
Source organism: uncultured Roseivirgaceae bacterium (assembly GCA_964419145.1). GTDB lineage: Bacteria > Bacteroidota > Bacteroidia > Cytophagales > Cyclobacteriaceae > UBA2336. The sequence continues at coordinate 630,468 of CAYQOM010000001.1, read as the reverse complement.
GCCGATCTGCTGAGCCTCTCTAATCAGGTGTTTGTGCAGAAGAGTCAGCTGGGTGGGGGCAGCCCGATGATTCGTGGCTTTGCAACCAACCGTGTGTTGCTGGTGGTGGATGGCGTGCGTTTTAACAACGCCATCTTCCGCAGCGGCAATGTCCAAAATGTTATTTCGCTTGATCCAAACATTATCGAAAACTCAGAAGTGATATTTGGTCCAGGTTCCGTAGTGTATGGCAGCGATGCCATTGGTGGCGTTATGGATTTTCATACGCTTCAACCCAAACTCGCAGTTGACAAACCTTTTGCGGTAACGGCCAATGCCTTGATGCGCTATTCATCAGCCAACCAGGAAAACACAACCCATGCAGATGTGACTATGGGAACAAAAAAATGGGGATTTGTCTCCAGCCTTACCTACGCTGACTTTGGCGATCTGAAACAAGGCAAAAACGGACCGGATGAATACTTGCGTAACGAATATGTAGCGCGTGAAAATGATACGGATGTCATTCGCCTGAATGCTGATCCAACGTTGCAGCTAACCACTGGCTATAACCAACTCAACGCCATGCAAAAAGTAAGATTTCGCCCCAACGCAAGTTGGGACATTCACTATGCCTTTCATTATTCCAAAACATCGCGGTACGATCGGTACGACCGGTTAATTCTAAAAAATGAGAATGGAGATTTTACAAGTGCAGAATGGTACTACGGTCCGCAGAAATGGCAAATGCACAGCCTGCAGGTAAACTATGTTAAATCAACATCATTGTTTGATGCCGCGCGCATGGTCATCGGCTATCAGGATTATGAGGAAAGCCGGCACAACCGAAATTTTGGAAGTGCAAACCGAAACAACCGGTTTGAACAGTTATTCGCCTGGTCGGCCAATCTTGATCTGGATAAAGTGCTCTCAGATAAAGTACAGTTGTTTTATGGCGCAGAGTTCATCACCAATACCGTAAACTCTTCAGCCTATCGGCTAAACATAAACACAGAAAACATTTCGCCTTTATCAACACGCTACCCTGATAATTCCGATTGGCGAACCATGGCCGCATACCTGAGCATGAAGTACAAATTGAACAAAGCGATGCTTTTCACGCTGAGCAGCCGGTTTACCCATGTTTCAACCAATGCAACGTTTGATAAAGCATTCTTTGATTTTCCGTTCGATCGTGCGGAGCTGAAAAACAATCAACTTACTTACAGTATCGGAAGTGTTTACAGTCCGAAGGAAACCTGGAAAGTGTTTTTCAATTTCTCAACGGGATTCCGCGCACCCAATGTTGACGATATCGGAAAGGTTTTCGATTCACAGCCCGGCAATGTGGTGGTGCCTAATCCCACATTGAAGCCAGAGGTAGCTTACAATGTTGAAATCGGAGCAGCCGCCAACCTCAACAAAAAAATTAAAATCGATGGCGGCCTGTATTACACCTTTATGAAGGATGCCATCTCGCGGGCTCCGTTTACATTCAACGGACAAGACAGCATCGATTTTGATGGAACGTTAAGCCGTGTGCTGGCCCTGCAAAACATCAGTTCACTTTACGTGTACGGTGTTCAACTCGGACTTGACTGGCGATTTACTGATCACTTGCAACTAACTTCCTCCATCAACTTTCAAAATGGAAAAGAAGAAGATCCATCAACCGGACTAAATGCTCCCCCCACACACATCGCTCCAACGTTTGGCGCTACCCATGTCATTTTCTCCAAATCAAAATGGAAGCTTGATCTTTACTCTGTTTACAACGGAGCGATCCCTTTTCGGAATCTTGCCTTTTCAGAACAGGGAGATGAGCATTTATATGCCCTGGATAAAAATGGAAATCCGTATGCGCCCGCCTGGTGGACGATGAACCTGAAAACTTCCTGGAACGGAATAAAATTTCTAACCATTGATGTCGGTGTTGAGAACATCCTCGACAAACGCTATAGGCCTTATTCATCCGGCATCTCCGCACCCGGAAGAAACGTAATCATTTCCTTGCGGGGAAAAATTTAAATGCTGCACGCGCTTACATGAAAGACACAAAAGAAATAGCCAAATCAACCCGAACACACCGAAAACTGCACCGCATTGTTGGTTCGTTTTTGTTAGTCTTCTTTTTTCTAATTTCCCTCACGGGGTTGTTGCTGGGCTGGAAAAAACATTCGGGCGGATTGATTCTTCCCGAAACACAAAAGGGAATTTCTGCTAACCTCGAAGAGTGGCTGAGCTATGACTCCCTCAACACAATAGCCCTTCAGACTTTGCACGATTCATTGCCTGGTCAATCGCCACGGTTGGATCGTATTGATGCAAGACCAGAAAAAGGGATTGTAAAGTTTGTGTTTAAAGATCATTACACCGAAATCCAACTGGATGCAACAAGTGGAAAAGTATTAGCCGTAAACCAACGCACTTCCGACATCATTGAACAAATACACGATGGTTCCATTCTGGATTTTTTGGTTGATACTTCTAATGGGCAGATCAAACTTGTCTACACAACCTTAACAGGAAGTGGCCTGCTGTTACTCTCCTTTACAGGATTTTGGTTGTGGTATAACCCGAGAAGGATTAGGAAGAGAAAGGAGCAACCTGAGTAAAATTAATAGGTGATTGGCTCATCCTTTTTTTCTTCCTCTCTTCAATTATTTTTTCAAAATCCGGTATACTGTCTCTTTCGAAAATAATTCGGCATAAGGGCATCAGTTGTCGTACACTATCAACATGCTCATCCGTCAAAATGTTATTACCTATGCGCAGTTCAGTCAATGATTGCATCTGAGTAATCTCGATAGGAATTTTATTTATTGGATTAGCATGAACATCTAACTTCCAAAGGTTTTTCAAAGAGGAAATCTCCTTTGGGATAGTGGTTATTCCATTATAATAGAAGTATAGAACCTCTAGATGATCAAGTTCCCTAAAGGAGTATGGCAACTCTCTCAAATTTGTCAATGATAGATCTGGTTCTTTTAGCTTTTTCAAATTTCTAATTCTATCATCGATTGAATCAATCTCATTTCCATAAAGGCTCAAGTATTCAAGATTTTCAAGAGTATAGAGCTCTATTGGGATCTTAGAAATTCTATTATTCAGCAAATCAATATATTTCAATTTTTTAAGCTCACCGATCCAAGAAGGAATTTCATTAATCCCGCATAACGGAAGACTTAGTTCCTCTAAATTTTTATACTTTCTAATATCATCCGGAAAGTTGCCTAGTTTCAGGCCAGACATATACAGCACTTTCACTTTGTCTGGACTTTGGTTTGCATCTTCAATTGTATAGTATGTCCTTGTTTCATTGTCACCGCAACAATAAAACACGAACAACAGAATTGGAAACCAATGCCTATTCGTGATCATACTTTTAATTGATGTGCATCATCTTCAAAATATCATCCACATACTCGCGCGAGTTGGCCAGGCGTGGCACTTTATTTTGCCCACCTAACTTGCCACGGCTCTTCATCCAGTTGTAAAACGTGCCAGGCTCTGCGCTGTGAATTTTTGGCGCTACCAATGCCAGGTCGTGTGAACGCTTTGCATCGTAGTCGCTGTTTATTTTACGTAAGGCCGAATCCAGAATGTGGGTAAACTCTCCGAGGTCTCCCGGTTGTTTTTTAAACTCAATAATCCATTCGTGCCCACCTTTTTTATTGGCTTCCAAAAACACGGGCGCTGCAGTGAAATTTTCAATGATGGCACCGGTGGCATCACAGGCCTTGGTGATGGCCGCTTCTGCATTTTCAACAATCACTTCCTCGCCAAACGCATTGATGAAGTGCTTGGTGCGTCCCGAAATTTTTATCCGATAGGGAGACAGAGAAGTAAACTTAATGGTATCACCGATGCTGTAGCGCCACAAACCTGCATTGGTGCTGATCACCATGGCGTAATTTTTTCCCAACTCCACTTCGCTTAACCGTAACGCTTTGGGATTCTCCTTACCGATTTCCTCCATGGGAATAAACTCATAGAAAATTCCGTAGTCGAGCATCAAGAGCATTTCTTCGGAATCGCGTTTATCCTGAATACCAAAGAAACCTTCACTTGCATTGTAAATCTCCCAGTAAATCATCGAAGGATCAGGAATCAATTCCCGAAACAGAGCACGATATGGTTTAAACGAAACTGCGCCATGAAAGAAAACTTCCAGGTTAGGCCAAACTTCCTTGATGTGATTTTTTCCGCTAAGCTGAACAACACGTTGAATGAGCAGGATCGTCCACGTTGGCACACCGGCAATATTGGTCACATTTTCTTCTGCTGTTTCCTGTGCCAGCTTTTCAATCTTCTCCTCCCAATTGCTCATGAGGGCGGTTTGAAGTTTAGGTGTACGAATAAACTCGGCCCAGATGGGAAGGTTCTGCATAATCACAGCAGAAACATCACCATAATATGAGGATGCTGTAGGATCAAATTCATTCACCTGATGGCTTCCGCCTACGGCCAGGCCCTTCCCATCAAAAATTTTTGTGTTTGGATAATTGTTTACAAAAATTGAAATCAGGTCTTTTCCGCCTTTAAAGTGACAATCCTCCAGGGCCTCTTGCGATACAGGGATGAATTTGCTTCGGGCATTTGTCGTGCCTGATGATTTTGAAAACCACTTGATTTCGGAGGGCCACAAAATGTTTTGCTCGCCACGCATCTGGCGCTCAATGTAGGGAAATAGATTTTCGTAGGTATGGATGGGTACCCGCTCTCGAAACATGCCGTAGGTACCGATGGACCCGAAATCATACTTCTTTCCGAACTCGGTTCCCTTTGCAGTTTGAATCAGCCTTCTGAAAATTTCATCCTGAACTTCATGTGGATACTTCATGAAAAGTTCAATCTGATGAATACGCTTCTTCATCACCCACGTCAGTATCGAATTCAGCAGTCCCATAGGTATCCGGTAACCTCAAAAATAGACATAATAGGATGAATTAAAAGGCTTTGGAGAGGTTAAGACCCAGGCATTTTCCTGAATCGGAATTGATTGAAATTACAAGGATTCGTCCGTCCAGGTATCGGAATTTTGGGTTACCACTTTGGCTCTGCGTAACTCAAAATTCTGGCCGAGATAAACCTTGCGCACCTGCGGGTCGCTGGCGAGGTCTTCGGCTGTTCCGGATTTGAATAGCTTTCCATCCACCATCAGGTAAGCGCGGTCGGTAATGGAAAGGGTTTCATCCACGTTATGATCAGTGATGAGAATGCCAATGTTTTTGCTTTTCAGCTTCGCTACGATGGATTGAATTTCTTCAACCGCAATCGGGTCAACACCTGCAAATGGCTCATCTAGCAAAACAAAGCTGGGATCTACGGCCAGCGCACGTGCAATTTCTGTTCTTCTGCGCTCCCCACCTGATAAAGACATGCCCAGGTTTTTACGCACTTTATGCAGACTGAATTCATTGATGAGTTCATCCACTTTGTCCATGCGTTGTTGTCGGGTGAACTCGCGCATTTCCAGTACTGATAAAATATTTTCTTCCACCGTAAGCTTTCTAAACACGGAAGCCTCTTGCGCCAGGTAGCCAATGCCTTTACGTGCACGTTGATACATCGGCAGTGCGGTAATGTCTTCGTTGTCCAGAAAAATTTTCCCTTCGTTGGGTTTAATCAAGCCTACGATCATATAAAATGAAGTAGTCTTGCCGGCACCGTTCGGCCCAAGCAATCCTACAATCTCACCCTGACCAACCTGTACGGACACATGATCCACTACGGTGCGGCTCTTATATTTTTTCACCAGATTTTCTGCCCGAAGAATCATGCGTTGTCAAATTTAATATCCTTAATGCGCAATTGAATACTGGTGTTTCCATTGAACACATTTTCTTCAATGTTAAACACCATGCTAAACGTATCACCAGAGGCCAGTTGATCATAATATTCAGCCAGGTCAAAACCCACCGCTTGAAATACCGTTTCGTTCCCTTCCTGTCCGGCTAAAAACCTGACATGCCTTTCCTTAAAACTTGAAAGTGAATTTACCACGTACACGCGACTGGCTTCAAAAACCGGTTTCTGATTTTCAGGGCCAAAAGGCGCCATTTGTTTGAGTACGCTCAAAAACTTGGGTGTGATTTTGTCGAACAAAATCGGCACATCAATTTCAATAACCGGGGTTAACATTTCTTCCGTTATCGATTTTGATACCACTTCTTCAAACCGCTCCTGAAATGCTTTCAAGTTGCCTGCATCCATGGTAAGTCCAGCCGCATATTTGTGTCCGCCAAATTTCTCCAGCAAATCGCTGCAACTCAACATGGCTTCATACAAGTTAAAGCCGTTTACGCTGCGGGCTGATCCGGTAATTTTATTGTTTGATTCGGTTAAGATCACGGTGGGGCGGTAATATTTCTCGATACAACGAGCAGCAACTATGCCAATTACACCCTTATGCCACGAATCTTTAAACAATACAGTAGATTTTGCCACGCGAAGCGATTCATCACCTTCAATCATGGCCAGCGCTTCTTCGGTAATGCTGCTATCAAATTCCCTGCGTAGGTCGTTCTTGGTGTTGACCTGTTCGGCTAACCCCATGGCCTCCTCATCGGTTGTGGCGGTAAGCAAATCAACCGCTGCGCTGCCATGTGCTACACGGCCTGCCGCATTGATGCGTGGACCGAGTGTGAACACGATTCCCGAAACATCAAGTTCATTTTTCAGCTGAGAGATTTCTTTCAGTGCCTTAAGGCCGGGAACCGGATTCTCGTTGAGTTTTAACAATCCGAAATAGGTCAATATTCGGTTTTCCCCGGTAATGGGTACAATGTCTGAAGCAATACTCACCGCAACCAGATCGAGGTATTCAAAAACTTCTTCTTCTTTTCTATATCGTCTTGCGTAGGCTTGCATGAGCTTAAAGCCGAGTCCACAGCCACTTAGTTCGGTATACGGATATGTGCAATCTTTTCGTTTCGGATCAAGTACGGCTACGGCATTCGGAATTTTTTCGTCCGGCAGGTGATGATCGCAAATAATAAAATCAATGCCTTTGTGATTGGCCAGCAGCACCATATCCGATGCCTTGATGCCGCAGTCGAGCGCGATGATTAATGAGAACCCGTTCTCCTCCGCCCATTCTACACCGGCTCGTGAAATGCCATAGCCTTCTTTGTTCCGATCAGGAATGTAAATGGAACAATTCGGGTAAAACCGGTGCAGGTAATTATACACCAACGACACGGCCGTTGTGCCATCCACATCGTAATCACCGTAGATTAAAATTTTCTCGTTGGCATCCAGTGCCTGTTTTAACCGCAGCACTGCTTGCTCCATATCCTGCATCAAAAACGGATCGTGAAGTTGATCCAATGATGGCCTGAAAAAATCCTTTGCTTGTTGCAGTGTGGTGATGCCACGCTGAATCAAAACAGTAGTTAAATATGGATTGAGGTTTAATTCTTTGCCGAGCGCTTCAATCTGCTCTTTAGAAGGAAGAGGTTTGTATATCCACTTCTTCTCCATGGGTTTACTGATTCATTTCAAACGTAAGTGTTCCTTCCGTTCCGCGAACACCGTTAACGCCATACTCACCGGGTTTGCCATCCGTGCCATTTCTGCGATTGGGACCCAATCCGGCTGAGCCGATGTATCCTCCGCGGCCGCCCTGTCCGGCTTTACCACCATAATTTCTGAACAACACTTTTGTGCCGATCCAATTGCGAATAACATCTGCGTTTACGCTGCTGATCACCAAGTTACCTCCGTGTCCACCATCGCCACCGCGACCTCCATTGCCACCATTGGCACCATCACCACCGTTGCAATGCACGGTACCCGGACTTCCATCGCCACCTTTTCCACCAGCGCCACCATCACCACCATTACCACCGGAGAGATCGATGATCAATCGGCCGTCTACAATCAAATTCTCTACATAAAAAGATAGGTTAATGCCAGCACCGCCCGACAATCCCGACACGCCATTGCTTCCATCCGATCCATCGCGACACGGTCCTACTTGTGTTACGCCTGCTCTTCCATCGCGACCTGCCTTACCATGAATACCAACACCAAGGATGTAACAGTCATTTCCAATAATGGCGACCTCTGCTCGTATAAAATTTTCTCGCTTGAGTTCGTTCAACACCAATTTCGATGAGTCTTCCATCACCAATGTATCGGCAACAAGAATATCCGTTTCATTATCAAACTCGAATGACTCTCCGGATTTAATCACAAGCTTATCCACCCGCACCTGCGCCCATGCAGCACTTGTCATCAGCACTAATAATCCTATGAATCTAATTCGCTTCATCGCACAAAACTAACTAGTGAGTATCCGTTTAAGTCTGTAGTAAAAATTGAACGTCATTGCGAGGTGTCCCGATAACAATCGGGAGACCGAAGCAATCTCATTGATATTACTGAAATTGGGATTGCTTCGCTGCAGCCTGCCTACCGCAGGCAGGCTCGCAATGACGGTGAAATTTAGATTGGAAACGGATACTCGCAAAACTCAATATAGTTGATCAACATAAAAAACAAAAAGCAGCATTAATCATGCTGCTTTTTCTAACGAACGAATATATGTTTTATTCCTCTGTTTTCGGCTTTTCTGCAGTTACGCCTTCCAATACATCTTTAATCTCCGTACGCTGGCCATCTTTATACGGCACAATCCAGGCATCTTTCACGCCCATTTCGCGCATGTATTTTTTAAACTGATCGGCTTCCCAGTAATCACGGAAAATACCGATGGTGATGCGTTGAGGTTCGCCCTCTTTTACTTCGCCACCAAAATTGGGGTTGTTATCAAAGTACTTCGATAGATCCTTATTCTTAAATGCGCCAACCTGCACTTTGAAGACAACACCGCGCGAAAAATCCATAGGATTAATAACGGGGTTTTCTTTCAGCTGTGCCAACTCCGCACGGGTAGCGGTAAGCTGACCGCGCATTTGTGAAAGTTCATCTTCCAATTCAGCAATTCGCGCATCTTTGTCGCTCATGGTGTTTTGGAGATCCGTAACACGTTTGTTCAACGTGGCCACCTGGTTATCGGCACTTTGTTTGTCTTCCACAAACTGCTTCAGGTTAGCGGGGTTCTTGGCGTATTCCTTGGCTTTTTTCTTCCACTCCTTTTTTTCCTGCTTGGAAAGCTGGGCGAAAGATTGCGTGCCCGCAAAAAGTAAAGCCATACAGAAGAGTAGTGCTAATTTTTTCATTGTTCTAGTTTAAAAAGTTTATTAAAAGTACAAATTATTTTGAAATTCCTACTTTAAAGGCTTCCAACCATCTTCTCGGGCTTCACCCACTCATCAAACTGTTCCGATGTCAGCAAGCCCAACTCAACGGCAGCTTCACGCAAGGTCTTGTTTTCTTTATGTGCCTTCTTGGCAATTTTAGCCGCATTTTCATAACCAATATGCGTATTCAGGGCTGTTACCAGCATAAGCGAATTCTCCAGGTGCTGGCGAATAATCGCCTCATTTGGCTCAATGCCTTCTGCACATTTATCATCGAATGAAACACACGCATCACCCAACAGACGAGCCGATTGCAGTACGTTTGCGGCAATTACCGGCTTGAACACGTTCAACTCGAAATGACCCGTTGCCCCACCAATCGAAACGGCCACATCATTGCCGATAACCTGTGCACACACCATCGTTAATGCCTCCGGCTGAGTAGGGTTTACTTTGCCCGGCATAATGGATGAACCCGGTTCATTATCCGGAATGATGATTTCACCAATGCCACAACGCGGGCCAGAGCTTAACATGCGAATGTCATTGGCCACTTTCATTAATGCCACCGCAGCACGTTTCAACGCTCCTGATAACTCAACCATTGCATCATGTGCAGCCAGCGCCTCAAACTTGTTGGGTGCCGTAACAAACGGATAGCCGGTTAGCTCGGCAATTTTCTTTGCCACCAATACATCATATCCTTTTGGTGTGTTGAGCCCAGTCCCTACGGCTGTGCCGCCAAGCGCCAGTTCAAGCACCATCTCCAATGCGTTGTTAATGGCCCGGATGCTGTTGTCGATCTGCTGTACGTAACCCGAAAACTCCTGGCCTAAGGTAAGAGGGGTAGCATCCATGAAATGCGTGCGGCCTGTCTTTACAATATTTTTATATGCTGTTGATTTCTTCGCCAGCGTATCGCGAAGTTTTTTCATGCCCGGCAAGGTGATCTCTACCACTTGCTTGTAAGCCGCAATGTGCATGGCCGTGGGGAAGGTATCGTTTGAGGATTGTGATTTGTTCACATCATCATTGGGGTGCAAAACTTTTTTATCATCCGTTAATTTCCCACCACTCAGCACATGCGCACGATAGGCAATCACTTCGTTTGCATTCATGTTGCTTTGTGTGCCCGAACCGGTTTGCCAGATGACTAAGGGGAACTGATCATCAAGCTTACCGGCAATAATTTCATCACACGCTTGGGCGATCAGATCTTTTTTGTCGGCCGAAAGCGCCCCGAGTTCGTGATTGGCCATAGCCGCAGCTTTTTTTAAATAACCAAAAGCATAAATGATTTCTTTTGGCATGCTGGCCTCAGGCCCGATTTTAAAGTTGTTGCGTGAGCGCTCAGTTTGTGCGCCCCAATATTTATCAGCGGGCACCTGTACTTCGCCCATGGTGTCTTTCTCGATGCGGTAAGTCATAATCTGTTTGATTAAGTCGCTAAATTAGAAAAAGTGAGGCAATGTTAGCGAGATCGAGATCATTGAAAATTGAATGAAAATACCCGGCTTTTTGAAAATGCTTGATGAATAGACGGGCTTTAAGTCTTATTGGTCAACTTCAAAAATAGAATCTGAAATTGTGCCATTAAAAACAATTCTTTTTAACTCTTTCTCAATCTCTAGTTGTCCGTTGATATAGCCCGAAATAAAATGAGGGACGTTATATCCTTGAATCTCCTTGTAATTAGAAAAATAAGTCTTTGTGAGTCCATCAAACTTAGAAATCATAAGAAGCAAGTTGTTGTCATTGCGTATGTAGTACTTTTGAGCTAATCCTCGATACGTGACTTCCAGTACTTGACAAGGAATGTCATTTACTGTTTCCTCACCAAGATATTCCATTTTTTCTGAATGAATCACTACCCAAGGTGCTCCATAGTGGAATGTTCTTCGTTTATGCTCAATTACAATTTCGCTTTCAGCCTGAGAAACAAACTTGTACCCTTGTGGGTTTATTTCGATAAGCTGTTTTCCGTTGTAGATCATTCTTCTTTTCCCTTCAGCTATGCTTGCTGACTCTGAAAAATAGCGTTCTCCCTTCTGCAAAATTTTAAGATAGCTGCTTTTGGTTGAGGTGGCTAAGTGTTGAGATTTAGGTTCAACATATAACACTTCATATTCCATTTCAAGTGATTTAACCTTTTGCCATTTTTCCTTTCCTCCAACAGCCACAAGATACTTCTCAGCAACCGGATGGAACTCGTGTTGCGTGCTGCCAAAGAACAATGCGCTGACATAAATAGTAAGACTAAAGAGGTTTACAAAAGTGTAAGTCATTGTGTTGACCGTCTATTTAATTTAAATATTGAATTTTTAGAAAAATTTAACAGGGGTTTACAGACCCCTGAAATAAAATAAAAGCATGAAAGTGAAAGAAGAAATCCTGATTTTAAAAAAAATGCTCTCCTGCCTCTTTTTATGCCGTGCTTTTGAGTTAGCCCCGATTTGGAAATTTCACTACTTGAAGAGTAACCTGTCAACACTACTTAGAGGAGTTAGGAAGCACATAAAACATACACAATGGGTGATTCTATCTTTTTGAATACTTTTATATTCGTAATTTACCAAAGTCGACTCTCATCTGACACTATTTTTTGTCTAAATCATTAAAGCATGACTACGCACCGTAAGTTCTTGATTTTAATTCCCCTACTTCTCAATGCATTCTCAATTAATTTGCTTGGCCAGGGGCAGATTAAAAGTGATTTAGACTCCGAAATAATACTAGATAAATTTATCCGTAAAATCGGTGGTGAAAAGTGGCAAGGTTTAAAATCAAGAAAAGAATATGCGTATGTAGAGTATGAGGAAGATAAAAATTCGATCATACCTACAAAAAGTTACGATCGGATAAAAGTTAATTTGCATCCAGGAAAATTCATCGAATTGCATGAGTTTACAGATCGAAAAACGATTTTAACATTCAAGCCTGAGTGTAACTGGTACTATTCAAGCAGAAGTCAGGTTGTCAAATTTTTTGGCCCCGAACCCATTAAGTTTAAGCATGTGTTTCCAAGAACAGAACTGATGGAGGTTCTCAATCTTGAACCCATGAAAAAAGTATACATTGAGGACACACTTTATAGAGTGGATTTTAAAGACACCAGACAATTGGATGGGAAGCAATCATTATTTTTTGGGATGAACTCTGGGTTGCTATACAGAAGAGGCTATAGGAGCAAAAACGATGTTCATTGGGAATTTCATTTTAGTGATTATATCGAGTCAGAAGGCCTTTCTGAGCCCCGTCAGATTAAGTTAACAAGTAATGGCGATGATTTTCTAATCATTTCCGTAAAATCTGTGCTTTATGATATTGATGTTGATACTCACATATTTAACCCACCAGTTCCTTGCAGGAACGAGGATGATTTTGTGCCATTGGAGTTCCCCTATTTTCTAGATCTTAACTAGCCAATCTTCTTTAAGATATCGCTAAAGCAAGTGTATCCACCTTGGTCTATATTCAAAAACATGTTTCCTATTCGGTGCTATCTTATAAGCTCAACCTCTACATAGTTTTCTGGAATTCTCACAAAATCATCAATCTTTCGCTCCTCAATCTTAACGGCTTCAATAACAAGCCTAAAACCATTTGAATTTGTTGTGATAATCTTTAATGGTATGCCTTCGAATCTTCCATCAAGTAACTTCGTATTACGGTAGCCTTGTAATCTCGCAAACACCTCGGGCTTGTTTAATTTAAACTTGGTACTTATAAAATATTCGCAGTTCAGGGTATCCATTTTCATCTCTACGCCATACATGGTCACGACTTCACTCTTAAGTAAATATCTGAATTTATATACCTCGCAAGTATGCCCTAAAATTGTATCCTCTTCGTGAAGTTGCATATCAGCGAATTGCTTGAAATCATCTGGTTGTGCAGTATCAAGCTCACTAAAAGTATGTTTATCATGGTCAATTTGAAATCGCTTGAAGCTATCCGAATCCAAAAGTATGTCTCTGTTGCCTGTTAGAATCAAGGTTTGGCCACTTAATACCCGCCTCATCATAAAACGACTATTAAAGTAAATCTCCTCCGTTTCAATAGCGGAAAGAGTCTCTGTACCTTCTTTAGTAAACGTTTGATGATTATAGGTAATGCTGCCCTCGAATGGATCAACTTGAGTAAGGGCAGGCTCGCAAACAGAAAGTAGCAGGAAGATGAATGGTGTTCTCACAAATCATCAATTCCCACCCTTCTTCAGCTCCGTACCTTTTCGGAAATACTTGTCTTCGTCAAACTCGTCTTCGCTGAGGGGCTTCGGCATGACGCCCACTTCCAGAATTTTAAATTCTGTTCTACGGTTTCGTGCGCGGCCTTCCGGATTATCCGTTCCATCCGGATTGGTGTTACGCGCAATGGGTACTTCTTCACCGTAGCCTTTTGCCGTAAGCCTGTCGGGTGCAATGCCCTTTGAGATCAGGTATTTCACGGTAGCCTCGGCACGACTTTTTGATAACTCGTAGTTATACACCAATGTACCCACACTGTCGGTGTGTGAACCCATTTCAATTTTAATTTCCGGGTTGTCAATCAATAGTTGAACGAGTTTATCCAATTCCTGTGCTGCATCCGGGCGGATGTCATACTTATCGAAATCGAAATAAATATTTTCGAGTACAAAAATTTTGTTGATCTCAATCTTATCCAACACCAGAATGGTATCCAACGTGATGTTGGTAATCATCTCTTTCAACGTACTTGGGTCAACCGACTTGCCGCGGGTGGTGTAGTCTTGTCGTTTCACCAGGTAGCCATCGGTTTCACCAACTAAAGTATAATCTTCATTTTCATACACGCGGAATAAAAACTTACCATCATCACCGGTTACGTAATCCTGCATAATGCTGCCTTCACCATCTAACATGGAAACCCGTACGTTCGGCAAGATGGCGCGTGTACTGTCGCTGGTGGGTGTGTAGGTAACTCCGGCCAGGTAGTAATTCACCACTTTCAGGTTCGGATCTTCATTTACAAAAGTGTAGATGTCGTCATCGCCTTTTCCGTCTTCACGGTTGGAGGTGAAGAATCCACGATCCGGACGAAAGAGAAAAATTCCAAAATCATCGGCAGGCGAGTTCATGGGCTCACCCAGATTTTCAATGGTTGTTTTGCCACTGGCACGCTTCACCACAAACAAATCCAGTCCGCCAAAGCCGGGGTGTCCGTCAGAAGCAAAGTAAAGCTTGGCGTCTTCAGCCACATAAGGGAACAGCTCATTACCGGCCGTGTTGATCTCCGGACCCAAGTTACGCACGCGTGAAAATCTTCCACGAGAATCCATTTGTGCGGAATACAAATCCGTGCCTCCGTAACCACCGGGTCTGTTGGAGGCAAAGTACATGGTACGGCCGTCCTGCGAAAAGGCAGGAGAGGAATCCCAACTGTTGTTGCGGGCCACCGGATCAAACTCATCTTTAAACTGTGTGTTTACATTCAACCGCTGAGGTTCGCCCCACACCCCATTTCTGAAACGTGAGATATATAAATCCACATCCGCACCTCCTTTTTTCTTGCGGGTGTTCCCCATAGCAAATACCATCGTGCGGCCATCAGGAGTGAAAGCCGGGCAACCTACATTTCTAAAGTCGTCATTGATGCCTTGTGGTAATGGCTGAATGGTAGCAACATCAACGTTGGCTCCACGTGTGGAAGCTTTATAAATGGCAGTGAAGGGTTTTCCCTCTGCTTCGTAAATTTTTCCGTCACCACGCGATGACGTGAAGTACAATTCGTTGTTCAGGTAAACGGGTGCGTACTCACTGGCAGGCGTGTTAAGCAAATCCAGATTTTTTACACGGTAATAACTTGGCTTGTTGCGCAAGTTATTCAGGTATTCCAAACCATTCAATTCGGCTTCTGCCCGATCTTTTAATTTTTCATTTGAGGTTTGCTGAATGAGGGCTTCTAGTTGAGCACGAGCTTCGCTGTACTTGGTGTTTGCCTTGAGGGATTGCGCATAAAAAAACTTAACCGAGTCTTTGTCAACTCCCGCGCCACCTGCTTTAGCATAATATTGTTCCGCTTCTTTTGCGCGGTTTGATAGCCGATACGACTCCGCTACAAAATAATTGGCTTTCGCCTGATCTTTGGGCTTGCTCTTTTTGAACAAGTCGATGGCATTTTGATATTCACCACGCACGAAAGCTTTCGTGGCTTTTTTCTCCACACTACAGCCTGCAAACAGGAGGGCCGCTGCAAAAAATACTACAAACCTCATATCTCAATCCGACTAAGCGTTAAAGCTACAAAAAAAAGAATAACCTGTTTTGGCCTAAACCGCGGCCTTGGTGAGGTAGCGTTTCAGCCAGGTTTGGCCCGCAGGTGATTTCCATCGCTTCTCAAAATCACCTTTGGTCAACACCGTATTATCAAACACGGTTGTGTGGCTATTCCAAACACCGTTTTCATATGCCTGTTTCAGCTCAGGCAATTTTACCAACCGAACCCCCTCATCCAGCAACATGGCCACGTTGGTGCGTTCAAAAAAGTCGATTCCGGTTTGCTGGCTCAGTTGCCTGATGACATGCACCGATGAATCAATCGAACAGCCACTGGCCTCATGGTGCGCTTCATCCACAGCCAACACAATAAAATAATCGTGCAATACCTGAAACGATGTTTTAAGCGGTTGATTGTGCGCAGTCCAGTTATTGGTAAACGCCTGGAGCGCAGTTGAAATTGTATTTACCTCCTCCGGTTTAAAAGCCCGATTGGATTGATAAATCCAAACGCGTGCTGAATCGGGGAGTGTTTCAAAGGGAACAAACATCTTTTTAGATCTTAGTTTTATAAACCGTTAGCCTCTGCGATAAGTTCGGCCAGGTCTTTTACCTTCACTTCGGCTTCTTTTTCCTTGCTTTTCACCCCATCGGTCATCATGGTCATGCAAAACGGACAAGCCACGGCCACGGTGGTGGCACCGGTTGCCAGTGCTTCTTCGGTGCGCTCGGTGTTAATTTCCTTTTTACCTTTCTCGGCATCCTTAAACATTTGTGCACCGCCTGCACCACAACACAAGCCGGTGGTGCGGCATCGCTTCATCTCTACCAGGTCGGCATCCAGCGCTTCCAGTACTTCGCGGGGCGCTTCATAAATATTGTTGGCGCGGCCAAGGTAGCATGAATCGTGAAAGGTTATTTTCTTCCCTTTAAATGCGTGACCATCTTTCAATTTGATTTTTCCATCATTGATTAATTGCTGAAGAAAAGTGGAGTGATGGATCACCTCATAGTTGCCACCTAATTCAGGGTACTCATTTTTAAGCGTATTGAAGCAATGCGGACAAGCCGTAACAATTTTTTTTACACCATATCCATTCAACACCTGAATGTTGCTCATGGCCTGCATTTGAAACAGAAATTCATTGCCAGCCCTGCGGGCCGGATCACCCGTGCAGGATTCTTCTGTACCCAACACACCAAATTTTATCTCCAGTGCTTGCATAATTTTTACAAACGCTTTTGTAACACGCTTGTAGCGATCATCAAATGATCCGGCACAACCAACCCAAAATAAAATTTCAGGTGATTCGCCTTTTGCCGTAAGTTCAGCCAGTGTTGGTACATTCATGTAGTCAGAATTTTAAACTCCAAATTGTTGCAGGTGGTGATCGAGGTGTTTGTACTGTCCGCGTGCCCACTCCTCGGGAGTTAATTTTCCGAAGAAAGGATTCGGGTGTTTCGTACACGCCTCAGGGCCACCTGCTGCAAATGCTTTTATATGATTGATCAGTTTCTCTTTTTCCTCTTCAAACTTTTTTTGATCGGCAACAATTAAATTTCTTCCTGTCGGACTGTTCTTCGGGTGAGGCTTTGCGCCAAAAAATTTATCCTTAACCGCCCAGCCCAACAAAATGCCCAACACACTGCGTTTGGGTTTATCTAATCCGCGTGCGATGCGCAACAGAATAGAGCAATGTGCCAACATTTGCGCCACGTCCATCTTTCCCCACAGGCGTTGTGTTTGCGGAGTGAGTTTTTCAATCCGCGTTAGAATTTCCTGGGCATCGGTTGGGTTAAACAAATTTTTCATGCGCTAATAATTGTTTGAAAGTAGTCACATGGAATCGCCATGCTAATTATCACGCTATTGGTCCGTTTTGCTGATGGCGATTTCATGCCTGATCTTTTGCCCAGTTAAACCGATCGCTCGATGCAAATTTCCACGGAGCAAAATTGGTTTCAATGTTTTGAAACATGGAGTTCCAGGATGCAGGTGATCCGGATTCCTCCATAGCCACATATCGCCTCAACTCAATAATGATATCCAACGGATTAATCATAACCGGGCAAGCTTCCACACAGGCGTTGCAACTGGTGCACGCATTAATTTCTTCTTTGGTGATGTAATCGCCCAGCAACGATTTACCATCATCCAACTTGCCACCATTTTTAATTACTTCTTCCACGCGATCGCGTGTGTCCATCATGATCTTGCGCGGTGAAAGTTTCTTCCCGGTAAGATTAGCCGGACATTCTGATGTACACCTTCCACATTCGGTACACGAAAAGGCAGCCATTAAATTTACGCGCGATAAATCGTTAACATCTTTCGCTCCAAACCGACCCGGTTCAGTTGGTGGTGTGGCCGAAGCTTCTGCCAAACCCAACATCGACTTAACTTCTTGTGTTACCACAGGCATGTTGTGAATCTGACCTTTCGGCTCCAGTCGTGCATAGTATGTGTTTGGAAACGCCATGAAAATATGGAGATGCTTGGAATAGGTTACATAAAGCGCAAACCCAAGTATGCCTACAATGTGAAACCACCAGGCAAAGCGTTCAACCAATATCAACGAACCGGTTTCCAGATTTTCAAAAACCGGCATTAAAAAGCTGCTGAAGAATAGTGAACCCGTTGCCGTATAATGCGCATCACGGGATTGTAGCAATTGATCGGTTGCGTTCATGGTTAAGATGGCAAACATGAGCACAATCTCTACAACAAGAATGGTGTTGGCATCCAGCCTTGGCCAGCTTGTCATTTCAGCCGACCAGAACCGTGGAACTTTCAACACATTTCTTCGGATGAGGAAAAATACACACGATAGCAGAACCGCCACAGCCAAAAATTCAAACACATTCATCAACACCGGGTAGATTGATCCCAGGTAAGGCGCAAAAAATCGGTGCGTTCCGGCCAGTCCATCAATTATAAATTCCAATACCTCCAGGTTGATGATTAAAAACCCGACATAAATGAAAAAATGCAGCACTGCTGGAATAAACCGCTTGAACATCTTCTTCTGTCCGAAAGCGATGAGCAACACATTTTTCCACCGTGCAGAAGAGTCGCTTGTTAACGGGGTTTGCTTGCCCAGTTGGATACCTCTTTTAATCCCGCCAATCCGTCTTGCAATAAAGAAGGAGAAGCCAAGCAGAACGATCGCAAATACTACCTGTTGAATCATACGTGATAGTTAATTCTGAAAATGCTCAAATCCAAAAATACACCGGGGTTTTGCACCGAATGTAAATTTACATACTTTTGTGCCCCTGATTTACCCTCAGGATTGTTCATTTTACTGGTGACGTAGCTCAGTTGGTAGAGCAAAGGACTGAAAATCCTTGTGTCGGGGGTTCAATTCCCTCCGTCACCACTTAATAAACCTCAGTTAGCATGCTGGGGTTTTTTTGTTTATACCCAAATTGAAGGCCAGCCATGCTTGACCGCTCCGTCAATGAAGTTACCGCACGCATTGCGACCACCTACCTGGCCGAGGGACTGATTGCTGCCGTTATTGTAATTGCCTTCCTGTACTTTGCCCACATTTATAAAAGGCTCTACCTGAAAACGTGGGCATTAAGCTTTGGATGTTTTGCCGTATCTGTTTTTTCCGTAGGGCTAACGACACTGTACAACGCTCAACTAACTGAGGGGTTTAAACTGGCTTCCTCTTTCGTGGCCCAGGCAGGCATTTTTCCTACACGCTTTTTTTCTGCTGATTGGTCTTTTTGAGCTTTTTCGGGGCAATGCCTTCCGGCTAAAATTTCTGACGGGTTGGGTGGCTGTCGTTGTGGGGCTAAGTTTCTTAACCATTTGGGTTTTTCATGATGCCGAAGGTGTTCAGGGTTCGTTGAGTCGTTACATCCTACGAATTGGTACCCGGTACTTTGTTATCGCATTCAGCTTTTTGTGCGCGGGCACTTTGGCCTGGCGCAGCCCGCTGTTTAAAAAAGGGATTGGTCAACGCTTGCTGATTGTGGCCTTCCTGCTTTATGGAGTTACGTATAGTTATTATTTCACCATTGTTATCTTCAACTACTTTGGCGGCACATTCAGTTTTCCGTTTTTCTTTGGCATGGTTGAACTTTTGCTCATTACCCTGTCAGGATTGGGCATGGTGCTTTGGTTGCTGGAAGATGAGCGCGACCGGCTTAGTAAAATCAATTCAGAATTGGACAGTTTTCTGTACAGCACCTCACACGATTTACGATCGCCTATTGCTTCGATACTTGGCATTACCAATGTAGCAAAACTGGAGCTTACGGATGAGACTGCTCTTCGATACATGACCATGATTGAAGAGCGCATTAAAAAGCTTGACCTGGTGATTAGTGATATTCTTAAACTTTCGAGAAGTAAAAAGCTTGATCTTAAAATCGAAACCATTCGGTTTGATGAATTACTGAAAGACACCATTGCCGATGTAAAGTTCAACCACAATGCTCCGGATATATCGCTTCGTTATTCAGAGACAATGGATGATCACTTTGTTTCCGATTACGTTCAGATGAAAATCATTTTGAGTAACCTGATTGCTAATGCTGTGAAATATCACAACATCAATCAGGAAGACCCTTTTATCCGTGTCGCCTTTCAGCGCTCCGGAAAGCATGTTCGCATTGAAGTAGAAGACAACGGCAGGGGAATTCTAAAAGAAGCACTTCCAAAAATTTTCGACATGTTTTATCGTGCCGAAACGGGTGTAGAAGGTACCGGCCTTGGACTTTATATCGTGAAAGAAGCCCTGACAAAAATTAACGGGAAGATTGAGGTAAAATCGGAGTATGGTGTTGGCAGCACCTTTACCATTACCCTACTGGATGCCTGAGCCTATTGTAAATGTTTTAGTCGAATAATCTCCTCCTTGGTGAGGTGGCGAAAATGGCCACGCGGCAAATCCTTCTTATCAAGGCCTGCGTACACGGAGCGGTCAAGCTTAACCACCTCGTATTCCAGTTTCTCAAAAATTCTGCGCACTACACGGTTCCAGCCAATGTGCAATTCAATGCCCACCGTCTTTCCATCATCCGAAACAATGGCCAGGTCATCAACCATAGCACGGCCTTCTTCCAACTGAACACCGTCCAGTATTTTTTGAAAATCATTCTTCGTAAGCGGACGACTCAACTCCACCTTGTAAATCTTCTTCACGTTGTATGAAGGATGCGAGAGTTTATCGGCAAGATCACCATCGTTGGTGAACAGCAACAAGCCTGTTGTATTTCGGTCGAGGCGGCCAACCGGATAAATGCGCTCCTTCACTGCGTTACCAATGATGTGCATTACAGTGTTGCGCTCTTGCGGATCGCTGGTGGTGGTGAGGTAGCCTTTTGGTTTATTCATTAAAATATACACCGGCTTTTCGGCCTGAAGCTTTTTGCTTTCATAGCGAACATCATCACCGGGGCTTACCAAAAAGCCCATTTCAGTAATCACTTTTCCGTTTACTGAAACCAGTCCCAACTTAATGCGTTCATCTGCCTCGCGCCTGGAACAAATGCCGCTGTTGGCGATGTAGCGGTTAAGCCGGATTTTACCCGTTGTGTTCGCAATAGTTGGTGCTTCTTCTTTCTTTGAAGAATATTTTCCGGGCTTGTTTCGATTAAACTTCTGCTTGTTGAAAAAGCCACGCGGCTGTTCGCCTGCTTCATCTTTTCTTCTAGGCTTTGCAGGCTGAGATGAAAACGAAGATGATCCGGACTTGGAGAATTTTTTTCTGCGATCATCTCCTCTTTCAAAGGAGGATGAACTTCCTCTTACTGATTTTGAAAAGCCTGTGCTTTTTGGTTTGTCGAAAGATTTTTCTTTGCGCTCTCCTCCTTTTTCAAAAGAAGTGGTGCTGTCTTTCTTTCTGAAAGAACGTGAGTCAGAAGAAGAGCCCCGTTCCGACTTTGAAAAACCTGAGCCTTTCGGTTTATCGAACGACCTTCCTTTGCGTTCTCCACTTTTTCCAAACGAGGTGGTGCTGTCTTTCTTTCTAAACGGACGCTTCTCATCATCAGATGAATCTCTTTTGCTTCCTTTCGAAAAACGTGAACCAGTTGGTTTATCAAATGATTTTTTGCCTGAGGAGCGGTCACTTTTGCCGCGCGCGGGGCCCGATGTATTACGCTTGCGCATCGGGTTCTTTTAAATCTGTGCTCTCGCCAATTACGTTTATCTCGCTGGTAAAATCTTTTGGCACCGGCAGGTCTGCCAGATCGTTGATGCCAAAATATTCCATGAACTTCGGTGACGTGCCATACAACATGGGTCTTCCGATGGTCTCGGCCTTGCCTTTAATCTCCACCAATCCTTTGTCCAGTAATTTCTGAACGGCATAATCGCAGTTTACACCACGAATGTTTTCAATATCCGTTTTTGAAATGGGTTGCTTGTAGGCGATGATGGCCAACGTTTCCATCGCTGAAGTAGACAATCTCTTTTTTGATTGCTGCTTCAACAGGATGGCGATGCTGCTCTGATAAGCAGGCTTGGTTAAAAACTGATAACCGCCACCGGCTTTATTCAATTGAAATGAAAATTCTTCGGAAAGAAATTTGTCTTCCAATCGTTTGATGGCGTTTACAATATCCTCTTCGGGAACATCCGCATTGAACATTTCCGAAAGACATGATTTTATATCGGCCAGCTTTACCGGGGTAGGCGAGCAGAAAATCAATGCTTCAATATGGTTCTGAAGAAAATCCACGTTAGTCTTTCTTCATCATTTTAGCCTCAATGGATTGCGTAGTGTGCGGCACGGCAATCAAGCGCTCCTTTGGTATTAGCTTTCCGGTAACCGAGCAAATGCCATAGGTTCCATTCTTAATACGCACCAAAGCGTTCTCCAAATTCGTGATATATTTCTGCTGACGTGCAGCCAGCTGACTGAGGTTTTCCTTTTCGGCCGTTTCCGCTCCATCTTCCAACACTTTGGTATTTCCACCAGATGTTGCATCCGTGCCCTCATCATTATTGCGATTCAGGGTCTCTTTCAAAATTTTGTATTCACCACGGGCCTTCTCCAGTTTTTCCAGGATCAGGGTTTCAAATTCCTTAAGTTCTTCATCCGAATAACGTGTTTTGTCTTCGGGAACTGATATTTTCTTTGCTGGCTTATGCGCGATGGGGCGCTGTGTAATCGGAGGGAAAAATGTATTCAGGTTTGGAACAGCCGGTCTTTCAGCAACTTTTACCGAAGGCGACTTTTTAGGTGCCACAACCTTCTTTTCAACAGGCTTTGGCGCTGCCTTTTTAGCTACCTTTTTTACCGCCTTTTTGGCAACCGGCTTAGCTGCTTTTTTCGGAGCAGGCTTCTTAGCCACCTTCTTAGCTTTAGGAGCTGCCTTCTTAGCTTTTGCCTTGGAAGCGGTTTTCTTTGCTGCCTTGGCGGTTTTCTTGGTCTTTGCCATGATTTCCCTGTTTAAAAAGTTGCGCAAAAATACGGGGTGGGGTGTAAAACAAAAAATATGAGGGGATTTATTGTCCTGAGCAACGCTAATACCGCGCTGCTATCACCACACGTTTTCTGTAGGTATCAACGTTCCCATTACCATCAAACACCTCAAGCCACACCACATAATAACCCGGCCGTGCCCTGGTACCATCATCGCGTTCACCATCCCAGCGAAAAAACCCTTCTGTTGCCAATGTTTCGTTATTGGCAAGTTGCTTCACCTCGCGTCCCTGGTGGTCCAGAATTTTAAGGTTGGCCACCTTTCCACCCTGCTCGAAACTGTATCGTATTTCGGTAAAGTCGGGCTGACCGAATACCGGAATAAAAATTTCAGGCTCCACACTAACCTTCCCCGTTGTGGAGACCATTTCTATTGAATTCGAATTTTTAAATCCAGGCGTGGCATAACCAACAACCGATGCAGCCGACTTCCAATTATTCGCATCGTTGGTTAACCCATCCGCATGTATGCGCTCCAACGAAACCCCCTCTTTATCGCGAAGAAGGGTTGAGTGATAATCATCCGCGTACAGAAAATAATCCAGGAGCTCCGCCCCATCGCTTAGCAATGAAACCGTTCCTTCGTCATCCGGAAAGGAAGGAAGCGCTTCAACTTTAAGTAATTCTTCTGCATGTGGATAGTGTGATTGAACAGTAAACGGATCAATGGTTAATGCGATGAATGCTTTTGGTGAAAGCAGGAAATCCGCTGTTGTAATTATTCTCAGGTTTACTGCGTTTCCGTTTTCAAAATTTCCAACACTCCAGTCTTTTAAATTGATGTACTTATCCGATTGGTTGAATAGTTCCAAAAAATCAACACCGAATGGACGCGGGTTAAACAAGATTTCATTAATCACCACATCTCCCGCTTCCGCTGGCTCAGGAAAACCAAATGTTGCCTCGCGATGATCTTCCTGAATACTGTTTCCGCTGCAATCATAAATGGATGTTACGGTTACAGCATAACGTTGCTGTACCTGAATGGGCGACTCCAACTCCAGCAACAACTCACGAAGTGAGGAGCCTGCAAAGTTAACTTGTAACACAACCAACGTTGGAGAGATCTCAAATGCTGCTGTTGACGGAAGAACTTCATTTAACTTTTCATCGAAGCGCAATTTTAATTGCATATCCGAAACGGGAATAACAGACAACAAACGCGGACCGGTTAAATCTGGCTTTGATGCGTTTACTGAATTTTCTGAACCCGGTGTACCTCCGCTCACCTGTTCCGAGGCAACCCAATTCTCTTCTTCTGCGCAAATGTTGTGCGGATCAATCAATTCAAGTGTCCAGCCACCTTGCTTCTTGTCATCATCCTTGTACCACGCGTCCGTATAATTTACTTCATCTATCAGCAAGTCTGATGCATCGCGCAGTTTCAAGTTATCCGAACTATTGTTCAGCGTTGGAAAAGCTGACACACCGAGCACAGTACCAAACGTTTCGAATGCGGCTGTCGATGCAACTGGTGTAACGATAACATAATCACCCGGCATAAGAATATGGGCGGGCAGCGTTGCTGTGGAGGAAGCATCCGAAAATTTCAATCCCTGCAAACTGATCGGCTTATTGCTGCGATTGAATAGTTCTACAAATTCGGCTTCCGGTAAACCGATTACGGGAGTTGGGTCGGCAAAAATTTCTGTGAAGATGATGTCTTTGTACTCAACAACAGGTTGCTGAAAGAAAAAGAAATTGGCTTGTGCAGATGCGATGGCGTTGCCTGCAAGATCCTGAATGTTGGTAACCGTTAGCTGGCTGGTGGTTGCGTTGGGAAATGGTTGAGCAAAGGAGAGGCGTACGGTTTTCTCATCGGCTTGTAAAACCGCATTCATGGCTTGCCCCACATCATTATTCACAGAATAATTTGAAGGCTCTTGCGCGGTGTTGCTTTCAAGTCGCTCGTTAAAGAAAACATTTAATTCGGTTGAAGAAATTGATTGTACGGATTGAATTTCCGGAGGGTTCTCATCCATAATCTCCGGACCCATGTAAAAATCATCAAAGTAAAAGTTGGTGGAGTTGCCTGAGGTATACGTGCAGCGTAATCCGAAATAAGAAGATGTTGTATACGTGTTGTCTGTTCCTGTGGCCTCCAGCACAAAATCATTTCCGCCAGCATAATCAACAAATAATTGCCATAGCCCTACATCGCTTCTCAGCACTCTGACACGAACAGTAAACGCTGAGGCTATTCCACCAGTTGTTGATGCCCGACAAACAGAAACCGTATTGACTCCCGTTTGCCGGAACAATTCAATAGCATCAGCCGAACCCGCTTCACCAAACTGCAGGAAATAGCCGTTTAATGAGCCCGTTACATCCGATTGATCACTTACCAGGTATACACGGGCAAAATTATTTCCCGAAGGCGCAAACGCCAGTCGGATGAAAAACTGCCATTCGTGTCCGTTTAATGTGGGTGATGGGCTGGCTGCTGATAAGAATGATGTGGTGGCCTGACCGGGATTATTCAGTTGAAGTTGTCCGTTGGCATTAACCATAAAATGAGAAACCGCTCCGGTCCATTCCGGGTTGGTTGTAAAGTCGCCATCAGCAAAGTTGTCGGAAAACTGAGCGCATACCGGAAAATAAAGCGCCAACATTGCTTTCAACAGCAGCATTTTGGTAAGCAGCAATCGTATTCGGCTCACGATGAATGTTAATAATTGGTTCGGGGGCATTTGGCTATAACCAAAAATACTATTTTTGCACCCTTATTAGAAATGCCTAAAGCAATGAAGCTAGCAGTTGTGGGGGCCACCGGGTTGGTAGGCCAGGAGATCCTGAAAGTTATTGAAGAAAGAAACTTTCCGTTTGACGAGTTGTACGTAGTGGCCTCTGCCAAATCGGTAGGACAAAAGATTTCCTTTAAAGGAAAAGAATACGAGATAAAAAGCATCGAAGAGGCCTGTAAACTGGCTCCGGATATTGCCATTTTCTCGGCTGGTGGAAGCACCTCGTTGGAGTGGGCCCCGCGTTTTGCTGAAATGGGAAGCATTGTCATCGACAACTCTTCCGCGTGGCGCATGGACCCGACCAAGAAACTGATCGTTCCCGAAATCAACGGGCACGAGCTTATGATTGATGACCGCATCATTGCCAACCCGAATTGCTCTACCATTCAAATGGTGATGGCGCTTGCTCCGTTACACGTTAAATATAAGTTAAAACGCATAGTGGTTTCCACCTATCAATCGGTAACCGGTACTGGTAAGGATGCCGTACAACAGTTAAATGATGAACGTGCAGGTGTAGAAGGTAATAAAGTATATCCGCACAAAATTGACATGAATGCGTTGCCACACATAGATGTGTTTTTGGATAACGGGTATACCAAGGAAGAAATGAAGATGGTGAACGAAACCCGCAAAATTCTGGGCGATCAAACCATTGGCATTACATCAACTACTGTGCGTGTTCCTACCATTGGCGGGCATGCGGAGGCGGTGAACGCTGAGTTTCACCACGACTTCACCTGCAGTGAAGCACGCGCAATTCTGGCCAACACTCCGGGTATTATCGTTCAGGATGATCCGAAGCATAACATCTACCCGATGCCAATTAATGCACAAGGTCGCGATGAAGTGTTTGTAGGAAGAATTCGCAAAGATGAATCACAATCCAATACCCTTAACTTATGGATTGTGGCCGACAACTTACGCAAAGGCGCGGCTACCAATGCGGTGCAAATTGCTGAGTTTATGTTGGAGAAGAGTTTAGTATATTGATTTGCTTATCGATTTAAACATAAAAAAGCCGAAGTGATTCGGCTTTTTTATTTTCCGGCAATGTGGTGTGCGGCCACCCACGCAGTCGTCCATGCAGCCTGAAAGTTAAACCCACCGGTTTCACCATCTATGTTCAGCACTTCGCCTGCTAAAAATAAACCGGGTATCTTTTTACTCTCCATCGTTTCGGTATTCACTTCGCTCAGATCAACCCCTCCACATGTTACGAACTCTTCTTTATAGGTTGTTTTTCCTTTCATCTGAAACGAGCAGCGGATAAGTTGCTCCATCAATTTGTTTATCTGTCGGTTACTCATCTCGCCCCAAACTTTGCTTTCTTCAATTTCAGCCTCTTCACAAAGTTTAATCCACAACCGGTTGGGCAATTTAAATTGAGCTTCATTGTACACTTTCAGTTTCGGTCGTGTTTGCTTTATGGATAATAGCAGGGTACGAACTTCTTCTTCCTTCACCTCTCCGATCCAACTAACCAAAACCGTAAACTCATATTTCTTTTCATGAAGCCATTCAGCCGCCCAAGCCGAAAGTTTAATAACAGCAGGACCGCTTAAACCCCAGTGCGTAATCAATACCGGTCCTTGGTATGAAAATTTTGTGCCTGCAATTTTTACCAAAGCCTGATCAACCGAAACACCCATTAATGGAACAAACCGTTTTGATGAATCATTGAAGGTAAACAGGGAGGGAACCAGTGGCGTAATGGTGTGTCCGACTTCTTCCAGCCATTGGTAGGACTCGCGCTGCGGATGACCCCCGGTTGCGACCAGAATGCTTTTTCCTACTAACTTTTCTCCTGATTGTGTTGAAACACACAGTCCTTCTTTAAGCTGCTCCAGTTTGACAACGGTTGCCTGCTGTCTGATTTCAATTTTCAGTTTAGATGCTTCCTCTAAAAAACAATCGATGATGGTTTGAGAAGAGTCTGTAACCGGAAACATTCTTCCATCTGCTTCTGCCTTTAACGTTATGTCCCTTGCCGCAAACCACTCCACAACATCTTTTGCCTGAAATTTTTGAAACAGTGAGCGGAGAATTTTTTCGCCACGCGGATAATGATGCGCCAAAGCCTTGTGCTGAAACTCTTGGTGCGTCACGTTGCACCTTCCGCCACCGGAAACTTTTACTTTCGCCAACAGCTTGGATGATTTTTCCAGGATAAGCACCTTCATGTCAGGTTTAATCGAAGCCGCCTGAATCGCCCCGAAAAAACCCGCAGCACCACCACCGATAACAATCAAATCAAACATGGCGACAAATTACTTTTTCTTGTGAACATGTGTTGGCTTGCTTGGCCTTTTACTTTTGATCCTGATCGCTTTACCGTACTTTTAGATCAGTTATGAAGACATCCTGCATTTTCTTCTTTCTTCTTTGCGCCTTTCTGTCATTTGGTCAAAAGCAAGTGAGTAACAAAGAAGGGGGCTATCGCATAGCCATACCCGAATCATGGGGCGTGAAAAAAGAAGCAGCAGTAACCGATGTGTATTCTCCGGACGAAGGAGGCCAGGACGTGTGGCAGGAGTACCTTGGTATCAGTACCGGTGCCGCCAACGGTCTTACGCTTGATGAGGCGTTCGACTATTATATCAAAACCGATTTCCCAGATTACTATCCGAATTTTAGTGTTATCAACTCAGGCAAAGAAACTGTTAGCGGGTTGCCCGTACGCTGGGCGCTTTGCTCATACCGTGCCGATGGTGCCGCAAACAACGAAAGCAAGTCGGCTGTGATTTACAACCTCTTTTACTTGTTTCTCAAAGACGATGTGCTGTACTTTTTAAATGGAATTGCTGTAGAAAGTGTGTACCCACGGTTTGAGGAATCGTTTCGTCAAATTGCCCGATCGTTTTCCATATTAAAGTGATTTCCCGTATTGCCGCTGAATCCGTACAACGCTACATCTTCGATCACGAACACGAAGATGCGCGTACGCTTGCGCTAAGCAAAAAAGAGATACTGGGTTTACCCCCAGCGGTACTTGCCGAACAAATTCTCGGAAGAAAGAAAGCCAAAGAAAAACTCCCTTCGTACTATCGTGCCTTGGGAATTGTATATCCACCGGGAATTAATCTTGAGCAATGTTCATCCGAACAAACTGCTGCGTTCAAAGCTTCTGTTGTTCAAAAACACCTGGGTACAACGCTTATTTCGTGTGCCGATTTAACGGGTGGCTTTGGTGTTGACTCGTTCGCATTCAGCAAAATTTGCAAGGCGGTGCATACCGTTGACCCCAATGAAAGCCTGCTTGAAATCGCTAAACATAATCACATCCTTCTTGGCGCCTCAAATATTTTCTATCACAGCAAAACAGCGGAAGATTTTTTATTACAAAGCGAAAACAAATTTGATTTCATTTATCTTGATCCTTCACGCAGAGGAAGCGCCAACCAGCGTGTTTTTAAATTCGCGGATTGCGAACCAAATGTTGTTGCGCTGTTCGGCCAATTGCGGAGGCAATCCGATATGGTGTTGGTAAAAGCCTCACCACTTGTTGACATCACCCAAGGTTTACAGGAATTGCCTGAAGCGCAACATGTTTACGTGGTGTCTATAAACAATGAGTGTAAGGAGGTACTTTTTCTGTGCACTTCTAATCCAGAACAGGAACCGGTTATTCATGCCGTGAACCTGGTGCACGAAGTGTTTCATGAATTTTCGTTTTCCCCAACAGAGGAAAAGAAATCAACGCCATCGATTTCTGCACCTCTAACTTACATCTACGAACCAAATGCCTCCATTCTTAAAGCAGGAGCATTTAAGTTGGTCGCCACCCGATTTAACATACACAAAGTGCATGTGAATACCCACTTGTACACAAGCGATGTGTTGGTTCTTGATTTTCCCGGCAGGGTATTCAAAGTAGAGGCCATCGTAAAACCGGACGCTAAATCCATCAAACCTTATCTACCGGAAGAAAGGGCAAATGTGATTACCCGGAATTACCCGCTCACTGCAGATGGGTTGAGAAAAAAACTTGGATTACAGGATGGTGGAAAAAAGTATGTGCTTGGCTTTACCGGAATCAATCAAAAATATGTGTTGATAGCAGATCGAATACGTTGATCAATAAAGAAACAATAAAATAAGATACACTGCATAACTGATTAACGCAGCGCTACCATAAACCTTAATCACTTTTCTCCTGTTCTGCACATCTTCCCACCACAACAGCAGCCAGGGTTTAAACAAACCAGCCACCATAAACATCAGGCTGGCCAGGCTCATCAACAAAAAGAACAGGCGCACATTGTCCATGCATTAAAAGTAAGAATTTTTCAGCACGCCTTTTTGATGCGGGGACGCACCACCTTACCTTTGCGCCTCGCTTACGCGGTTTTTGATTTTGAAGGCGAACGAGTTTCTGAAGCTGTACTGCGCGGATGGTTTAGTAAAGACCGTAGCCGCAGGAATTGCTGCGCAAAACCCACACATTCGGATTAAAGGATTGGCCGGAAGCCTCGATGCCGTGCTGGTGGCCGCATCATATACCCTACATCCGCAGGACTACCTGATTGTTTTACAAGACAGGGAAGAAGCTGCCTACTTTCAAAATGACCTTCAGAGTTTAATGGGACAGGAGATTCTGATGTTTCCCATGTCGTACAAGCGGCCGTACGAATTTGATGAAACCGAAAACGCCAACATTCTGATGCGGACCGAAGTGCTCAACGCACTGGCGGCTAAAACCAAGCCGCTGCTCATCGTTACATACCCGGAAGCACTTCCTGAAAAGGTAATCAATAAGCGATCGCTTTCTTCCAATACGTTTTCCGTTAAAAAAGGCGAAAGGTTGGATGTCGCCTTTCTGGAGGAATTTCTGCACGGGTATGACTTTGAGAAAACCGACTTCGTGTATGAGGCCGGGCAGTTCGCGGTGCGCGGAGGGATTATTGACGTGTTTTCATTTGCACACGAATATCCCTTTAGAATTGAATTGTTTGGTGATGAGGTGGACAGCATCCGCTCGTTTGATCCCGGTTCACAACTTTCCGTAGAAGCAGTTGACTCCATCAACATTCTTCCGGATGTACAAACCCGTTTGATGCAGGAAGAGCGTCAATCCTTCCTTGAATTTATTCCATCCGAAACGCGTATCTGGTTTAAAGATGTTCAGCTTACGGTGGATGTAGTACAAAAATCGTTTGAAAAAGTTACCACATCATTTCACAAAGTGGTTGGCGTAAGCAACACGCAGGTCATTCTAAGTCCGGAAAAACTTTTTGACGATGGCGATTCCTTTCAAAAATTACTTACCGGTTTTACCCGGATTGAATTTGGTAATCGCTTTGTATTGGAGAATCCGGTAACGTACGAATGGGCATCATCCGCACAGCCGGCTTTCAATAAAAATTTTGAGTTGCTGGCAAATAATTTGGTCGATCACCAATCGCAAGGCTATGTAAACTTTATGGCTGCCGATGCGCCCAGACAGCTTGACCGCCTGCGTGGAATTTTTGAAGAGATCCATCCCGAACTTCATTTTACCGGTTTGGAGCTTTCGCTTCGTCAAGGTTTTGTTGATTCGTCTCTAAAATTCCTTTGCTATACCGATCACCAGATCTTTGAACGGTTTCACCGCTATCGGGCGCGTGAAAAATTTTCGAAATCAAAAGCGCTTACGTTGCGCGAATTGCAGGCCTTGCAGCCTGGTGATTTTGTCACACATATCGATTATGGAATCGGAAAGTTTGCCGGCCTTGAAAAGAAGGAAGTAAACGGGCATGAGCAAGAGGCCATCCGGCTCGTCTATCGCGATGATGATATTTTATATGTGAGCATTCACGCCTTACATAAGATATCAAAATATTCCGGTAAAGACGGGGCGCCACCGGCCATCAGCAAGCTGGGTTCGCAGGAATGGGAAACAAAAAAATCGAAAGCCAAGAAGCGGGTAAAGGATATTGCGAAAGAACTCATTGAGCTTTATGCCAAGCGCAAAACCGCCCCAGGCTACGCCTTTGCTGCCGATAGTTATTTGCAGGCCGAACTTGAATCGTCCTTTTTATATGATGACACACCCGATCAGGCAAGAGCTACTGAAGATGTAAAGCACGACATGCAGCAACCGCACCCAATGGATCGGTTGGTGTGCGGTGACGTTGGCTTTGGTAAAACCGAAGTGGCCATTCGGGCGGCATTTAAAGCTGCAACAGAAGGAAAGCAGGTTGCCGTATTGGTGCCCACTACCATTCTGGCCATGCAGCACTTCAGAACATTTAAAGATCGGTTGAGCAATTTTCCAGTATCGATTGAATACATCTCGCGTTTCCGCACAACAAAAGAAATCAAGGACATCGCCCAAAAAGTAGGCGAGGGAAAGGTTGATATTTTAATTGGCACACATCGGATTGTTAGTAAAGATGTGGTGTTTAAAGATCTTGGACTTTTGATTGTTGATGAAGAGCAAAAGTTTGGGGTAAAAGTAAAAGACAGGCTGAAAGAACTGAAGCACAACGTTGATGTGCTTACGCTTACGGCCACACCTATTCCGCGTACCCTGCACTTTTCATTAATGGGCGCCCGCGACCTGAGCATCATTGCCACACCTCCTCCAAACCGGCAACCGGTTACTACGGAACTGCACACCTTCAACGAAACCATTATTCGTGATGCGGTGAGTTTTGAGTTACGCAGGGGAGGCCAGGTATTTTTTGTTCACAATCGCGTTAGCGACATTGAAGAAGTTGCCAACATCATTTTCAAACTTGTTCCGGATGCGCGCATCGGAATTGCGCACGGTCAAATGGATGGCGACAAACTGGAGAAGGTAATGTTGAAATTTATTGATGGCGAATATGATGTATTGGTCTCCACAAACATCATTGAGTCGGGACTGGATATTCCCAACGCCAATACCATCATCATCAATCAGGCGCACATGTTTGGTTTATCTGATTTGCATCAAATGCGTGGCCGGGTGGGCCGTTCCAACAAAAAAGCCTTCTGTTATTTACTTACACCACCCGCATCGTTGTTAACCTCCGATTCGCGAAAGCGATTGGCCTCGCTGGAAGAGTTTTCAGATTTAGGTGATGGCTTTAAAGTGGCGATGCGCGACCTCGACATTCGTGGAGCAGGCAATTTGCTTGGCGCAGAACAAAGTGGTTTTATTAATGATCTTGGTTTCGATACATATCACAAAATTCTGGATGATGCCATACAGGAGTTGAAAGAAACCGACTTCAAGGAATTGTTCGCGGTTGAACTTGCAGAAAAAGCAAAGCTTATCGTTCAGGATTGTATTATTGAAACGGACCTGGAAATTCTGATCCCCGAAACGTATGTAAACAATACCAGTGAACGCCTTCAGCTTTATGCCCGATTGGATAATATTAAGAACGAGGATCAACTTACAACGTTTATGACCGAATTGCGCGATCGGTTCGGAGAGTTTCCGGAATCCGTTCAGGAGCTGATCAACTCCGTTCGTTTGCGCTGGTTGGGTGAACAAGTTGGATTTGAAAAGCTTTCGTTGAAGGGTGGAAAAATGCGCGGCTACTTTGTATCAAACAAGGACGAATATTTTAACTCGCCCATGTTCAGCAATGTGTTAAAATACGTTCAGGCACATCCCAGAAATTGCAAACTGCGTGAGCAAACGGGAAAACCCTTACTTATTGTTGATCCGGTTGAACACGTTAACCAGGCCATTGAGTTGCTGCACTACATGAGCGGCTTGGAATACAAATCGGCCAGCGAAATTTTATCCAAATAAGGCTCCAGGCCACGCTGCTCTTCAAAGGCGTTTATCATTAACACCTTCTGATATTTGGTAGAATAATAGACCTCAATGAAGAAGCTTTCTGAATAATATAAAAAAACCTTGCAGTCACCCATTTTCCTATACGTAAGGTAGTGGCCGTTATACGT
The DNA here is from genome assembly GCA_964419145.1 of uncultured Roseivirgaceae bacterium. Taxonomy (GTDB): domain Bacteria; phylum Bacteroidota; class Bacteroidia; order Cytophagales; family Cyclobacteriaceae; genus UBA2336. Next base: position 596,971 of record CAYQOM010000001.1, on the reverse strand, counting down.
TACCAGGTCACATTTCTTCTCAAAAGGCAAAAACCGGAATTCCTGAATAGAAAGCATTTCTAAAAATTTGAAAGGCATATAAAAATTCCATGCCAGCAGATAGGCATCGGTTAAATACCGTTTAACGGGGATTTTTGTGGCTTTGTCGGGCAGGTAATTTCCGTTTTTGGGATTGCCCTATCTCAAAACAATACGGATGAGCAAAAGACGTTTTATCGTGACCTTTGGTATTGGATTAATGATTTATGAATAAAATTGCTTCTGCTTGGAAAACATGTATTTATGTATCTATATTAGCAGTTGCTTTAAAATCAACGTTACAATGAATAATTCTCTTAAGGCTCTTTTGGTATTGGCTACCGGATCTGTTGTTCTATCAGCATGTTCACTTTTTGGTGGCGGAGGCGGCAGGCCGACTGCCTCGAATCCTGGCCAGGTAAGTACGGCCACTGGGCTTCCTTTTAATGATGAGGATGCCGGTGGTTTCATGGTTAATGCTTACGAGGGCCAACCAGATGCCCCAAACATGGTTTTTATTGAAGGGGGGCGCACCGTGATGGGATCATTTGAAGAAGATGTAATGTCCTATCGCGACAATATTGAAAGAACCGTTTCTGTTGCTTCCTATTACATGGATGAAACCGAGATAGCCAACATTCACTGGTTGGAATACCTGCACTACATGGCGCGTGATTCTTCGCAAGAAGTTTACCAGGCCGCCTTGCCAGACACTACTGTTTGGGTCGGAAAACTAGCATTTAACGATCCGTATGTAGATCACTATCTCCGTTATCCTGGTTTCCGATACTTCCCGGTTGTAGGCATTAGCTGGACTCAAGCTTCTAATTATACGGTTTGGAGAACACGTGCTGTAAATATTCAGCTTGCTGAAGAGGCCGGCACCGAATACGCAGAAACAGATGGCCGCATTCCGTTGGAGTCCGGTATCGTTATCCCGTCTTATCGTCTGCCAACAGAGGCTGAGTGGGAATATGCCGCACAGGCAATGATTGGAACGCAATGGTTGGAAGAAATGCAAACCCACCAGCGCGTATACCCTTGGGATGGCCATGCCGTTCGTAATCCTTACGGAAAGCAAATGGGCTTTATGCTGGCTAACTTCAAGCGTGGTCGTGGTGACTATGCCGGTATTGCTGGTCGTCTGAACGATGGCGCACTTATCACATCCTACATTTATGAATTCCCTCCTAACGATTATGGTTTATACAATATGGCCGGTAACGTAAGTGAGTGGGTGCAGGATGTTTATCGTCCGCTTTCTTTTCAGGATGTGGATGATTTGAACCCGATCCGAAGAGATGGCTTCCTTGACGATGCCCGCGGCTATAATAACAATGTTATTAAAGACCCAAACACTAATGAGTGGACTACGCGCAATGCGGAAAGTTTTACTTCTTTGATTACTGACCGTGCACGTGTATACAAAGGAGGCAGCTGGAAAGATGTTGCTTACTGGATGTCGCCCGGTACGCGCAGGTTCCTCGATCAGGATAGTGCTACGGCTACTATTGGTTTCCGTTGTGCCATGATCCGTGCCGGTTCGAACTATTAATTAAATTTTCAATCTCTACTTGCAAAGCCTTCCGAAAAACGGAAGGCTTTTTTTATTCTGCCGCATAGGCTATTCCGGCAACGCAGAGTTGTGTACATCCTGCTTCGAGCAATACCTGACCACATGCTTCGAGGGTTGCGCCCGTTGTAATCACATCATCAACCAGCAACAACTTTTTACCGGCAACTTTCTCGGGTTCACTCACCAAAAAAACGTCTTCCACATTTTGCCAGCGCTTTAATCTGGATTTTCGAGTTTGCGTTTCGGTGGGTTTTGCCCGTTGCAAAACTTGAGTTTCGACTGGCTTTTGTAATCGTTCGCTCAAACCTTTGGCAAACTCCTCACTTTGATTGTACCCGCGTTTTTTCAGTTTTGATGGATGCAACGGAACGGGCAAAATATGGTCAAAATGCGCTGAAAATCCACTTTTCTCTAAGTCTTCACCATATACGTTTCCGAGTATCCGGCCAATTTCAGGGCGGTTATTGTATTTAAATTCATGCAGCAGGTTCTGAATCGTTCCTTGTTTATGAAAATGCAAAAAAGCCGCACCAGAATGAATAGGCAGTCGACCATACAGGCGATTAAAAACAGCATTTTCCCTTGAAAGGTGGAAATTGGTTCGGGGCAACTCATGTATACACCTGCTGCACAGAATTTCTTCGCCTTTTACTAATCCATCCATACACGCAGGGCAATACCGCGGATAGATCAGGGTGATAAAGTCATGAAACAATTCCGGCAGATTCATTTTCAGAACTTCCTGTTGCTACATTTGTTTTCTGAAATTAATATAAATCAACTAACCGATAATCAATCATGGGATTAGTTCAGGACTTCAATGCATATCGAAGCAAAATGAATGAGAAAATCATGGCTTCCGATAGCCTGATTATAAAACGCATATTCAACCTGGACACCAACGCTTACGCGGAGGGCAGCCTTGATGTTAAAACCAAAGAGCTGATCGGTCTTACCTGCTCACTGGTGCTACGCTGCGATGATTGTGTGAAGTATCACCTGGGAAAATGCAAAGAGGTTGGCTTGGATACGAATCAGGTTCAGGAAGCTATGGGAGTCGCTACATTAGTGGGGGGGACCATTGTAATACCACACCTTCGCAGGGCCTTTGAATATTGGGAAGAACTTAACCATGTTTAAGCGCGATCTGGAATTGGACCGAAGCTGGCAACAGCTTTTGGGTTTTATTGAGCAGTCTCTTGGTAAAAAGCCAAAAGACCTGAACGGTGTTTTATTTCTGATTGGCGTTCAGGAATTGGGCCAGGGGTACCGTCTATTCTCGAAAGAGGAAAAACAAGACTTAATGCACATTGCTATTTGTAAAGTATTGAGCCTTTCGGGCTATTACGAACTTGACGGCATTGATCAGGAGGGGTGGCCTCACTGGAAAATGATCAAAAAGCTTCCTCACTTTGATCTGCTTGAGCAGGAAAAGCTATTGAAGATGGCTGTAATCGAATATTTTGAATTAGAGCACCAGTGGATTATCCGCCCCTCCACACCAGAATAACTTTCGTATTAATACGCATTGCTTGCGTGCACTTAAGCGCCTATCTTTAGTCTGCTGCAAACCTTGTTTACAGTAAACTCGTTTTCAAAATATAAATCGGGGCAAATGGGAAGCGGAACGGATCGGATTCGGGAAAACATCAACGCCTTCAGAAAAAGGTATTACACAAACCTGCTGTTGAAAGGTGTGTTGCTAACCCTAAGTGTTGTATTGGCCTATTTTGTTTTGGCTGCATTATTTGAATATGCCTTTTGGCTTAATCCGTGGATCAAGTCTTTGATTGTTCTCGTTTTCATTGCTACTGTTGGGTATTGCGTTTTTCGTTTTCTAAAAGAACCCATCCAATATTGGATTGCGCACAAGGGAATTGGCGATGAGGAAAGCGCGCGTCTGATTGGAGATCACTTCCCTCAAATTCAGGATCGCTTAGTTAATCTCATTCAACTAATTCGGGTGAAACAAAATTCTACGTTGGCAACCGCAAGCGTAGAGCAAAAGTCGTTGACTTTTGAGCCCATCCGTTTCGATTCAGCCATCGACTTTTCATCGAATACCCGATACCTTAAGTATTTGGCCATCCCCGTTGGCGTCATTCTTTTTTTGGTGCTGGTAAACAAAAACATTATCACCCAAAGCACACACCGGCTGGTTAACTTTAACCAGGCATTTACTCCGCAGGCACCTTTTGCATTTACTATTCAAAACGAATCGCTCACCGGTTTCTTCAATGAAGATTTTGTGCTTTCGCTTGCCCTTGAGGGCAACGCCATACCTGAAGCATGCTACCTGTATGTAAACGATCAGCGTTTGAAAATGGAGTCTGTTGGTGCGGGCAATTTTCAGTATGTGTTTGAAAAACTACAGGAGGGCAAGCAAATTCGTTTTGAGGCTGCGGGCTTTTTCTCACCAACATTTGAACTTGTGTTGGCTAACAGGCCTGAGTTAACACAACTTGAGCTGCAATTGGAATATCCGCGTTACCTGCAACGCACAAATGAAAAGCTTATCAATGCTGGCAGTATAGAAATTCCAGAGGGCACTGTTGCGAATTGGAAAATACAAACCTCGCACACCGTACAGGCCGCAATCCGGTTTTCGGATAGCGATGCAGAAGGCATGCAACTATCTGATGATCAAGTTTTTAGTTATAAAAAGGGTTTTCAGAATCCGGATCAGTATGAAATCATTTTAGAAAATGAACACAGCCGAAATAAAGAACGGATTGGCTATTCCATTAATGTGGTAAAAGATCAGCATCCACAAATTCTGGTGAATAATTTTCGTGACTCTGTCTTGTACAAACAAATTGTTCTGGGTGGAGTGGTTTCCGATGATTATGGATTGAGCCGGCTTCAGTTGGTGTTTCATGTGAAAAATGTTGAGCAGAAAAAAACTATTGAGCGGTCGGTTGCGATACCGATTGGTACCAACCAACAGCAGCAAAGTTTCTTTTACAACTGGCAGTTGGATTCTCTTTCGCTGAAACCGGGAGAATACTTAGAGTATTACCTGCAGGTTTGGGATAATGATGGTGTTAACGGGCACAAGTCTACGCGATCCTCTGTGTACACATTTTTTGTTCCGAATAAAGATCAGCTTGTAACCGACATCTCAAAAGCACAAACGCAGACAGAAGAAAAAATTGAAGAGGGTGCCGCAAAAGCACAAGAGTTAAGTCAACAAATAAACGAAGCACAACAAAAGCTAAAAGGAAAGCAATCGCTCGATTGGCAAGACAAAAAGAAACTGGAGGACATCGTTGAACAAAAGAAAAACCTGGAGAAACTATTGAACGAACTGAAGCAACAAAACAAGTTGCTGGAAGACAAGAAAGATGCGTTTACGGAACAAGATGAACGCATCCGGGAGAAGGCGGAGCAGATACAAAAATTAATGGATGAGCTTCTCGATGATGAAACAAGAAAACTTCTGGAGGAGCTGGAAAAACTTCTGAAAGAAAATACCGATACAAACCAGATGCAGCGCTTACTGGATAAGCTTAACAAGAACTCTAAAAATCTGGAAAAAGAACTTGAACGCATTCTGGAAAATTTTAAACAACTGAAGTTTGAATTTCAGGTTGATCAGGCCATCAAGGACATAGAGCAGATAAAGGAAAATCAGGAACAACTGCTGCAAAAAACCCAGGCTCTTGAAAAAGAGATGCAGGAAAATGCGGCTCAGAAAAATAAGGAGCAAGCCGAGAAGGCTAAAAGTGAAGCAGCTGAGAAAGCCAGCGATCTTGCAGAGGAACAGAAAAAATTACAAGAAGAATTTAAGTCGGCTGAAGAAAAGCTGGAAGAGCTGCGGGACATGTCAAAGGAATTAAATTCGGAAGAGAGTATCCCTGACCAGGAAGACAGCAAAGAAGTACAGGATTCGCAACAGGACAGTCAGCAGAAGCTTGAAAACCAAAAACCTGGTGAATCCAAAGGCTCGCAACAAAAGGCTATTCAAAAAATGCAGGAAATGCAGGAGCAGATGCAGAGTATGCAAAATGCCATGAGCATGCAAATTGATATGCAGAACCTGGAGACACTACGTCAAATCATCCACGGGCTGATCAAATTATCGCACGACCAGGAGGGAATAATGAAAGAATTCTCGGAGCTGGAACCGAGCGATCCCCGCTTTAATCAGCTGGCGCAACGCCAACTAAAGATTAAAGATGATGTTAAAGTATTGGAAGACAGCTTGTTAGCTCTTGGAAAACGAGATCCTATGATGGGTTCCTTTGTTACCCGCGAGGTAACGGAACTAAACGACCGCCTGGACAAAGCCATTGAAGCCTACCGTGAGCGAAGAAGGCCGCAGATATCTACGGAGATGCAATTCGGCATGACTTCACTCAACAACCTGGCGCTTATGCTTGACAGCCATTTTGATATGCTGATGGAAATGATGGCCAATGCCCAGGCTTCAGGTAAAAAAGGAAAGCAGAAAGGAAGCCAGCCCAATCTTAGCCAAATGCAGCAACAGCTCAATAATAAAATTGAACAGCTGAAAAATAGCGGAAAGGGCGGAAGAGAACTTTCAGAGGAACTAGCTGAAATGGCCGCTGAGCAGGAGCGAATCAGACGCGCCCTACAGGAAATGGAGAAAAAACTTGAGGAGCAGGGCGGAAAGTTGCCGGGTAATAATATTTCTGAAAAGATGGAGGACTCAGAGATCGACCTGGTGAACAAACGCCTTACAGATCAGTTAATTCAACGGCAACGCGAAATTCTAACCCGGCTGCTCGAAGCAGAGCAATCTTTACGCGAGCAGGATATGGATGAAGAGCGAAAGGGGGAATCGGCCAAGGATTATGAAAAAGAAATACCCAAGGCCATTGAGGAATATTTACGATTAAAGGAAAAAGAAGTAGAATTGTTGAAAACTGTGCCTCCTAAATTGTACCCCTTTTACAAGAAAGAAGTAAACGAATATTTTAAGCGCTTGCGCGAAAACTAATTTTTAAACGCGAAAATGAATACCATCAGCATTCAGGTTCCTTCAATTATTGATAACATCCGCATGATTGAAAGCTTTATCGATAATGCCAAAGAGCGTTTTCACCTGGATGAAGATATTTATGGCAACATCATGATTGCGGTAACAGAGGCTGTCAATAACGCCATCAAACATGGCAATGCCGGTAACTCATCAAAAAACGTATACCTGAGCCTCTTTTTAAACGAGAACCTGCTAAAGTTTACCATTAAGGATGAGGGCCCCGGTTTTGATTATCATAACCTGCCCGACCCAACATCACCTGAAAATCTTGAAAAACCCGGAGGAAGGGGGATTTTCTTAATGAAACATCTTTCTGATGAGGTAGAATTCAAAGATGGGGGAAAGGTTGTTGAGCTGAGCTTCTATATGTAGGCAATGTCTACCATCCATTTCTTTTCCGAGAAAGTTAAGTTTAAACTGGCTAATCCACGAAAAACCCGTACCTGGATAGAGCGGGTGGTGAAGCAGGAGGGTAGGGAATTAGGAGAAATCAATATAATCTTCTGCTCAGATACATTTCTGCTACAGCTTAACCAATCCCACCTAAATCACGACACCTTAACTGATATCATAACTTTCGACTATACAGAGGGTCCAAAATCGGCCCTTTCTGGTGACATCTTTATCAGTATTCACCGCGTTAAAGAGAATGCTGTAAAATTTAAAGTTCCCCTTGATTCCGAACTGCACCGCGTAATCATTCATGGCATTCTGCACTTGGTTGGCTATAAAGACAAAACCACACGCCAGAAATCAACCATGCGAGGAAAAGAAGACGCTTACTTATCTTTGCGTTAGGATTGTTCCACGTGAAACGCTTTGTGGAATTTTTTGTGGAATTGTGGACATCCTTAGAAGGGCTAATTAATCCGGTTTAATCGTTCCACGTGGAACAACAATATGTTTAAAGAGTATGATGTAATTGTGGTGGGTGCTGGGCATGCCGGCTGCGAGGCTGCTGCGGCTGCTGCGAACATGGGGTCAAGTGTTCTGCTCATAACGATGAACATGGGCACAATAGCCCAAATGTCGTGTAATCCTGCTATGGGAGGGGTTGCCAAGGGGCAAATTGTTCGGGAAATAGATGCCTTGGGTGGTCTATCGGGAATCATTTCAGACAAGTCCATGATTCAATTCCGGATGCTAAACCTATCCAAAGGACCGGCAATGTGGAGCCCGCGTACGCAAAATGACCGGATGAAGTTTGCGGAAGAATGGAGGCTAGCCTTGGAAAACATCAAAAACCTGGACTTCTGGCAGGAAATGGTTAGCGCTATACTAGTTGAAGGGGGTCAGGCTGTAGGTGTTAAAACTGCCTTGGGGATTGAGATAAAAGCCAAAGCCGTTGTACTCACAAATGGTACATTCCTGAATGGAAAAATTCACATTGGAGAGAAAAACTTTGGTGGAGGACGCACTGGTGAGAAATCTGCTACGGGCCTTACCGAACAACTGACCTCCCTGGGGTTTGAGGCAGGACGTATGAAAACAGGAACACCGCCACGGGTTGATGGGCGCTCGTTGGATTACTCCAAAATGGAAGAACAAAAAGGAGATGAAAACCCAGGTAAGTTTTCTTACTCCGATACAAAGCCGTTAACCAATCAACTAAGCTGCTGGATTACATACACCAATAAATCTGTGCACGACACGCTAAAATTAGGGTTTGAGCGATCGCCAATGTTTAGTGGCAGAATAAAAGGGCTTGGGCCACGATACTGCCCCTCGATAGAAGACAAGATCAACCGATTCGCTGAACGCGAACGACACCAAATATTTGTAGAGCCCGAAGGCTGGAATACCGTTGAAATCTATGTTAACGGCTTCTCTACCTCACTACCTGAAGACATTCAATATCAAGCGCTTACAAAAATAAAGGGTTTTGAAAATGCTAAAATGTTTCGGCCAGGCTATGCCATTGAGTACGACTTCTTTCCGCCAACCCAGCTCAAACTGACTTTAGAGACTCAACTCATTGATAATCTGTATTTTGCAGGCCAAATTAACGGTACCACAGGGTATGAGGAAGCGGCTTGTCAAGGCCTGATGGCAGGAATAAATGCGCACAACAAAATCAATAACAAAGAACCTTTCGTGCTGAAACGTTCAGAGGCTTATATAGGGGTACTTATTGATGACCTGGTAAATAAAGGCACACAAGAACCGTATCGAATGTTTACTTCGAGGGCTGAGTATCGGGTGCTGCTCCGTCAGGATAATGCTGATATTCGCTTAACGGAATTAGGCCACAAGTTGGGGCTTGCTACAGACGAAAGACTTGACCGTGTACTGGACAAAAAGAACGGTGTAAATCATCTGATCTCTTTCCTTGAAAAAGTGAAAGTTGATCCGATTCATGTGAACGATGAGTTGACTCAAATGAACACCGCGGTAATCCGTGAGAAGATAGCGATTGCATCACTATTGAAACGACCAGAGATCAGCATTCGGGAAATCAAATCGCTTAACCGGGATCTTGCTCAAACTATCAATCAATTCTCAGAAGAAATTCAGCAACAAGCTGAAATAGAAATCAAGTACCAAACCTATATTGAGCGTGAGAGAAAACTTGCTGAAAAAATAGGATCATTGGAGAATTATAAAATAAAGTCTGACTTTGATTACGATCGGGTGAAAGCCCTATCGGCAGAAGCAAGGGAAAAGCTTAAAAAAATAAAACCCGAAACGATTGGTCAGGCCTCTCGAATCAGCGGTGTTTCTCCTGCTGATATTTCTATTCTTACTGTTTACATGGGCAAATAATGACAACCATTGATCGCTGCCCCGTTTGTTCCGGTACACATTTAAAAGATCTGTACAGTTGTAAAGATTACACAGTTTCACATGAAACATTTCAGATAAAAATATGCGGTTCCTGTGCCTTAGGGATCACCACACCCAGACCCGATTCGGAGAAACTTGATCAGTATTATTTATCCGATGAATACATTTCTCACTCAGGAAATACAACAGGTATTGTTGGAGGTCTCTACCGCACCACCCGAAAAATAACACTCGGGTGGAAGCAGAAGCTTGTTGAATCAATGATCTCAAATAAGAATAGATCAATACTAGACTTTGGGTGTGGAACCGGTGAATTTCTTTTAACGATGAAGAAAAGAGGTTGGACCATAGCCGGAGTAGAGCCTTCCAACCTTGCGCGTGAAAAAGCAGACAGCTTGTTAGGTATTACAACACTACAGTCGCTTAAGGATTCAGCTGAAAATAAATTCTCAGCAATTACCTTGTGGCATGTACTGGAACACGTACCAGACTTAAACGAAACGCTTGCAACATTTCATAAGCAAATAGACAAACATGGCGCTTTATTTGTTGCAGTACCCAATTATCAATCACCCGATGCCGAGCACTACAAACAGTATTGGGCTGGATTTGATGTGCCCCGACACCTTTGGCACTTTTCAAAAAAAAGTATGACACAACTCCTGAACAGCAATGGATTTGAACTCATAGCAATAAAACCAATGATTCTGGATTCGTTCTATATCAGCTTGCTCAGCGAAAAATACCAAGGAAAGCCAGGATACAGGCAATATCTTAATGGATTTTTAAATGGATTAAAATCAAATAGCAAAGCCAGAAAAAAAACTAACTTTTCAAGCCTAATCTATATTGCGCGGCCCAAATGAGACTAATCAGATACATAGCACTCATACCCATAATTCTACTTGGATGCGCCAAGCAAACAACGCCAACGGGAGGGGAAAAGGATGAACAACCGCCAACCTTGATAAAGTCGAATCCGCCTGACCGGCAGACAAATTTTAAAGGGAATGAAATCGAACTCACATTTGATGAGTTCATACAGGTAAATGCAGCACGCGATCAAATTATTATCACGCCATCAATTGGAAAAAAGTTTGAGGCAGAGGCAAGAAAGAAAACAGTAATACTAAAACTCAACAGCGAGTTAAAAGACAGCACTACGTATACCATTATGTTTCGCGATGCTGTTCAGGATTTAACCGAACGAAATCCTGCAGTGAATCTCAAGCTTGCATTCAGTACCGGTAGTCTTATCGATTCCTTGTCCATTTCCGGATCGGTCTCCAATCTTCTGGAGGATAAGCTGTTGAAAAATTATACAGTAGGACTGGTGCCCTATCACGACACGGTAAACATTTTCAAACACGAAGCCCAGTGGATAACCATCACAAACGACAAAGGAGAGTACCAGCTCGACAATCTGAAAGCAGGAAGTTATCTGCTCTATGCGTTCGATGATAAAAATAAAAACCTGATAGTTGATAGTCGAAATGAAGCCTTTGCTTTCAAGGCGAAGCCTTTACAATTGGATTCGTCCGTAACACAACAAAACTTGAAAACTGTTCTGTTGGATCAGCGTGAATTTAAACTAATCTCTGCCAGGCCCATTGCCCGATACTTTAACGTAAGGACAACCAAAGGTATCGCTGATTATAAAGTTACTCCTCAGGTTGATTCGATCGCTATCAATTCTTTCCTGGAAGACATTTCAACCATTCGAATCTATAATACTTTTCCACAACTCGACAGCCTACCGGTTAATATTCACTTCATTGATAGTGCCACCAATACAATTGATACATTGATCTACGTAAAATTCGATACGCGGACATCAACCAAAGAAAACTTTACAACCAAAATCGAGTTCTGTGAATTTCATCAAAACAAATCACTGCTCAAAGCTGAAATCAGTTCAAACAAGCCAATTTCGAGAATTACAACAGACAGCATCTTCATTCAAACAGATTCCGTAAATAAAATTCTCTTTTCAGAGGAAGACATCAGTTACAACGAGGATAGAAGAAAAATCTACATTAGTAAGACCCTTCCCAAAGAAACAGACTTTACAACAAAACCACCGGCCTCTGGAAGAATATCAAGGGAAAGGGGTGAAGCGGCAAAAGAAGAAACTGCAAAAGAAGAAAAGCCGACTATACCTATCAACAATTTAATTCTTCCAGCCAATACAATACTTTCCATAGAATCGGATTCTTCAGCAGCATTGCACTCATCCATTAAGACAATAACACCGGATAATTCAGGGGTAATTTCAGTAGAACTAAAGACTGAAGAAAATATCCTGGTTCAACTACTAAATAAAAGCTTTCAGGTTATTCAAGAGTCCGAATCAAAAACCGCAAAATTTGAAAACCTGCCACCAGCTGATTATTACATACGGGTAGTACTAGACAAGAACAAAAACGGAAAGTGGGACCCAGGCAATTTCTTTAACAAGTCAGAACCCGAACCCATGATTTTTTGGAAATCGGAAAAAGGCGTTCCAACAACAAATTTAAAAGCTAATTGGGAAGTGGGTCCCTTGTTGATAAACACAGAAAATAATGTGGATAACGCTGAAAGTAATACACAGAAACGCTGAAAATCGATAAAAATCTAAAACCACTGTATCGATTGTGCAAAAAACGGCTACCAACAAAAACTTTCAACACCACGTTTAATTAACAAATCAAATTTCAAAAGCATTAACACCATGTTGATAACCCAGGTAAACCGCTGATAACGAACCGAATGCTTTCCATAAAAACTTAACGTAAATTAAACACCAAAAGGCCATAGAAACTTGTCCACATTTCAACATGACTAATAACTATAATATAAAATACATATATATATTATTATTAATAATACCCTCCGTATTGTGTAGTCTTTCGTTGAAAGCTCAAAATCAACAAGACATTCAACTGGCTAATGAATATTTATTAAAAGGTGATAAGCTAAAAGCGATTGAATTATACCGCGACCTGGCCAAAAGCGATGTTAATATTCCATACATCCACAATAATTATTTAAGCGTTTTGCTTGATGCCGGGGATAGTGAAGAGGCGCATGCCTATTTGAAACGAGTTTTGCGCAGAGATCCGGAAAATATTCAATACCGAACAGACGTAGGAATTGTTTATGCCCGAACAGGTGAGCTTGCCAAAGCAGATAAATATTTTAAGGACTTAATACAAACCTACAAGGGCAACATAACCCGCATAAAAATGATTGCGGATTATTTGTCGGGTAAATCATTGGCTGAATATTCGATTATTGCTTTAACTGAAAGCAGGCAGACGGTTGGAAACCCCTATTTGTTTTGCCTGGAACTGGCTATGCTTTACCGGGTGAAGGGAGAAAAGGACAAGATGGTTCAAGAGTACCTGAATTACGTTACGCAAAACTCGGGTAATATTCAGTATGTGAAAAATGTGATGCAGGCCTTACTTACCAAACCCGATGAGTTGGAGAGCCTGGAAAAAATTCTTTATGAGCGCATTCAAAAATATCCGGATGTTGATGTGTACTCCGATTTGTTGATCTGGGTAACGATGCAGCAAAAAAACTTCTACGCATCCTTTATTCAAGCACGAGCGTACGATAAGCGGTATAAAAAATTTGGCGAACGATGCATGGAGGTGGCGCGTGTCGCGCTGGACAATGAAGATTACGACAATGCCTTCAGAAGTTACAGTTATGTAGTAAAGGAATATCCTACGGGACTGTATTATCTACAGGCACGATTGGGTTTAGTTAAAACCCGTGAAGCGCGTATCAAAAATACATTTCCGGTTAATGCAGATTCCGTACGAAACTTAATAGCAGCCTATACCGAATTTATTGATTCCTATCGTGATAACCCCAATGCACATGAAGCTCAACGAAGTGAAGCATTGCTGTACGCCAATTACCTCGATGAGAAAGATAAGGCCATTGAATTATTGAATAATCTAATCGAAAACCCACGGGCATCACTGCAAATAAAATCAAAGACGAAATTGGATCTTGGCGATATTTATTTACTGAAAGGTGAAACGTGGGAATCCTCGTTGCTTTACTCGCAGGTAGAAAAGGCATTGAAGGAGAGTCCGCTTGGCTATGAGGCGAAATTAAAAAATGCAAAACTGTTTTATTACCGCGGGAACTTCAGGCTTGCACAGGAACACCTGGATATTTTGAAAGAAGCGACCACCCGCGAAATTGCCAACGATGCCATGGAGTTGAGTATGCGCATTAAAGAAAATATTGCTTTTGATTCGGTAGGCTCAGCTTTAAAAGCATATGCCTCTATTGAGTTATTGCTCTATCAGAATAAAACTTCCTCCGCTTTGAAAGAAATCTCGTATTTAAAAGAGGGCCGGCTAAAAGTTTCAACAAAGGAGATGTCAAAAGAGGAAGCTTTTTTATTGAATATAGAACCCATAACCGAGAGCGATTCTGGCTGGGTATCATTTACCAACCACACCATCCTTGACGATGTCTATTGGCTCGAAGCAAACATCCGCATGAAGAAAGGTGAGTTTGAAACCTCCCTTGGCTTGCTTCAAAAAATCCTTACCGATTACCCGGAAGATATTCTGGCGGATGATGCATTTTTTCTGCAGGGTGAAATTTATGAGCGCCAATTGGCCAACAAGGACAAAGCCATGGAAATCTATCGGGAGTTTCTTAACAAGTTTCCGGGCAGTGTGTATACAGCCGAAGCGAGAAAACGTTTCCGCGTACTACGAGGTGACTTTTCGGATTCGGAACAGCCCGATTTATAGAACTTGGTTTAACACTTAAGTTCAGCGCTTACACAAATTCGGTTTTACAGACGTCACCGAAACACCCCACTCACGCCAAAAGTAAAACGACTCACTCCGGATAAAGCTCCATTCAGGGTCATTTGCATATCTATTTCATCGGTTTCAGGGTTTAAGGTTTGTTGAAAGTTTAATCAATAACCATAAACAAACCTCGTATGAAATCAGAGCAAAAATTTAGAACAGACTGGTTTTCAAAAGCCAGAATCGCCCTGCTCTCGTTAGCGATTGTAACGCTTACGATAACAGCCTGCGATGATGATGATGACAACGGAACTATGCGACCAACACAAAACATTGTTGCGTTAGCACAGGGTAACAGCAACCTCTCAAGCCTGGTTGCAGCACTCACCAAATTCCCCGACCTGGTAACTACGCTTAGCGGAACAGGTACAAGCTTCACCGTATTTGCACCAACCAACGCTGCATTTGAATCTCTGTTGGATGCAATCGGTCAGGAAAGTTTAGATGATATTCCGGAAAGTGTGTTGCGCGATGTATTGGAATACCACGTAATTGCTGGCGCTGCTGTAAGGTCAACTCAACTTACTGCCGGTCCTGTTGAAACCGTTGGAGGTGAAGACATTGCGGTAACTACTGCTGGTGGAATTCGTTTAAATGGCAGCGTTGCTGTGGTTACAGCTGATGTTGAAGCTACTAATGGAATCGTGCACGTAGTTGATGCCGTTCTTGTGCCACCTACAATTGTTCCGATCGTTGGAACCATCGTAGCACCGGCTTATTTTAATAAGAATTTTACCACGCTAATTGCGGCTGTAAATGCAGCGTCTCCTTCAATTCTTCAAGCGTTGTTAGCGGCTGGTGATAAAACCTTGTTTGCTCCAACAAATGAAGCTTTCGAGGAAGCAGGTATTACAACTTTGCCTGATCAGGCAACATTGAATGCTGTATTGCAGTACCACGTTATTGCCGGTGCGGAAGTATTTGCAGCAGACATTGCAAACGGAAGCTCTTCAGCCGAAACATTAAATGGTGACATTTACCTGAGCAAAGGAACTGCAGGGGTGTTCATCAACGGAACGACTGAAGTAATTGCAACAGATATAGGCGCATCAAATGGTGTAGTACACGTGATTGACAGAACACTTCTGCCTCCTTCACAGACTATTGCAGACATTGCCATTGATTTCTCCGATAATGCTGAACCAGAATTTACGCAGTTAGTTGCTGCGCTTTTAAAGGTACCAACATTGCTTGATGCGGCTGATGCGGAAGGTAACCTTACCGTGTTTGCTCCAACCGATGCCGCTTTTGAAGCACTCTATACAGCCCTTGGGGTTGAAGATATGGATGAACTGGAGACAGCTATTGGAAATGAAAAACTGGCCGAAGTATTACAGCACCACATTGTCGCTGCCCGCGTATTCTCTACCGACTTATCATCAGGTGCAGTAACTACATTAAATCAGGACATTACCATTAATGTATCAAACCTAACCATTACAGATGGAAATGGTAGTACACCCGCAACAGGTCTTGTGCCTTCATTGCTGGACGTACACGCAACCAATGGTGTGATTCACGTAATCGATAAAGTACTGATCCCAGACGGAATCTTGTAGGAAGAGGGGTTGGTTTAGGAGTGAAGAGTCCCGCGTAAGCGGGACTTCTTCTATTCTACCGAAAGTTTAATTTTGTAAATCACTTAAAATCGAAAGTCGTGTTTGGGGTACGCTATCGATATTTTTTTATACTGGCACTGTCGGTCTATTCGTATATCAACATTCGGTATACGGTAGGCGACAAGCTATTTGATTTCCCCATTTCTCAACTTTATCTTTTTCTCGCGCTTGCATTGGTTGTGCTTGGAGTTTGGGAGTTGAACCGCTTTGCTGAATCCCGCCTCGATAAAATCTCTGCGTTTTTTCATAAACGAATACACCCACTAATCTTACTTTTTGGCATTAGTCTTTTAAATGTTGGTGTGATTTGCTTCCTGGTAATGGAAGGGTTATATGCAGTTCTCAACATGCCGATACAGGTAAACACCGCTCATCTTACATTGCTAATGGCATTCGGTTTTAGAGTCAATTTATTTCTCAATTGCATCAATGCAATTGTGTACTACATGAACAAACTGAAAAGGACCCAAATTGAGGCGGAGCAGTTTAAAAAAATTTCTATTGAAGCCAGGTTTGAAGCGCTTCGAAATCAAATCAATCCACATTTTCTTTTCAATAGCTTTAATGTGCTCTCCACACTTGTCTACAAGGATCAGGACACTGCAGCAAGATTTATTGAGCAACTTTCCAACGTTTACAGATACCTGTTGTACAACCAGGAGCGAAAGGTGGTGCCCTTAAAGGATGAGCTCGCGTTTATTGAATCGTATATCTATTTATTAAAAATTCGTTTTGGAGAAAATCTCTCAGTTAAAAACGAGATCACCAGAAACGGTGAACATTTTTATGTAGCACCGGCTGTACTGCAAATGTTGATTGAAAACGCTATCAAGCATAACGTAGTTTCTCGCAAAAACCCATTGGAAATCGTGTTGCGGTCAGAAAATGGCTGTATAGAAGTGACAAACAACCTTCAGGAAAAGGAAATCAAGGAAGAATCCACACAAACCGGGCTAAAGAACATTCAGGACAGATATCTGTTTTTAACAGAGCGGCAGGTAAAAATCGAAAAATCGCCCTTGCGGTTTACGGTAAAAATACCCTTGCTGGAACTATCGAAATGAATGTACTGATTGCTGAAGACGAGCCCCTTGCTGCAGAACGCTTAACCGACCTTTTACAGGAATGCGACCCGACCATAAAGGTTGCGGAACAGGTGGATAGCGTGAAGGACCTGGCTCGATTTTTTGAGAGCGGCAAAACTGCTGATTTACTTTTGCTTGATATTCAATTAGCAGATGGGAAAAGTTTCGAAGCATTCAATAAAGCAAATGTAACGGCTCCCATTATTTTCACTACTGCGTACGATCAATATGCCATTCAGGCGTTCAAGCATTTCAGCATAGATTATTTATTAAAACCGATTCGTAAAAACGAGCTGGAAGGGGCTTTGAAAAAATTTAATCAAATCCGTCAGCCCTTTGGCAATGAGCAACTGAGCATGCTTAAACAGTTGTTAGGCCAACAAGGCGCAAAAAAATACAAAGAACGCTTTTTGATTAAATCAGGTAACAAACTTCAATACAAAGCAACGGAAGAAGCCGCGTATTTTTTTGCAGAAGGCAAACTTTGCTATTTGGTAACCAAAAAAGAGAACAAGAAATTTCTAATCGACCATACGCTGGAAGAGTTGGAGACAACGCTTCACCCGGAGAACTTTTTTCGCATTAGCCGAAAATTCATTGTACACATCAATGCCATCCATGAAATCAGAGGCTCTATAAGCGCTCGCATGGAAGTAAGACTATCACAGCCATGTGAACACGAACTTGTGGTTAGCCGCGACCGCATACAGGCGTTCAAAACTTGGTTGGATCGATAATCGGTTATTATCTTAGCGAATTCAGATTCAACCTATGTTCCGATTATTGTTTTTTACGATGCTGCTCTGCTTGTCGGCACCAGTGCTTGCCCAGCAAACGCCATACGAGAACCTTGATTCGTTAAAGAAGGAAATACTTGAACTTCGTGCTGATGTAGACCAGATTCAGTTAAACCTGAAAACTTCACAGAATAAATTTAGGCGAGGTATCGCAGTGGCCACCATTGGGTATAGCGTAACCATTGCTGGCGGACTTATGCTTGGACGAAAAAATGACGAACTTGGCAAAGGCTTGTTGATTGCAGGAGGAGCAACAGGAGTTACCGGAACGATTTTAATGGTGGATGCCTTTCGGCATCTCACCAAAAAAAGACCGAAGTAATTTTAACATTATTCGCTTCTCAACGAATTCACCGGATTGCTAACGGCCGCTTTTATGGATTGGAAACTCATGGTTAGCAATGCAATCAAAAAAGCTGCGAGACCAGCCACCGCAAACAAAGTCCAGCCCAAGGTGATTTTGTATTGATAATCCTCCAGCCATTTGTTTACAGCCCACCAGGCCACAGGCGAGGCAATTACAAATGCAATAAGAACCAATTTACCAAACTCTTTAGAGAGCAGCACCACAATACTGGTAACGCTGGCACCCAGCACTTTTCTAATTCCGATTTCTTTGGTACGCTGTTCCGCAGTAAAGGCAGTAAGCGCAAACAGACCAAGACAAGCTATGATGATAGCAAACCCAGCAAAAATGGCAAACATCCTACCGAGTCTCATTTCGGCAGCATACATGTTGCCAAAGCGTTCATCAAGAAAGGTATACGTGAAGGGTTGGCCGGGGGCCATCTCTTTCCACTTCGATTCAAGCAGTTCGATAACGGCTTTGGTGTCTTGCGATTGAAACCGAAAAGAAAGATATCCTTGAGGGCGGGAGCTCAGGAATAACATCACCGAACCAACATTTTCTTTTAGTGATTCAAAGTGAAAATTCTCAACAACACCAATTACGGTTAATGATTCCGTTTCGTCCGGATTAACACCCTGCTCATCACCTTTAAAAGTTAAAATCTTTTTGCCGATCGGGCTTCCTTCAAAAGCAAAGTTCGCTGCTGCAGTTTCGTTCAAGATAACAGCAGAAGAGTCGGAAGGAAAATCTTCCGAAAAATCGCGGCCATCCTTAATAGTCATGCCTAATGTTTTCAGGTAGTCGTAATCAACCGCCCAGTTCTGAAGACTTACCAGATTCTCATGTTGTGATGGATTCTTTCCTTCGGCCCACCAAGGTGTATCGCTACGCCAGGTACCCGATACGGGTAAAAACCCACTGAATGTTCCATTTACAATCATGCTGTTCTTAAATATTTCATTTTTGTAGGCAACCCGGTTGTTGCCCAATGCATCAGCATCTTCAATCATGATTACCTGATCTTTATTAAACCCGATTTTTTTGGTTTGGATAAAGTTTAATTGATTAAACACTGCGAGAGTTGAAATGATCAGAACAATGGAAATAGCAAACTGAAAAACAACCAACGAACTGCGGATGAATCCACTCTTCATGCCAAGCGAAACATTGCCCTTTAGTACGTTAACAGGTTTGAAAGCTGAAAGAAAAAATGAAGGATACATACCGGCCAGTAGACCCGTTACAATGGCGCCACTGATGAGGAGGAGGTAAAAAGGAACGGACTCGAATGGAATGGAAAGTTGCCGCCCCGCCAGATCATTGAAAACCGGCAGCAGCAAATAGGCTATTCCAATGGCGATAAAAAAAGATAACAGGCTTAATAAAATCGATTCGCTAAGAAACTGACGTACCAGGTGCGACCGAAATGAACCCATTACTTTTCGCACACCAACTTCTTTTGCGCGATTGGCAGAACGCGCAGTGGATAAGTTCATGAAATTAATACAAGCGATTGTTAGAATGAACAAGGCAACCGCACTAAACAGATAGACATAAGTAACATTGAAATTTGGCTCAAACTCCCCTGATAAATCACTTTTGAGGTGAATATCGGTTAGGGGTTGCAGGGTGTACTCAATCTTGTTGCCCGATTCTTTGAATTTTTCAATGGTGAAGTCATCTCCAAGCACCTGTGTAATTTGCGGTGCCACCCGATCCAACACCAAGGTCATCAGTTTCTCTTCAACAGCTTTCGGATCTGCGTCAGGATGCAGCAGCATATAGGTTTGAAAATTATTGCTCAGCCAACTTGGCGTTTTTGCTTCGCTAAGCCCTTCCATAGAAAGGATTAAATCAAAATGAAAGTGACTGGTGGCCGGCATGTCTTCATATACACCGGTTATTTTAAAGTTCCATCGATTGTCAAGGATCAACGTTTGTCCTAAGGCATTTTCACCCGGAAAGAATTTTTCTGCCGTACGTTTGCTAATGACCATGGTGTTGGGCTCTTCAAGACTTTTTTCAGGATTGCCCTCAAGCATAGGCACGGTGAAAATCTTGAAGAAATCCTTTCCGGCCCAAATCACATTTGGTTCTTTGATGTTTTCCGTTTCACGTTTTACCAGATATGATCCACGCTCACGAAAATGTACGGCCGCTTCCACCTCAGGAATTTCCAACGGCAATGTTGCGGCCATCGGAGCTGGTGCATACGTCATGTTGTAATGGTTTCCACCAAAAATAATTTCCGACTTAATGCGGTAGATGCGATCAGCATGTTCATGATGCTTGTCGTAGCTGATTTCGTGGATGACAAAAAAGAGAATGATCATACAAACAGCTACACCAACAGATAAGCCCAACATGTTGATGAACGAATAGAAACTGTGTTTGCGCAAGTTGCGCACCGCAATGGTAAGATAGTTCTTAAGCATGTTTTTAGTTTTATGATTTTCAGCGTGTAATGTTTCAAATTGTGTTTGGCGAAGGCCTTGTGTGTAGCCAAATGATTTCAACACATCGTGGTAGGCATCAATAAACCGTTGGCCTTCCTGCATTCTGATTTCTGTTGCTGAACAAACATGATCAACCAACTCATCCTGTATGCCCTCTGCCACAATCCCGCGATAGTGAAGATCTTTGATGATGTAGGAGATATGTTCAGCGTTTAGTTGCATGTTGGTATAAATGCCTATGATGCCACCTGTATGTTCAACACATTTCCCATGGTTCGGATAAAATCTACAAATTCAGTAACACGTTCTTTCGCCTCAATTTTACCAGGAGCAGTCAAGGCATAGTACTTGCGCATTCGTTTTCCAATGTTTACAATTTCTGTTTTTAGAAAACCCTCAGCTTCAAGCTTATGAAGCGTAGGATAAAGCGCCCCTTCCGTGAGCAGAATCCGGTCGTCCGATAGCTCCTTTACCCGTTGGGTTATTTCGTAGCCGTACATTTTTCCGTGATCTTTCAGAACCTTCAGCACAATGGTCTGCAGTGTTCCTTTGAGGAGTTCGGGTGAGTGCATAAGAACCTAATACATAATTGTCTTAGGCATAAGACGCAATGACACAACTGATGGTTGCATTGCGGGCAAGAAAATCTTAAAAAAGTGAGATTCAGTCTTTTTTGGTGGCTTCGCTGATCATTAGAAATTCAGCTACGTTTTCGGTGTCCAGCATACCCACCAACTCATTGTTGCTGAATACCGGTGCCACGGATTGCTGTTTGGTGCGCATGGTTGTCCATGCATCTTCAAGAGGCATTTGTATTTGAAGCGTGAGGAACTCACGATTCATAAATCGATCAACCGTTTCTGCCCCCTTATTTTCACGCAACGCCTTGATAATTTCATCTCGACTTAGCGTACCCAGCACACGTGCTTCATCCACAACTAGAAAATTTTTGTTTTGTGAGGCCAGTAACTGGTCGGAAGCATATTCAATTGTGTCTGTTGGTTTTAACGTTGGCACTTGTTTCATCACAGCATTGGCAACCGTGTATCCGGAAAGCAACGATCGTGCTTGCGCATACTGGGCTTCACCCTGCGCACCAAGAAAAATAAATACACCAATGAATATCAGGAAGGGATTGGAGAAGAATCCTACAAACACAAAGCCAATAGCCAGCAACTGCCCGATAGATGCGGCAATACGCGTGGCAACGTGTCGCTCAAACTTAAATGAAAGGAGTGCGCGAAGCACGCGGCCTCCATCCATGGGAAATGCAGGAATCATATTGAACACAGCCAACCAAATGTTAACAACCATAAGTGATGGTAAAAAATTATGGTGACTAAACCGGGTTACATCGAGATTATCAAGCCCGCCACTTAAACTCAGCAACGGAAAGAGCAACCCTGCGATTACCACATTCACCATTGGGCCGGCCAGCGCAACCACCAATTCTTCTTTGGGTTTTTCGGGCATCGACTCCAGTTGAGCCACACCACCAATGGGTAATAAGGTAATGTTGCTGGTTTTAATGTTATAGCGTTTAGCCGCAAGCGCATGACCCAATTCGTGTAGCGTAACGCAGGCAAATAAGGTAAGGATGAATAGGATACTCCAAAGAATATCCACCGTGCCCATTCCTTGTTTCAGGTTACTGTAAACGATGTATCCTATCAGGATAAGGAAAGTCCAGTGAACAAAAACCTGTATGCCTGCAACACGACCAAGAGATAACGAGTATTTCATTTTCATAAAGCGAAGATTCTATTTTTCAGTGGGAGCAGAATGACTTTCATCACCATTAACATGGCTCAGAAATTTTTCGAGAATGCTGTTCACCTCATCAGGTTTTTCAATGGTTGAACTATGACCTGCACCAGGTATGATTTCCAGCACGGAGCCATTGATTTGTTTATGGATACGTTGAGCCTTTTCGGGTGTGGTAGCCACATCTTCATCGCCCACAATAACCAGGGTAGGCTTTTGGATGGATTTGATTTCTTCAAACACGCCACTTCGGCTGATCACACCACTTACGGCACGGGTTACAGTTTTAGGTATAGCCATCATTTTATTTTCCCAATAAAGTCTGTCTTCTGCGCGTTCCGGATCATTCATAAAGCTTTTTCCAAAAAGAATGTGCATGATCTTTTTATAGATGGGCTTGCTGCCCGCAACCTTGAAGATGAGGTTAAGCACACTATACTTCAGCTTATTTACTTCGGAATCCGCAGAGGTTTCCATCAGTGTAAGGCTTTTAATCAGGTGTGGTTTTCGTGTGGCCAAGCGCATACCCACAAATCCCCCCATACTAAGTCCAACAAAATGGACAGGCCCTACTTGCAAATTTTCAATAAGTGCAGCGGCATCCAGAAACAGGCCATCCATATCGTAACCCGTTTTGGTTACTTCGCTTTGGCCTTGCCCGCGGTGGTCATAGGCAATGCATCGATATTGGCTTTTAAAGAAGTCGATTTGTGCACGAAACATTTCATGCGAAAACAAAAGTCCGTGTGAAAACACGATGGTCTCCTCTCCGGTACCCTCATCGATGTAAAACAAGCTGGCGTTATTGCAATTAATGTGCGGCATAGCAAAGCGGTTTAGCTAAATGTATTACACAAAAGGAAGTATTTCAAGGACATTTGTCAGTCTATGCTTTAAAATCTCAGGTTTTTATGAAATTACACTTAATTGTATTTTTACCACATAGCACAAAGAATGAAAAGCGAACTTTTTACGCACCAGTACGAGTTGGTACAATCCTCAAGGAATGTTGTATTGGATTTTTGCGAATCTTTTCGAGAAGGAGATTATACCAGGGGCTTAACGTTTGATGACAAAAGCATCTGCAACCTGCATGTACACACCGCCAATACGTATCAAGGTTGGATCATGACGATCGCGCGAAAACTTCAGGTGGAGCGTTACAAAGACTCGGACTATCAATCCATTCATGCTGTAAAAGAATTATTTCAGCAGGTTGATGATATGGTTTTTACCTTTATTCAGGATAGTTCGGACACCTGGTTGGAAACATTGGAAGCTGAGATTAGAGGAAAGAAGTACAACCTTACACGTGCTCAGATTTTTACACACGTAATGACACACGAGTTCCATCATAAAGGACAAATATTGATGCTGGCCAGGCAGATGGGGTATTCGCCACCGGATACGGACATTATCCGAATTTAAATGGACAAAACCAGTGAAGTAATTTTCATTGGCCAAAGCTGACTTATTCGTACCTTCCTGAAAGAGTCAAGTTAAAGCCTAAACCATGAAAATCGCTAGTTGCAAAACGAGAAGGTCATCCTTTCTTTTTCTACTCATTTTGATGATCCTGTCTTTCTCATGCAAAGAGAGGCAGGAAGTGACCCTGGAAGATTACCAGCGGGCAGAAAAATTCTTAGCCGCCAATACCAATCCTTTGGTTTACGGAATGGTCTCTTCTCCGGAGTGGCAGGAGGATGATTGGTTGATTTATAAAAATTCCGTACCCGATGGTGCTGAGTTTATTTTGGCCAATCCAAACGCCAAAACAAAAGAAAAGGCTTTTGATCATGAGAAATTAGCGGCATTGCTTTTCGACTTGAGTGGTGAAGAAGTAAAACCATTGGAAATCGACCTTTCTCAACCCAAGCTTTCAGCGGATCGGTTGCAGCTTGAATTTTCTTTTAAAAGAAAGTGGTACGTACTGAACTTATCCGGTTATACCCTAGCGCAAAGTAAACCCAAAGGGCTTCCAAATGAATACCTTTCTCCGGATGGTTTAAAAGCAGCCTACATAAAGGATTATAACCTCTGGATACGCGATACCCAAACAAACACCCACACGCAACTTACCTTTGATGGAAAAGAAGACTATGGTTATGCTACGAACAATGCCGGCTGGACAAAAAGAGATTCTCCGGTGCTGCTATGGTCTCCGCAATCTGATAAGATTGCTACGTTTCAACATGACGGTCGTGGTGTTGGTGAAATGTACTTGTACAACACACAAGTTGGTCATTCCAAATTAGAACGGTGGAAGTACCCACTGCCTGGCGATAGTTTAATTTTCAGAATTGAACGCGTGGTCATTCATGTAACACCAAAGCCAAAGCTGGTTCGGTTAAAAATGCAACCCGATGCACATCGCTCAACAATCAGTGATCATATCGCTGGGCGTGACGGACAGTTTTTAGATGTTGAATGGAGCGATGATGGCTCACAACTTGCATTTGTATCCTCGTCCCGCGATCATAAGGTTGCCAATCTTCAGGTGGCCGATCCTAACTCGGGAGAAGTGCGTTCGGTTTTGGTCGAGTCTGTTGATACGTATTTCGAATCAGGAAACCGGATGGTGAACTGGCATGTATTGAAAGACACGGATGAAGTAATTTGGTTTTCGGAACGCAACAATTGGGGACACCTATACTTGTTTGATTTGAAGACGGGCACGCTGAAGAATCAAATAACAGACGGAGAGTGGGCCGTTCAACAGGTTCACTACATTGATAAAGAAGCCCGAACAATTTATTTCATCGGATCAAACAAGGAGGAGGGCGATCCATACTATCAATACCTGTACAAAATAAATTTTGACGGAACCGGATTACAGTTACTGACTCCCGAACCCGCTAATCATGTACTTACTTGGTCGGCTTCTAAGAAATTTATTCTGGATAGTTACTCAACGCCAACTACGCCACCGGTTACAGTCATCAGGAATCTGAGTGGCGAAGTAATCATGACACTGGAGGAAGCCGATATTACTGCTTTGGAAAATAATGGATGGGTGGCACCTATACCCTTCAGTGTAAAGGCCCGTGACAATAACACCGATCTTTTTGGATTGATGTATAAGCCCTCTAATTTTTCTTCTTCAAAGAAATATCCCATCCTAAACTACCTCTACCCGGGCCCGCAATCGGGTAGTGTGGGCAGTCGCTCCTTTATTCCTACAAGAGGGGATAAGCAGGCTTTGGCAGAATTAGGATTTATTGTGGTTGAAGTGGATGCAATGGGAACGCCCGGTCGGTCAAAGTCTTTTCATGATGTGTATTATGGTAATATGGGTGATAACGGGCTACCTGATCAAATAGCTGCGATAAAGCAATTGGCGGAACAAAATTCCTGGATGGACATCGATCGGGTTGGCATTTGGGGCCATTCCGGTGGAGGCTTTGCGTCAACCGCGGGCATTCTTCGTTATCCGGATTTTTATAAGGTAGCCGTTTCGGGTGCAGGTAATCACGACAACAGAAACTATGAAGATGATTGGGGCGAAAAGTGGCATGGTGTGTTGGTGAGATCGTCAGCCGAAGTCAAGGAAGCCGGGCAAGGCGAGAGTTTGAATCGTGAGGTTCAAAAGGCGCCTGAAGAAACCAACTACGATCGTCAGGCTAATCAACTTTTGGCAAGTAATCTGAAAGGGAAGTTGTTGATTGCACACGGCATGATGGACGGTAACGTTCCGCCTACCAATACGTTGCTTGTAGTTGATGCACTTATTGCAGCAGATAAAGATTTTGACATGCTTGTGCTGCCCAATGCGGGTCATGGTTTTGGTAATTCCCGTTACTTCATGAAAAGAAGATGGGATTACTTTGTTCGGCATTTGAAAGATGCTGAACCTCCCGCAGATTTTATTTTTAAAGAGAACATACGATAATTGGTGTGGCTTGAGCTCAAGGTTATTTCAAAAGTTAAAAAGCTTTGTCTCAGACGATATAATTGAAACACGCCCAAGCACCATTAGTGGCGAGTTGGAGGTATGGTACCAAAACGGTAAATACGTTTTGCACTCTCCGGACGCCAATTATTCGTTTGATACACTTCATCGTGTTTTTCAAAAAGCTTTTAAACGATATGAGGTAAAAAAGAGAAACCCAAAGAATGTTTTGGTGTTGGGTTTTGGTGCAGGTAGCGTAGCTGCTATTTTATGCGATGAATTAAAGCTCTCACCCCACATCACCGGTGTCGAACTCGACCCCGAAGTAATTGTGTTGGCAAAAAAATATTTTGATTTAGATCGGTTCTTAGAGCTTTCTATACACCTGGGCGATGCAGCCGAATTTGTTCAACAGGAAAAAGCTTCGTACGATCTGATTGTTAGCGATGTTTTTGTGGATAAACGAATTCCGGAAAATCTCATTCGGGAAAGCTACATCGAAAACCTGATTCGGCTAACGGCAATTGGTGGAATGGGCATGATGAATATAATAGCAGAAACCAAAACTCAGCATGAGCGCTTAAGGATGTTACAATCATGGTTTGTTAATCGCGGAATGAAAACAGAAATATTCCGGTTGTCTTCTATCAACCAACTACTTACCTGGAATCGATAGTTACTGAAGCGAAACATCCAATATCATCATCACAATAAATCCGGCAATAAATCCCAATACAGCAAGGTCGGTGTGTGTTGAGCGTTGCGTTTCTGGAATGACCTCTTCAATCACAACATAGATCATTGCCCCAGCGGCAAAGGCAAGCGCAAAGGGAAGAAAAGTTTGAACATACAATACCGCCAATACTCCAATAACCCCTGCAACCGGTTCGACAAGGGCTGATAGTTGTCCAAACCAAAAACTTTTTAACCGACTTGCACCTGCTGCGCGAATAGGAAAAGCTACGGCCAATCCCTCCGGAAAATTCTGAAGACCGATACCAATGCTAAGCGCGATGGCCGCACCAATAGAGGCACCTTCAAAACCATGGGCAACGGCACCAAACATCACACCAACTGCGAGTCCCTCTGGAATGTTGTGTAGCATTATGGCCAGGACCAAAAGTGTTGTGCTGTGCCATGATGTTTTTATTCCTTCCGTTTCGTTTATACCAAAGTTTACATGAAGGTGAGGTAGCAATTTATCGAGCGCGTAAAGGAACAGTCCGCCTAAACCAAACCCAACAGCAGCCGGCATCCATGCAAAACGAGGGAACAATTTTTCAGAGATTTCAATGGCAGGATCAAGCAATGACCAAAAACTAGCAGCGACCATAACACCTCCCGCAAACCCCAGTAACAGATCAAAATACTTTCTGGAAAGTGTGGAGGTAAAAAATACAAGAGCAGCCCCCAAGGCAGTAATCATCCATGTGAAGGTAGTGGCCATCAAGGCAGCAACCACGGGTGAGATGGAAGAAATCCATTGTTCGAACTGCTCCATTGTACCAAGATACCTATAGCTGTTCGTTATACGGATGACAAAGGTCATTTGTAACGTTGATTGGGGTCATAAC
This sequence comes from uncultured Roseivirgaceae bacterium, assembly GCA_964419145.1. Classification (GTDB taxonomy): domain Bacteria; phylum Bacteroidota; class Bacteroidia; order Cytophagales; family Cyclobacteriaceae; genus UBA2336. Next base: position 569,223 of record CAYQOM010000001.1, on the reverse strand, counting down.
GACTTTGAAGTCATTCCTGCTACTTTAACCTCATATCGGAAGGTTATGAAAAAGATTCTTGTTCCTACGGATTTTTCTGTGTGTGCAGACAATGCCGTACAGGTGGCGCTGGAAATAGCCAGTAAATTTCAGGCTGAAATTATTTTTCAGCATTTGTATGATGACCTTTCCGGCAGCGCACACACGCTGCAAGGAACAGCCAAACAACAGGAGTTGGGACATGTAAAAGCTATGCTGGATGCGTTGGTGCATAAGGCAGAACATGCAGGTTTATCTGCGCGCCAGTTACTTGTGCTTAACAAGGGTAACGATAAAATTGAAAACTACATTGAATCATTGAATATTGATCTGGTCGTGATGGGCTCACATGGAGCTACTGGAATTCGCGAAAAAATATTAGGCTCCCAAACTCAGCGCGTAGTTCGTCAGTCGGTTGCACCGGTTTTGGTTATCAAGCACAAGCCCGAAAGAAAGGGATTCAAGAACATGTTGTTTGCCACCACATTCCATGAAAATCCCGAAAAAGTAATTGAACCAGTAATTAAACTGGCGTCCGCATATTCAGGAAAGGTACACCTATTGTACGTAGGGCTTGAAAAGGACACCCAAACAAAGGCAGAGGTTGAGGAGAAAATGCAACGGCTGGAGCAAAAGTTTCCAAAGGCAATGTTTACACGAAACTTTATTACCACAAACGATCCGGAATGGGGTATTCAATATGTTGCGAAAGATGTTTCCCCAGACGCCATTGCCCTAACCACCCAACTTAAGGTTGGCAGGTTCATGTTTACCCACAGCCTGGCCGAAGATCTTGTAAATCACGAAAACCGCCCGGTACTGGTTATCAACCCGAAATAAGTGGATAAGCGGTTTTAAAACTTCGCGCAACAGTTGACATCGAGTGAGGGTTGATGGAAATTTGTATGCATGAGCATTACCGAGTCTCCGGTACGGGCCCGTCCGTTTATTGATACAGATGTGTTGTTTGCCGTTCATCCGGAATGGTTGCACGATTCGTATGTATATGTGCACGCACACATGAGCGAAACGGATCAGGAGATGCTCGTTCGAATCTGGAAGTCGACCTTTTTGATTGACAAAAGCTCAGGTAATAAATCCGCATTGGTTCATGTGGAAAACATCACATTTGCTCCTGTGTGGACGATCGTACCCAAAAACTTTTCATATACGTTTTTGTTGATCTTTCAGGCGCTACCAAAATCCTGTACGGTTTTTGATTTGGTGGAACAGATTTCGCAGCCGGGCGGTTTTTTTATTTCGGATATCGCACGAAATAAATCAGATGTATATCACCTGAACTTAACCCTCTGAAATAGGGCCGCAACACTCCACGATGGTTTACCAGGAACCTCTGCATCCATGTTCACACTTCATCATAAGTACCCATTTCGCTATCTCTGCGATAACAACCTTTGATGAAGCAAAGCAGGAAGTGATGGATGAGGAAAAGTTTTTAAGTATTAATTGTCATGCTGAGCTTAGTCGAAGCATGACAAGAAAAAGACTACTCATGTCTCAACGACTCTACCGGGTTTGCTCTTGATGCTTTCAAAATTTCATATCCAACCGTAAGCAGGGTAATCAAAGCCAGTATCAGAATTGCCCCCAAGAAGAGTTCGGGTGAGAGCGGAGTCTGGTACACAAATCGCTCAAGCCATTTGGCCGACAGGAAGTAAGTAACGGGCACCGCAATTACGGATGCAATCACTAGCAGTTTGGCAAACACCGTTAGCAGCAACATGAGTATCTGGCGGTTACTGCTTCCCATAGCTTTGCGTATGCCTATTTCCCGGGTTCGTTGCTGTGCCATAAACGAGGCAAGTCCGTATAACCCAATGCACGTTATGAGAATGGCCAACGCTGAAAATTTTTCTGTAAGCCCGGCAATCTTTGTTTCGTTTTCATACATACGGGCCGAACTCATCATCAATAAACCAATAATCAAATCCATATGTAGGAAATAGTTTCTTCCACTCCTGTTCAAGGAAACGGATTTTCTCACCCATGTTGCGGGTACCCAGTCGCACATGAATAATTCGATCCTGAAAGTGCGGGCGTGCAGCAATACCTAACGGATCAATTTTATGGTGCATGGAGCGAAACGGAAAATCCTGCACAACGCCAATCACCTTACCGGTAACAGGCGCTTGCGTACTGTCGGGTTGGCCATAGTAACTGTGTGCCGGACGCACAACGGTTTTTCCGATGACCTCTTCAGGCGAACTGTTGAGTGAACGTACAGCCGATTCATTCAGTAACACTGCAGTGGAATCACTAACATTTCCATAGTCGAAGTTTCGCCCGGCAATAATTTTCAAGCCAAAAGTTTCCGGAAAATCATAATCGCCATTAAGCTGAAACCATTCGAATTGCTCTTCTTTAATTTCAGGAAATTGAAAACGCATATTCAATGGTCCGAAAAAATCGAGTCGGGGCAAATGGTTGGCAAGTGTTACCGATTCAATCTGCGGATCAGCCACCAGCATATTTTTGTACGTGTTGTATTGTTGATCAGTAGCGGTGCCGGCTCCAAAACCACCATACCGGATAGACACAATCTGTTTACCTGCTTCATTAAGTTTTGAATTTCGCATCAAATCCATTTGGCGTACCAGTACGAGACTTCCGGTAAACAGTGTTACGGCAACCGTAAATTGTAACCCAATAAGAAACTGACGAAACACATTGGAACCTTTGCGGAAAGCAAACTTTCCTTTCAACACAACAACGGGTTGAAAGCCTGAGATAAATAAGGCAGGGTAACTGCCTCCGAGCAGCGTTACAAAGAGGATAACACTGCCAATGATAAGCAGCATGCCGGGCTGCACCAGGTGCTGAAGCCCAAAAGATTTATCGGCCAACGTATTGAAGTCAGGCAGCAATAAGAAGACAATAAGCAAAGCGAGCGCAAGCGCGGCAAGCACAAGCAAGAAGGACTCCAACATAAACTGAACAAACAATTGAACACGCTGACTTCCAAAAGTTTTTCGCAACCCGATTTCACGCGCCCGGCTGGCTGAACGTGCTGTGGCAAGGTTCACATAGTTGATGCTGGCCACCACAAGAATAAGAACAGCAATGGTGATGAAGATATACAGGTAATTCTTGTCAGCGGATTTATGCACGATAGACCAATCCATTTCCTGATCGAAATGCAGGTCGGTAATTTTGCGCATGATGGGCCGAAACTTCAGGTCAAGATTATATTTCTCGATAATTTCATTGGCCTTATTTTGTAAGTCTTCCTGAATGGCGGGAATCAGCGCCTCGTTGGTACAGGTAAAAAATGATTGCGTCCACATGCCGTATTCTCCATCACCCATGTAGTCATTTAGCGCCTGATCAATTTCCTGTATGAATGGTTTAAGCGCAAAAATGCTGGCAATGTATTTTGGGGCAATGTGTGCATTGGATGGAAAATCTTCATACACGCCCGTTACCAGTAATTCAATCGGCTTGTTGTTGGTAATGAAATGTGATACACTTAGCGTTTGGTTTACCGCTTCGACATCGCCAAAAAATTTTCTTGCTGATGTTTGTGATAGAATAATGCTGTTGGGTTCTTTCAGCGCTTCTGTTGGGTGACCGCTGATCATGTTTACATATAACAGATTACTAATGTTGGGTTCTGCCCAAAATATTTCCTCGGTAAGAATAATCTTATCAGTGGGTACATGGTGCAGGCTGGTGGGCATACCTTGTTGAATGTAACTGGTTACATCCGTTACGGCCTCAAAATTGTTTTTGATATAATTGTCCCAACCGCCCGGCACTTCTGGGTATGTTTCGGTATCGCCATTGGCATATTGCAGCCAGTACCCCATACGCCAGGTAGTAGCGGCTTTGGGGTGCATCTGGTCGAAGGTAAGTTCATCGCGCACATACAACAGGATGAAGATGGCAGATGCCAGGCCGATAGCAAGACCAAGGGTGTTTACAATGGCATAACCGCGTTGTTTAGCCAGGTTGCGGATAGCCAGCAGCAGGTAGTTGGCAAACATGAGGGTGAGGGTTTATTAGGATGGTAACGAAGGAATTAGTCGTTATGATGCCTGGATGATGAGAAAAGTTTTACCCTGGGATCGGCAATCATCACATAATCAACGTAAAATATGCGCAGTTGGCTTCTGTGCATTCCTCTATTTCGAAAAAAACCAATTTAATTAAGCTGCGGACCTGATGGCTGAGGCGTTTTCGGAAGCGTTTTGGATGTAAACACAAGCGCCTGCAACACGATCAAAATAACAATCGTAATACCAAATGCGAATTGTGACGCGACCTTACCGGATATGTACAGCGCTTCAACCTGTTTCATAATCAATTTCGATTCCTCCAACTGAATTGAAGATAATTCATTCAACAACACGAGCGCTTGATTTGCCAACGCCAGTTTGTCCTCATCGCTTTGTGAAGCGGAAGCTTCAAATTTGTTCAAGGTACTGAGCAGTTCAGCAAACGTTACATCTTCGTCTTTGGTAAATTTTGTTTTCCGGTAAGCTTCACTCAATCCATCGATGTGAGAGAGTAACGCAGTAACCTGATCGGCCGAAGGCTCACCGCTCTGCCCCGCAGCATGCAAGGCCTGCTTGATTTCATAGATATCGATGGTCATTTTTAAAATATAATCTTCAACAATCAACCTGTCTTCATACAAGGTGCTGATGGAGTTTTTTACGTTGTTGGTATGATCGCGATCAAGATAATTGCTAAACAGTACCAATACGCAAAGCGTAAGGAGCACACCGGAAGCGGTTATTTTGTTTTGTATGCTGTAGGTCCATTTCATAAGTAGAAAATATTTTCGTTGACGTATGAAGGTAACACCGATTATCTGAGCAATAAAGCAGTCACGGCTATTTCTATAATACAAGAGACCATTCTTAAAACAACGAAAGCTGAACCTCTTGCACAACAGGCTGCTCGTGGATGTGAAAAACCTTTGTTTCCCTGTAGCGCGATGCAATAACAATGTTGATATCTCCGGCTGCCGATTTAAACAAGCCCTCAACCAGTGCGGGCGAGTTGTTCTCTTTTGAAATGTGTGATAAAAACAAATGACTCATAAACGAAGGCTTATGCTCTTTGAATAATTCCAATGCCTGCATATTTGATAAATGACCCTTGTCACCCCTGATCCTGTTTTTCAAATGAAGGGGATAGGGTCCTCTTTCCAGCATGTCATCATCGTAATTGGCTTCCAGGAAAGCTGCATGGCATTGCGTGAAGTGATGGATAACGTTGTCACACGCCACTCCCAAATCGGTGAACACACCCACCTTCACGGTATCATTTGAAATAATAAAACTGTGCGGGTCGGTAGCATCATGGAATTTAGGAAAACCCGTAATGGTAAGTTTTCCAATGCTCACCGGTTCATGCGCTTTGAAAGGAAAAATTAAATGTTGCTTCACACGCAAGCCACGGTGTTGCCGCGTAGCAGGTGTAACATAAACCGGTAGCTTATATTTTTTGGAAATTCCGGCAACACCCTTGATGTGGTCGGAATGCTCGTGCGAAACAAAAAGGGCCTTCACTTTTTTCATCGACAGGTTGAGCCGACTCATGCGAAGCTCCGTTTCCCGGCAGGAGATACCCGCATCAATTAAAACAGCCTCATGATGGTTACCAACGTAGTAGCAGTTGCCGTTGCTTCCCGAATTCAATGAGGTTACAAATAATGACATGCCCGAAAGTAGGAAAAATCGCCTGACTACTTGTGACACTTGATTTTATCTTTTTTATGAATTTTTGTTGGGAACGAACCTTCGTGTTGGATGCTCATCAGAATGGTATACTTTTGTTTATATCTTATAAAAAAAATATGGCACTTTTTAATCCAGTACAAGTAAAGGAAATCAACGAAATTATTGCTGAGATCGCCAAAGCCGTTAAGGCTAAGGATGAAATTGGGGCCAACGATAAAGCATTACTGTCGTCCTTGCTCAAAACACATGATCCAAAAAAGAAGGCTACGTATTTCAAGTGCAAGCGTGAGTACTCAGATGCTATTGTTGCACATTTTGTGAAGGAGAAAGGTATTACCAAAAGCCGGTTTCATAAGAATAACCAGGCGTATATTTTTATTGTAAGATGAACATAACCAAACCTAACTGAACGATGGCAGCTACGAAAATCACTGTTAACAATAATGGCTCACTCAAAATAGAAGGCGACTTTGAAATTGTTGATATGGAGGGAAACACCTACGGCTTGCAAGGAAGAACATTGGTGTCTCTTTGCCGATGCGGACTGTCAAAGAATAAACCATTCTGCGATGGTTCACATAAAGGTCATCTTGAGCACGAGGCAAAAGCCTTTGATCTACCACCAAGAAAAGTGTAACGCTGTGGAATAGGGTTTGGAATATTCTGTAACTTCCCGTAACCAACCAAACCCCTCATCCGATGAAAAAACTATTCAAGTACATCGGCTACTTGCTACTGATTTTTCTTGTAGCAGTGGCTGCCCTTCTCACGTATGTAAAACTTGCTTTGCCCAATGTTGGTGAGGCAGAAGCGTTACAAATAGACTACACGCATGAGCGAATTGAGCGCGGGAAGTACCTGGCCAATGCTGTAAACCTGTGCATGGATTGTCATGCACAACGCGACTGGACAAAGTTTTCAGGTCCACCAAAGCCAGGCACACTTGGAGCGGGTGGTGATGTGTTTGATCAAAGCGTAGGTTTCCCGGGTGTGTTTTATGCAAAGAACATTACACCAACAGGCATCGCGCGTTATACCGATGGCGAGCTATATCGTGTTATTACAACAGGAGTGAACAAGGAGGGAAAAGCATTATTTCCGGTAATGCCTTACTTGTACTACAGCAAAATGGATCCCGAAGATATTTATAGCATCATCGCCTACATTCGTTCGCTTGAACCCGTGCAGAACGATGTTCCGGAATCAAAAGCTGACTTTCCATTCAACTTTATCATGAACCTCATTCCGCAAAAAGCAGAACCACAAAAGCGCCCGGATAAATCGGATTGGATTGCCTATGGTGCATACATGACCAATGCATCAGGATGCATCGAATGTCATACCGATGTGAAGGATGGCCGCATTATTTCAGAGCTTGCTTTCAGTGGCGGCAGGGCGTTTCAATTTCCGGATGGATCAATTGTGCGTTCAACCAATTTAACTCCGCACGCAACAGGCATCGGTTCATGGTCGGAGGAAATGTTTGTTCAACGCTTCAAGCAGTATGCGGATTCAGCCTATGTGCTCCCAACGGTAAACCCGGGCGAGTTTAATTCAATAATGCCGTGGACCATGTATGCACACATGGAAGAAGAAGATCTCAAAGCAATTTTTGCTTACCTGAAAACTGTTGAGCCAATTGAGAATATTGTTGAGCGGTTTACGCCTAAAAACTAGAGACTTGTTATGGTTGCGCTCGTAATTCGTCTTTTACTGGTTGTTATTGTTATTGGCCTGGCATTTTTCATCATCAAATCATTCCTGTTGCAATCTGATACTGTACGATGTTCACGATGTGACGGCAAGGGATTTTGGTACGGAGCACGGGGTAAAGAGAAATGCGACTGGTGCAAAGGTTCCGGAAGGTTAAATCGTGATGCCAAACAATAGCCGAGACCACTCAAAAAGCAACGAAAAACTAATTAAAACCCCATTTTTCAAACGAATATTCGGCTTAATACGCTGCGTGCATAATATTTTTCCATTTTAGTATGCACGCATAACAAATGTTTATATATTCGTGTCCCTGTAGGGGATTATGAAAAGAGAAGAAACCGTTGACCATCACATTCGTTCGGCCTGGCACGCCATAGCCCGCATGTACAATCAGCGGGCATCTAAATACAATGCCACCATGGCCATCGGTTTTGTGCTGTTGAATATTGATGTTGACGAGGGCACCCCGGCCACCAAAATAGCGCCACTGATGGGGCTTGAACCCAGAAGCCTGACGCGCCTGCTGAAAACGCTGGAAGAACAAGGGGCGATCTACCGTGAAGTAGATAAAACCGATAAGCGATCGGTAAGAATATTTTTAACCGAAGAAGGAAAGAAGGGGCGGGAGCGGGCAAAGGAAACCGTGCTTCGGTTTAACGAGGCTGTGCGCGATGAAATTCCGGAAGCGAAACTGAATGTATTCTTCGATGTGATCCAACAGATTAATAAGATCATTGAACGAAATAATATTTACGAAACAGTAAACAACTAATTTTCATTGTCATGCTTCGACAAGCTCAGCATGACATAAAAATGAAACTGATATAAACTATGAAACGATCTATCCGCAAAGTTGCCGTGCTTGGTTCTGGTGTAATGGGTTCATCCATCGCCTGTCATTTTGCAAACATTGGTTGCGAAGTGTTGCTGCTCGACATCGCACCAAAAGAACTTACTGAAGAAGAAAAAGCGAAAGGACTTTCACTTGATCACAAGAATGTAAAGAACAGAATTGTACAATCCTCTTTTGATAAGTGTGTGAAGTCATCACCAGGCCCGCTGTACAGCAAGAAATTTATTTCGCGCATCTCACTCGGCAACTTTGATGATGATTTTTCGAAGATCAAAAACTACGACTGGACCATTGAAGTGGTGGTGGAAAATCTGGAAATCAAGAAGAAAGTTTACGAACAAGTAGAGCAATACAGAACCCCCGGAACGCTGATTACTTCCAATACTTCGGGCATTCCCATTCACCTGATGGCGGAGGGCCGAAGTGCTGATTTCAAGAAGCATTTTGCGGGCACACACTTCTTCAATCCGCCCCGTTACCTGCGTTTGTTCGAAGTAATCCCAACTGCGGATACCGATCCGGAGATAACCAAATTCTTATTGCATTATGGAGATCTGTACCTGGGTAAAGTATCTGTACTATGTAAAGACACCCCTGCTTTCATCGGAAACCGGGTAGGTGTTTGGGGCCTGCTCAAGGTGATTGACTCCATGCAGAAATACGACCTGAATGTGGATGAAATTGATAAGCTGACAGGCCCTGTAATTGGTCGCCCAAAGTCGGCAACTTTCCGTACTTCCGATGTGGTTGGTTTGGATACCCTCGTGAAAGTAGCCAACAATTTATATGCAGGTTTACCCAACGATGAAGCAAGAGAAATTTTTAAACTGCCTGATGTAGTTAACAAGCTTGACGAGAACAAATGGCTTGGAGATAAAACCGGTCAGGGCTTTTATAAGAAATCGAAAAACGAAAAAGGACAAACTGAAATTCTTACACTCGATTTAAAAACACTCGAGTATAAGCCGAAAGCAAAAGCAAAATTCGCCACACTTGAAACAACGAAGACGATCGACAACTTGCGTGATCGTTTCAAAGTATTGTTAGCCGGTAAAGACAAGGCCGGTGAATTTTATCGCGATTGTTTTTACGGATTGTTTCAATATGCATCGAACCGAATTCCAGAAATCAGCGATGAATTGTTTCGCATTGATGATGCCGTGTGTGCAGGCTTCGGTTGGGAACTCGGTCCGTTTGATACATGGGATGCACTTGGTGTAGAGAAAACCGTTCAGGCTATGGAAGGCATGAACTACAAACCTGCGCAATGGGTGTACGACATGCTCGCGGCTGGTAACAAATCGTTTTATAAAGTTGAAGGAGGTCAGCGTAAGTATTACGACATCCCTTCCAAATCATACAAATCCATATCCGGTAAAGAAGGCTTTATCATCCTTGAAAACCTTAGTGACAAAGTGGTATGGAAAAATGCCGAAAGCAAAGTCACCGACCTGGGTGATGGGGTGATTAACTTCTCCTGGAGTAGCAAAAGCTATACGCTGGGCAGCGCGGTAATTGAAGGCTTAAATAAGGCCATTGATTTGGCTGAAAAGGACTACCGGGGGCTGGTTGTGGGCCACCAGGGCCCTGATTTCTCGCTTGGGGCCAATCTGGGGCTGGTTTTCATGTATGCCATCGAGCAGGATTATGACGAAATCGACTTTATGGTGCGCATGTTCCAGAATTCGGTTATGCGCCTCCGCTATTCTTCGGTGCCCGTAGTGGTTGCCCCACAGGGCCGCACGTTAGGTGGGGGTTGTGAAATGACCATGCATGCCGATGTGGCGGTAGCAGCGGCCGAAACCTATATTGGGTTGGTAGAAGTAGGGGTGGGTTTGATTCCCGGAGGAGGCGGAACAAAAGAATACACCAAGCGTGTAAGCGACCGCTTTCTGGAGGGTGATGCCGAAATGAATGCGTTGCAGAGCGCCTTCATGAACATTGCTACGGCAAAAGTTGCTTTGTCGGCAGAAGAGGCGCGTGAAAATGGAGTTCTCCGCGATCTCGATCGCATCACGGTAAATAAAGACAGACAAATTTTGGATGCCAAATCTGCTGTGATAGAGTTAGCTGACGCAGGATACACCATGCCTGTGCAGGCAAAAAATATTCGTGTGCAGGGAAGAGCCGGACTGGCGTTGTTTGCCGCTGGTGTTAACGGTATGAAAATGGGCCGCTACATCTCCGAGCACGATATGAAAATTGCCATGAAGATCGCCAACGTTATGTGCGGTGGAGATTTAACATCACCTCAGGAAGTAAGCGAACAATACTTGCTTGACCTGGAACGCGAAGCGTTTGTTTCGTTGTGCGGTGAGCGGAAGACATTGGAGAGAATACAGTCAATATTGACTGGGGGAAAACCTTTGAGAAACTAGACGTTAGACGCAAGATATCAGTAGCGAGACAAAGGACTTGCTGCAACATCTTGCTACTTAATACTTAAGTCTTACTACTAAAAATAAAAATATGGACGCATACATCGTAGCAGGTTACCGTACCGGAGTAGGTAAAGCAAAAAAGGGAGGCTTTCGTTTTGTAAGGCCTGATGATTTGGCGGCAGATGTAATCAAACATCTGGTTAAATCCGTTCCTGGTTTGGAGAATAGCATGATCGATGATTTGATTGTGGGCAATGCGGTACCCGAAGCAGAACAAGGCATGCAGATGGGAAGAATGATTTCACTCCTCGCATTGGGTATTGATACACCCGGCATGGTAGTGAATCGTTACTGCGGATCAGGAGTTGAAACGATTGCTATTGCGAGTCAACGCATTCAAGCCGGCATGGCGGATGTGATCATTGCCGGAGGAACGGAGTCGATGTCGCTGGTGCCAGTGATGGGAATCAAGACTGCACTCAATTATAAGATCGCGACCGAAAACCCCACATACTATACCAGCATGGGGTTAACCGCAGAAGAAGTTTCCAAGCAATTCAAAATCTCTCGCGAAGAGCAAGATCAGTTTTCATACGAATCGCACATGAAGGCTGCGGCTGCGTGGAAGGACGGAAAGTTCAAGGATGAAGTGGTGCCGATTACGGTAAAAGAAGTTTACGTAGATGAGAGCGGCAAAAAGAAAACCCGCGAGTTTACTGTCGCGACAGATGAAGGTATCCGCGCAGATACAACCGTAGAAGGGCTGTCAAAATTAAAGCCGGTGTTTGCCATGGGCGGAACCGTAACAGCAGGTAATTCATCGCAGACATCTGATGGCGCAGCCTTTGTGGTAGTGATGAGCGAGCGCATGGTGAAGCAATTGAATGTAAAACCCATCGCGCGCATGGTGAGCTATGCAGCAGCTGGTGTGGATCCGCGCATCATGGGCATCGGTCCGGTGGCGGCTATTCCAAAAGCATTAAAGTTGGCCAACATGAAGTTGAATGATATCGATTTGATTGAACTCAACGAAGCCTTTGCTGCACAAGCGTTGGCGGTTGTGAAAGAGTTAGGCATTGATCGTAAGAAGCTGAATGTTAACGGAGGCGCGATAGCTGTAGGCCATCCGCTCGGATCATCCGGAGCGCGCTTATCCGTGCAATTGTTCAATGAGCTTCGCAGACAAAATAAGAAGTACGGTATGGTTACCGCGTGTGTTGGTGGAGGCCAGGGCGTAGCGGGGATTTATGAGCTTCTTAATTAGACTTAAGACGCAAGACTTTAGTACTAAGACTATGCACAATTTCAAGGAATTAAAAGTTTGGCAATCATCAAGACAACTTGTAAAGGAAGTCTATGAGCTGACTGCTTATTTTCCTTCATCCGAAAAATATGGATTAATTTCTCAGCTACGAAGATGTGCAGTTTCAATTCCATCCAATATTGCGGAAGGATCAGGCCGTAATACGGATAAGGATTTTGCGCAATTTCTCAATATTAGCCTGGGCTCATCTTATGAGCTTGAGACACTCCTGATTCTGTCTTTTGATGTTGAGTTGATTAGTCAGGATCAGCTTGAAAAATTCGTATTAAAACTTTCTGAAATACAAAAAATGACTTTTGGCTTGATCAAGACGTTGCGCCAGGAGTCTTATATCTAACGTCTTGATACTTATGTCAATGAAAAGAAAATGAGTACAGCAGTAGAAACCAAAAACGCAATCAAAGGAGGAGAGTTCCTGATTCGTGAAACGCAGGCGCATGAAATCTTCATCCCCGAAGAATTCAATGAAGAACAATTGATGATCAAGCAGCAGTGTGAGGATTTTTTGAAGAAAGAAATTCATCCACGCCTCGATGAAATTGATTCGATGAAGCATCCGGAATTGATGCCATCGTTATTGGATAAAGCCGGTGAACTGGGTTTGTTGGGCACCTCTGTTCCACAAGAACTTGGTGGCTTCGGCATGGACTTCAATACGGCTATGCTGATCGCTGAAGTGTTGGGAGCAGGACATTCGTTTGCAGTGGCCATCTCGGCACACACCGGTATCGGTACATTGCCAATTCTCTATTATGGTAATGAAGAGCAAAAGAAAAAATATATTCCGAAACTTGCTTCAGGTGAATTTAAGGCAGCATACTGCTTAACAGAACCTGATTCAGGCTCTGATGCCAACTCCGGAAAGACAAAAGCCACGCTAAGTGCAGATGGAAAACATTACATCATCAACGGACAAAAAATGTGGATCACCAACGGTGGTTTTGCCGATGTGTATGTGGTGTTCGCCAAAATTGATAATGATAAAAACCTGAGTGCGTTTATTGTGGAGAAAGCCTTTGGTGGCATCACCATGAACGAGGAGGAGAAGAAGATGGGTATCAAGGGCTCATCAACCCGCCAGATTTTCTTTAACGATTGTAAAGTACCGGTTGAAAACTTGTTGAGTGAGCGTGAAAACGGTTTTAAGATTGCCGTTAACATTCTGAACATCGGAAGGATAAAATTGGGTGTTGCGGCCGTTGGCGGAAGTAAGATGTGCATTTCAACCGCTGTAAATTATTCGAAGGAGCGTAAGCAGTTTGGAACACCAATCGCCAGCTTCGGTGCGATCAAGCACAAAATTGCTGAGATGTGTACGAAAGTGTTTGCATCTGAGTCGGCACATTACCGGGCTTCACAAAATATTGAAGATGCCTATCATGCGTTTATCGCAGGTGGCATGGAGCCAGGCAAAGCCAGGTTGAAATCGCTGGAGGAGTTCGCCATTGAATGTGCGATTCTGAAAGTGCACGGATCGGAAGTACTTGACTTTACCGTGGATGAAGGTGTTCAGATTTATGGAGGCATGGGCTTTTCGGCTGAAGGCCCGATGGATCGCGCGTACCGCGATGCCCGCATTAACCGGATATTTGAAGGCACCAACGAAATCAACCGTTTGCTTACCATCGATATGATTTTGAAACGCGCGATGAAAGGTACGCTCGACCTGATGAATCCTGCTATGGCGGTGCAGAAGGAATTAATGTCTATTCCGGATTTCGGAGCAAGCGAAGAGGAAGGCGTTTTTGTAAAAGAGAAAAAAGTGCTGGCCAATTTGAAGAAAGCCGGTCTGATGGTAGCAGGTGCAGCGGTACAAAAGTTCATGATGAAACTTTCGGACGAGCAGGAAATACTCATGAACCTGGCCGACATGCTTATTGAAGGATATGTTGCCGAGTCGGCTTTGTTGCGTGTTGAGAAACTGATTAGTCAGCGTGGTGAACAAGCCTGCGAACTTCAAAAAGAGATGGCTATGATTTACCTGCACCATGCTGTGAACAAGGCGGCCTCAGCAGGTCGTGAAGCCATTGCCTCGTTTGCCGAAGGCGATGAGCAACGCTTAATGTTAATGGGATTGAAGCGCTTCACCAAGATAGAGGCCTATAACTTAAAAGAGGCAAGAAGAAAGGTGGCGAACCATGTGATTGAAAAAGGAGCGTATCCGTTTTAATCAAGAATAGAATAGAACCGGAGGAGGTTGTTACAAAAGCATTTTCTTTTGAGACAACCTCTTTTTTTTATTGTACCGTGTGAATCAAAGCTTTTAAATCGCTTTCGCTTAAAGGCTCAGTTGCTTCCTTACCGGTTGGGTTAATTGCTTCACTGTTTTTATCCAACAAAATAAACGAAGGCGCTTTCTTTATTCTGAATTCCTTGGCCAGGTCTGATTTACTTCCGATCCGGTAGTTGATGATTCCATCAGCAAACAAGTTATACCGGTTAACGAATTGATTCCACATTACCGGGTCATCATCGAGCGAAAGCATAACCACTGTTAGGTTATTTCGAAAGGCACGTTGAAATCGCTTGGCCTCTTCCAGTTGCTGAAGGCACGTAAGATTACACGTGCTATTCCAGAACACGAGGTACAGCGGTTGTTTTCCCTGATTAAAATCACGAAACCAGTTAAATTTTTCTTCACTGTCGTTTCCTCCATCGGAGGTGCTCCACTCGTATTTCTGATACCGTACAAACTGTGCATTCAACGAAGTGCCACCGCCCAAGTCACGAATAATTTCATCTTCAAGCGGAGTGGTTTTTAGTATCGTAGCGTTCTTCCAAAAAGCGGAGTCGTATGGAATTTTAAGCAACTCTTCTTTGCCCGGCAATTTTCCAACAAAACTTTGCTGCGGATCGTGTAGAATCTCAGTTGCTACCAACTCAACATGGTACAGGTGTGAACCGCCATCCACAAAATGACTTTCGCCTTCTTGAATGAAGTGATACGGATAATATTTGTCTTCGTACTTCCGGTAAAACGCTGCGGTTTCAATGGTGTGTGTTCCGTAGGTTTTTGTTTGTTCAGTTTTAACTATGGCATGTGTATCCGTTGTGATGTATAACGTGCCGGTAGCATGCGGCTGCTTGCGATAGCCCGATGTTGTCAGCACGGAATCTTCTTTGCTGATGTATCCAATCAGGTAAACCTCCTGCCCATCGTGAACGGTAATCGCATCGTAAGAAAAGGTATAGTAATTAAAATCGGCTTTGAGATTACTGACCGTGTTATAAAAATCAATTTGTTCTTTTTTCTGGCGATGTTGGTAGCCAACAATATCGGCATGAAGAATATTTCCAATCCCGATAGGTTCGTGCCCTTGTGCGGCAACAGTTTTGTCCAAGCTTCTGCGCAGTTGGGTTACGCGTATTTCTTCTCGCTCACCCGATGCGGTTTGCGTGCCCTTGTAGCCGTAAGGCTTCCACACATCTACAAAAGCTTCAATCAACCGGCCATAGGCATCATCATCTTTACAATAATGCCGATAGAAAAATTTTTGAAGGTGTGGTGTGTTGTCGTAATTGTGCTTCACGTTGGCCAGCGCTTTACGAACAATCTTTGCCGGATCAACGGGCTTGCGTTTGGTTACAATGATTTCGCGCAACTGAACAATGGTGGGTTTAAGTTCAATTGTCTTCAAGGCTTCAATCGTATTGATGAGCCGCGACTCATACCCGACACAGGAAATTTTTATGGAAAATGGCTCGATTACACTCAGTGAAAATTGTCCGTTCAGGTTTGAACTGGTTCCCTTTGATGTACCCACAATACCGATAGATGCAAAAGGTACCGGCTCACCGGTTTGTTTATCCACCACACGGCCCTCTACAACCTGCTGCGAAAACGCAGGTAAGCTGAAAATCAAAATCAGCAGGAACCAACAAAATATACTTCTTCTCAAAACTAGTTTAGGTTCTGGCCAAGGCCAATTGCAATATGGCAAATGTTAACCGATTAAAAATCGTTCAAAGTACCACTGGTTAATGATTAAAATCAGCGGGGCAAGTCCCACAAAAACGTACACAACTGGTGTTCAGATGCGAACGAAAGCCGCATCCAAAAATCTGGTTTTCCCTTAAAATTGAACGCAAAGCGCATTTTTTAAAAGTGGAAGGATTTTGGCAGGCGAATACTCAAAAATTGCAACAACAATGGCCAAATCTACCTCCACCGTACTCATTGTTATTTTATTGATACTGACTTTTCCGATATGGATCGGCCTGGCCGGAGGCATATTTGGACTGGTCATGGGTTTATTCGGTGCGGCTGTTGGCCTTATTGCCGGAATTTTTGGAGCGATTGGCGGAATATTGGGCGCCATCTTCGGTGTGATCGGAGAATTTTTCAGCTGGATTTTTGGCGGAATATTCGACTGCGATTTTTACTCTCCATATGTTTCGTTTCCAAGACCGATCACCCTGTTGCTGATTATTTTGGTGGCGGTTTTGATTATGCGGTCACGCAATCAGCCAGCTAAGTAGACGGATGCCGGTTGTACAAGGCAGGATTTAAAAAATAATGACTGTATACCGGATACCTGCGAATGGCTTTTAGCACGGGGCGCTTGCCTTCAGCAAATTCCACTTTGTAGTAAAACTCAAAACCTTTTTCAACCTGTATTTCCCTGCGTACCATGTACCACACTTTGTCGTATGGGTTGAGTACCTTTACTTCTACTTTAAATTTTCCAGGATTGCTTTTAATGCGCACAAACTTTTCAGGTTGCTTGTTGAAAAGTTTTCCGTTGATATAAACCTGCATGGAAGAAGCTTTAGCTGTTTGAATAGCGATGCTGGAAGAGTATCCCCACGCAAAAGCAGTGCTGCAAACCAAAACCAGAAATGTTGCCAACTTCTTCATAAACCAACTGTTTTGTTACTATAGGCAAGCTTCATGCCCGCCAACAACCACTTGTTTATTCAACGAAAAAAGTGAGTTGTAAGTTATATAAAGGCCAAAACTGTATTTTATGATCAGGATCATTCTATGCGCAATTCACGCTTAAATCCCATAATAAAATTTTGCAGTCCCTTTTGCCAGCTTACATCAGCATCCCATTTGGTGCCTAGAAATACGTTGTTAAACTCAATCTGACGAAAGTAAAATTTATACACCGGTGTTTCTGCCGGTATAGTTTTTACACGCTCAACACCATTATCATAGGTAACCGAAACCAGGGCGGTTTCTCCCTCGCGAACTTCGTAGCCCAAAAGCGCTTTGGCTGTTGGTCCGCGTGAGTGAACAAACCGAAGGATGTAAAACAGACCCTGTTTGCGTAACTCCGGTTCAGGAATATCGGCATCAACCAATTTATATTTGAATGGATACGACTTCATGATTTCTTCCAGCTCTGCATCACGATCGTCACCAAATTTCTGAACGGCTAATCCGTCCACTTTTAAATCGGTGGCAAAGGCTTCGGTTCGCCTGGCGGTGATTACATTTACACTCAGATTTACTTCTGGCACTTCGCTGATCAGCAGGTTTTCTTTCTTGTACGAATTAAGCGCCTGACTGTACAGTTGCCTTAACGCTTCTTTCAGGTAAGCATCAGAAGTGCTCCACGCACTTTGTCCGGGTTCAACAAAACCTGCTTTAGCGTTGAAAGGCGTAATGGTTACGGAGTACTTGTTTTCTTGCTTATCGCAGATCACCAGGCATTCTATTTCGCGTGTAGAAAAATATTTATTGAATGCATCTTCCACATCTGGCCCGGCAAAAACACGATCGATCTCAAAGTACACTACGGCATCAATGCCACTGCGAACCAGACCAGCATGTAAATCATCGATTTCTTTTTTGGTAAGCAACGGACTATAGAGAACAACGGAACGGCCACTCATTATTTTTTCCGGAAGTGGCCCCCCGGTGCGCAACTGAGTCAACGGAGCAGGAATTTCAACCTGGGCGGATAGTGTAAAGGAAATGAGCAGTATGGGAAGAATGAGTTTCATGGTTGTAAACTAAACGAAAAGATGCGTGGTCTAGTACACATTTCAAAATACTCCAATAAACAATCCATCCGGCTCGGCTTTAATCGGATAGGTAACAAGATCGGCTGAGCGGCTGGAACACTCGCGTCCGGTTTCAAGCGAAAAGCGATAGTTGTGCCACGGGCAAATCACTTCCCCCAGATAATTCACCATGCCCTTGCTCAACGACTCGCCATTGTGAGTACACCTGTCTTGCACAGCAAAAAACTGATTTTGTCGCTTCACCAGGCATATTCTTTTTTCACCGATCAGCACCAATTGTGGTTTATCGGATTGAAGACGCGATTGAGCTTCTTCCATGCTGTTGAAAATTTTAATCCACTGCATACAAATCAGCTTTGGCGAAGATCACCTTTTTTCTATCTTGATTCAAATCAAAAACATGACCATGATGAAATATGTACCGATTGCTGTGTTGCTTGTGATCACATGTGCGCTACAGGCACAAACACCTGCCAAACTCCAAACTAAAATTGATCAACAAGCTGCTTCCCTTGAGCAGAAAGTAATAGAGTGGCGCAGGCATTTTCATAAGTATCCAGAACTTTCAAATCGTGAAACAAAAACCGCACAGAAAGTTGCGGAGCATTTAAAAGCACTTGGCCTTGAGGTACAAACCGGTGTGGCACACACAGGTGTGGTAGGGTTGTTGCGTACCGGCAAGCCGGGACCGGTAATTGCCCTTCGGGCGGATATGGATGCATTGCCGGTTACAGAGCGCAATAGTTTGCCGTTTGCCTCGAAAGAGAAAGCCGTTTTTAATGGACAGGAAACCGGTGTGATGCATGCTTGCGGGCATGATACGCACGTGGCCATACTCATGGCGGTGGCAGAAATACTATCGAAGAATAAAAATGAATTGAAAGGTACTATCAAGTTTATATTTCAACCAGCTGAAGAAGGCGCGCCTGCTGGTGAAGAAGGTGGTGCGGATTTAATGGTGAAAGAAGGCGTATTGGAAAATCCGAAACCCGATGTGATTTTTGGTTTGCACATCAACTCCGCTACTCCGTTGGGCATGATTACCTATCGGCCCGCAGGTACCATGGCTGCATCCGATTGGTTCTCCATAAAAGTAAAAGGCGTTCAGGCACATGGAGCCTATCCGTGGAAAAGCGTTGACCCGATTGTGGTTTCGGCACAGATTATTACCGGGTTGCAAACCATTGTAAGCAGACAAACCGAACTTACCAAAGAAGCCGCAGTGATTACCATTGGAAGAATACAAGCCGGTATTCGTGAAAACATTATTCCGGAAGAAGCCTTTATGGCGGGTACCATCCGCACACTGGATGAAGGCATGCAGGATAAAATTCATGAGCGCATACGCTTAACTGCTACTAAAATTGCTGAGAGTGCAGGTGCAACAGCAGAAGTGAACATTACCAAAATGACACCAATCACCTACAACGATCCGGCCCTTACGGAAAAAATGGTGGGCAGTTTGCAAAAGGCAGCGGGCACAGACAAAGTCGTGCGCATCAATGCCGTAACCGGTGCGGAAGACTTTGCTTTCTATCAGAAAAAGATTCCAGGGTTTTTCTTTTTCATTGGCGGCTTACCACCCGGTCAGGATCCGGCTAAAGCCCCGGCACACCACACACCCGATTTCATGATTGACGAGCGTGCCATGCTCACCGGACTGAAGGCAATGCTGAACGTGACGGTGGATTATATGTACGCGAAATAATTAAAAAAGTAGAACGGCACGAAATGTAAAGTGCTACTTGTGAAGCACTCTTTGCGCCTCAGCGGTAATGGGTAAACCGCCAAGTCGCGGAGACGCAAAGGTCTCGCTAGGTTAATTCGTGGGGGTGAAAACAGCTTCCTGAACACAGGTAATCTTCACTGTTTTTCCAGCCATGCACACGGTAGCGAAATCGTTTCGTTCTTCATAGCCGATCATTACCATCTTGCCGTCCCTGTAGTCAAAATTATACAGCGGATCTTCCGTTACTTCTTTGGGAAGCGGGGGAGTTCCACACCAACCCATATCCCAAACAGGAATCAACCGGGTACCGTCATTCAGTTCAAACACAAATCCGCAACCATCCAATGAAGTAAGATCGCGAACCACAGCCGGTACCGTACAACCTTCCGGCATCGGGTCGGTGCCGCATTGAAAGGCTGTTCCTATTAAGGCGCTCAGGAGTATAATCGTCAGACTTAAACGTTTCATAGATTTTCCGTTTGAGCATTAGACACAGGAATAGTTTCAGAAGTTGGAAGAGGTAGCTCTACACCACATAAAGCACCAATCCCTTCAAATATTCACCTTCCGGGTGGCTCATGGAAACAGGATGATCGGCAGGTTGTGAGAGTAAATGCAACACCTTTACTTCGCGGTTAGCTTGAATCGCTGCCGAAGCAACCGTATCGTAAAACAATTGTTTGTCGACTACTTGTGAGCAGGAGAACGTAAAAATAATGCCACCGCTTTTAATCACCTTCATCGCTTCGGCATTGAGGCGTTGGTAACCTTTTACCGCCTGGTGGCGTGCATCGCGGTGCTTGGCAAAAGCAGGCGGGTCAAGAATAATTAAGTCATATTGATTTTCTTTTCCCTTCAGAAACTCAAATGTATCCGTAGCCAAACAGGCGTGTTGTTCTGCATCGAAGCCGTTGAGCTCAATATTTTTTCGAGTGAGGTCGATTGCTTTTTCGGAAGCATCTACCGAATGCACCAGGTTGGCTCCGGCCTTTAATGCATACACGGAGAATCCGCCAGTGTAGCAAAAGGTATTCAATACATTTTTTCCGTTGGCAAACTCACCCAACAGTTTTCGGTTTTCACGCTGATCGAGGAAGAAGCCGGTTTTTTGTCCGTCAACAAAATCGACAATAAACTTATTGTTGTGTTCGAGAATAGTTTGCTGACCGGAAATTTCGCCAAACAAAAAACCATCGTGTTGTGCGGCTTTCACTTTGTCGGGTAATGTAGCACGACTCTTGTAGTATATAGCTTGCAGGCGATCAGCGAAAATTGTTTTCAGTGCTTCAGCAATTCGTGTACTGTCTTTATGCATGCCTGACGAATGCGCCTGCATCACAGCTACCTGATCATACACATCAATGATCAATCCGGGTAGTCCGTCACCTTCACCATGAATCAAGCGAAAGGCATTGGTGTGTGCAGCAGGTAAGCCTACACTCTTTCTTAACTGTAAAGCTCTATTGAATTTTTCGATCCAGAAATTTTCCGTTGGCTTATCGGAACCAAACAGCAAAATGCGAATGGCAATGCTGCCTTGCTGATAGTGACCAAAGCAAATTGTTGATCCTTTGTGATCGCACACTTCAACCCAATCACCTTCCTGTATGCTTGAGTCAAGTTGGTGAATGCCTCCTGAAAAAATCCAGGGATGCTTGCGCAGTACGGATTGCTCCCTTCCTTTTTTTAAAACTACTTTTCCACTAATCATTTTTGAGGAGAGTTGACACGTTCAAATGGAAACGGAATGGATTTTCCGTCACCGGAGATGGTGGCCATGAGGCGTTGTGTTTGAGGTTGATATTCGTAAGCAATCATTTTTGGAAAATCGTGATCAGGATTTTCGGCCACAAAACTGTTTTCATCAAACGCAGTCAACATAAAGCGAATGGGACCTTGCGGACCGGCCACATCGGGAATGTAAACATAGGCATCGCCTTCGCGAATAAATTGGATCTCTTCCGTTACTAACGTATCACCTGCCGGTGAAATTCTAAAGGCGATACCTTGAAGCAAGATTTCACCTTCACCTTTTTTCCAAACTTCAAACACCGGCTTGTCGGGGCGTTTCCAGGTTCCCTCCAGCCAGGCAAAGGGGTGATCGGGCGTTTGCGCCATGGAGGGGGAGCTTATGATGAGGAGTGCAACAAGCCGGAGTGATTGCATAACATGCAAAGATGCTCTATATTACTCGACTTAAACAGCCCCAGGCAAACCAAATTGCCGGGAAATGCGTAGATAGTATATCCGGAGAACAAGAAGGCGTTGAACAGGATTCAGGCACATTTTGACAATCAAAAGCTGACAAAATTTCTTAAAAACAGCACTTTTTGGGCTGATTTGGCCTTTTTGCCGGGTTTTTGCTTGCCTATGAACAAAACTAAAGGAGATACACTATGAAGCGATTTGCAACACTGTTTTTTGCCGCCATTCTGGGAAGCTTGCTTACCCTTGGTGGCTATGAGTATTTTAAAAAAGATGAAGGGGTAAAAATTCAATACGTTGCAGAATCCCCGATTTCAAAAGTCAATTACCTCAACGGAGCCTCTTCAGAAGTGCCTACCAGTTTTGCTGATGTTGCCGAGAAGGTGACACCGGCTGTTGTGCACATTCGTTCCACGCAGCGCATGACACGCCAGGATAATTCGGCTGATCCGTTCCGCGAATTTTTTGGCATACCACGCAATTATGGTCCGAGCCAGAGTTCAGGCTCAGGAGTAATTGTTAATGCAAGCGGATACATCGTTACCAACAACCACGTGGTGCAAGGTGCGGATATGGTTGACGTAACGTTAAACGATAACCGTACTTTCAAAGCAGAAGTAATCGGAACAGACCCGGATACGGACCTGGCGCTTATAAAAATCAATCAAACCGATTTACCTTTTCTTGCCTTTGTAGATTCTGATCATGCACGTGTGGGTGAATGGGTGCTTGCTGTTGGCAATCCATTTAACTTAACATCAACGGTTACGGCTGGTATCATCAGCGCGAAAGGAAGAAACATCAACATCATCAATAACAACCGTAGTGTGGAGGAATTGCAGGCACAAGGAAACACCGCGATTGAATCATTCATTCAAACGGATGCCGCGATCAACCCTGGCAACAGTGGTGGTGCGTTGGTTAATATGAATGGTGGATTGCTGGGTATCAACACTGCCATTGCCAGTCCTACAGGTGCGTACTCCGGTTACGGGTTTGCCGTACCTTCCAACATCGTAAGCAAAATTGTAGAAGACCTGATCAAGTTCGGTGTGGTCCAACGCGGTTGGTTGGGTGTAATGGTAGGCAGTGTGAATAGTGAATTGGTGAAAGAGTTAGATCTGGAAGTAAATGAAGGCGCCTTGATTACCGGCTTTGCTGAAGACGGCAGGAGCGCGGCCAAGGCAGCAGGTATAAAAGAAAATGATGTGGTGGTAAAAATTGACGACACACCTATTCGCTCAAGTTCAGCGTTGATCGAAACCATTGGCCGTCATCGGCCGGGCGATAAAGTGATGATTACAGTAAACCGTCAGGGAAAAGAAATTACTTACCCGGTAGTGCTGAAAAACCGCGAGGGTAATGTAGATGTGGTGAAGCTGGAAGAGCGCAGCGGCATTGCAGCCCTTGGCATGGATGTGGAAGAAGTGGATGCCAAGCAGCTGAAACAATTGGATCTCAAAAACGGAGTGCGCATCAAAAAATTAGGTAACGGTAAGCTGGCGCGAAGCACCGACATGCGTGAAGGTTTTATTGTTACTAAGGTAAACGATGTGCCCGTGAAATCTGTTAAAGAGTTTAACGAAGAAATAAAAAAGAAGAAAGCAGGTGAACTTGTGATTCTTACCGGAACGTACGAAGACTTTCCGCGCGAGTTCAACTATGCGTTCAGGATGTAGAATTAAACCCAAGTGTACATGAGAAAACTGTTTAGAAAAGGTGAGCGTGTGCGAAGCAAAATTGACGGAAAAGTGATGGAAGTATTGCGCTACCTGAAAAACAATGTGGTGGAAGTGATGACGTTCGATCTGGAATCGAAGGAAGTGAGGAAGAAGCAGGTACGAGAAGATAAACTATCACGAGCTGCATAAATGGATTTTACTTTACGGGCATAGATAAACCTGTGCCCGTAACCTGAATCCAAAAAACTAATTGATACCTTTGCGGTTATTAGCATGACTAAAGATTAACCGCCATCAAAAAGTTTGACATACCCGCCTACTACCGGTCGTCTATTACCGGAAAAGTGAAGGAGGCCCGCAGGGCAAAAGATCCGCGCAAGCAGGATTTTAGCCCGGTGTTTCTCGATTTCGGGCCCGTAGGATTTTACATTGCCCGTCATTTTGGTTTTTGCTATGGTGTGGAAAACGCCATTGAAAAAAGTTATAAGGCGCTGGAAGAAAACGCTGACAAGAAAGTTTACCTGCTCAGCCAGATGATCCACAACCAGGAGGTGAACCATGATTTACAGAGCCGCGGCATTCAGTTTATTATGGATACGGACGGCACGCAGTTTATTCCATGGGATAACATTGGTAAAGATGATGTGGTGATCATTCCGGCATTTGGCACCACGTTGGAAATTGAACACTTGTTGTTAGACAAAGGCGTTGAAGTGCAGAAGTACAACACCACCTGCCCGTTTGTTGAAAAGGTGTGGAACCGTGCCGAAAGGCTGGGGCGTGAAAATTTTACCATCATCATTCACGGCAAGCCGAAACACGAAGAAACGCGTGCCACGTTTTCGCATAGCGCCAGCACGGGTGCATCGGTAATTGTACGCGATATGGAGGATGCGAAACGATTAGGTGCGTACATCACCGGAACAAAACCGAAAGAAGCATTTTACGAAGAGTTTGCCGGAAAATTTTCGGAAGGGTTTAATGTAGAAAGCGATTTGCAACGCGTAGGTGTGGTAAACCAAACCACCATGCTGGCCTCCGAAACACAGGCCATTGCCGAATACTTTCGTTCGTTGATGATTGAAAAGTATGGCGAACAAAACCTGAAGCAGCACGTGGCCGACACACGCGATACCTTGTGCTACGCCACCAACGACAACCAGGACTCCACCTACGAACTACTCGAAACCGATGCCGACCTCGCCCTGGTGGTGGGCGGCTACAACAGTTCCAACACCTCGCACATTGTAGAATTGTGTGAACGGAAATTCCCCACGTATTTCATCAACTCCGAAAGTGAAATAAAATCGGCTGATGAAATTCATCATTTCATTTATCATGAAAAGAAAAAAGAAATCACGCGTAATTTCATTCCTGCCAAAGAACAAGTGAAGATTGTGCTCACCAGCGGAGCCTCCTGCCCCGACACGTTGGTTGACCGCGTGTTATTGAAAATGGTTTCTTTCTTCCCCGGCAGCCGCTCGGTGGAGGCGGTGATGGGAGAGTTTTTGTAAACTTCTTCCCTGGTCCGAGGCCAAAAGCTATGTGCCCCTATGTGTCTATGTGGTTCAAAAATTGGGAACACACATAAAACCCTTTCGCATTCCGCCACTATCATTGTCGTAACTGCACCGTAACGATATCATAGAAGTCAACGAAATTTATACGGTAAATGAATTGCCGTATGAATATCAAGGAGCAAATAAATACGTATTTAAAAAGCCTTCCTGCGCAAAAACGAATTGATATGCAGGCGTTGCACAACCTGATGTTGCAGATCAAGCCAGCCTGTAAATTATGGTTTCTGGATGGCAAGGATGAATCAGGTAAAACGGTTTCCAATCCCAGTATTGGATACGGATTTCAACACCTGAAATATGCGGATGGAAAGACTCGGGAATTCTATCAACTGGGTATAAGTGCAAACACAACCGGAATCACGATCTACATCATGGGTATTGACGATAAGAACTACCTGATGCAGACGTATGGAAAAAAGTTAGGCAAGGCAAGTGTAACCAGTTATTGCATTAAGTTAAAAGCACTGAAAGACATTAACCTCCATGTACTCGAAGACGCTATTCGTTTTGGGTTTGAGCACCAATAGAAAGCCAGGTTGATGAAATCACGACTTAAAGATTTTCAAATTTGAAAAGGATTCCAGAATCAGATGGATTTCAACACATAACCAGGTAAATTGTGAGGCATGAAGAAGCGAATAGGTATTTTTCTTTTTGATGGATTTTCCGACTGGGAAATTGCTTATGTAACGCCTGAATTAAACAAAAGCGAACGGTTTGATTTGATATTCTTTTCAGAAAATGGGAATTCAATCACCTCCATGGGTGGGCTTCACGTAAAACCGACATGCTCACTTGCTGATTTAAATCCTGAAAATGTTGATGTGCTGATTCTTCCGGGTGGCACTGCGTGGGAGGAGGGAAAAATTACTGCGATTGAAGATTTAACAAAGCGCATAGTTGAAAAAGAAAAACCAATTGCTGCCATTTGTGCCGCCACTACCTACCTCGGCCAATTGGGTTTGCTGAACAAGCGGAAGCACACCAGTAACGGCTTGGATTATTTAAAAGAGGTTGCTTCGGACTATCGAGGAGATGAGCATTACATGAACGCGTGGGCTGTAGCAGACGAGAACATCATTACCGCAACAGGCGTTGCCCCAATTGAATTTGCACGGGAAATTTTCAGGGCAATTGAATTATACGATGAAGAAAATTTAGAGAAGTGGTTCCAGTTGTTCAAAAACAGAGTAATGGATTGAATCCAGGCTGTACAGGAGCTGCCCTTGCACAAACACCCCGTTATAAAACTCTTACCCCCTCAACGTCACTCGTTAGAGGACGTTGAGCATTTTGAACTCGACTGTGGAGAATAGGCATCACTTCAATTACGTAGGTGAAAAAATTACTGGTTCACCTTTAAAGTAAGCCTTTACTTCGTGACCATCAATAATGGCATCGAGGGTAAAGGTGTACACATCGCCTTTTCGCTCAACCTGGAATGTACCTACGGTTGTTTTTGAGGCGGTAAGAGAATTCCCTGCATAGGCCACACCAAAGTAATTAATCTCCATAGGATCACGATCGTACTGCATTGCTTTATCAGTGAATATATAAGTTCCGGTTGAAAGGGCTTGGGTTTGTGTACATACTTCAACTAAAAAGGTGGTTCCGTTTGGACCACTGACAGCTGCTTCAGTAAGGTAGAAACCATTGCCAGTATGATCTTCGGTAGGGTCTAAGGCAGGAAATATGCCTGACCGATTTAATGTAAAGCGCGTACCATCGATTGAAAGGTGGCCGGAGTTCAACTCCTCTTCATTTTTATTGCACATTGGCAAGACTATCAAACATACGATTGCTACAAAAATTACCCTGTTAATAAGCATATATACAAAGCGTTTATGTTGAATAGATCTAAAGCTATTTAAAGATAAGACAATTCAATAGGCTTATGCAACATCGCAAATCAAACAAGCTTCTGATTCCGAGATTTCAATTCCCTCAACGCTTTGACATTATGATTAATCTCCTGATAATGGCCGCATTACCTGAGAGGGAGTAATAAAATATTTTTGTAAGTTCATGGTGGATATGCCTCAACATGCGCGAGGGCAGGCCGGGAAGTTGAGAAAAGGCACCAGTTAAAGCCGGAAAAAAACCAACTCAATTCCTATATGAAAACCACCAATCCAATCCCCCGCAGGGATTTTATTAAATCCACTGCGATGCTCACCACCGGAACCCTCGGTCTCTCGTTAATTCCACACACCAATACCGCAGCCGAATGGCCAGCCGAAGACCGTGAAAACGTAATTGGCCCAAGAGAAGGATTTTCACCACATGTTGGCACCTTGCTGTCGATGATGACGTGGATGCGAACCGTAATATTGTATCCGGTAAAGGACATGACGGTTGAGCAACTGGATTACGTGCACGATGAAGATTCAAACTCCATTGGCGCCATGTTGTTGCACTTAGCGGCTACGGAACGGTTTTACCAGGTTCATACCTTTGAAGGCAAGAAGTGGGGCGATTGGAGCGAGCAAGACAAAAAGCGGTTTTCCGTGGCCATGGACCTGGGCGATGAAGGCAGAAAAACCATAAAGGGCAACACCCTCGATTTTTATTTAAGCGCACTGCAGGAAGTACGAGAGCATACCATCAGCGAATTCAAAAAGCGGGACGACACCTGGCTTTTGGCGGTTGATGAAAACTGGTTTTGGGGCCCCACCAACAATTATTGCAAGTGGTTTCACGTGTGCGAGCACGAGTCAAACCACAACGGGCAAATTAAGTACATCAAGAGCCGGCTACCGAAGTGAAATAGGGGGTGGTATATACATTGTTGTGGCTAATGTCCCTCGGACAATGAATCGATTAGTTTAAATAGTATTAATTAAAAATGAGTTTTATGAAACAGTTAATAACCGTTGCACTATTGCTCGCAACGCTGTCATGCGGACAGAATTACCAATCAAAGAGAAGTAATCTTTTGACTTCTTCAATTTGGACAATTGAGAAAGAGTCAATTGATGATTTTCCCAGGATGACCGACAAGTATGAATTTTTAAGGGATGGGACTTGTCTTCTTATTACGGGAGATACTGAACTTCAGGGCAAGTGGAGTTGGGCTAAGGATGATGAAATTTATATTAAAATTGAAGGAGCCGGTTTAAATGGACAGAACGTGAAAGTTGACGGCCACGGCATTTGCATAAAAGTAGTAGAACTTGATGATAAGGTATTGCGGACTTTTGAAAAGCTAGAGGTTGATAGCTGGACGTCAGGATTGATAAAGGAGAGGAAATACGCTGCATTAAGTTTAATGTAAGAAGCACAAGCCTGCGAGTAATGGGCGGAAAAAGCCGTGCATTTTAAATAAACCCAAACCATGCGAAAACTGATAGCCACCATGAACATGACCCTTGACGGGTTTTGCGATCATACCGCCATGATGGCTGATGACGAAATTCATGATCATTACACCACGTTGCTGAACAGCGCGGGCTTGTTGTTATACGGCCGCACAACCTACCAGCTTATGGAGAGTTACTGGCCGGCTGTAGTGAAAACCCCAACCGGAAACCGGGCAACCGATGAATTTGCCGCAGCCATAGACAACGCCTCCAAGATGGTTTTTTCCCGCACGTTGCAACGGGTTGACTGGCGAAACACCACGTTGAAAAATGAACTCAGGCAGGAAGAAATACTGGAGCTGAAGCAACAGCCCGGCCGCGACCTGTTGGTGGGCAGCCCCAGTTTGATAGTGGCCTTGGCCAGGCTTAACCTTGTTAACGAATTTCAACTTTCCGTTCAGCCGACCGTGGTGGGGGCTGGGTTGCCGTTGTTCAAAAACATTACCGAGCGCATAAACCTGAAGCTGTTGAAAACAAAAACCTTTGGGTGCGGGGCCATTACGTTGTACTACAAGGTGGTAAAAGGCTAACCCGAAACCATACCAATTTTCCCAAACGCATAGGAGTTACTCCTACCAATACACACCGTTAAAAAACTTTTTTGTAAGTTCAGGGAGTATATAGGCTGCCTATAGAGAGAGATATGTGTAACGGGTGGAATACAGTTTTTACCGCCAATATCCCTCGTCCGCGGACAATGACTTTGTTAATTCAAGGATTCGTCTCCGCAGACAATAAGAAATAAAGATTAACAGGTAACATTGCACTAGTATAAACTCTCCACGGGACAAGAGTGTGGTTAAAAGGTAAGCAAGAGATAAACATACGAGTGACATCAACTATAGATATGACCGACCACACACATTTGGCATACACCATAGCCGCAGAAACCACCGCTATGGAAAGAGCCAAATATCTCTAATTAAGAACATCACATTTTGATTTTTCATATTTTCGCTAGTAACAAATTGTCTATATGAGCATCAATCAGTTTTCAAGAGGTTCCGAGTGGGCAAAGTGGGACCTTCATATCCACACCCCATCATCAATAGTACAAGAGTATGGCGGTTCTACACCCGAAGTTTGGGAAAAATTTATTACTGATCTTGAATGCTTACCCGCTGAGTTCAAAACAATTGGTGTTAATGACTATATCTTTCTAGATGGTTACAGAAAAGTCATCGAATACAAAAAGAATGGTAGGCTGAAGAACATCGATTTAATTCTCCCAATAATTGAATTAAGACTTGATAAATTTGCATCATTAGGGAGTGATGACCCATGGAAGAGAGTCAACTTTCATATTATTTTCTCAAACGACCTGAATCCAGATGTTATTGAAGCAAATTTCTTAAAAGCGATCCAACATAAACTAAAAATTGATGCTGAGAGTGGTGAGGAAGACTTTAACGAAGTTGTCACCCCTGAAACTCTAATACAACTAGGTAAAAAGATTAAAGAGAGCTCATCTAAACCGATAAACACGTCTGATATTAAAACGGGGTTCAACAGCCTTGCATTTAACTTCGATGTAATTTTTGAAAAATTATCTGCTGGTACATTCAAAGACAAGTACTTAACAGCAGTTGGCAAATCAGAATGGGACACAATGCGGTGGGATGGCTCACCCGGAGTCAAAAAAAATATCATTAACAAATCCGACTTCGTCTTCACAGCGCTCGAAAAGGCTGATACCTACAATAGGCAAAAGGAGAAATTAACAGAACAAAAAGTAAATGACAAATTGCTTGACTGTAGTGACGCACATAAATTTAGCAGCGAAACAACCCCAGAACGGAGGATCGGCAACTGTTTCACATGGTTAAAAGCTAACACTACTTTTGAAGGGCTTAAGCAAGTAGCAAAAGAGAGTACAAGAATCTTTGTGGGTGACAATCCACCTCTACTTAAAAGGGTACGAGAGAATCCAAATCGATATATTAAAAAAGTATCCTTTGAAAAACTGGGGACATCTAGTTTGGACGAAACTTGGTTTGAAAATATTGAAATAGAAATTAACTCCGGCTTAGTCGCTATTATAGGAAACAAAGGGAATGGCAAAAGCGCGTTGACCGATTGTATTGGTTTAGTTGGGAACACTCCACATTATGACGATTTCTCATTTCTTGAGAAATCAAAATTTCGAGCTCTAAGACCAAACAGGTCTGAAAGTTTTAAAGCAGCATTAACATGGGAGAGCAACACAAAGGATGAACAGAACCTTAACACAAATCCTCATCCAGCCTCAGTAGAAAACGTAAAATATATTCCTCAAGGATTTCTTGAGAAACTATGCAACGAAAATCATCAAGATTTTTTAACAGAATTACGAACTGTGATTTTCACTCACATACCTGATACTGAAAAATATGGAAAGACAAACCTTCTCGAATTGGAAAACTTTAGAAGTAATTCAATTCAAAACGAAATTCATCAAATACTAATTGAATTAAGGGAGTCTAACAGAATAATAGTGGATCTCGAGAAAAAGGACTCAACATCATACAAAGAGCAAGTTGAAAGTAACCTAGAACTGAAAAAGAAAGATTTGGCTGCCCATCAAAATAATAGACCTAATACAATTGAGCCGCCAACTGATCCGACCATAATTGAAAAGAATAAAGAGATCTCAGACAAAATTTCAGCCGCCAGAAAAAGCCAGACTGCACTTGAAACCGCATTAACTGAAAATACGTCTAAACAAAAAGCAACATTGCTTACCAAAGCTTCTCTTGAAAAAATACTAAGCTCAATAAAACTACTTGAAGGTAGTTACTCAAGAGTAGTTAATGAAATTACGCCAACTCTTAAATTACATAACATTCCGATTGATGATGTAGTATCATTCAAGATAGAAACCGATCCAATTGACTCAAAAATCGAAGAACTCAATGAAGTTATAAGTCAAGTTGAATCTCTACTAAATCCAAACAATCCTGAAAGTCTTTTAGCCAAAATAGAACAGCAAAAAAATGAAATTAAAGTTCTTCAGGAAATTCTAGACGAACCATCAAAGAATTATCAGAAATACATTGACGATCTCGCTCATTGGTCAAAAATAGAAGGTGAAATTTTAGGTGACATCTCAATACCGGGGTCAATTAACCATTTAGAATCAGAATTAAAATATATTTCAACGATATTACCTTCTGAGATACTTGCTGCTATTGAAAGCAGGAAAAACATTCTACTAAGATTATTTAAAAAGAAACTAGACATTCTTGATGTTTATCGAACATTCTACAAACCGATAACAGATTTTATTTCAAACTATGGTGGTGTTCTGGAGAAGTATGAAATTCAATTGGATATAGAAAATAAATTGAAAGGGTTTGATGACAAGTTCTTATCCCATATAAATGCCGGTGCCAAAGGTAGTTTTATAGGTGTTGAAGAAGGGAGAAAAAAAATTAATGACATCTTGACAAATAATGAGTGGGAGACACCCGAAGGTATTGTTTCACTTTTAAGTACAATTGTCGATCACTTGAAGTTTGACAAGCGAAATGGTTTTGAAGATGCTAAGAGAGAAATCGACAAACAACTTAAGGGAGGGTATTCGGTTGATGATCTTTACAATTTTTTGTTTGGCCTTGAATATTTAGAACCAACATATAAACTCAAACTAAACGAAAAGAACATATCTGAGCTGTCACCTGGCGAGCGGGGCGCTTTATTGCTAATATTCTATTTGGCGCTGGATCGAAATGACATCCCTTTAGTTATAGACCAACCTGAGGAAAATCTAGATAACCAAAGCGTATTCCGACTATTAGCACAGTTTATCAAAAAAGCAAAGGAAAAAAGACAGGTTATAATTGTAACGCATAATCCGAATCTAGCAGTTGTTTGTGATGCAGATCAGATTATTCATGTTACCATTGAAAAACATAATAGAAACAAAGTTCTTATCAATTCTGGCGCATTAGAAAACCCTGTTATAAACAGGACAGTAGTAGATATCTTAGAGGGAACATATGAAGCCTTTGACACCAGAGACACTAAATACAAAGTAATACCTCGCACATAATATGCTGGACAGATTATTAAAAATATCATCACTCTCCGGGGCAGTTCTTATCTTTTGCGGAGTTTTAAAGCTGATCGTCTATTACTACGCTTTTAACATTCGCATCGTTGAATTCCTTAGTTTCTCAGAGATAATTACATCGTTCCTTGACGACATCAACTTATTATTGATATATGTCTTAGTAATGCTTATACAGACGATTCCACTAATGAACTACCTTCATAGAAAGTCGAACTTAGACATTGAAACATTCTATAACAATTTATTAGTCATTGTTTACGGTAAGAAATATAGATTCATCGTGCTCTTTGTAATTCTAAGTTTGATCTTAGGACTACTACTGTTATTTGACGTCTTAAGCTTAAACTATGTAGTTATATATGTATTAATCTTTTGCTTAATTCAGACTCTAACATATCTGTCGATGTCAAAGGCAAGTGACGGAAAGGTAGAGATCACTGATGCTAATGCTATTATATTATTTCCAATTATAATAAGTGCATCTATTCTCTTATTGGCACAACGTGACATTATAGAAACGAAAAAGGGACGCGTTACTGCATCAATCCAAACATCAGCTGAATTAATTGACTGTGACAATGATTCAGGTAATTTGTATTTGGGCAAAACAGACAACTTTATATTTGTTAAAAGGAAAAGTGGTTATACTGAATGCATTCCAATTTCGGAAGTTAGAAAACTTAAATTCAGATAATTGAACAAAATGACAAATGCAATGAGGTTAGAGAGGTAGACCCTTCAGGGATTAATCCAAGAGTCGCTATTTGAAGATGTTAAGTGGTTTTTTAGATAGAGTAACTTTTTGGAATAAAGGACAGATACGGAACGGAAAAATTTGGTTTCGAACTTTAAGAATTAAATACTATGCCATCACGTTTGTTTCAGTTTGAGAAAAAGATTGGCTGGGGAGAGTTAATTGGGTTTGTCGCTCTACTATTTGCTGGGCTCTCACTCTATTTTTAAATAATCACAAATAAAGCCGATATAAGTTTAATCAATGACCAGCTAATTGCTGGGGACTTCGAGGATTCTGATGGACTTAGAAAACACTTTGGTTTATATAGAGCATTTATTTCAAATAATGGAAACAAAGCAGTCACTCTTATTGGTCTAAAACCACATAATGCTTCAGGCTTAATAGTAACCACCGAAAAAGGTTCAACGGACATTCATAAGGACAAGATCTCATATAAAATATTTCAAATACCTGACTCTTTAACATTAAACGAAATTGACTCGGAAGAAATTAAAAAATTTAAAGACCAAGGACTTGAAAGGCTTTCAAGACTTAACATAAAAATCGAGCCAGGTGAAATGTATATATTAACTGTTGGGACGATTTTAGACCTTTATTCAAATCCTGAGAAAATTTACGAATCAATGATCTTTACATCCGAGCTTCACTTTTCAAATGGACAAAAAATTAATTTTGGGGCAGGTGGACCAGTTAACAACTAAGTATGGCACAGCTACCAACACCGTGTTTTTATTTATTCTCCGCAGAGTCTCCGCAGGGACTCTGCGAGGAGTGCATTACAAGTCCAGGAAATTCTCACGGCTCCCCTACACTAGCCGATTGATACAAGCTCGTTGATGGATTGGTCTATGCTTTTGCGGTAGGCCGAAGGCGATTGACCAAACATTTTTTTAAAGGCTGTGGTAAAGTTGGCGGTATGCTGATAGCCAATGCTGTCGGCAATTTGTTGCAGGGTAAGGTGTGTATCGTTTAAGAGCACGCGGCTGTACTCCAAACGTTTTTGCTGTAAATACCGGATGGGTGACGTGTCGAACAAAACTTTGAACCCGTGTTTGAGTTTGAATTCGTTAATGCCAAAGTGCACCGTTAGTTCGTGCAGCGAGGTGGGCTCGAGAAACCGCTGGTCGATATATAACTTCACTTCATTCAGCACTTCCCGGTCGGCCTGACTGATTTTGGTTGGGAGGCTGATTGCTTCGCCTGTTACCACGTGGCTGAAGTGGAAGAGTTGTAGCATCAGTAACGCCTTAATATGCTCGCGTACAAAAGTGTGGCGCATGGTGCCGGTAAAGGGGCACTCCATAATATTTTTTAACAAACCCGAAATCCCTGCGTCTGCCTGCAGGTGTTGGTTGATGGTATTGAATTCCTGGTGCTGAAATATCATAACCGGAAGACGATCTTCTTGTGTGGCAATGAGTCTCAACATCAAATCGCTGTAGAAGTCCTTATCGAGACGCAGAACCATGTCGTTTTGCCGTGTGTTGGCGGTAAGTAAATTCCTGCACTCGTATTGGCTCAGAAAATTCAGGCTATGGCTTTGGGGTGCCATCCATAAGGGTTTGTTACGATTTCTGAAATAGGTGGGCGCATCCAGCGAGAAGATCATTTGAATACCGGGCCTGCTGTTTGAAAAAGGAATTTCAACCGGTGCATCGGCTACGGCAAATTGCCGCCTTACAATGGTCAGGTCTTTTTGTGTTTCAATATGGCACTTGAATGTGCCAAGTTTTGAATGCCGTTCGATATCACAATCCTCAGATGCGGTTAATGCACTTCCAACTGTGTGGATGATTTCTTCGTGGAGATTACCATTCATAACCGATGCCTGTACGTGATGAGCATTAGGTTGAACGTATGTACGTCTATTTCGTTTCGCATTTATCGAAATAGCTTAGAAGCCAGCTCAACCCGACATCAACGCGGATTTTTGAGCTGGCTTCTAAGTAATTGGGTTACCCATCAGCTACCCGACCTGGGCCTCAATTGTGTTTTTTCAATGTAGGAACCTATTTGGTTGCCCATCTCCAGTCCGCGATCGCATGAGAATCTGAAATGCAAGCCTGCAAACACGCGCGAGTCAGCATTTTCAATGGCCGCTTGTTTGAAAGAAGAAAATGTACGGCTGCTTTGGCCGGGTTCGGCCGTAGGCGAAGTCATGGTAAAGGTGGTGCTCTTTCCAACCAATTCACTCAACACGGTAGCTGCGGCATTTCCTAAAATGCTGTGTGTAGAAGGATAATCCTGAACGGGCGGAGTGTTCAGCAAAGGTTCCCAGGCTACATCTTCAGTGGTTTGTTCGTTGCCATCGGTAGCGGCAGCGCGTATGGCAGTAAATGGTCTCCAGAAATTGTAGAAGAACTTGGCGTCCCATCCGGCAATGTACGAATCGGCCATCGCCATATTCACCAATGCCAGCAGGCGCGCGGTGTTGTAGAGATCCAATTTTTGGTCGGCTGCTACCACGGTGGCTATGCGGTTCCAGCCCACTTCAGAAAACTCATACCAATACTTTGCGATAGCGGTTTCTTCGGCTGTGCGTGTGCTGTTTACTTTCGCGCCTTTCAATTTTACCTCATTGTAATGTTGTGTGTATGCATCGCTGGTCAGGCCGGGCATGGGCTGCACCCGGAATTGGTCGGGCATCTTCAAGCCAAAAGTGGATAGTGTTGCCCAAAAGGGTGCGTATACAAAGGGCATGGGTGGAACAGGCTGGTACATGCCGGGAATTTTCGGGTTGTTCAACTCTACCACAGGATTTTGAAAGGCACCATCGTCTTTTCGCAGCGCGAAAATGGCTTTCCCCACTTTGGTGCCCATGCTGATACCCAGTTGCCTGGATTCGTTCGATTTTATGTCTTTGAGCGACTCGGCCAGGGCCTCATCCAGCTGTTCTTTCTTTTGAGGATAGGTTTCTACCAACACCGTATAGGCTGCGGCAGCAATAGCCGCGATGGGGTCAGCCTTCCGCTCTTGCTGGTGTGCGAGGTACGTTTCGAAAACAGGTTCGATGTTATTCAAGGCATCGTGCATGGCCAAATGGACCATGGTAAAGATGCGTGAACCAACCATGGGATCGTAAGCCGGGGTAGACATGGTTTCCAGCGCGATAGCATTCCATTTCAGAATAATGTCATTTGAATAATTTTTGAATGGATTGTCACTGGTGGGGCGCTCAGTGCCCAGGGCTGAAAATGAAAGGGCTGTAGCCAGCAGCAGAAATGAAATGAGTTGCTTCATAATTTGAATGGTTTGTTTCAAACACCAAAACGGATGGGGGTATCAAGTCTCCTTTTGAAAAAAGTATCTTTCTCTTTGTGAAAAGTATTTTTGTTAGGGATGTTGGCCTTCATCTTGAAGCCGAAAGCCCTTTACAACGAGGATTTCGAAGGGCATAACACAGTTCAACAATTCGTCTGATAATTCGTATACAAAGTCATACTCCATAACGGTTGGTAATAGCGGCCCATGTTCAAGTGATAACTAATAACCACCATGAAACCATTCATTCTAATTTTTTGCTTATCGATAATTCTACACCCTCATTCTTCGCAGAGTCTCCGCAGGGACTCTGCGCTACACGGGCACCAATCCTATAAATAAAGAGTTATTTTTATTATCACATGAGTGTACGTAAACAGATAAACGAAAACAGTGGCCTGTATTTCATTACAATAACCTGCCGGGGTTGGCATCACCTCTTCTCCATTGCTGATGGTTATGCGGTTGTTTACAAATGGTTTGATTACCTGAAGAGCAAAGGACATTTTATTTTGGGTTATGTAATTATGCCCAACCACCTTCACGCATTAATCGGATTTCGTAATTCAGGAAAATCCATCAACGCGATTGTTGGCAATGGAAAGCGGTTTATGGCCTATGAACTTATCGAACGACTGAAGATCAGCGGAGAGAAGAACCTGCTTCTTGAATTGGAATCGTATGTTAACAACACTGATCGTAAGCGAGGCAAACTTCACGAGGTGTTCGAACCCTCATTTGATTGGAAAGTGTGTCACGCGGATGATTTTACAGAACAGAAGCTGAATTATATTCATGAAAACCCGTGCCGGGGAAAATGGAATCTGGCAGAGCAGCCGTGGGATTATCCACACAGTTCAGCCAAATTCTATATGTTCGGTGAGCAGGGTGGATATGAAGTTGTGAGTTATGCAAAATTAAAAGATGTAAATTTGAATGAGCCGTTCGCAGAGTCCCCTGTGGGAGACTCTGCGATGAAATAATTTGGATTTTCAGACCTTTAAAATGAAAATTTACTTTCCAAACGGAATGACGATGCATTCATTAATGTACAGCAGATTATTTGACGATAGGGAGTTTTCAGTTAACATCATGTATGTTGATGAAAGACAGGGAAAAAGAATGATCGAAGCATGGACTAAATCTACTTTTGAATAGAAAGGATCTAATTACAATTACTTTACAATCAGTTTTAGAAAGTGAGTGATACCTTTATATCAATTATACCCACTAATGTGACAGCCGAGCAAGTCACTGAACTTTCAAAAAGGGCAATAGACTGGCTTATGGAAAAGAAATTCATTTCAAGCGAAAAGATCAATTGCGTCATGGGTCAAAGGGGTGGATACGCTCCAGGGCCAAACTACAAGAGGATAATCAGTGATGAGACCTTTGAATTACTGGCCTTAAGAATTAATGGACTTGAAGTAGTTGAAGAGAGACACGTATTTGATAATGGACAGAATGGAATTGATGAGGTTAATTGTCCACATTGCGGAGCCAATAATATAGAAGCTGAATGGGGTGAGGCTATAGACTCGTGGCATAGCGGAGAAAATGGTAAATTGAAGTGCAATCAATGCAATAGGGAATCAAGCATAACAGCGTACCACTTTAGACCAACCTGGGGCTTTGGTGAATTCGGACTCGTGTTCTGGAACTGGCCAAGCTTAAAAACTGATTTTTTGAATGACCTTAAGGTGATTCTTGACAGTGACATAAAGATTGTTTACGGAAGACTTTGAAAGATGTGAGCATCTTTAATAGTAGCGAGAAAATCAACATCGTTAGACTACGTGAATTCTCAGATTTTAATTTTACTACTTGTCGCAGTAGCTTTAATTGCGTTTAAACGTTTGCTTTTTGAGATCAACCGTAGACGGAGACGCAGTTATTACAGAAGCGTATATCTAAAATCGGATGAATGGAAAAGGAAACGATATGTTGTGCTAAAGCGAGATAATTGGCGTTGTGTATATTGTGGTGGATATGCCACACAAGTTCATCACAAAAAATACGCAAAGCATAACATCGGCAAGGAGCCGATTATATGGCTTGTTTCTATTTGTGATGCTTGTCATGATGCAAAACATCGTTAGCAAAAAGAGAACTAGTCTATGGTCAAAAAATAAAGACTCAAACCATGAAAGCCACCGCCTCACACCATGAACGTATCGCTACCATGACGTTCGCTTCCGTATACCCGCACTATGTTACCAAAGTGGAGCGCAAAGGCAGAACGAAAGAAGAGCTACACGAGGTAATAGCGTGGCTAACGGGTTTTGATAGCAAGAAACTGCAGGAGTTGATAGAAAAGCAGGTAACGTTTGAAGCCTTCTTTCAACAAGCAAAACTAAACCCCAATGCGCATCTCATTACAGGTGTCATCTGTGGTTATCGGGTGGAGGAAATTG
Organism: uncultured Roseivirgaceae bacterium; assembly: GCA_964419145.1. Lineage (GTDB taxonomy): Bacteria > Bacteroidota > Bacteroidia > Cytophagales > Cyclobacteriaceae > UBA2336. Next base: position 530,212 of record CAYQOM010000001.1, on the reverse strand, counting down.
AAAACCCGCTCACGCAAAAAGTGAGGTATTTAGATAAACTGGTGGATGAGTTGGCGAAGGGGAGAAAGATGGAGAAGATACTCAGGGGTGCGTAGCGAACGGATCGCTGCGAGCCATCAATCAAGAATGCCGTCAAGCCAATGCATAACGTTTAGCAGGAACTGAAAATTTTGAGATGCACTTTCCTGATTCATCCCTGCTTTGTTTTTCCCCTGCCGTTGCGCGGTAAACATGGCCGCCTCACCAAAAATGACAACCCGGCCTTTTCCATAGTTCATGTACGCTCCCTGTACAAGGTTTTCAGCCGGGATAGTTGGTGTGTCTTTAGTAAACTCCCAGGCAGTTTGGGGCATCAGCATCCGGTACGTTGAATTCAGTGTGATAATGGCGTGGGCACCATCGGGTATTTCAAAAGCCTGCCCGGTAAAACTTTGCAGTGAGGTAACAACCTCCTTGTTGTCTCTTCCATTTGTGATCACGCTTTCGGTCAATCCTTTTCCAATAGAAAAAATATCTTTTCCTCCGCCCTTCTTCATGGCAAAGCCATTGTAAAATTTAAACCCGAACGATGCGGCCAATGCTTCTGCAGCACCCGGAAACGGCATGTGGTCGGCAATCAAAAAAAGACTACCACCTTCTTTTACCCAATTGTTTACAACGTCAATTTCAGTTTCTGTAAAGGCCGATGGCGTGGGCAGTGTCCATTGTTGTTGATTATCCGGATGCAATGCGTTTGCGATAACAAGAATTCTTCCTGCGTTCAACTGATTCTTTGTAAACGGCTCCTCAGAAGTCCTGACAACGTAACCATCTTTTTCAAGAAGCCGGGCAAAGGGTTTAAACCTTCCACTCAACGTATGGAAATTTCCATGGGCCTCATCAATCAACACAACGGGGCCTTGTGCGTTTGCATAGGCAGGATTTGAAATGATGGGATTATATAGCGTGTCGGCCACTTGTTGGGCACAACCCAATACAACTGAAAACAAAAACAGAAAAGCTGAAACTATGGGTGTGATTGTTTTCTGCATGATCAAATTTGGGCATAACAACAGCTTAAACCAAGTAGTCTTTGTAAAACAGCAAGTTTCAGGTTCTTTTCTGCTTCAGCACCGGTGATCTTTGCCATGGAATTTGAACAACGCGTATGAAAACATTCATTTTAATTCATGGTTCGTGGCACAGTGCCTGGAACTGGCATAAGGTGGTGCCCATATTGGAGCAACATGGACATAAAGCCATTGCGGTTGACCTGCCCGGAATGGGCAGAGATAAAACTCCGATCAAGGATGTTACGTTGCAGCTGTCGGTGGAAAAAATCTGCGATATTATTGATGCGCATGAGGAGCAAGTAATTTTGGTTGGCCACAGTAAAAATGGAATTGTCATTTCGCAAGTGGCTGAGCTCCGGCCTCAAAAAATTGAAAAGCTTATCTACCTCGCGGCTTACCTTATTCCGAATGGAAAAACACAAGCCGAATACTCCGCCCTGGATGTTCAAGGTGTATTAAAACCCTATGTAACTCGGTTTCCCGAAACAAACTCACACACCCTGCAACCGGAGATTTATAAAGAAGGATTGTATCACGATTGTGAGGATGAAATTTACCAAATGGCTCGTGTAATACTCAGTCATGAAAGTGTGCAAACCGGTATAACCCCATTGCAACTAACAGAGGATAATTTTGGGCGGGTTAGAAGATTTTACATTGCGTGCACACAAGACAAAGCGGTTACTCCGTTTATACAACAAAAAATGTATACGGAAACACCGTGTGAGCGCGTATACAGCATGGACACCAGCCACTCACCCTTCTTTAGCAAACCGGCTGAGCTTTGTGATATATTTTTTGAAATAGCGTCCCTTTAATCCATGGTATAGATGATTGAAGAAAAACTTATTGGTACCTGGCAGCTTCAACGTTTTGTGTTGATAAACAAAACAATGGGTAAAGCATCTTCTCCATACGGAGAATCGCCAATCGGAACATTAATTTTCAGCGCGGACCATGTTATGACGGTGGCGATAATGTCGGGCAACCGAGAGAACTTGCCCGTTGAAAGTATTCAGTTGGCAACGGAACAGCAAAAATCGAAACTCGCTGAATCATATATGTCCTACTCGGGCACCTGGAAACTTGAAGGAGATAAGGTAATTGTACATGTACTCGTTTCGCTATTGCCAAACTGGACCAACAAGGAACACTTTCGCTATGTTAAACTCACGGAAGATCAGCTACTGTTTCGAACACCTGAAATGAAGCAAGGCGAAAATGAAATTTACATTGAACTCTCCTGGACAAGGTTCAAGGCGTAACGCACGTGATCTATTTTTTGCAAACCGGTTTCAGCAAGTTTACATCGCCATCCGTTTGGGGTGGCGTTAACCTCAACAGTAGAGCAACAAACGGATACACGTGCACATTTTTAAAAGCGGGTAAGGTTGTGCCAGCTTTTATGTTTGGGCCATTCGCGTAAAAAATTCCTTTCATCTCAGGCACTTCATCGGGGTCGTAGCCGTGCACACCAAACACCGGTGATTGCAAACGCCCAAAGTTGCGGCTGTTTATCTGAATGTAATGGCCGGGGTTGGCAACAATCATTACATCGCCCACGCGCGGGTGGTTGTAGTTCCATCGCGTAGGAAAATCTTCGCGCTTGTACACTTCAAAGTTTTCTTCAACCGCTTTCAAGGCATTGTAAAGGGAGTCAACGTTGTTGGTATACAAATGTGCCTGTGTGCCGCCATTCACGATGCGCACTGTAGTGTCGGCCAGGTTTAAAATTTTGCTTAGCGTAATGTAGGTTTCTTCTTTCTGCTCCAGCTCATACATGCCATGATCGGAGACCAGGATAACGTTTACCGGAAGTTTGATTTTTTTTAATCCTTGCATCAGGTAACCCAACAGGCTATCAGCTTCAAGCGTGGTGTTCTTTAGTTCTTCCGAGTTTGGTCCGGTGCTATGTCCTTCCGAATCCACCAGTGAAAAATACAACGAGATAAACTGCGGCCTTTGCTTCTTCGGCAACTTCAACCAATCCGTTACCTGATCGATGCGTTTTTTATTAGGCATGCTTTCGTTGTACTTGTAGTAGTACGTGGGGAACTCACCCTGCACGGGCGCTTCCGATCCAACCCAAAAGCACGAAGCAGATTTTAAACCTTGTTGTTGCGCCAGTTGCCACAGCGGTGTGCCTCCGTAAAATTTCGGGTTCTCCACCATATTGCGGTTGCGCATGGTGTAGGCGAGCGCAAGTTCCTTGTCGTAAAAATAATTGTCGACCAAACCATGATGTCCGGGGTATAACCCGGTAACAAGTGTGTAGTGGTTCGGAAAGGTTTTACTGGGGAAAGATGGAATCAATCCTTCGGCAGCGGCACCATTTTTAATGAACTGCTTAAAATTGGGCAGGTTGTATTTGGTAACGTAATCGTTACGGAAGCCATCAAACGAAATGAGGATGACATAGGGCCGGTCTTTTTGCTGTGCAGAGGCAGCAAATCCGATTGACAGGAAAAGCCAGAAAATGAAGCGCATGGTTTTTCTTGAAAGGATTCAGCAAGAAAAAAGGGGCTGCTGCCCCTTACTTTACTTTTGCAGAACTTTTCTTTTTGGATTCTTCTACGCGCTTGCCATCGCGGTGCTCACCAAGGATGGTAACGTCTTTGCTGATTTCATACATACGTGCGGCCTGCATCATGGCTTCACGCGTATCGCGGATAATGATTGTTCCGGATGATTTTGATCCTTTATTACGAATTTCAATGTAAAATCCGTCTTTTTTCTTCTTTGGCAGTATTGGAGGTCTTCCCATTTTTTATGTTGATTATTTGTTTTTAGCTCAAAAAGACACTTTTATAACCTATCCAGGGGGGAATAAGTTCGATGGCCGCGAAGATCGGCATTTTTTATGAAAATACCCCGATAAATCTTGTGTATTTGCTTGTATTACAGGTTATTGGGCGATTATCCACAATTGTAAAATGTTGTTTGGCTGTGTGGGCGAGTAGCATCATCATGAACCGGTTGCTGATTATAACCTTCACCTTGTTTTCGGGTGTTGTTTTGCACGCGCAAGTAGCCGATTCGGTTCGCGAACTCAATGAAGTGGTGGTGCGGGCGTATGCCTACAACCGCTCGTTGGATGATGTGCCGGCCACTGTGAACAAGATCACTCCGGTTGACTTGCAACGTTTTGCTGCGGGTACGTTTGTGCAGGCGGTGAATACCATTCCGGGTGCCAGGTTGGAAGAACGTTCGCCCGGCAGTTATCGCATTTCTGTTCGTGGCAGCACGCTGCGTTCTCCGTTTGGTGTGCGCAATGTAAAAGTATATTGGAATGAGTTGCCGCTTACCGATCCGGGAGGCAACACATACTTCAACCAACTCGATCCGGCCATGATCGGCTCCATGGAAATTATTAAAGGACCGGGCTCAAGTTTGTACGGAGCTGGCACGGGCGGTGTGTTGTTGTTGGAGAGCATCAAACCAAAAATCGGTAATGCACTCCATGCGGGATTGCAGCTGGGCTCATTCGGCAATGAGTTGTATTCATTTTCATTTGAGACCGGAAAAGAAAAATTCAGTCAGCATACGCAGGTGTTGCACCACCAGGCCGATGGCTATCGCGATCACACACGCATGTCGCGTGATGTGGTGAACCACGCCTTTCAGGTTGATCTTTCGGAAGATCAAAGTTTGAAGACGTTCATCTTTTACAGCGATTTGTTTTATGAAACTCCGGGTGGGTTAACGTTGAATGAATTCAAGGATAACCCGCGCCAGGCGCGACCGGCAACAGCGATGTTTCCCGGAGCGGTTCAGCAGAATGCGCGGGTTCATTTACAGTCGTTTTATACAGGCGTGAGTCATGAGTATCGGTTTTCAAAAAAATTACAGAACAAAACAGGCGTGTATGGCAACCTGGTAAAATTTGAAAATGCAGCCATTCGAAATTTCGATCATCGCAACGAACAAAATTTGGGTGCACGTTCGGTAACGGTTTTCAATCATCAGGTTAACGATATGCAACTAACGGCATTGGGCGGAGGCGAATTTCAATGGGGATTTTTACCGACCAAGTCGTACGAAAATATAAACGGAGCGGAGGGATTGTTATTAGCCGATGATGAAGCATCGGTTTTGCAGTACAGCGTTTTTGGTCAGGCTGAATTGCGCTGGAAAAAAGTTAACCTCACCACCGGGTTGAGTTACAACGCGCAGCGGTTGAAGTTTCATCGCTTGTCGGATGTGGGAAGTGTACCCGAGCAATTGAATTATGATCCGGTATTCATGCCGCGTGTGGCGATGTTGGTTAAGCCAACAAACCAGTTGGGAATTTTTGGAAGCGTAAGCAGCGGATTTTCACCACCCACGCTCGCGGAGATAAATGCATCAAATGGAATTTTCAATCGTGAGCTTGAACCTGAACGCGGCATCAATTATGAGTTGGGTTTACGGTTGAAGTTGTTAGAAAATCGTTTACGCATAGAGGCTACGGCCTACGATTTTAATTTACGCGAAACCATTGTGATCAGGCGCGATGAAGACGGAGCAGAATTTTTTGTGAATGCAGGCAAGACGGATCAGAAGGGAATTGAATTGGCGCTTCAGTATGCTGTTGCTTTAAGCGAAACAAATTTTATTAAGGGTATAAATTTTTGGTTGAACTATTCACTGAATCGCTATCGCTTTAAAGATTACATCAAAGATGAAGATGATTTTTCCGGAAACGAATTAACGGGCACACCCGGGTTTGTGTGGAGTGCGGGTGTTGATGTTACGTTGCGGTCGGGCATTTACGTGCGGCTTACAAATTTGTATACCGATGCTTTGCCGTTAAATGATGCCAACACTATCTATGCCGACAGCTATTATCTTGTTGGTGCGCGGGCAGGTTATCAGCACAAACGCTTTGAAGTTTATTTAGGTGGAGAAAATTTACTGGACGAGCGATACAGTTTAGGCAACGACTTGAATGCCGCGGGAGGGAGGTATTACAATGTGGCAGCCGGAAGAAGTTTTTATGGCGGGGTGAAGGTTAATGTTTCATTTTAACGTTTAAAATGCAAAACCACAAAGGTCACTAAGGCTGCACAAAGTTCACTAAGAGTAGTACTGAAATTTTTCTTTGTGCCCTTTGTGCCTTCTTTGTGTGGCTTTGTGGTTAGCTTTTCTTCACTGACCTTTTGTTTTTCCTAAACTGCTGATCAATCAGATCAGCTTCGAACAACAGCGCACGAATTTGTTCTTCATTGATTTCGTCAACGTGCTTGAAATACATGCAATAAACCTGCTTACGACCTTCGGCCAATAAGGCACCATCTTCATTGGCAAACAAGTTACCCTGGCAGAAACCGAGCGTAACACCCTTTTGTTGATAATCACTTCTCTTCGGCCCCCAATAAATGCTGGGCGGCCAGATGAAACAGATCATGCGGTTGCGCGTGTAGAAGGGAACTCCGTAATTATTTTTTTCGGTGGCCTTTGGCAGGCATTCCAAAATTAAAGCCCGCAATCGTTTCACCACTACCTGTTCGTGTTTGGGCAGGTCGGCAATAATTTCATCAACGGATTTTTTGGTGGGTTTCATTTTTTTTGAGCGACATACTCATGGGAAACATAAGTTTTATATGAGTATCCGCTTCAAGTACTAAACACCCCGTCATTGCGAGCGGTAGCGAAGCAATCCCAATTTTAAATTAAAAAATGAGATTGCTTCGGTCGTGCCTCCCTCGCAATGACGTTAACTTATTAGTTTAGGACTCTTTACGGATACTCAGATAAGTGTTATTTTAAACTATGTGATCTATGTTTCATTTTGGTTTGTATTTTATGAAGGTACTCAAAAGTATAATTCAAAACTGTCAGCCTTGTGTCAGCAGTACTATTTTTCTTCATCTTTGTTTAGATGATTGAGCTTCCCAGAGCGCTCCAAACGCACATCAGCGAAAACCTTTCCTGGTCGGTTAAGGCCTTTCACCCGGCATCGGGTGGGTGTATCAATCATGGGGGTGAATTGGTGACCACGGAAGGCAGTTACTTTTTAAAGTGGAATGATCGGCAGCGTTATCCACATATGTTTGAGAAAGAGAGTAGGGGATTGACGTTGTTGAAGTCAGCAAACTGTATTAATGTTCCGAAAGTTATTCACGTTGGTGAGGCGGCTAATCTTCAGTTTATCATCCTGTCGTTTGTAAAGTCTGACAGGCGCGCTAAAAATTACTGGTCGCTGTTGGGTGAGCAATTGGCAGACCTGCATCGAAATACCCTTACACATTTTGGTTTGGATCATGACAATTACATCGGGTCGCTGATTCAGCGAAATGCATTGACTGAAAATTGGATTGATTTTTTTGTTCAACACCGATTGGAAGCACAGCTATCTTTAGCTGAACGAAGCGGAAAAATCACATCAGACATTCGAAAGCGATTTGATGCGTTGTACCAAAGACTTCCAGGTTTACTTCCACAAGAAATGCCTGCCTTACTTCATGGTGATTTATGGAGCGGAAATGTGATGGTAAATGAAATGGGTGAACCAACACTCATTGATCCTGCTGTGTATTACGGACATCGCGAAGCCGAACTGGCCTTTACGCAATTGTTTGGCGGGTTTGAAGAGGAATTTTATTTGGCGTATCGCAATGCCTTTCCCCTTATCCCGGGGTTTAATTCCCGCACCGACCTGTACAACCTATACCCGTTATTGGTACACGTAAATTTGTTTGGGGGCGGGTATTTGCAGCAAGTAGAAAATATTCTTGATCGGTTTACATAAATTGTACTTGTCAATCAAAGGATATATCATCTTTCAAGTTTTTTCAACCCGGCATCCCGCTCACTTTTAGATAGCCACTTTCCATTAAGCACCACACCTTCAATTTTTTTGGTATTCGAAATATCAGCCAATGGATTACCATTCAGCAAAATCAAATCGGCTTTAGCTCCTGAACGTACCACCCCGGTGTCAGGCAGCTTCAGGTACTTTGCTACATTCACGGTACCTGTGCGTAACGCTTCATAAGGTGTTAGTCCGCAGTTGACCAAATAGGCCAATTCATGATGCGTAGAAAAACCGGGTACATTAAATACCTGTGGCGCATCACAACCGAGTAATAAACCAACTCCAGCCTGTTGACATTCTTTTATTAATTTTCTCCTGAGCGCCACGAACTTTTCAACGTTAGCCGGAATATAGTTCGGGTTAATCACCAGATTTTTTTTGCTTTGAATCCACTGATCCACCGTTTTTGGATTCATGTATTTGCTGTCGGGATCGTTGCGGAATAATTCAGGATCATAAGAAGCGAGAAACCAGCGCTCAGCCAGTGATTGCGTGGGCACCACCCAAATATTTTTTTCTTTAAGTGCGCGCATCAGTTTTGGAATGCCCGATTCATCTGCCCGATGGCCCACAAACATGCCGAATAAACCGGCTTGTTGTTCGGTAAGTGAATCGATGCCCGGAACCAATGCTTCCACAAAACCATCAAGATGATCAATAGAAGAATAGCCCGCATCAATGGCACGCCAAACGCCCACGCCAAATGAAACATGGCCGGCAAATGGAATACCCACTTCGTTTGCTGTGGAGGAGATCGCACCAAAAGTTTCTTTAGTTAGCCCGGGATGAAGTTTGAGAAAATCATAACCTGCTTCTTTTTGTTTGCGCACCATGTCAGCGCCAGCTTCTGCTGATTTTACACTGATGCCATTGAACGATGGGCCTGTGGTATAAAATGTGGGTCCGTTTATTTCGCCACGGTTGATCATGGATCGCAACTCAAGATGTTTGGCGTGCCCCAACATGCCGCGAATGGTGGTGATGCCATTAGCCGCAAAAAGGAAGAGCACCTCCTTCATGGGTTCGAGATCATCAATGGGTGGAACATGTGCGTGCATTTCCGCCAGGCCCGGCATCAGGTATTTTCCTTTGCCATCAATGATCAGGGCATTTTTGGAAAACTTTACTTTGTTTCCTAGGGCAGCAATTTTTCCATCTTTAATCAGCACGGTTTGATTGGTGAGCACACGTTCCTCATCCATCGGAACAACATTTACTCCGGTGATGACCAACTCCCTGTCGCGGGAGTCAACCCACTGCTGTGCAAATACAACGTGCAGATGAACGGTCAGTAAGACAAAGAGGCAAAACAACTTTTTCATAGCGATGCGATTTTCACCTATAAGTTACCAAAACCTATCTTTACTTCTGATGCCATAACGCATACTTTACAATGCCGGAAAAGAAAGAAGATAGAAGGAAATTATACTTTATAGGCATTGTGCCACCATCACCGCTTTATGAAGCGGTGCTGGAAATCAAGCAATATGTTTATGAACAATATGGAAGCAAAGGTGCGTTAAAATCTCCACCGCACATCACGCTGCACATGCCTTTTAAATGGGAGGAACAAAAGGAAGAAAAGTTAATTGGTCTGCTGAGTGAATTTGTTGCCAACTGCCCGGTAAAACCTTTTGAATTACGACTAAAAAATTTCGATTGCTTTGAGCCGCGAGTAATTTTTATAGCCGTTGAAAAATCAGAACCGCTTTTGATTTTGCAACAAGAACTAAAGCGCTTTTGTAAAGTAAAGCTGAACTTGTTTAACGCCACCTTTAAAGAGTATGCCTATCATCCACACCTTACAGTTGCTTTTCGCGATTTGAAAAAAACCGATTTCTATAAAGCCTGGAATGAATTCAAGGACAAACTGTTCGAAGGAAATTTTATCGTGAATGAATTTGTATTGTTAAAACACAACGGACAGGTGTGGGAGAAGTTCAGATCGTTTCCATTGCAATAGGTCTACTCACAAAACGATCCTTTGGCAATCCACAATTTCTTTAGTTCAAACAACATGGTTCCACCTTTCACTGCCGGATCATTTTCAAGCGTTTCAGCCTGCACTTCACCATTGAGCACAAGAATACTTCCTTCCTGATCGCCAAATGATCCGCGGGTAATAACCTGACTGTTTGCCGTTAACTGCTTCATATACTCCTCATGCTTTTTTAGCAGCGTGGCATAATCACCAACGGTTTCTTTGTGAATGTTTGATTTAAAGCGAATGAACGTATAGTTCACCATTTCATACGGTTCTTTTACCGGACAGGCTGAACCGGTATAAGGTAGCACCTCAACCCGCCATCGATTTGCCTGAATACCCGGATCGGTGCTAAGCCAGGAATTTGCCTCATCTATTGAAGTCGTATTGAGAACAAAGATGCCACCGCCACCATCAAAAGGTCCGGCAGCAATAAGCTTTCCTTCTGCGGCAAGCCGTCCCATATTGGCCATATGACCTTCCATGAGTTTGTCGAGTTCTTCTTTGGGTAGCTCGGGTTTATCCTTACGGGGATTGAGAAACACAAACGTGTATTGTTTCTCCTGTGCCCACGACAGGGTACTGATCAGGGTGAGGCAGAGTATGAGGAGGCGCATAAGAAATTTTTTATTGAAATTACTAAAATCACCAGTATGGATGTGAACAACTAACCGAACCGGAAAAATTGAACGCTAAACCGGATTTAAAACCAGGGTTTGTGTCACCACAATCTTAAGATTACAACGCTTTCGTCAGTGCTTTGTACAATTTTTCAAAATCCTTCTCCGTGTTGTAAACGTTAGGTGCTATACGGATGGCATTTCCCCTGAACGAAACATAAACGTTGTGTTTCAAAAGTGATTTTTTCACATCGTCCATATTCATATTTCCCGGCAATCGAACACCAAACAGGTGCGCACTACGCCAGGCTTCATCTTCAATGATAAATCCTTTCTCGGTAAGCTTTTGCAATACCGGCTGTCCGATATGCTGACAGTATTCCTGAATGCGGTCGGGGCCCCAGTTATTTAGTTGCTGAATGGCTTTCAATAGCATGGGTACCAGAATGAAATTACTGTGTTCACCTACTTCATAACGCAGCGCGCCCGGTTGGTATTGACTTTGATAGTTGACAAGTCCTGCAAAATCTTCACTGTTTAGCCGGTTAATCCAATTTTCTTCAACCGGCTTTCCGTTATCGAAGTATGAGCCATAGTAGGCCAACCCGATGGAATACGGACCGAGCAGCCATTTGTATCCGGCACAGATGAGCGCATCGGGTTGAATGTGCTGCACATCGAACGGAAGGGCGCCAACGGATTGGGTGCCATCAATAACGAGCAACGCGCCAACTTCGCGGGTGCGTTTACGAATTGCTTCCAAGTCGAAGCGTGTTCCATCTGCCCAATGCACCTGCCCGATGGTCACGGCTTTTGTGCTTTCGTTTATGCTTTCCAGAATTTTTTCATTCCAGCGTTTGCCCCGGTTTGAATAATTATCGGGTGGAGCCACAGAAATGACTTGCGCACCTGCGTCCTCACACAAGCGTTGCCACGGATACACATTGCTCGGAAATTGTTCCGTTGCCACAATAATGTGTTGTCCTTTTTTAATATCCAGGTTGCGCACCACGTTGGCCATTCCATACGATACAGATGGAATGATAACGATTCGTTTAGGATCGGGAGCGTTAATAAGTTTTGCGTATTCGCTGCGCAGCAGTTCGGTTTCGGTGAAGAAATCCGGTTGCGTGATGTTCACCGGGTTTCGCTTTTTTCGCACGGCACTTACGCCCACCTTTTCAACATTTTTTAACAAGGGCGCCATGTAGGCGCAGTTCAGGTAGGTGAGTTGCGGGGGCAGCGTGAATTTGGCGTGTTTGGAGGTTAGCATAGGGGAGTATTGATAAATGTCTAAAATTTATTGTTTATCAATAAATATTTTTCTTATTTCGTTATATAAACAAGTAGCGGTTATGAGAACATTAACCAGTAAAATCCTCGTTTGGGTAGTCAATATATTCTTTTTTGGCACCATCCTGATAACAGTTTTGATAGCAGGTTTTTTTCTCTGGAAGGAGATATCCGGGCGACCAGAAGAAAACTTCTTTGTTCAGTTTAGGACGGGCACTTATTTCAAAATTGATGAAACCGAGGCGGTTGTTAAAGCAGTTGATGCGCAAATCGATAATCCGTTACTGGTTACGAATAGCCTGTCTGTAAACTTCAATACAACAAATTCTGCTGTACGGATATTTTTAATGAGCGCTGGTGTTCTGTCAGTAGGTTATTATTTAGTCATGCTTTTTGTGGTGAGAAAAATTGTTCTTTCGGCACAGTATAAAACACCTTTTGTTGATGCAAATGTTTTTCGCTTGCGTATGCTGGGTATCATGCTGCTTTTAATTGAGCCACTGAGCTGGCTGGGTAAAACTATTATGCTCAGAAATTTACCCGCTTATGTAGAAGTGGAGTTCTTTAAAAGGAGTTACGATCAACTTTCTCTCGGAGTTCCGTTTCAATTTTTCTCTACCTGGATTATTGCCGGGGTACTTGTATTAATTCTAGCCGAAGTTTTTCGCTCAGGTATCACACTGAGAAATGAAAATGAACTTACAATCTGACCAGTTATGAAATTCAAGCAAAGAGTATCACCTCAATGGTTTTTGATTCTGAAAATTATCTTAGTAATGAATGGTTTGTCTTCCTTGCTTATTACTGTTTTGTTAACAGGAAGCCTGATGGTAAAAGGTGTACAGGGCGGCTTTAAAGCTGAGGAGGCAAGATTGCCTGTAGTGAAAATTAGAGATGCTGCTTCGGACTCTTTGCTTCAGGAGGCAGAAACATATGCATTATTCTCAAGGCCACAACACGCTGAGCTTCGTACGGAACTCCCATATGTTAGTCGCTTCATTGTGCCTTTATTTGATTTCGGAAGTGTAGAACTGTCTGTTATTAATCTCTTCTGCTTCACACTTGTCACATATTTACTGTTTCGGTTTATTCACGATCTTTCGCTGGATAGACCGTATCACTTAGCTAATCATAAACGTCTTATAATAATCGGTATCGTTTTGATTGCCTGGGATTTTATCCGTTTTAACAGAGATCACCTTATCTTGAACAGATTGGTTCATGATTTGACTGAAGGGCAGTTTCAATATGATTTTCCTGGAGATTATTATAAAGTTGGACTTGGTGTTATGGTCATTATTGGCGCAATGATTTACAATCGCGGAATTTCGTTGCAACAGGAATCTGAACTTGTAATTTGATTATGCCCATAATTGTAAACCTCGATGTGATGCTGGCGAAACGCAAGATGCAGTCGAAAGAATTGGCTGAGCGCATCGGTATTTCATTGGCTAATCTTTCCATTCTTAAAACCGGTAAAGCCAGGGCCATCAGGTTTTCAACGCTGGAGGCTATTTGTAAGGAGCTGGATTGCCAACCGGCAGATATTCTGGAATACAAAAAGGATTAATCCTTAACCGGTTTCCAGTCAAACGTATTAATCATGTGCATGATGTCTTTCTTCATGTACTCGATGGCGGGCTTCAATGAGTCGTTGTGCACCTTGCTGTTGAAGTAAAGCGCCCCACGAAGAAAATTTTTGGTGGAGTCGGTAATGGTGAACTGCATCTGGCTGGGTACATCGCCTTCAAGTTCGGCAATGATGGCGGTTCGGCCTGAATAGGTTTGGGCGATCACTTCGTCAATCGCGTATGCTTTTATTTGATGCTTGGCGGTAAGGGTGTAGGCATCATTCATAAACTCTTTAAGCAATTGTTCGTTGCTGTAAATTTTTTTGTATGTAATGTGCACGTTCGATTGTAGTTGCGGATAGTAGATTTCAATCCAATATTGTTCACTAAACCCTGCCGTATCGGGTAGAACCTTTGCGTGTTTGGAGTACTCAAACGTATAGGGCAACGAATCGGGTAGCGGTTGATATTCAGGTTCAGGCAAAACAAGTCGGTTGTAGCCTACCGGTTTTGGCAAGTAATCGCGCTGGCAAGCGACAAATAAAAAAAGTAGGCAATAAGCAGCAAGCAGTAGGCAGTGGTGAGTTTTCACTACCAACCGGAGACTGTCCACCGCACACTTGTTAATGTTTTTCCTCTTCATGCACCTGAACTTTTACACGTTTAATCCGCCTTTTATCCACCGCTTCAATGGTAAACGTAAACTGTTGGTAGTTTATTTGATCTCCGGCTTTCGGGAAGCCTTTGTTGATTTCTAGAATAACGCCTCCCAGTGATTCACTCTCGCCCTTCACTTCATCAAAGGTATTGGTTTCAATATCCAACGCCTTGCAAAAATCATGAAGCGATATTTTTCCTTCAAAGGTAAACGTATTCGCATCAATTTTCTGATACGCTAAACGCGCTTCATCAAATTCATCATTGATCTCACCAATAATTTCTTCAATCACATCCTCCAGCGTAATGAGGCCGGCTGTTCCACCATATTCATCCACCACTACAGCAATGTGCACCCGTTTTTCCTGAAAATCCTTTAGCAGTGAATCAACCTTTTTGGTTTCTGGAATGAAGAAGGGCGTTCTCAAAAGTTTTTGCCATCCGAATGATTCACCCTGATCGATGTAGGGCAGCAGGTCTTTAATATAGAGCAACCCTTCAATCTTATCCAACGATTCACGATAAACAGGCAGACGCGAGAAGCCAGATTTATTAATAAAATCCATCAACTCATAAAACGTGAGGTCTATATCAACAGCCGATATATCGACACGCGAGCGCATCACCTGCTTTACACTGAGTGTACCAAAGTTTACAATGCCACGTAAAATTTCTTTTTCTTCATCGGTCGTTTCATCGGTGCTGGTGGCCAACTCCAACGCCTGATTTAATTCTTCAACGGTAGTTTGATATCCTTTTTTCTCAATGCGCTTTTCAACCACGCTCGTCATTTTCATTAACGGAAAGGACACCGGTCTGCAAAGTGTTTGAAGAATAACCCAAACACGACTCATGCGTTGCGCAAACGAAAGGTTGTTCTTGGTTGCATAAACCTTGGGAACAATTTCTCCGAAAAAAGTAAGGAAGAAGGTGATCACAAACGTAACCACACCCACAATCAATTCTTCTGGTCGCCTGGTGCCGGAAAGTTCCCACATCAAAAAAGTGGAAATGGTCACCACACCTACATTCACCGTGTTGTTCATGATGAGGATGGTGGCGAGTAATAATCGGGGCTTGCTTAATAATTCAATAATGGTCTTATCACTTTTTTCGCGACTGTTGCGGCAACGTTCAAGGTCTTCGGGTTTGAGTGAAAAGAATGCTACTTCTGATCCGGAGATTAAACCGGAAAAAATCAACAACACCGCGATCACAGCAAAGCTGATCAGGTGCATCGGGCCGATGCCGGAGAAAAGTTGAAGTAACGCGTAACTGGGAGGCTCGTCCAAGCAGGTATAGCTTTAGTGAAACATCAGAAGGGCAGATCGTCAGAACCACCTGTTTCAGCAGGCAGGTTTTCAGGGCCACTTCCCTTATTGGCCGATGCATATCCGGAGTCATTGCCCGAACCACCACCTGATCCTTTCGGAGAAAGCATCGTCATGTTATCGGCAACTATTTCAGTGGTGTAACGGGTAACCCCTTCTTTTTCCCATGAACGGGTACGGAGTTTTCCTTCAATGTACACCATGTCGCCTTTATGTAAATATTTTTGAGCGATTTCAGCCAGGCCGCGCCACAACACAATGTTGTGCCACTCAGTAACTTCCTTTTTTTCATTGGTGGTTCTGTCGCGATAGGTTTCAGAAGTGGCCATGGTGAAGTTGGCTACCGCAACACCGCTCTCCAGGTTTCTGATTTCAGGATCGCGACCTAAGCGGCCAATAAGAATTACTTTGTTTACGCCCGACATTTTTTATTCACTTTATTAAAGTCCTGTAATGAAAGAAGTCATTGCAGAAGCGGTGATGTAATGCCAGTGCAATGACCCTTAACCTTCACAAAAGTACCAAGATTGGCGCAACTATAAAAGGCTGAAATCCTGCAGAAAACGGCTTATGAGCACCGGTTTAGGTAATTCGGCCACCTTATTAATGGAGTAAAACCGCATGTTTTCGGGCAGGGTATTGGGTTTGTTTTTGAGCGTGATCAGCGTAAAGCGGGCAAAAATGGTCTGGTGACTGAGAATGTGTTTGTACGTTTTAGACAACTCGGTGGAGGCAATTTTTGATTTCAGGCTTTTCAAAAATGCATTTTCATTAAATGCTTTTTCAGGTTTGGATGCTCTGGTGTTTTCAACCAGATAAAAATCATAAAGCCCCGTCCAGATGTCTTTGCCGTTGCGGGAATGCATCAACAAAGATTGTTTTGATTTAACTACATAATAATTAAAGTATCGCTTTCTGCTTTTCTTCATTGCCAGCTTAACCGGAAGCAGTTGTTGCGATTCATGTTTGTACGCCACGCAAGTGGATTGAAACACACAGGTATCGCACGATGGATTTTTTGGTGTGCAGTGCAACGCACCAAACTCCATAATGGCTTGATTAAAAGTGGCAGGATCTTTTTTGTTAATTAAGGAGTTTGCCAGTTCGGAAAAATATTTTTTTCCGGCTGGTGTGTTGATGGGCGTGTCCACGCCAAATATCCGTGACAAAACACGAAACACGTTACCATCCACAACGGCAACAGCCTCACCAAACGAAAAGGATGCAATGGCCGCTGCGGTGTAATCGCCAATGCCTGGCAATTGTTTCAATGCAACAAATGTGGAAGGAAATTTTCCATTGAATTTTTTTACTACCTCTTTGGCTGCCTTATGCAGGTTGCGTGCGCGGCTGTAGTAGCCAAGCCCTTGCCAAAGACGAAGCACTTTTTGCACCGGGGCTGATGCCAGATCGTGTACGGTGGGGAATTCCCTGACAAAACTCTTATAATAAGGAAGCCCCTGGCTTACGCGCGTTTGTTGCAGAATGATCTCGGAGAGCCATACCTTATAAGGGTCTTTTGTGTTGCGCCAGGGCAGGATTCGCTTGTTTTCTTCATACCACTCAGCGACTATTTTAGAGAAATACCGATGATCCATCCCCCTGATTATCAATTTTTTCAATATTAATTTTTAATTCTGAGGCCACAAATTAACTTTGGCGTCCCGTTAAAATTTTAAAACAAATACAACCGTGACCAAAGCAGATATCATTAACGAAATAGCCGATAAAACTGGTGTTGATAAAGCAGATGTTACCGCATCAGTAGAGGCTTTTTTCAGTGTGGTAAAAACGAACATGGCAAGCGGCCACAACATATACATTCGTGGTTTTGGCAGTTTCATTAATAAGAAAAGAAAGAAAAAAATTGCGCGAAACATTTCACGCAACACCGCACTGGTAATCGATGAGCACTTTGTTCCCAGCTTTAAGCCAGCCAAAATTTTTGTTAGCAAAATCAAAAACAGTGAGAAGGTGAAACAATTGGCTGATAAGGCCTGATTGTATTGACATCAACACGCCAATCCGGGCGTAATCCCTATGCTTAAAAGCCGAATCATTTTACTTGTTGTCAGCATTGTGCTGGTTGTGGTTTTATTCATGCTACCCAAGGTAGTGGTGAAGAATGACGATCAGCTTGCCACCGCAGATTCAACGGCTATGCCACAAGTTGACCCGCATGGCGCTGCCCCCGTTACCTTGCAGCAGGCTATTGCGCGCATGCGCTTAGGGCATGGCGCTTCATCTGGTGAAAAAAGTGCTATCTTTGCCGACTCTTTAGCAGACCTGTATTGGGAAGCGGGCAAGTTTGACAGTGCGGCCTGGTTTGCCAACGAGGCTGCAACGTTCTTTAACACGATGGAAAGCTGGATTAAGGCGGGTGATAGCTACTATCAGGCGTACACCTTTACCCTTGATCAGCTAAGACAAGAAGAACTGGCCGAAAAAGCCCGGCAATACTTTTCTATGATTTTGAAGAGCAATCCGGGAAATCTCGAGGTAAAGTCTAAAATGGCCATGACCTATTTGTCGACTGCCAACCCGATGCAGGGCATATCCATGCTGCGCGAGGTATTGGCGGAAGACCCTAAAAATGAGTCGGCCTTGTTCAACCTGGGCATGTTATCCATTCAATCCGGGCAGTACGATCGGGCCATTGAACGCCTGAAAGAACTCACGGAAGTGAACCCGAAACATGTACAAGGCCAGTTGCTGCTGGGTGTTGCGTACAAGAATAAAGGAGACAAGAAGGCGGCACGCGAGCAGTTTGAAAAAGTAAAACAATTGGATGCTGATCCGGCTGTTCAGGCAACAGCGGATTCGTATCTGCAAGACCTAAAATAAATTATAAACCATCCCTTACTTCCCTGGCTGGAAGATAGAGGGGCTAAAAAAATCAAAAATTTATGCCAAGCGGAAAGAAAAGAAAGAAGCACAAAATGGCAACTCACAAGCGCAAGAAGCGCTTGAGAAAGAACAGACATAAGAAGAAGTAATCTGTAACCCCTGATGAATCAGGGGACAGATGCTTTCTGTTCGGGAGCCGTACACATCCGGATTTTTTAACATTTTAAATTCTATCGTTTTGAGTAACGAACTAATTATCAGTAACGCTCAAGACGGATGTCGTATCGCCCTGCTGAGAGACAAGACGCTTGTCGAATTTCACCAGGAACAGGAAGGAAGCAAATTCACCGTTGGTGATATTTATCTGGGCACTGTAAAAAAAGTTGTACAGGGCCTGAATGCCGCATTCATTGATGTGGGTTATGATAAAGACGCTTTCCTGCATTACCTCGACCTGGGCCCACAGTTCAGTTCACTGCAAAAGTTTACGAAACTGCTCAGGGCCAAAAAGATTTTCGGGAAGCTGGAAAAATTTACCCTTGAACCGGACATCGACAAACATGGCAAGATTGGCCAGCAGTTGGTAAAAGGCCAGCTGATTCCGGTACAAATCGTAAAGGAACCCATCTCTACAAAAGGGCCGCGATTATCCTGCGAGCTATCATTGGCCGGGCGCTACCTGGTGCTGGTACCTTTTTCAAAAACGGTTAACGTTTCGAAGAAGATAACCAGCAGCGAAGAACGCAGACGCCTGTTGCGTTTAATTCAATCCATTAAACCTGAAAACTTTGGTGTAATTGTTCGCACCGTGGCCGAAGGTGCCGAAGTGGCCGAACTCGACCGCGATTTGCGCAACCTGGTGAAAACCTGGGAAGATGGCATCGTCCGACTTCCGGAAGCTCAGCCGAATGATAAAATCATTGGTGAGCTGAACAAAACTTCATCCTTGTTGCGCGATCTGCTGAACGAATCATTCGACAACATTCATGTTGACGACAAGAAGATGTACGAGGAAGCCAAGGCGTACATCCGATCGATTTCACCGGAGCAGGAGAAGATTGTAAAGTTCTATAACGGTCGCGCGAAAATTTTTGAGCACTACGGAATTGAAAAGCAGATCAAATCCGCATTCGGGCAAACCGTAAGCTTACGGGGTGGAGGGTACCTCATTATCGAGCACACAGAAGCGCTGCACGTCATTGATGTGAACAGTGGCAACAAATCTAACCGCGAAGAAAATCAGGAAACCACCGCGATCTCGGTTAACATTGAAGCCGCTAAAGAAATTGCACGCCAATTACGCCTGCGCGATATGGGCGGCATCATTGTGGTCGACTTCATTGATATGAAGAACCCCGATAACCGGAAGACGATTTATAAGGTGATGAAGGATGAGATGGCCAGCGATAAGGCCAAATCAACTGTGTTGCCACTTTCGAAATTCGGGTTGATGCAGATTACACGCGAGCGTGTTCGTCCACAGGTTAACATTGCAACGCTTGAAGCGTGTCCGGCTTGCAACGGTACCGGAAAAATTACTGCTTCTATTTTGGTTTCGGATCTGATTGAGAAGACGCTCGATTACTTATTGGTAAAGCAGAACGAGCGAAATCTGGTGTTGGCTTTGCATCCTTACCTGCACGCGTATTTTACGAAGGGCATTATTTCGCATCGTGTGAAATGGTTTTTCAAATACAAGCGGTGGGTAAACATGGAGGCAGATACCTCTATGGGCTTAACCGAATTCCGCTTTGTGAATAAGGAAGGTGAAGAGATTCAATTAAATGCATAGCGGAAACCCGCTATGCATTTTTCTTTAATTTTAATACTTGAGCAGTTTTCCGTACTCCAATCGGCTTGTACTGCGGTAGCGATAGAAGTACATGCGATCGCGCAGTTGTTCAGCGGCCAGGGTAACTTCGTATGATTCACCACGCTGTACATATCCATCATACAATCGCGATACAGCATTTCCAGATTGATCAACCAACTCCAACACAACGTATTCACTTGCATCGGCAGTCCAGTTAACATTAAGCTTATCTGCAAATGGATTGGGATAAGCCTGCAAGCTGAACATGGCAGTTGCTCCTTCAATGGTGACACTGTCGTAGGCCACACATTGACCTGCCTTGTAAGCCGCAACCGGTTCCCAGTTATTGCAGCCATCGCAGATGGTAAAGGTTACAGTGAATGATTCTGGTTTCTTACCAAAGTCATCAATGTCATCAACCTTTAGTCCATACACTCCGGTTGTAGGATCTTTGCCAAACACCATCTTCCAGCCTTCGGAGTTTGAATAGTTCTTCACCTTTCCGCAAGGAATAGCAATTGTCCAGTGCGACAGGTCGTAGCGACAGTTACCGGTTGTGGTAATCGTTGCGGTATACGTCTTGCATGAATTTGTTTCGGAAACTACTACAAGTTGAGTAGAGAAACATTCTTCACAGCTTTCCGGATTGTCAGAATCTCCATCATCGTCATCCTCACAGTCATCATCTTCATCATCTTCCCCATCGCCATCGTCTTCATCGTCATCTCCATCATCATCACCATCTCCGTCATCATCGCCTGGATCATCCGGGTTGTCACTCACCTCACATGTTGTAATGGTGTACGAACAGCTTAACGAACACCCGTCTTTTTCTATGGTTAATGTGAAAGTAGCGGTGCTGTTTTCAGCGCCACTTGTATAGGTAACGGTACTTGAATTTTCTCCAGCGGTTATTTGCCATGAACCATCACCGCTTGAAACCGTCCATTGATATGATGTTGCGCCATCAACTGAAGTTGTTAACGTGTTTGCATCGGTTGAGCACAGCACGGCCTCTAATGGTTCTGTGATCAGGCAAGCCCAATCGGGTGAGGCCGGTTCAACGGTTATGTCAAGTTGCTTGGTGCAGCCATTCTTATCGGTTATAGTAACAGAATACGTACCGGGAGTGACGCCTGTAATATCCTGACTGGTTTCACCATTCGACCAACTATAAGTATAGGGTTGTGTACCACCTGTAACCGACAAGTCGATAGTAGCGGTACCATCAGCTCCACAGGTAATGCTTTGCACCGTTGCTGTTGCGTTGATGGGCGGAGGTGATGATAACGTATATGTAACGGTTCGTGAACAACCGGTAGCATCGGTGATGGTGAGTGTATAGGAGCCCGGTCCAAGATCAGACAATTCATTTCCGGTTTCACCAGTCGACCATGAATAGCTGTAAGGGGCAACACCATCAACGGGGGTAACGATAATAGAACCCGTGCTTTCACCTGCGCAAAGCGGAGGCTGTATTTGAGCATTCAATTGAATGGTTTTTCGCGATACCGTAATAGTTGTGGTGATCGCACAACCGTTGCTATCGGTAATGGTTAATTTGTACTGACCGGCAGTGAGGTTGCTGAGGTCTTCTGTGGTTGCACCGTTATCCCATGCGAATGTGTATGGCGCGGTTCCGCCACCTACGTTCAGGTTAATTGCACCCGAGCCATCATCCAAACAGCTGGTTTGTGTTACGGTATAGCTTAATGTCAATGTATTATTCTCGCGCAGGAAAAGGGAAGTCGTGGCCGTACATCCATTTGCGTCTGTTACGGTTACGCTATATGAACCCGTTGCCAGGTTTTGTATGTCTTCTGTTGTTGCTCCATTACTCCATTGGAACGTGTACGGTTCAGCACCACCTGTTACTGTAAGATTAATGGCGCCATCAGCCTTTGTACAAGATGGCAACGTAAGCGAAGTGGTAAGCGTTAGCTTTACACTGTTTTGCAGATTGAATGATTTGGTTGTCTGACATCCGCTTGAATCGGTTACCGTTACAGCATAATACCCGGCTGCAATATTTGAAATGGCTGAAGTTGTTGCGCCCGTATTCCATTGATAGGTATAAGGCTCGGCACCACCGGAAACCGTAAGCGCGATTGATCCAGTAAATGAACCACTACAGGCGGGTTGTGTAATGCTCTCTTCAACAATGATGGCATCGGGCTGAACCAACGTTTCAGAAAGGGTAACAGAATTACCGTTTGCATCTGTTACTTCAACTGAATACTCACCTGCAGGTAAATTTTGGACCGAGGCAGTAGTCTGCCCGCCCGACCACAAATAAGTAAACGGCTCCTGCCCTTCATCAATCACAACTTCCAACGAACCATCGCTGATATTAAAACAAGTGGGGTTGGTTTTAATCAGCGATGCTTTTAATTGTGGTTCGTTATCAGTGCATGAATTGGTTACGGTTTGATAGTCGATGCAGGTACCTGCCTTGTACGCGACTTTAGGTTGCCAACAATCTAATTGTGTTAAGCAGGCCTCGCTGGCACAATGGGTAAACGTAACGGTAAAACTTTTTTTGCTGCTTTTACCAAAGCCCGGGATGTCATCAATTTTAAAACCGGTTAACCCGGTTTTGGGATCTTTTCCAAAAACCTGTTTCCAGTTTTCTGAATTGCTGAGGTTTTTAATTTCTCCACAAGGGACTTCTACCGTATAGTGCGACAGATCATATCGGCAGCTTCCGTCATGCGAAATTTCAAATTCGTATTCCGTGCAACCATTGGCATTTTTTTCTGCCCGCACCACTTTGGTGGTGAAGCAATTGCCATTACAGTTTCCGCCATCTTCAGCCTTTACAGGAAGAGAGAACGTTAAAACCAGCACAGAAACCAACGCGGAGACAAATCCTGAAACTTTCATGGTTTTACAATTAGTAAGGCTAAATACACCTTCCCATGGAAAAAGAGGGAGCGGAAGTTGTAATCGGCTAAACGCTACGGTGAGTTCCCGATAATAGCGATGAACAGTAGCGATGATTGGTTACGGTCATAAAAACCGCAAGAGATTATTTCGCGTTTTCGAGTAATTTCTTACGTGCAGATTTCACAAATGCACCGTGCGTGAACATAATGGGCGTATAGAGAAAATACACAAAACCTGAAGTCATTTGTCCAAGACGGGTTTCTCCAAAAGCCCAGGCAAATATGGCTGACAGAATGGGCACACTCGCCATTAACAAGTTTGTGCGAATGCTGGTGCGGGTATCAAACCGTTCAACTGCATTCAGTTCAAGTTCATCCGCTTTTTTCAGCGCGTATCGATACATCAGGGCAAGCACTAAGAAAATGGAAGCGGCACCAAATCCATAGATAACCATTAGTTGTGTTACGGTTCCTCCTTCCATCATGAAGTTAAACTCATCCCAAATCTCCGTATTGTTTCCGTGGCGGAAAATGTATATGAAATTCATGAAGAGTATAACCAGCAACTTTGCCAGAAATTTTAATGGGTACACATAAAACAATACGATGAAGAGCAGCAGCACATTTAAGAATACGATGTATTGATTCCGAAACCCATAGCGGATGAAAAAGACAAAATGCTCATACCAGATGAGTGAGATTAACGTGATGCAAATAGCGAACGGAACGAGATCCTTGGTGAAAGCCTGAAGCTGATAAAACGTAATAGGGGGCGTGGTGGAGATGAGCAACAACGTAATGGCAAGCGCAAATACGGCATCGCTTAAAGTTTCAATTCGCGTGGTTTCCTCACCGCGGAACCTGAACTCTTTATTCATACCGATATAATGATTCTTCAGTACTTCGCGAATCATAACTCTGGTTTATTTGGAGGGGGTGGTGAAATGAATGGCGAGGATTGCTGGTGCAGCCGGATGGCTTTACGGGAAAGAATAAGCGCAACAATTAATGAGATAAGGGCACCAATCCAAACCCCAGGCTTAAAGGAGATGAACAGAAAATAGTCATACGCACCATGAAATATAGTGGCAATGCCCAGTGCTGCTATGCTGTATAACATTTCATGGCGATGTGTAAATTTGGCTTTGCCAAGCATGTAGCCCATCAGTACGGCAAACGTAGCATGGGCCGGTACGGCTGTAAACATGCGTACTATGCCGGTGGCTACACCATATTGAAATACATAGAGTACATTTTCCAACGTGGCGAAGCCCATGCCTACCATCACGGCATACATAATGCCATCAAAAGGTTCATTGAAGTTTTTATTGTAATAGAGAATGAATCGGATAAAAATAAATTTGCTGAACTCTTCGATGAGTGCAACTTTAAAGAAGGCATTGCCGAACTGATGCAGCACATCATCTTCTTTAAAGGCAACGACAAAATCCAGGGGCCAGCTTATGGCCAGGGTAACCAATGTACTCGCACACCCATACATAAAACTGGTAAAGAGCAGGCTTACAGGTTCGGGCTCGTGCTTGTCTTTTAAATAAATGTAAACGGCAATAGCAATTCCTGGAGCGAGTGCTAAGGCGAGAAGGATAAGAAAATTCATAGATGATGTAGATTTATCCGGTTATCCTTCAAGTAATATTTGGTTTATTCGAGCACTTCTTCTACTTCGTCTAACTTGGCGGAAGTATACTTACCACTTGTTGCGTAAACGATTTTCCCATCTTTATCCAACACAAAGAAGTAAGGTATATCTTTCTTTTCAAAGTCGAGCGCCTCTTTGTAGGTTTTCAACTCTCCTTTATAGAAGAGAATATACGGCAGTAATTGCGGATCAACGTTCTTCATGGCTTTGCGCTTAGCCGTGCCTGTGGCAGCTGCATTTACGCCCGTGAACATGGGAACGAAATACACATTTACATCGTATCCAAAGCCTTCAAACAAGCCTTTATTTTTCTGAATGAATTTTTCAAAAATGGGTTGAAACCAGCTATTCAATTCATCTTCTGATTTTTTGGAATAGGCCAGTCCGAGCAAGGTGAATTTTCCCTGCACGTGGTCGGGGAGTTTTACCGTCTTATCCTCTACGGTTTCGGCTTCCATAGCCGGAAAGAGTTTACCGATAACCTGTGCTGAAACAGAAGTGGCGCCAACCAACACGACAAATAAGAACAACGTGATTCGTTTCATAGGATTAAAATTACAGAAACAAAATGATTATTGTGGAGTCATTTTTTATAATGTATTTTAACAAATACGGTGCCGTTCTTGTGGTTATTCGGTTAGAAAGATGCCGCTCCTACGGAGCTCGGGGATTTCTTTATTTGTGAATCTAATGAGATGTCGCCCCGCTGGGCTCTTGGCGAATTTGTTTGTAGAATCTAATGAGATGTCACCCCGCTGAGGTTCTTGCGTATTTGTTTGTTTGAATCTAATGAAGTGTCGCTCCTACGAAGCTCAGAGAATTTTTGTTTGAATCTAATAAGAGGCCGCACCTACGGAGCTTGGCTGGATAAATTGTTTCTTTTATGATAGGCCACTCCTCCGCAGCTTGACTTCGTAATCAGGTGGTGAGCTTTACATAACTCCCCTCCTGATAAGGAGGGGCCGGGGGTGGTTTTACTTTTTTTTCTTAAATGAGATGCCGCAGTTAATGCAACGCACTGGAAAACACCAACCCAGAATTTCAATCGTATTGAATTTAGATGGGACTGCTCTTGGCACACGCTCCATAGGAGCGATATCTTATTAGGACTTAAGAAAAGAACATAGAGAGCCCTGTAGTGGCGGCATCTGAATATCCCAAATCTTGAATTGAAAGGGTAATTATTTCAATTTCGCTGTTCCCTTATTCACCTCAAGCGTTTTGGTTTTGCGCTCACTGGTGTTGATTTCGCGCAAGGTCTCCACATAATACCATTCCGATTTTGCACGATCCGGATAAAGTGTAAGCAGCAGGTAGCCGTGATCAACACCATTTACATATTTCAAATGCGGATTGAACTTCTGGTAAAGTTGTTCGCCTAGTTTGGCTGTATCCAATGGATAAAATTCATCCCAGTTGGATGATGATACACTGGGTGTACCAAATTCTACGGCAAATGCACCCGCAGATGTTTTCGGATTATATTTTTTCAAATCAAACGCCACCACTTCAAACGCCCATGATGCATGCGTATCGCCTGTCAGGAAAATTACATCTTGAATTGAATCGTGAATAATGTGATCGGCAATGAAGGTGCGCTCTACAGGATACCCGTTCCAGCTATCTGTACCTTTCGCGTTTGGCCTGAAAGATTCATCAACTACAGAAAAGATCACCTGGTTGCCAATCACCTTCCAGGTGGCCGATGAACTTTTAAGTTTTGTTAAAAGCCAATCGCGTTGTTCTTTGCCCAGCATGGTACGTTCTGTGTTCCATAATTCCGGATCATCTTTTCCTTCTGCTTGTTTGGTTCTGGCCTCGAGCCGTTCATCCAACATGATCACATCGGCTAATGTTCCGTATGAAAACGAACGATAATGTTTTTCGCCTTCGCGGATTGGTAACCACTCATAATACGCTTGTTTGGCTACAGCTTTTCTTACGTTGAAATCACCTTCTTCAGGTTGATGATTTTGCGCACCTTCTGCATACGTATCGTTGGCAACTTCGTGATCATCCCAAATGGTGATGAACGGGTGCGCGATGCTGATTTTGCGTAGGCCTTCATCCAATCGGTATTGCGAATGTCGGGTGCGATAATCCTGCAGCGTTACAATTTCATGAACAGGCAGGTTTATTCTGCCGATGGTGGTATCGCCATATTTACCGGTAGCGTATTCGTAAATGTAATCGCCAAGGTGAAGTACGGCATCAACATCTTTATCAGCAATGTTGGCGTACGCATTAAAGTATCCGAACTCCCAGTTGCTGCAACTCACTACGGCAAAGGCCAAGCTATCGCGATCACCAGCAGGTGCTGTTTTCGTGCGGCCTGTCATGGATGTTGCATCCAACGCTTTAAAGCGATAGAAATAGTGTTTGTCGGGTGATAACCCGGTGGCATCCACCTTTACTGTATAATCACGATCCGGGTTAGTCATCAGTGTTCCGGAATTAACAAGCGAAGAAAAACGTTCGTCTTCTGCAATTTCCCAGGTTACGTCAATTGAAGGCAGGGAATCTTCTGGCGTGATACGCGTCCACAAAATAACGCGGTCGTGTAACGGATCACCGGATGCAACTCCGTGATAGAAGGGTTTTAGGGAAGCATCGAACAAAATTGAAACTGGCTCAACGAGTAGGGCATATTTTTTTTCACGTTTGGAGCAGGAAATAGCCAGAACTGAAAGGAGGATGATGCAGTATCTCATGATGCGGATAAATTGAAATCAAAACTAATGCTTAGACTCGAAAAGCTTGTTATCATTTTGTGAAATGTATTAAAGCTTAACTTTGATTTCTTAACCACCCTGTTATGCATTGGATATACCTGATTATTGCCGGAATTTTTGAAATAGGCTTTACCACAAGTCTGAAATTGAGCAACAACTTTACGGTTACAAAATGGACGGTAGCGTTTTTTGTTTGTATTTCCTTAAGTTTTCATTTTTTAAATGAATCCATAAAAGTGATTCCTATCGGAACGGCTTATGCGGTATGGACGGGCATTGGTGCGGTAGGAACTGCGCTGATCGGCATTTTCTTCTTCAGGGAGTCAGCAGAGTTCTGGCGGTTGTTCTTTATTCTCACCTTAATCGGCTCTATTATCGGGTTGAAGCTCGTCTCGCCTTACTGAGCCTTCATAAGCAAATAGCCTTCACAATTTTGGATAATGAACTGATTGTTCTCTCTGCGAAAGTAGATGTTATGGAGAATCAAACGAGAATTCCCATTCGCGCTTGTTACCGATAGCCTTTCGGGCCGTACCAAAAAATTATTTCTATGTTCAGCTTTCTCTTTGATAAGCGTATCCAGCATCGACTGTAAATCAAATTCAATAGAAAATGAATCGCGTTTTATGGTAATGGTTGTGTTGTTCACGATGACAGCCACATCACGGTCGGAGTTGTAGGTTTTGAATGTTAACAGGTAATCGTATCCATGTATTTCAAAAGGCTCCTGAATGGTTTCTGCTGAAAAGTATTCATATTGATTGTAGTCGCCATCGTCATAGTTAAGACCAAGATACTGCCTGATTATTTCCGTGCGCTCATATTTTTTGCTGTATCGCGATAAGGAGTCGGCACCAACCAAAAGGGAGTCGATGTTAACAGACAAAATTTCTCTGAACGGTTCTTTGCCATACCGATTAACCAAAAAGCGAACCATAGCGGCTCCCTCACCGGTTGGTTCACTGGTGGTAATGGGAACAAGTTTATTGTTTACCCACGCTCCACGACTGTCAAAGTAATCAATCAGGCGATTCACCTGCGATCGTGCAGAAAGCGATGACGCACTTTGCGGACCGATTACAGCTAATAAGGCAACGATGCAAAGGCTCATCGGAATTACCCGGATGTTTTGCTGACGATCGGTGAGAAAATAAATGGTGATGCCCGCAAGCCATAAGCTTAACGCAATTAAAACATATCGACTTTCGGTGATGCCGTATTGATCAACCCGTTGCCACACGGCTAAAGCAAGTACAACAATTAATGGAATCAGCAACAGGTAAAACCATTTTGAAAACGTGCTTATCCAGCGATTGCCTTCATCATACCGTATCGGGTAAACCAACAGAATGGACAGGATGCCATAAACCGCATATCCCAACACCAGTGATGACACAATGCCTTTAGGTAACGACCACTCAGCAATCAACTTGATTTCGTATGCCAGTAAAATGGTGAGGTAAATCGTAGCTAATGGAATGAGGACAAATTGGGTAAAAATCTTTAATCCCTTCGGATAGAGTTGAGTTTCTTCGAGCTCCTTCCAGTTATTGGGTACGCCAGCCAGGAAAAAAGCAGTGTTGAAAATGCCGGCTACAAAAATGAACAGATGTCCGTATGTTTTCTCGTCTACATCCAGGTTAAAAAGTGCATCCGTACTGGCAATGGCAATGGCCAGGCCCGCGAACAAAACTCCGCTGTATAAACCTGCTGTTAAAATCCGGATGAAAAGTAATTTATTGTATTCCCAAAATCCCTCAACTGATCCCCTGCGGATAAACGGAGCGAACGACACGAGCAGGTGAAACGCTACTGCAAGAAAGCCAAAACGAAAACCGTTCACTTCTTCATCAATCGGGTTTAGTAAAAAGTAAATCCCCACCAGCAAGAGCACCCCAATTAGTTTTACAACGACTCTGCTTTTTTGTGATAAACTATGTGCTTCTTCAAAAACGGTTGTGGAGAGCAGCAATACCAGCCCAAGGTTGCTGCAAAGAATGATGCGCAGCAGGTGTGTTTCATCTTCATTGTAATCCTGTTCAAGCAGCATCATGGCGCTGATTGTTCCGGTTAGCGTGATCAGCATTTCCAATGGAAAGCGTTTAATCACCAGAATAAAGCCTTCGAGCAGTTTTTGCAGGGACGGTAGTTTCATGAGTGAAAGGTAAGAAAATGAATTGGCTTCAGGGAACGACATAAAAAAAGCCGCATCGGGTGGATGCGGCTTTCAATTTTGTATTGGTTAGCGCTTACGCGTTTTTCCACTTGATGGTACAACCAATGGCTTTGGTTTTGGTTGAAGGAACTTCTTTTGAAGAAAGTATAGCATTGATTGCCTCTTCCACATACTTCTTACTTACACCCGCAGCATCACGCGGAGCATCATCAATAGCACCGATGTAGGCAACAGAGAATTTACCACCACTATTCTTCAACAGAAATACATGGGGTGTATTGGTGGCACCAAATGCACGCGAAACACTCTGAGTTTCATCAAACAGGTAAGGGAAATCGTACTTTTTGCGCTCGGCCTGTTTTACCATCTCGTCAAATGAATCACCAGGTGAGATAGCAGGGTCGTTTGGTTGAATGGCTACAACGGGGAATCCCTTTGAAGCGTAGTTCTTGTTTAGTTCAAGGATGCGCTCATTATAAGCCCTTGAATACGGACATGTGTTGCAATCGAAAATTACAATTACGCCTTTTGATGAAGTGTAATCGGAGAGGGAAACCATTTTACCGTTTACGTTTTTCAATTTGAAATCAGCAACGGTATCGCCCACTTCATAGCCGTTTTTCAACGGACTTGCCGCCACAAACAATACGCATGCAACGGCTGCCAACAAACTTTTCATCATCATTTTCATATTGGTTTTTTGAGGTTTTTACAAAATTTCAGCAATTAGTTTCTCAAGGTCGCCTTCATGAAGCTCCTTTTCAACAAATTTTCTTTGACCGGTTTTTCCATTAATGATTATGGTTGCCGGTATAGCCCCCGACCAGCCCTTTTCAATCTGGTTAATCCAAACGTTGGGGTCTTTTTCATCCAGGATAAGCACTTTGGATTGTAGTTTTTTGCGATCGATAAACCGATAAACTGTTTCAGGCTTTGGGTTCAGGTCGAGGTCGAGGCTTACCAGGGTAACTTCCACATCCTTACGTTCCGCACCGATCTTTTCAAACAAAGGTATTTCTTTAATACAGGGAGCACACCACGTAGCCCAGAAGTTAATGATCTTGATGTTATCCGTTTCGCGGTTAATGTGATCTTGTAATTGCTTCAGCTTCACAATCTCTGCCTGCTGGGCAAACACACTGGCGGGCAAAACAAAGCCGAGTATCAGTAGTAGCTTTCTCATGAGGTATTTAACTGCTTAAAGGCAAAAGTTGTTCCTGTTTTTAGCCGCAAAAACCCCGTGTAGGTTTCTGTTTGGACGGAGCGCAAAATAGCTAAAATTCAAGCACTTAGCAGACTATAAAAGAAGCCGTGAAAAGAATTCCACAAAATGAAGCAGTTATCCACATTACCGTAATATTTCGTGTTAAGTATCTAATTATTAATTACTTACGTTGTATAAAATCAATCTATTCTTTGTGGACAACTTTTTTCCGCAAGAAAAACCGCTCAGGAATTTGGCTGAATTCTAAATCGCAGATATTCAGATTTGTAGCGTAGTATTCAAGGGTGTTTTGCTATTTTTTGCCCATGAAAAATTCATTGAACAGGGTTTGCCAACTTTTCAACATTGAGGTTCCGGTTATTCAGGCGGGAATGATCTGGTGCAGCGGCTGGCGGCTGGCTTCGGCAGTCAGCAACGCGGGAGGATTGGGCCTTATTGGCTCAGGATCGATGTACCCGGAGGTGCTTCAGGAGCATATTCGTAAGTGCAAGGCAGCAACCCAAAAACCATTTGGGGTGAATGTGCCCTTGCTCTACCCGGAGATCGATAAGCTGATGAATACTATCGTGGAGGAAGGAGTTAAGATTGTGTTTACCTCTGCGGGCAATCCCGCAACATGGACTGGTTACTTAAAAGAGAAAGGGATAACGGTAGTGCATGTGGTTTCCAGTGTAAAGTTTGCCAAAAAAGCAGAGCAGGCCGGGGTTGATGCGGTAGTAGCCGAAGGCTTTGAAGCGGGTGGACATAATGGAAGGGAAGAAACCACAACGTTTGTATTAATTCCGCTTGTGCGCGAGGCAATTTCTATTCCGTTGATTGCAGCCGGAGGTATTGCAACCGGTCGCGGTATGCTGGCAGCCGAAGTGCTTGGCGCGGATGGCGTTCAAATCGGCAGCCGGTTTGCTGCCAGTGCCGAATCATCTGCCCATGAAAAATTCAAGAAGGTGATTGTTGATGCTGGTGAAGGCGATACGTTACTCACCATGAAGCAACTTACGCCTGTTCGATTGGTGCGTAACAAATTTTTTCAACAGGTGGTGGAGGCCGAGCAACGCGGTGCAAGTGTGGAAGAAATGAAACAATTATTGGGCAGAGCACGGGCAAAGAAGGGCATGTTTGAGGGCGATCTGGATGAGGGCGAATTGGAGATTGGTCAGGTGGCAGCTGCCATTCGTGAAGTAAAACCCGCAGCTGAAATTCTTAACGAGATCTGGAATGAGTATCAGGCATTGAAAAAGAATCTTTGTCAACAGGAGTAAGATGAACTTTCTGAAAATAAAAGAAACCTGCCTGTATGTAACTGATTTGGAGCAAGCCAAATCATTTTATGCCGATGTGCTGGAGCTGCCGTTGATCAGTTACCTGGAAGGAAAGCATCTGTTTTTCAAAGCAGGATCATCCGTGCTGCTGCTGTTTAATCCGGAAGATTCAAAACTTAAGGTGAGTCCGCCTGCGCATTATGGTGGAGGCAAGCAGCACTTTGCATTTGAAGTGGCAGACAAAGACTATGAAAAGGCAAAAGACTGGATAAAAAGCAAAGGAGTAGAAATCACAGAAGAAGTTACCTGGCAGAGCGGAAAGAAATCATTTTACTTCGAAGATCCTGCGGGCAATGTTCTGGAAATTGTTCCACAGAACGCTATATGGCCAGAGTGATCAGGCTTTTTGCAAAACCAGATCAGATTTGGCAGGCTCTATTTGCTTAACGGCCGGTGCTTGTGCTACCGAGGTTTTATACACATCCTGAAACCATTGGGTGTATACATTGTACTGAATGCAGTTTCGTTTAATCTCTCCCTCGATAAGAATATTGATGCGTTCAGGAAATTGTGGTGAAGATTGCAGCAGTATTTGCTGTTCCGCTGGCAGATCAGTGATACAAACAAATTCAATTCCTCGGTATAGGCTCGGCTTCACAATCATCATTCCTGAATATCGGGTGCGTAAAAATAGTAACCTTTGCGCACTTAGATCAATTTTTCTCATTAAGGTTTAACGCGTTCTATCGTTAACTTAAGGTTAATTTTTATTTTTTTGTGCTACGATCAGCATGCCCGGATTTTTTGATACACCCATTGAATACCTGAAAGGCGTTGGCCCCCAACGATCGGCATTGCTAAACAAGCAGTTAAATATTTTCACGTTTGGTGACCTCATTCAGCACTATCCTTTTCGCTATGAAGATCGTACCCGCTTTTATTCCATAAAGGAATTAACCGAAGAAATGCCTTTTGTGCAGGTAAAGGGTAAGGTTACCAAAAAGGAGATTATTGGCGTTGGAGCCCGAAAGAGGCTGGTGGCGTACCTGGTTGATGATACCGGAGAAATGGAATTGGTATGGTTTCAGGGCATTAAATGGATGCTGGAAAAAGTTCAGCCCGGTACTGAATATGTTGCATTTGGTAAACCTTCCAAATACGGAAAGCGATTTAGCATAGCTCACCCTGAAGTTGAAGTGCTGACAACAAAAAATGAAAAGGGTGGTTTTTTGCAACCCGTTTATCCGGTTACAGAAACGTTGCGCAAGCGCTACCTCGACAGCAAAGCCCTTGTTAAGTTACAGCAGGAGTTGTTGGTACTTGCGAAAGACAACATACATGAAACGCTTCCGGAGTCCATCATCAAGCGGTTTAAACTGATGGATAAGCGAGCAGCAATGCGGCACATTCATTTTCCGGAAAATCATCAACGACTTGCGCAAGCACAACAGCGATTAAAATTCGAAGAGCTCTTTTACATTCAGTTGCGCCTGCTCAAGTTAAAATTGGTGCGCAAGGAAAAGTATCGCGGGCAAGCGTTTACGGATGCAGCAGTACTTACACAATTCTATAACGAACACCTGCCGTTTCAACTGACCAACGCACAAAAGCGGGTGATCAAGGAAATCTATGCCGACATGCGTTCGGGCAAACAAATGAACAGGTTGTTGCAAGGCGATGTGGGAAGCGGTAAAACCATCGTGTCGTTTGTGTGCATGCTGATTGCACTTGGCGGAAATGCCCAATGTGCATTAATGGCGCCAACGGAAATTCTGGCACAACAACATTTTAAAACGCTCAGCAAATTTGCAGAGCAGATGCACATCACCATTGCATTGTTAACCGGATCAACAAAAAAAGCAGCGCGAAAAGAAATTCATCATGGCTTACGCGATGGATCGTTACGGATTCTCATTGGAACACATGCGTTACTGGAAGAAGAAGTTCAATTTAAAAACCTGGGCCTTGCCATTATTGATGAGCAGCATCGGTTTGGCGTAGCACAGCGATCCAAACTATGGAGTAAAAACAAAGATGTATACCCACATGTGCTGGTGATGACGGCCACACCGATTCCACGTACATTAGCTATGACGCTTTATGGCGATCTGGATGTTTCGGTGATTGATGAATTGCCTTCCGGCAGAAAGCCCATTAAAACCATTCATAAATACGATTCACATCGCCTCGAAGTAAATGGTTTTTTGAAACAACAAATTAAAGCTGGCCGGCAAGTGTACATTGTGTACCCGCTCATTGAAGAGTCAGAAGAACTTGACCTCAAACATTTAATGGATGGCTACGAAAGTATTTGTCGCGCATTCCCCGATGAAGCCATCAGCATTGTGCATGGCAAAATGAAGCCGGATGCAAAAGAATATGAAATGGCTCGCTTTGCAAAAGGCGAAACCAGCATTATGGTGGCCACTACCGTAATTGAAGTAGGGGTTGATGTGCCCAACGCTTCAGTAATGGTGATTGAAAATGCCGAGCGCTTCGGACTTTCACAATTGCACCAGTTGCGCGGGCGTGTTGGGCGGGGAGCAGAGCAATCGTATTGTATTTTAATGACCAGCTTCAAACTCTCAACCGATTCCAAAAAGCGAATTGAAACTATGGTACGCACCAACAATGGTTTTGAAATTGCCGAA
This sequence comes from uncultured Roseivirgaceae bacterium, assembly GCA_964419145.1. Taxonomy (GTDB): domain Bacteria; phylum Bacteroidota; class Bacteroidia; order Cytophagales; family Cyclobacteriaceae; genus UBA2336. The sequence goes on along the minus strand of CAYQOM010000001.1, from coordinate 495,660 downwards.
ACCGATCTTCAACTGCGTGGCCCAGGCGATTTGATGGGTACGCAACAAAGTGGTGTGCTGGATTTGTTAATCGCTGACCTGGGTAAAGACACGAAACTGTTACAGGCTGCCCGCGAAACAGCCATAGAAATCCTTGAAAAAGACCCGGATTTAAAGCATTCCGATAATCAGGTAATCCGTGAACAGGTAGCGCGCATGCGAAAATCGGTGGTTAACTGGAGCCGCATAAGTTAAGCAGACGGGAATTATTAACTTTGGTTTTCGGCTGAAGTGATGAAAGGTAAATTTCTTGCGTTTTGCTTAGTTAGCTCGCTGTTTGTTTCGGCACAGACGGGCAATTACTTTTTATCACATTTTATTCCGGGTAAGGAGCACTTCAACAACAACGTTTGCTTTGATATTGCCCAGGACGACCGGGGCTTGTTCTATTTTGCCATACAGGGTGGCGTGCTTCGCTTTGATGGGCGAACATGGGATGTTATCCGCACATCAGGTGCGGTGTATGCACTTGAAATTTTCAACAACAAACTCTATGTAGCCGGATCAAGAGGTTTTGGAAGGATTGATGTGGACCTTTTTGGCAACACAACGTACGTTCCGATTTACGAGAAGGCTGATGGCCAGAATATCTTTCAGATGCTTGCCATCAATGATCAGCTTTATTTTTTAGGCGACAGTCATTTTTTTGTTTACTCCGCTTCCCGCGATGAAGTGACGCACCTCGGTTCGAATGAAGAGGATGATTGGTTGGGGCTGCATGAAATATTCGGTAACATTTTTGTAAGCACAGAAAGCCGGGGCGTATTCACGTTGGGAAAAAACTCAATGGTTCCGGCCAGCTTGCTTCAAGATACAACTGCCCTTGTGTTTGCTGAGCGACAGGAAAATCAATACTTGCTGGGCACCGCGGATAACCGATTGTTCCTGTGCGAAGAGGACATGAAACTTCGCGAGATCACACTGGCGGACTCCACCTATCTATCGGCCAGTGTTTTTGTAAATGCCACTTGGGTAAATAAAGATTTGGTGGCCCTTGGTACGTTACGGGGAGGAGTAGTTTTTATCAACCCCGCAACAGGTACAACGGAAGAGATAATCAATTACAGCACAGGTTTGCCTGACAATGAAATTTACATGTTGGCAAAAGATCGGCATCAACATATCTGGGCAGCACACACTTACGGATTCACCCGCATTGCTCCGTATTTACCTTTCCGGTCGTACCGCTATTATGCCGGATTGCAGGGGAACCTGTTATGCGCTACCCGCTATCAGAATGAAGTTTATGTAGGCACCTCTTTAGGTTTATACAAACTTGTTAAAGAGGAGTTCTATGATGAGATAACCTACTATGTTGACGTTCCCATCAGATCGAAACGGACAACGCAGAAAGCGGAAGAACCTCCGGTAGTAGAAGTAAAACCAGAACGCAAGGGAGGACTGTTCGCATTTCTTCGTAAAAAGAAACCAGAGGAAGAGGTTGTTAACCAGGCCCCAGCAACGGGCGCACCTTCCGAAGCTGGAGGCGTTACCTATCGAAGAGAGAAGCGAACAAAGCGCATATTGCGATCCTCACATTATGCCTATAAAAAACTGGATGGGATTGACGCCAAAGTAACCCAGCTTGTGGCGTGGAATGGAAGATTGCTTTCGGCCGGACTAAATGGAGTAAATGAAATTACCAACGAAGAAATTATTCCTGTGCTGGATTATCCCACGCGGTATCTATACGCTTCTGCCGCAACAGGAAAGGTAATCATCTCTACCTACGATGATAAAATTCATGAATTTGTTTCTAAGGGAAACCAGTGGATTGAAACACGATTGATTAAAGGCATTGAAGAGCCAATAAACTATGTATTTGATGAGCCCGGAAAAGCATTTTGGTTGTGTGGCCTGGATCGGGTTTATCGCATAGCTGTTGATACGGCACAAGCTGTTCAGAATTACGCTGTGCCCAATGCCCGATTTGACCGGATCATTGGAGCCAGTGTTAATGACCAACCCTTGGTTGTTACCTCTTCCGGATTTTTCAACCTCAACACTTCCGGATCAGCACTTGTGGCTATCGACTCGTTGCCACAACCTGAAGTATACTTCACAGAATCAGACAGGGTGTGGTTTAATGATGATCACGGCTGGTTTGTATTAGGGGAATCAAATCAAAATGCTGGAGTAGATTTGTTGAACCTGTTTGCAGAAATACGTTTTGTATCCCACGACAAGTCTTCTGATAACCTATGGATCATTACCGGTAACAATGAATTGCTTCAATTTGACACCAAGAAACTACAACCGTATGAAACCTCTTTTCCATTATTTCTGCGAAGCATGGAACAGAAAAATATCGAGATCAGAAAAAATAAACTTCGGATTGATCAGGAAAATAGTGCCTTGCATTTCACAGTAGTAAAGCCCGATTACATTGGGGCGCGATCCATTGAGTACCGGTATTTTCTTGAAGGATTGAATGCAACCTGGACGGAGTGGTCGGCAAGCAATAGCCAGATTGATATACCCTATTTGCCAACCGGTGAGTATGCATTAAAGGTTCAGGCTAAAGATATTTTTGGTCGGGTAACAGAACTGGATCCGGTGCAAATGGAAGTTCTTCCCCCGTATTGGAAACGCTCCTGGTTTTACGCGCTTGAGTTTGTGATTTTCGCTTCGTTGGTGATACTATCATTCAGACTAAGCAACCGGTTTCGCTACGTCAGCATGGTTTTATCCTTGCTTTCCATCATCATTCTTATCGAGTTTATTCAAACCGCAGCAGGATCAACATTTGTGACGGATAGCAGCCCAGTGGTTGAATTTCTGGTACAAGTGGGAATTGCATTCCTGATCCTTCCGGCAGAATTGTTTTTACGAAAATTCATGCTTCGTTCTATCGATAAACGAGGGGGCTATGCACAGACTGAGGAAACAGAAAGCGAAAAAGAACCTGAGCCAGCCACAGAGGAAACCAAATCTTCTGCACCTACGGAGGAAACCACCTGAGTCGTACATCTCCGGATTTTTCATTAAATTAAGCTTTCTTCAACAGTGATCGGACTGAACCGCTTCGTGTGCGCAACAAGAAAAGCGATACTAAACCTATTCCAGGAAACTTATCGGCAAGCCGCTATAAGGCGCTGCTTGAGCATGCGTATGATGGTGTGGTGTTGTATGATGGCCAGGGTGTTGTTCAGTTTGCCAGTGCATCGGTAAAAAAGGTTGGTGGATTTACGCCCTTTGATCTGATCGGAAAAAAAGGAGATCGCTTTATTCATCCTTCCGAGCGAGAGGCTGCCCGCGATGCGTTTCGCAAAGTTTTACTCAGTCAGGGAAAAAGCATTTCGCTTACACAACGGTTTATCACTAAAAAGGGTACCTACATCTGGTGTGAATATACGTTAACCAATCTTTTGCATAACCCCGAGGTTCGTGGCATTGTTTCCAATTTTCGAAATGTACATGATCGGGTAGAGGCGATTAACCAGGCTACAGAATCGCAGCGACTGTTCAGCTTGTTAAGCGGAAATATTTCCGATGGAATTTTTCTAGGTATTCCGCAACGGAAATTCCAGTTTGCTAATAAGGCGTTTCTTCAGATAACCGGATACACCACACTCCATGACCTGAACAGCATTAAACCGCATCAGCTTTTTGCAGAACGTAAAGTGTGGAATAAAATCCGCCAACTAAAAGCGCCTGGCAGTATCAAAAGTATAGAAGCCCTGTTCAAAAAAAAGAACGGTGAAATTTTCTGGGGGCTTATCAGTTTGTCGGTTTTTCGCGATAGTGAAGGGCAAAGTTTTTTTGTTGGTTCCGTTCGGGATATTTCACAACAGAAGGAGGCTGAGTTAAAGCTGCAAACTACTGAGCATTTACTGAGCAGCATAAACCTGAACATCACCGAGGGAATATATCGAAATGTGCCCGGCAAGCAGTTCGTCTATACGAACCCTGCTTTTCTAAACATGTTTGGATATAAGTCGTTGGAGGAACTGAACAAGATAAAACCCCGCCAGCTTTATGCTGATCGGGAGCAATATGAAAAAGTACGTAACGAATTAGCCAGGCACGGTCAGGTGCAAAACATTGAGGCGCTGTTCAGAAAGAAGAATGGCGAAACGTTTTGGGGGTCGGTAAGCAGCATACTTATTAAACAGAAAAGGGGAAAGGGTCAGATTATTGATGGCGCGATCCGCGACATTACCCGGCAGAAGGAATCGGAAATGCGCCTGCAGGAATCGCAGTCTTTTTTAACCAATGTGATGAACACCGTGGCCGCGCCAATTTTTGTTAAGGATAAGCATCATCGTTGGGTCATGTTCAACGAAGCGTTTTGTTCGTTCATGAGCCGTTCAACAAAAGAATTGCAATACAAAACTGATAAAGACTTTTTGTCGGCAAAAGAGTATAAGATTTTTTGGAAAGTAGACGATGAAGTGTTGCGCACTGGTGCGGTGGTACTTAACCGCGAAACGGTAACTACCAAACGCGGCAATACACGAAACCTGCTCACGTTCAAATCACGATATGTAAATGAAAAAGGTGAGCGATTCGTGATTGGGTTTATTATGGATGTTACCGAAATTCAAAAAGTTGAAGATGAAATTCTGAAACTCAATGCCAACCTGCGCGGCATTATGGAGAGTACGCGTGAATCCATCTATGCGCTTGATCGAAACTTTTGTTACACGGCATTCAATCTTAACCATGCGCGCATGGCTCGCTTGCTTTATGGCTCGGATATTCAGGTTGGCGACAAAAAGCTAAATTTTATAAAAGGAACAAAGGAAGAAAGATGGTTGCTGCCCGAACTTCGTAAAGCCATGCGTGGAGAGAATCACGTTTCCCTCCACCAGATCGATCACTCAAAATATAAGAGACGTTGGATTCAAACCACGTACAATCCGGTTTTCAACAAACAGGGTAAGGTAGACGGTGTGGCCGTATTCGTGCGCGATATCACCGAGATGATGGATACGCAACAAGCGCTAAGCCACTCCAACGCCACACTTCAAGGCGTACTGCAAAGTACTACTGATCGTATTATTGCACTTGACGACAAGCTTAACTACGTGCTATTCAATGATAGTCATGCCCGAATTATTAAACGTATTGCGGGCGTTGACGTAAGACCGGGCGATAATTTCATCAAAAATCTGCCGAAGCAAATTGCACAAAAGGTTAGTCCACACCTGCGGAAGGCCTTAAAAGGTAAGCCTGTTATGGTGGAACTAGGATTAGCCGGAACAGTTGTAGAGGCATTGATCAACCCGATTAAAGATGCACGGCATAAAATTATAGGCATCACACTTTTTGTACGGGATGTTACCCAGCGTAAACGGAGCGAACAAAAGCTACAGGTGCTGAACGAGACCTTGATTCAACAAAATCAGCAACTGGCAGCACAAGAGGAGGAGTTGAAAGCAACGCTGGAAGAATTGTCGGAGCGTAACTTTGAGTTGGATCAGATCATGTATAAAACATCGCATGACTTACGTTCACCGCTTAGCTCCATTTTAGGGCTGGTAAACCTGGCCAGAATGGATTCGGAAGCGAGCCATAAGATTTACATCGAAAAGATTGAAGGACGAATAAAGAAACTTGATGAATTTATTAAATCCATGCTCAACTATGCCCGGGTTAGCCGTGATGAAACTGGATATGAGGCCGTAAATCTAGAGGTTGTGGTTCAGGAGTGTATTCAGGAACTGGAGTATCTTGATAACTTTTCGGTTGTACAAGTTATCGGCAATTTCGTTGGCCTGGATATTCCCTTTGTAAGCGATCCTGTCCGAATCAGAATTATAATCGGTAATATCATTTCAAACGCGTACAAATACTATAATCCCAACGTAAGGAGCACGTTGCGCATTACCGTAAATATCACTCCTCAACAAGCAATTATAGTTATTAAAGACAATGGTATAGGAATTCGTGAAGAGCACGCTTCCCGAATATTCGATATGTTTTACAGGGCCACGGAGAATTCGCAGGGTTCAGGATTGGGTATGTACATTGTGAAGCAAGGCGTTGAAAAATTGAAAGGCACCATTTCCGTGAAAAGTAAATTCGAAAAGGGGACAACCATTACACTCACCTTACCCAATCATGTAAAGAAGCAGAAAGAAAAATCGTAACACAGCGCAAAACCTTGTCACTTATTTCTTTACTTTAATCCATGAAAACCTCACCCGATCTCAATACCCTTCCGCCTTTTTATAGAAATTATGTTTCGTTTGTGGAACAGCTTGAAATGCTGCCAGCATTAAAAACTTCAGCCGAGGCAGCTCAAAACCTGATTAAGGGAATTCCTGAAGAGCGGGGAGCGTATCGTTATGCCGATGGGAAATGGAGCATCAAGGAATTAATCTGCCACATGATGGATGCGGAACGGATTTTTGCATACCGTGCGCTGAGGTTTGCCCGCAATGACCATACTCCGTTGGCCGGATTTGAAGAGAATAACTATGCGCCCGAGGCTAATGCGCATGCCCGAACGCTGGAACAACTGGTTAGCGAAATGAAAAACCTAAGAGCAACCACAATTGACTTGTTTTCCAGCTTCACTCCGGAAATGTTGCAGCGTACCGGCACAGCCAACAATAGCCTGGTTTCGGTTGTCAACATCGGCTACATCATTGCCGGGCATGAAATGCACCATTGTTCCATTTTAAAACAACGCTACCTTAATCCTGCATGAAGTATTTCAATCTTATTATGCTGGCTGTGCTGATAGTACAGGCGGCCTGTTCTCCGGTTTCTACACCAAAGCTTACCAAGCAATTTCGCGAGATTGAATCGAAGTTTCAGGACAACACGGGTTTTGTGCTTTATGATCCGCAAGAGAAGAAAACCATCTTCTCGTATAATGGTGACCGGTATTTTATTCCGGCATCGAACACAAAAATCTTCACCTTATTCGCTTCGCTTAACATATTGGGCGATTCCATACCTGCGCTGCAATATGTTGTGCAAGGAGACTCATTGATTTTTTCCGGAACGGGCGATCCTACTTTTTTGTATCAGGATGTCTTTGGAAATAGTCGCGCCTATGAATTTTTAAAAAACAGCGGAAAGGATTTATATTATGCCGGGGGCAACTTTTACACAACACCCTTAGGCCGGGGTTGGGCCTGGAATGACTATCAGTATTCCTACTCGCCCGAGCGATCAGCTTTCCCCATGTTTGGCAACATGTATACGGTAACCCAACCAACGGCTTCCGGTATTCGTGTAAATCCTCCTTATTTCAAAAAATATTTTTGGTTAGCAGACAGTGCTATGCGTGCGTCAAGTTTTGTGCGCGAAATAGGATCTAACCGAACTGATTTTTATCCGGGTCGTGTAACGGTTGATGGAAGGCAATGGAGAGTTCCGTTCAGAACCGGTGATTTGGTTACAGCCGACTTATTGTCGGATACCTTAAAACAACCTGTGTATTTAACAAACACCCGACTATCAGCGGCCAATCGGAAATTGTTTTACAGTGTACCAGCCGACAGTGTTTATAGAGTAATGATGCAGGCGAGTGATAATTTTTTAGCCGAGCAATTACTGTTGGTGTGTTCGTGGGTGTTAAGCGATTCACTCAGGCCAGAGATAGCCATCCGCCATGTAAAAGAAAATTACCTGAAGGATTTACCCGATAGTCCAGTCTGGCTGGATGGCTCAGGTCTATCGCGTAATAATTTATTTACCCCGCGAAGCGTGGTGAAACTCTGGGAGAAATTGTATGCAAGTGTAGACCGTGATCGCTTGTTTCCGTTGCTGGCCATTGGCGGCAAGGCCGGAACGATCCGAAACTATTATAAAAATGATCCGCCTTACATTTATGGCAAAACCGGCACGTTGAGTAACAATCACATTCTAAGTGGCTACCTGATAACCAAAAAGGGCCGCACCCTTATTTTCAGTTATATGAATGGTAATTACACGGTGCCTACGAATGAGGTGCGCGGAGAGATGGAGAGAGTATTAATGCAAATTCACGACAACTTTTAAGCATGAGAAAAATTGGTTTGATATTGCTATTTTTTGCGCTGACGCTTTCAGCGTATGCACTACAAAAACGCGATAGCCTAGATATAAAAATCGGGCAAATGATTTTGATCGGCTTTCCGAAAGCTGAAGTCGATAATACTGTACTGGAGGAAGTCAGGCAGGGAAAGGTGGGCTCAATCATTTTGTTTGAGAAAAATATTCCGGCAAAGAATTCCTACATCGCATTAAAGAAAATTACCTGGACGTATCAGCAGGCAGCATCCATTCCATTACTGATTGCCATTGATCAGGAGGGCGGAAGAGTAAACCGGTTGAAAGAAAAGTATGGTTTTCCACGATCTGTAACGGCAGCACAACTGGGCAAAATGCCCCTTGACTCCGTTCGGTTTTATGGTGAAACAACAGCCGCAACACTAGCCGGCTTAGGCATCAATTTGAATTTTGCACCGGTTGTGGATCTGGCTTCCAATCCCACCAACCCGATCATAGCCAAAGTGGAACGTGCATATTCAGCTAACCCGGATTCAGTAGCGTTGTATGCAAAAGAGTTTATTAAAGCGCATCATAAACTAGGCGTATTGACTACGCTAAAACATTTTCCCGGGCACGGAAGCTCAAAAGATGACACACATCTCGGTATTGCCGATGTTACCCAAACGTGGAGCAAGGATGAGTTGACTCCATATAAAAAACTGATTGATGAAGGTTTTGTGGATGCGGTGATGACCGCCCACATTGTGAATAAGAAGTTGGATGAAAGAGGAAACCCGGGAACACTTTCTTCTTCGATTATCAATGGTATTTTAAGAGAGGAATTGGGTTACCAAGGTGTTGTATTTTCAGACGACATGCAGATGCACGCCATCGCCAAGCACTACGGATTGGAAGAAGCCATCCGGCTTTCTATTCTGGCCGGAGTGGACATCCTTACCTTTTCCAATAATATTTCCGGTAGCCAGGAGCGCACGGTAGATGTGGTGCACCGCATAATTCGTAAATTCGTACAGGATGGCGTGATCACACCCGAACGGATCGATGAATCGTACAAGCGGGTGATGGCCCTGAAGAAAAGATTAAACAGCACAACCGCAGATTACTATCGCGCCAGAATGATTAAGGTTGAACGCGAAGCAATGAAAGCGCAAGAACTTAGCCGGAAAAATATGGAGCTTGCCTTGGAGCAGGAGCGTGTGGCCCAGGAACTGTATGAAAACCTGAAAGCCGAACAGGGCAAATCAAAAAAGAAGAAAAAGAAAAAGGATTAAATCGAATAACAAATGGAAAACGCGTCCCCCGATAAAGCCGCATTAAGGCGAGCGCGAATAACCGCACTGGTGTTTGCCGCGCTCACCATACTTTCATTGCTCCTTTTGGTCTATGCTTCTATACAAAAGGCACAGTCAGAGCGGCTCATGTTGGAGGTTATGGAGTGTGAAAAAAAGTATAACGAAGTTGCAAGTCAATTAGAACAAGAGAAGGTACGGGCACAGGAGGATTTTAGACGAGCTGAAAGACTTTATCAGGAAGCTAAAGCATTAGAAGAACAAGCTAGACAAAATACGAAGTAACTAATCCATACATATGAACTCAAAACTGACCAACATTATTTTACTGGTATTGTTTCTGGCTGCTGCGGCATTCGGATTTTACCAGCAGAACCGTGCTTCCGCCTTAGAAAGTAAGTACGAAGAAGCGCTAGTTGATATGGAAGAAGCCTACAAGCGGTTGGAAGAAAAAGATAACGAGTTAAAAGTGGCATTAGATCAAGCACAAGCGGCTCGTTTAGAAGCGGAGATGCACATGCTGCGGGCAGAAGAAGCGTTGCAGAAAAAATCAGGAAAATAATGCTGGCTTTTCAGGTTGTACCGCCAACGCAGGATAGTGTTCCATTGATATTAAGCGTGCCGCATTGTGGTACAGCATTTCCTGATGAGTTGAAATCTCAATACAAGCATGAATTGATTCAATCACCTGATGACACCGATTGGTTTGTACATCAGCTGTATGATTTTGCCCCCACCATGGGCATTACCCTGATTCATGCGGTGTATAGCCGCTGGGTAATTGACCTGAACCGCGACCCGCAGAGCAAGCCATTGTATTCAGATGGTCGGATCATCACCGGCCTGTGTCCTACTACCGATTTTTTTGGAAGGCAGTTATATGTTGATGAGCGATCAGAAGTTGATCAGCAGGAGATAAACAGAAGAGTTACGTTGTATTACGAACCGTACCATCAAAAGCTGAAAGCGTTATTGGAAGAAACAAAGCAGCAATTTGGTCAGGTGTTGTTATGGGATTGTCATTCCATCCGGCAATATGTGCCCACCATTCACAAAGAAAAGTTTCCGGATTTGATTTTGGGTGATGCCGATGGCACATCCGCATCGCCCGGTTTGATTGAAACCGCCATTCGCAACCTGGAGTCTTCCGGATATTCCTTTCAACATAATTATCCGTTCAAAGGTGGATACATCACGCGCCAGTACGGCAAGCCAACCGATAATCAGCATGCGTTACAGTTGGAGATGAGCAAGGTGCAATACATGGATGATAGTGAAACGAAATACGATCATGCCCGCGCAGACAAGATTCGTGAGGTGTTGAGGCGCACGTTAGAAGAATTGATTGGTAGGTTGGTGAAGGAGTAAAAGATGTCGCCCCGCTGTATTTGTTCGAATTTTACGACTGACAAATGAAATATTTTCAATTCAAATATCTATTACAACAAGAGGGGTGGCTGCAAAACGTTTATCTCAAAATAGATGACCAGGGCATCATCCAATCCTTGTCAACCGCTCCACCCGATCCCGCTGTTGCCATTGAATACATCAACGGCTTTGCGTTGCCGGGTTTTCAAAATGCGCATTCTCATGCGTTTCAATTTGGCATGGCCGGCATGGCCGAAAAACATGAACCGGGAACTAGCGATGATTTCTGGAGTTGGCGCGAGGCCATGTACGAATGCGCGTTGAGCATGAATCCCGATGAAATGGAACACGTGGCCACTGCGTGCTACAAGCAGATGCTGCGCAAGGGTTACACACATGTTGCTGAATTTCATTACCTCCATCACGATAAAAATGGTAAACCGTATAACAATCTTGCTGAGATGGGGGAACGTTTACTTTCTGCAGCAGCCAACGTGGGTATAAAAATTACATTGGTGCCTGTTTTTTACCAGAAAGGAAATTTCGGAATAGATCCAATGCCTCGTCAGCGGAGGTTTATCTCACAAACTATTGACGAATACTTTCAATTGTTGGATGATTCCGCGCATGCCGTTTCCAAATTCCCCAATGCAAAACTAGGTTTTGGTGTTCACTCCCTTCGTGCGGTTAAGCCCGAGGATGTAATACGAACGTTTGAGCAGGGCCCTAAAGACATTCCTTTTCATTTACATGCGGCTGAGCAGTTGAAAGAAGTTGATGATTGTATTGCCTCACTGAACAAGCGCCCTATCGAATGGTTGTTGGAAAACTTACCGCTCAACGATCGTTTTCACATTGTGCATTGCACGCATATGAATGATCGGGAAGTGGAGGGTTTGGCCAAATCGGGCGCGAACGCGGTGCTGTGTCCGGGTACGGAAGGCAACCTGGGTGATGGCATTTTCAGGTTAACCGATTTCTATAAACATGGCGGCAGTTGGTCGATTGGAACAGATAGCCACATCAGTTTAAATCCGTTGGAGGATTTACGTTGGCTCGATTATGCCCAACGGTTTACCACCCATCGCAGAAATACGTTTGATGATGGCGCTTCGGTTTTAATCACCAAAACACTTATTGCGGGTCGAAAGGCAATGGGAAATCAGGTTCAGACTTATTTTCAGGTGGGTCAACCCCTGGACGCAGTTGTTTACAACGAACTTACTCCTTTATTAAAGCAGGCCGGAATCCAACATGCGCTTTCCGCCCTTCTCTACACGGCCGATTCAGCGGCTATTCTGGGGACTTTGGTTGACGGAAAGTGGATTGTTTGATTTTTGTATCCGTAATTTTTAAGGAAATCCCAAAAAGATTAAACAAAATTTAATTTCGTGTTTGGCCCGCCCGGGGTTGTTTTCGTAACGGGAATTGAATTTCTTACATTGAAATTATTACTGGTATTTTAGTCGTTCTCAGGGATTTTACAAGAGATACTTTTGTTAGAAATTTTTTATGCGTCTTGCCCTCTCCATATTGTTTTTGATCGCATGCTTTAGTGGCATAGCTGCAATTTTCTGGGAACAGGAATACCAATACAGTTTGCCTACGCCCGTTCCGGCAAACTACAAAGCTGTTCCCGTGGGGCAGTTGGTTTCAACCAACGCGTTTTCCAATCTTCCAGAAGGTCCGTTGTTTTTGCACTTTTATAATCCGGATTGTCCGTGTTCGCGTTTCAATGCCAAACATTTAAAATCATTGATCCGGCAATACGGAGACAGTGTGCAGCTTTTTATCGTTGTTCCAACCCTTGAGGCAAAGCGTAAAGCCGTTTCGGAGTTTGGCGAAGAGCAACAATACCTTGTTGATGATAAACTGCAAATAGCCAATGCGTATGGTGTTTATGCAACACCACAGGCCGTGTTGGTTGATCGCGAAGGAAAACTCTTTTACAGAGGTAATTATAATAAGTCGCGTTATTGTACAACCAAGGCCAGCAACTATGCCGAACTTGCATTGGTGGCGCTACTCAATAATCAAAATCCCCCTGTATTTGATTTTTTTGCCACCGAAGCCTACGGCTGTTCATTTGAAGAAGATGAGCGCACCACACAATTGAATTTCTTTTAATGACCCTATGGAGACTAAAAAATTATCCACCGCGGAACGGAAAGTGATTTTTGAAGCAATCAAAAAGCAATCCGATGTATTCATGAACTATGCACTTGCCGCATATTTTCTGTTCGGAATTTTTCTTTCTTTTTTTTACGACACGTACTTCATCGCTATTGGTGTTGGTGGATTAAGCATTGCAGCGTATTTCATTGTGAAGACGTTGTTGCCCAACAGCAACCTGTACCAGTATGTGTTGGGTGGTGTGTATGCCATTTTTGCTGCCCAGTTTATCTACCAAATGCATGGACTGTTTGAGATGCACTTCTTTGTATTTGTAGGTTCTACTTTGTTGATCACCTATCAAAACTGGCGTTTGCAGTTACCCTTGATTATTCTGGTTGTTATTCATCATGCTTCTTTTGCATACATCCAGTATTTGGGCTACAAGGAAATTTATTTCACGCAGCTTGATTACATGGATTTGCAAACCTTCATGTTTCACGGAGCATTAGCGGCAGTAATCGTTGCCATTTGTGGATATTGGGCATACGATCTTGAAAAGAAAACAATCTCTGAATCGGTTAATAAAATTGCCTTAGAGAATCAGCTGAAGAACGTATCCAAAAATATTGAGTTTGCCGAGCAGATCAGTTCCGGTAACCTCACAGTTGAGTATAACTTGCAAAACGATCAGGATGAGTTGGGTAATGCATTGCTCTCTATGCGTGAAAATCTGTTGAAGGCAAGCATTAAGGAAAACCAGGAAAAGTTTGTGACGATTGGAATTACGCAAGTAGGCGATGTCATCCGCAATAATCCGGATTCGCTTCAAAAGCTCTCTGATGATTTTGTGCGCACAGTGGTGAAGTATATGGGCATGAATCAGGGCGCGTTGTTTTTGCTGGAGCAGGAAGATGAAAGTGAGTACTTGAACCTTACAGCTTGCTATGCGTACGATCGCAAGAAATACCTGGAGCGGAAAATCAGTGTTGAGGAAGGTTTGGTCGGACAATGTTTTATGGAGCGCGATGTAATCTACATGACCAAGGTTCCTCAAAATTACGTTCAAATTACATCAGGATTAGGAGAGGCAACACCCGGTTGTGTTATTTTGGTTCCGGTAATGACCGCTGATGAGATTGTTGGCGTGTTTGAACTGGCATCCTTTAAGCCATTGGAGCAATACAGAATTGATTTCCTGAAAAAGGTTTGTGAAAACATCGCCTCATCAATTGTTTCTTCACGTGTTACTGAGCGTGTAAAGCGCTTGTTGGCTGAATCGCAACAACAAACTGAAGAGATGCGCGCGCAGGAAGAGGAAATGCGCCAGAATATGGAAGAGCTCCAGGCAACACAAGAAGAAATGCGCAGAAAGGAACAGCATGCGCAAGAGATCCTTCAGGAGGCTCAAGCCAAAGCTGAGCGTACCGCTCAGATCAGGAGTATCATGAAGAAACTGGCAAAGGATAGCGATGTGCAAACCGGCAATTGGGAGTCTGCAATTGATAAAATCCTGAATTCGGCATTTTCATTCATGAACGTTTCACGTGTTGGATTATGGCTACTCAACGAAGAGCAAGAGACTTTACACTGTGAAAAATTGTATAGTCGTAGGCGGGAAGGTGATCAAGGCAAAGTTTTGAAAGCATCAGAATTTCCGTACTTCTTCCGAAGCATTACGGAGGAAGATGAACTGCGGGCTGAAGATGTAACACGACACACCACACTGCATGAATTACTTGATCCGTATTTCAAGCCAAATGAAATCACATCCGTATTTGGAACTCACATTTTTGACAAGGGCCGTGTTATGGGCATTATTCTGTGTGAGCATAATCAGGAGAGAACCTGGACGGAAGAAGATGGTTCGTTCTTACGCAGGTGTGCAGACATGATTACCCTGGTTCATCAATCTAATCAGATAAGAAAGTTATCAGGTTCAATGTCGATGAATTAAAAAATAATGGAAGCTCTCTCAAAAGGGTAAAACCATTTTTGAGAGAACCTCCTTTTTCTATTTCAGGTTCTCCTCAAACAACTTCAGTATCCGCTTGTACTCATCCGCCCAACTGCTTGGTTCTACAAAGCCATGGTCTTCGAGCGGATACACGGCTAGTTCCCAATTGTCTTTACCAAGTTCGATTAAGCGTTGTGACAAGCGCACTACATCCTGGAAGTGAACATTCACATCAATCATGCCGTGGCACATGAGTAACGCACCCTTCAATCCTTCAGCATGATAAATGGGTGAGCTTTTGGCGTACGCTAAACTATCGGTGTAAGGAAGATTTAAAATGTTAGACGTGTACGGATGGTTGTAGTGTGCCCAATCTGTTACCGGACGAAGGGCTGCACCGGCAGCAAACACATCGGGCGTGGTGAACATACCCATTAGTGTGATGAAGCCACCATACGATCCACCATAAATACCAATGCGTTTTGGATCGATACCGTGTTCTTTTACCAGCCACGCGGCACCATCTACATGGTCGGTTAAATCTTTGCCACCCATAAACTGGTAAATGCCTGTTCGCCAATCGCGACCGTAACCCGCACTGGCGCGGTAGTCCATATCGATAACCGTATAACCTTTGTCGGTTAATAAATTGTGGAACATGTACTCACGGAAGTAGCTGCTCCACCACTTGTGTGCGTTTTGTAAGTAGCCCGCACCGTGTACAAAAATTACTGCAGCGCCATTTGGCTTTTCTGGTTTGTATAATCGGGTATACACATCAGCGCCATCGCGGGCTTTGAATGTAGTGAGTACCGGATCGCGCCATGGATAAGATTTAAATTCGGCCGATAGCGAGTTAGTAATTTGTTGAGGCTTGGCGGTTGATTTATTTTCCTGAAGAAACAACTCCCAGGGTTTATTGCTGTACGAGTAGAGGTAAGCAATCATTTTTTCATCAGGTGATAAATCTACATTATGCGAACCCGTCAGGACTGTCAGGCGTTCGGCCTTGCCACCTTGTACTGGCAAGCGATAGAAATGTTTTTCACCCGGATGCACTTCGTTGGTGATGAGGTAAAAGTTTTTGCGATCGCGCGAAAGCGTTACCTGCTGCACTTCATATTTTCCCGAGGTAAGCGCACGGGTATTCTGCGTAGTAAAATTGTATGCATACAAATGTGCATAGCCCGTTTCTTCTGATACAAACCAGAGTTCATTGTTGTTGATCCATCCCAAACTGAAGCTTCCCGGTCCGCCAATCCACGCATCATCATGCATCCGGCTGATGAGTGAAAGTTTTTGCGTGGCCGCATCCAGCTTCATGATCCAACGATCTTTGTTATCACCCGCACGAACCTGTACAACGGCATGCTTTCCATCGGGCGACCAGGTTGGGCCGAAGAACGATGCAGCACGCGGCTGCGGTTTCTTTTCTTTTCCTTCATCTTTACCAGCCAAATAGGCGGGCTTGTCCATAATGCCTGGTATGTCATCGGTTTTAACCTGGAGCACCGTGTCGCGCGTAATGTCGTACACGAAAAACTCTTGCGTGTTTTGAGGCGCACCTACTTTTGTGCGTGTGTTCAGATCTTCCGTAAAGCCACTTTCGGTTACGTAGTTCGGTACAATGGTAGCTTTCGCGTTTGCATTTTTGGTCAGGGCAAAGGTTACATAGTTGCCATCCGGACTAAGTTGTGTCTGGCTTAGCATTTTTTCTTCCAGATAAATTTCTTTAGGGCGTTTTGATTCTTCGGTTTCGCGGTGTGCCCGTGAGGCATCGCGCTTTTCTTTTCGCTCTTTAAGAATTTGTATGTAGGCGAGTTGATCTTGCTTCAACCATTTCTGTTGTTCGGTTTCTGAAGGGCTAGATGGTTTTCTTCCACGTTTGAAGTCGGTGAGTTGGGTAAAGTTTCCCGTTCCGATTTCCCACGCATACAAGTTTTGATCGTAAGTGTAAATGATCTTTTTCTCATCACCTGAAAAATACGGATTGCTTTCACGGCCTACGGTTTGGGTGATGGTGGTAGATTTTCCCGAGACCACATCCAGCAAATGGATATCGCCATTTTTTTCATACACCATTTTTGTATAGGCGTTGTTGTAGGAACCTGAACCGGGCAGGCTCATGCGCTCAGCCTTGGATACTTTTTGTGGCGTACGATTTTGCAGGGTGATCTTGTACAATGAATCACCCGGAGCGTTCTCAGGGTTCCAGTTGAAATAGATTGTTTTGCTGTCGTGCGACCAACGGACATTGGAAGGCGAAGTACCCATCCACTTCGGGTCGCGCATAATTTTTTCCACGGTCAGTTCGGTTAACTGAGCGGTGGCAGTTAAGGTTATCAACAGGAAAAGAAAACCGGTAAGCGTACGCATAGGATTTGTATTTTTTGATGACAAGATAGAATATATTGCACGTGAAGTTTATCACTTTTACACGAATGAATATCCGAAAGATACGCCCGGAGGACAACGGCCAGGTGGCCAATATCATCCGCACGGTAATGCCTGAGTTTGGTGCCAGCGGTCAGGGTTTTGCCATACACGATAAGGAAGTGGACAATATGTACGCCACCTACAATGAGCCGCGTTGTGCATACTTTGTTTGTGAGGAAGATGGAAAAATTGTGGGCGGTGGAGGCGTGGCCCCATTGGAAGGAGGCAATGCAGACACATGTGAGTTGAAGAAAATGTATTTTCTGCCAGAGGGGAGAGGGAAAGGCTGGGGACAGCACGTGTTGAATGAATGCCTGAAAGCTGCCACTGAAATCGGGTTTCAGTATTGCTACCTGGAAACGTTCAACACCATGAAGGGCGCGATGAAGTTGTACGAGAAAAATGGTTTTGAAAAAATTCCGAAGGCCTGTGGCAATACCGGGCATTTCGCTTGTGATACGTTTTACAGGAAGAAATTGAACTAACATGACTACCGAACTTCTGCTACGCTACCTTCACTTCATCAGCATTTTTACAATTGCAGCCACACTTGTGTCCGAGCATTTGTTGTTGAAGCGTGAACTTACCCGAAAGGAAATTGCCAGACTGGCACGCATTGATGCGGTGTATGGTGTGGCCGCATTGATGTTGCTGGGCGCAGGCTTAACGTTGTGGCTGGGAAGTTTTGGAAAGCCTGCGGAATTCTACAGCAAGAACTGGATTTTTCACACGAAGCTTTCATTTTTTGTGTGTATCGGATTACTCTCCATTTACCCAACCGTTTTCTTTTTGAAAAACCGCAGGGGCAATCCTGAAGAGGTAGTTACCATACCCGGAAGGATTTTCTGGATGTTGCGCCTTGAACTGCTGCTGCTATTCATTATTCCCCTGCTGGCCGGATTGATGGCGAAGAGTGTGGGGTATTTTGGTAATTGATCCAGAATCGCACATTTCGCACTAATTCTTTTGGCGGTTGCAGCATTTGCAATGATTCTCATTGATCTTGGGGTACCTTTATTCTAAAATGCCCCATGAATCGTCTGACTCAACTTGTATTTTACATATTAGTGGTGTTGTTCGCATCAGCGTGTTCCCTTCCCACCGTTCTTCAAAACACCATCATCACCTATCCGCCACACCCCGTTGTTCCTGTTCCGGAAAAGCTGGTAGTGGCTAACCTGTTTGATGTAAAAGCACAAAACTATCGCGACAACAAGGATGAACTGTTTGTAAAACTTATTGAAGAAACGGTGAACCGTACTGCCATTGTAATGGGAGAAGGCTTTGAAGTACCTGCTTCTGCAGAACCAGATTTAATCCGGTACGCAGATTCGTTGCTAGCAAGACAGCAAGCTTCGCACGGTATTTTCATTACTAAATTCAACGCATACTTTGATCAGACTCATGTGGAGGTGACCAAAACAGAAACCGGCAAGGAGCGCGAGGCGTTTTATGATATCGTAGTGGAGATAGGATACTCTATGCGCGGCCCGGGTGTACAGCAGTTTGATACCGTAATAGTTGCACGCAGGAATCACAGCTCACGCAGTGTGTTGAGTGGTTTACTGGCAGCCGGACCGAATATTGTCTCCAATCGTGATGATGCGTTGGAGGGAGCACTTGTTAATGTCGACTTGTATGCAAAATGCTTTTTTGGAGGCCGAGAAACTCGTGCGCGGTGGTTGTATGTAAAAAAGGATTTTGAGGCGGTGGGCAATGCTGTTAAGCGCTCGGATTATGAAACCGCATTTCAGGCTTCCGAGAAACTAACCGGTGCAAAGGATCCTAAAATTTCGGCCCGGGCATATTATAACTGTGCAGTGTTGTTGGAACAAATGGGTCGGTATGAAAAAGTGAAGCCCTATTTGCAGGAATCACTGCGTATTCAATCTACTTTTACCGATGCCCGCGAGATGTTACTGGATTACTGGCATCAATAGCACATTCAGAAATTCAGTTTATCGGCCAGGCTCTACAAGTCGTCACGTTAATCCGACTGTTCGAAACAAAATTTTGCCGGTCATACAACCTTTTGCCCATCTTGGTAGTCTAATGGCTGTTACGGTATGAAAACCCTCAACTTACGCAGAACGATTTTCCTCGCCATTGGCATCATGGTGGCTGTTATGATCCTCATTACCACGAGTTTGTTTGGGATGAATGGGTAATTCGGGGTTTCAAAACCTATACCAAGACTAACACCTGGTAACTTCAGATACTGCTGATTAACCTTACTTATACTCCACAAACAAATTACACGCCCGTTCCAAATCAACATTGCCGCCTGAAAGAATAATGCCCACATTTTTACGGGCAAACTTTTTCTTTTCCTTAAGCAAGGCAGCCAACGGAACAGCACAAGAAGGTTCAATGATTATTTTCATGCGTTCCCACACCATGCGCATGGCCGCGATAATTTCATGATCGCTAACGGTGATAATTTCCTTTACATGCTCGCGAATGATGGGAAACGTTTTGTCGCCTAATGAAGTGAGCAACCCATCGGCTACCGATTTTGCCTGCGAGGGTTCTATCTTTCCACTCTTCAATGAACGGTAAGCATCGTCCGCACCTTCGGGCTCACCAGCCATTACCTGTGTACCGGATGAAAAATATTTCGCGGCCAATGCAGTGCCGCTCAACAATCCGCCACCCCCAACAGGCGCCAGAATAAAGTCAAGTTTGTCGGTATCTTCAATTAATTCTTTGGCTGCTGTTGCCTGGCCGGCAATCACATCATAATTATTAAACGGATGGATCTCCGTTGCCCCTGTTTGAGCAATCACCTCTGCCAAAGTGGTTTCGCGAGCAGCGAGTGTGGGCTCACATTCAAAGATTTTTCCCTCAAAACCTTTCACACCACGTTTTTTCACTTCGGGTGCAGTTGAGGGCATAACAATGTAAGCCGGAACACCCAACAGTTTTGCCGCGCGCGCCAATGCCTGCGCATGGTTTCCGGAAGAATGCGTGGCCAATCCCTTTTCCAGGTCTGCTTTACTTAACGAAAGTGCAGCATTCATAGCTCCCCTTGCCTTGAAGGCGCCAATCTTCTGAAAGTTCTCGCACTTGAAAAAGATTTTACACCCTGCCTGCTCATTGATACCGGTCGAGCTGATGACAGGCGTGCGGTGGATGTAGGGTTTAATCCGTTCGTGGGCTTGGTTAATTTCGTTTATATCTCTTATCATATTCTTATTTCTTTTGAAGCCAACGCATTAGAATGATATCGTAAACCTGATAGTATTTCTCTCCGTCATCCCGATAGTACTGGTAAATCAGTTCTCGGGAAAGAAGATACTCCATAGCGCGAAGAATGGATGGTCCTGAGCCCAGATCGTGTTTCTTCAAAAAATCCTTAGCTGTTGGCGCATACACCATACCTTCAATCGCAATAGCCGTTAAAACCTGCCATTGATACTTCGACATTGAATTCCTCAAAGCAAAATACGAAAGCTTATTTTCAGCATAAATTTCAATGATAGATTCATCAATCATGGCATGCTCAACTTTCTTTTTTGCTTTTGAGAAAACCCGATTACAAAGCAGTTGCACGTTATAGGTGTTTCCATCCGCCCATTCAAGAATAGAATCAATATCCTCTGTTTGGATGGCTTTGCCGTATGATTTAAACAACCTATCTATGAAAAACCGGTAGTGATTCGTTTCAATCTTACCAATATTCATAGATTGTGTACTTGCAAAAAATGGTCGTTTGGCTGATTGAAACATTTCAGACAACAAATGAAACTGGCTTCCAGAAAAAATAAATCGAACATTTTTTAAATGCTGAACCTCTGACCGTAACCATGACTCAACAGCGAAACCGTCATCCCACGAATGGATATGTTGAAACTCATCCAATGCTATAACTGTTGGGCCCGTGCTATCCAACAAGTGAAAAGCACTTCTCATTGAGGCTTGTTGTTGTGAGTCAGATTTAAAATCAATTTCGACCTCAAAATTGCCAGTATGTGGATTCGTGGACAGAACCGGACGAAACGATAATATCCATTCCTGAATTTTTTTGTAAAGGGATTTGTGCGTTTTTACTCCATTCAATACTGCTGTTAAAAATAAGTTGGTGAAGTTCTTAAACGATGTTGATTCCTGAACATCCAGGTATATGCAATTCCATCGTGGACGCAGGAAGTGAAAGACATGTTGAATCAACGCTGACTTCCCGATTCTACGTGGGGCAAAAAGTGTCACATTTCGACCATTTCTAACGGCTTCAATCAGCATATCCCTTTCATCGTCCCGGTCGCAAAATAACTCTGGACCAAAGTAACCGTGAACAGGAAATGGATTTATTGGCTCAGTCATAAGGCAAAGATAAACAAATTGTTAATAACAAACTGTTAATAACAAATTGTTAATTTATCCATTTAATGCGCCTCCAGCCAGTTTTTCCCCACGCCAACCTCTACTTCCATGGGCACTTCCAGGCGAACCGCACTTTTCATGAGTCGGGTAACCTGTTCTTTCAGCACATCCACTTCATCTTTATGCACATCAAACACCAATTCATCGTGCACCTGCATGATCATGCGCGATTTCAGGTTTTCCTTTTCCATCCACCGGTGAATGTTCACCATAGCGATCTTGATAATATCGGCCGCGCTTCCCTGGATGGGTGCGTTAATGGCGTTGCGTTCGGCAAAACCACGCGTTGTAATGTTACGCGAATTAATGTCACGTAAATATCTGCGCCTGCCCAGAATGGTTTCTACATATTCTTTCTCGCGCGCTTCCAGAATGGAATTGTCCATGTATCGCTTGATGGCTGGAAACTCTTCAAAATAGGCATTGATAATTTCGGCTGCTTCCGAACGCGAAATGTTCAGGTTTTGCGACAAGCCAAAGGCCGTGCTGCCGTACAAAATTCCAAAGTTCACCTCCTTAGCTTTGCGCCTCATGTCGGGTGTAACCTGATCAACCGGTACCTTAAAAACTTTGGCCGCTGTAGTGGTATGGATATCGCGTTTGTTCTTAAACGCTTCAATCATCGTTTCATCTTTCGCAAACGATGCAGCTATGCGCAATTCAATCTGCGAGTAATCAGCCGACATGAATACGAAATTTTTGTCGCGGGGTATAAACGCCTTTCGGATTTGTCTGCCTTTTTCTGTACGGATGGGTATATTCTGCAGGTTGGGATTGTTTGAACTTAACCGACCAGTGGCCGCAACCGCTTGTCTATAATCGGTGTGAATTCTGCCATCGCGCTTATCGATCAACCTGGGTAACGCATCAACATACGTAGAGCGAAGCTTTTCATATTCGCGATAGTCGAGAATCTTGCGGGCAATTTCACTTTCGTTAGCTAACTTCAACAACACATCTTCACCGGTAGCATATTGCCCCGTTTTTGTTTTCTTGGGTTTATCACCCAACTTCATTTTTTCAAACAGGATTTCACCAAGTTGTTTCGGTGAATTGATGTTGAATTCCTGTCCGGCCAGTTTGAAAATTTCCTTTTGTACAACCTCGCTGTCCTTTTTCAAATCATCCGACATCTTATTCAACACATCCTCATCCAGCGTAACGCCTTCATACTCCATGCCGGCAAGCACCTGCACCAGCGGCATTTCTACATCGCGCATCAGACTGGAATGCCCGCGCTTTTCCAGTTCAGGTTGAAGTTTCTGTTTAAGTTGAAGTGCATAGTCGGCATGCTCACACAACCGATCGGCCAGATCGCCCTCACTATCTTTCATTACATGATACCCGAAATACAATTCGGTAAGCGTTTGCATATCATGTGCTGATTCTGGCTCCACCAGGTAGTGCGCAATCATCGTGTCGAACAGCGGGCCGCTTACAGAATGTCCGTGTTCACGAAAGGCGAGCAAAGAAGATTTAACATTATGGCCGATCTTCAGTTTGGAAGAATCCGCAAACACTTCTGCAAATTCCTGTAGTTGCTTTTCGCTTTCGATGGGTATAAAAAAAGCTTCGTTTGGCTTTATCGAAAATCCCAAACCGATTACCGTCTTGTCATCGGATGTTTGTAATGTCCAGGCAAAAGCTGTGCTCTTTTTCAGATCATGGATAAGGTTCTTCTGTTCTTTTGCAGTAAGGGAATGATACTGTACTGCCTCCTTCGAAAACGTACGATTCTCTCCTGGTACTACCGCTGTTTTTTCTTCCGCAACTTCCTCCGCTGCTGCGTTTCCAAACATGGAAAGCTGGGATGCTTTGGGTACTGCGGGCGCTGCGACTGCCGCATCGCCAAACACACGATTCATGATGGTTTTAAACTCCAACTCCTGAAAGATGGGCTTCAGTGCGGCCTCATCCGGACCATTGTACTCCAGTTCCTTCTCATCAAATTTTACCGGAACATCGGTAATAATGGTGGCGAGTTTTTTTGATAGCAATGCCTGCTCGCCATATTGCTCCACCAGCTCTTTTTGCTTTCCTTTCAATTCGGCAACATGTTCAACTATCCCCTCAATGGTTTTATACTTCTTGAGTAACGTAGCCGCTGTCTTTGGTCCAAAACCCGGTATTCCCGGAATGTTATCAGAAGCATCACCTTGCAGGCCCAGCATTTCAATTACCTGGCTTACATCTTCAATATCCCAACGTGCACAAACTTCCTGCGGGCCCATCACATCAACCGCATTGCCCATGTATGCAGGTTTGTACAGCTTAATGTTCTCGGTTACTAATTGACCAAAATCCTTGTCGGGTGTCATCATGTACACCTCAAAACCTTTTTTCTCTGCCTGCTGTGCCAGCGTACCGATAATATCATCGGCTTCATAGCCATCCATTTCCAGCACTGGAATGTTAAATGCTTTCAAGATTTCCTTCACCTTGGGAACGCCATAGCGGATGTCTTCCGGAGTTTCCTGGCGGGTGGCTTTGTACTCCTCAAAAATTTCATCGCGAAACGTTGGGGCCGATGTATCAAAAGCAACACCGATGTGCGTTGGCTTTTGTTTCTGCAATACTTCCAGCAAGGTATTGGTAAAACCGAACGGAACAGATGTATTATGACCTTTTGAATTGATTCGTGGGGTTTTGGTAAACGCAAAGTGTGCACGGTAAATCAGCGCGTAGGCATCCAGTAAAAAAAGTTTTTTCGAGGCAGTACTCATGTGGGCGAAGGTAGAAAAGAAGACCTTTTATTTTAACTGTTTTCTGAGTAAATAGTCAGGCCTAACGCCAAACATTATGAGTTCATCTCCATTAAACCAGTTTTTAAAGTGGGAGAAAGAAATCCCGCAACAGTTGTTTCTTCGCCAACCGTTTAACGGCCAATGGAAAACCTGGACGTACCAACAAGCCGGGGATGAAATCAGACGAATTGCCAACGGCATTCAATCCCTGGGCTTCCCACAAGGAAGCAAAGTGGCCTTGCTCTCAAAAAACTGTGCGCACTGGATTATGGCCGACCTGGCCATTATGATGGCGGGTCACGTTTCGGTTCCGCTCTATGCCACCATCACGGCTTCCACCATTCATCAAATATTGGAACACAGTGAGTCCAAGCTGATCATAATAGGAAAACTCGATGACTTCAGTCCACAGCGACAGGGCATACCGGCAAACGTAGTGAAGCTTGGCATTGCCGCTTATGGTGTTGATGAAGACCACAGCTGGGAACAATGGGTGAAGCAGTTCGAGCCGTTGAAAGATCCGCATGTTTGGAAGGGCGATGATTTGCTGACAATCATGTATACATCCGGCACTACAGGCAAGCCGAAAGGTGTGATGCATAGCGTGTATGCTTTTGATTCCACTTTATCACATGCTATTCAGGAACTCGGCATTCAGATTCATCCCACCTTATTTTCTTATCTGCCCCTAAGCCACATTGCCGAACGACTGGGCATTGAACTAATGGGTGTTTATCAGGGTGGTAATTTTTCATTTCCGGAAACCTTGGAGAGCTTTCCAAAAAACTTATCCGACACACAGCCTACACACTTCTTTGCCGTCCCGCGAATCTGGGCCAAGTTCCAGGAGAAGATCCTGGAGAAGCTACCACAGAAAAAATTGAACACGCTGCTTTCCATACCTCTGGTGAATACGCTCATCAAAAACAAAATCAAAAAAGGGCTGGGTCTTTCACGCGCCAACCAGATTTTCAGTGGAGCGGCACCCATTTCTGTTGACCTGTTAAAATGGTATCAATCAATTGGTGTACGCATTCTCCAGGCTTACGGCATGACGGAGGATTGTGTATACGCTCACTTTAACCGGCCTGAAAATAACCGACATGGTACAGTAGGTTTGCCCTTGAAAGGTTTGAGTGTAAAGATTGCCGATAACGGAGAGATTCGGGTGAAGTGCCCCGGACTTACACTTGGTTATTATAAGGAACCTGAAATGACCAAAGAACTCTTCGATGAAGAAGGATATTTAAAAACCGGTGACCAGGGACAAATTTCAAGTGATGGATTCTTAACCATAACCGGTCGTGTGAAAGATTTATTCAAGACCGACAAAGGGAAATACATTGCCCCCGCCCCGATTGAAATGCGCATTTTGTCCAACCCCGATCTTGAACAGGTTTGCGTGGTGGGTATGGGTGTACCGCAACCCATGGCTTTGGTGGTGCTTTCCGCGAATGGAAAAACAAAAACCAAGGAACAACTGATTCACAGCCTGAGTTCAACCTTGGAAGAAGTAAACCCGGCATTGGAAAGCCATGAGCACGTTGAAAAAGTGGTGGTGATGAAACACGATTGGTCGGTAGAGAATAGTTTGCTCACCCCTACTTTAAAAGTGAAGCGCAACGAAGTGGAGAAAATACACCTTCCACATTACCCGAAGTGGTATAATACTGAAGGAAGAGTAGTTTGGGAGTGATGAAGATCACGTTTCCCGCCTGACCTTCGTCAGCCATAATCTTCTGTAACGAGGGTACTTTGAAATATTAAATCAAAGTACGATGAAAAAGCGCGAACCCGTGAGCAGCATCATGACCAAACATGTGGTGGCTGTTCAGCTTGACGATACCCTAATCAATGCCAACAACCTGATCCTCAAGCATCACATCCGACACTTGCCCGTGGTGCATGGTGAACAACTGGTAGGCATGATCAGCAAAACCGATTTGAACCGCCTAACCTTTAGCGGATTGTTTGCCGGAGAAGGCGATGCCGATGAAGCGGTATTTGACATGCTCAACATCAGCCAGGTGATGTCGCACAAACCAAGGGCGGTAAAAGAAAGCGATACCATCAAACACGTTGCTGAGATTTTGTCAACCGAAGAATTTCACGCACTGCCCGTAGTGGCCGATGATGACGAAAGCAAACTGGTGGGTATTGTGACTACAACAGATGTGATCAAATACATGCTGGATAGTTATTGACTCAGTTAACAGTTGACAATTAACAATTGACAATAAAGCTGCTCGACTTACTGTCAATTGTCAATTGCCCTTTGATTTTCTATTTCAATCTCGTCTTAAAGAATTCTATTGTGTGCTTATTGGCATCAGCCGTAAACTCTTTGTTGTGCTTTGGGTTGCTTGGGTTTGCAAAGGCATGATCGGCATCGTATGACTTAATGGTTAGGTTCTTGCCGGCCGCTTTCATGTTGGCTTCAAACTTATCCATAACGGCTTTATTTATCCATTGATCTTGCGTAGGCCAGATATTCAGCACATCACAATTCAATGTCTTCAAGCGATCCACATTCTCTTCCGGCATACCGTAATACATCACACAAGCAGCTGCCTGCTTTCCAACTGTAAGAGCTGCTTGAATTGATTGACCTCCGCCAAAACACCAACCCACGGTTCCGATTTTTGCATTCTTTCCGGCATAAGTCAACGCGCCCTGAACAATGGCGTTGCCCCGATCTTGCTTAAAGCCACCCATCAACTGACCGGCTTCTTCGCGCTTATCAGTTACTTTGCCATCATACATATCCAATGCCAATACGTTTACGTTACCCAATGCGTTATACAAACTTTCTGCTTCACGCTTGATGTGGTCGTTTAATCCCCACCATTCCTGGAAAACAAAAATCCAGTTGTTGCTTTTGCTTTTCGCCTGAAGAAAATATGCATTGGCTTCTTTTCCATCGGGCGTTTTGAAGGTAATCATTTTTCCAACTGCACTCTGGTGCGTGTACGGAAGTGGATCAGCATGTGCCCTATTGAAATCTTTATTGGAGGCCAGCAAGGCAAACTTTTCAGTTGCGCGCGTGTGACAAACGGTAATACCATCCTGTGCACGAACGGCCAGTACAACAAACATCATTAAAATAAGGAGTTGAATCTTTTTCATCTGTTTACTCTGGTTAGTGATACATTAAACCCGAAAACATTTCGAATTGTTTAGCTCAATTTTTCAATTGACCGGTCATTACCCGATCGTATGTAATAAAATCGGTGTTAACTGGTTCGTAACCACGCTCACGCATCAGCAACGCCACTTGTCCGCGATGATACGTAGCGTGATTTACCGTATGAATCATGATGTGCTCAATATTATTTTCAAATGAATGCCCCACATAATTGTGGTAACGGAGTTGCCGGTTAAAGTTGTCATGTTCTTCAACGAATTGCAGCCATCGTGAAGAGCCTTCTTCGCTTAGTTCTTGCAACCGTTCAAGCGAATATTTTTTCCACAACTCCACATCGGGTGCCGGTAATCCTAAAATACGATGAAGCCACAACAATTGGGCGGCCATCACGTGGCTCATTAGCGTAAGTATTTTATCGTCTGTTACCTTTTGTTGCGCCAATGCACCCAATACCCTTGAATTTGCCCACGCATTATATTGGTAGAGTTTTAAGAAATATTCCTTCATATCTTTCAAAAAAAATTACGTATGAACCGGAGTTCAATTTACAGGCTTTTCACCACAGTTGCATTCACTTTTTTAACAATGGTTGTTTGTGCGCAAACACAACACCCCACACAGGAAATCGAACCTTTTTACGATTTGAATTTTACAACAGCCGAACGCGACTCGCTGTTGCAAGGTCTTCGCGATTATCAACGCTCCATTGAAGCCATACATCGCTATCAACTGGAAAACAGTGTGCCCATGTCGTTGTGGTTTGATCCCGTGCCAACGGGATTCAAAAAAGAGACCGTTCAAAAACCAATTGATTGGGGGCTACCGAAAGATGTGAAGGTTCCCACCAATCTGGAAGAACTGGCGTTCTACCCGGTTCATAAACTTGCTGTGTTGTTGAAGAGCAAAAAAATCACCTCCACACAACTGACCAAAATTTATCTTGATCGATTAAGGAAATACAGCGACACGTTGCAATGCACGGTTTTGCTGCTGGAAGAACGTGCCCTGGCGCAAGCCCGAAAAGCAGATGAAGAAATCGCTAAAGGAAAATACCGTGGACCGCTTCATGGCATTCCCTATGGCGTGAAAGATTTGTTGGCTGTAGCCGGAACAAAAACAACATGGGGAGCAGAACCCTATGTCGATCAGGAAATAAAAACCACCGCTACCATTGTTAAAAAGTTGGATGAAGCTGGTGCCGTGCTGGTTGCCAAATTTACGCTCGGTGCATTGGCCATGGGCGATATCTGGTTTGGTGGTGTTACCAAAAATCCTTGGAACTTAAAACAAGGATCAAGCGGATCATCGGCTGGAAGTGCATCGGCAACTGTGGCGGGGCTTGTTGCCTTTTCAATTGGCACAGAAACTTTGGGCTCAATCGTTTCGCCTTCTACACGGTGTGGCGCCAGTGGCTTACGCCCAACATTCGGCACCGTTAGCCGGCATGGTGCCATGGCGTTAAGTTGGAGCATGGATAAAATCGGACCGATTTGCCGATCCACGTTTGACGCAGCGCTGGTTTACGATATTATTCGCGGAGCGGATGAGCTGGAT
The DNA here is from genome assembly GCA_964419145.1 of uncultured Roseivirgaceae bacterium. GTDB lineage: Bacteria > Bacteroidota > Bacteroidia > Cytophagales > Cyclobacteriaceae > UBA2336. Next base: position 466,680 of record CAYQOM010000001.1, on the reverse strand, counting down.
AAAAGCACCCGCGCTTCTGTCTTTAACTATTCAGCAAAAACAGATCTTAAAAAATTGAAGGTCGGGTATATAAAATCTTTATTTGATGCTACCTATCCGAATAAAGAAAATGATCAAAAAGTATTAGAAGTAATTAAATCATTAGGCGTAGAGTTGGTGGAAGTGGAACTGCCTTCTTCTATTCCGGTTGGTGCGGTGCGCCTCATGCTCACGGCTGAAGCAGCTGCCGCGTTCGATGAACTTACCCGCTCGAACAAAGACAGCTTACTCTCCAATCAACTTCGTTGGGCCTGGCCGAACACGTTTCGTACCGCACGCTTTATTCCGGCAGTGGAGTACATCAATGCATCGCGCATGCGGCAACAGCTGATTGAAGATTATCACCAGGCCACAAAAGAGTTTGATGTGATTATCAGTCCGAGTTTTGGAGGCACACAACTATTAACCACCAACTTAACCGGGCATCCGTGTGTAGTGGTGCCGAATGGTTTTAACAATTCAGGATCGCCCACCAGCATTTCGTTTTTAGGAAAACTATATGGCGAAGCTGCTCCACTGTTGTTGGCGCGTGCCTACCAGGAAACGACTGAATGGGAAGATAAACAGCCGCCATTGTTTGAAGTGAAGAAATAACCTGTTCAATAACTTCTGATTGTCTGGCATAACCAATTGAAACGGTTATCTGTTTCAATGCTATGCTTACGCCAGAAGACATTGACCGCATTATTGAAATGGCGTGGGAAGACCGCACTCCGTTTGAGGCCATCGAGCATCAGTTCGGATTATCGGAGCAGGGTGTAATTGAATTGATGCGAAAAAATTTAAAGCCAGCCAGTTGGCGATTATGGCGCAAGCGCGTGCAGGGAAGAAAAACAAAACATGGTGCAAAACGCGATGAATCCGTGGCGCGCTTCAAGAGTTCCCGGCAACGTTCCATTTCGGCCAACAAAATCAGCAAGCGAAATTCATAAGTGTTTCAAGGCTGCAAGCCGGTCCAGCATCCAGCCGGTAATGCTCAGGCGCTCGCGCGTGGCGGGCAACACTTCGTGTTCAATGATATCCGATCGAAAACAAACCAAGCGACCCGCTTCGGGTAACACATCCAGGGTTTTATCCAACAGGTACATGCGCAAGGCTCCACCTTCTTCTTCCTTCCAATCGGGGTTGAGGTAACAGATTACCGACAGCCTGCGGTGGTCATCGTATTTGAACTGGTCGAGGTGGCGTTTATAAAATGTGCCGGGAGGATACTTGGTAAAGTGCGCTTCGTAATCTTTTAAGCTTAAGTAAAGCGACTGGTTTAAAAAGGCAATCAGTTCATCCAACCGGGTGAGGTAAACTTTTACCGGCTGTGGTGCGGTTTCCCGATCAAGCCAGTTAATATAATCGCCCCGGATACCTTCCTGAACCTGAAGCGACTGACTGTTTCCAATGCCGGCCCGTTTCATGTTGGCGGTATCGCGCAATTCTTCCAGTTCAAGAATAGCACCAACCTCCTGTTGGCTTAAAAATTGATCGATCACGGCATACCCGTGCTCAGCCAGCCCATCGGCAATGGCCTCAAAGTGCGGATTCATGTAACAAAGTTAGAAAGAGAATGTCTATACTTACGATTATGGTTAGTAATAAGGAGTTTCGCCCTTCGGGAACCTCAGGGCAGTGGGTACGGGGTGCGGGGTACGGATTTGTATTGGTGCTGATGTTGGTTTCATGCAAGCCGAAGGAGGATGTACAACTCCGGCAAATCCGTGACATTATTGTGGACGCTACATCCGATCCGATGCTTCGGGCGAATGCCACTCTGTACAACCCCAACAACCTCCGCATGACAGTTAAAAAAATTGACATGGAGGTTTTTGTAGATGGAAAAAAGGCGGCCGTTATCGATCAGCAAATGAAAATAAAAGTGCCGGCCAATGCCGAGTTTACCGTTCCGCTGGAAGTTAAGCTGAACATGAAGGAAATTGGTTTGCTTGATGCCGTTTTTGCGGTGATTGGTGGTAAACGTATGCAAATTCATTATAAGGGCTCCATCCGGCTTCAATACAAAGGGATTCCCATTAATGTTCCGGTTAACTATAAAGAGGAAGTCCGCATTCGTCTCTGACGGATTTATCGGGGAAGTTTTTAACTTACCACATGGCTTCTACGCCCCACGATACAGAAGATTTGCTTCGACAGATTGAAGCGCTACAAGAGGAAAAGCGCCAGTTGGTCAGCATCGTATCGCATGATATCAAGTCGCCTTTAAACCGGCTGTATGCCCTGGTGCAATTGATGCAACTGGTAGGCGACAACCTGACGCAGGAACAAAAAGACTACCTGGAAAAAATGCACATTGTGGTAGCCGATGGGCTAGATATGATCCGCAACCTGGTGGATTACCGCAACATTGAAAATAACCGCATCGAACTTTTCCCGGAAGACCTGAACATGCAAAGCATCATTCAACAGGCGGTTAAAAACTTTTCAGGTATTGCCAGTAAAAAAGGAATTACACTGTTGGTGGACAGTGAGAACATTAAGCTCCATACAGATCGACAGTGTTTGCAACGGGCCGTGGATACCGTTCTCTCCAACGCATTAAAGTTTTCATTTGAAGGAAAGAAAATCTGGATCAAGGCCAATCAATCTAAACCCGGAACGGCTACCATTACCATCCGCGATGAAGCGCTCGGTTTTAAACCCGATGAGTTACCGCACATGTTTGAGAAATTCCGGAAATTCAGCGCACGCCCAACCGGTGGAGAAAGTTCTACCGGCCTCGGCTTGTTCATTGCCAGAAGCATGGCAGAAAAAATAGGCGGAAGTATTTCGTGTGTAAATGAAGAGGGCGTGGGGGCAACATTTATTATTGAAGTGCCGACATCCGTTGCCTGAGGCAGCGAGATTAAATCAATTAAACAAATAGTAATCGTCCTCTTTACCCTCCAAAATGGCTTTGAGGGATTCGATTACGGTATCGTCTTTGATCACATAATCACGAACACCTTTTTTAATGAAGCTGAGCACGAGGTTACCATCATCAATGGCGCTCATCATAATCATGTGTTGTTCTTCTTTTAGCTTATCCTTGATCTCACCAAAGAATTCAATTCCGCTTTTTCCAGGAAGTTTGTAGTCAACAATAAATGCATCCGGCATGGGCCCACCATTCAATGCCTTCAGGCAAGCTTCGGCAGAACTAAAACTCGTTACCGTATATGCAGGGCTTAATGCGCGCTTGATGAACTCCGCATAAATATCATCGTCTTCGATGAGGTGAATGGTCATGGGTGCAGGCAATTAAGTCTTGCAATATATAATAAAGAAATCATTTTGAGACGCCCAAAACCTGCTGAAAATGCAGCCCTGAAATAGAAAATCAGGTTTGAATTCTACCCTTTCCCGCTTACCTTAAGAAAAAATAAATCCCCAATGAAATCCCACGCTTTTCTGCCACTGCTCCTGCTGGTCTGCATGTTTTGCACCACTGATTCCACAACGAAATCCGGAGTTAAATTTTCCATTTCTTTTACACAGGAAATGAGTGACCAGGCTCAGGACGGACGTTTGTTGCTCATGCTTTCCAACAACGATAAAAGTGAACCGCGTTTTCAGATTGTGGATGGCCATACAACCCAACTCGTGTTTGGTGTAGATGTAGAAGGCATGAAACCGGGTGATGAAATTATCGTGGATGAAACCGCCTTTGGTTACCCGATACAGTCGATCACAAATACTCCATCTGGTGAATACTTCGTTCAGGCACTCATCAATCGCTATGAAACGTTCACGTTAAAAACGGGTCATACGGTAAAGCTTCCGCCCGATCAGGGTGAAGGGCAGCAATGGAATAGCAAACCCGGAAATTTTTACAGCAAGCCGGTTAAGGTTGTGTTTGATCCTGCAAAGAAAGAAACCATCAAGGTTGTAATGGATCAGAAAATCCCACCGGTAACCGAACCGAAAGACACGAAGTACATCCGCCACATTAAAATTCAAAGTGAAAAACTAACGGAGTTCTGGGGCAGACCAATGTATCTGGGCGCACATGTGCTTGTGCCGGAAGGCTTTGATGATCATCCGGAAGCGCGTTACCCACTCATGATTTTCCATGGACATTTTCCATCCGACTTCGGGGGCTTTAGTGAGACCCCACCCGATCCAAATATGGATACCACGGATTATGCCGGGCGCTTTGGAATTTATGGATACAATAAAATCCAGGCGCAGGAAGCACACAACTTTTATAAACAATGGACGAGTAAAAACTTTCCTCGCTTTCTTATCATCGAAATTCAACACCCCACTCCGTATTATGATGACTCTTATGCTGTAAACTCAGCCAGCATGGGTCCGTATGGAGATGCCATTATGTACGAGCTTGTTCCTGAAATTGAAAAGCAATTCCGCGGCATTGGTGAAGGTTGGGCGCGCTTCACGTATGGCGGCTCAACCGGTGGATGGGAAGCGTTGGCTGTACAAATGTTTTATCCCGATGATTTCAACGGATGTTTTGCCGCTTGCCCTGATCCGATCGACTTCAGAGCCTATTGTGCTGTTGACATTTACAACGACAAGAATGCCTACTACTATGAAAGTGATTTCAAGAAAACCGAACGCCCGGGTTATCGCAACTATTTAGGTCAACTCACGGCAACACTGCGCGAAATGAACTACCGCGAACTGGCGCTCGGCACAAAAGGTCGCTCTGGTCAGCAGTGGGATATTTGGGAAGCCGTGTACTCACCACAGGGTGAAGACGGTTACCCGAAACGCTTGTGGGATAAAGTAACTGGTGAAATTGATCCCAGCGTTGCCGCATACTGGAAAGAAAATTACGACCTGCGTTACATCCTCGAACGCGACTGGGCGACATTGGGTCCGAAACTCGAGGGAAAGATTCACATCTACTGCGGGGATATGGATAATTATTACCTGAACAATGCCGTGTATTTAATGGAAGCGTTCTTAAAGAAAACAAAGAATCCGTTTTACGGTGGCGAAGTAGATTATGGCGACCGTGCTGAACATTGCTGGAATGGCGACCACGAAAACCCGAATTACATTTCACGACTGCGTTACAACACGATGTACCTGCCCAAAATTTTAAAGCGTATTGAAAAGAACGCTCCGAAGGGTGCGGATTTAAAAAGTTGGAGATACTAGATAGGGGTACGCGCTTTTTTTGAACCACATAGTTTTTATAGATTTCTATGTGATCTATGTTCCTATGTGGTTTCAGGATTTCCAAAAAAAAGTAAACTCATACTCCATCGATAACACAAAAAAATTCCATATAATTTATACCAATCGGTATAATTTTACGTATACTTGTGCATGGGTAAAGCCGAAGTAACCAGTCAGTACATTATTGAAACCGTAGCACCGGTTTTCAACAAGTATGGCTATGCGGCCACGTCTATGTCGGAGGTGACAAAAGCTACCCGGCTAACCAAAGGTGCCATTTACGGAAATTTTGAAAGCAAGGAAGACCTGGCCCTGCAGGCGTTTAACTACAACGTGCGCCAGGTGGTGATGCTCGTGGCCGATAAGATGAACGCGGAAACATCGCCAGCAAAAAAGCTGCAGGCCATGACCGACTTTTACCGGAACTACTACCAGCTTACCAAAAAGTATGGCGGCTGCCCGTTGTTGAATGTTGGTGTAGACTCCAAACATCAAAACCCGGTATTACTGAAGCGGGTGCGCGAAATCATGCGCAAACTGCAAAAAGGCATTGCTGATATCATCCGCGAAGGCATCCGGAAAAAGCAATTCAAAAAATCAGTGGAACCTGATGCCATGGCCCTGCGTATACTCGCCCAGATTGAAGGCGGTATTTTCATCACCAACCTGCTGGACGATCAAAAACACATGAATGATGTAATGGATCACATCGACCGCATGATTGAAACCGAAATGAACGTGTAAATTTTTTTAACCATAAATATACCGATCGGTATAAAAACTGCACCATGAAAACACTTATCCTCTCCTTTTTACGATTGTATTATTCACTGTACTCGGTAATCAGTCCGCGACAGGCCGGAGCAAAGGCCTTTCGGCTGTTTCAGAAAACGCGAAAACTTCCGCTTAAAAAAGTAGAACAGGAATTTTACAACCAGGCGCGCCCTTTTGAAATCAAACATCCGAACGAAAGCATCTACGCCTACGAAACCGGAAATCCCGATGGTAAACTTGTAGTACTCGTACACGGCTGGGAATCCAATGCCGGCAGCATGGGCGCCATTGCCAACATGCTGGCGCATGAAGGTTATCGCGTAGTAGCCCTTGATCTGCCTGCGCATGGTCAATCAAAACTCACGCACACCAACTTGCCTGCTTGTCGTGAAGCCTTGCGCGCGTTGATCTTTCACCTGAATCCGACAGAACCCTTTTCGGTGGTGTCGCACTCCTTCGGTTCGGCTGTCACGGCCTATGCGCTATCCGGCTCGCGCTATGAAGTGGATCAGTTCATCATGCTCACTTCACCTAACCGCTTAATCGACATTTTTGATGAATTCAAAAGCACGATCAACCTCGGGCAGCGCGCCTACCAGCATCTGCTAAACCTGACGGAGCGCATCTTACACGAACGTGTGGAGTCATCAAGCGTTGAAGAAAAAGCACGACACATCCGCGTAAAAAATATCACCATCCTCCACGACATCAACGACAAGGTATTGCCTTACGCCAACTCCTTACGCCTGGGCAGTAAATTACCGCAAGCCGAATTGATCACCCTCAAAGATGTGGGGCATTACCGCATGTTGTGGAATGCGGATGTGATTAAACGCATTCGAACAAAACTCAATGCAGCGATTAAAGTGGAAGCGGTGGAGATGGTGTAGTTGCTTCTTGGTGTACGCTACTATTTTTAAATAAATGATCTTCTACCAGGCTGAACGCACGGCCTCTACTTCCTTTGTAATTTCATCAAGTGAAATAGTCGAAGATTTAGTTCTCAATTTCTTGAGCAAAGTACCAAACGACTTAACCGGATCCCCTTGCTGAATACTCTCTCCTATGTCTATGACCACTTAAGGAGGTTATACCGTTAAATTAAGGTTTAATTATTTGACCTAGACTTACTCCACTGGTTAAATCCAGGCGACCATCTAAAAATTAACACCTAACAATTCCTCCCCCTTTTTTAGGGGGAGGTGCCCGCAGGGCGGAGGGGGTTAACCAATCAAAACAAACTGTGTCGACTTCAACAGCCAACTACAACCGCTAACCGACACACCGGCACAACAAAAGATCAACGCGAGGCAGGCCTCCCTGCGCCTTGGCGCCCAAATCCGCTCGAAATGAAGTTAATAACTATATAAATTGACTTGGTTTCAAGTCAATTTATGCATACTTTTGACTTGAGTATAAGTCAAATGCAGCTGGATCGGTTATATATTTTTCAGGCCAACCTCCTGAAATCCGTGTCACGTGATTTCACCCGCTTCCTGTTTTCACAAATCAATTGGAAACAGCGTATGCTGGGCATTCGCGGCTTGCGAGGTACAGGTAAAACCACCCTTTTGCTTCAACACCTGAAATACAACCTGAACGAGAAAGGTTTGTACGTTTCTGCGGATCATCCCTGGTTTTATGATCATACATTATTTGATCTGGCCGACAGTTTAAATAAAGAAGGCGGACGTCTGTTACTCATTGATGAGATTCACAAATACCCGAACTGGTCGAATGAACTAAAAAATATTTACGATGGCTTTCCGTCCTTGCACGTCATTTTCACGGCCTCGTCAGCACTTGATATACAAAAAGGCGAAGCTGATCTAAGCAGGCGTGTAATAACATACGAGTTGCCAGGCTTGTCCTTTCGTGAATATTTGAATTTCACAAAACAATCATCACTCATTCCATATAGCATTCAGGATCTTCTTACTCATTCCGTTGAAGCTGTTCATCAATTTCCAAAAAACTGGAAGCCCTTGCCCTTGTTCCGTCAATATCTTAAAGTCGGATATTTTCCATTTAGTAAAACGGAAGATGAGAGTGATTTTTTAATCAAGCTTGGGCAGGTAATCAATACCGTACTTGAATCAGACCTGGCCAGTATCGAAGGCTACACCGCTGGAAATATTATACAAATCAAAAAACTACTTGGCGTAGTGGCTGAGTCGGTTCCATTTACACCAAACATATCGGCACTTGCAGGGAAAATGAAGATGGGGCGCGATTCGGTAAATCAGTTTCTCATTCACCTGGAGCGAGCCCGAATGTTAAATCTGATTCATCAGGCTTCCAAGGGCGTGGCCGTATTGCAAAAGCCAGACAAGGTATATTTAGAAAATACAAATCTTAGCTACGCCCTTAAAGATGAACCAGACAAAGGTGCACTTCGCGAGACCTTTTTACTGAATCAACTTCGCAATGCAAAGCGCCATGTTTCGCTATCAAAAGAAGGTGACTTTCTTGTAGATCAGAAATGGACACTTGAGGTTGGGGGAAAATCAAAAGGTGACAAACAAATCAAAAAAGTAAAAAATGCATTTCTGGCACTAGATGAAATAGAAGAAGCCTACCTGAACCGCATACCGTTGTGGGCCTTTGGGTTTTTATACTAACTCTGGCCACTGCCCGTACGGTCAGGCGGGCCCGAAAATCGTCATTGCGAGGAACGCAAACCAAACTATATCGCCCCTCGCCAATCGTTCGCGTGACGAAGCAATCCCACACTACATAGTGAGAACAAAACACGAAGATTGGGATTGCTTCACGCCATCACACATTCCAACCCTTCCGTTCGCAATGACGAACTCTAATATGTAAGAATTCCTTCAACGGCATTCACTCTTCCAGTCAAATCCCCTACCTTCATCATGATTTAACCGTCACGCTTATGAAAACGCTTTTACTTCTCGTCATCACCTCATTCCTGTCACTTCACACTTTTGCACAGGGCACCATGCTGTTGCGCCAGCCCACTATCAGCAACGAACACATTGCCTTTGTGTATGCCAACGACCTGTGGATCGTCTCCAAAGACGGTGGCGATGCGCGCAGGCTCACCTCCAATGAAGGCATGGAAGCCAACCCACACTTCTCGCCCGATGGCAAACAGATCGCCTTTACCGGTCAGTACGATGGCAACACCGATGTGTACATCATTCCTACCGAAGGCGGTCAACCCGAGCGCCTCACGTGGCATCCGTTTAACGACCAGGTAACGGGCTGGACTCCCGATGGCGAATTCATTTTGTTTTCATCCGCACGTGAAGGCTCACTGCCTACCCAGGAATCAAAAATTTTTAAAGTGAGTAAGAAAGGCGGCATGCCCGAAGCATTACCCATCCCGCGTGCCGTGGCCGGAGAAATTTCAGAAAACGGAAACCACATCGCCTATCAGCAAATTGGTTTCTGGGATCCGGAATGGCGCAACTACCGCGGGGGCCAGGCCAAGCCCATCTGGATTGTGGACTTAAAAACCTTTTCGTTGAAGATGACGCCTCAAACCGACAACGAACGCCACACCGATCCCACCTGGTTGAACAACGTGGTGTACTTTTTATCCGAGCGCGACTACGCCAACAACGTGTGGTCGTTTAATCCGGCTAACAACGAACTCAAACAACACACCTTTCATGCCGACTTCGATGTGAAGAGCCTTGATGCCGGTGGCGGGTTGATCGTGTACGAACAAGGCGGTTATCTCCACACCCTCAATCCGGCCAACGGTACAACGAAAAAACTCACCATCCACGTGCGTGGCGATTTTCACTGGGCACGCGAACGTTGGGTGGATGTGCGTTCTACCACTTTACAAAATGCATCACTCTCGCCAACAGGACAACGCGCGTTGTTCGAACACCGCGGAGAAATTTTTACGGTGCCGAAAGAAAAAGGTAACTGGCGCAACATCACCAACACCTCTGGTGCAGCCGATCGTTTTCCGGTGTGGTCGCCTGATGGAAAACGCATTGCGTACTTCAGCGATGCCAGTGGTGAATACCAACTCTACATCACCGATCAGGAAGGTCTTGAAAAACCAAAAGTGATTTCCATTCCCAACCCCACGTTTTTCTTTCGGCCCGAGTGGTCGCCTGATGGAAAGTATATTGCGTACACCGATACCGATTACAACTTGCTCTACACCGATGTCAACTCGGGCGTAACGAAAAAAGCCGACACCGAACGCTACGCACATCCCAACCGATCGATGAACCCGGTGTGGTCGCCCGACAGCAAGTGGATTGCGTACGCACGCCTGATTGACAGCAACTACAAAGTGATCAAAGCGCACAACGTGGAAACCGGCCAGACGCTTCAGCTCACCGATGGCATGGCCGATGCCATCTCACCCGTGTGGGATGCCACCGGAAAATATTTGTACTTCCTCGCCAGCACCAACTACGGCTTGAATACCGGCTGGCTTGAAATGAGTTCGTATGATCGTCCGGTAACACGTGCGCTCTATTTAATCGTACTCAGCAAAACCGATGCATCACCACTCGCCCCGCGCAGCGATGATGAAAAAGATAAACCCAAAGAAGAACCGGCCACCCCTCCATCATCTGCCAAAGGCAAAACAACGCCTCCACCTGCACCAGCAAAATCAAACACGGTAAAAATTGATATGGACAACCTCGCACAGCGCATCCTCGCGGTGGATGTTCCGCAACGCAACTACACTGCGCTCTACCCCGGACCGGAGGGCTATGTGTTTTATGCCGAAGCCGTGCCCAACCAGCAAGGCGCAACCCTGCATCGCTACAACTTCAAAGACCTGAAAACCGAAACGTACCTCAGCTCCGTTAATGAGGTCAGCATTTCCAATGACCGCAAGTCGCTGCTGTACCGCAGCAACAGCACGTGGGGCATACTGGGCACCACCGACAACAACAAAAAACCAGGCGATGGAAAACTGGATGCGCTCGCATCATTAAAAATTAAAATCGATCCCATGGCCGAGTGGAAACAAATCTTCCGTGAAGGCTGGCGCTACCAGCGCGACTTCCTGTATGTAAACAACACGCATGGCGCTCCGTGGAATGATGTGTACAACTGGTATGCACCATGGGTGGATCATGTGCGCCACCGCGAAGACCTGAACTACATTGTGGACATTGTAGGTGGTGAAGTGGCCGTGGGCCACTCGTACACCCGCGGGGGCGATTACCCCGAAGTAAAAAATGTACCCATTGGGTTGCTCGGGGCCGACTTTGAAGCTGCGGGCAACTACTACCGCTTCAAAAAAATCTACACCGGTGAAGACTGGAACCCCGGCCTCAACGCACCGCTGCGCGAACCCGGCCTCAACATCAACGCAGGCGATTACCTGCTGGAAGTAAACGGCCAGCCATTAACCACTTCGCAAAATTTGTTCAAACAGTTTGAAGGCACCGCCAACCGGCAGATCAAAATACGCGTGAACAACAAACCCTCATTCGATGGCTCGCGCGTGGTTACCGTGGTGCCCGTTGAAAACGACAACCAACTGCGCATGATGCACTGGGTGGAAAGCAACCGCAAAAAAGTAGACGAACTTTCAAACGGCCAGCTTGCCTACGTGTATGTGCCCAACACCGGGCAGGGCGGCTACACGTATTTTAACCGCTACTATTTCGCGCAGCAACACAAGAAGGGCGCCATCATTGACGAGCGCAACAACGGGGGCGGCTCCGCGGCCGACTACATGGTAGACATTATGGCGCGCGAACTGCACGGCTACTTCAACAGCCGCGCCAGCGATCACCGCCCCTTCCTCACGCCCAATGCCGGCATCTTCGGGCCGAAGGTGATGCTCATCAACGAGCGCGCTGGCTCCGGTGGCGACCTGCTACCTTACCTGTTCAACATAATGAAACTCGGGCCGCTGGTGGGCACCAAAACCTGGGGCGGCCTGGTGGGCACGTGGGACACCCCACCCTTTGTTGACGGTGGCCGCATGGTGGCGCCACGCGGTGGCTTTTACGATGTAAATGGCGAGTGGGCCGTAGAAGGCGTGGGCATACCGCCCGACATACACGTAGAGCAAACACCTGCCGATGTGATTGCCGGCCGCGACCCGCAGCTGGAACGTGCCGTGCAGGAAGCCCTGAACCTGTTAGAAACACAGGCGCTCGAAATCAAACCCGAGCCCGCACCACCGGTGAAATATAAGCGTCCATCAAAAAATTAATATTAGCGCTTATATCCTGACAGTATCGTCAGGGTACAAGCGACCCACTAAGAATTAACACCCAACAATTCCTCCCCTAATTTAGGGGAGGTGCCCGCAGGGCGGAGGGGTACACCCTGAATAAGGGGAGGTGCCGAAGGGCGGAGGGGGTTAGTTACTTAACTTAGTAAAGGCAGTCCCACATGGACTGCTTTTTTAATTGGGGCGTGCCCCTGCGGGTCGGGCTACCTGCCTGCGGTAGGCAGGTTCGCTTCAAGTCCGGCCAACGCCACATGCTTGCGCACTTCGGGCTGGAGTTTATCCCGCATTAGCGGGACTGCTATCCCTCACGCAGTGCACGTCACACTTTAACATTTACTCGCTAAGTTTGATGTGTGGATGTGCATGAACCGGAAGTAAGGAGTTACAACATGAGCCGCATTAAGGGCAAAGACACCAAGCCCGAAATGCTGGTTCGGAAATTTCTTTTCGCACAGGGTTTCCGGTACAGGCTGCATGTTAAAAACCTTCCCGGCAAACCCGACATTGTTTTGCCCAAATACAAAACCGTCATTTTCATTCATGGCTGCTTCTGGCACGGGCATAAAGGCTGCAGGTATTTTGTTGTGCCTAAAACGAGAACGGAGTGGTGGATAAATAAAATTGAGCGCAACAAGCAAAACGATAAAATAGCAATAAAAGCCCTCAAGAAAGCCCAATGGGATGTCATAACCATTTGGGAATGTGAATTAAAGCCCGCAAAAGTTCTATCAACTTTTAGCAACCTTCTTTCAAAACTCGAAAGCTGATTAACTGACAAGTTTTGTCAGGAAATCCCAACGTGACTTAAAAGCAAATGTACTTTAAGTCACCCTAAATACTATTGTCTTATGGATATCAAAGTGAAGATCGGCCAGCGGATCAAAGAACTCCGTACCGAAAGAAATCTCACGCAAGAAGAGATCGCATGGAAAGCTGAGGTTGACAGAACCTTCATGAACCATGTTGAAAACGGCAAGCGCAATGTCTCTGTCGATACACTTACCAAAATCATAACAAACGGACTTGAACTCAGCTTCAAGGATTTTTTCAACTCAGAACTATTCAACGGCAAAAAGCGAGGTAAATGAAAAACGGGAAGGCATCTTTATTAAGTACAAAGCTTCATTCAATATCAGATAAAGTCTGGAAGGTTGCCCTTTTCGGGCCAGATAATTTCAGGTCTGCAGTAATCAGTCATTATGTAAGGTCAGGTAATAAAAAATTAAAGCGACCTGCTTTTGATTTTGCGTACGATCTGATTGAGGAATTTTCTGGTAACAACGAAGATTTAAAAATTGAAGAATCAGCTCTTCAATATCTTATTGGCTTTGAACAAAAAGTTCCGTTTCCTAAACCAGCCATTCCAAAATTTACATTTATCGATTTGTTTGCCGGAATTGGTGGATTTCGATTGGCAATGCAAAAACTTGGAGGTGAATGCGTCTTTTCATCGGAATGGGATAAGATGGCACAACGCACTTATTATGCAAACTTTGGAGAAATTCCGTTTGGTGATATAACAAAAAAAGAAACCAAGGAATGGATACCCGGTAAATTCGATGTTTTGTGCGCGGGATTTCCTTGCCAACCATTTTCAATTGCTGGTGTAAGCAAAAAGAATAGCTTAGGACGCAAACATGGGTTTGAGGACGAGAAACAAGGCAACTTGTTTTTTCACATAGCAGAAATTATAGAGGAACACCGACCAAAAGCCTTTTTCCTTGAAAATGTTAAGAATCTGGTTTCGCATGATAAAGGAAACACCTTTAGAGTAATTGAAACCACACTTAGAGAATTGGGATACTCGTTTCACTTCAAAGTCTTAAGCGGCAAACATTACGTACCTCAAAATCGTGAAAGAACATTCATGGTAGGATTTGATACTAAGGTCTTTAAAAACAAGGAGAAATTCGAGTTTCCTAAACTGCCTAAACCAACCAAAACAATTAAAGACATACTGGAGCCTGAAGTTGATCCCAAGTATACATTAACTGATCACCTCTGGAAATATCTGCAAGACTACTCTATAAAGCATAAAGCTAAGGGAAACGGTTTTGGATTTGGACTAGTTGATCTCAATGGTATTGCAAGAACAATGAGTGCACGATATTATAAGGATGGTTCTGAAATACTTATTCCTCAGGAAGGAAAAAATCCAAGAAGACTTTCAGTAAGAGAAGCGGCAAGACTTCAAGGGTATCCTGACAAATTTATTGTTGAGGCTGTTTCAATGAATCAAGGATATAAGCAGTTTGGAAATTCTGTTGTCGTTCCCCTAATTCAAAAGATTGGAGAGGAAATTCTAAAGACCTTAACCCCTCAAAAAAATGGCAAGATTAGGTATTGAATCTATGAGAGGATATCTGTCCTCTAGTATAAGCAGCATCAATCAAAACAAGATAAATGGTATGCTTGCCGAAATTGATTTAAGAAATACCTTTTCTCAACTTGATTTTGCAGGCCGAATTTCTCAAGGTGGTTGGATCGTTAGGAATGTTGGTGATGGCGTATTCGGTCATCATACTGCCGTTCTTTTCCCAAAAACTATTCAACCAGATGTTGATTATGCAACCACTAGAATTCTTGAAGAACCTCCAATGGCACTTCATACTATTTGCTCAACAATGCATCAAATAGGTGTTCATAGCTTCTATTGTGTTCCTTCCATTTCTATTGACGAGGATCCCAATTCCATTACATGGGACACAAAGCAGCTTGGAATACCATTAGCAACTCCTTACACACCACTATTAACAACCGTTAAAAGTTTTAGTGGTCGTGGCAGGAGATATAACTTCCTTAAATACAAAACCGACTCTTCAATAATTCCTCATGAATCAATTCCAGAAGAATTCACTAAAGAACATCTACGTGTATCATTTCAAAATAAGTTCATGTGTGAGATGTCTGATATTGATGGGGTAATTTGGGGACAACAGTATACCTATCCGATTGAAATAAAAGAGAAAACAGTTGCCTCTGACAAGAAGCTTGGAAGTTACTTTGGAATTGACGTTGGCCCCTTCGTTAAACTAGCATTCTATGCAGCAAAGAAGGGGAATTTACATTCACTATTTTTTGTTCGCGAAATAAATAACACTTCTGATAGGAATCTTGTAAACTGGTGGTTTATTACATTTGATAGGCTTGCTCAGTTTGCTTCATGGGTTCCAATGGGCGGAGGTGTCAATATGCAGGGCGGAGGAAGCACTGTGGTCAAAATTCCAAAAGCGGAATTTTTTCCTTTAACTAAAGAAAATCTTGAGTCCCTTTAAAATGGGTTTTAATCTACAGGTTGCGATTGAATCAGTTCAGGCATCAAAGGTTGCATATACCAAGTTTATAACTGCGAATGATACAGGCGACACAGGAGGACATCAAGCTGGTTTTCATATTCATAAAAATGCCTGGAGTTTGCTCTTTGATTCACCTGGAACTAAGGGTGAAAATAAAGACAAGTTTGTAACAATTAAATGGCAGGGTGATTTTGAAACATCCAGTCGCTTCATTTATTATGGCGTTGGAACAAGAGATGAATACAGACTAACAAGATTTGGAAAAGGATTCCCCTTTTTATCTGAGAATAATGTTGGTGATTTATTAGTTCTAGTCAAAATAGAGGACACCTTTTATGAAGCATTTGTCCTTCAATCGGATGATGACATCGAAGAGTTTTTGAATTCTTTTGGTCTCTCTGTCAATGAAACTAATAGATTAATAGAAAAGGAACTTGCTGAAACATCCGAAAACAAGCTTCTTAAATGTTTCCATCAGTTCATAAAATCTATAGAATTAGATTTTCCATCAACAAATATTCTCGCATTTAATGCCAGAAACTGTTTTATACAATCATATTCAATTTCTGAAAAGCAAATCTTGTCTAACCCTGACCTGCATTTACTAAATTGGCTTGAGGCAGAGTATCAATTATTCAAAACCATTGAAAATGATCGTTACAGTAGTAGAATCAAAACTCCATTTAAATCCGTAGAGGAACTTGTTGAATTTGCAAACTCAATTCTTAACAGAAGGAAGAGTAGAGCTGGAAAATCACTCGAACATCACCTCAGTGAAATCTTTAGTCTGTTTAAGCTAAAATTTTCAAATCAAGGAGTAACGGAAGAGAATAAAAAACCTGACTTTTTATTTCCAGGGGTTGAATATTATCACAGCAAAAGCTTCAATGATAAAAAGCTTGTCTTCCTTGCCTCTAAAACAACCTGTAAAGACCGCTGGCGTCAAATTTTGAATGAAGCTGACAAAATTAAAGAGAAGCATTTGTTTACTCTGCAACAAGGCATCTCTAAGAATCAACTCACTGAAATGTATAAGTATGGTGTTCGATTGGTTGTACCCAAACCATACATTAAGAGTTTCCCTTCTGAATTCAGAGAAAAAATCTATTCTCTTGACAATTTTATTTCATTTGTCTCAAGTAAAGTAAGCTAAGTGGATTTCTTCAGCTACCCTCAGCCGCAGACTCATGCCCGTTTGTAGCGGTACATCCTTGCGCTAATTATGCGATCATTGGCCACAACCTGTCACTCCGCCTGCGGATATTGGGTGCATCATTTACCCTCTAAAAAACAACCGTTATGCACCACGCCCTATCACCCACCCCAGCCGATGAAACGCGTATTGCCCTGGCCAAAATTCAGTTTGAACAACAAAGCCCTGCCGGGTTGATTGCCTGGTATAACAAACAACAAAAACTGGGCATGGTGGGCGTGCACAGGCAGGTGTTGCACTGCATTGCCCTGCACGAAGTGTTTCAGGAGCGCTTCGGCTACAGCCCCTTTGTGGTGGAAGGCCGCCTGGTGGTTGGCTTTGGTGATCCGCTAACCTCGGAACACGCTACCCCCTAACAGGTGAGCGGGTACTGTTGGCCGGAGGCACCTGCGTTTGAATATTCAAGCCGTAGACTCATGCCCCGTAGTATACCGGTACACAATATACCCAAACACACCGGCAATGAATTTGTCGAGGATGGAGTATAGGAACGCAAACTGGTAATCGGCCTGAATGCTGAGGTAAAACACCAACTCCATAATGCCGCCCGTTACCACGTACGTCAGCAATAGGGTTAGCCTGGGTACAGTGAAACGGTTATTAATCAGGTACACCGTTACCACGTACACAAAAAACCCAATGATTTGAAAAATGTAAAAGCCGCGCGTCATCATGTAAGCGGTGCTGAACGTGGTGGGCGCTTCAGGGTCGGTGGCTGCATACAGCTTCAGGTAAACAAATTGAAGGGCAACGAGGAACAACTCGGTGATGATGCCCAGGGTGATGGCCTTCGTAAAGGTTAATGCGGTTTTCTCTTTCATGATTTGCAACCGTTTAGTTTCGCGCACAGGTTCACCCACACCGTATGGCGCAAGTGCCAATGCTCCCCGATACTACACCGTTAGCTGCACAAATACCCTGATGCCCGTCATCTGTAAGGGGAGACATTGGTCACGTGGGAATGTAAATCAGGTTATAATCTGATAAACACAAGTTAGCTGTCAGGTTATAGCCTGATAGTATTACGAAATAAGTTGGCTGAGTGTGTATAGCAAATGCCCATATACTTAACCAATATCCCCGCCTTTGATAAGAAAATTGAAAAATCTTATCAAATAACCCCATTATCGCGTATCGCGATATGCGATATTTCACTATAAAGTTTTCGTCATTGCGAGGAATTGGGAGGAAGGAGCGAGGAATGACGAAGCAATCCCATATTACATAGTAAGGACCCAAACGTAGATGTTGGGATTGCTTCGTCACCCTACCCGCATGCTTTGCAGTTCCTCGCAATGACGAGGAGCTGTTCACCAGTTCTTAATATCCTCAAACAAATCCCTCCACTCCGGATTCAGTGCATTAATCAACTCCTCTTTCTTTTTCCGTGAACCTCCTTTAATCTGTTTCTCCCGATCAATCGCCTCCTCAATGGAAGGAAATATTTCATAATACACGAGCTTCTTTACATTATACCGTGAGGTAAAACTATTCGGGTACTTCCCTTCCTTATGCTCTAAAACCCGGCTAACTAAATCGGATGTTACTCCAGCATATAACACCTTGTTTCCCTTGTTAGCCATTATGTAAACACAACCCCCTTTCTGCATTTTTCAATTTAATATATTTCCGTCATTGCGAGGAACGCAAATGAGTCTAGTTCATTACACAAATTGTTCCGTGACGAAGCAATCCCTCACCGCATAAAGTGAACTAAACGCTAAGAGTGGGATTGCCTGCCTGTTTGGCAGACAGGCTTCGCGCCCAATACGCAGCCCAACCCGTCCGCCTGCCTACCGCAGGCAGGCTCGCAATGACGTGACAATTTTAAACTCATAATCCGCGTCATTGCGAGGAAAGGGAAGGGAGGAGCGAAGGAATGACGAAGCAATCCCTCACCCCATAGCATGAACTAAACGTTAAGATTGGGATTGCTTCGCGCCAACTCACATCCCAACGCTTCCGCTCGCAATGACGTAGCCTGACTCGGACGGGCAGGAAACAATCCCACGTTACATAGGGAGAACTAAACTTGGGAGATTGGGATTGCTTCAGTCGTACCTCCCTCGCAATGACGTAAAACAAAAAGTATACCCCTCGTCATTGCGAGGAACCTTGACAAAACTTCATAACCTCCCCAAATCTATCCGTGACGAAGCAATCCCAAAGCTACAATGCAAGAACAAAACGTGAAGTTTTGAGATTGCTTCGGTCGTACCTCCCTCGCAATGACGAAGGCTGGTTCGCAATGACGAGGAAAATTCGTAACCTTTTCGCCTCAAATGGGTATACTGGTCTATACCCAACCCCGCCATGCTGAAAAACTACCTCGCCATCGCCCTGCGCAACATCCGCCAAAATCCGCTGTACGCGTTCATCAACATCTTCAGCCTCGCCATTGGCCTGGCGGCCTGCCTGGCCATTTACCTGTTCATTAGTGATGAGCGCAGCTTCGATGCCTTTCACAGTAAAAAAGCAAACATCTACCGCCTCGATGAAGTTCAAAACTTTACGGGCACCAACGTGCAAAAGGTAGCCTTGAGCATGCCGGGCATGGGGCCTGCGCTGGCCCATGAATTTCCGGAAGTGGTTACGTACACGCGCTTCATGAACCGCAACAAACTGCTGGTGGAAAAAGATGAAAAACGCTTTCTGCTCAACAACCTCGCCCAGGTCGACAGCACGTACCTTGAAATCTTCGACTTCCCCCTGCTGCAAGGCGACCGCACCACTGCACTTGATTTGCCTTACACGATGGTGATCACGGAAGAAACCGCCCTGAAATTTTTTGCTTCCGCAGATGAAGCCATGAACAACTCCTTGAAGTTCCGCGACCGCGAATATAAAATCACCGGCATCTTAAAAAGCATTCCCGAGCAATCGCACATGCAGGTGGATGCACTCGTGTCCTTAACCACCACCACCAGCGAAGACAAAGGCTTCAACGACCGGTGGGGTTCAAACTTTCTCAACACGTATTTAGTACTGCACCCCAACACGGATATTGCCGCCATGGAAGAAAAGTTTCCGGCCTTTATGTCGCGCCACATAGACGACCCGAAGATCAACGATTACTACAAACTCTTCCTCCAACGCCTCGACCAGGTACACCTCGCCAGCACCGACATTGAACACGATTACAACAACTACCGCAAGTTCAACGGCAAGTACCTCGATATTTTTTCGATTGTCGGCATTTTCATTTTGCTCATCGCCAGTGTAAACTTTATGAACCTCACCACCGCGCGTGCCTCGCACCGCGGCAAGGAAATTGGCGTACGCAAAACGGTGGGCGCCAAAAAAGTGCAACTGTTTTCGCAGTTCATTTTTGAATCGGTGTTACTCGCAAGCGTGGCGCTGGTACTCGCAGTGTTGCTCAATGTGGCGTTATTGCCACTGCTCAACACTCTCATCGGCCGGCAACTTTCTTTACTCACATTTCTACAGCAGTACGAACAAATCGTTTACGTGATTCTCGGTACGCTGGCGCTTGGTCTGCTCGCGGGCATTTATCCTTCGTTTTACATGACTTCGTTTTCATTGTCGCGCATCATGAAAGGGGGAAGTGAAGGTAAATCCATTTTCCGCAGTGGCCTGGTGGTGGTGCAGTTCGGTCTCGCACTTGCCATGATTGTGAGCACACTCATTGTCATGCAGCAACTCACCTTCATGCAAAGCAAAGACATCGGTTTCAACAAAGACCAGATTATGCTGGTGGACATGAATCGTGAAGCAAACGATAAATTTGAAATGCTTCGCACGGAGTTGAAACGAAGTCCGCACGTTTTAGGCGTTACTGCCAGCGGCCAACGGCTGGGCAATAATTTTCACCAGTGGGGTTTTAAAATTAAAGCCGATACAGGCGTAGTGAACATCACACCAAGCAACGTAAATGTCGATTACGAATACCTGACGGTGTACGGCATGGAGTTGAAGGAAGGGCGAAACTTTTCGAAAGAAATCGCCACTGATAACGGCATGGCGTTCATCATCAACGAATCGTTAGCCAACGAACTGGGGTTGAAAGAAACCATCGGCACACGGGCGGGGCACGGTTGGTACCACAATGATTCGCTGGGCACCATCATCGGCATTGTAAAGGATTTCAACTTCAACTCACTGCACTACAAGGTGAACACACTGGAGATGGTGGTACACCCGGATTGGGGGTATGATGAGATGTCGGTGAAAATTGATGCGGCAAACGCACAGGAGGCGATTGCTTACGTCAAAAATTTATGGGAAGAACACATTCCCAACTACCCGTTCGATTACACGTTTCTCGATGAACACTTTGCCGTACTCTACCGCTCAGACAAGCAGATGGGTTCTGTGGTGGCCATCATGGCCGGCCTGGCCATTTTAATTTCGTGCATGGGCTTGTTCGGGTTGGCTGCGATTATCACCGGAAAGAAAACGAAGGAGATTGGCATACGAAAAGTATTGGGTGCCAGCGAGGGGCAGATTACGCTGTTGCTGTCGCGCAACTTCATGCTGCTCATCATCATTTCATTTGTGTTGGTTACGCCTGTAACCTATTACCTGCTGCGCACCTGGCTGGAAGGTTTTGCGTATCGCATTGGCATTAATCCGCTGTTGTTTGTGTTGGGTGGCCTCATTGCCATGGTGATTGCGCTGGGCACCATCAGCTACCACACCCTGCGCTCCGCCCGCGCCAACCCGGTGAAGGCGTTGAGGTATGAGTGATGAAATGTACTGTTAAAAAAAATCGTCATGCCAGGTTCACTTGATAAACATAGCATGACGAGATTTTAAAAGCTGAAGGCTATTGCCTCTGCAAAATTCTAATTCGATCCCTTTTTAAACTGATCGAACTTGGATTCGGTTGCGCGTTTCGGAAACACGTTGTCGGCTGTGTTCACATCCGTGGTTTCTTTCAACGGATCGAGCACTACGCTTGCTACTTCCTTCTCCTTCACAAAAACTTTGGTAACATAGCTTTCGTTCTTGCGCCAGATCTCAGCTGGGATGCGATCAATTTCTTTTGAGCCGTCTTTAAATGTCCACTCAATGATTACAGGCATCATCAGTCCACCTTTGTTGGAAAGCTTGATTTCGTAGATGTTTTTATTCTGCAGTTTTCCAATAAGGGCTTTGTCATCAACTCTACCCTGGAACTCACCATAGAAGCGATCATCGGTTGGCAGTACGCTGATGGGTTCAGGACCGGATGAAAAATCATTGAACTCCTTTTTACCAGAGCCTGATCCTGCTTCAGCTTTTTTAGCCGTTACCTGCTTTTCCATTTTGGTTTGCTCGTTGCGCAGCTTGTACCACTTCACGTAATCAACGGTTTGATCAACATTATCAGTTGTATAGAACCAACCCCTCCAGAACCAATCCAGGTCAACAGCCGATGCATCTTCCATGGTGCGGAAGAAGTCTGCCGGTTGTGGATGTTTGAAAGCCCAGCGCTGCGAATATTCTTTAAAGGATTTATCAAATAAATCTTTACCCATTACGGTTTCACGAAGGATGTACAGTGCAGTGGCTGCTTTTTGGTATTGCTCCGCACCAAACTGAATAATTTGTTCGGAGTTGGTCATGAGCGGGCGCATGTACGATTGATCGCCTTTCATGTAGCCTACTAATCCTTCCGGCAAACCGCGACTCCAATTATCATTCGGGTAGCGCTCCAGCTCAGTTACTAATTGCACAAAGCTGTTTATGCCTTCATCCATCCAGGTCCACTGGCGTTCATCGTTGTTGATGATCATCGGGAAGAAGTTGTGGCCCACTTCGTGTACAATCACACCAATCATGCGGGTACGTGTGTTGTTGCTGTAAGTACCGTCTTTATTCGGGCGACCGAAATTGAAGCAGATCATCGGGTATTCCATACCAATAGAAGCAGCATGAACTGAAATGGCTACCGGATACGGATAGTCGATGGTCATGCGGGAATAAACTTCAAGTGTATTTTTAACGGCAAGGGTTGATTCTTTTTCCCAAAGTGGATTGCCCTCTTTCGGATAGAACGACATCGCCAACGGAGTTTTGTCATTGATCTTCACCGCTTGGGCATCCCAAATGAATTTACGCGAGGAAGCAAAGGCAAAGTCGCGCACGTTATCGGCATGAAACTCCCAGGTTTTTTTGGTCTTCGCTTTTGCCTTTTCTTTTTTCGTGGCTTCGTCCTGCGTTACAATAATCACCGGTTTATCAAACGAAGTTTTGGCCTTCTCCAAGCGATCCAGTTCGGTTTTGCTTAACACATCTTTTGCGTTCTGCAGGCTTCCCGTAGAAGCAACAATGTGATCAGAGGGAACGGTGATTTTCACTTTGTAATCGCCAAAAGGCAAGGCAAACTCACCCTGACCGAGGAACTGCTTGTTTTGCCAACCGTTTACATCATCGAACACACACATGCGCGGGAAGAATTGTGCGATGGTGTATACGTAATTTCCGTCTTCCGGAAAAAACTCCAATCCGCTACGCTCACCATCTTTCATACGGTCGCCAATGTTGTACGACCATTCTACTGAAAACGTATAGGTTTGACCGGGGCCAAGTGCCTTTGGCAAATCCACGCGCATCATGGTTTGGTTGATGGTGTGCGACAGGGCTGCGCCACTGGCATCTTTAACCGATTTAATTTTATAGCCACCATCAAAATCGTACAGATCAAGCGATCCGGCTACGAACTTGGCGGGAATGGAATCGCGCATGGTATTGGTGCGTGTCTGACTTTTCAGGCTGTTTTGCGCGATCACGTTCTGATCCAACTGCATCCACAAATACCGCAACGTTTCAGGTGAGTTGTTGTGGTAGGTGATGGTTTCTGAACCCGTGATGGATTGGTTGTCGTCATTTAGTTCTACGTTAATCACGTAGTCGGCTTTTTGTTGCCAATACCGGGGGCCGGGTGCACCCGAACCAGTACGGTATTCGTTGGGCGTTGGCAACGAAGTGCCTAATTGTTCAAATTTTCCTTGCCATTTGGCAGGCTCCTGTGCCCAACCTGTAAGGGTGGTACAGGCAAACAGAAATACAAGAAGATGTTTCAGCATAGTAGTTAAAGTATAGTCGTAAAATTTTTTACCAGGGATTTTTTTCCATCATTAAGATCAACGCAATTCCGGCAATGGCCGATGAGATGACGAGCTTCCAATCTCTTCGGTTCAGTGTAAACAGGTCAACTAATATAAAGCTGACTATCATAAAAATGGAAACGATAATTATCTGACCCACCTCAAGGCCTACATTAAAGGCAAAAAGCGGGGATACAATATTGCTGTTCTTTCCTAAAATGGCTTGCAGGTAGTTCGAAAAGCCCATGCCGTGAATCAACCCGAAGAAAAGGGCAAAGCCATAGTTAACATAGGTTGTCCGATCGGATACTTCCGTTCTGCGGAAGATGTTTGACACAGCAGTTATAAAAATTGTGAGTGGAATCAGAAACTCAATGAGTTCGGCATTCACCACAATAATTTTCAGGGTGGCAAGAGCCAGGGTAATAGAATGCCCGATGGTAAAAGCCGTTACCAGGATCAGAATTTTCTTCCAGTCGCGCATCAAATAGATGGCACAGAGTGCCACCACGAACAGGATGTGGTCATACCCATTGGCATAATCCAGAATGTGATCCTTGCCTAATCCGAAATACAATTGAAACTCACTCATAGTCAGAAAAATGCGGTGCAAGTATACATTTTCTTTTTAAAGAAACCTGCCGGGTTGAGGATGAGCGGAGGGTGCTGTGGTTTGGTTTTTGTTATTTTTGGCATCCGATGAGCGGTTTGTTATACACGTTTATATATGTACTTGGCCTTTGGGTTCACCCGATTCATATTTCCGTAACGGAAATTGAATACGATGAGCGCGAAAAGGAACTGGAGATCATCACCCGGATTTTTACGGATGATCTTGAGTTGGCCATACGCGAACAACAAAACAACCCGGAACTGGAACTTTTAAAATTGCCAGCGGCAACCCTGGATGGATTGGTGAAGCCCTATTTGATGAAGCAGATGAACATTTTGTTAGATGGCAAAGCACAAACCCTGAAGTACCTTGGTCACGAACAGGATGGTGACGCTCATGTTTTTTTTATTCAAATTCAGCCGGTGAAAAAATGGAAATCGATTACCATTCAAAATCAGGTTTTACTGGAAATGTACGATGACCAATCGAACATTATACACGTAACCGTACGCGAAAAAATCAGAAGCATGCGGTTGATGCGAAACAATCCATCGGGTAGTTTAACGTTTGATTGATAAATCAGGAACTGATGAAAAGATATTTTAAGATAACAGCTATTGTAATTGGTTTCATAGCCTTGTTAAGCAATTGCGGAAGCGATAAGGAAGAAGCCTGCGTATTTATTCCTCCAATAAGCGAGAAAGTTTCGGTTGATTATCTGCAGCTTTCTGATTCAGTGGTACAGCTTGAGACTAAAGAAGAAGTTGTTGCTTTCCTCGGGCGTTACCCGATTATCCGCGATAATTTTTTGCGCAGGTCCATGTATCCGAATGATGCAGCGTTTGTAGAGGATTTATACAAACGATTCACCAACAATTATATGGATACGCTTCGTGCGGATGTAAAGCGTGTGTTTGGTGATGAGCAAAATTTGAAGCAACAGTTCGAAGAGGCATTCAGCAACCTGAAGTACTATTATCCGGATTTTGTTCCACCAAAAATTATTACGCTGGTAACCGGTTTGGATAATGATATGCTGATGTCCGATTCACTTATTGTGGTAAGCCTCGATTATTTTATTGGCCCTGGGGCAAAGTATCGCCCAAATATGTACGAGTATTTGTTGCGCCAATACACCAAAGACAATATTGTGCCATCGGTGATGTTGTTGTACGGCATGAACCGGTTCAACTACAGCAATCCGGAAGATCAAACTACCTTGGCGGATATGGTAGCCTTTGGCAAGTCGTACTACTTTGCCAAACACATGTTGCCCTGTGTGCCCGACAGTATTTTTATCTGGTATACCGATGAAGAAATAAAAGGCGCGAAATCAAACCAGGATTTAATTTGGTACAGGTTTGTAGAAGACCAGATACTCTATTCAACAAGCCACATGACTAAGCAAAAGTTCTTAGGTGAACGTCCGGTAACCATTGAAGTAGGGGAGAAGTGTCCGGGAAGAATCGGGCAGTGGGTTGGCTGGGAAATTGTGAAAAGCTACATGAAGGCACATCCGGAAACTACACTGCCGGAATTGATGCAGATGCTGGATGCCGATAAGTTGTTTAAGGAATCTAAATACAAGCCGGAGCGGAAATCAGCGTAAGCTTATAGCTGTAACTGAATTACTTTTTCTTTTACAAACCGGAATAGTTCTTTCCAGAAAAAAAGCAGCAATACGATGAGCACCACGGTTGTGTGTAACGTAATGAATACAGGTGTACCCATAATCCATACATCCGCGAGAAATCCACGCTCCAGCAAACCGTTCAGAAAAACAAATCCGTAACTACCGATAATCAGCAGCGGCAAAATCATAAACCCGACATTGTATAGCCACCCGAATTTATTTTTTACCGCACGAAAGGAAGCGACAATAGGAGGTAAGGCCATCAACAGCACCACACCATAGGCAATCCAACGAAAGTAGGGCTCTGCATCTGTACCCAAGGTCATGTTTCTGAACACTACGGTTTCATCTCCACCACCCATAAACACCGTCATGATGCGGGCCTGGGGTACGTTGGCCCATATCAATACAAATCCGAATGATTGCAGTTTTGTTATTTCACTTCGCAGCAGAAACATCCCGATCCACGCCAGGGTCATCGAAAAAATTGGTCCCGCAGCTGTAGGCCAATACCAATAAGCGGTTGCTTCTCTGCAGGATTTACACAATCGCCAGGCATTAAAGTCACGGTATTCGGGCCAGCAACCGCAAATGATTTTGCCTACTATGAAATGCGCAATTTCATGGGCTTCACCCATCAGCATGGCAAATAGAAAAAAAGCGAAAAGGTTTTTCGCGTTGAGTTGAAGTTTCACAACGGTTTTGTTTGCACTAAGACTCCGGTGGCAGGGCTCAGGTTGCACCTTTGTGTTATCTTTGTTTTTAAACTGATTAATAATGAGAGCAAAAATTGTAGCCGGTAACTGGAAAATGAACAAAACGCTGGAGGAAGCCAATGTGCTGACTTCTGAAATATTGGGAATGGTAAATGATGAAGTGCGGGGCGATGCGAAAGTGATTTTGTGTACACCCTTTCCATATCTGTTGTCAGTTAAAAAGTTACTGGGTGATCAAACCCGGATTGCAGTGGGGGCACAAAATTGCAGTGAGCATGAAGCCGGTGCGTATACGGGTGAAGTCTCCGCGCCCATGTTGGCATCCATGCATATTCCTTACGTGATACTGGGCCACAGTGAGCGCAGGCAATATTTTGGTGAAGGGGGTTCGCTGCTGGCGAAGAAAGTTGATGTTGCCCTGAAACATAACCTTACTCCGATTTATTGTTGTGGCGAACCCCTTGAGGTGCGGGAACGCAATGAACATGAAGCCTTGGTGAAACAGCAAGTAGAAGAAAGCTTGTTTCATCTGGATGCTGATACTGTAAAGAAGGTTGTCATTGCCTATGAGCCGGTTTGGGCCATTGGTACAGGAAAAACAGCAAGCGCGCAACAAGCGCAAGACATGCATGCTGTTATTCGTAAACACCTGGCTAGCAAGTATGGTCAGGCCGTAGCCGATTCTATTTCTATTTTATATGGCGGAAGTGTGAACGCAGCCAACGCAAAAGAACTATTCGCTTGCGCGGATGTAGATGGCGGACTGGTGGGAGGCGCTTCCCTGAAGTCGCGGGAGTTTGTGGAGATTGTTAAATCAATTTGAAAAGGAGTATTCAGGAATTTTTGAGACGGAGAATTCGTTAACTTTGACATATGAAAACCATAACGTTGGAGACATCTGATGAAGCTGCAGCTCGCTTTTCAAGGCTCACTGACAAGGAAAAGAAGGAGTTGGCTCAAATGATCAGTTTGCTCATGGAGGACAAAAGGACACTTCGTGAAGTGATGGATGACATGAGTGCATATGCTCAGGAACAAGGGTTAACTCCAGAACTGCTTGAAAAACTGTTAAAGGAAAAATAATTGAATTTTGTCTTTGACACCAGTGTGTTGATTAGCGCAGCCTTATTTAAAGGATCGCTTACAGATCGGGCATTGGAAAAAGCCCAACGCATGGGTAAGACAATAGTCTCAGAAAGCACCTATACTGAATTAGAAAAAGTTATCTCAAGAAGTAAATTTGATAAATACATTAAGGAGGTAGACAGAAGGAGATTCTTAATCCGATACAAGACTGAATCAACACTAATACCTGTGGTCCATACTGTTAGTATTTGTCGTGATCCTAGTGACAACAGATTTCTGGAGCTAGCGCTTTCCGGCAAAGCTAGCTGTATCGTTTCAAGTGATCCTGATTTACTGGTTTTAAACCCGTTCGAAAATATTCCAATACTTACACCCAACGAGTTTTTGGAGAAATTTTAACTTTTGTATAGTTAAATATTCCATTTTCAAATCAGACCGTCTTCAAATTAAATTTATGCACTACACCCGCCTCCAGGTAATCTGCAACTCCGACTTCGCGGAAATTCTCATGGCTGAAATAGCTGAAGTTGGCTTTGATACTTTTATGGAAACGGAAACCGGTTTTGAAGCTTTTGCTGAACAGAATCAGTACGACAAACAAAAACTACAGGAGATCAAAGATCGATACACGGCACATACGCCCGTAGTTTTTTACATCGATCGGGTGGAAAAGAAAAACTGGAATGAAGAATGGGAGAAAAACTATGAGCCCATTATAGTGGAAGATGCTCTTATCGTTCGCGCTGAATTTCATCATCTGGAAAAGAAATACCCGATCGAACTCATCATCACACCAAAAATGTCGTTTGGCACCGGGCACCATCAAACCACGTACCTGATGCTGAAGGCACAACTTCAACTCGATCACCAAAATAAAATGGTCATGGATGCCGGTACAGGAACGGCAGTGTTGGCCATTATGGCATCGAAACGCGGAGCAAAAAAAGTTGAGGCATTTGATATTGATAGTTGGAGTGTAGAGAACGGAAATGAAAATGCGGAAATAAACAAGTGCTCCAATATTCACATCCGTCAGGGCAAAATTGATGCGCTTACCTTTGCAGAGCCCTTCGACATTATCCTGGCGAACATCAACAAGAATATTCTACTAAATGAAATGCACCATTACGCGGCACATTTGAAATCCGGGGGTGAGTTATTATTAAGTGGCTTTTATGAAACGGATATTGCCGACTTAACAGATAAGGCCGCGCAGTTTGACCTGCATCCGGTGCGGTCGGATACCCGCGATGACTGGGCCTGTTTGCTGCTACAAAAGAACAACGCCTGAATTGTACAGAAAGCCGTAGTACAACGTTTAATCCTTTATAAACCGGCCGTTTAGCTTTATTCGGCATTATTTGCGAATTTCGAAGGTTTAAGTTTCCGTGAAGCGCACATCTACATACCTGTTTTTTAGCCTGATGCTGGTTTCGGCTTTTGCCTTTGCTCAGGTGAGCAAAACCCCCACGGTTGTGCTGAATTTCCCCGATAGCATTGGGTTGGCCTTGGAAAACACACGCAATACCGAAGCCATGGTTATTGGAGGCGCTTTGCCAACGGCATGGAATAACCTGGGACTGGATCAGCAGCAGCGTATTCAACGTCAGTTTTATGCCATGAAGAAGAAGGGGTACAAACTACGTCCGCACTTTGTACAATATTTTGGCGCTTTGGTAAATGCCATCAGTGTTGAGGGAATTGATCCGCAACAGCTCAATAATTATCTGAACGTAGTGGATAAGGTAGTGGAAAACTACAAATCCGATAAAACATCCACGTTTTTGGTAGCTGCCAATACATTCTTTAAGCATCATGCGCTGCATTTCGATAAATCGAATCGCCTCTATGCCAGGGATGATGATTATACATTTGAGTTTCTGGAATACATTCCTCCTCCGATTGACACAACATCGGTAAATGAGAATTATGATGACTGGAGCGACTGGCAAGAACCCGACAGTACCAACATGCCAGAAATCACCCCGTATTGGATGACGCAAAATCCACCACCTTATGTGGAGGGCCCGGTTATCCGGTTCAACAGCGTGTCGCTGAATTTTGTAACCCCATACGATTCAGTAGTGCTGCGAAACACCAAAGGAATTTTCGCGCTCACGCAGAATCTTTTCGTGGGTGAAGGAGGGCGGTTTGGCTGGTCGCCAGCTGGCCTCAATGATGAGGAAGTGTACTGCAATTTTAAGGAGTACAATTTCAACACAAAAAAAGCTGAGCTGACCTCATCACTGGTCATGCTGAATTATACAGGCAAAACCCCCGGACTAATTGCCGGTACCTTTGAGTTTAAATCACAGCAGCGAAAAGATTCGGTTGCCTCTTCGTATCCGAGGTTTACATCGTATGAAGGCAACTTGAAAATAAACGGACTTGGTCCTGAGAATATGGTGTATCAAGGTGGCTTCTCGCTTCAGGGGGCTACCATAAAAAGTACCAACGTGGCAGGCGACCTGGGCTCTGTTACCATACTTGATAGCTTAGATAGCAAAAAGTTCAGTGCCCGTTCAAAAGAATTTGTGTTCAAAGATTCCCTGATTAGTTCTGATCGTGCAACAGTTACCATCTTTCAGGAAAATGATTCAATCCACCACCGCTCATTACAAGTGCGGTATGATTATGCCAGGGAAAGGCTGGTGTTGTTGAGCGAAAAGGGGGCTATGCGCAATACGCCATTCACGGCAACTTTTTTTGGAATGGATTTTTCCGCCAACATGATTCGTTGGGATATGAAGGCTGACAGCCTGGATGTGTACGCGCAGCTCGGCAGCGGCCAGGCGCCTATGGTTATTGAGTCTTATGATTTTTATAGTCCGGTTGATTTTCAACTGGCCAAGGGTGTTGGATTCAACTTTCATCCGTTGGGTATTGTAGCGCGGTATTGTATTGAGAACAACACACGTGAAACACACACGGGTGATATAGCCCAAACCTATGGATTGGATATTCTGGCCGTACAAAAGGCCATTGAATTTCTTGCTTCAAAAGGACTGGTAGAGTATTGGCCCAATGGCGATCTGGTGATCGTTAAAGAGAAAGCCATTACACAATACCTGGCGGCAAAAGGCGAAGCCGATTATGACAACCTGAAGGTGCAGTCGGTTACAGGTTCGTATGCCACGCTAGACATTAAAAAACCGGTTTATTCAAATGCTACCATCAACTTTGCTGGCCGAAACATGGTAGTGCGTGGGGTGGAAGAATTCAGTGTGAGCGATTCGCTAAACGTGGTGATCAAGCCCGATAGCAGTGTAATCACCATTCTTCAAAACCGCGACATCAAATTTAACGGAACCATCACAGCGGGTAACTTCGAAATTACCGGGCATGATTTCACGTTCAAGTACGATAGTTTCTTCATTAACCTGACGCACATTGATTCCATTAATTTCTTTGCGATGGAGCGCAATGCGCAGGGTCAAATGATCCGCAAGAAAATCAACAACTCCATGGTGGGAGCTGATTCACTTGCTGCTGCGGAAGGCGGTTTAGGTGATTTGTCAAAATCATCCGGAACACTATTTATCAACAGACCTGACAATAAATCAGGAAGAAAAAGAGTTCCGAATTATCCACGACTGGATGCAACAACCGGTGGGGTGATTTATTTCAACAGGCCTGAAGTATTAAATGGCGTTTATGATCAATCAATTTTCTTTGCCATCCCTCCATTTAAACTCGATAGTTTGAATGACGCTGACCCAACCTCTATCAACTTTGAAGGTACATTTGTGTCAAGCGGTATGTTTCCAAGCTTTAAAGAAAAGTTGCATACCATGCCCGATAAATCGTTGGGTTTTGAACACACGGTTCCCACAGGAGGCTATCAATTATATAAAGGTGATGGAAAGTTGAACGGAGCCATCCGGCTTGACAATCGAGGGATACGGTCGGTGGGTACCATAAATTTCTTTGCGGCAACAGTTCGCTCAAACGATTTTGTATTTTATCCGGACTCGGTGGTTACGCGGGGTGAGCGCGCCTTTATTGAGGAGAAGCAATTTGGAGCAGTTACGTTTCCGCAGGCCTCTTTACCCGACTACCAGCTGTTATGGAAGCCGAAGCAAGATCAGATGCGCTTTCGAAACACACGCTCACCATTTAACCTTTACGACTCCACCGCACAATTAACCGGTCAATTGATTGTTTCGAAAAATGGCGTAACCGGTGCCGGACGATTGGACACGCGTGGTTCAGAGCTGCGTTCGCGTGAAATGAGTTTTAATGGAAAAGATTTTGGAGCACGCCATGCGCGTTTCCGCGCCAAGTCGGCCGACCCGAACAAGCCACTTATTGATGGTACCGATGTGCGGGTGAAATTTAATCTGGCGCAGAATTACGCGGACATCAGCCCGGAGATTGCCGGGGAAGCAGCTATTGATTTTCCATACGCACAATTCAAAACATCTATACCCAATGCGCGATGGGATTTAACGAATCAGAAAATCATCATGACCAAAGGCGAGAACATTGCCTTGGAAGATTCGTATTTCTACACCACCCGAAAGGAACTTGATTCCCTGAACTTCAATGCAGAGAAAGCGGAGTATGATTTGAAAACGCAAGAGCTTAAGGTGAGCGGTATTCCATACATTATTGTAGCCGATGCTAAAATTACTCCCGAGAATGGTGAAGTGCTTATTTTAGAGAACGCAAAAATAGGTACGCTTAAAAATACCACCATCGTCATTGATACACTTAATGGTTACCACCGCCTCACAGAGGGAGTGGTGGATGTTATTTCCAGAAATGAATTTTCGGGATACGCTACGTATCAGTATGTGAACTTTTTGAACGATACGTTTGCCATCAAGATGACCGACTTCCACTTGGAAGAAGTTGCGCCTGTGCAAACCAGCAAACTTTTTGGTCGAAAGCAATCAACGGCCTCGCAACAAACCGTTGCTACCGGTTCCGTTTCAGAGCAAGATCACCTGGTATTGGGAGCGGGTATGTTTTACCGGGGCGATATGATCATGTACGCTACCAAACCTGCACTTACGCTTAGCGGAAGTATAAAACTCGACATTAAGAAAATCAAAGATTACAACACCTGGATACGCTACGAGCAAACCGGTGATGAAACAGAAGTGCTTATTGATTTTGATAATGCCTTAAATGAAGAAGGCAGAAAAGTGGATGCGGGCCTGCACTTCTCAGCATTGGATAATTCGCTTTACATTTCATTTTTGAATGAGAAACTTGACGAAGACGATGACTTTTTTGTGCCTAGTGGAACGTTATACTACGATGTAGAAAGTAAGGAGTATCGGATTGAAGATCTTGAAAAGGCGGCCGGAAACAAACTCTCCGGAAAAGTTTTTGCGTACAACGATGAAACCGCAAGCGTTCGTTTTGAAGGACCGATCAAATTCTTCAATGGATATAAGGATTTTGATATCACGGCCAGCGCAATCGGTCAGGGAAATATGGAGACCAATGAGATTAAAATGAATTCATTGGTAGCGGTGAACACTACGGCCATTTCCACAGCTTTTGACATTATGGCACGCGACATCCAGTTGGTTATTCAAAACGAAAGTGTGGATGAAGGCCTGGGTGATCCAACGGAGTTGCTGTATAAAATTGCTGACATCATTGGCGAGCGCGCGGTAAAAGATTATGAAACACGAACGGCTCAAGGTCATGTTCCGTTGGCATCTTATCCGGCCTTAGCCAAGCCACTAACATTTTCAAATGTAAACCTCAAGTGGTCGGCAGAGCACAAAGCTTTTTACAGCGAAGGGAACTTGGGTCTTTCGAATATTGGACGAAACGATATTAATGGTTCATTCGAAGGCTTTATGGAAATCCGGAAAGATGAAGATGGATTGCCTGTGTTTAATGTGTTCATTAAAGCCTCTCCTGATTCATGGTATTATTTTGGATTTGAAGACAACCGCTTGTTGATGTATTCTTCCAATGAAGAATTCAATACCACCGTATACAAGCGTACCAATTCGGGTAAAGCAAAAATTGGCGAGATGGTGTTTATTCCGGGTACAGAAGAAGAGGCACTTGCTTTTGTAAACGGTTTCCGCAAGCAATACTATGGTATTGAAGTGCCCTACAACCTGAACAGCGGATCTGTTTTAAAGAAGAAAGAAGAGAAGAAAGATGAAGATGACGGATTTTGATATCCGGTTTTCGTCATGCCCAAATAAAACTTAATTTCACGCCTCGCATTTTACCATATTACTATTATGATCAAGCAATACATTGATACCCATCAACAGCGTTTTCTGGATGAACTTTTTGATTGGCTCCGCATTCCGTCAGTAAGTGCAGATAGTCGCCATAAAGACGATGTGCGCAAAGCAGCGGAATACCTGGTTAATAAATTTAAGGAAGCAGGTGTGGATAAGGTTGAACTTTGCGAAACACCCGGGCACCCTATTGTCTATGCTGAAAAGATGGTGAATCCATCGCTACCCACCGTATTGGTGTACGGACATTACGATGTGCAGCCTCCCGATCCGCTTGATCTGTGGACTTCCCCTCCGTTTGAGCCGGTGATTAAAGATGGAAAAATTTATGCACGCGGTTCCTGCGATGACAAAGGCCAGGTGTACATGCACGTAAAAGCATTTGAAGCCATGATGAAGCTGAATGCATTGACATGCAACGTGAAGTTCATGGTGGAAGGTGAAGAAGAGGTCGGCTCGGAGCACCTGGATGTTTTTGTAAAAGAGAACAAAGAGAAATTAAAGGCAGATATTATTCTCATCTCGGATACGGCCATTATTTCGTTGGATCATCCATCCATTACAACCGGCTTGCGCGGATTAAGCTATGTGGAAGTTGAGGTAACGGGTCCAAACCGCGATTTGCACTCGGGAGTTTACGGTGGAGCAGTAGCGAATCCGGTAAATGTATTGAGCAAAATGATTGCCTCCTTGCATGACGAGAATGGCCATGTAACCATACCAGGCTTTTATGATCGGGTGGTGGAGTTAAGCGCTGCCGATCGCGAAGCCATTAATAAAGCACCTTTTAATTTGGATCAGTATAAAAAGGAACTGGGCATTGACGACATACAGGGAGAAAAAGGGTACACGACTTTAGAGCGCACTGGCATCCGGCCCACGTTGGATGTAAATGGCATTTGGGGTGGCTATACCGGTGAGGGTGCAAAAACCGTGTTGCCGTCAAAAGCGTACGCAAAAATTTCCATGCGGTTGGTGCCTGATCAGAACAATGCCGAAATCACGGAACTGTTCACCAAACATTTTACATCCATTGCGCCCAAATCGGTAAAAGTAAAAGTAACGCCTTTGCATGGCGGGCAGCCCGCAGTTACGCCAACCGATTCGGCTGCGTTCAAAGCCGCAAGTGCAGCATTTGAAGAAGTTTGGAGCAAGAAGCCCATTCCAACTCGCGATGGCGGAAGCATTCCGATTGTGGCGTTGTTCAAAAAGGAGCTGGGTCTCGATACTGTGTTGATGGGCTTTGGATTGGATTCAGATGCCATTCACTCACCGAATGAACATTATGGGGTGAGGAACTTTTTACTGGGCATTGAAACCATCACGGCCTTTTATAAGCACTATGCCAAGTCTTAATTGATGGTTTTCGTTGTATCGAAAGTGTCAGTTGGATGTCATAATTCCGTAATTTTCACCGATACACGGCATTCCATCAACTATTTTGCATGTGAATGCGTTATCGTACCGTTCCAATATTCAGGTTTATGAAAAAATTATTCGGTGTACTTTTTCTGGGGCTCATGCTTGGTGCAGCACATGCACAAATTTTAACCCCTGCAAAATGGACGTGGGCACCCTCCAAAACATCAGTTAAAACCGGTGATCAGCTTGATCTGATTTTTACGGTTACCACCGACAAAACCTGGTACGTGTATGCCAACGACTTTGATCCGGATTGCGGACCCATGCTGACTACCATCACGCTTGAACCGAATGCCAGTTTTGAATTGGTAGGCGATCTCAAAGCCATCAATCCAATCAACAAGTACGATGAGATTTTTGGTTGCGATGTAAAGATATTCAAAGACAAAGGTGAGTTCAGGCAAACCATTAGGGTACTATCAACCGATCTGAAACTTGCAGGAACGTATGATGGACAAACCTGTACCGAAGTAGATGGAAAATGTATTCCATTTGACGGTGAATTTGCCTTTACAGGAATTACTGTTACAGGAAAGACCATTGAAGTTAAAACACCTGAAAAACCAAAGCAAAACGATCAGCCTGAAATAAAAGAGGAGCTTGTATCCGTTCCTGTAGACACGGCAAAAACAGAAGCATCTAAAACACCTGTTCAATACGGTGCTGCTACAGGCCCTGTTTTGGATAAAACCATTTTGGAAGGTGATGACAGTTTGGACGATAGTTCATTTTTCGGTTATCTGGTTTTTGCTTTTGTATTGGGGTTGATCTCACTAATTACTCCGTGCGTTTTCCCAATGGTACCGATGACGGTCACATTTTTCCTTCGCGATAACCAGTCGCGAAGAGAAGGTGTTCGCAATGCCATCATTTTTGGAATCTCCATTATTACCATTTACACGTTAGCCGGAACGTTGTTTGCGGTGTTGCTGGGTGCAGAAGGACTGAATGCGCTGGCTACACATTGGGCGCCCAACCTGTTTGTGTTTATCATCTTCATTGTATTTGCACTTTCGTTTTTAGGCTTGTTTGAAATCAATGCACCCCACCAACTGGTGAACAAGGCCGATCAAAAAGCAGAAAAAGGTGGATTGGCGGGTATCTTTTTTATGGCAGCCACATTGGTGCTGGTTTCGTTTTCATGCACCATTCCAATTGTGGGTAACGTAGTGGTGATGTCAGCCGGAGGGCAAATTCTAAAACCCATTCTGGCGATGTTTTCTTACTCGCTTGCGTTTGCCATTCCGTTTACGCTCTTCGCCATTTTTCCGGAGTGGATGAAGGGCATGCCAAAATCAGGCGGGTGGTTGAATGCCGTAAAAGTTACGCTGGGTTTTCTGGAACTTGCATTGGCGCTAAAATTTTTCAGCATTGCCGATCAGGCCTATCACTGGGGCTTGTTGGATCGCGATACCAACATTGCGCTTTGGATTGTAATTTTTGCATTACTTGGATTTTACCTGCTCGGAAAAATTCGTATGCCGCATGATAGTCCGGTGGAGAAAGTTACCGTGCCACGTTTGTTGTTGGCCACATTAGTTTTCTCTTTTGTTATTTATCTAGTGCCTGGTCTGTGGGGCGCTCCGCTTAAAGCGTTGGCCGGATACCTGCCGCCACAGTACACACACGACTTCGACCTGGTTTCGATGACGCGCAGTACGCGTTCTAATGAAATTTGTGATTTGCCTAAGTACACCGACTTCCTTCATTTGCCTCACGGCCTGAACGGATACTTTGATTATGAACAAGCGTTGGCCTGTGCGCGTCAGCAGAACAAACCATTGTTTATTGATTTCACCGGTCATGGTTGTACCAACTGTCGCGAAATGGAAGCGGTGGTGTGGAGCGACCCTGCTGTACTGGAACGATTGAAAAATGATTTCGTGATTGTTGCCTTGTACGTAGATGATAAAACTCCACTTCCAGAAAGTGAATGGATTACTTCGCGCTACGATGGTAAAGTGAAAAAGACTATCGGCAAAAAGAATGCAGATCTTCAAATCGCAAACCTGGATAACAATGCGCAACCGTTTTATGTATTGCTAGGCCCAGATGAACGTGTGTTGGCCTGGCCGTATGGCTACGACCGTAGCGTTGAAAAATTCGTAGAGTTTTTAGAAAGCGGAAAGAAGAAGTACGAAGAGCTGTATAAGTAAGCATCATCTCTTTCTCAGCGGTTCCAACAGATGCATCAGGCCGTTAAGTTTTATTTCATAGGCTGTTGCCATCAACTCGCCAAGCTTACCTTTTGGAAAGCCTTTTCGTTGAAACCAAGCCAGGTAAAACTCGGGCAAGTCGCACAGCAGCGTGCCCTTGTACTTGCCAAAGGGCATTTTCATGGTAGTCAGTTCTATCAGTGCGTGCTTTTCCATATGGCCTTAAGGCCCCTAAAATTGAACATTTTGGCAAAATCTGTTACATTTACCTGTGTATTACAGGTTCTGAACCTGAATTTTTTAAACTTTAGGCTGATTTTTTTAACGGATTAAATAGCAATCATGATAAAGCGGGTGCTTTTACGTGTAAGTGTTTTTCTGTTTTTGAGCGTGCTCATCTATAGCGATTATGTATTTCGTCATGATGCAGGCATAGCGCAAAATCCCGTTTCGCTCGATTTTGATTGGACTCCCCCAACCATGCTGTATGGTATGGTGGTGGATAATCATGAAGTTATTGAAGATCGTGTTAAACGAAATCAGTTTCTGTCGGACATTATGCGCGAGTATAATGTGCCGGTGAACCTGATCAACCAGGTGTCCTCATTGCCGCGTCATGTTTTTGATGCCCGCAAAATCATTCCCGATAAGAAGTTTACGTTTATCCGCAGTGCCGATTCGCTGCGCGTGCCCAAGGCGTTTGTGTATGAGCCCAACCCGATCGACTATGTGGTGTTCCGATTTGGCGACTCACTTTTGGTGGATGTTTGCCAACGCGAAGTAACGGTAGTTGAGAAATCTATTTCCGGGGTAATCATGTCCTCACTTTCACAAACGATTAACGAACTCGGCTTATCGCATGAGTTAACCAATAAGTTCGTTGATATTTTTGCCTGGCAGGTTGATTTTCAACGCCTGCAGCAAGGCGATCAGTTTAAGCTGATTTATGAAGAACAACAGGTAGATGGAAGGCCGATTGGAATAAAGCAGATAAACGGAATTTACTTCAACCACTTTGGCAGCAGCTACTATGCCATATCTTTTGATCAGGGTAATGGCCTGGATTATTTTGATGAAGAGGGGAAGAGTTTACGAAAAGCATTGCTAAAATATCCGATTGAATTTACGCGGATCAGTTCGCGCTACAGCCGAAGCAGGTTACATCCGGTACAAAAGGTTTACAAAGCCCATTTGGGTACCGACTTTGCAGCGCCTACCGGAACACCCATCCGATCGGTTGGTGATGGTATTGTACAAGAGGCTCAATACAAGCGTAACAATGGCAACTATGTAAAGATTCGCCATAACGCTACCTATACCACGCAATACCTGCACATGTCGAAAATTGCACCGGGCATAAAACCGGGCGTACGCGTTCGGCAAGGGCAATGGATTGGCAATGTGGGAAGCACAGGCTTGGCTACGGGACCACACGTTTGCTACCGATTCTGGAAAAATGGTGTTCAGGTCGATGCCCTGCGGGTAGAACTTCCGCCATCCGAGCCGATAACGGAAGCTTACCTGGAAGCGTATAACGCAGCCCGCGATGCGATGATAGAGAAGCTGAACGCCATTCCTTCTGTATTTCCGAATACGTTTGCTTCGGCCCTGTAGGCATATTGTTGTCAGAAGTAAAATTAAAATAACTTTCTTTCAACTTTATTCAACTATTTTCGTCTAACCTAACGTTATCGTTGGTATGCGAAAGTCCCTCCTCCTTCTTATAATATTTTCTTCAACAAGCTTATATGCACAAAAAGTAGCCCTTGTTTTAAGTGGTGGAGGAGCAAAGGGTATTGCACATGTAGGGGTACTGAAGGCACTGGAAGAACACAACATACCCATCGATTATATTGTGGGAACCTCTATGGGCGGCATTGTAGGTGGCTGTTATGCTGCCGGTATGAGCCCGCTGCAAATTGAAGAAATGATTTTATCAGATGATTTTCTTCGATGGATAACCGGCTCACCTGAAAAGGGATACAACTTTCATTATTATAGCGATGAGATAAGTCCGGGGTTTATCCGGCTTGACCTCTCCTTGGATTCAACACTCTCCGTTCAGTTTAATACCAGTATTGCCAACGATGCTTCTTTAAATTTTGCGATTACCGAGAAAATGGCAGAAGCTTCTGCCATTTCGCGTAATAATTTCGACAGTTTGTTTGTGCCGTTACGGGTAATGGCTGCCGATGTGTTTTCACAGTCGCAGGTAATTTTAAAACGTGGATCGCTAAGTGATGCGTTGCGGGCTACACAGACCGTTCCTTTTTTCTACACACCCATACGCGTGGATGATAAATATCTGTTTGATGGAGGCGTGTACAATAACTTTCCGGTGGATGTAGCCCAACAGGAATTTAAGCCCGATGTGCTGATTGGGTCAAATGTTTCGTCAAAGATTTTTAAAGAGTATCCCTACAAGGACGATGACAAGTTGATTAACCGGTCGTTGTTGTATATGCTCCTTGATAAATCCGATCCGGCTGCTATTCCGGAAAACGGAGTTTATATTCAACCAAACCTGGACGGATATACGTCATTTGACTTTGTGCGGGCAAAAGCACTGATCGATAGTGGTTACGTTCAAACGTTGAGGCAACTGGATGAATTGAAAATGAAAATGCCTGCCCGATCCGGTGAACCCTCCATTCAATCGAAACGTGAAACCTTTTTGAAAAAGAAACAACCGTTAGCGATCAACGACCTTACGTTTAGAAATCTGAATTCACGGCAACGGAAATATATCCGAAGAATTTTTAATGTTAAGGCTGATGGTTTGGAACAACCATTAACTATTCAAGAGGCGAAGAAGGGATATTTTAAATTGATTACGGAACCATACTTCAGCAACATGTTTCCGAGTATTCGGTATGATACAACTCAATCTAATTTTCAACTTCAACTGATACAACGGCCGCAAAAAAATTTTCAGGTTGATTTTGGTGGAGCAATGGCTTCCCGAAACATTAGTAATCTTTACCTCGGTCTTGATTACTATTATTTCAACAATGCTTTAACACATTTTTTTATAGGTGCACAAACGGGTAGCTTCTATAAATCATTTATGGCTAATACACGAATCGATCTTCCATATCTCGGGCGGTTTTATGTTCAGCCTGAAGTGGTGTTAAGCGATTACGACTATGTTGAAGGTACCGATCTCTTACAAAAAACCACGCCCACTGTATTGAGACGTTTCGATAGAAAAGCTGGCGTACGACTGGGCTGGCCGTTAGGAAACACAATCAAATCTACTGTTGTCTTTAACGGGTTTACCAATAAGGATCGGTACTCAAACACCAAGGCGTTTAATAGTTTGGATACACTGGATGAACTTAGCTTGCGTGGATTTAAAACCGGATTTATCCTGACTACCAGTAATCTGGACAGGAAGCAATATGCATCAGCAGGTAAAAGCATTTCGTTGAGCGCTTTTTATTTTGATGTGCACGAAGATTATGTTCCCGGAACTACATCCCTTAATGACCTTCCATTTGAGCGGAATCATCAGTGGTTTCGGGTGCGTGCAACGGTTGAGCAATATTTTAATCGGGGCACCTTTCGGCCGGGTTATTATGCTGAAGCGGTGTTTTCAAACCAGCCTTTCTTTCAAAACTATTTTGGAACAATTGTAAACACTCCGGGGTTCTTTCCTATTCAAGATAGCCGCACCCTGATTCTTGAAAATTTTCGTTCGCCCAATTACCTCGCACTGGGCGCCAGAAATGTGATTGTTATCCGCCCCCGAAAACTGGATTTGCGCCTGGAGGGCTACGTGTTTAAACCCCTCGATTATGTTCAACAAGGCATTAATCAGGAAGCCTACAAGAATGGCGATTTAACAACTGTATTCTTTGCCGGAACGGCCGGGCTGGTGTATCATTCGCTGGTAGGCCCCATAAGTCTCAGCGCCAACTATTATGACGATGAGGAGAATAAGTTCGGGGTATTGTTTCATGTAGGATTTTTGCTGTTTAACAAACATACCTTAGAGGACTGATCGCTTGTTTTTGCAGAATTTTCCCGACCTTGCAGCAGTTTGTTAGAAATTGCATCCCGTTGAGACATGTATTGTTTTCAATCAATTTTGAAATTTTTAGCTAAGTTTATCCCTTCATTTTAACCAATAGCGGCTTCATGAGAAGATGTTTAGCAATCCTGTTCCTGCTTGGCGCGCCCCTCTTTTATACCCAGGCTCAGGTTGTTCAGTGGGCTTCAAAAGTTATCGAGTTTTCTTCTGAATTAACACCCATTCAGTATTCTGCACAGCAGGTGTTAGGCAAGCCCAATGTGTTGCCGGCTGGTGGGCAAAACCCCAACGCCTGGGCACCTGACAGGCCTAACCGAAAGGAATTCCTGAAATTAGGGTTCGACAATCCAATTCAAATTCAGCAGGTAGCCATTGCGGAATCGCAAAGCCCCAGTGCCTTGAGTCGTATACTCCTGTACGATGAAGCCGGAAAAGAATATGAAGCAATGACCCTGAATCCGGGAGCTGTTCCGCTCAAAGCCATGATGCGCAACATTTTTATTGAGAAAACAACATATAAAGTAGCAGCTGTAAAACTGGAATTTGATGGGGC
The DNA here is from genome assembly GCA_964419145.1 of uncultured Roseivirgaceae bacterium. Lineage (GTDB taxonomy): Bacteria > Bacteroidota > Bacteroidia > Cytophagales > Cyclobacteriaceae > UBA2336. The sequence goes on along the minus strand of CAYQOM010000001.1, from coordinate 424,544 downwards.
AGCTGTACCCGATTATTTTGGTATTGATGCCGTTGCCATTTCTGATTCAAACTACCCCATCGTGGCATTCATTCCCAAGCCAGCGTTGTTGGCGTCAGGTATTGTGATTGAGCAACTTGATGAAAATGTAAACAGTGAGCATGCCGAACTGAATCCAATTCTTTCGCCTGATGGAAAGACCTTGTACTTCAGCAGAAGAAACCATCCGGATAATGCGGGAGGCGTTAACGATAAAGAAGACATCTGGTATTCAGAATTAGGGGAAGATGGGAAATGGACATTAGCCAGGAATATGGGGCCGCAGTTCAATAACGCGTATCCAAACTTTGTAAACTCCATAAACTCCATAACTCCTGACGGCCGCACCGCCATTATGTTGCTGGGCAATAAATATCTTGATAATGACAAGATGCAGGCTGGTGTTTCCGTTAGTACGAATGTGGGCGGAACCTGGACAAAACCGGTTGCACTGAATATTACCAACGACTATAACTTTAACGAAAAGGCCAATTACTTTCTGGCCAATAATCGCAAAACCATGATTCTTTCTGTTGAACGGGAGGACTCCAATGGTGATCGTGATTTGTATGTTTCGTTTATGAAAGATGACAGCGTGTGGACCGAGCCGCTGAATCTTGGAAACATTGTGAATACAGCAGGTGAAGAGTCGGCACCTTTTCTGTCACCCGATGATGTAACCCTTTATTTTTCATCAAACGGTTTCAGCGGGTATGGCGGAACCGATGTGTATGTATCTAAAAGACTGGATGATACCTGGACGAACTGGTCTGAACCGGAGAACCTTGGACCAGAGATCAACTCGCCATTGGAAGACCTTTTCTTCAACATTCCGAACAATAGTGACTTCGCCTATTACTCACGTGGTGTAACTGAAACCAACCTGGATATTTTTAGGGTAAAACTTCCTATTCTTCGTAGTCCTGAACCTTGGGTTACAGTTAAAGGAAAGCTTATTGATGCTGAAACCGGAAAACCCATTGGTGCAAAAATTATTTATGAACGTTTGCCTGATGGCACAGATGTGGGGATAGCGCAGTCAAACCCGGAAACTGGTGAGTATGAAATAAAACTTCCAGCTGGTCATTTGTATGGCGTACGGGCCGAAGCAAAGGATCACATTAGCGAAAGTCAAAACCTGGATTTGCGCAACGTTACTTCCGACATGGTGATTGAGAATAAAGACTTTACACTACAACCGATACAAGTAGCGCGCATTGATGAAAACGTAACCATTACCCTGAACAACATTTTCTTTGATTTTGATAAAGCTGTTCTGAAGCCCGAGTCGTTTTCGGAATTAAACAGAATTGTAACCTTGATGAATGAACGGGCTGGTATGCAGGTAGAGATTACCGGCCACACCTGCGATATTGGAGAAGACAATTACAACATGGGTCTTTCTGAGCGCAGGGCAAAAGCCGTTAGTAAGTATTTGCTCGACAAGGGTATTTCTGCGGAACGTATTGCTGTGAAATTCTTTGGCGAAACACAACCCACTGTTCCGAATACAAGCCTGGAAAACAGACGGAAAAACAGACGCGTTGAATTTAAAATTGTGAAAATTTAAACTGACATGAACATGAGAGTAGTAATTCTTGGTGTGCTCTGCTTCATGACGTTCACATTGTGGTCGCAAGCCGATAGCCTGGTTGTTGCAGAAGGAAAAATCATCAATGCCGAAACCAAAGAACCTGTTGTGGCACGCATCACCTATCAAAACCTTCCGTATGGTAACCGTATGGGCGTTATTAATAACAGCAGCTTTTCATTTCCCTTATTTGATGGTGAGCGCTATTCCATAACGGTAGAGGCTTCCGGGTTTGCATCTGCCAAATATATGCTTGACCCAACCGAAGCTAATGGCGACAACCGGATTGTAAAAGATATTGAATTGCACCATACTACCGGAGCAACCAAAAAGCATTCGGCCGGATACGTAATGCGATTGGATAACCTGATTTTTGAAGTAGCCAAATCGAAAATTGATCCGGATTCGTATGCGGAACTTGATCTGTTGGTGAAGATGATGAATGAGCATAAGAGTATGATCATTCAATTGGAAGGACATACCGATTATCTGGGCGATCCGGGCAAGAATATGAAATTATCGGAGCAACGCGTGGATGCGGTGCGCGATTATCTTGTGGGCAAAGGAATCCACAAGAATAGAATTAAACTAAAAGCTTTTGGCGGAACGCAGCCGCTGTCGCGGGATAATACTCCGGAAGGCCACCGGCTGAACCGTAGGGTAGAAGTACGGATTTTGCAGGATTAGTTTTTAGCGCTAACCATCGTGGGCATGGCTTTATAGCGAATCTGCTGCAACCTGTTTCTAAGGTTAACTTTTTCTTCTTCCTCTATCGAAATTGTACCAAGTGCTGTCAGCATTACTGACGCGAATTCTTCAATTCGTGCTGAAGTGTAGTACCCGGTAGCCTTTTCCAATTGAAGGGCCGCACGTTGTAAATCTTTTTTGTTGTAAGCCTCTACCGCGTAGTTGAAATACAACAAACCAATCAGCTCTTCTTCGGTTACGGTATTGTAGGTTGAGAATGAAAAATCGTAAAAGGATTCAACCCGACTCGAATTGTCCGGTGTATCATTTTGATAGCGGGCAATATGGGCATCGATATTTTCTTTATCTTGAATAAATCCATTCAGGGCATTGGTGGCTTCCAGCAGCACATCTCCTTTAGAGGTATGAGCAATGATGAATATGTGGTAGTTTGTTTCAATGACATCGTGCGGTATGCCGAAGTGATTCAGAATGATGGCGTATAGTATAGTGCCCGATAAGCAATTGTAGGTTCCGCGCGTAAAAACATCTGCAAAAGATCCAGTCTCCGCATATCGTTTCAAAAAGAGTTGATGTGTACGATAAAAAGCAAACTCCAGAAACTGACTATCGTCTTTAAATTGTTCGCGCTTTGTGGCGAGCCTGTTCAGAAAGTTCTCCCATCGGGTAAGGTCAACTGTTGCATGCTCGGTGGTGGCGAGGTAAGGTTCCACTAATGCCCGTTCTCGCGGAATTTCGTTTGAAGCATAGCACCACATCCCCGTACCTAAAGCAAATAGGACGATCAGGAAGGTTCGATATGTGGGCTGCTTCATCAACATTATCTGAATGTTAAGCAATTGTTAACAAAATTAACATAGCGGTAATAAAGCGCAAGGGACTTAACATTAACTTAACATAAGCACAGATTCAGGATTTTATATACCTTGGTGAAATGATGCCTAACCTCGAAGAAAAGCTGGTTTCTGACTGGATTAATGACCTTTTTAAACGTCAGCAGGCGTATTTGCCCACTCTTCGAAAAGAGCCTGTTTCAACACGGAAGGCTCACTTAAAAAAGCTGAAGCAGTGGGTTTTGTCGCATCGGCCCATGATCCAGCGGGCTGTATATGCCGATTTTAAAAAGCCTGCTGCCGAAGTTGATGGCACCGAGATATTTCCGGTTGTGGATGAAATCGCGCATGCATTGGCAAACCTTGATCGGTGGACCAAGCCCAAAAAAGTTGATGCGCCCATAACCATGTTGGGCACACGCAGCGTAATTGTTGCCGAGCCGAAAGGAGTTTGCCTGATTATCGCCCCGTGGAATTATCCGTTTAATTTATGCGTGGGGCCATTGGTTTCTGCGTTGGCTGCCGGCAACAGCGTTATTATTAAGCCATCTGAAGCAACAGCAAATACATCTGCCTTGATAAAGAAAATGTGTGATGATCTTTTTGAAGATCGTGTGGTTGCTGTGTGCGAAGGAGGTCTTGAGGTTTCGCAACATTTATTAAAACTTCCGTTCGATCATATCTTTTTCACCGGCAGTCCGGCCATTGGTAAAGTGGTAATGAAAGCCGCAGCTGAAAACCTTACTTCTGTTACGCTTGAACTGGGAGGTAAATCGCCAACGCTTGTAACGCCATCAGCCAACCTGAAAGATGCGGCCAAACGGATAGCGGTTACGAAGTTTATCAACAACGGACAAACCTGCATTGCTCCCGACTATGTTCTGGTTCATGAATCCATTAAAGATAAATTAATCGATCGCCTGATGGCAGAGGTAAAGGCACTGTTTCAGGAAGGAGATAAACCTCTTGAGCAATCACCACACTACGCCCGAATTGTTAACGATAAGCATTTTGCCAGGCTAAGCAACATGTTGGAAGAATTGGTGGAAAAAGGCGCACAGCTTCATCTTGGTGGGCAGGTAGATGCAGCCGATCAGTTTATTCATCCGGTTATTGTTTCGGATATACCGGCTGGTGCACAGATTATGGAAGAAGAAATTTTTGGTCCGTTACTGCCGGTTCTAACCTACAAAAACCTGGAGGAAGCTATTCGGCTGATTAACAACAAACCAAAACCATTGGCGTTGTACATTTTTGGTACCAATAGCCGTGAACGTGAACAAATACTGCGTGAAACCTCAGCTGGCACAGTTTGTATTAACGATTGCGCCATTCAGTTTTTGCACCACAACATTCCTTTTGGGGGTGTAAACAACAGCGGCATTGGCAAATCGCATGGGTATTTTGGTTTTCTGGCGTTTTCCAATGAAAAGCCGGTTTTGCGCCAGCGAAGCGGTATTACCTCCATCAGTCCGTTGTATCCACCTTATACGGGGGGAGTAAAAAGAATCATGGACTGGCTGTTAAAATTTATTTAACGACAGGGCGTTTTTCATCTGGTTAAACGAACGTTTTTGCATCAATCCGTTTTGTAATTTTGTAATCCGTTTACGTTTTCACGTTATAAATGACCCGTTATGTTGAAGAAAACCTTGATCATTCTTGGAATTATTTTCGTAGTGCTGTTGGCTGCTGCGTTTATCCTTCCCGTAGTTTTTAAAGATGACATTAAAGCTGCCATTGATAAGGAACTGGCCAAATCCATCAATGCCGATGTGGTATTTGATGCGGATAACTTTAGCCTGACGCTTTTCCGGAACTTCCCGAATATAACAGTTGAAATGCGCGACTTTGGCGTGATCAACCGTGAGCCATTTGCCGGTGACGTGTTATTCGCAACCGAACGCCTGGAAGTTGAAGTAAACCTAAAGGATGTATTGTTTGGCGATCAACTTCGATTGAAGGGCATCACGTTGGTTAGTCCGCTGATCAACATTAAAGTATTGGAAGACGGACGCGCAAACTATGACATTGCCATTGCTTCTGAAGAACAGGAAGTGACCACGGAAGAATCAGGTGAGTTTTCATTTGGCATTGATCACTGGGAAGTGATCGATGGTGACATTACCTACGATGACCTTTCCTTACCGTTTTTAATAACACTGAAAAACGTAAATCATTCAGGTAGTGGTGATTTTACACAGGATGTCTTCGATCTGAAAACAGCCACCACAGCAGATACCGTAATAGTAAAATATGATGGCGTAGAATACCTGACCAACAAGCGCGCTAACATTGATGCAACTATCTCCATCAGTGAAGAATATACCAAGTATACCTTCAAAGAGAACAGCGCCAAAATCAACGACTTTGCCATGAGTTTTGATGGTTGGTTTAAAATGAATGAGAATGACTATGGCATGGACATCTCTTTTAACAGTCCGGAGAATACATTCAAAAGTCTGTTGTCGTTAGTGCCGGGTATGTATTCTGAAAGTTTCACCGACATAAAAACAGATGGCGAGTTGCAGTTTGCTGGTTTTGTAAAAGGTACCTACAGCGAAACACAAATGCCGGCCTTTCAGGTAAACCTGAATGTAATGGAGGCCATGTTCCAATATCCCGATCTGCCCACTCCAGTTAATAACATTAACCTGAATATGCTGGTAGATAACAAAGACGGAAACATCGACAATACGGTTATCGATGTAAAGAAATTCCACATGGATTTTGGCTCCAATCCGTTTGATGCACGCGCACTCATCAGCAAACTTTATCCCACGGAAGTGGATGCGAATATTAATGCAAAACTTAACCTGGCCGAGCTTTCAAAAATGTTCCCCGTTGAGGGCATGGAGATGCGCGGCAATTACGCCATCGACTTAACGGCAAAAGGTGTTTACGATAGCCTGAAGAAGACCATTCCATCCATAGATGCAGTGATGTCGTTGGCGAATGGATATGTAAAAACATCAGAGTTTCCGTTGCCGCTACAGGATTTGAAATTCAATTCGAGTGTAAAGAATACTTCCGGCCGCATGGCTGAAACGTTCATTGCTGTAAATGATTTTTCAATGGTGATGGATGGCGAAAAATTTTCAGCTGATATGCTTATTCAAAATCTGGAAGACATCACCTGGGATGTAAAGGCAAACGGAGGTATCGATCTTGAAAAAATCACAAAGATATTTCCTGTAGAGGGCATGACATTGGCTGGAAAAGTTAAGGCCGATCTGCAAACAAAAGGTAAGATGTCGGACCTGGAGGCAGAACGATACGACAAACTTCCGACAAGCGGCAGTGCTTCGTTACGCGAATTCAAATATACATCGGCTGATTTGCCGTATGCTGTTACACTGGCTCAGGCCGATATGAGTTTTGATCCGCGAAAAATCGATTTGAAACAAATAACCGGAGCAATCGGAAAAAGCGATTTCAATGTAAGTGGCTCAGTATCCAACTACATGGGCTATTTGTTTAGCCCCAATCAGTTGCTGAAAGGGTCGATGAATTTTTCATCAACCCTGCTTGACCTGAATGAGTTCATGACTGAGACTGAAGAAACCACAGAGGAGTCAGAACCTTATGGCGTTATTCCCGTGCCTGAAAACATCGACTTCCTGTTGAAGTCGAGCATCGCTACAGTAAAAATGATGGACTTCAATATGACTAATGCCAAGGGAGACATTGTAGTGAAAGATGGCGTTGCCAACCTGAGCGGATTGTCCTTTAATTTATTGGGTGGAGCATTTACAGTAAATGGAGCATACAATACAAAGGACATGGAACATCCGAAGTATGACTTTGCATTAAAGATTGAAAACATGGCGTTGGCACAAGCCGCTTCTTCATTTTCAATAGTTCAAAATTATGCACCCGTAGCCGGCTTAATGAGCGGTAATTTCTCAACCGACTTTAAACTCTCAGGCGAGTTGTTGCAAGATATGATGCCGAATCTGAAAACCGTTAACGGTGAAGGCTTGGTTAAGGTGGCACAGGCAGCTTTGAAAGAATCTAAACTTATTTCAGGAATCACATCACTCACCAAACTGGATGATACCAAAGAGGTGACCATGAAAGATGTGTTGATGTCGGCATCGATAAAGGATGGCAAGCTGAGTGTAAAACCATTCAATGTAAAGTTTGGTCAGTATACCACTTCAGTTTCGGGCAGTACCGGCATTGACGGATCAATCGATTATGCTTTGAAAATGGATGTGCCTGCCGGAAAGATGGGAGCACAATTGAACAGTTTTGTAAGCCAGTACACAGGGGGCACTTCTGATCCGAATGCCATGATTCCGGTAAACATTGGTCTTGGCGGAACATTTCTTGACCCGAAACCACAGTTGTTGATGAGTGAGCAAAAGCAACAAGTACAGCAAGCTGTTACTTCGACAGTGAAGCAAGAAGCAGAGAAGAAGGCAACCGAGTTGGTTTCAGGATTGTTGGGTACAAAATCAGATACCACCAAAACCGATAGCACGAAAACCACTGATCCAAAGCAGAAGGTGGTTGATGAAGGTGTGAAAACAATCCAGAACTTACTGAAGAAAAAGAAGAAAAATTAATTTCAATTCAAGGGGCTACTAGATGCCCCTTTTTTTTACACCTCAATATTTCCACCTGCGGTAGGTTTGTTCTGTCGGGCTTTCCCTATTTTTAACCAACCAAAATTTTAAATCTTTAACTATGAGGATTCTACTTAACGCATTGCTTATCCTGTTGCTGGTACTGCCTTCCGTGGCGCAGGAGAAAGTAGATACCGCAATGGTATCACGCATTAAAAAAGAAGGCTTTGAAAATTCACAGGTCATGAACATACTCGGTATGCTTACCGATGTGCATGGCCCTCGCTTAACCAATTCACCCGGTTATAAAAGCGCGGCAAATTATGCCAAGGCTGAGTTGGAAAAATGGGGTTTGCAAAATGCCCACTTTGACTATTGGGATGAAGACTTCGGCAGAGGCTGGTACCTGAAAAAATTCAGCTTGCATGCTACGGCACCGGTTTACTTTCCGGTGATTGCATTCCCGAAAGCATGGACACCTGGGATAAAAGGTAACGTTCAGGCAGAAGCTGTTTACCTGGATATTCAAAAAGAAGAAGACCTGGAGAAGTATAAAGGAAAGTTGAAAGGAAAAATTGTGTTGTTCAGCTTGCCCACTCCGGTGAAACCCGGTTTTGAACCCGATGCCCGCAGGTGGGAAGAGAAGGATTTGTTGGACATGGCTAACTCAGGCCCAACTGAAGCATTTCGTGGCAGGAGATTTTTTGCACCAACAGAACCGCAGCGGTTGGCATTCAAGAAGTGGGATATGTGTATGAAGGAAGGTGCGCTTGCCGTATTAGAGGCCAGTTCAAGTGCTCGTTTGGAAGATGGTACGGTTGTCGTTTCAGCAGCAACGGTTCCTTATCCACCTGAAGCTCCGTTTGAAGGACGCTTGCAATCACGCAGCGCAAATGCACCTAAGATTTTACCACAAGTAGTGGTTTCGGCTGAGCATTATAACCGCATGGTACGTCAGATTCAGCAAGGCATCCCCGTGAAACTCGAGATGGCACTTGAAACAGAGTTTACACCAAATGAAAAAGGTTTTAATGTGATGGCTGAAATTCCGGGTACGGATTTGAAAGATGAGGTGGTGATGATTGGTGCCCACCTGGATTCGTGGCACAGCGGAACGGGTACTACGGATAATGCTTCTGGTTCAGCCGTAATGATGGAAGCGATGCGCATCATTAAATCGTTGGGAATTAGCCCAAGAAGAACCATTCGCATTGGCCTGTGGGGAGGTGAGGAGCAGGGATTGATCGGTTCACGTAATTATGTGAAACGTGTGTATGGTGTTCGTGATGGTGAAAACATAGCTTACAAACCAGGAGCAGAAAAATTCTCCGTTTACTTTAACATGGATAACGGCACCGGTAAATACCGCGGTGTGTACATGCAAGGCAATGAAAAAGCGCGTGTAGTGTTTCGCGAGTGGCTGAAGCCGTTTGAGAAATTAGGCGCCTCTACACTGACGTTGCGTAACACGGGTGGCACCGATCACCTGGCATTTGACGGCATCAACTTACCGGGGTTCCAGTTCATTCAGGACCCGATTGAGTACAGCACCCGTACACACCATACCAGCATGGACTTGTACGATAAGGCTATTGAAGATGATTTGAAACACAACGCAGTGATGACAGCCGCGTTTGCGTGGCTGGCCGCTAACCGCGATGAGTTGTTTCCAAGAAAGGATTGATTAACGCTTTGCGCCTTCGCGTCTTTGCGGTGAAATCTTTCAACCGCAACGATGTGAAGGCGCAAAGTTTTTATACCTGCCTGTAGCGAAAGCAATCCACCAGGTGATCGTTCACCAGTCCGCAGGCCTGCATGTGTGCATAGATTACCGTGCTGCCCACAAACTTAAATCCACGCTTCAGCAAATCTTTACTCAGCGCATCCGATTTTTTTGAGGTAGCTGGGATCTGTTTCATGGTTCTCCATTTGTTTACAATCGGTTTACCATTCACGAAACTCCAGATATAATTATTGAAGCTCCCAAATTCTTTCTGAACCTCCAGAAAACGTTTGGCATTATTAACAGCCGCGTACACTTTCAGTCGGTTGCGTACAATGCCCGGGTCAAGTAAAAGTTTCTCCAATCGCTTTTCCGTAAAGCGGGCAACTTTCTCCGGATCAAAGTCGGCAAATGCCTTTCGATAACCCTCGCGTTTTTTAAGAATAATCTCCCAGCTTAAACCGGCCTGAGCGCCTTCCAGGATTAAAAATTCAAAATGGGTGCGGTCATCGTGTACCGGAACGCCCCATTCTGTATCATGGTATTCAACGTATTGATCGAATTTCAGGCACCAGGGGCAACGCGTCTTTTCTTTTGCAGGCATAAGTTGTGATTGTTAGCAGAACAAAGTAAGTTTAATGGAGTGACAACCCTGTGTCAGTACCAAATTACATGTAAATAAATCGTTATGAAAAAGTATACCTTTCTCTTTTGCCTTGTTCTGCTTTCCGGTTCTGTGTTTGCCCAAACACCTGAGGCAAAACTTAAAGAGCTAAATATCGAATTGTTTAAGCCGGCTGCGCCCATGGCCAATTATGTTCGGGCGGTCCGCACCGGTAATTTGATTTTCTTGGCCGGTCACGGCCCAACGCGAGCAGACGGTACCAACATTCAGGGAAAAGTGGGCAAGGATTTAACGATTGAGCAGGGGTATGATGCCGCACGACAAACCGGCATTGCGCTATTGTCGACTTTAAAATCAGAAGTTGGTGATTTGAGTAAAGTAAAACGCATTGTAAAAGTGCTGGGTATGGTTAACTGCACGGAAGATTTCAAAGACCAACCCAAAGTGATCAATGGTTTTTCTGATTTAATGGTGGCCGTGTTTGGCGAAAAGGGGAAGCATGCCCGTTCAGCCGTAGGCATGTACGCGTTACCCTCCAACATATCGGTGGAGATTGAAATGATTGTAGAGGTGGAATAAGTATTCTGCTTACTTGCGCAGTCATTCTTCAATCGGCCTGGCCATCGACATCGGCACCAGCAACATTAAAGCACTTGTTGTTGATGCTGAAGGCAGGGAATTATTTTCAAACCAATTGCCCTGCGTAACGCATCATCCTCAAGCAGGTTTTTCAGAGCAGGATCAGGAGAAAATTTATAGTGACGTTTGTCGGATAATTCAATCCTGCCCGACTGAAATCAAAAAGCGTATTTCGTTTATCAGTTTTAGTAGTGCTATGCACAGCGTGATGGCCGTTGATGAAAAGGGCGATCCGCTTACCCCGTTGATTATCTGGTCTGACCTGCGAAGTAAAGATGAGCGTAACAGCGTTCGCAAGAACAAACAACTCGTTGATCAACTTGCCCGAACCGGAACCCCTGTTCATCCCATGTCGCCATTGTGTAAAATAATGTGGTGGCAAAAGCATCACCCCGAAATAATTAAGCGCGCGCATAAGTTCATTGGTATTAAAGAATACATCTGGTTCAGATTTTTTCAGTGCTATGAAGTGGATTATGGCATGGCATCCGCAACCGGATTGTTCGATAGAGAAATGAAATCATGGTTTGGTCCGGCTCTTGAATTGGCTGGTATTAAAAGCGATAAATTATCAGCACCCGTTTCAGTTTATCATCATCGTAGTATTTCTAACAAGGCATTGTTGGTTGAGTTGGGATTGTCTTCAGCGGTTCCAGTAATAATCGGATCCAGTGATGGCTGCCTGGCGCAATTAGGCAGCGGAGCGATGGATTCAAATGCGCTTTCCCTCACCATCGGCACAAGTGGGGCGGTAAGAAGAGTGGTAAGAGAAAAGAATGACAAGTATAACCCGCTCGTGTTCCGATACCTGCTCGATGAAGACACTGTAATTGAGGGAGGCGCTACCAACAATGGAGCCGTACTGATCGATTGGTTTCAAAAAAGTTTTTTGAACGAAACAATCAGCACAGAAAAATTTATTGAAAGTGCTTTCGCAGCACCTCCGGGTGCAAACGGACTTCTTTTTCTTCCTTATATCTATGGAGAGCGTGCTCCAATTTATGATCCGGATGCATCCGGGATTTTTTTGGGGATGCACCAACAACATCGACAGGAACATGTTATGCGTGCCTTGCTGGAAGGTATCGTTTTTGCGCTTTACGACATTGCCACATTGATTGAAAAAAGCAGCGGTGCATATGAGCACATTGTAGCAAGTGGAGGTTTTGTGCGTTCACACAAGTGGTTACAACTTGTGGCGGATGTTTTCGGGAAGCCGGTTCATGTTCCTCAGCGCGAAGATGCCTCGGCATGGGGAGCGGCCTTGTTGGGTTTCAGTGCCCTCCATGTTCCCACTCATTATAATGCGATACAGTCTACAACCCTATTTCCGAACGAGACCATTCATCAACAATACAAAATCCAACTGGAGCAATTCAAAAAATTGCAGGTATTGGGTCAATCGTTCCGGTCATGAGTCGGGGTTTAAGCAAGAATGTTTTAATTTTAGCGTTCATCAAACCCTGTTCGCATGCAACTCGGACTCATCGGCTTAGGTAAAATGGGCCACAACCTTGCCCTCAACTTTACGCGTAACAACCATAAAGTATATGGGTACGACACCAGTCCGGCTGCTTTGGAACGGCTCAAAGGCGATGGTGTGTCAACGTGTTCTTCGCTTGAAGAGATGGTGCACAACTTACCTGCGCGAAAGGTAATCTGGATTATGGTGCCGGCCGGGAAAACGGTTGACATCATCATCAATAACCTATCGCAATACCTTCGGCCGGGCGATGTGATCATTGACGGGGGCAATTCAAATTACAAAGACACACAAACCCGGGGACGGGAACTGGAAAAAATTGGCATTCATTTACTCGACTGTGGAACCAGCGGAGGAGTTGATGGCGCGTTGCATGGTGTGTGTACCATGATTGGCGGAGCACCTGATGTGTTTAGTTATTGTGAGCCTTTGTTTAAATCCATATCGGTTGAAAACGGATACCTGTATTGCGGCCCCATCGGCAGTGGACATTTTGTAAAGATGGTACACAACGGCATTGAGTACGGCATGATGCAGGCAATAGGCGAAGGCTTTGAGTTGATGAACAAATTCAATCCTGATCTGGACCTGGCTTCTGTTGCCCGTGTGTGGAATCATGGCTCGGTGGTACGCAGTTGGTTAATGGAGTTATCACAGCGGGCGTTGGAAAAAGATAAAAACCTGGAATCAATTAAAGGTGTGGCACATTCTTCAGGCGAAGGCAAGTGGGCGGTGGAAAGTGCACTGGATATGGGTGTGTCGCTACCGGTGATTACCCTTTCGTTGCTGATGCGTTACCGCACCCAAACAGATGATACCCTTTCCGGTAAACTGGTAGCCGCCTTGCGCAATGAGTTTGGTGGGCATGGGGTGGAGCGTAAGTAAGAGCGATTTGAAAAACGCGTTAAACACGAAGGCAAAAAGAAATTCTCAACCCTCCGCGCATCTCTGCGCACACTCCGCGATCTCCGCGGTAATTGTAAATTCTTTAAACCACAGTGCGCTGAGAAGATCGCAGAGGGCCGCTGAGGTGATGAACAGTTTTCAGTTTTTGGATTTTGGTGTATGATTATGATAGCGCCTGATCCAAATCTTGAATCAAATCCCCCACCTCTTCAATGCCAACCGAGAATCTCACCAGGTTATCCGTTACGTTAATCTTGGCACGCTCTTCCGCACTCATTTTAACATGCGATGTTTTTACCGGTGAGCAAATGGTACTCTCCACTCCGCCCAAACTCAACGCGCGCTTGATCAACTTCAATCGATCCATAAAAGCATGTGGATCACCTAGTACTTCAAAAGATAGCATCCCTCCAAAGCCACCCGGCATTTGTTCCTTGGCAATAGCATGCCCCGGATGATCAGGTAAACCCGGATAATAAACGTTTCCAATTTTTTTATGCGTCTTCAACCACTGCGCCAGTTTCAATGCATTTTCATTTTGCTGCCGAACTCGTAGTACAATGGTTTTTAAGCTGCGCTCCACCATCCAACACGTGTGCGCATCCAACGATCCGCCAAAGTGAAAGGCACTGTTCCAGATTTGTTTGATGTGTGCGGCTGAAGCCACGGCCACACCGCAACACAAATCGCTGTGCCCGCCAATGTATTTTGTTCCGCTATGCGTCACCACATCAATGCCCAGGTCGATAGGGTTTTGATTAACCGGAGAGGCAAACGTGTTATCGATGATGGTGATGAGGTTAAGCTTTTTGGCAATAGCCGCAACGGCTTTGATATCCGTAATGGTAAGCGTTGGGTTGGAAGGCGTTTCAATATAGATCACTTTCGTGTTTGGTCGAATGGCTTGCTCGAATGCTTCGGAGTTGGTGCCATCCACCAAGGTATAATCGATACCGAATTTTGGAAACTCTACGGCCACTGCATTGAAGGTGCCACCATACAGATCATTTTGCAGTACGGCATGATCGCCTTGTTTCAGGAAAGCAAAGAAGGAAGTCATGATCGCGGCAAGACCAGAGCTGAAAACGAGCGCATCTTCCCCGTTTTCGAGGGCCGCCATTTTTTGAGCCACGGCTCGTTGGTTGGGGGTGTTGAAGTAGCGCGGGTACTGCGTTTCTTCTGTACCTTCATAGTCGTACGCGGAGGCTGGGAATATGGGGTTAACCGTTCCTTTATGCAGGGAATCTCCGGGTGAGCCTGCATGAACGCTTTGTGTCAGTTTGGATGAGCCGTGTGCCATGGTGCATAATAAGTTTGCGCTAAAGATACAGCGTTGCCGGGATGTTGCAGAAGAGTTTTTTGCGGGTGGAGTAAAAAGCGATTACCTTTTTTAGTACTTTAATCGTTACAAACACGAACCCCGAAAGTGATGAGCAAGAAAATTTCAAAAGCCAAGGCCAAAAAGATGGCCGACAAGTTCAGAAAAGAAGGTAAAGGAATCAGCTCTGTAAATTTTACTGCCGAGCAGTTTCAGCGCCTGTTAAAAGAAACCAACTGCGCAGGCATTCGCGTGTACAATGCCTATGATGAGGACAAGAAGGAATTCACCATGTTTTTGGTAGGCACGGACGCAAATGGAAACAATCTGTTGCCGGCTAAAGATGAGTTGGAGGATAGTGATCCGTATTCTATTGAGAATGATGGACAAGGTTGTCCGCCATACTGTCCTCCGAATGATTTGTAAGTGAATTATTTACTTAATCTTTCAAGTTATACACAAGGGTTAGGGAGTCTGATCATAGGAATCATTTGCCTAAGATGTTACAAGGATAGACCTGATTATATTAAAGTTCTCGGCTTCTATGGATTGAATAGTTTTATTTTTCAGCTTTTACAGGAGTCATCTATCATATTTTTTCAGAACAGACACTTGAATACAATTGGCCACGCTTATGTTTTAGCTGAGTGCATGATTTTATCCTATTTGTTTTATTTAGTAATACACAGTCAAGGATTTCGAAAAGTGATCATTTTTTCCGTTTTGTTTTATACTCTTTTGTACATTCTCGCATTTCTCACTTTCCCCAAATCAGCACATGCTATTATCCGGTCTGTCCGTGATTTGCAGATAATAATTTTTTGTTTAGGTTATTTCTTCTATTTGCTTCGTGAATTACCTCAGGATGATTTGATGAAATTCCCAATGTTTTGGATTAATACTGCTTTGCTTATATTTTTTTCCGGAACTTTTGTATTATCCTATTTCAGAGAATACATTGTTGCTATGATGAGTGATAGGTTTGCAGACTATTGGATATTTCGTAATTTCTTTCGTTTTGCCTTTTGCTTGGTATTAGCCTATGCCGGCTGGCTTAATCTTAAGAGTATTCGCGCAACTCAACGCTTAAATTGATTAGGAAATGGCGAATATAAATTTAACTATTACTTTCATAGATGAGTTGGAGGATGGCTATCCGTATTCTATTGAGAATGATGGGCGAATCTGTCCACCATACTGTCCTCCTAACGACCTGTGAGTGATTTCATTTTTCTTGATATCTCAAGCTATTCTCAGGGATTAGTAAGCCTGATTATTGGGATCATCTGCCTAAAAAATTATGCGAACAGACCGGATTACATCAAGGTTCTCGGCTTCTATGGATTGAATAGTTTTGTCTTTCAGCTTTCACAGGAGTCAACCATACTATTTTTTCAGAATCATTATTTAAACGAAATTGGTAATGTATATGTATTATCAGAATGCATCATCCTGTCTTTTTTGTTTTACTTTGTTATTCCAGTTAAGACATTTCGTAAGGCTATTCTTTTTTTGATCTTACTATATATTTTTGTTTACATATTGGCATTTCTGATTTTCCATAAATCTGCACCTGCTATTATCCGATCTACTCGGGATTTACTGATAGTAATTTTTTGTATAAGTTATTTTTTCTATTTACTCCGCGATTTACCCGAGGATGACTTGATGCAAGTTCCAATGTTTTGGATAAACTCTGCCATTCTTGTATTTTTTTCTGGCACATTCATACTATCATATTTTAGAGAGTATATCATCGTCATGATTGGTGATGGGATAGCCGATTATTGGACCTTTAGAAATTTCTTTCGGTTTGCCTTTTGTCTTGTACTAGTCTATGCCGGCTGGCTTAATCTTAAGAGTATTCGCGCAACTCAACGCTTAAATTGATTGGGAAATGGCGAATATAAATTTAACTATTACTTTCATAGATGAGTTGGAGGATGGTGATCCGTATTCTATTAAGAATGATGGTAAAAATTGACGGCTCGATTGCCCTGAATGACCTATGAGTTCCCTGTCATTAAATAATATTTCACATTACGCCTCGTGGTTAGGCAGTTTGATTATTTCAATCATTTGCCTGATAGACTTTAAAAAAAGACCAGGTTATGTAAAAGTGCTTGGTATTTATGGACTGAATAGTGTAATATTTTCTCTTCTTCAGGAGCTTTCCTCGCTATTGTTTCAGAATCAACATATAAACACCATTGGTCATGTCTATGTTTTGTTGGAGTCGATTATCCTGTCTTGGTTGTTTTATTTAGTGATACCAGTCAGGAGATTTCGGCAGGCTATCCTATTTTCGATTGCACTTTACACTCTTGTTTTCCTTTTTTCATTTTTGCTTTTCCCGAAATCAGCACATGCAATTATTCGGTCTGTCCGTGATTTGCAGATAATAATTTTTTGTTTAAGTTATTTCTTCTATTTGCTTCGTGAATTACCTCAGGATGATTTGATGCAATTTCCAATGTTTTCGATTAATACTGCTTTGCTTATATTTTTTTCTGGAACTTTTATTTTATCTTATTTCAGGGAATACATTATTGCTATGATGGGTGATGGATTTGGCAACTATCTGGCCTTTAGAAATTTCTTTCGGTTTGCATTTTGCCTGGTGTTAGCCTATGCTGGTTGGCTCAACCTCCAATCCATTCGCGCGCAAAAATCCGGTTGGCCCCATTAGGCGCTCTTGCGTTCGCTTTGTATACTTGTTGTTGTGGAACAACAGGCACTTTCCGATTTCACCATTCTTTTCATATTCGCCACGTCCGGCATGCTAATCCTGGCGGGAGGCATCGTATTTTTTGTGCTCTTTTATAAAAAGCGCATGCTCGAAGCCCGCTTGCGGGAGCAAAACCTGGAGGTAGTGTATCAACAAAAAATGATGGAGGCGGCCCTTGAGTCGCAGGAGAACGAACGCAAGCGCGTGGCAGCCGACCTGCACGATGGCATAGGCGCCATGCTCTCGGCAATACGCATGAGCCTGGGCACCCTGGCTCGAACCGAATCGGTGAGTGCAGAAACGGTACAACCGGTAAAAACCATGCTGGATGAAACCATCGAGTCGGTGCGGAAAATCAGCCGCGACTTATTACCCTCAACTCTGGAAAAATTCGGGCTGAATGTTGCCTTGAAAGAAATGTGTGAGCGCTTTCAAAGTTTAACGGAGGCCGGCATTACCTATACGGAACATGGGGAAGCTGTTCCAATGGAAAAGTCGCGCGAAATTTTTGTGTTTCGAATTGTGCAGGAGTTAATCAACAACGCCTTAAAGCACGCCCATGCAAGTGCCATTTCTGTACAGGTAACCTGGGATTCACAACTTACCATTGTTGTAACCGATAACGGCAAAGGCTTTTCAGCTGATGAGCAACCCAAAGGCCTTGGTTTGTTCAACATGCAAAACCGGGCGCGTGTTTTACACGGCACGTTTATAATAGAATCCAATACATCTTCCGGTACAAAAGCAACCCTAACCGTTCCATTAGCATGAACAAAAAAATCACCCGCGACATAAACGTTTACATTGCTGATGATCATACGCTTTTTCGCAAAGCGATGGTGAACTTGCTGCGTACGTTTAGCCGCGTGAATGAAGTGAAGGATGCGGAGAATGGAAAAGAATTGCTGGAACTGGTGAAGAAAGAGCCGCCACAAGTGGTGGTTGTAGATTTACAGATGCCCATCATGGATGGCGTGGAAGCAAGCGAAATTCTGGTGAGGAAATTCCCGGATGTGAAAGTGATTATGCTCACCATGCACGACAGCGAAAAATATATTCTGCACATGGTTGAGTTGGGCGTACATGCGTTCTTGTTAAAGAACACCGAACCTGAAGAATTGGAGCGCGCCATCTATACCGTACACGATAAGGATTTTTACCACAACGACCTGGTGGCAAATGTTTTGCGCAAAAGTATACGTGAACAATTGGAAGCCAGACGACCGGAGTTTTCGCGAATCAGCCTTACCGATCGGGAGAAAGAAATACTACACCTGATTTGTAAGGAAATGACTATACGGGAAATAGCGCTTTACCTGAACATCAGTGAAAATACAGTACGCAACCATCGCGTTAACCTGATGGAGAAGATTGGCACCGACAACGCCATTGGTCTGGTACGTTTTGCATATGAGTCTGGCTTGTTGACATAAGGTTTGATTGAATATCCCACTCCCTCAACCTTCAGAAAGTCAGCACGCTGAGGAAATAATGGGCAAAATTTAACCTGGTAACATTCTACCATTTTACTAGTACAATTTTACTACTCCTCTTACCCGCGAGTTTTTCCAAAGCTTCGTTTTGCCCCTCATTTTCAGCCTGTTAGGTAGCAGGTATTTTGAAAGTACTGACATGACCTCAAATCGGCACAAAACATCATTTCTCAATTGCTGATCTTCAAAGGCGTTTCAAGGTTAATTATTTAGGTTTTATGAAAGTCCTTGTGGTTCACCGGCAAAAAGAAGTTGTCGATCAGGTTCGCCTAGCACTGAGCAGCACAGAACCGTACATCCGGTTTTTTCAATCCGGACTTGACGGGCTGTTGCAGGCAAAGGTGCAGGAGTTTGACCTGATTGTGTGCGGCACCGATTTGCCGGTGATCACCGGGTTTGAACTGGTGCGTTCATTACGCAACAGTTCAGTGAATGCCAATACCGCGGTGGTGTTTCTGGCCGATGAGCCAGACGTTCGGGCGGAACATTTAATGAAGTCGCTTAAAGTAGCCGGCACATTGGCTACCCGCGACATGCCCGAAAAACTGTCGGTAATAGTAGGAGAACATTTTCCGCATTGATTATTCCGTGCGGTAACACGATAGTGTTATATCACGCAAGACCCTCTCAAGCGAATGTGTGCATTCGCACATTAGTTGGCTCCCAACCCTCCACTCCTGCACTGCGTGGGAGTTGGAAGGACGGGTAAAGAACTTACAATGCTCCCCCGAGGCAATCGTTCAAAAAATGCGTAGCATGGAAGTGCTGCGCATTTTTTTATTCAGGTAGGCCAATTCAATATTTGACATCTATGTATTTTAGCAACCCTGTCTGCGTAGGCAGGTTTGTGTGAAATTTGTCTCCTTATGAAACAAGTCATCTTAGTTAACTGTCTGTTGCTTGTCACGATACTCACGAGTATTGCACAAAAAATCGAAAAAGAATATATCAACCCCGGCCCCGGCTACACGCAGGTGGTTACTGCAACAGTTAGCGGAGTAAAAACCATTTATGTCTCCGGCCAGGTAGGTGAAGGAAAAAATCTGGAAGAGCAAACACGGTCGGCCTTATTGAATGTGAAGAAGCAACTGGAGCAAGCCGGGGCATCCTTTGCCGATGTGGTGAAGATGAACTGGTACATTGTTAAGTATGCAGAAAAAGACCTCAATGTTTTTCGAGGTGTGCGTAAGGAAATTATGGGCGAAACCAATATGCCGGCCAGTACCCTGGTTGGGGTCTATTCATTATTTAGAAAGGAATATTTAATCGAGATTGAAGCAATAGCGATTCTTAAAGAATAATCCTTTTCAGCTTTACGCTTATAGCGCTATTTTTAGCCATGACTTTTTTATTTCGTGTTCTGGCAACAGCTTTCTTGTTGATTTCTACGCTTATTCATGCTCAGGAAAAATCAAAATACAAACTCGAAGTTTCATCAGGGTACGATGGAAAGGATGAGATTATTCAATTGGCTGCGCAGCCTATTCGCCTGACTTTTACGGTACAACCCGATCCATATCAGTTCAATACCACCATTCCGGGCAAGCTGAAAATCATCGCCTCAACCGACTCCATTCCGGATGCAAGCGATCACATAGTTCTTGATTCAGCATGTACACTTCCGGATTTCAACTATATCGAAACCCCTGTTCGGCATAAACTGAAACCGGGAACCTACTACCTGTTTATATCCTATGAGGCGAATG
The DNA here is from genome assembly GCA_964419145.1 of uncultured Roseivirgaceae bacterium. GTDB lineage: Bacteria > Bacteroidota > Bacteroidia > Cytophagales > Cyclobacteriaceae > UBA2336. The sequence continues at coordinate 404,202 of CAYQOM010000001.1, read as the reverse complement.
ACCAGAATCTGTGGGCCGCAAAAAGTAACACAGTTCGCAAAAAACTCAACCTGTTGGATGTTGCGATCAACGTAACAGAGGCATGGTTGGCAAATTTTAAAACGTCCGAGTTTAATGAAGAAAAATCGGTTCACCTTGAAGTGGACCTGAACCTGAGTTGTTGTGGCAATGCGTTGGGGAAGTTCAACAGCCAATGGGAAGTAGGGTTGGCAAAAAAGCAAAACGGAAAGGTTGACGTGATTCAAACATTTTATCCACCGGATTCACGGTTAGAGGCTTCAAACACATTTATCTGGGAGGGATCCGTTTATACCGATCTTGATTTCTCGGCCTTCAACTTCATGGTGGTGCGTATGACATCCGCCTATTTTTCTGAAGGTTATCGCACCATTCCGGATCAGACATTTACGATTCCGCTGAAAGTAATTCGCGATGTAACAACCTTGAATGCGTTACGCAGAAAGCAATATCCTTTTCTTACCTATGGTGATTTTGAAATAGCAGAAAGAGAACTGGAATCACTAAATATAGACCGTGCATATAAAGAGGCCCAGGAATTTTACAGATTGACTGCGTTGTCACTTCAGTCAACTCAGCGGCAACAGCTCGATGTAGCACTTCAATACACGGACTCTGCTTTTGCATTGGCAGGAAGTCAAAAGGCAAGTACGTTATTATTTGTGGCTCCTGGTATCGTGGCGAATTTATATTCGGGTATAATTCGTTGGGCGGATGCTTATAAAATGCATGTTGACAGGGAAGGGGTTAACTTCAGGTTGGGGGAAGCCATGAAAATGGAAAGCCTGATTGAAAACGGGTACAAACAACTCACTAAGAAAATTCTTCCTGACAGTTTGTGGCTTCAAAATGAAATGGAGAGGGGAGGGTTCTATGAAACCAATGACCGGTTTCAGCATGAAAACCTTACGAACCTGCCGGTGGTTTGGGTAGAATACACCGTTCCTGCATTGGAACATTTTGTTCGGGTGGTTGATTTTGAATCTGTCGATGACATCATCACGAATGCTGGCAATCATGTTGACCTCGTTAAGCCTTTGTGGAATTTATTGGCTTCAGATACCGCGTTACAAAACCACTTCGCGTATCTCGGAAGTTCGCTAAGTGAACATAATGATATGCTGGCATTCAGTCAGACGCGATTGAATTACTATGCACAAGCTGGGCTGTATGCTGAAGGAGAGGAAGCCGTTACAGAGGCTTCACTCGCATACGCCTGTGGGTATCAGTTTGCTCCGGACGATTTCTGGAAAGCAGCTGGAAAATTCTATGAAGCCATGGGTGCCTTTGCCAAAGCCGATTCGTTGTATGTGTTGTGTGATGAATTTTTGAAAACGGAATGGGAGCAAAAAAGACGAAATGCTGAACTCAATGTGATTCAAGGAAGCAATGCAGCCTTATTAAGTTCGAAACGCGAAAACATAAAAAATGAAAAGCAGGCCGATGCCATGGTTGGCGCGCTTGAAAAGTTAAGTAAGGAAAATTTTATGGTTTACCTCGACCAAGTGAGTAATCGGGAAGTGGCACAGAAGGTGGGTTTTTTGGGAAGTGATGCTTATGTTAATCTTTATTGGAATCAATACAAACAGTTAGAGGAGCAAGGCCAGTATTTTGTTGCGAACGAGTGGCTAAAGGAACTGGCCTTTTTACTGGGCCGAAATGGAAAGCTTGATGAAGCGCTCACGCTTTACCATAACTTGTTCATAATCGAAAACCTGAAGGCGATCGCATTTCGACTGGGATTTTCTGAGGAGGCTCAACTCTTTTATTCGCAAAAGATGCAGGAAGATTTCAGTCGCTTTTTGAATTTGGCATTGGCGTACCAGCAAAGCGGAAAGACTGAAAAACTGGAAGAGGTATTGCAAGATTGCTATCAGCAAGCCTTGTTCAACCACGCGTTTATTCTGCGGGGAAATTTTCGATTACTATATGATGTGTATCGTTCAGATAATCCGCGTGTGCATGAACTGAATGTAAAATGGCAATTATTGCGTGAATACCTGAACAAGCTATACGTTACACGCGAGCCCGATAAGAAAGGGATGGCGCTATTGAAAGCAGAAATCCTGAAAACAGAGAAGGAACTTATTCGCTTGTCGCGCGATACGACCAGTATGGCACTCGACTACATCCCTCCGGTTGATTCAATCCGTAAAAAACTGCAAGCAGATGAGGCCGCAGTTGAAATTATTCGCTATGCAGAAAATGGATCTACGTATTATGGTAATCAGATACGCTATGCAGCAATGGTAATCACCCCAGCAACTATGCAGGTAATCCCTTTTCCTGCTGAGGGACAGCACATGGAAGGTCGGCAATACAAATTATACCGAAACTCGATCTTATATAAAATATCTGATGCCACTTCATATTCAATTTACTGGGCCCCGCTAAAGGAAGCGTTGAAGAACGTGCGAAAAGTGTATTGGGCACCTGATGGCGTCTTTCACTTGATTAACATGAGTACATTACTCAACCCGGAAACGCAACGTTACCTGGTGGATGAAATTGATATTGAAACAGTGCCCACCATTGCACAGCTAACTACGCCTCAATCACTAACCATTGCATCAGCAACCTTGCTGGGTAATCCGGTTTATGGTCCCACCACAACTGTTGCTACGGATACCCTTCGTTCTTCACGTGAATTTTTTACCGAGCAACCCATTACCCCGCTTCCGGGTACACAAAAAGAAACACAGAGCATAACCGCATTGCTGCGCAAGAATAGCGTGAACGTTACATTGCTTACCGATGAGCACGCAACCAAGCAAGCCTTATTTGAGAAAAATCAGGTAGATGTACTTCATCTGGCAACACATGGATTTTGGATTGATCAGCCTGCATCTTCATCGTCATATCAAAACATGTACGAAACCTTATCCGGTTCTGGTTTAGTGTTGGCTCATGCGCAGGAGCATGATACCGGCAAAAAATTTAAATTGAACCCTTCTGGTATTGTTACTGCTGCTGAGATACAAGACATGAATTTATTTCGTACAAAGCTTGTCGTGCTATCAGCTTGCGAAACGGGATTAGGTGAGGTGGTGCCCGGTGAAGGATTATACGGCTTGAAGCGATCGCTACAGCGTGCAGGTGTTGAGCACATGATTACTTCATTGTGGAAGGTAGATGATGAAGCGACCATGAAATTTATGACTTCCTTCTATGAATCCCTGGTTTCAACCGGCCAAGTCAATGAGTCGTTTCGAAAGGCAATGATTGGTTTAAAGCAGATTTATCCGGAGCCTTATTATTGGGGAGCATTTGTGTTGACCAGCGGAAATTAACAGAAAAAGTTAAGCGTATTCCGCTCCATTCTGGATGGTAAAAAACTACCATTTTCATAGTAAAATTCTACTACTCAGGATTTCTAAAAATACCTAATTCAGTCAGAAAATAAGGTTCTGAGTTGTCATCCGGGAAATTCTTCAACACAGTTTGAAAGCCATCTGCGATATTCGGTAGTAAAGCCTTTGTTATGGGATGGAACGTGTTGAACTTCTTTAATAGCAGACAAGAGGATAGCCTGCCTGCCGTGCTGACGGATCCCACCCTGTATTGCGTAGAGACGTTACAGCGCACGTACTACGGTAGAATTATTTTTCAGGATGATGTACAACTGAAGTTACAAACCGAAGAAAACAAGGCGGTAAAAATTTTGAAAGAGAACATCAAGCGAGTGCAGGTCATGCGCACCTCGACTGAACAAGAAACGCAAAGCAAATGGAAACAACATTGACCTATAAGTTAGCCCTGCTTCATTTGATACATGTGCTGGTAAATGCTGACGGGGTAGTGGATGAACGTGAACGCCAGCTGTTGGAAACCATCCGCAGGGAAGAGAATATTTCGGATGCCGTATTTCACGCATTTGAAGCAAGAATAATCAGCAGTGCCACTAAAAATGTTTATGAGCATGGGATGAAATTGCTGGAGGATTGCTCGGACGAAGAAAAACTACAAGTATTTGCTCACCTGTATCGTATGGCGCTTGCCGATGATGATATGAATATGCGCGAAGTACGCTTATTATTTTATGCACTACGCACTACACAAATCGATTTTGATGATGTGATGCTCGTTGCGCGAATGGCCTCCTGATCATTTCGCGGCATACATCCAACGAAATACCCTTCCGTTTACATGAACAAAATACAAACCACCGGGAGCATGATCCGGTAGGGTTATGCGTATGCGATCATCGGGCGTGCGCTCAGCGGATATTCCCAATGTAGAACCGGTAGAAGAATAAACATGCACTTGCTTTGCCAGGCCGGAAGGTGTGTAGTAGTAAAGCTCAGGCTGGTTTGAAGGATTGGGATACACCGAAACAGTCAACGCATCGCCCCCGCTTAACTCAGGTATTTGCTGAATCGCGTGCCTAGTTCTGACATCCAAAAATTCAACAAGGCCGTACTTAACGTGATTGTTTTCCATTCCCGTAGTGAAGGATTGAAGAAAGTGGGTGTGGGTAAATCCAAACGATCTGTTGAAATAGGAATCTTCCTGTACAGCATCGGTAAGCAAGATTTTGTAAGCTTCCAGCTTTGGCAGAATAAATTCTTCGTTAAAAACTTTCTCCAAAACCTCGGTCAGGTAGTGCACATACTTTTGTTTGAAGGCGGCTACATTAAGAATTCGTTTTGTTAAGGGCATTGGCAATTCGGTTCTTGCCCACGCATTCAAATCCCGTGTAGCCCAATTGCGATTGACCCAATCAATGCCCCAGGTATTGTCAGCATCGTATGGAAAATATTCAAACCGGTGTTCCTCTCCATTATAAAACAGGTAGTAGTTGTTCATGTTGTAACTATATCCATCCCAGTGGCCGATCAACGCTTCTACTGCCAATTGGCGTAAGTATCGGTCAACATTAAAAACTTTTTCAATCTCGGTGGCAAAGCTTGAAGTTGATGTGGTGTTTAGCACCTGCACAAAATGATTAAGCGCTACCCGGGTGTCATCATCTTCATTGATTTCCGATTCGAATATCGATTCGTTATAAACCTGACCATCATTCATTAACGTAGCGCCAAAGCTGCATTTATACAGAAACCCTTCTTCGTGTCCGTACCGGTCGTTTAAAAATTCATCATCAATCTGTTCAACATTCGTGTACACGCCCATGTATTCATCGTTGATGTAGAGGCGCAATGGAAAAGTGCGCGCTGCTGGAATATCCATTTCGCGGAAGCACAGTAAGGAGAGCGGCTCGCGAAAATGCGAGGGATCGTTTACATTAGGCTTGAGGTTGAATTTTTTGTAGTCGAAAAATTTTTTACCTCCAAATTCACGAAAGTCGATTTTGAATGGTTTCTTTTCATGATATCGCGAAGTGTTTCCGCGCAGGCGGATACCCACTTTCTTTTCAAGAACAGTATCCATCTGCGAGTTAATCATGTGAAAAGTTGCCTCCAGATAAACCTCGCTTTCTACATTATCCGGATGGAGCAAAAATGCCTTGTCTGTTGGTGTCAGGGTGAGCCGGATGACTGCCAGTTCATCAGGGCGGTAAACGGCATCAATGCCCGGGTTTATTGGCTGTGCCCAAAGTGCTGGATGAATGAGCAAAAAGAAGAGGGTCAACCGGTTCATTGGGCCAATATCGATAAAAAATGGCTGCTTTTGCTTATACACAGGCCGGTCAAAATGCCTGTTTTCTACAGGTTAACGGCACATTACTTTTTCATTATCAACGGGTTACAGTAAACTTTTCCTCCTGTAAAACGTTATCTTTACAGTAACAACCACTAACACCATGACTACAGCAACACAAAAACTCCAGATTATGGAGAAGCTGGATGCCCTGGATCAATCGCAATCTGAAAAAGTACTGGCGTATATTAAAAACATGCTGGTTACTTCTCAGGATGAAAATCAGTACAAGCGCTTTAAACGCGAGGCCATGAAGGAGATTCGCAAGGCGCTGAAAACTGATCGGAGCCTGAAGCTTCAGGCTTAAGCGATTGTCACTCCTTCCGAAATTAACAAACACATGTTGTGTTTGAAGGAGCCTTATACACTTCACTGATTTCTATTCTCACCCTCTGTATTTCTTTATTGAGAAATCGGATCAATTATGCTGAACATAGTTTTCCCACTTTTCCAATACAGCTTTAAAGTCATCAGGTAGTTCTGAATCGAACTGCATAAATTGTTGCGTATCGGGATGAACGAAGCCCAACGTTTTGGCGTGAAGTGCCTGGCGCGGAATCAGTTTGAAACAATTATCTACAAACTGACGATATTTGGTAAACACGGTTCCTTTTAAAATCTGATCGCCACCGTAAGAGACATCATTGAAAAGCGGATGTCCGATGTATTTCATGTGCGCCCGTATTTGATGCGTACGTCCTGTTTCAAGTTTGCACTCTACCAATGATACGTAACGGAGATCACGCAACAGCTTGTAATGGGTGATGGCATGACGACCAAAATCACCATCGGGAAAAGGTGCTGTTATGCGCCTGTCCTTCAAGCTGCGTCCCAGGTTTACATTAATGGTGCCAGCGGGTGGATCAGGTACACCCCAAACAATGGCGTGGTAGGTTCGTTCAATGCTGTGATTAAAAAACTGTTTGGCTAAAGCCGTCATGGCTTTTTCGGTTTTGGCGATCACCAATAAACCCGATGTGTCTTTATCAATGCGATGTACCAGTCCGGGCTTGCCTTCGTTGCCAGGAAGCTGGGGTAAGTTTTTGAAATGATACGCCAATGCATTCACCAACGTGCCGCTCCAGTTTTGATATGCCGGATGCACCACCATACCGGGAGATTTATTGATCACCAGCAGTGCATCATCTTCATAAACAATATTCAGCGGAATATTTTCCGGCACGATATCGGTATCGCGTGGAGGTTCCGGCAACGAAATAACAATAACATCGTTGGGATGGACTTTGTAGTTCGATTTGATTGGCTTGTCGTTCACGGTTACAAACCCATCGTCAATCCCTTTTTGAATTTTTGAACGCGAAACATTTGCCAGCCGGTCGTTCAGGAATTTATCAATGCGCATAAGGCTTTGCCCCGGATCAGCTACAATGCGGTGGTGTTCGAAGAGCAGTTCTTCGTCTTGGTCGTCTGGTTGTTCAGGTTCATGATTCATTTGACAAAAGTAGAAGAAAAGGTGATGAAGTTTTCTTTGAATGGTTTTTGCAAATCGAAAAAACATATTTCCTTGCTGTTATGCGGATTGTATTGTTGCTGTTGGCAGTGGTTTTATTGCATGCGGGTTGTAGGAGAAAAGCAACCCACCAGGTTGATATTTTTCAAAATGGAAGGGTGCAAGGTGTGTTGGATAATTCGGTCATTGATGAAGCTTCGGGATTGGTAGCCAGCCGTGCGAATAATGGCATGCTCTGGACACATAACGACAGTGGGGATAAGGCTAGAATTTTTTTAATCGACTCACTGGGCAAATACCAGGCAACTGTTTGGTTGAAGGATGCCACCAATCGTGATTGGGAGGACATTGCGCTTGGTGCGGGTCCGCAACCCGGTAACACGTACATTTATATTGGAGAAATAGGAGATAACCTGGCCCAATATCCACATAAAGCAATCTATCGAATAAAAGAACCAAAGTTTACAGGTGACACAACCATTTCTATTGATGAGGTTGACTCTATCCGATTTGTTTTACCAGATGGCAATCGGGATACAGAAGCATTAATGGTTGATCCACACACAAAAGATTTATACATCTTTTCTAAACGTGAGGAGGCAATCAATTTGTATCGATTACCTTATCCACAATCCACAACCGAAATGATGGTAGCCGAGAAAGTTCTTGAAGCCATGCCTTTTAGCTTGATCGTTGCAGCGGATTGGTCGGCCGATGGAAAGGAAATACTGATTAAAAGCTATAAGCAAGTATATTATTGGCAATGCAATGTGGGCCAACCTGTAAAGGAGGCACTGCACAAGACACCGGAAACATTACCGTATCATGAAGAACCACAGGGTGAAAGTATTGCGTTTGCAATTGATGGTTCGGGATATTACACCTTAAGTGAACAGGCAAAAGGTGTAAAGCCCACGTTGATGTTTTATCCGAGAAGCAAAAAGAAATAACTACTCAATGCGCACGGCTGTACCGCAAGCCGTAACCATGAGCATACTGCCGCCTGATCCCAACGTTTCATAATCGAGATCAACGCCAATAATTGCATTGGCTCCCTTGCGCATAGCCTCTTGTGTCATTTCATCTAAAGCCGTGTCTTTTGCTTCACGAAGCGTGCGTTCATAAACGCCTGATCGTCCGCCAACAATGTCAGTAATATTGGCAAACAAATCTTTTACCAGATTCGCCCCGATAATGGTTTCACCGGAAACCAAACCGTAATATTCAACAATGCGTTTTCCTTCAATGGCGTTGGTGGTTGTAATGAGCATACCTGTTTTGTTTGATTTTTAAACGCGCAATCCTGACGCAAGGTTATGATAAAAAGAAGTGAATATTCTTTGGCTACTAAATGATGCCCTGTGCTTTCATGGCATTGGCCACTTTTAAAAAGCCGGCTATGTTGGCGCCCACCATGTAGTTGCCCGGTTTACCATATTCGTTGGCAGCTGCCAGGCAGGTGTCGTGAATATTTTTCATGATGCCTTGTAAACGGGCATCAACTTCTTCTTTGCTCCAGAAGGTACCCATGTAGTTCTGGGTCATTTCCAATCCGGAGGTAGCTACTCCACCAGCGTTGGAGGCTTTGCCGGGTGAATACATAACACCGTTATCAAGTAGCACATTAATGCCTTCAATGGTCACCGGCATGTTGGCGCCTTCACCAACCAGCCGCACGCCATTTTTAACCAGGTTGTTGGCATCCGATTCGTTTATTTCATTTTGTGTGGCGCAAGGGAAAGCACAATCAGCTTTTATATTCCACAATGGATTGTGATCAGCGCTGTCATCAAGATCATGATATACGGCACTTTTATATTTATCGGCATATTCTTTAATGCGACCCCGCTTGTTGTTTTTTAGATCTTTTAAAAACTCAAGCTTCTCTTTTGTGATCCCGGCTTCGTCAACAATGTAGCCGTTTGAATCGGATGCTGTAATAACCTTACCACCCATCTTGTTGATTTTTTCAATGGCGTATTGTGCCACATTTCCCGAGCCGGAAACGAGGCAGATTTTTCCTTTGATCGAATCGCCTTTTGTGTGCAACATGTTTTCAGCAAAATAGATCAGGCCGTAGCCTGTTGCCTCCGGACGAATCAAACTCCCTCCCCAGCCAATGCCTTTACCGGTAAGCACACCCGAAAATTCATTTTTGAATTTTTTATAAGCGCCAAACAGGTATCCAATTTCACGTGTGCCCACACCAATATCACCCGCAGGTACATCAAGCCTATGACTGATGTGGCGGTACAATTCGCTCATAAAGGCCTGGCAAAATTTCATCACTTCATCATCTGATTTTCCTTTCGGATCGAAATCGGAGCCGCCCTTACCGCCACCCATCGGGATACCGGTAAGTGCATTTTTAAAGATCTGCTCAAAGGCAAGAAACTTCAACACACTAGGCGTAACTGAAGGATGAAAACGAAGGCCACCTTTATACGGACCGATGGCACTGTTCATTTGAACACGATAGCCGCGGTTTACCTGAATTTCTCCTTTATCGTCAAGCCAGGTTACCCGAAAGGAGATCATACGCTCAGGTTCAAGAATGCGCTCCAGGATTTTTAGTCTTTGCAGGTCTTTGTGTTTTTCAAGGGCAGGCCAGATGGAGATGATTACTTCTTCTGCTGCCTGTAAGAACTCTGGTTCATTGGGATTTCGCTGTTTGATGCGATCAAGTATTTCGAGGTGCATGGTTAGGTGCTTTTTTCTGCCAAGTTAATAGAAGTAGCGCGATTGCAAACGTTTTCTGTAAGCTGTTTTTTAGGCCAGTTGAAAGTATGTTTGAGGTATGGAGAAAAAGAAGTTACATCCGGATGGCCCGGAGTTTTCACGGATGATTACAGGTGTTTGGCGTTGGAAGGAATTATCAACATCAGCTATTGAAAGATTGATTCATCAATCCGTTGATGCTGGCATTACCACGTTTGATCATGCTGATATTTATGGTGACTATTCCTGTGAAGAACAATTCGGAGTGGTGCTGAAGGGAAATTCATCCCTGCGAAAAAAAATTCAATTGGTTACAAAATGTGGCATTAAGTTACTGTCTGAAAAGCGTCCGGAGCATCATGTTAAGCATTATGATACATCAAGAAGACATATCATTAATTCAGTTGAGCAGTCATTAAAAAATTTGCATACGGATTACCTCGACTTGTTACTGTTGCACCGTCCTGATCCGTTGATGCACCCTGAGGAAGTTGCGGAAGCTTTTGGCTTATTAAAACAAAATGGAAAGGTGTTGCATTTTGGAGTTTCTAACTTTACACCCACGCAATTTGAAATGCTTCAATCGTATGTGCATGATCCGCTTGTTACCAATCAGGTTGAGCTTTCGTTGTTTCAACATCAGGCATTGTTTGATGGTACGGTTGATGTGCTCATGAAACACCGCATTTCACCTATGGCGTGGTCGCCTTTGGGCGGGGGAAAATTTTTCTCTTCTTCAGGTGGAGATGATGCGGTAAATATGCCTTTGGAAAAAATGGCCACACAATACACGTGCAGTGTTAGTCAGCTTTTGCTGGCGTGGCTACTTCGTCATCCATCGGGTATTTTGCCGATACTGGGCACCACTAATCCTGATCGAATACAAGAAGGCGCTTACGCAATTAATATTAAGCTGGATAGGCAGGATTGGTTTGAGATGCTTAAAGTTGTTTCAGGTCATGATGTGGCCTGAAACTCATCCCTGCTGCTGGAAATCGAAATTATTTTCTAACCAAAAAACCGTTCTCCTGTATTTTCTGTTGTTCGGTAACATTGACCGATACACTTTTGTATCCTCTTTTACAGATTCATGGCCAGGGCTACAGCGCAAAAAAACATTCAAGATTCCACCGGGTACGACTTCATTGAAATTATAGGGGCGCGTGAGCACAACCTGAAAAATGTTACCCTCTCATTTCCCCGCAACAAACTGGTGGTAATTACCGGAATCAGCGGAAGCGGAAAATCATCATTGGCTTTTGAAACCATTTATGCCGAAGGTCAGCGCAGGTACATGGAAAGTTTTTCGGCTTACGCCCGTAGCTTCCTGGGCAACCTGGAGCGACCTGATGTAGACAAGATAAACGGTCTGAGCCCTGTAATTTCCATTGAACAAAAAACTACTTCGCGTAATCCGCGATCAACGGTTGGTACGGTTACGGAGATTTACGATTTCATGCGCCTGTTGTTTGCGCGCGCAGGGGAGGCCTACTCGTATTTAAGTGGTGAGAAAATGATCCGCCAATCGGAAGATCAGATTCTGGACACCATCCTGCAAAAATTTAAAGCAAACAAATTGATTTTGCTGGCACCGGTAGTGAAAGGTCGTAAGGGTCATTACCGTGAACTGTTTCAGCAAATCCGAAAGCAAGGATTTACCAAAGTGCGTGTGGATGGCGAAGTACAGGACATTACTGCGAAGATGCAGGTAGATCGGTATAAGATTCACGACATCGAAATTGTGATCGACCGCATTGTTGCCGATGATAAAGATCGTGTTCGTATCGGGCAGTCTATTAACCGATCGCTAAAAGAAGGGAAGGGTGTAATGATGGTGTTGGATGAGAAACAAAAGGCACATCACTTCTCAAAATTTTTGATGGATCCGGTTACAGGTCTTTCATACGATGAACCGGCACCCAACACGTTTTCATTTAACTCGCCTTATGGTGCATGCCCGGTGTGTAACGGCTTGGGCCAAGTGGAAGAGATCACAGAAGAAACTGTCATACCCGATAAAAAGTTAAGCATCAGCCGTGGAGGAATTTTGCCGTTGGGCGAGTACCGCGACATCTGGATATTTAAAAAAGTGGAAGCCATACTGAAGCGGTATAAACTTACATTGAGTACGCCCATAAAGGATATTCCAAAAGATGTGTTACACGTGTTGTTGTACGGTGATGATGTACCGGTAGCCGTGCCTTCTGTGAAATATCCTGGAACGGAATGGAATACACGCTTTGAGGGGATAGTAAACTTTCTGCAAAAGCAACGTGATGAAGGCTCGGAGGCAATTAAACGTTGGGTGGAAGATTTTACTGTAGTAAAAACCTGTGCTGAATGTAACGGTACGCGTTTAAAGAAAGAATCACTTCATTTTAAAATAGCCGATAAAAATATTGCCGAACTGGCTGAGTTGGATATCGACCAGTTGAACAAGTGGTTTGCCGGACTGGAAAAACGACTCAATGAAAAGCAGCGGATCATTGCCACGGAAGTGTTGAAAGAAATTCGCAAGCGCATTGGCTTTTTGTTGGATGTTGGGCTGGAGTACCTGCATTTAAACAGACCGCTTCGAACACTCAGTGGAGGTGAAGCACAACGCATCCGGTTGGCCACGCAAATCGGAACGCAGTTGGTGGGCGTGCTGTATATTCTGGATGAACCAAGTATTGGCCTTCACGCGCGTGACAATGTGAAATTGATCAAAGCATTAAAGGATCTGCGCGATCTGGGCAATTCGGTAATTGTAGTGGAGCACGATAAGGACATGATGCTCGAATCAGATTACATCATTGATATCGGGCCTGGTGCCGGGCGGCATGGCGGGCAGGTGGTGGCACAAGGTGATCCTGCTACTTTTTTGAAATCGAAGAGTACAACATCAGCATATTTAAAAGGCACGCTCGCTATTCCATATAAAAGAGAAAGGCGCACAGGATCGGGAGATAATTTATCCTTAAAAGGAGCTAGCGGCAATAATCTGAAAACGGTCGACCTGAGTATTCCGTTGGGAACGTTTACGTGTATTACAGGCGTTTCGGGTAGCGGAAAATCGACTTTGATTCACGATACGCTTTACCCGATTTTGAATCAGCATTTCTTCAATTCTCGAAGAGAGCCCTTGCCCTTTAAAAAAGTAGAGGGCCTTGAGCACATCGACAAGGTGATTGAGGTGGATCAATCGCCTATTGGAAGAACGCCACGATCCAACCCGGCCACCTACACCGGTGTGTTTACTGACATTCGCGACTTATTTGCCCAATTGCCGGAAGCAAAAATCCGTGGGTATAAACCGGGGCGATTTTCATTCAATGTAAAAGGCGGAAGATGCGAAACCTGTGAAGGTGCCGGCTTACGCCTGATTGAGATGGAATTTTTACCCGATGTGTACGTGCATTGCGAAACCTGCAAAGGCAAGCGCTACAACCGCGAAACATTGGAAGTTCGCTTTAAAGGAAAATCCATTTCGGATGTGTTGGACATGACCGTGGAGGAAGCGGTTACATTTTTTGAAAACCAACCGAAGATTTTACGTAAGATCAAAACCCTGCACGATGTAGGGCTGGGTTATATTTCGTTGGGGCAACATGCCACCACGTTATCCGGTGGTGAAGCGCAACGAGTAAAGCTAGCCACTGAGCTTTCAAAACGCGATACCGGAAAAACATTTTATATTCTGGATGAGCCAACCACCGGCTTGCACTTTCAGGATATTGCACACTTGCTGGATGTACTACAAAAGCTGGTTGATAAAGGCAACACCGTTCTGGTTATTGAGCACAACCTAGATATCATTAAAGCAGCCGACTATGTGGTTGATCTTGGCCCGGAAGGAGGAGATCAAGGGGGAAGAATTGTGGCGATGGGCACACCCGAGACGGTATCAAAAAATCCGGCCAGCTATACCGGTAAATTTTTAAAGGCTGAATTAAATTAACTTTACACACGTTATCGCTGCACATGAACGCACAAACACGACAATATTTATTCGGATCAATTTTTCTGGCTGTTGGCGGGTACCAGTTTTACCTCAACGATATGTTGGAATTTTCACTTTACCTCTGTGCCGGATCGGCCTTTGTTGTGAATGCATTGGTCAACGAGCCTCGGCTGTTTGCCTATAAAAAAGCGTTGGTTATGATAACCTGGGCACTGATTATCGCCTCCGGAATCTTATTTTTCTATTTATTACGGTATAAATTTTTCTAACCTTCCATTAATATAAAAAACCTGTCAGGGGTACAGCGCAGGCTTTACTTTTGACTTATGCTAACCACCATGGTCGACAATAAAAAACGACTTTACTGGATTCTGCAACTAAGCGTGTGGGGCGCGTATGCAGGTATTCAGATTGTGTTCAGCATACTCGCGTCTGGTCAGGCCATTAGTTTTAAGCGCATCGCTTTTTTTATTTCCGAAGCGGCCTTGTTTTTTTTGGCCACACACGTGTTCCGTCTGTATGTAAAGCGGAGAAACTGGCTTCGCCTGCGCGTGCCGAAATTGATTCCACGGGTGTTGCTGGCTTCCGGATTGATGGGGTTGATGGTATATGTTTTTCGTATACCGATTAGTTTGATAACCGGAAGAGCCACCGTAATTGAAACCGCATTTTCACCCGATCAGATTGCCGGACTATCGGCCATTTACATGTTGTTCTTCTTTTTGTGGGCCACGTTTTACTTTACGTATCATTTTATTGAGCAATACAACAAGTCGTTGAAGTACGAGGCGTACATGACGTCCATTGAGTTGAACAACCTCAAATCACAACTTAATCCTCATTTTATTTTCAATGCGTTGAATAGTATTCGCGCCTTGGTGGATGAGAATCCGCAGAAGTCAAAGCAAGCCATCAACCAGCTCTCCAACATTTTGCGCAACTCACTAACCTTTGAAAAAAAGGGACTCACCAAGTTTGACGATGAACTCAAAATTGTGAAAGATTACCTGAGCCTGGAGAGTGTGCGGTTTGAGGAAAGGTTGAAAACAGATTTTAACATTCATCCACAATCAGCCAATTTCCGGGTACCACCACTAATGATTCAAACACTGGTAGAGAATGGAGTGAAGCATGGAATTTCCAAACTTACAGCCGGTGGGGTAATTCATGTAAAGACCACGGTGGAGAATAATCGGTTGAAAATTCAAATCCGCAACAGCGGTCAACTTCTAAATGGAGTTCGCAAAAACAAGGGAATTGGCATTGCCAACACCATACAACGCCTGAAGCTTCTGTATGGCGATCAGGCATCATTTAGAATGGTCAATGAAAATAATAATTTTGTACTTACGGAGATAGTTATTCCGCAAACCTTAGTAACTACGTAGCCGTAAAGAGCATGGTAAAGACCCGCGTAACGTTTAACATAAACCTATGAAAGCCCTTATTGTGGATGATGAGCGCCTGGCGCGAAAAGAATTGATGAAATTATTGGAAGATCACCCTTCTATTGAGGTGGTGGGTGAAGCTGCCAACGCGGATGAAGCCATTACCATGGTAAACGAACTTAATCCGGATTTACTTTTTCTGGATATTCAAATGCCGGGCAAAACAGGCTTTCAATTACTTGAAGAGCTGGATTCCGTTCCCATGGTCGTGTTCACCACGGCATATGATGAGTTTGCGTTGAAAGCTTTTGAGGTGAGTGCTTTAGATTATTTATTAAAGCCTATTCAAGCCGAGCGACTTTCTGAAACGGTTTCCAAAATTATGGAACGCGAGCGAAACAAAGTTAATGTAGCCCGTGGAGAAGGAGATAAGAAGTTAGGCTTGAACGACCAGGTTTTTGTAAAAGATGGAGAGCGGTGTTGGTTTGTAAGCCTATCAAACATACGCCTGTTCGAGTCGGATGGTAATTATATAAAGGTGTATTTCGATACCAACCGTCCGATGATTCATAAATCATTAAATGCATTGGACGAAAAACTGGATGAACGCGCATTCTTCCGTGCCAGCCGCAAGCACATCATTAACTTAAGCTGGGTTGAAGGCATTGAGCCGTGGTTTAATGGCGGCTTGATGGTGAAACTAAAAGGTGGAGATAAAGTTGAGGTAAGCCGAAGACAAGCGGCTAAGTTTAAAGATATGATGAGTTTGTAATTATCGGAGCACAAGCTCAATCAGCTCCTTCTGCACATTCCAGTCTTTGGCGAGTTTGAGCATGGCGGTAGCTTCCATTTCCGTAACATAACCTTTCAGGTTGTTGGCCTGCCATACCATGTTAATTAATTCGGTTCGTTTGTCTTTTGGATAATCGGCAATGATGTCGTTCAGAAAATCGCGGGCGCGTTCAAAAGAAGTCAGGTAGTCTTGTGCAATGAATTCCTGCGCCCATTTATACTCTTCAAGTGCATCCAGTTCGCGGGCCGTTTTGTCAAGGTCTTGCTTTTCCTCCTCGTCCAGTCCGTGATAGTGGAATATCACCGACTTGAGTAACATATAGACGCGTTTTTCTTCGGGGGTCTTCATGCAAGAGAAATACAGCCGGTAAATTACAAAACTTCCGTGAGCTTAAACAGCATGGGTCGCGAGGGGCAGGCATCCATTTCCAGGTTCATAAGCTGAAGGTTCATCAGGTACAGCCCATCGGGTATTGTATTTTCAATAAAGGCAAGTTCAGTAATGCTGCAACCTGTTCGCACCTGTTCGGGAAATTTCCAGAATGCCCGGTGGCCCGCCAGTTTTCCGCCATCCACTTCTTTATCCACGCTGGGCAGATCAAGCACCAGGTGTTCAACGCCCCACTCAACTAAAAACGACACTGCATCAGCCTGCAGGTAAGGAGGATTTGTGCCAGAGTACTGCCTTAATTTTTTCTCGGGTGTGTTGGGGAGGGTACGTATCACCAACGCTTTTGTTTTATATTTTATTTTTTGTTGAAGGGTTGCACGTGTGATGACTTGATCGCCATCATTAAGTTTAACGGGTTCAACCGTAATCAGTTCAGCAAAAAAGTGATGATGCTTCAGGGTTTCATTAATCACTGCGCGATCAGCCGTGATGTGCCCATAGCACTCCGTGTGCGTTCCGTTTCCGTGCGGGGTAAGCGTTAGTTTTTGATAATTGACCGAGCCACCCCGGGCCACGCTGCCTATAAAATCTCCTGATTCGATTGTTTCAAACTTCACTGCCTTAGCCCAATAGCAAGAAGGATTATTGTTCCCTTCCCGTAGTGGAATGGAAATATCCAACGGCTCATGCAGGTTAGCCGAATAGTTTTTTTTGTTGAAGGCGAGTTGAATAATCATGATTTTACTATAAAAAGGTCTGATGCAATCTTGTCGGCCAAAAGTTTTCCGCTGCGGGTTAATGTAATTACATCATTATCTATTACAATCAATTTTTGTTGCATGAGCTCCTGAAGATACACACTATTTTCCTCAGCAAGATCATACCCGTATTTGTGTTTCAATACTTTTAAATCGGTGCCCCATTGTGTGCGTAGTGTGGTAAGTATAAATTCATTGATTTTATTTTCGATTGTGAGTACTTCTTTCTCAGCCGGAATGTTTCCTTGCGCGATGCCTTTTAAATAATGATGGTTGTTGCGCACATTAAATTGTCGCGATACCTGATTAAATGAATGTGCACTCGGCCCCACACCCAGGTAATTCTCCTGCCTCCAATAACTGCTGTTGTGGCGCGAGTAAAATCCGGGCAACGAAAAATTGGAAATTTCATAATGCTCGTAGCCTGCCTGCTGCAACCTGTCCATGAGTATCTCAAACTGATGCGCGGCCAGATCATCGGGTATCAACTTTATTTTGCCAGAGCTGGCCCACTTTCCAAAAACTGTTTGGGGTTCAATGGTGAGGGAATAGCAACTGATGTGTTGAGGCTCAAGCAGCAAGGCTTGTTCAATATCTGCTTTCCAACGGTTATCATCCTGGCCGGGTATGCTGTAGATCAAGTCGAGGCTGATGTTTGCAAAACCTGCCTGACGGGCGGCCTCAAACGTTTTTAATGCGGTAGTGCGGTCGTGTGCGCGGTTCATGTACCGCAACAAGTCATCATGGAAAGTTTGTATGCCAATGCTCAAGCGGTTTACTCCCGCTTGCCGAATTTGTTGCAGGTATTCTTCCGTTAGATCATCCGGATTTGTCTCGAGGGTAATCTCCGCATCTTGCGCAACAGAGTGAAGTTCATAAATAGCTTGTAGCAACCTGTGAATTTCGTCAGGTGATAGTACAGATGGAGTTCCTCCTCCAAAGTAAATCGTGTTAACAGGTTCATGACCAAGGTAGTCTTTTTGAATGCCGATTTCTCGGGCAATAGCCATGACCATTTCGGCACGCAACGTTTGGTTGGTTGAGAAATGGAAATCGCAGTAGTAGCAAGCCTGCTTACAGAAAGGGATATGTATGTAAATGCCTGCCATTCCAGTGCAAAGCTAATGGTTATGCATCGGCTTGCCGAATGAGTTTCGCAATGCGGATCGTTTCTGATATTTTTGGTGATCCATGAACCGCTTTTTCCTTTTATTGATCGCGCTTGGCATGACCATCGGGCTTCAAGCCCAACATGAGTTTGTGAAAAAAAACCTGCAGCCCGAGTGGCAGGTGTTTGACAATAATGCATATAGACCCTTTACAGTTGGTGATGAAGGTGTGCACACAATTTATATCCGGTTTGAACCGGATCATTTTAAAGGTGACACGCTGCACATAACATCCATCAATCCATTCAGTTTGTTTATTCAGGGAAAGTTATGGGTTGACCAGGCAACATTTGTAAATCTTAAAGTGGATAGTTTGAACAAGATTAATTCAGGTCCGCTTTGGCTCGCGGTGCATGTCGACCAAGGTATTTCAGCTCGAAACCTAACCACCCAATTGCACACAAGCCTGGGTGCAGCGGTTGCGGCCAATATTGCAGCACTTGCTCGCGCAAAAACACACGTTAAAAACTTTATTGTAGTGGCCGGTGTGGTGCTGCTGGCATTTTTTGTGTTGATCTTGCGGCTTAACCCCAGGTTAACATTCTATTATTTTTCTGTTTCCAGACTTTTTGCTATGCGCGAAAGTGATGAAGGACAATTCACACGCGTGGCCAGCAGTGCCAATATTTTATTTTATCTGTTTGCTTCCATGTTGATCGCATACGGATTGATGGTTACAGCGCATCAAATGGAACACCCATATGCACTTATGCGGTTACTGAAAGAAGAGAACTTTGGTATGATGATGTTGCGCTGGTTATACACCACTGCATTTGTATTGACTGCACTCTTTATTAAAGCACTTGTTGTCAGATTCTTCGCAGTGCTGTTTGATATACGCGATCAATCGGGCTTTCACTTTCTTGCCTTCGTTCGCGTTACACTCTTGATCGGATTCTTAGTTGTTGTTTTTGTGGCAGGCGGATACCTGATCAGGGGAGCAAGTGTAGGCTGGACCGCAGTTTTTTATGCAGCATTACTTTGGTTTTTGCTCGGCTGGAGTATACTCATTTTTTTGAAATTGCTCAGGCGCGTAAACTTCTCGGTGTTTCATTTATTTTCCTACCTTTGTGCCACGGAACTAATACCATTTCTGGTAACGATAAAAGTACTTTACGAGTAGGTGAATCCAGTACAAGTTGATATGAGTGAAAAAGTGAACGACAGGATGCGTAAAGTGAAGAGCATTCTCGTAACGCAAGAGGCACCCACCGATTCTAATTCTCCTTATTTTAAACTGGCAGAAAAATATAATCTAAAGATAGATTTTCGTCCGTTTATTCAGGTTGATCCAGTGCCCGCCAAAGAATTCCGGAAGCAAAAAGTTGATATTCTGGAACACACCGCCATAATTTTTACCAGCCGCAATGCTGTTGATCATTTTTTTCAGATCTGTGCCGAGCTTAAAGTAGAAATGCCGGCCGATATGAAATACTTCTGCATCTCGGAGCAGACATCCAACTACCTGCAGAAGTACATCGTGATTCGCAAGCGTAAGATTTTTACCGGCCTTAAAACCACACAGGATTTACTGGAGATATTAAAGAAGCATAAAAACGAAAAGTACCTGTTTCCATGCTCCGACATCCGCAAAAGTGATATCCCGGATTTTTTAAGCGAGAATGGGTTCACCTTCACAGAGGCGATCATCTATAACACCGTGGCCAGCGACCTTTCCGATCTGAAGGAAGTGTATTACGATATCCTGGCCTTCTTCAGCCCCTCTGGCATTAACTCCTTATATGTAAACTTCCCCGATTTTATTCAAAATAATACCCGCATAGCAGCGTTTGGACCTACAACGGCCAAGGCGGTTCGTGATGCCGGGTTGATTTTGGATATTGAGGCCCCGCTACCTAACGCGCCCTCGATGACCGGGGCCATTGAACTCTATATAAAGAAGGCTAACGGAGCTAAATAACTGATTCATTTATTGGAATTTACATTTCGTTGATTTTTATTACACTTTAATTACATGCACGTTGACAGTATCGTAAAAAAGCATTTACTTTAACCTTGCATGTTTATTCTTTGATGCTCAGGAAAGGTTTATATATAATTTTTTGCCTTCTGCTTGCGAGTAGCTCCACTGTATTTGCCCAACAGGACGCACAGTTTACGCAGTACATGTTCAATCCGCTTTACCTGACGCCCGCAGCGGCCGGTGAAGATGGATTAACGCGTGCTACCGTTATTCACCGCAGCCAATGGCTGGGATATCAGTCAACATTTAATGATGGCATGGCACCCACCAGCCAGATTCTTACGTTTTCAACACCCATTCATAAATTAAAGAGCGGTTTTGGGGTTTATGTGCTCAACGACAGACTTGGCCCTCAAAATAACCTGGAGGCACAAGCCATGTATGCGTATCATTTGGGTATAAAGGAGAGTAATAAATTGAGCTTTGGTATTAAACTGGGGATGTATTCACAGACCATTGATTTTGATAAATACCGGGCTATCGATCCTGATGATCCGTGGTTGCAAGACCAGGTGGGCAAGGATTCACAAATAAAGCCCGATTTGGGCGTTGGCGTTATGTTCCGTAATGAGAAACTTTATGCGGGCGTTGGATTTAATCACTTACTGCAATCTGAATTCAGCTTCGGTAGGTCAGCGCGCAATGCCCTCGAAAACCATATGAATATTACAGCCGGATATTTCTACGATGTGAATTTCGACCTCCAGATTAATCCGACTGTCCTGGTAAAAACAGATTTTAACGAAACTTCAGTGGATCTTGCCGTAATCGGTACCCTGCGTAATACGATGTGGGCCGGTTTGGCGTTTAGATCATCCGAGGC
>CAYQOM010000001.1:265343-383079 GCA_964419145.1 uncultured Roseivirgaceae bacterium | reverse complement strand
CGAGGCGGCCAATCTCCTCTTAGGCTATGCATTCTTAAAGGACAAGTCGCTACGGCTGGGGTACTCAATTGACTTTGTGGTGAAGGATAGAGCAGCGAAGGAGAACTTCTCGCACGAGGTCATGCTGTCGTATGAATTGCCGGTAATTGCGGGTGGCGTTAAAAAGATCGTTCGAACCCCCCGATACAGGCATTAGACGGTAAATTATTTTGGTTTTAGGCGGATTTTGTAGAATTTGGTAAACGTTTTTTAAAAATTATAGCTTTAAGCGCTATTTTCGGGTCTTTATACATTTGGCAAAACAGTAATTGAAATATGAACAAGTCGGTGTCTTCAAAACTTTTGTTGCTCGTTGCAGGAATCGCTGCCAGCGCCTGTGGACTATTAGGTATTGGCGGTGGTAGCCGTGGGGGCGACCAAGGTGAATTGGTTGGTGTACCGGGCCGTGAAGGCTTCATCATGACTATTCCATATGGCATGGTGCCCATACCTGCAGGAACATTCCACATGGGTCAGGCGGATGAAGACCCTGCTTCCACACAAATCAACTACAACAAGCAGGTAACCATTGGTTCGTTCTTTATGGACGACACCGAAATCACAAACAACGAGTACCGTCAATTCACAAATTTTTATTTAGTTGACAATGGAAGTATTGAGGGTTTTGAGACCATTGATGCACAAACTTTCCGTGATAACTATTATCCTGACACAACCGCATGGGTAAGAGATTTTGCTCACCACATGGGCGACCCAATTCAAGACTATTACTTCTGGCACCCGGCCTATGATGATTACCCGGTAGTAGGTGTTAGCTGGGATGCAGCCGTTTTCTTTTCAGATTGGCGTACAGCTTATTTGAACGATTACCGCAAAAGTGTCGGTGACTTCCCAATGCCGAATTTCCGTTTACCATCAGAAGCTGAGTGGGAATACGCAGCTCGCGGTGGTCGCGATTTGGCTAAATATCCCTGGGGTAACCCCTATATCCGTAACTCTAAAGGCTGTATGTTAGCCAACTTTAAGCCCGGTCGTGGTAACTTCTACGATGACGGCTTTGCATATTCTTCTCCGATAATGGCGTACTTTCCTAATGATTATGGACTGTATGACATGGCTGGTAATGTATCTGAATGGTGTTTGGATGATTTTAACCCGGCCTCCGTTCCTACGGTTTGGGATTTGAACCCGCAATACATTGACCCGCGCACCAACCCTGAAGATTCTAGGTACAATGCACGTATCGCTCCGAAAAAAGTGATTCGCGGTGGTTCTTGGAAAGACGTAGCCTACTACCTGGAAACAGGTACCCGTACCTACGAATTTAAAGATTCAACCCGTGCGTATATTGGTTTCCGTTGTGCGTTAACACACCTGGGCCGTTCGTCTGGTCGCGAATTTTAATAATTGAAAACTCTAACTTATTTTTAATAAAACAGACTCATCAAAACTTAAACCCATACTACAATGAGCAAGAAAAAAGGCGGATTTGCTGAACTACTCTTTAAAACCATAATGCCCAAAGTCTATGGTATTGGTGCTGCGGTTGTAATTGTTGGTGCACTTTTTAAAATTCTACACTTCACCGGTGCCGATCAGATGCTTATGGTTGGTCTGCTTACTGAAGCGGCCATCTTCTTTTTAAGTGCGTTTGAACCACCTGCAAAAGAAACAGACTGGACAAAAGTATACCCTGAATTGGCTGAAGACTATGAAGGGACAATTTCCGCCCCAACGGTTCGTCCAGCAGGTGGCAAAGGATCCGAATCGCCACTTTTAAAAATTGATGAGATGCTGAAGACTGCAAAAGTTGATCAAAACCTGCTTGATAACCTGGGCAAGGGGTTGACTAACCTGGCTGATTCTGCCAAGCAAATGAATAACCTCTCCAACGCGGCAGTAGCTACCAACGAATACGCTACTAACGTAAAGACGGCTTCAAAGGCTTTGTCTGATATGAATACTTCTTACAAGACTGCCATTGATGCGGTTGGTGCTATGGCTAATGCTTCAAAAGATGCAGGCGAGTACCATTCACAAGTACAAAAGGTAACCAAGAATCTGGCTGCCCTGAACTCAGTTTACGAAATGGAGTTGAAGGATGCGGATAGCCACGTGAAAAACATGAACAAGTTCTACGAAAGCCTTACAGGTGCTATGTCAGGTCTTTCTAAGGTGGGTGAAAACACTACGAAGTTCACCTCAGAACTTGGAAAACTATCAGATAACCTTACTGCGCTCAACAAAGTTTATGGCAGCATGCTCACTGCTATGAAAGGTGGCGGTAATTAATTGATCTGATTAACGTTTTGTAGATAGGTTTAAGAAATTTTAGTACGCATAAAACCAAAGTAAAATGGCAGGTAAAAAAGAAACCCCGCGGCAGAAGATGATCGGTATGATGTACCTGGTACTAACCGCACTTCTGGCCCTTCAGGTGAGTAATGCTGTGCTTGAGAAGTTTGCCATAATCAATGAAACCCTTGGCCAACTAGTTCAGGATACCGAAAAGAGCAATGCTAGCCAATTGGCTAACATTTTGAAGGAAGGCGGAAAAAGTGAGAAAGCTGAAATTAAAGACGCTGTTCAAAAAGCACAAAAGGTGCGTGACCTTTCAGCTTCTACAACTCAGTATATTGAAAGCCTGAAAAAGGAAATGTTGAAGACATCAGGAAGCGAAACGGTGAATGAAAAAATCATCAATGACCATAGCTCCAAAGTAGCCACCATGATGATTGACAAGAAGCAGAAGTGGGGAAAAGAGTTTGAAGAAACCCTGAATAATTATGTAAAAGAACTGAATGCGTTAACCGGTGAGAATTTTGAAACATTAGCCAAAGCACCTAAGGATATTCCCATTTTTGCTGCTGATGAAGATCACGTTAGAAAAGATTTTTTGACTTTTACGTTTGAGAATACTCCGGTAATTGCAGCCTTGGCGTCAGTTTCTCAAATACAAACTGAAGTATTAGAGTATGAGTCACAAGCTCTCCGCAAACTTGCTGAAAAGGCTGGTGCTGCTCGTGTGGCGTTTGAAAGCATTATTCCAATGGTTCGTCCTAAGGCATCAGTTGTGGCCGCAGGTGCTACTTATGAAGCGGATATGTTCATATCCGCATCTTCTTCTGCATTAAGCCCTGAAATGACTTACAACGGAACACCTATTCCGGTTGAAGTTGATCCGGCAACCGGTATTAAGATGGGTAAGGTAAAGTTTACGGCATCTGGTGGTAGCTACGATGCAAGCGGTCGTGCCAAGAAGACTTATGAAGCTGTTATCAAATTAAATGATGAGGAATACCCGGCTACCATTGAATACGAGGTTGTAAAACCAACCATTCGTGTTACAACAGGTACAGCGCCTCGTTTGTACATGGGTTGTGGTAACGATGTGAACATTGAGGTACCAACATTGGGTACAAGCTATAACCCAAGCTTTTCAGCTAAAGGCGCACAGATCACAAAAGGCCCTAAAGTTGGAAACGTTATCATTGTTCCTAACCAAAGAAGGGTGGAGGTTTCAGTAAACAACGCAGGTACCTTTATCGGTACCGAAGTATTTGATGTGAAGCCGGTGCCGCGTCCTCGCGTAATAGCTAAAGATAACAACGGCAGACCGATCGATCTGAAGAATGGATTTAAAGCCGGTTCGTTAGCTGGATTGCGTGTAAATGCTGATGCGGATGAAAACTTCAAGAGTGAGGTTCCGAAGGATGCCAACTTCAGAATTCGCAATATGTCAGTAATTCTGGCTCGTGGTACCCAACGCGTTCAAGAACTTACGCTTAACAGCGAGTTGATTGACTTAGGCGCTTGGCGGGCATTAATGAGACCTGGTGATCGTATTATCATTGAACCTAAAACCATTGTTCGCATGACCTTTAGCGGTGGACAGGAACAGGTTACTGTTTCCAGTCAGGATCTTGTGACTATCCCTATTCAATAAAAGAACTTATGACTAGTATGTTAAAACGTTTTCTTCTCTTGTTGGTATTGACTTCGCCTTTACTGGTTGTGGCCCAGCCGGAAGAGGTACAGTACAACCCCAACTCGTTGAATCCAATACCACGTTATGAGCAACTGTACAAGTTGCGTGTTTGGAGAGTCTTGGACTTAAATGAGAAACAAAACAAAGGTTTCTTTGCCAATGGCGGGGAGATTACAAGGTTGATAATGGATGCTGTAAAGAGTGGAGAAATCGCCTCTGTTTATAAAAATGATTCATTGAACGAAAGCAGCAAGTACACTAAGGACGAGTTTCTGGCTAACCTCATATCTCAGCAAGGGCAAACATTCCCTGCTTGGGATCCGGCAAGCACGTATTTTCAAGGTGATATTATTTCTTTTAACGGAAAGAACTATGAACTTCAAATAAACCAGGATACGGGTACGAACCCAAGTCAATCTCCAAACCAAGAGTGGCTCGTTACAACACAAGGTCAAGGATTGACATACTTGGCGCGTGATGTCAATGTACTGAATCTGATGGAAGATGTTATCTTTGATAAGAGACGTTCGCGCTTGTATTACGATATTCAGGCCATTGAAATGCAGGCCTTCGATATCAATACTTCAACCTATAAATCACTTGGATGGTTTAAGTATAAGGACGTTGAGAAAGTGTTTCGTAACAATCCTGAGAAAGCATATTGGTTTAACAGACAAAATACAGCGGAAAATAAAAACTTTGCTGATGCTTTCCTGCTTCGCTTCTTCAAGGGATCGGTTTATAAGATTGAGAATCCGGATGACGAGACCATTGCTGATACCTACAGAAACAACGGTCGCCCTTATTACGAAAGCGTATGGGCGCGTGAGTGGGCTGAAATGATGCTTATGGAGAAAGAACACAACCTGTGGGAGTTCTAGTCTAATTTCAGAAACATAACGAGAAACCCTGATAACCTCAGGGTTTTTTGTTTACCGGGCTTGTTGCTTGATCTTTAGCGCCCGTGCTTTGCCTACCAGTTCTTCCAATTCTTCCTGGCTGGCCTCTTTTATTTTCTTTACGGATTTGAAGTGCATGAGTAGTTTGGTAATGGTTTTTTCACCAATGCCTTCCAGGCTGTCCAATTCTGTTTTCAGGGTTGATTTATTTCTCTTTTTGCGGTGAAACGTAATCGCGAAGCGATGGGCTTCATCCCGTATTTGTTGAAGTAGCAATAATCCGGGCGATTTTTTATTGATATGTAAGGGAAGCGGATCTTCCGGATAGTAGATTTCCTCCAGCCTTTTGGCGATTCCGGCAATGGGTAATTTGCCGTATAAATTTAGTTCTTTCAGCGACTCGCACGCACTGCTGAGCTGACCTTTTCCTCCATCCACCAGTATAAGATCAGGCAACTCAGTTCCTTCGTCCATAATTTTTTGATACCGCCTGCCTACAATTTCTTTCATGGACTCAAAATCGTTGGGTCCAGTAACGGTTTTTATGTTGAAGTGCCGGTAATTTTTTTTGTCCGGTTTCCCGTTCACAAAACGCACCATGGATGCAACCGGATAGCTGCCTTGAAAATTTGAATTATCAAAGCATTCAATAATCATGGGCGGGTGCGGGAGGTGCAAATCTTTTTGTAAAATCTGAATAACCTCTGCTTGTCGCGTTTTTTTCTCGCCCCGAACCAATTCGCGCTCCTTTTGCATCTCCAGCGCATTTTTCAGCGAGAGCGAAAGGAGTTTTTTCTTGTCGCCTATTTTGGGGATGGTATTTATGATTTCTTCCGAGATCAGCACAATGGGAAGGTTGCTGATGATCTCACGATGCAATGAATTTGTTTGTTCCCGCAATGAAACCAGGGCATACGACAGTAATTCTTCATCAGGTTCATCGAGTTTTTTCTTTACTTCCAATGTTTTCGAGAACACAATCGCTCCCTCTTTAACCTGCATGTAGTTTACATAGGCATAATCATTTTTGCTGGCGATTGAAACAACATCAATGTCGGTAAGGTTACGGTTCACTACCAGTGATTTGCTTTGGAACCTATCAAGCAAGTTTAGTTTGTCTTTAAATTTTTGGGCTTGCTCAAACGAGAGATTTTCCGCAGCCGCTTGCATGTGATGCTGAAAGTATTGCTCCACTTTGCTCAGGTTTCCTTTCAGGATGTGACGGGCCTGTTCAATATCTTCGAGGTACTCGGATTCGCTTTGTAAGTTTTCACAAGGACCTTTACAATTGCCGATATGAAATTCAAGACAAACTTTAAATTTTTTCTGTTCAATGTTAGCTGCGGTAAGTGCAAGCGTGCAGGTGCGAATGGTGTATAGCTTCCTGACTAATTCGAGGACACTTTTCATAGCCGTTACGCTGGCATAAGGGCCAAAGTACTCACCTTGTTCGGGTAAATATTTTCGGGTAGATATGATTCTTGGAAAGCGTTCGTTGAGGATGCAGAGGTATGGAAATGTTTTATCATCCTTTAGCAGGATGTTGTACTTCGGCTGATTCTGTTTAATGAAATTATTTTCCAGCAGCAAAGCATCGAATTCAGTGTTCGCCACCGTGTATTCGATGTGATTGATTTCAGAAACAAGTTTTAGTGTTTTGCGATTTAGTCCGCTGCCTTTATTAAAGTAGGAGCTAACCCGTTTCTTCAGACTTTTCGCCTTGCCTACGTATATAAGTTCATGTTGCGGATTGTAAAACCGGTATACACCAGGTGAATCCGGAAGCAGCAGAGCATAGTCTTTTAGCTCATCAAACAACATGCTGATTAATTGAAATCATCCCACTGGCGATCATCAATCACCTGGGTTGAATCCGCTCCGGGGTATTGGGCACAATCCAAGGTGATGTCAAGCCCCATTCGGGGTCTTTGGAAGAAGCCCTTTTTGTAATCAACGGTCTGGTCTGCATACACCTTTAGCATAAACTTCTCCCAAATCGGGCGGGCGGTGCGTGTGCCTTGCCCCATACTCCAGGTTCTGTAATGTATACTGCGCTCATCACCTCCAACCCAAACTCCTGCCACCAGGTTAGGTGTTACGCCCATATACCAACCATCGGAGGCATTGTTAGTCGTTCCGGTTTTACCACCGAGTTCATTGTCGATTTTTAATTCTTTGTTAAGCCCACGGGAGGTTCCACCTTCTTCTTCAACACCTCCTTGTAGCATGTATATCATTTTGAAAGCCGTTTGTTCGCTGATGGCTTCCCGGGTTTTGGGCACGAAGTTCTCAATTACGTTACCGTTTTTGTCTTCAATGCGACTGATGTAGTACGGTTCTGTGTAAATGCCACTATTGACAAATGTGGCGTATGCACCAGCCATCTCATACAAGGAAACATCGCTAACTCCTAGACAGAGCGATGGTACGGCATCCAGTTGACTCGATATTCCAACGCGGTGTGCAAAGTTTACAACGGTTTGTTCTTTAATCTCTTTCATTACTTGTGCAGTGATGGAGTTTATGGAACGGGCCATGGCTTGTCGAAGCGTCATTTTATCTCCACTACCTCTCGTGCCATCTGAATTAGGAGGGTACCACGTTCCTCCCGGAACATTGAATACCGGTGAGATATCAAATTTTTCGAGACATGGATTGTAACCCAGCTCCAATGCAGCGCCATACACAAAGGGTTTGAAGGTTGAACCGGGTTGTCGCTTGCCTTGCCGAACGTGGTCAAACTTGAAATACTTATGATCAATACCGCCTACCCATGCTTTTATTGCACCCGTATTGGCATCAATAGCAATTAGGCCAGTGTGAAGGAATCGCTTATAATAATTCAAGGAATCCATGGAGCTGAACAACGTATCCCGTTCACCATTCCAGGTAAAAATACGCATGGGCTTTTTCAGGTTCAGCATGATTTTTACCGAATCCGATTTCTCACCGTAACGCGCAACCAGATTTTTATACGCATCGGTTTGTTTAATCCGCATCTGTAAAAAATTTCGAATTTCTTTTCCGTCTTCATCCAGCCATGGATTTTTTCCTTGCCAATGTACATCAAAATCTCCCTGAAGAAATTTCATATGTTCGGCTACTGCTTCCTCGGCATATTTCTGTAGGCGACTGTCGATGGTGGTATAGATCTTTAGTCCAGATTCTTCCAAATCAATTCCACGTTCCCTACACCATCGCAATATGTCCCACTTGATAACACTTCGAAAGTAGGTTGCCAATCCTTGGTTTTGATTTTGAACACGATATTGAAGTACAATCGGAAGACTTTTAATTGAATCATATGCTTCACGTGTTTGGATGTAGCCATGTTTATACAGTTTGTAGAGAACTTCATTACGCTTGGCCAATGAATTCTCAGGATTAAGTACCGGATTAAACCGCGTGATGGCTTGTAACATGCCCACCAGCACAGCCGATTCCTGAACATTTAAACTATCAGGGGTTTTTCCAAAATAGGTTTCTGCGGCCACCTGGATGCCATACGCGTTGCTGCCGAAAGAGGCCGTATTTAAGTACATGGCAATGATTTCCTCTTTTGTAAAGTTCTTCTCCAAATGATAGGAAATGATCCATTCTTTTGTCTTCTGTATAACTCTTGCAACTATTCCCCCGAGTCTTCCGAGGCTGCCATCAAGGCCCATATCCGGATTTTTCGTGTAAAGGTTCTTTGCCAATTGTTGTGTAATGGTACTTCCGCCACCTGCCGGACTGAAGGTGAGCAGCCCTTTCAATACGCGCAGGTAGGCAATGAAATCCATGCCGGAGTGATCATAGAACCGGTGATCTTCCGAAAGGAGCAACGTATTCACCAGGTCATCAGAAAGATCATCGAATGATACCTGCGCACGGTTATACCGGAAGTAGCGGCCCAGCGAAACGCCATCGGCAGAGATGAGCTCAGATGATAAATCGTTCTCCGGATTTTCAATTGATTTTAAACTGGGCATCCCTCCGAACAGGCCAAACAAATCGATGGACACGGAATAGATGTAAATCGGGAAACCAATTATGAAGCAAAAGAAAAGTATCCAGATGGCGCGAACGATCCGCTTGAACCATGGATGGTTCATGCCTAACAGGCTACGGATTTTTTGGGATATAGTTTTTTTCAAAGAATTGGAGGTACTCATGCAAGCCTTTGGTACGGTAAAAAATATCGAAGTTATTTTTCGTAATCACAAAAGTATCGAATTTATGCGGTTTTAAGGTGTTCAGGGTTGGTTGCTTTTCGATGAACGTACGGTAGTATTGCTGAGCGTCATTCATGGCATTAAGCCCTGAAACGAATGTAATGGAGTTGTTTTCATCGAAGATCAGGTTGCTTACCTTCAGTTTTGACGTGGAAAAGTTCGCCTGGTTAAATCCATCCAATGCCTTGGAGGCAACGTCTTCCAATTTAGCTTTGGTTTGGTAGATCATAACAAAGTAATGGGGCTCATCGAAGGAGGGGATGTATTTGATTCCTTTTTCTTTTTCACGTTTCAACTCAAAGTCGCGCGAAGCTTTTAGCAGTTTTTGCGCATAGGCAGTTATTTCTGTTTCAGGATATTGTTTTATGAACTCCTCAAGGCGGTATTGGTACCGTGCCATTTCTTCCGTTTTGCCTAAGGCAAGAATTTTCAATAACTCCAGGTTGGGTGTGAAGGTCGTTTTCTCCAGCGCAAGGGCTTCTTTCAGTATGGCAAGGGTTGAATCCAGTTGGTAAACTTCAAATTGTTCATACGCGATTTTGTACAACGCTTTTTGTTTCTCCACTACCTGGCTGGATTCAAGCAGGTAGTCGGGGTTGACTAAAATCTTTGCAAATGTGCTCTCGGGAAAATTCTCCTTTAACTCTTGAGCGTACCGGTCTGCCCGTCCCGGATCGGATTCTTTGTGCATGAGGTAAAGTTTGTAAAGTACCTCAGGCCGATAATCCGTTTCAGGAAAGCGTGTGAGCAGCGTTTCGTACGTGCCAACAGCATTCTCTTTCTCTTGCAGTTTGAAATAATAAACATCACCTAAAAGAAAATACGCATCTTCAATTTTGGAGAGCGCTTCAGCAACTTGCTCCGGTGTTTTGGGTAATTCTTTGTTGATTCGTTCAAACGCATCCAATACCGGATCGGTTTTAGTGGTTTCTGCACTTGGCGTAGCATCTTCTTTTGGTTTTCCATCCGTTGCGGCCACAGTGTTGGTGCGCTGCGATGCAGGCAAGGTGCGCGATGACCTCCTCCAGTTATCTTCCAGTGGTATCGCTCCCCATATACGTTTAAATTCCTGTTGGCCCAGCGCAAGTGCCGAAGGGTTTCCGAAATACCAATCGGTTCCTTCCAAACCGGTTGCTGTGTTCAGGCTTGAATTTACCTGTCCGATATCAATGCGGTTACGTTTCTTTTTCTTGCGCGCTTTTTCTTCAGGCTTCTTTTTGCTTTCCAGTACAGAAGTAATGTGCTGCATCAATGAGGCTGAGTCCATCTTGGCCATTACCATCAGGCTGTCTTGCCAGGTTATGGTATTCAGGTGTGTAACGAATTCGGCAAGAATTTCCTGACGTGTTTTTACAGCAGCGAAGTCTTCATGGTCTTTGCTCAGGTTTGCAACAGCACTGTCGTAATACAGTTTTGCGAATTCGTAGTTCTTCAAGGTGTCGTAATAAATCTCACCCATTTGTAAATACGCTTCGCCATCAATCTGGGTGTTGTTTCCTTCGCGAAGAGCCAGTTCAAATGTTGCCAAGGCCTCGTTTATGTTTTTCTGCTTACGTTCAAACACACCCATTTCATAATAGATCTTGTCTTTGAACTCTCTGTTCTTACTGTCTTTCAATAATTTTTTAAACGACTTGCGGGCATTGGCGATGCTTCTGCTTTTGGAAATCTCGGCTACCTGGGCCATGTACAAGCGCGCGTAGAAATCAACCTCATATTCCGGATGTGTGTCCAGGCATTTTCTGAAGTAATTGTAGGCCTCCGCTTCAAATCCAAGTTGCTGATAAACCTGCCCGAGAATAAAATAGATGCGTCCCGGTCTGTCTTTCTTTTTCAAGAGCGGTACGGCCTCTGTTAAGTTCTTAACAAAGTTGTCATCATCACCACGCACCTGGTAATAATGTGCTTTTTCGAGATAGAATTTTTTGAGATTGGTTTTGTTCAGTTTTTCCTTTTGAAGGAAATCGAACGTGGCTTCTGCATTATTGAATTCACCATGTTCGGTAAACGTTCGTGCCAACCAGATCAGTGCTTCATGCCGGGTGTGCAGGTCTTTTCCTTTTGTGTTTACAAACTTGAATGTTTGAATAGCATTTCCCCAATCAAAACTGTATAACCTTCCCTTGCCTACCAGCACATAACTGTCATCCACCCATTTGCTGTTGGGATGACGTTGGATGGCGATGGAGGCCATCTTGATGGCTTCCTGAATTTCTTTGTCGTAACTCTTGGCCAACACGGAATCTAGCGGAGGGAAAAGCTTCAATACCCGGTTATAGTCGTCTTTGTGATTTTTACGGATGGTGCCCTCAATTTTTGTGATTTCTTCCAACGCATAATAATACCCGTTGTAATGTGCCGTTGTGTTATGGAATGCCTTACTCGTGATGGTATTCGATTGCGGTGAGCAGGCTACCACGAGGGCACCAAAGAGGATATAGACGTACCGGATTTTCAAGGCAGACACTTCAACGGTTAAGAAACGCAAAAAACGAATATTCCATATTAATTACGCCCAGATTATCTACTTTTGTGGGTTAAAATCGCGATTTGAAGCCAAAAAAGACCATTTCTAACTGGTTAACCAACCGATACCAACTGGTAATCCGGAATGAGGAGAACTTTGCCGAGAAAACCAGCATGGGTTTTACCTATTCGAAGGTAATCCTTTTTTCAGTGATCATCTTCGCGATCATCTTCGCGATCAGCCTGTTTTTGTCGCAAACCATCTTGGCGAAGTGGTTCGACCCTCGCTTCGCGCAAATGCAAATGAACAAGCAGTTGATTGAGCTTGATCAGAAAGTGGATTCCCTTTACCTGGAAGTTGACCGCAAGGACCAGTTCATCTTAGGTATTCAAAGGGTGCTGAGTGGTGATACCAGTGATTTCAACGACCCCGCTAAGATTTTAAGCAGCGAAGGGCAACCGCTTGTGAAACCAGATGAACTTAAGCTTGCACCATCGGATTCATCATTTCGCAAAGAGTTTGAAAAATCAGACCTGGCCTTGATCACCCTGGCCAGTGTGAAGTACCGTGAATTACAGGAAACCTTCTTCTTTTCGCCCCTTACGGGATTCATTTCCGATCATTATGACGCGCAACGTGCTCATTATGGGGTTGACATTGTGGCCAAAACCAATGAGCCGGTAAAGAACATCGCAGATGGAACGGTGATTTTTGCTTCCTGGACACAAGACTCCGGGTATGTGATGATGATTCAGCATAAAGGCAACCTGATCTCGGTCTATAAGCACAATGCCCAACTCTATAAAAAAGTTGGTACTTTTGTCAATGGCGGAGAAATCGTTTCTATAGTTGGCAATAGCGGAGAGATGACGGATGGCCCACACCTGCACTTTGAGTTGTGGTACAACGGCAACCCGCTTAATCCGGAAGAGTTTGTAACATTTTAACCAGACAAAAACATGTTTACTTCAAAAGAAGAAAAACGAGTAGCCGAAGAAATCAGCAATTCCAGCAACAACATTGGAAAGGGAACCTTTCTGGAGGGTAATATTGAAACCTATGGAAACATCCGCATTGAAGGAAGGGTAACCGGTCATGTTAAATCAAAATCAAAAGTGGCCTTAGGCCCTTCTTCACAAGTACAAGGCAACATCACTGCGCAGAATGCCGACATAGAAGGTGAAGTGAAGGGTAAAATTGAAATTGCAGAGTTGTTAGTATTGAAAGCAACAGCCGTGATTCACGGTGATATCGTTACCGGTAAGTTGGTGGTTGAGCCAGGTGCATCCTTTAACGGAAGCTGTAAGATGGGCGCCACCATTAAGGAAATCAAGATAGGTGAAAACAATGGCTTCGGAACATCGCGATCCCTCACCGGAACAGAAGCCAAAACCATCTAACAGCTACCTGAAGTACAGCAGCCTCGCCCTGCAGCTTTTGGTTACCATTGGACTGTTTGCGTGGCTCGGTTATTTACTTGACGGCTGGTTGAAGTTAAAGTATCCCATCTTTCTGATTGTGTTTGTGTTCATCGCCTTTGCGGGGATGATGTATCAGTTGTATAAGTCTATTGATAAGTCGTGAGCAACCGGACTGGTTTTTTGGTTACGATGGGGTTGGTGATTGTGGTCATCCTGGGTGTGAGCCAATCCTTTTCAGCACTTCCTTCATTCTTCTATCAGAGCCTGGTACTGCTAACGGCCAGTACCATCGGACTGTATTTTTACCTGCTGCGCATTCACAAAGACAGGCCCGATTTTTTCGTTCATTTTTACCTGGCCAGCATCGCCATAAAACTTTTGGCATACGGTGCATACCTGGCCTTAATCATTTGGGAAGACCGCCCCGGAGCCTTAGAAAATGTGGTGTTTTTCATCGCAGTTTATGCCGTGTTTACGGCTCTTGAAGTGGGCTTTTTGTGGCGGCAAATCAGCCGGTGATTCAACGTGCTTTATTGCCAATCTTAGGTTTTTGAACGATTTTTTTTTGAGAGTGCAAGGAAACTGCACTATAACCGGTTTACCTTAGGATTAACAATTCACCCTTGCACACTTCACTAACCGGTCGTCCGAAGGGACAGTTGGCGAGGAGGTTCCGGAGGGGGTGGGTAAGTTAAAAAATAAACACTGTTATTTATGAGAAAATCTATCTTAAAAGCATTTTCAGGCTTCATGATTTCAGCACTCATGACTTTTGGTTCCAATATTTATGAGGTTAAAGCCTATGTAAAGCCAGAATATCATAAAGGAGAAAGGTGCACATACCCGTATGTTGGGGTCGAATGTGTTACATGGGTATCTACTGGTACGCAATGTTATGTTTACTATAACTGCGATCAAATGTCTATCGAATAATTTCTCAATAGTGCTGCCTTAAATTTAATGTTGAAACTGCAGATTCAATTCTAACAGTCAAGAATCAAATTTTTACCAATCAGATTTTGTTTAGGATGAATTTTCAAGTTGATATTTGCTTTTAAGGCAGCCTTTAAAATTTCCGTATTCGTAACTAGACCGGTTTTAATGATTCACTATAAATACGCATTTGCTATTCTATTTCTTCTAACTGTCTCCTGCTTCAACAAGCAGACTGATACTCAACACCGTAAAAGGACAATTGAATCAATTACTTTTGAAGAGGTTTCAATTCCTATTGACACTGCTGCTCTTGTTTATTATAGAAAAAATAGCCCTTTTGTTTTTAATGGGGAGAACTGCTTAGCTGGCTATAACCCTATTCGCCATACAATTGATCTATTTAATCTGGACAAAAAATCATTCATTACTCGCATCAGTTTAAACCGACATGGACCAAATGAAGTCCTAAAGGTTTATGGGTTGTTTGTTCATAACCTTGATTCAATTTTTATATTTGATCCAACGGGAATAAAACTTTTAAGTGAAAAGGGAACTGTTCATAAGTTATCCCATCAAGCAATGAATGGATCACTAATTGCTGCTTCTGGCTCAGGCATATTTTATGATGCTCAAAGTCGATCATTGCTGATGTATTTTCAAGCAGAAGACTTTGAATCAAATGGAAGAGAAACGGGCCTTTCAAAACCGATTGTTGCCGAATTGTTTCTTGAAACGGGAAAGGTTAATCTATTAGCGGTTCATTACAGCCAATATATACGGGATAACAAAGGTGATTTTTCTTCTGACATTATTCCTAATCTATCATTTTATAATGACAGGATAATCTGCAATTTTGTTGTTGATTCAGAAATTTGTCTTTACAACCGAAAGGGTAACTTATCCGGATGTTTTCCGGCACTTAGCAATACTTCCGAAAACAGGTCATCGCCCTATTCACAAGATGGCATGGGTATTGAGCATCGAATGTTAACAAATACAATGTTTCAAAAAGTATTCTATTTAAATAAGGATAACATGTCTGTGCGTGCTCATTGGGGAAATCAACCCATTTTGACAAATGATATGAAGCCTACAACAATGATGACTAAGCCTGCATCATTGATGCTTTTTGATGAGGTCTTCAATCCACTCATTGAGTTATCCCTGGACAGAGAAAAGTACTTCCCAGACGACTATTTTACTACTTCTGAAGCCTTATACATTTGGCGAGATTTCACAAAAGCACCTGATGAGGATTCATTACAGTTGGGACGGATGAACATCAGATACATCAAGTAATAATATTTATTGGGCTTGTATTTCAATCGCAGGATTGCATGATGCGTGGATGGTAAAAGAAACATCATTTTCATTAGCCCGAAAAAATCAATAGCTTAGTTCTGATGAATAATTTTAGAACTGTAAGTTTTGTCCTGCTACTTTTTGTTTTGGCAATAATAGCAGGTTGCGCAGCAAAGGAGAAAATACAAGAAGAAGACCCGCAACAGGCTAGGCGCGACATACCGCCCACTGAGGTTCAGGTGGTGGAGGCTGTACGTAAACCTTTCGAGTATCTCATTTATACCAGCGGCCGCGTACAGGCTGTTGAAGAAGTTCAGGTGAAGTTCAGGCGTGCGGGTATGGTAGAGAAGGTATGGGTGGGCAATGGCCAGCGTGTAAAGAAAGGTGATGTGCTGGCACAACTGGAGTATGCACGCCAGCAGTTGCAGTTGGAGCGGGCCCGTGTACAACTTGAAGAAAAGAAGCTGGCCTTTGAAGACCAGATGATGAGTTTTAACGGAGCAGACTCGGTGCGTCAAAAGCGTATCAAAGCGAATATCCTTATCTCAAGCGGGCTGGCCGCAGCTGAGGTGGCCTACAAGGAGGCAGCGTTGGAGTACGAACATACCTTTGTGCGTGCGGCCCTTGGCGGGGTTGTATCCGGCATGGAAGTGAAACCGGGTAACCCGGTTGAGGAAGGAAAGCTGTTTTGCTACCTGCACAATCCAGCGGCTATGGCTGTGGTGTGCGATGTGCTGGAAGTGGATGCCTTGCGCCTTAAGCAGGGTATACAGGCCGAAGTCAATGTAGCCGGAGAGGAATTATCCTATTCCGGCCGGGTAGCGGAGCTGAACCCACGGGTGGATGAAAAAACGGGTATGGTAAACATAACCATCCTGATTGCACAGAACAATGCAAGCCTGCTGCCAGGCATGCACGTGCAGGTGGTGTTACGACTTCCGCATGAACAGCACCTTATTGTGCCCAAAGAGGCGGTTGTAATCCGCTCGGGCCGCTCAGTGGTGTTTACGGCCGAGGACGGCCTGGCTAAATGGAACTACGTAAACACCGGCCGTGAAAACGGCAAGGAAGTGGAAATTTTGGATGGTTTAACAGAAGGCAAGGCCGTTATTGTTACCAACAACTTGCAGTTGGCACATGATGCACCGGTAAGTGTGGAGAGAAAATTCTAAAAGCCTATGGGTTCCTTTGATTTCTTCTAACAGCAACAATCCAATATAATAAGGGAACAAAATACAAAGCTGTAAACGTGGCAGCAATCAACCCGCCAATGGTGGTAATGGCAACGGGTTGTTGAAGGTCAGCGCCAAGGCCGCTGGCAAAAAGAATGGGTGTAATCGCCAGTACGTTGGTGCAAGTGTTCATCACAATCGGCTTTAGCCGGTCCAGCCCGGCTTGCTCAATGGCTTGGGCCAACGGCAGGTGTTGGCGTAAGCGGTTAATGCGGTCAATTTTTAAAATGGCATCGTTATCCAAAATACCCAACACCACCACCAGCCCAATACCCGACATCACGTTAAGCGTACCACCCATTGCCCACAACAACAACAAGCTGCCCGCAAACCCAAGGGGTATGCTTACCATTACCAGCAGCGGTTGGCGGAAAGATTCGAACTCGGCCGTGAGGATGAAGTACATGAGCAACACGGAAACGATCATGATAATAAGCAATTGCTTCAGGTTAGCCTGGTTTTCGAACCATTGTCCTGAGAAATCCACCACCAAACCGGACTCACGTGCCAACGTGTTAAAGTAATCCTCCGTTTCATCGGCATCGGTTAAAGCTGTTAACTCAATCGACTGATAAATTCCGGAGGCATCGGCCGTCAGGTTTTTGTAGTGATCTTCGTACCGCATCTGTATGAATTCGGTAACCGGGTAATCCTTACCATTGGCACTGCGCACGGTATGGGTTTGCAGCAGGTAGGTGAAGTCACCGGGTATGGTTGTGAATCGCACGGGCGTAACCCTTCCAAAGTCTTTGAAGTCGGTGATCAGGTAATCGCCAAACACAATGTTCAGTTTTCGGATGAGATCGCCATAATCAACCTGGTAGTTTTTCATTTTAATAAAGTCCAGGCTGATAACCGCCACGGTTTCGGTTTCAAATCCTTTGCCGGGTGCTGCCTGCGTATTGTGAGTAGCGGTTTGAAGCAAGATTTGTGCGGTGCTGTCGGGCAGTGTTTTTTGTGTTTTCGGTTCACGGAAACGGGCCTCATAGTAGGGTTGGCGACTGGTGAACAATTGTTCAAAAGCATTTGGCGCGTTGTATAAGTCGACACGGGCAAGCGGAAAACGGCTGCGAAGCAAGTTCAACAGGGTTGAGTCATAACTGGTTTTGGTATACTGATCAGGGTATTTCAGGTACAGGGTTGCCTGTTGTGCAGTAAAGCTTTCTGTACCCAACATGAATTGTCGTTGGCCAACTTCAGCCTCCGTGTGTTCAATATAAGGTTTACTAGTTGAAGAAAGCTGCATGATCCGGTTCCTGGATTCAGTTACTGGAATGGGTTCGCTCCAATCAATATTCACAACCGTTTCCGTGCGTTCGATAATCGGGAAGCCGGTTTTGGGAAGATAGATGAAGAGCAGGATGGATACCGGAATGAAAACACCCATCAGCAATAGGCTAGTTAGTTTATAGCGGAACACAAATAGGAATGAACGGTGGTACCATCGTTTCATCGCAATAAAGAAGCGGCTGTCTTCCGGCAGGTGCGTGTTGTTATTTTGATAAAGCAGCTTGTACAATAGAGGGACAAGAATAAACGTACATAAAATTGAGGAGGTAAGGATAGCAGTAACCGAAAGCGCCTGGTCGTAAAACAAAGCGCCTGTAATGCCACTCATAAAGATAAGGGGAATGAATACTGCGAGATTTGTGAGCGCAGAACTGATTAATGGAATAATTACTTCATGTGTGCCCTTCACACAGGCATCCGTAAGCAAGAGACCTTCCTTGCGTTTTAGACTTATGTTGTCAACAATAACAATGGAGTTATCCACCAACATGCCGAGTCCAAGGGCGAGGCCGCTGAGGGAAATAATATTCAGGGATATGTTGAGTAAGTGTAACAGTGAAAAGGAAAGGAGCAGGGATACCGGCAGCACGATGCCCATGATGAAAGGCTCTCGCCAGTTGCCCATGAACAGGAACAACACGGCAAAGGCAAAAAGACCACCCCACAGCAAAGCTTGCGACAGGTTGTCGATGCTTATGTCAAGCAACAGGCTTTGGTCTTGTGTGATCTCAAAATTAAGTTGTGAATAGTCTTGCTTGAATTGCTTTACAGCCTCATATAATCGCGGCATCACTTCCGTCATTTTAGCGGCAGCTTGTTTGTGAACCGTTATCACAATGGCATCATGCCCGTTAAACAGGTGATAGCCCAAAGGCTTTTCCACTTCCGTAAATATGTTGGCTACCTGGTTAAGCTTTACCGACTCGTTGCCGTTGGGGAGTTTTACCGGCAATCTTCCGATCTCATCAGGATCACTAAGCCGTGAAGACACTTTTAAAAAGTACCGGTAGTTTCCATCGCGCACAGTAAGTGCACCCAGTTGAAGATTGGCTTCCTGGATGGCCGTAATGATGGCGTTATCGGTAAGGCCCAGACTGGCGAGGCGCGCGGCATCGGGCGCTACCCGTATAACCGGCTGCTGCCAGCCATTTATATCCACCAGGCCCACCCCGTCTAACTGTTCCAGGCGCCTTTTCAATGTAAACCGCGCCAGTTCAGAGGTGCTCACCAGGTTTTCGGCAGGGGTTGGCCAAACCTGTACGCGGGCGATGGGAATATCGGAGGTGGAAGCTTTTACTACCAGCGGCCGCTCCAGGGTACGCGGTAGCGTATTGGTGAGCCTGTCGAGCTTCTCATTCACTTCAATGTACGCCAGCTCCATGGGTGTGTTGTACTCAAAATGAAGCATCACAGAACCAGCTTCATTGTGGGCAATGCTTTCCATGTTTTTTAAGCCGTTTACGGCCAGCATGGTTTCGCGGATGGGCTTGAGGATGTTCTGCTCAATTTCTTCGGGTGGGCTGTTCGGAAAGCGAACCGAAACCGTTATATCGGGCACATCCTTATCGGGCAGGAGCGAAACGGGCAACGTGAAGAAGGCCAGCAGGCTCAGTGAAAGAGCCACTAAAAGCACCATCAATACAGCAATGGGACGTTGCAGAAGGAAGTAAAGCATCGTCTAATATAGCGTAACGGATTAGTAATTTACAACCGCTCAATGATGGCGCATTTGGTTTGGATGAAGTGGATTAATTTCAAAATATTTCAATGACCACTTCGTTTTAAATTCAATAATTTATCTGAATAAGTAGAAAAAAAATTGATTGGCCAAATTGTCATGGGACTATCTCCTATGGACTTATTTTCTAAGAACAACTATTTTAGAAAATTCTTATCCCCCGAAAGAAATGGTTTACGAAAAACAACTGGATCGTTTCCGCTATTTGCATGCGTTGATCAGGAGTCAGTGCACCGGGCCAGCCGGTGAATTGGCCGACAAGCTAAACGTTTCCAGGCGCACGTTATTCGAATATTTATCACATTTAAAACAACAGGGTGCCTGCATTTGCTGGTGCCGGACAAGAAAGACGTATTACTATGAAGAACCGTGGGAGCTAAAAAATTTTTGAGAGTGCAAGGAAATTGCACTGTAACCGGTTTACCTTAGACATAACAATTCACCCTTGCACACTTCACTAACCGGTCGCCCGAGAGGGCAGTTGGTGAGGAGCTCCGGAGGGGGTGGGTAAGTATCAAACATGATAAAGAAATGAAAAAATTAATTTCACTTTTGCCAAGTTATGGCTTTGCTTTGACCTTTATTCTATTTTTTTTCTGATGCTCAACTCAATGAGTAGTTCAGCATATATTCAAGCAAAATACAATACGTGTTTATGCACCCGTTACAATTCAGATGGAACAGTTGACTATAGATCATCTTGTCAGGATCCTGACCCAAACGGTCCTTGCGACAGAAAATCGGATTGTAATTGGTGATATAGAGTTGATCTGAAAAACAAAAATAAATTTTCAATCATGAAACAGATACATTGCTTTCGAGTATTTCTTGCATCTTCATTATTGACCTGTTTGCTGTTCGTTATGCCCTCTTATATGCCCCCAGAGAGATACAATACACAGATTTGTGGTTATTGGGATCAAAATGGAGATTTTTATGCCGGAACCCTTTGTTCACTTCCAGATCCAAGTGGGCCCTGTACTAGAAGTACTAATTGTCGCTATGAATAGCATTAGGATTAATTTTTTGATACAAAGCATAAGACCAATTCTTTAACGATTAAAGAATTGGTCTTTTAAGATTTTAACAAAACAATTTGATAGCCTAATGAGAAAAGTATTTTATGTCTGTGTAGCATTATTGCTCATTATATCTTGTGATCGTGACAAAAACGGAGATGTAGTGAATGATACTATTTTAACTATTCGAAATGAGATTGATCTTAAACTTGATTATGATACTGTTTCGATAGAATTTGATTCAATTTTCTTATTTAATTACAAGAAATTTTCCTCGAATGGAATTATCTATGCGGGATATAATTCAAGCCATCATTCAATTGACCTGTTTGATTTAGAAAAGGAACAAATAATGAAATCCATTTCTCTGTCCAGAGAGGGGCCGGAATCAATTGGAATTGTTAAAGGCATATTTTTTCATAGTATTGATAGCATTTTTCTGGTTAGTGATGGGTCCTTGTGCATATTCGATTCAGAGGGTCGATTAACAAGAAATATTTTAATTAACAGATCTGAACTGTACCTGTCTCCAGGAAATGAAGCTAATAATGTGTTTTTTGATAGACTCGATAAAAGTATATATATTCAAAATATTGATAATCAATATGGTCAATGCTCAAAAGATCACTATAAAGTGAGCATCCTAGCAAAAATTCGGTTGGACAATGAATCTATTGAATTATTACCTTTATATTATCCAAAGATTTATTCCAATAGCTATTATGGATTCTGCGTTGAACCACAATATTCCTTTATTGACAAAAGAGTAATACTAACATTTCCAATTGAGTCGTCAGTTTATGTGTATAATATTGAAACAAAACTGACGAGAGGATACGGTGGCGAATCTCTACTCAGCAAATCTTTAGCTGAACCACTCCCATGGTCTGCATGTAACGATAATGATTTGAAAATGCGTCATTTTATTGAAAATGTAAATTTTCAAAGAGTGATTTACGATAAGTGGAGAAACTTATTCTATCGATTTCACCTAAGTGATATCAAGGGACCTGACTCACAAGGCCGTTTTAAGGGCCCCAATCAAAAAAAACAAATTTTGACCATATTTAACGAAAACTTCGAGGTACTTGGAGAAATTGAACTTAATGAAAGAAGATATATCACACCATCATCCTTTGCTGGACCCAAGGGGCTATATTTAGGAGCCCCATCAGGAGAAAACTCTCTTCGTTTTCACATACTTAAAATTGTATAAATAGAGCATGAATCATTTTAGTGTCAAGGTATTATTGTTTGTTTCTTTTCTTTCATGTGAACGTGAAGTTAAATATGATGATTCTAATTTGATTAATTTCTTGTCAGAGGAGTTTGGCTTTAGCCCTCAAATAGAGAAAAATATGATCATAATCGTACTTCAAAATGAGGAATGCATTTGTACCGATGAGAATATTAAGTTTGCAATCGATATATTAAATAGCAAAAAATACAGTACTTTCAATAAAGTTTTGATTCTTAAGTCGAACAGGCATAAAATATTAACTGACACAAGGTTTAATTCTGAGGAAGTAATAGTCTTTGTTAATAGTGAAAGTAAATTGGAAAAGTATGGTTTGTATCTGGCAACAGACAGACTTTTCTTGTATGTGAAGGATTCTTTAACTTCTTATGATTTACATGTTGAGAAACCAAAGAACGTTCGAGGTAAGGTATTATAAGCTCTTAAGTTATGCCCATGGATATATAAAAATTGAACTCTAAGTTTTAATCAGGATATTATGAGAATAGTTTATACATATTTCTTAGTCATCTTTTTGTTCGCTGATCTAACCGCCCAGGTTAGTCAAAATCAAATTATTTTGGATGCTGAAAAAGTAGACTTTATTTCTGATAAACTTTCCGTGAGTGCAGATGAAACAATCTTAACTTTAGTTGGGAACGCACAGATTACTATCCCCACAAAACTTACTATTCAGGCTGACAGCATTCAAATAAACAAAATTGAAAAAAGAATAGTCGCTTACAGAGTAAAAAGTTTTCAGTTTACAGGTCAAGCAAAACTGCTTAAGATGACTAAATCCACTATTCGATACACAATTGGTAAGCAGGTATTATTTATAGGAGATGAATAAGATAATGTTCAGGTAAAAGATGTACTTCAGTATTTGTGCAGGTCTTCCAAAATGGGGGGCC
Source organism: uncultured Roseivirgaceae bacterium (assembly GCA_964419145.1). Lineage (GTDB taxonomy): Bacteria > Bacteroidota > Bacteroidia > Cytophagales > Cyclobacteriaceae > UBA2336. The sequence continues at coordinate 360,422 of CAYQOM010000001.1, read as the reverse complement.
GCATTCAAATTAGAAGAACAACTGTTTTTTATATTCAAACTAGTGGTCATTTTAAACCAATTTAGAGACTATTTGTGTTATCGATTCTTAATCATCATCAACAAAACCGGCAACACAGCTAACACCAACAGAACAGACAAGGTCAGTCCACCAATAGTCCCAGTAGCCAAGGCAAACCAAAATACCTCATGCTGCCCGCCAACTAAAAAAGGGACAAGCCCCAAACAAGTGGAAAGCACTGTGAGGATAATGGGGCGCATTTTTCCCAGGGTGGCTTTAAGAACGGCACGGTTATACTTTCGGCAACGGGAATTGTTCAGGTCGTTCACTACAAAAACAGCGGCATTAACCGTAAGCCCACCCAACAGGATGAATGCTGCATATCCGCCCTGGTCAAAATAAAAATCGCCCCAACTAAAAGCCAGAAATAACCCGATAAAAGAAAGCGGTACCATAGCTACGATGTAAAATGGTTGCTTCAGGTTTTCGAATAACACTGCGCATATAATATAGATGCCCACTAATAAAATCGCTAACAAGCTGTACTGCCGTTTCACTTTATTCCAGTCCCAGTTCCAGGTAAGTTTGTTTGCTGTGTAGCCTACGGGCATCTGCATTTTCATTTCTGCGAGCTTTTCATCTAAATATTCGTTGCCAAACTTGTAGCTTCCATAATATTCAAAGCCCACTACGCGAATGTACTGACGGTCTTTCTTATGAATGGCATTTGCGGTTTTTTCCTTAATCAGGTTGGCAAAAGTGGAGGGCTTGAGGTAAAGGCTATCGCTTGCCTGGGTGTATCCTTCCATTACAGCATATAGGGAAGGTATAGCTTCACGGTCAGGTTTTATGAATACAGGCAGCTGTTTGCTGTTTAGCGACAGGTAAAAATCAGGTTGATCTTTTCCTGCTTTTTGGTGCAGGGCTTGTGCAACGTGCATTGGGTTTATGCCGGCACCATCGTTAGCGAATTTCAATACAAACTGTTCAGCGCTTTTCTCTTCCCAGCCAAGCCGTTCGTTTGTGTTTACTTGTTGTATGCGTTTGTGCACCAGTAGTTTTTCTGCCAACAGGTTAGCCTGTTGCTCCAGCGTGTGGTAATTGTAGCCTTTCATCTCCACCCGAAAACCCGGCAGGTTTTCGTACGAACTGTTGCTGAACCCCTGGCCAACACCAAAAATATTCCAGCTTACGCCTCCCCAATCCAGTGATTTGGCAATCAGGCGACTCTTAAGCATAAACGGCAGCGAGCCTTGTTCATATTTTTTTTGAAAGGTAATGGTTAGTGAAGCTTGTTGCCCTGAAAAAACCTGGGCAACAAATTGGTCGATGCCTTCTATGCCTAAAAGGTAGTTTTCCATTCCCTGTATGACACGGTTCATCTCCTCCAAGGTATTCCCATAGGGTAATTGTGCATACACGAACAGGCGTGTCCGCTCGGGGTCGCGGTAACCGCTGCGTTCGTACACGTTACGCACAAAAAGACGAAGTGCACCACCAGTATATTTGTCGATATGCGGCCGAAGGGTTTCCTGGTAAAAGTCGCTGCCGATGGTGTTGTTGTACCATTCTTGCCCTTCCCATTTTGACGGGAGCAGGAATATGGGCAGGCCGAAGGCAAGAATAAGCAGTGTAACAAATGTTTTTCTAAACCGGACAAACAGCAGAATGAGTTGTTCGTACAACCGGAGTGCACGAACTCTTTTTCGGAGCCTGATAACCGATAGTTGATCCGTTTTTTTTGCTGTGATGGCCAAACGCGAGAACACAGCCGGTGTAAAGAAAAGCGCAGTAAGTACCGAGCAGGTTAAAGCCGTGGCTACAATAATGCTGAATTCGCGCAGGTTTTTTCGTTCTTCTTCCGGCAAAAAGAAAACCAGCAGCAGGGCCATAACCGTGGTAAACGTTGCACCCAGCACTGCACGCCCGATTTTTCGATCCTGCTTTCGGTACAGGTGATCCAGCACAACAATGGCATTGTCCAGCAACAGCCCAAATGAAATGGTAATACCGGCAATGGTATACAAGTGAATGGAAAGCTTTAACAGGTATGCTACCAATGCCGTTAGCCCCAGGCTTACTACAATGCCGGAAAAAAGATTTAACAAATGGGTTTTGCTGCGGTAGCTGATCAAGATAAAGAGCGCCAGAATCAGGATGGACATGGAAGACCGGAAGATATTTTTATTGATTTCGCGGCTGAGAAACTCGGTATCATCTAAATCAAGTTGTACGTCAAAGCCTTGAGGCAACTGTTGGCTGAGTTGTTCAATGTGTTGCCTGATTTCTTTGGCGAGCACCAGGCGGTTCACGCCCTCATCGGCATAGAGGCTTAAGGTGATGGAGTTTAATCCGTTAATGCGGAAGTACTGTCGTGGGGTTTGCTCTTCGAGATAAACATGAGCGAGTTTTTTCAACGGCAGCAGGCTGCCAGTATTGGTTTGGATAAGCACTTCTTCCAGTTGCCGTATTTCGATGAGGGGATTTTCAATCTTAGCCAGGATTTTTTGCCCGGCTCCCTGAAAAATAGCACCGGGATACCGCGTAGCAAATTCTTTCGACAATGTTTCCGTAATGGATGCGGTAGAAATTCCATATTGCTTTAGCCGTTCAGGATGATAAGCTATGCTCAGTTGAATGTCATTGGCGCCACGCACGTTCACTTCATAAATGCCCTTTCGTTGGGCTAATGGCGTTACCAAAATATCGTCAACCGTTTTTCGTATTTGAAAGGGCGCCAGGTTGGCGTTAACACGGTAAACGAGCAACGGGTTTTTCTGTTTGTCTGCACGGCCACGTTGCTCAATTACCGGATAGCTTACCTGTGTATGCAGCTTGGGGTAGAGTTGGCGAATGACAGAGGACACTTCAAATTTTTTGAAGGCCATGTTCACATCCCGATCGAATGTAAGTTCAATGGTCCCCTGTTCATAATTTGAAACGGAGTATAGCGATTTGATTTGACTAATCTGAGCAAACGCATTTTCGAGCGGAGCGGTCACTTCCTGCTCCACCACCTGGGGTGGGGCATCCGGTAATGTATACGATACCGTGAGTTGGGGTGAGCGGGTATCGGGTTGCAGATCAACCGGCAGTTGGGGTATAAACACAAAGCCAATGGTGGCGAACAAGGCAAACAGCAATATGGTTTTGAATGGGGACATTGGATAGTTTAAAGATAAGCAATACCGGTTACTTGAGAGGCGCCCAAAATTATTGACCTAGGAACAATAGTATCATGTAAGGTTTATCCCGATTTTCAACATTTTTTATTGTGCAAGTGTGTGTGTATGTGTGTATGTGTATGTGTGAATAAGCCCAAAACCTCAACCTCATAAAATTGACAGTGCAGAAAAACTGCACACTGATACGTGTACTTTATTTCAAGAAATTAATTAGCGCATTAACACTAAGCGTTATTACTTCACTTAGCAATTCACCTATGCACACTTCACCAGCCCCGAGAGGGCAGTTGGTGGAGGAGTTCCGGAGAGGTGATAGAGGCTCAAAAATTCAATGCTTATGAAACTTTTGAAGATTGCCCTGATTGTATTCATTTTATCGGCTGCTTTTCAAGCAGAAGATGTGGAAGCTGCGTGTAATGATAGCCCATCGACTCCGAACAATGGTTGGTGTGTTCCGGATGGATGGGGAGGACAAAAATGCACCACTTGGCCAGATACTTGCAATTGCACTTGTGACCAGCCACCTCTAATAACTGTTTAAATAGTTACCCCATTATCTAATGCGATAATGGGGTATACTTAATTTGCTTCTTAAGGTTAGTTAAGATGGGTAGATTTCTTATTGTACTGTGTTTACTCTTCATAAATTTTGGTTGCTATTACCAATCACCTGTCAATTGTTTCGACCGTCAGGATTATGAACTTGTACTATCAGGTGAAGAAGCTTATCCTTTGGATAATTCCAGCACTTTCCGTCCAACGGCCGTATATACTTACAACGTAGAGTCCGAAACTTCGTTCTTAATTGTAGATAATGAGCAACTTGGAAGAATAGATATCTATAATTCGAAAACCAAGCAATTGCATAAGCGTATCCAACTTACAGGTGAGGGCCCTAATGGAATCAAGTACCGGCCGTCAGGTTATTTCTTTCACAATATGGATTCTATCTTTTTGTTTTTTAATGTAACCCAAGAGCTTTACCTTATTGATAGCGGTGGAGTAATTAAAAACAAAATGGGGCCACTAACCAAGTGGACTGAACAGTCCAAAATGCCAACCATCGATGTTTCAGGAGGAATGAAGCCTTTGCTCAGAAAGAATACAATAGAGTTTTGCACGTATGGTTTGGCTTCCAGCAATGGAAAAGCGGGCGTTATTTATGATTTGGTAAACCAAACCGCCAGATTTCCCTATACGTTACCCGCCATTTACAAAAGAGGTTGGTGGAGTGGTTTACTGTATGACCGGTTTAGTCAGGCTTACAACGAAGAAGAAAATTTAGTTGTTCTTAGCTATGGTGCAGATAAATTCATTTACATCGTGAATCAACATGGAGAGATAAGAAAAGAGTGTGCATCCAGCCGATATCTTCCTGAACAGCTGAAGCCTTATGCTACCGAGGCAAAGAGTTTAGACGTTAATTATCAGGAATTGTGGAAATATGAAGCACTTCAAGGTTCGTATTCAACCATTATATATGATCGGTGGCGGGAAGTTTACTACCGTGTAGCTTTCCGTTCGTTAAGCGAGTCCGAATACACGTCACCACACTTGGTATGGTCGAAACCGGTAATTATCATACTGGATAGGCAGTTCAAGAAAATAGGTGAATCTGTTCTTCCACAAGGTTATTATCATGCAGTACATTATGTTACGCCTGAGGGTATTTACTTTGCCAACAGGGATGCATATGATCGGAATGATAACCTCATGACATTTGGTCGGTTTAGTCTTCAAAAGGCGAAGTAATCTTTTATGATTCGGGTGCTCTTATTTGTTTGTGTGGGTATTGTATATTCGTTTTTCCTACAATCTAATGAAAAAGTGTATAGGAATGACGATTTCTGTATTCGATATAGTGTGAAGCCGGAGGAACATGCCTTAAGGGTGACAGGAGAAATTTCTGAGCGATCGAGTGGAAAGGCAGTTACTGGCATGAATATTTGGTCAGCGTGTTCAAATGTTGACGGTACAACTTCTGGAACAGTTCCGAACGTTGAGGGTAAGTTTGTGTTGCTTATTCCGACTTCTTGCAAAGAGGTCAACTTTTTGAAATATGGTTATCAAAAGATTGTGTTGCGTTTAAATTTGGAATAGGGAGCTCGTTATTTTGATGCTTAAAGCTGTGAAGTCAGTTAAGTTTTGGGACTGCAAAATAAATAGCCTATTGACGCAGATATTTTCAGGTTGATCTTTAATTATTTTTCCTATAGTGCAAGGAAATTGCACTGTAACCGGTTTACCTTGGTATCAACAATTCACCCTTGCACACTTCACTAACCGGTCGTCCGAAGGGGCAGTTGGTGAGGAGGCTCCGGAGGGGATGGATTGGTAATTCTAAAACTAAGTCTATATGAAAAAGTTATTTTCTGTAATCTTTCTCTTAGGAGGTTTGTCCTTAGGATTGTCGACACAGGCTAGTGTTGATTGTTGTGACAACTGTGCTGCAACAACGTGGTGTGAATATCGTTGCCCGCAAGGAGGGAAGGGGTGTGGTGATGGCGATGGTTACTCTTGTTCATACCACAAGAATTGCGGTGATGTAGAGGAGCCGTCATTTTTTTAGAATTAGACTCGAGGATCTGATTATTGCACCTGCATTTCAGATCCTTTTTTCTACTAACAACATTTCACATGATTCGATATTTGATTTCGGTCCAGAGCCATTTGGCTTTTTGGAGTATGATTCTACTGCTTACATGCTGCAATCAAAAGCCCCATTTACAAGATGGTAAAAACACTACTTCGATTTCACACGCTGTAGATACGCTACTCGTGCCAGCTGACTCCACAACAGCCCTTGACATCACCGTATATGATCACTTTGATAATGGTGATGCTGAATTTTTGTTTTTCTATAATGGCTATTCACATCATTTGTATGGATTTAATTTGAGTGAATTAAGATATGATTATTTAATTCCCTTGTCAAGAAATGGACAGGACGGTGTCGGAAACATTGAATCCATGCATATTCATAGCCTGGACTCCATCTTTGTATATGAAAGGGGGATAGTAAAACTTTTAAATTCTGCAGGCCAAGTGAAAGCCAGCCATAATCTTATTCGGAGCATTCCTGATGATTTTGGGTTTTTGTTAACCAATCCATGGTTTCGACTCACCTATTTACCACGCACCAAAACAATTTTGCTCAATAATATTTATGGCATGATGAACCGGGATAAATCTCTTCAAAAACCATTTGCCGTGTATTATAACCTGGTTACCCGTACCAGTGAATTTGCTCCGTTTTACTATTCTGATTACATGAAAGCCCATCGTGGAAATTTCGGTTATTTATGGGGAGCAAGTATTCTTGAAGCACTTGGTGACGGTACAATTTACTATACGTTTCCTGTTGAAAGTAGAATTTATAAGCAAAACGTATACACCCCTAATGACTATGCAGAGTTTGATGTGCCCAGCAACTTCACAGCATCAATTGTTGATCCTCTACCAGCAGCAGGCGATAGAATGGCTGCCAGCAAACATTTGGTTGAAAATCCAAGCTATTATGGTGTTCTGTATGATGAGTATCGCCAATTATTTTATCGTATTCATCGGAGTGGTCGTGAGTTGGAGGCAAGGGATGATGAAAACGAGATTCGAAATGTTAACTTTTACATTACCGTTTTAGACAAGGACCTTCGCTATATCAAAGAAGTTGAACTGCCGAAGAACACCTACTTGCAGTACACCTGGTTTGTTTCCCGTGCTGGGCTGTGTTTCAATGCCGCTTCACCCTTTTACCGACACTTAACCGATGAGCGAAACATTGAATTCCATGTTTATAAGTTTACAATGGACGAAGAAGGGGAGTCCTAACCGAAAGGCTGACTGACCACATAATGTTTGCCAGCAATTCTGTACAGCCTTTAATCATTCGGGAAGGCCGCCCCTAGCTTGGGGATATTTTTCTTTCGGCCATGTAAGGTTTACCCCGATTTTCAACATTTTTTTCCTGTGTGTGTGTGTGTGTGTGTGTGAGAATTAGCTCAGAAAACCAACTTCCTAAAATTTACAGTGCAGAAAAACTGCACACTGAAGCGTGTACTTTATTTCAAGAAATCAATTTGCGAATTAACACTAAGCGTTATTACTTCACTTAACGATTCCCCTTGCACACTCACTGACCGTTCGCCCGAGAGGGCAGTTGGTGAGAGGCTTTAAACAAGTGGATCAAAACCTAACCCTAATTTTTATGTTAAAATTACCAAGAAAGATTCTGCTGGCAGCAGTATTAACATTGTCTTTCGGATTATTCAGTCCCATCTCGGGAGCAGCAGAAGACGAAGTTTGCTTCAGTTATTACGGATCAGATGGTACCGGTGATAATTTCGGAGCTTGTATTGATACCAAAAGTAAAGTGTGCGTAAAGGAATTTTGTTTCAATATAGAGCAAGCAAATTAAACCCAAACTGATATGTCAAAACTAACTAGAAAAGCCCTGCTGGTAACAATAATAGCTTTGTCTTTCGGATTATTCAGTCCCATCTCGGGAGCAGCAGAAGACGAAGTTTGCTTTCGATATTGGGGGTCAAAAGGTACTGGTGATAATTTTGGAGCATGTATTGATACGCAACAACAAAAATGCGTTAAGATGTTTTGCTTTGAAATAGAACAATCAAACTAAGCTTAACTTAACTTAACTAAGAGGGGCAATTGCCCCTTAACTTTTTTGTCACGAATAACCAAACAATGGTAAGGTGTTTATTTTTTCTGTTGTCTCTCGCACTATTTTTCTTTGCGTGTAACACGAAACAGAAAAAGGAAATACGTACTAGTTTTTCATCATCGTCAAAATTGGTGAAGTCTGAAATTTTGAATATTCATTTAGATTCAGTCAGCTCACACACAAGCCTATGCATGACTTTACTGCCTGATGGTGAAGACGAACTTCTTTTTTTGCAGAATAATGCTGACAATAGTATTCAGGTGTATTCCTTGAACGAGAGGAAGTTACTTAAGACATTGTTTATACCTCAGAGCGGACCCGCTTCTATCGCGCAAATCCATGGATTTACTGTTTCAAGCAAAGATTCCATTTTTGTTTATGACTATTTTACTTTGTGGAACACGTTACTGATTAATTTTGATGGTGAAATAATTGGAACCTTTAAAATACCACATCCGCGAACAGGTAGAGCATTCAATCATTTTTCGCTTACTCCTTGCCCTGTAATTCTTAACAATGGTTTACTTTATATTAAGGAGATTCCACTTGACATTGGCCTGCCTAACCCTAATCTATATTCGAGCGGCTATAAGCTCGAATACTCATACAATTTATTGACAAGCGAGTTAAAGTCAGAAGACATTACGTGGCCCGTAGAATATCATGGTAACGACTATTGGGTTCATTTGAATACGTATTATAAAGCGAAAGGCGAAAATGGAGTTATGGTTTATTCATGGCAAGCGAGTGATAGTATCCTAGTTACGGATTTTAAGACAGTAAAAAAGAAATATTTTGCCGGAAGCAGGTACTTTAAGAAAGGCATTAGGCCCAATTCAACTAATTCAACTGGGCATGAAGAATGCCTTTACATTGAATCGGATCAATATTCAATAATTGCTTACGACAAATATCGCAATTTATATTATCGATTTGTTCGTCATGGTATTCCTTGCATCAATATTGATAATCAAGTCCAAACCGCATATGATCAACCTATTTCTATAATTATCCTGGATAAGGATTTCAACATTTTAGGTGAGACCTTACTTGAAACGGGAGCTTATCTTACAAAGGATTATTTTATAGGAAAAGAAGGTCTTTATTTGTCCAATCAAAACATTAATAACAAGGATCTGCATGAGGATTACATGAAGTTTACCCTGCTTAAGGTTGAAAAATCATGAGGAGATATTTCGTTAATACTACAATAGCGGTTATTGTTGCCCTAATTTCGCTATCATGTCAATCGAGTAATAGTGAAGCAAGGGTGAAATTTACTAATTTTATAAATTCAATAGGTGCGGACACGAATGCGAAGTGGTTTTTGATTGTACCTGTTGATGGTTGTGACACTTGCATCAAAAAAGTATTTGACTTTATCAAACAGAACGGTAGTAGAAGCTCCATTTGTTATATACTTGTTTCAGCAGATCCGAAAAATGTGGTTCCACAAGAGATAATTCAATTGCGAAATATGGTGTTTGATAAGAACCTGATCTCTATTCGTGAGGGGTTAATTAAAGGATTAGTGCCAGCTATTTATTATGATGAAAGCTTGGATAAGCCAGTGAGACTTACTCCTGATAACATCGACAAGGAATTAAAGAAATTGGAGGAGAAACTAAAATAGTTTTGTTCATTCCTTATATCTATGAGACTTTTTTCAACATTGATTTACTTGCTTTCATTAGCTCAAGGGTATGCCCAAGAGCCTTCACATAAATTTGATGCTGATTTTACTGAAAGTATGATTGGCAAAACAGCTCCGAAATTTGTGGCGACTGCGTTGGATGGTAAACAAATTGCACTTGAAAATTTTAGAGGCCGAATAGTTTTGTTGAGTTTTTGGAGCCTTAGTTGTGGGGCATGCTTTAAAGAGCTACCTGAGTTAAATGCCCTACTCAAGTTCTATCCAACTGACCGATTTACAATTATTTCAGTAATGGACAATAGTAAAGAGGAGTTGCTTCGTGTATTTGAGGTTTCTGAGCAATTCTATAAGTTGAAACGACTCGTACACAATAATGACCGGGTTGATTTTCAAATCATACCTGATGGAATCGGAATCATGAAGGATTATACTAATGAGAGAATATTTCCTAGATTATTTATAATCGATTCCAACGGAAAAATTGACTATCACTTACTAGGCTATGCTGAAAAGTTAGGAATACCGGGTGAGATTACAAATGATGATCGATTGAAGTGCCGGATTAATCGACTTTTACATGACTAATACCCAAAAAATGCATAGTCGTTATGGGATGCCTTGCCGCATCAACCACATAGATTACTGTATTGCCTCCACTATCCCCTAAATCATTTGGGAAGACCGCCCCGGGGCCTTAGAAAATGTTGTGTTTTTCATCGCGGTTTATGCCGTGTTTACAGCTCTTGAAGTGGGCTTTTTGTGGTGGCAGATCAGCCGGTGAAAACGGCCAAGAAAAAATTCAAAACATTTCTTTCTCATGGTTTAATTAATACCTTTGCGGTCGGATTTTAAAACCCCTAATCTGGCCCAAATGAGCGTTTTTTACCACAAATTCACCCGGTTTTCCCTCATGCTCGCGCTGCTGTTTTCGTCCGTTTTTTCGTACGCGGCTGATGCTTCTGAGGGGGGCGAGTTTAACGCCAGCGAGGTGATTCTTCACCACGTGATGGACGACCACATCTGGCACTTTTGGGATGGGCATTATGGTACCTTGTACCTGCCCGTAATTGTGTATTCTTCTGAACGCGGTTTAGACATTTTCTCCTCAAAGAATTTTTATGATGACCACCACAACGCAGTTGCCTATAACGGCTACACACTTGATCATGGTCACATCTACCTGAATGGAAATTCGGTGTTTGATATTTCCATTACCAAAAACGTAGCGATGTTGTTCATCAATGCTGCCTTGTTGATGGTATTGTTACTGGCCGCTGCAAAAGGGGCCAAGCAAAATGCGGGCAAAGCGCCTAAAGGTCTTCAGTCGTTCTTTGAGCCGATCATTGTGTTCGTTCGCGATGAAATCGTGAAGCCGAACATCGGCCACCACTACGAAAAATATTTACCCTACCTGCTAACGCTGTTCTTCTTCATTCTTTTCGGTAACCTGTTGGGCTTGTTGCCCGGTGCCGGTAACATGACGGGGAATATTGCCGTAACCATGACGCTTGCCGTGTTCACGTTCATCATCACCAACGTGAGTGGCAACAAGGCATACTGGAGTCACATCTTCTGGACACCCGGTGTTCCGCTTCCGCTTCGCATTGTGATTTTGCCGGTTGAGATCGTAGGTATCTTCACCAAGCCGTTCTCCCTGATGATTCGTTTGTTCGTGGCGATTACAGCCGGTCACATTGTATTGTTGAGCCTCATCAGTTTGGCGTTTATTTTCCAGAGCGTAACGGTGGGCTTTGTTTCGAGTTTGATTGTATTGTTCATAAATCTTATTGAGTTGTTGGTTGCCGGTATTCAGGCCTATGTGTTCACGTTGTTTACTTCGTTGTACATCGGTATGGCTACAGCAGATCACGAACATCATTAAGATTATTAAAGATATCCCCTGACGGAAGCGTCAGGGGTTTGTTTCACTTAAACACATAACACAATGTTAACTGCACTTTTATTGGACATCAGCTATGCAATCATGGGCGCTGGTATCGGTGCTGGTCTGGCTGCAATTGGCGCTGGTATCGGTATTGGTAAAATCGGTGGTTCCGCTATGGAAGGTATGGCACGTCAGCCTGAGGCTTCTGGAAAAATCCAGGGTGCCATGCTGATCATCGCTGCACTTATCGAGGTGGCTGCACTTTTTGCACTCGTTATTTGCTTGCTGATCTCGTTCAAGGGCTAACAAGCTTTGAAGAACCTGTGCTGGCAATTGGCCAGACGGGTTCTTCTCTTTTAAATTAGAAACACAAAGAAAACTGATATATGGAACTTCTTACCCCGGGTACCGGTCTCATCATCTGGCAAACATTTGTTTTCCTGTTATTGGTGTTGTTATTAGCCCGTTTCGCCTGGAAGCCAATTTTGAGCTCATTGAAAGAGCGTGAACAATCCATTCAAAGCGCGTTGGATACGGCTGAAAAAGCCCGTGCTGAAATGACACGCCTGCAGGCCGATAACGAAAAGTTGCTGAAAGAAGCACGCGAAGAACGTGATAAGATGCTGAAAGAAGCACGTGAGGTAACAAACCGCATGAAAGAAGAGGCACAATTGGATGCTAAAAAGGCAGCCGATAAAATTATTGACGATGCCCGCGCAGCCATTCAAATTGAGAAACAGGCGGCCATGAAAGATGTACGCACGCAGGTAGCCATGTTCTCGCTTCAGGTAGCCGAACGCTTAATAAAGAAGAACCTCTCAACCGACAAGGCCCAGAAAGAGTTGGTAGAAGAATTTATAAAAGATATAAAAGTAAACTAAGGCATGGCTGAATCACGGGTAGCATCGCGATACGTAAAATCCTTGTTGGGCCTCGCTGAGGAGCAACAGGTGTTGGACCATGTGCACAACGACATGCTGCTGTTCACCAAGGTGTGTAACGAGAACCGCGCGTTTGCCTTGATGTTGCGCAGCCCGGTTATTCGTCATGATAAAAAGCGGGATGTGCTCCAAAAAGTTTTTGCAGGCAAAGTTCATACACTTACCATGGCCTTCTTCGATATCATCACCCGTAAGAATCGTGAGCCGTTGTTGCCATCCATCGCACGTGAGTTTCACAACGCCTATAACGTGTACAAAGGTATTGGGACTGCGCAATTGGTTACCCCTTTCCCGGTTGATGCTGCTTTGCGCAAAGAGATTGAAGGAATTGTTCAGCAGATCAGTAAGAAAAAACAGATTGAGTTGGTGGAGAAAGTGGATGCCGATATGATTGGTGGTTTTGTATTGACCGTTGGGGATCGGCAGGTGGATGCTTCCATCAAGAATAAATTAAAAGCATTAAAGACTAAATTCAGTCAGAACCCTTATGTGAAGGGATTCTGATCGACAATAGATTAACGACAAAGAAACAAGAAGATATCATGGCAGAAATCAGACCTGAAGAAGTATCCGCAATATTGCGTGAGCAACTTTCCCAATCGCGTACGGATGTTGAATTGGAAGAAGTAGGTACCGTATTGTCAGTAGGTGACGGGGTGGCCCGCATCTATGGCCTCACCCAGGCACAAGCCGGTGAGTTGCTTGAATTTGAAAATGGTCTTCGTGCCATGGTATTGAACCTGGAAGAAGACAACGTAGGTGCCGTATTGTTTGGCGACTCAAAAGGTGTTCACGAAGGGGATACCGTGAAGCGTACCGGCAAAATTGCCTCAGTACGGGTAGGTGATGGTATGTTGAGTCGTGTGGTAAACACACTGGGCGAGCCAATAGATGGTAAAGGTCCGTTGAGTGGTGAGTTGTATGAAATGCCCTTGGAGCGCAAAGCTCCGGGCGTTATCTACCGCCAGCCGGTAAACGAGCCGTTGCAAACCGGTATCAAGGCGATCGACTCCATGATTCCGATTGGTCGTGGTCAGCGCGAATTGATCATTGGTGACCGCCAGACAGGAAAGACTGCTGTAGCGATCGATACAATCATCAATCAAAAAGAATTTTATGAAAAAGGCCAGCCCGTTTACTGTATTTATGTAGCGATTGGTCAGAAAGGGTCTACGGTTGCCAACGTAGCGGCATCACTTGAAAAAGCAGGTGCATTACCCTATACGGTAATTGTTTCAGCTACGGCATCTGATCCGGCTCCAATGCAGTTCTTTGCTCCGTTCACCGGTGCAGCCATTGGTGAATTCTTCCGCGATACGGGCCGCCCTGCATTGGTTATTTATGATGACCTTTCCAAGCAGGCTGTTTCTTACCGTGAAGTTTCCTTGCTGTTGAGAAGACCTCCCGGACGTGAAGCATATCCGGGTGATGTGTTCTACCTCCACTCTCGCTTATTGGAGCGTGCAGCCAAAATCATCAACAACGATGAGATTGCGAAGAACATGAACGACCTTCCAAACTCCATCAAGCATTTGGTGAAAGGTGGTGGTTCCCTTACGGCACTTCCCATTATTGAAACACAGGCCGGTGACGTATCGGCTTACATTCCGACCAACGTAATTTCCATTACCGATGGTCAGATATTCCTTGAGACAAACTTGTTCAACTCCGGTATTCGTCCAGCCATTAACGTGGGTATTTCTGTATCGCGTGTAGGTGGTTCGGCTCAGATCAAATCTATGAAGAAGGTAGCCGGTACATTGAAACTTGATCAGGCACAGTTCCGTGAATTGGAAGCGTTTGCTAAATTCGGTTCTGACCTGGATGCAGCCACAAAACTGACAATTGAGCGTGGTCGTAGAAATACAGAGATATTGAAGCAGGATCAATATGCACCGGTTCCGGTGGAGGAGCAGGTTGCGATCATCACCGCATCTACCCGTGGATTTATTGACCGCGTACCGGTTAACAAAGTACGTGAGTTTGAAGCAGATTTTCTGGCTTTGATGCGTTCTGCCCATCAGCCGGTGTTGGATAACTTGCGTGCTGGTAAGTTTGAAGATGCCGATGTGGAAACCATCAAAAAAGTAGCTCTTGATTTAGCCTCGAAATATTAAGCTGAACGATGCCTAGTTTAAAGGAAGTTAAGAATCGCATTACCTCGGTGGTCTCTACCCAGCAGATCACCAAGGCCATGAAAATGGTGGCAGCGGCAAAACTACGCAGGTCGCAGGATCGCATTTTACAGATGCGTCCGTTTGCGCAAAAGCTTGCGTATATCCTTCGTAACCTTTCTTCAGCACAAAGTGATGGTGCTGATAACTGGTTTAGCGCGGTGCGTGAAGAAAAGAGGATTCTTATTGTTGCGGTAAGTTCTGATCGCGGATTGTGCGGCTCATTCAACACCAACGTGATTAAAGGTGTGCTACGTCTTATCAACGAAAAGTACGAACAGCAGAATCGCCAGGGAAATGTAACGGTGTTGTCGATCGGTAAAAAAGCAGAGGACTATTTTGGTAAGCGCAAATTCCCTATCGTGAAGAATTTCACCGGAATTATTGCTTCCATTTCTTTTGATCGTGTTGCAGATGCATCGGAATACATCATGGATGCTTTCAAAAAGGGCACATACGATAAGGTTGAAATTGTATACAACGAGTTTAAAAATGTGGCTACGCAAGTGTTACGCACCGAGCAGTATTTGCCTGTTGTGATGCCTGAGCGTGAAGATAAAACTTCTGAAGTGGATTATATTTACCAGCCAGATCGTGAAGAGATTGTTACGGGCTTGATTCCGAAGTCGTTGAAAGTACAATTATTTAAGGCCGTGTTGGATTCCAACGCAGCGGAAAATGGTGCACGTATGACGGCCATGGATAAGGCAACTGAAAATGCAGGAGAATTGCTGAAAGAATTGCGGTTGACGTACAACCGAACACGTCAGGCGGCCATCACCAAGGAAATTCTTGAAATTGTTGGCGGTGCCGAGGCCCTTAAGGCTTCTTAAGCAGTCCAGGCTTCTCATTATTATCACGACCCATCTTCACCTCGAGGATGGGTTTTTTGTTGGTTTTACCAAGAGTTTACCTATTCTGAACGGTGTTAACCTTTGGATAATTTCAGCTAAAATCTATCTTGCACACGCTAAAATCTGAACTAACCCTAAAAAGGCCCTCTGCCAAACCTATTATCGTTATCATCTGATATGCAGCAGCTGTTTCAGGACCTGCCCGGTGTAGTTTATGAATACATCATCCGAAAGGATGGAACCCGTTCGTTTCAGTATATCAGTGAGAATTGCAAAGATATTTTAGGCATTTGTTCGGATGTTTTCCTCAAGGATTCCACGGTTTTCCGGAAGATAATTTTACCTGATGACAGTTCTGGTTTTGAAGAAACTTTACAACAAAGTCACGACACCCACGGTGCGTGGAATTGGGAAGGCAGAATAATGGTTAATGGAAAAATCCGATGGATAGAAACCCGTTCAAATCCAGCTCCCTTTGCGGATGGCATTATGCGCAAGGGAATCATGATTGATATCACCGAACGAAAACTTCAGGAACAGGAACACGAATTACGTTTTCAGTCACTCGTTGAGCATTTGCCTCTAGGCATCGGTATTCACGTAAACGGTGAGCTTGTAATGGCCAATGCGTACGCGCACACGCTTATGCGGGTGAAGCAAGGTGAGTTGATTGGGCGAAATGTGATGGAATTTGTTCATCAAGAAAGCAAGCCACTGGTGCTTGAACGCATGAAACGCGTACTGGCTGGTGAAACACTTCCTGCCGCTGAAGAGAAATTTATACGGGCAGATGGCGAGGTTATTTTTGTAGAGACCTCTGCCATGCCTTTTACTTTTAAAGGACAACCTGCGGTTCAGATTATTGTTCGCGACATTACCGATCAAAAACGTGTAGCGGAGGAAATCCGAAAGAACGAAACCTTGTTTACTCAATTGTTCAACAACGTTCCGATTGCCGTGGTCATGTTGGATGTGAATGGGCGCGTGGAGATGGTAAACCCGGGCTTTTCATCCATTTTCGGGTACGATATGCATGAAGTGAAGGGCAAAAACCTGAATGACTTTATCGTGCCATCAGAACTGCAGATTGAAGGGATTGATTTGAATAACCTCATTGCTTCAAAGCGGGTTATTCAGCTCGAAACCTTCCGCAAGCGAAAAGATGGGAATCGTGTGGATGTAATCCTTTACGGGATGCCCATTATGATTGATGAGCAGGCCATTGGAATTTATGGCGTGTATGTCGATATCACCAGTCATAAGCAATTGGAAGAAGAATTAAAGACGAGAAACACGGAGTTGGATAATTTTGTCTACAAGGTTTCTCATGACCTGCGTGCGCCTCTGTCATCCATCCTTGGCCTTGTTAATCTCTCGAAACTACCGGGCAATACCGATGATCTGCACGAATACATTCGCATTATCGGAGAGAAAGTTGCAGACCTGGATCACTTTATCAGTGATGTGCTAAGTCATTCCAAGAACCTGAAACTTGAAGTAAAAATTGACCAGATTGATTTTAAAAGTATTTTATCGCGCACCATCACCGATTTAAATTACCTCGATGGCGCAGCAGATGTTCAATTTGATATTTCCATACAGCAAGGCGAATTTTACAGCGATCCCTGGCGCATTGGTGAGATTTTCAGAAACCTGGTTTCCAATGCAATCAAGTACAGACAAACGGATTCGGGCCAACCGCAAGTTCATGTAGAGATTTCGTCAGCCGATGGTGAGGGAGTGAGAATTGTTTTTGCTGATAATGGTATTGGAATCAGTGAGGAGAACCTCGGCAGAATATTTGAAATGTTTTATCGTGCCACTGAGCAATCCGATGGATCGGGTATTGGGTTATATATTGTTAAGAATGCAGTAGAGAAATTAAATGGTATAATTGACGTAGTGAGTAAGCCGGGAGCGGGTACAACGTTTATCATTCAACTTCCGGATCAACGAGCCCAATTGAAGCAAGCGGAATACCAGAAAGCATGAAAATCAGTGAGGTTACAAGCATAGAACATCAGCGTGAATTTCTGATGCTGCCGGTAAGGCTTTACAAAAACGAGCCGTGCTGGATCAGGCCGTTGGATAAGGATGTCGAGGCAGTTTTTGATCGGGAGAAGAACAAGACTTTTCAACACGGTGAATGCGTGCGTTGGATTTTACAAAACGATTCTGGTGAAACGATCGGACGAATAGCAGCTTTCATCAATCAAAAAACAGTTAATAAGGGAAACGATCAGCCTACCGGTGGATTCGGTTTCTTTGAGTGCATTCAAAATCAACAAGCTGCATTTACATTGTTCGATACAGCTAAAAAATGGTTGCAGGATCGCGGCATGGAGGCTATGGATGGCCCCATTAATTTCGGCAACCGCGATCGGTGGTGGGGATTGTTAATTGAAGGATATGACCGCGAACCCAACTATCAATGCAATTATAATTTCCCTTATTACAAGGAGTTTTTTGAAGCCTATGGTTTCCAGGTTTATTTCTATCAGCTAACCTTTGGTCGACCGATTGAAGGTCCGTTGGATGACCGCTTGTATGAAAAGGCCAAGCTGGTGGAACAAAACCCGGATTACGCATTCAGTTATTTACCCAAATCACAGTGGGATACATTGCCGACAAAAATTAAAGATGTGTATAATCGTGCCTGGGCAAAGCGTGGTGAAATACCTGAACTAACCGAAGCGCAGGCGCGTCATTTGGTTAAGCAGATGAAGCCGATTATGGATGAGAAGTTATTGTGGTTTGGATACTATAAGGGTGAGCCGATAGCGTTCTTCTTATCGTTACCGGAAGTTAACCAGATTTTTAAACATGTAAACGGTAAGCTGGATGTGCTGGGTAAATTGAAGTTTGTATGGCATTCGTTTCGCAAAACGAATAAAAAGGCATTTGGACTTTTATTTGGCGTTGTGCCTGAACATCAGGGAAAGGGTGTTGACGGGGCCATTATTGAGACATTCAGAAAAATGGCTCACGCAAAGGGATTTGCTTACCAGCAATATGAAATGAATTGGATTGGAGACTTCAATCCTAAAATGATACGGGTTGTAGAACAAATTAATGCACCGGTGGTTAAACGACATGCTACGTATCGGAAGCTATTTGATGAGTCGAAACCCTTTAAACGTATGCCGATAGTTGGGTAAGGTATGGAACAGCAAGACAACGAAACACCATCGGGTTTTTTGATGCGTAACCTGCTGAAGGGGTTGCTTTGGTTTGCCGTGATTATTACAGCGTATATTTTGCTGGAAGGCTACATTGAAGAAACGCTGTCGCAACACATGAAAACATTAGCTGGAAAGGAGCTTTTATTGTTTTCAATTTTTACAGCCTCAGAGATCGTTTTCGGTATTATTCCTCCGGAATTTTTTATGATCCTCTGGCAACATCAGGGCGATCTTTCGCAATATATCATTAACCTTTCCATTCTGGCGGTAATTTCCTATGGAGCAGGTGTACTTGGGTACTACATCGGAATAACCTTTACCAAAACAGCATTCTTTAAAAGAATACGCGAACGGTATCTGGTTCAATATGAATACAGCTTGCGCAAATATGGCATGTACCTGGTTTTGGTAGGTGCCATTACACCGGTTCCGTTTTCAGCCATGTGCATGCTTGCGGGCTCGGTAAGGCTTCCTTTCAAAACCTTTTTGCTTGTTTGTATATCCCGTATACTTCGGTTTGCTGTTTATGGCTGGATGGTGTGGAGCTTCCCGAATTGGTTTGGCGCTTAATCAAACATTATTTCTTTACTGCACACGTGTTTATGCCCACCAACGTATAGAGTGGACAAAAACTCATGGCACTGGTTAGGATGAACACCGCTCCTAAAATAAGCAGTACAATGCCCAATGTTCCAGTAACGGTTCCGGCAAAATACAGGGCAATAAAAATCAGCCCCAGTGTTACCCGAATTAATTTGTCGGTTTTACCCATGTTCTTTTTCATAGCATTAGAGGTTTAATTACCTAAACCTATAGCCTTTCCTTAAAATATGTTGTGATGAAAGTCACACCTGACAAAAATCATCCACTGGATTTAAGGTTTAAGCACTATGCGTTCATGCGCGACTTTTTCAATGGAGCGCTTGGTAAAAAACACATTGAAGTGTTCATCAAGGGCCCAGGGTTCAAATAAGTTTTTGTAGAACGAACTGTGTACATCACCACTTTGCCCGGGGGCGTTGGTGAACCAGGTTTCATTCAGGTTAGATAAATCCGCAACCATTCGAAATGATGCTCCACTGGTTTGATTATCGCCATTGCCCGTCATGCCGGGAGTAAATCCATTCCCACCACGAGGCAAGGGTCCGCAATTCAACAGTTCCCGAAGGGAGTCATTAACCGCGTTACTCAACGGATGCTTGATCAACACGTGATGATATTCAGGTTGGCCATACTGCCAGTTAGTAATATCGTTACCTAACTTTTCTTTTAGATTATCCACAGCTTTTTGAAAAGAGTTTTTGAGAAATGAATTAGTGCCCCCAAATTCAGTACGGTTACTTTTTAACCACTCCTGTATTCGTCTTAACGGTACGTACCGAATAGCATCTCTGGCATGTGCAGGCACAAAACGCGTATAGGCCTCACGAATAATTTCTCTTTCCCAGGCAACATATACTGCGGCTTCAATGGATGAAGAGGAAAGGATGTAATCCCAATTCATTAACAGATTTTTCAGACTATCGAGTGTGGCGTTTTCAAATTCAAGTTGTTGCAGGTAGGGTACCAGGTTGCGTGCCGGTAGCGACAGGTAATCCGCCTGAAGTTGTTTCATGTCATCAACCGTAAATTTTTCTTTTGATGCCAATACTTCATTTACTCTATTCGCCCGACTGCTATCAGCCCATTCCCAACCCACTGCATTCCGATGCGGGTAATTGCTTGAAACCAGATTTTCATTTGCGGTTGCCCAAAAGCCTTTTTCAGGATTTAGTGTATTGGGCAATTGTTTGATGGGAAGGTATCCGTCCCATTCATAACGTCCATCTCCCGGTACAGGCAACAGGCCAGTCCAGTTTTTACGCACAGGTGCAATGCCTACCACTTGCCAGCCGATGTTTCCTTGCTGATCTGCCCAAATCATATTTTCACCCGGAAGATGACTGAACGTACAAGCCTCACGAAACTCTTCCCAGGTTTTGGCAACATCCATGCGCAGACTTGCCAGGTATGGTGCACCTCCCGGTTCCAACCAGGCACACCGCACCGCATACGCTTTATTCCGTTTCGTGTCAACAAATGTTACGGGTCCATGTCGGGTGTATTGATGGTTGACGTACACATCCGCAGCATCTTTTACCTGAATGGTGTCGGGAATGATTTTCATCTCTTCCCACGATCCGTTGTATTTGTACCGAAGCAGATTTTTTGGGTCGAGGTCATACACAACCAAGTCTTCACTATCCACTTCAAAAACAGTAAGTCCCCAGGCACCGTGTTCATTATGTCCGATAGAAATCCCGGGAATAGTCGGCTCGCCACCGCCCACTACATTCCAACCCGGTGCATGAAGGTGTACCATGTAGCGTAGAGATGGAGCCGCCAATGCGCGATGCGGATCATTGGCCAGTAAGGGATAACCCGATACGGATTTTTTTCCTGAGACAACCCAGTTGTTGCTCCCGATAACGTGTTGTGCAGAGTTAGTGAGTTCAAACAACGCCTGTTCATCGGCTTGCGCCAGCAAATTGTAGTCGGTAGTGGAGGGATTGGTGTAAGCGATAAGATCTTCAGGCTTGAAGGAAACCGGTCTTCGGTAGGTAGTGTATAATTCTAAAATATTTTCAAAGAGACCAGCAGTATCAATAGCTGGATCAAATGCGAGGTCGGGCTCACCGGGCTCAAATACACGAAGCTCTTTTACTTTTTCTTCTCCCAGCAAAACAATCGCGCGTGCAATGTCCAATTCATCCGTAACATTCCCCACCAGGCCTTGGTGCCGTGATATGACAACATCGGGCGTCCAGTAACCGGGTTTAATCCCAAGCAATTCAAATTCGATTGGAAGAAGTTGAGGGTTGTTTTCTGTTTCTTTGATAAAAGCATTTACACCATCAGTAAATGCCTGAATAATTTCTTCGCCCTGTGGGTGATAATGGTTTAGTTCTTGGGTCAGGTCGCCACGATATTTAAAAAGTCGTGCACCGATATCGCGTTTTACTTCGCGTTCTCCTAAAATTTCAGCTACGGTGCCGGTCGCTTGCCTGCGCCAGATTTCAAATTGAAATAATCTGTCTTTTGCAGCCGCATAACCTTGTGCAAAGAAAAGGTCGTGTTGGTTTTGAGCAAAAATGTGATTAACACCATGTTCATCACGAATAATTTCAACCGGTTGCTTTAGTCCTGAAACAGTAAGTTCCGTTTGTTTGAGTTTTTCCCGATTGGATGAACAGTAACAAAGGAGAAAGGAGGTGATAATAAGAACATACCGAATCATGAGAAAAAGTTTTGTCAGTAAAAATCAAGATGAAGCAATCTTCAGCACAGCTTCTACAAATCTATCAAGGTCTTTGGTGGTGGTGTACACGTGCGGGGTAACCCGTACACAACTGATGTTTTCCCACACAATTGAAGTGGTGTGAATTTGATGATCGTTGAAGAGTTTGTTCATAACATCAGCAGGCTCCATGCCATCAACAGAGAAAGTGCCCAATGCACAGGCGTACTCCGGTTTCATGGAAACATGAAGTTTTATGCGCGGATTCTTCACCACCTTTTCGCACCAATAATTCTTTAAGTACCGCAGGCGTTCTTCTTTGCGTTTGCTTCCAATGCCGTTGTGAAAATCAATGGCCTGTCCTATAGCTTGTTCAGGTGCAAACGAACGAGTGCCTAAAGTTTCAAACTTCCGGATATTGCTGTCGGTGGGTTTGTCATTTGGAAACAGGGGCCATAAGCCGGCAATGTTTTCTTTTTTTACGTACAACATGCCTGTGCCAAAAGGTGCGCTTAACCATTTGTGCAAACTGGTTCCATAATAATCCGGATTAAAATCTTTTATGCTAAACGCCATGTGTGCAAAGGTGTGTGCACCATCCACAATGGAGATGATGTTTCTTTTCCGGGCTTCATCACAAAGTTTTTTTACAGGCATAATCTGGCCGGTCCAGTTAATCATGTGGGTGATGTGCCAGATTTTTGTTTTGGATGTTGTCGCGTTAATAAAACCTTTTACAATCGCATCATCGTCCTCTGCGGGCAAATCAAAACTGATCCATTTGATTTTTATGCCATCGCGCATTTCCTTTTGCTTCCATGCCTGGATCATGTTGGGGTAATCCTGCTTCGTCATCACAATCTCATCACCTTTGGTAAGCGTTAAACCCCAGGTTACTGTGTCGAGTGCTTCCGTTGCATTTCGGTTTACGGCAAGCTCTTCGGGTGATGTGCCGGCCAGGTCAGCGAGTTTTCTGCGTACCGACTCACGACCTTTATCCAAAATTTGCCACATATAGTAGGTTGGCGCTTCGTTGCTTAAGTGGTAATATCGGTCAACGGCATCTTGCACTACTTTGGGTTGCGGACTAACCCCACCGTTGTTCAGATTAAGAATGGTTGGTGAAACTGTATACGCTTGCGCCATACGGGCCCACAATTCTTCATCACCGGCAGCATCCAACGGTGATAATTTATTTAAAGAGAACAGTGCATCAGAAATATCTTCCGCTGAGGCTTGTTGTGCGATAGGTGTGAGTGCAAGCGTACTCGCAACACCAATGGATTTACGAAAAAACGATCTGCGGGATGTCATGGTGGTTCAGGTTTAGGATAGGAAGTTATCACTTTGACCTGAAAAGAAAAACCGCGTTTTGGTGAGCGGTATTTCAAGGTTGCAAGATGCGATCTATAGCTGTTATTGCTGTGTCTACGCGTTCCGATCGTGTTCCTCGTATTTCAACAGGCATGATGCCTTGCTGTTCAAGTTCACGCTTGTACAGGTTGAAAAAGTATTCGCGTTTATCCGGATGTTCGCGTTGCGGATCATCTTCCCATGGAATATCGACATACGTGAGTAAGTGTAAATCATACGTACGGGCCTTCATCAGCGCCATAATTTTAGGATCAACGCGATTATATTTATGCTCACTCCATACTTTAATAATGGTCAGGTCGGTATCGCAAATCAGTATTCGATTTGCGTTTAACAGCAGTGAGTCCTCCGTAAACAGTTGCCATTGTGCGATGGTGTATAAATCATCCTCTGTGTAAGGCCTCTCCAACCGGTCGATGTAATTCCGGGCATATTCAGGCACCCAAACGGTTTGATAATGACTGGCTAACGCCATAGCCAGATCCGTTTTGCCCGTGCATTCCGGGCCAACAATTGCAATGCGCTTTACTTTTTCCGCCTCAGCCGTATTCATGAGCCTAAAATGGGGATATTTTCTTAAAACTCTAATCCTCGCTATCTTTCAGAAAACTAAGTAGACGGTGAAACGCAGAACGGCCATTAAACAAATCGGATTTGGATTCTCAGCAGGACTTGCGCTGCCCTGGCTTTCATCTTGTAAAGAGGATGGCCCCGGCCCTGAAATTCAATACGATGGCGTAGTTGGCATTATCGGTGCGGGAGCAGCCGGATTATTGGCAGCCGATATCCTGATCTCCAAAGGCGTTAAGGTTAAAATATTCGAAGCTTCCAGCCGGTTGGGTGGTCGTGTTTGTTCGTTGCGAAGAAGTGATGTGCCCACGGAATCGTTGATTGTTTTTCCGGCAGCACTCCCTTATTCGGATTTTCCGTTGGAGTTGGGTGCTGATCGGGTAATCGGATCGGAGTCACGTTGGAAAGAGATCATTGATTTGATGAAAGTGCCGTTGGTCGATTTTCGTTCGGCCAGTGCCGATGCCTTTTTTATTGATAATGCTGTGTTAGCTGAAGCTGAAGCATTGTTGGATAACGATTTTGTTAACGCAAAAAACTTTCGCGAAGGCTTTGTTTCTTTTACTGGAGGAGCAAACACTACGGTTCTTCAGGCAGCGCAAGGCGCAGGTGTGGCTGCACGCATGAATGCAATTATCAATTCGTGGTTGGGCAATACTTACGGATCATCAGCTAACCGAATCGGAGCAAATGCATTGGCAGAAGCATTAGCCCAGGTTACACACGATGGGAAGGAATTTACATCCAGTACAAATCCATTGCAGGATGTGTTGTTGTCGCGTTATGTACGCGCTGTTTCATCGGTGCAATACAATACAAAAGTGCAGTCGGTAAATTATGCCGGTGAGAAAGTTGAGATCACCCATGCAGGCGGAACTGAAACGGTGGATAAAGTAATTGTGACCGTACCGGTTTCTGTTTTGAAGGCAGGGGATATTTCATTTACACCGGCTTTACCTTCATCCAAAACAGGCGCCATGAGTCGCATTGGTATGGATGCCTCGATGCGGGTGATCCTGGAATTCAAACGAAATTTTTACGGAGAAGATGTTGCAGCACTTTTTGGTGGTGCTGAAAGTCCCGATTATCTGAATAACGCCATTGGAAGAAGTGAACTTAACCGCACACTTTCTATTACTATTAATGGCGAAAAAGCGGAGCAATTTTCTGCCCTGACGGGCGACCAGGTTGTGCTTCAGTTATTAAGTGAGATGGATGCAGTATTTGATGGAAAGGCCACAGAAAATATTCGCAGAGATACAGCCGACAATTCGCTTGTGTATACCATAAAAGACTGGACAAAAGATCCATTAATAAAAGGTGGAGTTTCCTACCCGTTGCCAGGCGGAACAAATGCAGATCGTACAGATTTAGGAGCCCCGGTGGGCGATAAACTTTTCTTTGCCGGAGAGGCTACGGATGACACCGGTGAGTTTGGAACAGTGAGTGGAGCACTGAAATCCGGGGAGCGCGCGGCCATGGAAGTTGTTGAGTCAATCCTGGCGCCATAACGGTTGGCATAATCGATTAATTCTTAGCTACGCAACGCTTCAATGTCAACACACGAATCCATACCCAGGCCGGCTATGACGTAGCATTGCCGAAACAGTTGGCTAGGGAGTAATTGCCGCCCTCACGGCTTATGGACTAGGCGAGTTGCTGGAGCGCGCCATTTTGTAATGTTAGTTGGTAAACCCGAGGTTGCGAACTCCTGCTGCCCAGTATAACAACGCTTTCTGCTTTTCGTATTCGGCCATCAGCTTCACCAACTTGCTTTGCGATTGGATAAGTTTCTCCTGCTGGATGTTGATTTTGAATAAGTCACTCTCCCCGCTTTCGAAATTCAAAATTTCAGCCTCAAGCAGACGCTCGTAATTCTGGACCATGCTTAGCTGATTGCTCATGATGGCTGCGGTGTTTACCAGTTGGTTATGGGTAGCGTTGATGTCGTTTACAATCTGACGTTGCGCCAGATCACGTTCGTACGTTGTTCCGGATATTTTCAATCGGGTTAATGCCAGCTTGGAACGTTCTTTACGCAGAAACACGGGCATGCTGAAATCCAATCCGAATTTGTAATTGTCACCTAAATTGAAATTGGTATTCCAGTTCGGATCAAAGGGTTGATTCAATAGGTTATAATTAACATCCAGGCGGGGCTTTAAAAATTCAGCCGCAAGCCTCCGTTCATTTTCAAGCTGTAAAAGTTTTACAGAAAGTTTGCGCAACTCCGGATGGTTCATACGTGCCTGCTCCGTGAGTTGGTCAAGTTCTTGTGCCGAGAGTACCAGCATATCGCGGTTAAGTATGGGCACTCTATCGGGTGTAAGCATGGCTGGATTTCCTAAACTATCCCACAAATAAGTGCTCAACACGATACCTGAATTTTGAAGATCAAGTATTGCTTCCTGTTGTTCAATTAATCGTTGTTGCAAGGTGATTTTCGCTTGCACCGTATCGATAGGCGCTGCTTCACCGAGTTGCGCATTTACTTTTGTCCGGTCAAAAATATCCTGAGCTACTAACACGCCCCGCTGAAGCAGACGGAAATTGTAATACGCAAGGTACCAGTTCCAATAATCTTTGGCAGCATCCAGTAACAATTTGTTGATCAGTTTTACCTGCTCTGCTTCAGTTAGGTCCTTGAAAAGTTCAGCCTGGCGCAATGCAGTTCTGCGTTCATCTGTAATTAATCCGCGCCCAAGCGGCAACGAAATACCCGCATAAAACTGCCGGTAATTAAAGGCGTCTGAAATATATCGTTCAGGGTTAAGAAATTGACCTTCATTTCGTTCCACGCCCACTTTTGGATCAACCGGAAAAACGGTTGGAAATTTCACAGCGCCATCAAAAATCTGGTAATATTCTGTGTCGTTGAAATTTTTGTTGAGGTATTGAATTTCAATTTTCGGATCAAAGTTTCCACGGGCCAGGCGTATTTCCTGTTTGGCCACATCAGTAAGTAACTCGGTTTGCCGCGCAATCGGATGATGGGACAAAACGAGGTAATAAAAATTCTCGATGGTGAATGGACGTGTGGTATCCGGCAGTATGAATATCGAATCCGTCAGGCTTTGCGCCCGAAGCGAAACCATACTGGCAATAAAAAGCAGTATGAAAAGAAAATTATTTTTCTTCATCGTTTCCGGATTCTTCTGGTTTCTTTTCGATGATGCTGTCAAGCGGTGCCTCGTACAGACTTGGCGGGAAGCCGTTAAGCTGTCGCCAGATTTCGTACCACACCGGTACATCATCCAACATCACCCACGCTTTTATGCCTGAGCCAACACGCAGCTGCGATGGCCATTGATCATCGGAACGATCGGGAACAACAAGCAAGCGGAACTCACCCGGCTTTGAATTTACATAGTCGATTACTTTTACTTCTCCCCCAAAAGTTCCTACCGAAACACTGGGCCAGCCTGAGAATTGCAACGCGGGCCATCCATCAAACTCAATCCGTACTTTGCGGCCGCGCGTAATCAATGGCACATCCATGGCTTTCACGTATAGCTCCACGGCAAGGTCTTCTTCTGTAAGCGGCATGATCATGCATACGGCTTCGCCTTCTTTTATGGTTTCACCAATACCCGCCAGCATGGCGCGCACCACTACACCATCTTGCGGTGCAATGATCTGGTACTGTTCATTTCGTATGCGCATGTTGGCAAACTCATTGCGCAGCTTGGCTAAATCAGCGGCCGTATCAAAAATTTCAGCTTGCGTGTTGCTTCGATCCGACTCCGCCTTGCTAATTTTGTCCAGGTACTCTGCTTCTACGCGATCCAATTCAATTTTTGCATTGGTGAAATCAGCCTGAGCACCCTGGTACTTGTATTCAATCTCCTGATATTTTGTTAAAGGAATGTTGCCCGCCTCAAACAATTTTGTATTTCGTTGAAATTGATTTTCAGCGTTCTTAAACCGTACCTCTTCTGCTTCCAGCTTTGCTTTGGCCTGACTGATTTTGTTTTGCATGGCTTCGCGCAGCGCATTGATCTGACGAAGTAATGCTGCGGCTTTTTGTTCTTTCGCTATTAAGCTTTGTTCTTTCGCATTGATTTGTTCCTGTAGTCGCGTTAATAACTCGGGATCAAAATACTTATCCTTGATTTCACTAAGCGTAATAATGGTATCACCTTTCTCAACGTATTCGCCTTCGCGCACATGCCAGTGTTGAATACGCCCGGCAATAGCCGACTGCACGGTTTGTGGCCGGTTCATTGGATCGAAGGCTGTTACCTTACCTGTACCCCGAACGTTCTGCTGCCAGGGTACAAACAGAATAATTAAAAAGATTACCCCAAGCACCATGAGCCAACGTGCCAGAATTCTTCCGGCCCGTGGGGTTTTAATTGCCCTGAGGGAATAGAGCTTCTCCTGCTCTATGATTTTATTTACCCGATTACGCGATAGGTTTAACATACTAGTCGAGGTAACGATTTATTTTGTTGTCTTTCATGAGTTCCCGGAATGTTCCTTCGGCCTCAATTTCCCCCTCATTCAATACAATCACACGATCGCAGGCTTCCATAATCAAGGGGTCATTAGAAACGGCAAGCAACGTCCAGTGATATTGTTTGTTCACCAGGCAATTGATCAATTCAATTTTTGCATCACGTTTCAAGCCATTAAAGAAGTCGTTGAGGATGATCAATTCTGGATTTTTAGCCAGGCAACGTGCCAGAATCAATTTATGTACGGTTGTATTGGAAAGATTCTTTCCACCGCTGGTCAGGTGCGTATTGAGTCCTTCCGGCAGGCTGTTGATTTCATCTGATAGCCCTACCATGCGCAGTGCACGAATGGCATCTTCAACACTTTCCATGGGTTTGCCAACGGTAATGTTATCGAGAATCGTACCGTCAAACAGATCTTCCTGCGAAATATTTTTACCGATTTTATCACGCAAGTGTGTGAGGTCAAGATCACGGATGGAGTAATCGTTAATGGTAACGGCCCCTTCAAAGTCTGCGTAAATACCCGAGATCACATTCGTTAAGGTTGTTTTTCCTGAGCCACCAGGCCCGGCAATGCACACATGTTCACCGCCCTTAATGTGCAGGTTAATTCCTTTAAGCATGAAGTTGGGTTGATCCGGATATTTGTATTTCAGGTTTTTAGCGTCAATGGTATAGCCTTTGGGTTGTGTGCTGCGTGGGAAATCCAATCCACCAACTTTTTCTAACGGCAAATCGGTAACCTGTGCTACTTTGTCAACAGCTGTAAGCATATCGTAAATCACGTCCATATACATGATGATTTTTTCAACAGACGTGAGCAAGAGAATGATAATTACTTCTGATGCCACAAACTGCCCTAGCGTGATCTGCCGATCAACGACCAGTATGGTACCAACAATCAGCAGCCCACCTGTAACAAGTGCTTTGAACAGTAATATGAATGAGAACTGACTGATCAATATTTGAAAGTGTGTTTTCCTGTATTTGAGGTAGTTGTTTACGTTATAGTCTGTTTTTTTAATGGGCAGATCCGTGCTACCGGCAAGTTTGAAAGAGTTGATGGCGCGTGCCAGTTCCTCCAACCATTGCGCTACTTTGTATTTGTATTTTGATTCTTCGATAGATGAGCGCAATCCTTTTGGGCCAGTGAGGTAAAAGATGATAATCAGAATGCTGACCAACCCAATGCTGAAGAATACAAAGAAGGGGTGATAGAGCGAAAGCAGCAGTAAGCCAAAAGCAATCTGAATAATGCCTGAGGTGAAATCGATCAAGAGTTTGGGCAATCCTTTTTGAATGGTGATGATGTCGAAAAACCGGTTAACCAATTCAGGCGCATAGTTGCTGATGATGGATTCAGCTTTTAATCGTGGGATACGATACGCAAACTCCAGGGATGCTTTGGTGAATATCCTTCGTTGTAAATGTTCCACCAGACTGATCTGAATGATTTGAAGAATACCTCCGAAAACAACACCAAGAATTACAATGCCGATAAGTACGTATACGGAACTGAAAAACACACCACCGGAAATCAATTCCACCGTAGCCTGAATACCCAAGGGCAACACGAGGCTGATTAAACCGGTAACAAGCGCGAAGAAGAAAATGTAGTTGATCTGACTTCTTTCGGCATGAAGCAAACGGATTAACCGGTTAATTGGATTCAGGATTTTTCCACCAGAGGTTTCATCCAATCCGAAATCACTGACTAAACTTTCCTGCGGGAACAAGACAAAGAAGACAATCTCCTCGTTTTCATCTTTGTAAAATTCAGATTGTTCATCAAACGCATCTTGTACGGCTTGGCGACTTTCAATCGTAGTTTGCATTCTGCGTTTACCAGCCGGATGAATAATCACCGGGAGAAATCCGGTTTCTGTTTTTCGGAACGCCAGTACAAACTGCTCTTCTTTTTCGATGAACGTTTTAAAATCCTGAGGCGACAGGTGATACTGCAGCATCATGATTTGAATTTTGTTCGCGGCCTCAAACAAGTCGCGCTTGAATTCAGTGAACTCGTCTTCGTGGTAAGTGCGGTTGTTCACTTCAACAAAGTGCAGGCTTTCCGGATCATAATCATGATTCAGCAACAAGGCGGCTTCGCGCAAAATTCGTATGATGTGGTGATTGTTAATCATGGCTACGGTTCAATGGCTTTAAACGCTAACAGGTTAATGAAATCGGTAAGTTGTTGATAATGCGTACTGGGTTCGAATCGGATGTCCGTCAAAGATGGAAGGTGTTCGGCATA
The DNA here is from genome assembly GCA_964419145.1 of uncultured Roseivirgaceae bacterium. Lineage (GTDB taxonomy): Bacteria > Bacteroidota > Bacteroidia > Cytophagales > Cyclobacteriaceae > UBA2336. The sequence goes on along the minus strand of CAYQOM010000001.1, from coordinate 329,931 downwards.
AAAAAGCTGGTGATTGGCCGACAAAATCAAGGTGCTCACCAACGCATATGGAAACGGGAATGCCGGATTTATTTCCTTAACTAATCCGGCCACCTTTTTACATACCGATTTGAATGGGAGAAAAACGCCTTCCTTATTATCTTGATCAACTTGCTTGGTGAGGTACGTTTTTTCGAACTCGGCCATTACAATGCGATTCAACGCATCTCCATCGATGCCATGTGAGTAGAAATCGGGTTTCTTTTCTTCTGTCAAAATCCGCAGGCAAATAGAAAGGCGTTCACGGGCATCAACAATGTTGTTGGTTTCAAAATCAAATTTGAATTCCATCCACGTCCAGTACCAATCAATCAGGTAAAGCAATAGCCTGTGTTTGTTTTCAAAGTAGCGGTAAACCGAAGCTTCAGTCGATTGAATTTCATCGGCAAGCTTCTTAAAGGTAAAGTTCTCAAAACCAAGCCTATCGATGAGCCCAATGCCAGAGGTAATTATTTTTTGGCCTAATTCTGAGGTTTGCGGATCGCGCAAATACAGGTTTTCGTTAAGCCGTATGAGAAAATTAGTCATTCTATCAAAAATAATAGTAATGCTATCATAAACGCGTGGAATACGATTATGTTCCCGAATCGGTTAAAAAATTTTGTTTTAGGCTCTATTTAACCTCAAACTTGGCCGAAAGCATGATCGCATTGCGCAAAAGGCTTACCCGGCCGTTTTTTTCCATGTTTTTCAGCAGGCGTGAAATGACCTCGCGACTGGAATTCAGGTCGTTGGCAATTTGCTGGTGGGTAAGGTTTAAGGTGGTGGTACCCAGTTTTTCGGCCTGGTTGGCCAGGTAAAATTCCAATCGTTCGTCCATGCTTTTAAAGGCGATGTGATCAATCACATTCAGCAACTCTTCGAACCTGGTGCGGTAGGTATCCAATACAAAATAATACCACGAACGATGGTTCTTCATCAAGTTGTCCATGAGTTCCAGCGGAATGGTAATTACCTCCGTGTCTTCAATGGCTTCCGCCAGCATTTGACTTTTTTCGTGCTTGGTGGCACAAATCATAGAAAGGGCGCACGCGTTTCCCGGCTCCAGAAAATACATGAAGAATTCGTTGCCATCATCACCTTCCCGATAGAGTTTTACGCGCCCATTCGCAATTAACATGGTAGACTGAAAGTACTGGCCGGGCCGCATCAGCTGTTCCCCAGCTGAAACTTTCTTTAATGTTCCTACGGAAGCTATGGCTTCTTTTAATTCGTCATCAAAAGTGGGGTAGTATTGTGCGAGGTACGCGAGAATTTTTTCTTTCATGAACTACAGGCGACTGAATTCAACAATAAATGCATCCGGAAATTTTTTTTGAAGCTCGGCTTTAAAGTGTTCTGCCTTGCCCCGATTCGGAAACTGACCCAGTATCAGTGCATAGTATTTTATGCCATTTAAAATTTTTACCTGCACGGTCACTTTTTTTTGATAAGAACTCTTCAGGTTATCGGCCAGGCGTATCAGGTTTACCAGTTCCTGATAGGTTCCGATTTGCACACCAAAACCGGAAGGCTTCAACCTACCTACTTCAAAATCATAAAACTCTTTTTCATCAACAGATACCTGACCGATAGGTTTTAGTGGATCACTTTTTTTTCCATCACCCGGGTCAATAATCTCCATTTTTACCTCAGCCAGGCCCTGGTTTATAAAACCCAGTTGTTCAGCGGCAGATTTTGACAAGTCGATGATGCGACCATCAACATAAGGTCCGCGGTCGTTGATGACCACCTCAACCGTTTTATTGTTATCCAGGTTTGTCACCTTCACTTTGGTGCCAAATGGCAGTGTTTTGTGAGCCGCAGTCAATTTGTTGTGGCGGTATTTTTCTCCGCTTGCGGTAGGTCGGCCTTCAAACTTGTCGGCATAAAAAGAGGCTTTGCCAGTCTGCACTTGCGCAAGGGCAGAAGAACAGAGCAACAGTAAAACCAATAGGTAGATGGTACGGTACATAGCTTAAAAAATTAGTTATTGTAAAGGTAAGACCATAATTGGTAATTGGCTTATTGGGAAATCAGCAAATTAGGCTACCTTTGCCCGGCAAATAATAGATCGTAAATTATTTGCCATGCCTCCTAAAAATTCCAAGTTCCTTTTTGAAGCCCTCACGTATGACGATGTACTGCTGGTACCGGCATATTCCGAGGTTCTTCCCCGCGAAACCAACATCAGCAGCAAACTTACCCGTAACATACGCCTGAACATACCCATTGTTTCGGCAGCCATGGATACGGTAACGGAGGCTGAATTAGCCATCAGTATGGCCCTTGAAGGAGGGCTGGGCTTCATTCACAAGAATATGCGCATTGACGAGCAGGCCGAGCAGGTACGCAAGGTAAAGCGTTCACAAAGCGGAATGATACTCGATCCGGTTACGTTGAGTGTGAACTCTACCGTTCAGGATGCAGAAAACATCATGCGTGAGTTTAAGATTGGAGGCATACCGGTAATTGACAGCAACGGAAAACTGTTGGGCATTATCACCAACCGCGACCTGCGTTTTCAAAAAGACCTGAGTGTACCGGTAGAAAAGATTATGACCCGGGAGAACCTGATTACCGCCACAGAGAACATTACCTTGGAGAAAGCAGAAACCATCTTACAGCAGTACAAGATTGAAAAACTCCCGATCGTCAATAAAAAAGGCAGGTTAACCGGCTTGATCACGTTCCGCGATATTCAAAAGAAGAAAAACAAACCCAATGCTTGTCAGGATAAATTCGGTAGACTTCGCGTAGGCGCTGCTGTTGGGGTTACCCCCGATATTCTGGACCGCGTGGATGCCTTAAAGAACTCGGGTGTTGATGTAATCACCATTGACACTGCTCACGGCCACTCTAAAGGTGTTTTGGAAGCCGCCAAACGCGTGAAACGAAAATACCCTGAATTAGATATTGTTGTGGGCAATGTGGCCACCGGTGAAGGAGCAAAAGCGCTGGCCAAAGCCGGTGCTGACGCGGTGAAAGTTGGTGTGGGCCCGGGAAGCATATGTACTACCCGCGTGGTGGCCGGTGTAGGCTTGCCGCAGTTGTCGGCTGTGTATGAGGCTGCCAATGCATTAAAGGGTTCAGGTATTCCTGTAATTGCCGATGGGGGCATCCGCTTCTCGGGCGACATGGTAAAAGCAATCGCGGCTGGAGCTGATAGCGTGATGATCGGATCCATGCTGGCTGGAACCGAGGAGGCACCCGGAGATGTAATTATTTATGAGGGACGGAAGTTCAAGAGCTACCGCGGCATGGGTTCTATTGAGGCCATGGAAGACGGCTCTAAAGACCGTTATTTCCAGGACGTAGAAGACGATATTAAAAAACTTGTTCCGGAAGGGATCTCAGGTCGGGTTCCATTCAAAGGCCGGGTTTCCGAAGTCTTGTACCAGATGATGGGTGGCCTTCGGGCCGGAATGGGCTATTGCGGAGCCAAAAACATAGAGGCTTTAAAAAAGGCACGCTTTGTTAAAATTACCAGTGCCGGGTTTATAGAAAGCCATCCGCATGACGTAACCATTACCCGCGAAGCTCCGAATTATAGCCGTAAGTAGCACAGGGAAAGGGCTGAAATCAGTCAAATTTCGCTATAATTGCAGGGCCAATCATTACCAGATTGGCCTTTTGCTTTACTACCCAAGCCTCAACCCTATAGACGCGAACTTTTATAGATTGATTCCATGCGCCTGAAGGCCTTAACCCGTTTGCTGTTTTTAATAGCAGGTATTACCTGGGTGGCCTTGCTGTTTGTTGACTTGTCGGTGGTGTTTAGCGTACGCAGCAACCTGGAGCCCGATTTACCTACCTGGCTGCCTGGTGTGCTCTTCAACATCTTTCTGGTTTCACTTTATTATTTCTACAAGTTCCGCATCGATCGCGATGAGCAACTCAACTTTGTTGACTTGTTGTGGCGGGTGTTTGCCACGGGTTTGGTGGTCACTGTTATCTCCTTGTTGTTCCGGTTAATTGATTATTTACCGGGCACCGCCAAACTCACCAACCTATTCATTTATGTAGAGGCTAACTACATCATCAGCCTCGGTTTGATTTCGGGATTTTTGATGGCTTCCTACACCGTATGGAAGCGTTTGATCCTGTATCAAAAATCCAAGTGGCTGCTGCGCCTTTGGAATTTCTTTGAGACCGGATTGATGGTTGCCCTCGTGTACAACAGCCTGGAGTTACCCGATGCCGATTGGGTGTACAATGTATTGTTGGGCGTGTTGATCGTTACCGGATTGATTCTATCAGCCAACATGAAATGGGTGGCTTACCTCAACTTCAGGCAAAAGTGGACGAGCCTGTTGTTATTGCTGCTTGCCATTTTTTATGTGATGTACCTGTTCTATACCGCCAACTCACAAGCCATCACTGCATTTGGGGAGGCCCGTGGATTTGTGGATCACCGGTCGCATATCTTTTTTCAATCGCTCTTCATTTTTGTTGCTGTATACAGCATCTTTTCCTTCCTGGTAATTTTATTCAACCTGCCCACCACTTCCGTATTCGAACAGAAGCTGGAAGAAGTAGTAAACTTTCAGCGTATCAGTCAATCCATTCAAACCGAGCAGAGTGAAGAAAGTGTGTACAACATCTTATTGGAAACTTCGGTGAGCACCGTGTTTGCTGATGCGGCCTGGCTGGAGATTAAGAACAACGATCATGATCACCGGTTATTCACCTATCACATTTCTGAGAAGGAGGCGAATGAAATTATTGTTCATTTACGAAAGGAACATGTTACAGGAATCCTCGATCAGAGCCAGGATAAGACTAAAAATCTTTCAAAGCATTTGGGTTCGTTACGCGGGTCGCGTTTTCGCTCCATTCTCGCTTTTCCAATTTATGTTAAAGGAGAAAACATTGGTACACTCGCACTGCTGAAAGAACTGGCTGATGGTTTTAATAGAGAAATGACCAAGATCGTTTCCACGTTTGCCAACCAGGCCGGTATCTCTATCGAGAACTTCCGCTTGCTGGAAGAAGCGCTGCAAAGCGAACGTTATAAAGAGGAATTAAAAATCGCGAAGACAGTACAGAAAAGTTTGCTGCCGCAGGTGTTGGATCGACATGATGATTTTGAGTTAGCCGCTTTCTCTGAATCGGCCGATGAAGTAGGGGGCGATTATTATGACACCTTGCGCACAAGTGATACGCAGTCGGCCTTGATTGTAGCAGACGTATCCGGAAAAGGAACAACGGCCGCTTTTCACATGTCGCAAATGAAGGGAATTTTCCACAGCCTGGCGCAGAACTGCATAAAGCCTGAAGAATTCATGATCCGGTCAAACCAGGCGCTGGCAAACTGCCTGGAACGCGGTTCATTTATCTCGGCTACGTTTTTCATCATCAATACTGAAGAGAAGAAGGTTAACTATTCCCGTGCCGGCCATTGCCCCGTGTTGTATTTCAGTGCCTCGCGCAGTACAGCCGAGTATTTGAAAGACAAGGGCGTTGCGTTGGGTATGGTGCGAAACAAAGGCTACGCAAAATTTATTGAAGCACATGCGTTTGGCTATCAACCCAACGATATTATGGTGCTGTATACCGATGGGATAACTGAAGCAAAAAATTCGAAGGGCGATGAGTATGGTTATGATCGCTTACTGGAAACGCTGCTGGAAGTGAAAGATCGCTCAGCACGTGAAATACAGGAACACCTGATTAACCGCTTGTATGAATTTACCGGAACGGAAAATATTAATGACGACTACACCACGATGATTGTGAAATTCAGGTAACGCGTGCATCATGGTGAATGGAACTAAAATGAATAATAAACGTTAAAGACATGGTTCAGATTAAAAGAATTCAGGAAGAAGGAGCCGACATTATTGTCCCCATCGGTGAAATTGACGCCAGTTCATCCATTGAATTGGATTTGACCATCGCGAAAAGCGTGGGGGAAGGCTTCACTAAAATCCTGATCGATTGCAGCGCCCTGGAATACATTTCCTCAGCAGGTTTGGGCGTATTCATGTCATACATAGAAGAATTTAGCGATAAGAGCATTCAAATGGTGTTGTTTGCGATGAACGATAAGGTGTTGAATACGTTTGAGATATTGGGCTTGAGTGAGTTACTCACCATTGTGCAGACGAAGGATGAGGCTAAGCGAAAGGTGTCATGAAGTACGTGTATAAAGTTGGATGCAGTATTGAGAACCTGAAAGGGGTAAGGGATTTTGTGCGCGTGTCGCTGACAAAGCATGGCGTGTCTGATCTGGACATCAGTGAAGTGGTGCTGGCCATTGATGAAATGTGTTCCAACCTGATGATCCATGCCCATCATTGCAATCCGGATGAAATGTTTGAGCTTCATGTTATTGCCGATAAAGGTGAGCCGTTGGTATTTGAAATTATTGACGATGGCTCCGTATTCGATATAAACCGTTTTCATGAGCCCGATCTGGGCAACATCATTCACGAAAAAAGAAAAGGTGGCCTGGGCATCCGGTTGGTAAAGTCCATCATGGATCGCATTGAGTACGAACAGGCCGATGGAAAAAATATTTGTCGTTTGTCCAAGAAAGTTCAGTTCAAATAATCCATAGTTATTCGTTATGTCCCTGAGAAGTGTTGTAACAGTTCTTTCCGTTTTTTTATTACTGCCAGTACTGGCTCAGAAAAAAAGCAAAGTGCAAAAGCCACTGGTTTTATTTTCTGTAAATAACAGAGCGGTGCCTGTAGAGGAGTTTATCTACCTCTACAACAAAAATCATCAGAATCAACCCGAGTTTTATTCGCGCGCCAAGGTTGATGAATACCTGGATCTGTTTGTGAATTTTAAACTCAAGGTGGAAGAAGCGCGTACACGCGGGTACGACACGACCCAAACATTTGTAAAAGAATTCAGCACGTATAAAGACGAGTTACGCAGGCCTTATCTGCCCGAAGGCAAAATGCTGGATAGTTTGGTGCTCATGACCTACAACCGGTTAAAGGAGGAAGTAAAAGCTTCGCACATTCTTATCAATGTGGGGCCAGATGCATCACCGGAAGATACGTTGAAGGCATTTAATCGCATTAAAGAAATTAAAGACCGCATAGTGAAAGGTGAAGATTTTGGCACGCTGGCTGCCAGCCTTTCCGAAGATCCATCAGCACGAACCAACAAAGGTAGCCTCGGCTATTTCACGGCCATGCAAATGGTATATCCGTTTGAGTCGGCTGCCTATACGGGTAAGCCGGGCGATGTAGTGGGCCCGGTGCGCACGCGTTTTGGATATCACCTGGTAAAAGTTGAAGATAGAAAGCCGGCACGTGGTGAAGTGGAAGTGTCGCACATTATGATTCGCACCGGTGGTGATCGTGATGAAACCGCATCGCGAAATTTAATTTTTGAAATTTATGATCAAGTGAAAGGTGGTATTTCTTGGGAAGAATTGTGCAGTCAATATTCTGAAGATGGTAACTCAAAAAACAATGGAGGTCGTTTACGTCCGTTTGGCGTAGGGGCCATGAATGCCGCACCGGAGTTTGATGCCGTAGCATTTTCCATGCAGACCCCAGGCGAAATTTCCGATCCGTTTAAAACAGCTTTCGGGTGGCACATTGTGCGACTGGAGAAAAAAATTCCGTTACCCTCATTTGAAGAATTATCAGCATCGCTAAAGACCCGCGTGCAGCGCGATGAACGCGTACAGGTCTCGCGTAAGGCATTGGTGGAGCGATTGAAAAAGGAAATGACGTTTAAGGAAAATGTGGATGTGAAAACAAAAATTTTTGCTCGAGCCGATACATCATTAACCAAAGGAAAATGGAGTACTACCGCATGGACCGGAAATGAAACCCTTTTCAGCCTGAAATCCAGTCCGGTTTCAGCAGCGAAGTTTGTAACCTATGTCAATCAGCAACAGCGCGCAACACAAACTACACCACAACAGTATATCGGTCAGTTATACGATTTATTTGTGGAATCGGAAATCAACCAATCGTATGAAGAACAACTGGTACGTGCCAATCCGGATTACGAATTTTTATTGCGCGAATATTACGAGGGCATTCTCTTGTTCGACATAATGGAAAGAGAAGTATGGAATAAAGCCAGCGAAGACTCCATCGGTCAGCGCAACTATTTTGATGCGCATGCAGGTAAATACGTAGCCGAAGAACGCGTTTCAGCTGATTTGTATTCAGCGACTTCAGCAGAGCCGTTGGAACTGATTAAACAAGCCCTTGCCATATCCGATTCGGCCGCAATTGAAGAATTGATAAAATCCAGGAAGGCCAGAAGGGAAACTGGAGTGTTTCAAAAGGATGACCGGCCCGTATTGGCTAAAATACCCTGGGCGGAGGGTCTACACCCCGCAGAAAACAATGGAATGTATTACCTTGTGCGGATTTTGAAACGCGTACCCCCAGGGCCTATGACCTTTGAGGAGGCCCGGGCTTCGGTAATAGCCGATTATCAGGCTTACCTGGAGAAAAAGTGGATTGATGACCTTAAAAAGAAGTACACGGTTAAGATTAATGAGAAAGGGAAACAACATATTTATAAAAAGTTGGTTCGGTCTTAGTGTGGCGGGCATGCTACTGCTGGGTGGGTGTGATCTTATTCAATTTAAGAAAGAGACCACAACGCAGGATCCTGAGCGCATACCGGTTGCCCGCGTAAACCGTGCTTTTTTATACAAAGATGAACTGGCGGGAATTGTACCCATCGGAGCTACCCGAGAAGACAGCACGGTGCGCATGGAGGCCTATATTAACAGTTGGATTCGCAAGCAACTGTTGCTTCAGGAAGCAGCCCGAAAAATCGACATCAATGAGGCTGAAGTGGAACGAAAAATTCTGGATTATCGCTATAGCCTGATTGCCTACGAATACCAGGCATTTTATATCAAGCAAAACCTGGATACCGCCATTAGCGCACCCGAAATTGAGCAATACTATAAGGATAACCTTGACAACTTTATTCTTAAACAGAACATCGTAAGGGCAACATTTATTAAAGTGCCAAAAACTGCCCCACGAACCAACAAGATCAAAGACCTGATTTTCTCCACCAAGGAAAAAGATCAGGACGAGCTCAAATCCTATTGCCTGAGTTTTTCAACGGCCTATCATTTGGTCGACTCCACCTGGATGGTGTTCGATGAATTGGTGAAGAACTCTCCGTTGGTGGAGATTCCAAATAAAATCCAGTTTTTAAAAGCAAACCCGTACTATGAAACATCAGATGATGCGTATTTGTATTTTCTTCGGGTGAAAGAATACCGCATTTCTGACAATATTTCACCGTTGGAATTCGTACGGGATGATATACGGACCATTATTTTGAACAAACGCAAAGTTGCACTGGCTAAGCAACTGGAAGATGAAATCTATAGCACAGCGATACTGGAAAAGGAATTTGAAATTATTAAGTAACGATACAGTGAGACGGCAATTTATTTATACAGTTTTGATGGTACTGTTTTTCAGTACTTCAGCTTTGGCACAAGATGAAGAAACAGGTTTTGTAGTGGATAAGATCATTGCAAAAGTCGACAACTACATTGTGTTAAAATCTGAATTGGATAAGGCATTTCTGGAGTATGTTTCCAATGGCGGAAACTCTTCGCCCGAAGTGCGCTGCCAGTTTTTGGCCATGCTGCTTCGTAACAAGCTGATGATGGCCAAGGCCGAAATTGATTCGGTTGTGGTGGCCGATTCGGACGTGGATGCCAATACCAGGCGCAGAATGGAAATGATCCTGGCGCAGTATGGTGGCTCCCCGGTTGACCTGGAGAATAAATTCGGTAAAACGCTTGAGCAGATTCAAATAGAATTGCGCGATCAGATACGCGAGCAAATGGTGGTGAATGAAATGCAGAATGTAATCACTAAGGACATTGCGGTTACACCCAATGAAGTACGAAAGTTTTTCAACCGCATACCGAAAGACAGTTTGCCTTACTTTTCAGCTGAAGCAGAAGTTGCTCAAATTGTAAAGATTGCCGAAGTAAGTGAAAGCCAGAAGGAGATTACCAAGCGTGAGTTGATGGAAATCCGCGATCGGATTTTAGGCGGAGAAAACTTCAATGAACTGGCACGAAAGTATTCTGCTGACCCCAGTGTAACATCAAACAACGGTGAGATGGGATTTGTTGGTCGTGGTATGATGGTGCCCGAATATGAAGCGGCATCCTTCAAAATGAAACCCGGTGAAATCTCCATGCCGGTAGAAACGGCTTTCGGTTTTCACATCATTCAATTGATTGAGCGAAGGGGTAATGAATACAACACGCGCCACATCCTGATGTCGCCCACGCCATCGGCAGAAGATTTGGACAGAGCCAGGCACTTTCTTGATAGCATCCGGGCAATTGTTGAGAAAGATGAAATGACTTTTCAAAAGGCAGCAAAAGAACATTCGGACGATGTAGAGACAAAGGGAAATGGAGGTTTTTTTGTTGATGCGGACGGAGGAACTCGTATAGCGGTTGATGAACTTGACCCAGTGGTTTTCTTTGCCATAGACTCCATGGAGGTTGGTAAAATTTCCAAGCCGTTGGTGTACCGCACCGAAACTGGAAAAGAAGCCGTTCGTATTCTGTATTATAAATCGCGTACGGCACCTCACCAGGCATCGCTGAAAGACGATTGGCAGCGCATCCAAAACGCCACGTTAAATCAAAAACAGAACCAGGCACTTGAAAAGTGGTTCGATAAAGCCCGGCAGGATGTGTTCATCAGTATTGATCCGTCTTACAATTATTGTGGTATATTGGATGAGTGACGTTCGTTCGTGTAAAAAGTAAGCCTTTGCTTAAGCCGGAACGTTACCTTTGAAAGGGCTGCATTCAAAGATAAAGTGCGTAACCCGTATTGTTGAACTGTTGAATTTTGAACGAACGTATGAGCCGATTTTCTTCTGATGTTGAAGCAGCCGATGCACTGGCGCAAACCTATAAGAATCTTTCAAAAGAAATTTCCAAAGTAATCATTGGACAAGATGAAGTGGTACGCTTTGTACTCACCGGCATTTTTTGCCAGGGCCACTCGCTGTTGGTAGGCGTACCCGGATTGGCCAAAACCTTGTTGGTACACACCATTGCCACTGCCCTCGACTTGCAATTTAAACGCATCCAGTTCACCCCCGATTTAATGCCTTCGGATATTGTAGGTGCCGAAACCATGGACAAGGAGCGCAACTTCAAATTTGTGAAGGGCCCCGTGTTTGCCAACATTGTATTGGCTGATGAGATTAACCGAACACCGCCCAAAACACAAGCTGCGCTGCTGGAGTCGATGCAGGAGTATGCTGTAACCATTGGAGGGCAACGCTATGAACTGCCCAGGCCGTTTTTTGTACTGGCTACCCAAAACCCAATTGAGCAGGAAGGAACCTATCCACTACCTGAGGCCCAACTCGACCGCTTCATGTTTGATATCCAACTCACCTATCCTTCGTTTGCCGATGAAGTTGAAGTGGTAAAGAGCACGACTACGGATGAACCGCGTACGGTAAATAAAATTCTTTCGGCTGAAGAGATTATGGAGTACCAACACCTGGTACGCAGGGTACCGGTACCTGATAACGTGATTGAATATGCGGTTCGGTTAGCCAACAAAACCCGCCCGAACACAGCGGGAGCATCACCGATGGCCAACGAATATTTAGAATGGGGCGCAGGTCCACGGGCTTCTCAGTTTTTAATATTGGGCGCCAAGTGCAATGCGTTACTCAACGGAAAATACTCACCTGATATGGAAGATGTGCGTGCCATTGCCAAGCCGGTGTTACGTCACCGCATTGTACGCAATTTCAAAGCTGAAGCGGAAGGCATTACCATTGACGCGCTGATTGAGAAGTTGATGGATTAATTGATAACCTCGTCCGTTATCGTCAACTCCGTTCCATTTATGAAAGTTTCATACTGACGTAATGGCCTCCAGGCTACGCCACCGGTTGGATTTCCGTCCCAAGCAAAGGTTGAACCGCAGCACGAGTCTTGCATAAAAAGTGTGGAAATGTGAACATCAACCGTAGCACAGGCATCATTAGGTTGATAGGAGCAGTTGCGTTCAAAAGCACGATAGGTGCTTGTGTTTTCTTTGTATAGAATAATTCCCCGTACACCCGCATCACCACCAATGTATACATAGCCAAGTGTATTCAGGTTGTTGTATTCGGGGTTTGAGACATTAATGACAATATCCTGAAAGATGGCTTCAGGAATGGGACTGTCGAATAGTTCGTTTGAGCAGGAGAGGAGAAAGGCAAATAAGATTATACCCACTAAGCCCAGCTTGGGATTGCTTCGGTCGTTCCTCCCTCGCAATGACGATCCGGTTTTGTTATTTTTTCGTGTAATCATAAAACCCCTTCCCGCTTTTCCGTCCATGATGGCCGGCATCAACTTTTTGTTGCTGGATCAGGCTTGGCCTGAATTTCGCATCCTGGTGAAAGGCATTATAAATTGAAGTGGTTACTGAAAAGTTGGTATCCACACCAATCAAATCCATTAATTCAAATGGTCCCATTTTAAAGCCTGATGCTTTCATTAGCGTATCGATGGTTTGAATGTCGGTTACGTTTTCTTCCAGCAGTTTCAACGCTTCCACATAGTAATGTCTTGCCACACGGTTAACGATGAACCCCGGAGAATCTTTTGCCAGTACCGCAGTTTTTCCCAGTTTTTGGCAAAAAACTTTTAAGGTATCAACTGTTTCGGCATCGGTATTTACGCCTGAAATAATCTCCACCAATTTCATGATGGGTGCAGGGTTAAAAAAATGCAAACCTGCAAATCGCTGTGGGTGTTTTAATGTCGATGCAATTTGCGTTACCGGAATGGAGGAGGTGTTTGTGGTGATGATGCTAGATTCGGAATTGATCGCCTCCAGCTTGATGAATAACTCCCTTTTGATGTCCAGTTTTTCCAGCGCAGCTTCAATAATCAGGTCGGCTTTCAGTTGGTTTATATCCGGTTGAAACTGTATGCGTGATAACACCTGGCTGGACTCATCCGCTTTCAGCTTTCCTTTTTCAACGGCAACCTGTAGCGATTTTAGAATCAGATTTTTTGCGCTCGCAAGTTGCGTTTCTGCAACATCATACAGCACTACCCGATAGCCCGCAGAGGCACATACCTGCGCAATGCCCTGCCCCATCGTGCCTGCCCCTGCGATGCCTATTGTTTTGATGTTCTCTACGTTCATAAACTATAAAATGAGCAGTGGGATTAAATGATCAAATCAGATCACGGAATGAAACTGTTTCAAGAACCGGATATCATTCTCAGAATATAATCGTAAGTCATTTACCTGGTAACGCAACATGGTAACGCGTTCAATGCCCATGCCAAATGCAAAACCGGTAAATTCTTCCGGATCAATACCACAGTTGCGCAACACATTTGGGTGCACCATGCCTGAGCCGGCAATCTCTACCCAGCCTGTATGTTTACACACGTTGCAGCCTGAACCTTTACAAATCAAACAGGAAATATCAATCTCTGCACTGGGCTCAGTAAACGGAAAGAACGAAGGGCGGAAACGAATCTTGATATCTTTGCCATACATCTCTTTAGCAAAGTGATAGAGCGTCTGTTTTAAATCAGCAAAACCAACATTTCGATCAACGTATAAACCTTCTACCTGGTGGAAGAAACAATGGGCACGCGCAGAGATCGCTTCATTGCGATACACGCGGCCCGGCATAATGGCGCGCAGTGGTGGCTTCTGATTAGTCATTAATCGGATTTGCACATTGGATGTATGCGTGCGCAGCAATACATCCGGATTTTTTCCAATGAAGAACGTATCCTGCATTTCGCGTGCCGGATGGTTTTCCGGGAAATTTAACGCTGAGAAGTTGTGCCAATCCGTTTCAATTTCAGGTCCATCGGCAACATTGAAACCCAGTCGTTCAAATATTTCAATGATGCGGTTTCTTGTCAGTGTAAGCGGATGTTGGTTGCCTACCTTGTTTGGAACTGGCGGTAACGTAAGGTCGAGATCGTAGTTGGCAGAAGCGGAACTTTCCAGCGCCTCCGTCATGGCCTGAAGTTTTTGCTCGGCTGCCTGCTTTAGTTCGTTTAGAATTTTGCCCACCTTTTTCTTCTCTTCCGGGGACATCTTTTTCATCTCTTCAAAGAGCTCAGGAATCAATCCCTTTTTGCTGATGTATTTCAGTCGAAACTGCTCCACAGCGGCTTTGTCTCCTGCCGACCAGGCTTCCACTTCCTTGCGTAACGTATGAATGCGTTCTTCCATAACCTAATAAAGGCTCAAAAATACAACTTTACTCCTGATCCCCACGCTCATCTTTGTTCAGACGAACGACCATCAGCCGATCAAGAATAACACTTAACAAAACAGAAAGACCGATCACGCCCAGTAGCATGTAGTTTCCATCCAACTTACGCAGCACAACAGCCAATGTAATATAGGTAAGTTGAACTATGCCCAGCAGGATAGTCGTTTTGCCATGTGTTAATCCGAGTCGCATAATGCTGTGGTGAATGTGACTCTTATCAGGTGTAAAGGGTGATTGTCCGCGGCTAATGCGAAGAATAAAAATCCGCATGGTATCCACCAACGGAATAATGATGAAGCACACCGCGGTTGCCACTGTACCTGAAAAACGATAGGGATGGTCAACAGGCAAATTGAAATTGATATTGATGAAATAAATGGCCATGATGGAGAGCATCATGCCGGCCACTAGTGCACCGGTATCGCCCATGAAAATTTTTGAAGGTTCCCAGTTGAAAATCAGAAAGGCAACAAGGGAGCCCACCATACAAAAGGCCAATATGGCAAAAACCGTATCGCCTATAAGCAGGAACCAAATGCCGAAGGCAAGGAGCGAAATGCTTGCCACGGTTCCGGCCAGTCCGTCCAGTCCGTCAATGAGGTTAAATGAGTTGGTGATAACAATGATGGTAAAAACCGTAACGAGGTAGCTTAAGGCAAGCGGAATTTCGTAGATGCCTAAAAGCCCGTACATCGATTTCAAACGCAAGTCAAATAACAAGACAAGAATGGTTGCCGCCACTACCTGTCCCATCAGTTTCATGCTGGGCCTGAGAGGCACCAGGTCATCACGAACGCCAATAAAAAAAACCATGAACAAGGCGATGAGAATCATACGAATGTCTCGCCAATGCGAAATATCAATCCAGATTAGTGAAGCCACAAAAAAGCCAATGAAGATGGCGATGCCGCCCATGGATGGCGTTACCTTCTTATGGATTTTTCTGCGACCAGGTATGTCCACCAGGTTCTTTTCCAAAGAGTATTTAATAATCACCGGTATGATCAGAAAAGAGATCACAAAAGAGGTTACCGCGCTGGCGAGAGGATTGATCATAATATCCCAGTGAGATGGGTAAAATTAAGGATAATAGGGTGTGGCGGGTATGCTATTTGGAAAAATATTGGCGTATCCTTTCGGCAACAAAGCTTATTTCCTGATCTGTTAGTTCAGGGTAAAGCGGAAGTGAGAGCACCTCATCTTGAAGGGAAGCCGTAACCGGAAAATCCTGTTTCGAGTGATTCAGGTGTTTATATGCAGGTGTATAGGGAAGTCCCTTAGGGTAATGAATCAACGTTTCAATGCCCTGCTCAGCCAGGTATTTTTGCAGGTTTTCGCGCTGTTTCGTACGGATGCAGAACAAGTGATAGGTATGTATTGATTGTGGTCGTTCGGCTGGCAATTGAATTTGAGAAACATCACCAAGCTGTTGCCTGTAGTTACGCGCAATTTCCTGACGTCTTGCATTCCATTGTTCCAGGTAATTTAACTTAACGTTGAGGATAGCTGCCTGCAGGGTATCCATACGGCTATTCGTTCCTTCCAGTTCATGATCATCTTTAACCAAAGCGCCATGATTGCGTAACCTGCGTACACGTTCTGCCAGTGATGAATCGAAAGTTATAATGCAGCCTGCATCGCCATACGCGCCAAGATTTTTTGTAGGATAAAAACTGAATGCCCCGGCAACACCCACTGTTCCTGCATAAACGTTACCATCTTTGGTGAGGTGACCTTGTGCACAGTCTTCAATCAAAACCAAATTATGTTGATCGCAGATTTTTTTTAGCTCATTAACCGGTGCCGCCTGACCGTACAAATGCACGGCTATAACAGCTTTCGTTCTTGAAGTGATTTTCTTTTTTGCTTGTTCGGGATCAATCGTGTAGTAGCGCGAATCCACATCGCAAAAGACGGGTGTAGCGCCTGTGAGCGAAATGGTTTCTGCAGAAGGAATGCAACTGAAAGCTGGAGTGATAACCTCATCACCTGCTTTGAGGTTTAGTGCTTTTAAAATCAGGAAGAGTGAGTCGGTTCCATTGCCCGTGCTGATGCAGTGTTTTGCAGAAAGTTTTTCCGCAAAAGCCTGTTCAAATTGCTTTACGGGTTCGCCACCAATAAACTGTGCTTTTGTCAACACAGCCGTAATCGCCTGATCTATTTCTGATCGGATAGCTGTGTATTGCGCATCAAGTTTCTGAAAAGGAATTTGCACCCTTAAAGTTACTGGCTTTTATGAAGCTTTTGCTCCCACGCCCAGGCATGTTTTAGGCCGTCCTCCATAGAATAGCGGGCCTCCCATTTCAATGTGTTATTAACACGTGTGGGGTCAGCATACACTTTCTCTACATCACCCGGCCTGCGCGGACCGATTACAAACGGAAGTTTGGCACCGGTAGCCCGGATAAACGTATTAACCAACTCCAATACAGAAGCGCCTTTTCCGGTGCCTACATTGAACACGTCATAAACGTTTTTACGTGTATCGTTCGCTAAGTACTCCAACGCTTTTACATGCACTTCGGCCAGGTCCATCACATGAATGAAATCACGGATACACGAGCCATCCGGTGTGTTATAGTTGTTACCGAAAACGGTTAATTTTTTTCGAAGTCCAATGGCGGTTTGCGTGATGAAAGGCACCAGGTTATTTGGAACGCCAATCGGTAACTCACCTATTAAGCCACTGGGGTGTGCCCCGATTGGATTGAAATAGCGAAGTGAAATGGTGCGAATGCCTGTGTGATGCACATCTTCAAGAATGCGTTCGCAGATTTGTTTGGTAGCACCATAAGGAGACTCAGCACGTTTGAATGGCGCACGCTCATCAACCGGAATGGTATCGGGTTGACCATACACGGTGCAGGAGGAAGAAAAAATAATATCCTTAACACCGTTTTCTTCCATTACTTCCAACAAAGTAAGCAATGAGCCCACATTGTTTTGATGGTAGAGTAATGGCTTTTGTACGGATTCGCCAACAGATTTAAAAGCAGCAAAGTGCATCACGCACGTAAACGGACCTTGTGTTTTAAATACAAATTGAAGAAAGTTCTTGTCGCGGCAATCGCCCTGATGAAAACTGATGGCCTTACCCGTTATTTGCTGAATACCGGCAAGCAAGGTTTTATCGCTGGCGGAAAGATTATCTACAATGACAGGTTCGTAACCTGAATTGATCAGCTCGACCACAGTATGCGCACCGATATAACCTGCGCCTCCTGTTACTAAAATTTTGCCGCCAGGTTTTTTCATTAAAGTCGGGAGGTAGTAATTGATTTGTCGAGAAACCCTTTAACATCATACACTACGGTGTTGGATTGTTTGATGACGCTCCAGTCGAGCGACTTAAACTCATCATGACCAACAGCTAAAACAATGGCGTGGTATTTTTTTGAAAGTTTGTCGACCAACGATAATCCGTACTCGTGTTTTACTTCTTCGTTGTCGGCTTGCGGATCGTAAATGTCTACATTGGTTCCGTAGCTTTTCAGTTCGTTGATTACATCAACCACCTTGCTGTTTCGGATATCCGGACAGTTTTCCTTGAAGGTAATGCCCATCACCAGTACATCGGCTCCATAAACCGGTAGCTGATTTTTTGCCATCAGCTTGATGACGTTACCGGCAATGTGCGCGCCCATGTTGTCATTGATTCTTCGACCTGCCAAAATAACTTCAGGATGATACCCCATACTTTCTGCCTTGTAGGTGAGGTAATATGGATCGACACCAATGCAATGTCCGCCTACCAATCCGGGTTTGAAGGGAAGAAAATTCCACTTCGTTCCGGCCGCTTCCAACACTTCGTGTGTATCGATACCCATTTTATCAAAAATCAGCGCCAGCTCATTTACAAAGGCGATGTTGATATCGCGCTGTGCATTTTCAATAACTTTTGCTGCTTCGGCCACTCGAATTGAAGAGGCTTTGTGCGTACCAGCCTGGATTACCTTACGGTAGAGTTGATCCACCTTTTCAGCCACCTCAGGGGTGCTTCCGCTGGTAACTTTTTTAATGGTGGTAACCCGATGCAGTTTGTCACCGGGGTTAATGCGCTCAGGTGAATAGCCGCAGAAGAAATCAACATTGTATTTCAGGCCACTCACCTGTTCAATAATCGGCACGCAATCTTCTTCGGTACAGCCCGGATAAACCGTGGATTCATAAATCACGATGTCACCTTTTTTGATTACCGCGCCTACTGTTTTGCTGGCGCTTTGTAATGGACGCAAATCAGGCTTGCGGTATTCATCAACCGGTGTGGGCACGGTTACAATGAAATAGTTTACTGATTTCAGGTCGTTCAGGTCATGTGAGAAGGTAAGTTTGGTTGCGGCTTTCAGTTCACGGTCTTCCACTTCGCGCGTGCGGTCATGGCCCTTCTCTAATTCTGCAATACGTTCTTTGTTGATGTCAAAGCCAACAACATCCATCACCTTACCGAATTCAACAGCCAGGGGCAGACCAACGTATCCTAATCCGATAATTCCGATTTTTTCCATGTAAAATTTTATTTCTTGATTTTATAGTATTCCGTGTACCACTCAATGAATTTTCCGATGCCTTCTTCAATACTGGTGGCGGGTTTAAAGCCTGCATCGCGCATCAGGTCATCCACATCGGCATAGGTTTCAGGCACATCGCCATCTTGTATGGGCATAAAATTCTTGATGGCTTTTTTTCCAAGCTTCTCTTCAATCACTTCAATGAAATGAAGCAGTTGGACCGGCTTATTATTACCGATGTTGTAAATTTTGTAGGGCGCAAAGCTGGTGGCAGGATCGGGGTGATGACCATCCCAACCTGGATTTGGTTTTGGCGTTAGCGGCACAAGCCGTGTTATCCCTTCAACAATATCATCGATGTAGGTAAAGTCACGCAACATTTTTCCGTGGTTGTACACATCAATAGGCGTTCCTTCTACAATCGCTTTCGTAAAAATGAATAGCGCCATATCTGGCCGGCCATACGGACCGTATACCGTAAAGAAACGCAATCCCGTTGTTGGTAAATTATATAACGCTGAGTAGGTATGCGCCATCAATTCATTTGATTTTTTTGAAGCGGCATACAACGAGAGTGGATGGTCAACATTGTGATGAACCGAGAACGGCATCTTTTTATTGGCCCCATACACTGAACTGGATGAAGCGTAAACAAGATGCTCTGTTTTATTATGGCGACATGCTTCCAAAATATTCAGAAAGCCGTGCATGTTACTTTCCAGGTATGCGTACGGATTGGTGAGGGAGTAGCGCACACCGGCCTGCGCAGCCAGGTTTACTACGTATTTAAATTGATGCTCCTTGAACAGCGCGTCAATTTTCTTTTTGTCTGTTAAATCAGCTTCAACAAACGTAAAATTCGGTAACGATTTGAGGATGTTTAACCGCGATTGTTTCAGCGTTACATCGTAGTAGTCGTTCAGGTTGTCGGTGCCGGTTACGGCATACCCTTCGGCACAAAGCCGCTTGCTCAGGTGAAACCCGATAAATCCGGCAGCTCCTGTGATTAAAGCCCTGTTTTTTGTACTCATTTCTAATGGTAAAAGGAGTGCAAAACTAATAATTTATGGGCTGCGACCGCTAATTTGCCTCGATTTTCAATAAACTTGTGCAACCCCGTTTTTACCGGTTTTGAACAGAATTATCGTACAACTGCTGAAGAAAGAGTTCATCCTGGAGCTCAGGCGTAAGTCGGTTATAGCCGGGCTTGGGCTTTACCTGTTCAGCCTGATTTTTATCTGTTACCTCACGTTTAACCTGAAGCAGAATTCCATCAGCCCTGCCACCTGGTCGGCCTTGTTTTGGCTCACCATTTTGTTTTCGGTAGTGAACAGTGTGGCCAAGAGTTTTATTGGCGAGAAAAAGGGTGTATTCATTTATTTGTACACGATTGCCAGCCCGCAGCAGATTATCCTTTCAAAAATTCTGTACAACACGTTACTCTGTTGGCTGATTTCGCTTACCGGTTATTTACTGTTCTCGATTTTCATTTTCAATCCGGTGCAGGATCAGCTTACGTTTTTTATGGTGCTGCTGTTGGCATCTGTTGGATTTTCTACTTCGCTGAGTTTGATTTCGGGTATTGCCGCAAAGGCAAACAACAGCAATGTGTTGATGGCGGTGTTGAGTTTTCCGGTGGTGATTTCCATTTTGTTGATGGCAGTGCGGGCCACAAAAAATGCGTTGGACGGATTGGAACTTTCGGCCAGTTCGGATGAGTTGTTAAACCTGCTGGCCATTAATTGTATTTCCGGTGCGTTGGGGTACATTTTGTTCCCGTATATTTGGCGCAGTTAAAACCAGTAGGCAGTCTACAATTGCCCTTTGCCTACTGCCTACTGAATTTAAAATGAAGACCTGGTTAAAAATAGTAGCCGTTGTTTTGTTGGTGTATGTGCACACAGCCGGACTGTTGATGGACGTGCCGCGACTGAATATTTTGAATGAAACCGTGCGCGCCTTGTATTTTCATGTGCCGATGTGGTTTGGGATGGTATTGTTGTACATGATGTCGGTGTACCATGCTGTTCGCTACCTGCGCAATCCATTGTCTGATTTTGACACCTATTCGGTAACGTACGCGCACGTAGGTACCGCGTTTGGTGTATTGGGTATGATTACCGGTATGTTGTGGGCCAACTACACGTGGGGTTCTCCCTGGCATGGCGATCCAAAACAAAATGGAGCAGCCATCGCGTTGCTGGTATACCTGGCGTATTTTGTGTTAAGAGGTTCGCTTGAAAATGAAGAGCAACGCGCCCGACTGGGTGCGGTGTATAACATCTTTGCCTTTGCAGCGATGATCCCGTTGATCTTCATCATACCGCGCCTTACCAGCAGCATGCACCCGGGCAGTGGTGGCAATCCAGGCTTCAATGCCTATGATTTGGATAGTCGCATGCGCCTTGTATTTTACCCCGCGGTGATAGCCTGGTTCCTAATTGGGTTGTGGATTGTGAACATTCGGGTGCGCATTAAAAAGCTGGAAGAAAAAAGCATTCAATAAATCATGAAAAATATTTCGAAACTTCTCCTTACTCTTTTTACCGTTTCAATTGCTGTTGCTGCACAGGCACAACCGGTAGAAATGGCCGACACCATGCGGTCGGAAGGAAAAATTTATGTGGTGGTGGGCATTGTGCTCATTGTGCTGGCGGGACTGATCGCCTACCTCTTTATGCTCGACCGCAGGGTAAAAAAGCTTGAAAACGGGCAGAAATAGGCCAATTTCAGGTTGACAAAAATCACTGGCTTTACGGGGTTTTTGGGTTAATTTTGGGCAGTTTTAAGCGGGGGAGAAGCATGAAAAAATCACACATCTTCATTATTGTTATTATAGCCGTAGCAGTGGCCATTATTGTATCGTCAACCAACGAAGCCAGCACGTACGTTACTTTTTCTGAGGCTTATCAGCTGGCCTCTACGGGTAATTCTAAAAGCATTCACGTAGTAGGAGAATTGAAGAAGGATGCCGATGGAAACGTTATCGGCATTGAACCTGGTGCAGATAAGGTTTCGTTTTCATTTATCATGGTAGATGAAGGAGGCAAAGAACAACAGGTGTTTTACAACGAACCCATGCCACAGGATTTTACCCGTTCTGAAAAAGTGGTGGTGATTGGCAGTTACAAGGGCGAATCTTTTTATGCAGACAAAATACTGCTGAAGTGTCCTTCCAAATACCAGGAGAATTCCATCAATGCAGGTATTTAATTTTTCTTCAGTCGTAATTTCCTGATACAACATGGTGCATTACTTTATCGGTAACCTTGGTCATTTTTTTGTCATTGTTTCATTTGTGGCCGCACTCGTGGCTTTCTTTTCTTATTTCAAAGCCACCGTTACTGAAGATCTCGATCGCAAGGCAGGCTGGTTGTTAAATGGCAGAATCGGTTTCTATGTACATGCACTGGCTGTTCTCGGTATCGTAGTAACGTTATTCATCATCATCAAAAATCACTACTTCGAATATTACTATGCGTACAGCCACTCCGATAAAAAACTTCCAGCGCATTATTTGATTTCAACGTTCTGGAACGGACAGGAAGGAAGCTTCTTGCTGTGGATGTTCTGGCATGCGGTGCTGGGTATTGTTATCATTCTTACTAATAAATTCTGGGAAGGTCCTGTGATGACGGTATTCGCAGCCGTTCAAAGCTTTCTTACTTCTATGATTCTGGGCATTGTAATTCCCGGACTTGAATTGAAAATCGGCAGTTCGCCTTTCATTTTGCTGCGCGATGCCATGCCCGATCCGATCTTTACGGTGCAACCCGATTTCATTCCACAAGATGGTGCCGGCTTAAATCCGTTGTTGCAGAATTACTGGATGGTGATTCACCCGCCAACCTTGTTTTTAGGTTTTGCCGCAACGCTTGTTCCGTTTTCATTTTGTATTGCAGGGCTTTGGTTGAAGCGCTACCGCGAATGGGTGCGTCCTGCATTGCCGTGGTCGATTTTTGCCGGAGCGATATTAGGTCTTGGAATTTTAATGGGTGGCTACTGGGCGTATGAAACCTTGAACTTTGGCGGATACTGGAACTGGGATCCGGTCGAAAATGCCGTGTACGTACCGTGGTTGATTTTGATCGCCTCCATCCACACCATGATTACCTACAAGAATAGTGAAACCGCGTTGAAGATTTCGATGATTCTGGTGGTGTCGGTGTTCATTCTCATTTTGTATTCTACATTCTTAACACGCTCAGGTGTGTTGGGGGAAGCATCGGTACACTCATTTACCGACCTCGGACTTTCCGGACAGTTGTTGCTTTACCTGTTCTTCTTTCTGATCGTGTCAATCGTATTCATGGTTATCCGTTGGAGAGAAATTCCATCAACGCAAAAAGAGACTTCTACGTACTCGCGCGAGTTCTGGATTTTCATTGGCGCAACCGTGTTGTGCTTAATGGGCTTACAGGTACTCTATCCCACTTCCTATCCGGTTTTCAATCAAATCAGTGCCGCTTTTGGTGGGTCGTTAAACATGGCACTGCCTGGTGATCAGGTAACGTACTTTTCTAAATTTCAACTTTGGTTTGCTATCGCGATTGGTATCCTCTCCGCTATTGGTCAATTTTTCTGGTGGAAGAAAATCGATAAAAAGGAATTGAAGAACCAGTTGTTTCTTCCGTTCACCATTGCCTTGCTGGCCACCATGGTTATCATTAACGTGAGCAGTGTGCGCAACATCGGTTATGCGTTGTTGTTATTCTCCGGATTGTTCACGGTTATTTCGAATGCAAAGATTTTATTTTCCGTTTTAAAATCCAGCCCCGGACTTTCCGGTGGTGCAGTGGCGCACATTGGTGTGGGGTTGATGCTGGTGGGCATTTTATTTTCATCCGGATACTCTACCGTGGTATCACTCAACAATACGGGCATGTTGATTTCGCGTCAGTTAAGTGAAGAGTTCAACCGCGAAAACCTGCTGTTGTTTGTACACGAGCCACGCGAAATGGCCGGTTATGAAATTGAGTACCTGGGCGAACGCATTGAACCGCGACACAAAAGTGGTTATGTAAAAAAATCCGACATCGAATATACCGATGATCCGTTTGTGGTTGTTGCCAAAAATGACATTGAGTTTGAAGGAAAGAAACTGTATGCGAAAGGCGAGCGCTTTGAAATTTTTCCGGAGAACACCTTTTATGAAATTGAATTCCGAAAGAACGGCAAGGTAGCGTTTGTTCAATATCCACGTCTGCAGGCCAATCCGCGTTTCGGTAACATGGCCTCACCCGATGTAAACCGAAAAGCCACCCTTGATCTATACACCCACGTTTCCGCACCCATGACGGAGGAAGCGAAAGAAGACTGGAGTGAAGCGGAGGAGTTGCGCATTAAGCGCTCCGCACAATTTTTTGCCAACGACTATGTCGCCACGATTGAGGATTTAACCCGTGTATTCGAAATCAGCGGGCAGCCGTTGGATTCATCGTTTGTGGCGATAAAAGCAAAAATTCTCGTGCGCGGGGAGCGACAGGATTACATTGCTGACCCGGTATTGATTATCGGCACACAATCGCGTGGAGGCATTATACCGGGCATTGTTCCGGAACTCGGATTGAAAATTTCTTTACTGAATGTACATCCGCAAACTGACGAGTTAACCCTCAACATCCAAACCCGTCAGAAAGATTGGGTGGTGATCAAAGCCATGGAAAAACCGTGGGTAAATATTTTGTGGCTGGGCACGCTGGTACTCATGGTCGGCTTTGGCATTGCCATGGTGCGCAGGTTCCGCGAGTTTTCGTTGATGAAGGCAAAGGGGTTAGAGTAGGCCTTCATTTATCATTATTTAAGGATACGGATAATAAGGCCCAATAAATGTTCCGTGACATTTTTCGTGGGTACTGCCACTGATAAGCGTAAACCAAAAACTAATTTTGTATCCTGATTCAAGTTTCTCAACATGTGCCTCCCCGCTAGTTGCGTTCCAGAACGTTCCGTGATTAACTCCGGAATTAAAATTCCAGTATAGATAAATTTGTGTGTTAGTAATGCAATTACTTATATAGTCTGTATCCATGAAAATATAGTTGCCCTCATCAATTTCATTTTCCTTAGACGACAAGAATGATATGCTGAGAAACTCATCGTCACCGCTGTGGCTGAAGGAATAATTATCGTTATAGATAACATCGTCACTTGTTAAATAGATATTATAGATTTGACCTAGATATTCATTTTCATCATTATACATCGGTCCACCAGCTTTAAAGATGTACCCTTTTGCTAATGGATAGATTTTATTTCCTACAGTAATCTGATTCTTGACCTTGACATCATCTTTACTACACGAGATTAACTGGAACAGAAACGCGATTATCAGTAGGGTATTTAAAAATTTTACTCCCATGTTGAGACAGTATTTGATCAATACAAAGGTAAGTCTTAGGGCACTCAGTTAAATAATTTTTTTACCAAAAGAGTGTGCGTAAAAATATATGTGGAAGCGTTGAAATATTTTTCCTGTAGAATCTCCGCAGAGACTCTGCGGTACTAAACACTATGAGTGTACGGCTCCCCGAAACCTTATCCCCAAACCTTCGTTTCAGAGCCTATAACCCGTAAGGGAAACCCAATCCTTATGCTAAAAAACTACTTACTGGTTGCGTTTCGCAACATCAGCCGCCAGCGTTTTTACGCGTTTTTGAATGTGTTGGGGTTAACGGTGGGCATTGCTTCCTGCCTGTTTATAACCCTGTACGTGAAGGATGAACTGAGTTACGACCGGTTTCATCCCGATGCCGACCTGATTTACCGCGTAAACCTCGATGCCAAACTTTCGGCCCAGGAAATTGCCGTTGCTGTTTCGTGCCCGCCCATGGCCGGTGCACTCATCAACGAAGTGCCGGAGGTGGAAAGTGTTGTGCGTGTAGCGCAGAACAATGGCGTGGTGATGAAGTATGGCGAGAACGCGTTCACGCAGGAAAAAGCATTTTTGGCGGATTCTAACTTCTTTACATTCTTCAGCTTTCCATTACTGGAAGGTAACCCCCAAACGGCTTTACGTGAGCCTAATACGTTAGTACTGACCGAACGCACGGCAAAAAAATTTTTTGGAGAGGAGAAGGCGTTGGGTAAACTTCTCACGGTGGGCAATGATACTACTACCTATGTGGTGACGGGCATCGCTCAAAATCCACCCACCAATGCACACTTTGGGTTCGAGGTAATTCTTTCGGGTGTTTCAGCGCCAACCTTCCAGGATCCCATCTGGATGAACAATTACATTGCTACGTACTTTAAAATACACAAGGATGCTTCACCTGTCGTGGTGAAAGAAAAGATAGACGCACTTACGATCAAATACATTGGTCCGGAGGTGGAGCGTTTTATGGGCATGTCGCTGGAGCAATTCAAGCAACAAGGCAGCAAGTTTGGCTATACCCTTATTCCGTTAACGGATATTCATTTGCATTCCAATTACCAAGCAGAGATTGAACCACAAGGCGACATTCAGTATGTGTATTTATTTTCCGTGATTGCTGTTTTCATTCTGATCATCGCCTGTATCAACTTCATGAACCTGGCCACGGCCCGTTCAGCCGGTCGCGCGAAGGAAGTTGGCTTACGTAAAACATTGGGCTCATTGAGCAGTCACCTGATCACACAGTTTTTAGCCGAATCATTTCTGTTCAGTTTAATTGCCGCAACATTGGCACTGGGTGCGGTGTACGCACTACTTCCGTTTTTCAACACACTGGCCGGCAAGGAACTTCTTTTTGAAAGTCTGTTGAGCACTGAATTGTTGATTATGTTGCTGGTGGTGATTTTGGTTGTGGGCTTGGTGGCCGGAAGTTATCCTGCATTTTACCTCACTTCGTTCCGGGTAACGGAAGTATTGAAAGGAAAAGTGCGTGAAGGCATGAAGGGTGGGTCCATCCGCAGCGGACTAGTTGTTTTTCAGTTCACGGTTTCAATTGTTTTGATTATCGCTACTACTGTAATCTTTCAACAGATGCAGTATGTACAGAATAAAAATCTGGGACTAAACCGTGACAATGTACTGGTGCTATCGAATACAGGTCAGCTGCGTTCAAATGCGCAGCCGCTGAAGCAGGCTATCGCTACACAAAGTGGTGTTGTGGCGGCCAGCTATACCAATTCTGTTCCTTCGGTAAATACTGAGGGCGCCAGTCCATTCCGCATTGAAGGTTCAGAGGAAGATCATCTGGTGGTTCGGTATTTTGCCGATTACGATCAGGTAGAAACAATGGGCTTTTCCCTGGTGGAGGGAAGGTATTTTTCAAGAGATTTTCCTGCTGACACGGCTTCGATTGTAATCAATGAGGCCCTCATGAATGAGCTGGGTTGGAAGGAAGCGGTTGGTAAGGATTTGTATGGATTCAATCGGGGTGGACGTGTACCGTACCGGATTATTGGTGTGGTGAAGGATTTCCACTTCGAAACATTGCGCAACAATGTTCGCCCGATAGCCATGTTTTTGAATACAGAAACGGCCAATTACCTTACTGTGCGGATTAATGGTAATCCTCAGGAAACTGTTGCTACGGTAGAAAATTTATGGAAGCAATATGCCGGCAATGAACCGTTTGAATATTCTTTCCTTGATCAGGATTTTGATGCATTATTCCGCAGTGAGCAACGCTTGGGAAATTTGTTCACTACATTCACCGTACTGGCCATTTTAATTGCCTCGCTTGGATTGATTGGATTGGCTGCCTTTACGGCCGAGAAGAGAACCAAAGAGTTGGGCATTCGCAAAGTGTTGGGTGCATCGGAATTCAGTTTGGTCAACCTGCTCTCGAAAGAGTTTACTAAGCTGGTGTTGATTGCGTTGGTGTTGGCCATTTTCCCGGCTTGGTATTTTGCTTCGCAGTGGTTGCAGGGATTTGCGTTTCGGGTTGAGTTGAGTGTGTGGATTTTTATAGCAGCCGGTGCGCTTTCGCTGATGGTAGCGTTGTTATGTGTGGTGTTTCAGGCGCTGCGTACAGCGCGCATTAATCCGGCAAAGTCATTGAGGTATGAATAATATTTTATTGAAGGGATGAAATAAAAAAATGCCGGTATCTGTTCCGGCATTTTGTTTTTCTGAGTAGACTGAATTTAATATCGTGCATGGAATCTTCCGTACAGGAAGTAGATAAACGCACCAATCACCAACCAGCCTAATGCAATAAGAAAGGTTAACGGATTGAGGAAGGCCATTACGCCCCCACAACAAACGATACCTAAAATAGGAACAACCGGAAACAGCGGAGTCTTGAACGGACGCACCAAATTAGGTTCTTTGTAGCGGAGGATCAACACACCCACACAAACGAGGATAAACGCCAACAACGTTCCGATGGAAACCAATTCACCAAGTACTCCAATGGGCAACAATCCCGAAGCAATCATCGCCACCGATCCGGTGATGATGGTTGAAGTAATAGGCGTTCCGAATTTTGAATGAATGTTTGAAAAAGACTTAAAGAACAAGCCATCGTTTGCCATGGAATAAAAGATACGGGTTTGACCCATCAGCATAACGAGAATAACGGAAGTAAGACCGGCAATGGCGCCAATCTTAATAAACGGACTTAACCAACTTAATCCTTCACCAGCCTTGTCGATCGCAACGGCAATGGGAGCAGCAGTGTTCAGTTCGGTATAATTGGCAATACCCGTCATCACAAGTGCAACCAGAATATAAACAACCGTACATACCAGCAGTGATCCTAAAATTCCCCAAGGCATATCCTTCTGCGGATTCTTTGCTTCCTGCGCTGCAGTAGAGACGGCATCAAAACCAATGTATGCAAAGAAGATTACTGCGGATGCTCTGAAAATTCCTGAGATACCGAAGTCGCCAAAGCTGCCGGTGTTATCTGGAATAAACGGAACCCAGTTATCAGAATTGATAAAGCCCCATCCGAATGCAACAAACAATAAGATTACGGTAAGTTTAATAGCCACCACAATGTTGTTGAAGGTTGCCGATTCTTTAATACCACGCACCAATAATATCGTTACTAAAAACACAATCAGCATGGCCGGCAAGTTCATCCAGGTAGTTACTTGTGGAAGTGAATCCACAAGAATTCCTTTTGTTTGAAGTGAGCTGGCCAATTCTGGTGAGTAAGCTTCCCATCCATCCGGAGTTTGAATCAATCGTGTTCCGGTTGCTGCCACTAATTCGGGCGGCAACGAAATGCCTAAGTTCTTATCCAAAAAACTTACTACATAGCCCGACCAACCAACAGCAACGGTTGATCCGGCAAAGAGGTACTCTAATATTAATGCCCAACCAATAACCCACGCCACTCCGCGGCCCATAGTAGCGTATGCATAGGTGTACGCACTGCCGGCAATGGGAATCATGGCGGCAAACTCGGCATAGCACAATCCGGCAAATGCACAGGCCAATGCAGAGACAATAAAAGAAAGGGTAACGGCCGGACCTGCATAGACGGCCGCGGCCTGACCGGTAAGCACGAAAATACCGGCACCGATAATGGCACCAACACCCAGTGCAATGAGGTTAAATTTTCCGAGGGTCCGTTTTAAACCATGGCTCGAGCCTGATTCTTCCATCAGCACCGACATGGGTTTTCGGGAAAACAAAGGATTTGACATTCGTAAAAACGTTTAGGGTTCGATAAGTTAAGCCCTAAAAGTAATAAGAATACCCGTTACCGCTGCTAATTTTCAGGGTAAGGAAAATGCTTGGGTTAAGCGGCTGGCGGGGTGTTTTGCGAGGATTCGGCCGTTAAAGAATCAGCATTTTCTGAGGTTGTCTCCGTATTTTCTTTTTTCGAGGTGGGCACTTCCTTAAAAAATTTCTTTTGCATGATCAGGATGGTGACTACGCCCAGAAAGATGGAAGAATCGGCAATGTTGAACACCGGACTAAAAAATTCAAAGTATTTACCGCCCAGGTAAGGCACCCAATCCGGCCAAACAAATTCAAAAATCGGGAAGTACAGCATGTCAATTACCTGGCCGTGAAACCAAGGGGTTGGTGCATCAGCGGGGGCGTTGCCTAACAACACACCATAAAACGTACTGTCGATTACATTACCAACCGCACCACCCAAAATCAAACCCATGCACCATAAAAAGCCCGTATGCATGTTTCGTTCCGCCATTTTGATCAGGTACCACGAAATACCAAACATGGCTACAATGCGAAACAGGGTAAGTGCAAGTTTTCCGAATTCGCTCTCCCACTTTATGCCAAAGGCCATGCCTGGGTTAAGCAGGTAATGAATACGAAACCAATCCCCAATTACATTGATTTCTTCATGCAGGTACATGTTGTTAAAAACCAACATCTTGGAAGTCTGGTCAAGAACAATGACCATGAACGCGAGCAGAAAGTAGCGATATGAAGCAGCCATCAATTATATTTTATTAACAACGCGAATCAACACGTTCAGCACTTGCTCATCCATGTCTACTTCCGTTGCGTTAACAACTTTGTCTTTTATTTCCAGGCTTACGGCCTGAGTTTCGGTACTAATATATTGTTTAAATTCTGAAATGGCAGAAGTCAGGGTTTCGTCATTGCGCTCCACTTCAATGGAGATTTTGTCCAGCACCTCCATGCCCATATCCTTGCGCAGGTTTTGTATACGGTTTACAAAATCACGGGCAATGCCTTCGCGTTTCAACTCATCAGTTAGGGTAACGTCCAGCGCCACGGTTATACCGCCTTCACTGGCTACCGACCAGCCCGGAATATCTTCCGAGGAAATCAACACATCTTCCAGTACAATATCAAAACCGTCTTTTGAAAGCGTTCCTTTCTTTTCGAGTTGGGTGATGTCATCCTGGTTAAAGGAATTGATCACGGCAGAAACCTCCTTCATTTTAGGGCCGTATTGTTTACCAAGTTTGGCGAAGTTGGGTTTTACTTTTTTCACCAATAGTCCGGAAGTGTCGTCAATGTATTCAATCGACTTTATGTTTACTTCTGCTTTGATGATTTCTTCAACACTACGAATGCGTGTGGCAAATTTTTCATCCAGTACCGGCAACAAGATTCGCTGCAGGGGTGTGCGCACTTTTATTTTGCTGTTTTTGCGAAGCGCATGTGTCAACGAACAAATGCGTTGCGCGTAATCCATGGATTGTTCCAGATCGGCATCAATACGATTGGTTTCAGCCTTTACCAAATTGGTAAGGTGAACCGACTCATGGCGCAACGGAGTGTTGTTGGCTTTTGCTTTGTCACGGATGTTGTCGGTAAGGTTTTTATACAACCACTCCGATACAAAAGGCGCCACGGGTGACATCAGTTGAGCGGTTACCATCAAACATTCATAGAGTGTATCGTATGCCGCTTTTTTATCGCCAAACAATTCACCGCGTTGCGAAGGTTGCCAGAAACGTTTACGGTTGAGCCGCACATACCAGTTCGATAAATGATCGTTCACAAATTCCTGAATGGCACGAGCGGCTCGGGTTGGCTCGTATTCTTCGTAGGCTTTGGTTACTTCAATAATCAACGTTTGAAGTTTGGAAATAATCCAGCGATCCAGATGGGTGAGATCTTTTTGAACAGAAGTATTCAGCTCATCTTTCACATAGCCATCAATGTTGGCGTATAAGGCAAAGAAGGAGTATGTATTGATCAGCGTTCCGAAAAATCTGCGTTGCACTTCCGTAATGCCATCCAAATCAAATTTCAGGTTATCCCAGGGCGGAGCATTTTCAATCATGTACCAACGCACCAGGTCAGGCCCGAATTTGTTGATCGTCTCGAACGGATTTACCACGTTGCCTTTACTCTTCGACATCTTGTTGCCGTTTTTATCGAGCACCAGGCCGTTTGAGATTACATTTTTAAAGGCCACGCTATCGAACAACATGGTACCGATGGCGTGCAGGGTAAAGAACCAGCCACGGGTTTGGTCAACGCCCTCGGCAATGAAGTCCGCAGGATAGCTGTTTTTAAAGATGTCTTTGTTTTCGAAAGGGTAGTGCCATTGTGCGTAGGGCATAGCTCCGCTATCAAACCAAACGTCAATCAAATCAGTCTCGCGAGAAAATATGCGCTCTGTTAATAGCTTTCCCTTGCCTAATAGAGTAAATGATTCTTTTGAAGGATCAATAGACTCAATGAATATTATCCTATCGACAAATGGCCGATGGAAATCGATTTTTCCAATTATTTGGGAAGCAGGGATCAAGAATTCATTAAGTACCGATGAATGAACACCCCACTCACTTAGATGACCAATTGAATTTATTTTATTGCTTTTGATTTTTTCTATAACCTCATCAAATTGAAGTAACTCATGGGAGTTAATAAATATGTTGAAGTAATGATCATACGATTTTTTAAACTTTTTAAAGAGCTCACCATAATTATTCTCTACAATTTCATCCACCAACAAATAGAAGTCATCCTGAACAAAGAACCAGCCTGGTTCTTTGAATTGATCGTAGCTCCCTACACATTTCAGATGACTAAGGGTTTCTTGTTCTTCTTTGCGGATTAAATTAGTTCTCCAAATAGGCAACGGGGTACCCCAATAACGCGAGCGCGACAGGTTCCAGTCCACTAAATTTTCAAGCCAGTTGCCAAAGCGACCGGTGCCGGTTGACTCGGGTTTCCAGTTGATGGTTTTGTTCAACTCCACCATGCGGTCTTTCAGCGCAGTGGTTTTGATGAACCACGAATCGAGTGGGTAGTACAACACGGGTTTATCCGTACGCCAGCAGTGTGGGTACGTGTGTTCGTACTTTTCAACTTTAAACGCTTTGTTTTCTTCTTTTAAGATGATGGAGATGATCACATCCGTTGTTTTGTAATCCGGGTTCGACTCATCTTCATCCGTATAGTTTTTAACGTAGAAGTCGTTTTCGGTTAAAGGCTTATGCGTTTTGATGTTGTATTGCTCAACACCTTTTTTCAGGTGCGCACCGATTTCCTTTATAAACTTTCCTTTGCGATCGACAGTGGGTACTTCGTTATCGGCTTCGTCTTTTACCGTGAGTGCAGGTATGCCGTTTTGTTTAGCTACACGGAAGTCGTCCGCACCGAAAGTTGGCGAAGTATGCACCACACCGGTACCATCTTCCGTGGTAACGAAATCACCTGCCACAACCTGAAAGGCTTTGTCGGCATCGTACAACGGTTGGATGTACGGCATGAGTTGTTCGTAGCGGATGCCTACCAGGTCTTTCCCCGAGAATAGTCTTTCAATCTTATAAGGTATTATTCTATCACCAGGCTCATACTTATCAAGATATCCACCTGAGATCACCAAGCCACCAGGGACTTCATGATTTATGAACCAATCTCCATGTTTTTCAGGGATTAATCCTGGATCTTTGAGAATTGCACCTTTCAACTTATAAGCAAAAACTACACTGATAGGACGATGTGTATATTGATTAAATGTCCTTGCTTTTGTGTAAACAATATTTTCCCCAATAGCAAGTGCTGTATTCGAAGGTAATGTCCATGGAGTGGTAGTCCATGCAAGTATTCTTACATCTTCATCTTCAGAATCAAATAAGAACTCTGACTTCGCATCCCGCTTCACCTTAAACTGTGCCACAATGGAAGTATCCTTAACATCTTTATAGCAGCCGGGCAAATTCAACTCGTGCGAACTTAAGCCGGTGCCGGCAGCCGGTGAGTAAGGCTGAATGGTGTAGCCTTTGTAGAGCAATCCTTTGTCGTAGAATTGTTTTAATATCCACCACAGGCTTTCAATGTATTTTGAATCGTAGGTGATGTACGGATCGTTCAGGTCAACCCAATACCCCATCTTCATGGTCAGGTCATCCCACTGATCTTTATACATCATTACCGTTTCACGGCATTTTTGGTTGTATTCTTCAATGGAGATTTTTTTTCCAATGTCATCTTTGGTGATGCCCAGTTGTTTTTCAACCTGAAGTTCCACGGGCAGTCCGTGCGTATCCCAGCCGCCTTTGCGTTTTACCTGGTAGCCCTGCAAGGTTTTAAAACGACAGAAAATATCTTTAACCGTGCGTGCCATAACGTGGTGAATGCCCGGTGTACCGTTGGCCGATGGCGGACCTTCATAAAAGGTAAAGGCCTGTGACCCCTCGCGGTTGGTTACTGATTTTTCAAAAATGCTTTCCCGCTTCCAGAAGTCGAGGATATCGGTTGCCAGTTGGGCATAATTCAGGTCTGCGGGTTCTTTGTACTTTTCGCTCATGTGCGCTAAAACTATCCGTAATCGTTGATTTTCAACTGAATAAGAGCGCAAAGATAAGGCAGGGAATGTGAAATCCGAACGTAGAAAACAGGGCTTTTCAGCCTATTCTGCGGCTGGGTGGCGGTTGTGGATTTTGATCTTACTCAGGTCAATTTCTTCATCTTCAGCCTCGGAGTAAAAGCCTGCATCCACTTCCTCAATCAGGGTGTGTTTTTCACCTTGCCTGTGCTGGCGATCGAACGTCATGATCAACGCGGGCAACAAAATCAGGTTGGTGCACATGGAAATCCCTAAGGTGATGGAGGTGAGTACGCCCAGCGCAATGGTACCACCAAATGATGAGAAAGCAAAAATGATAAACCCGGCCAGCAACACAATAGAGGTATATACCATGCTCTTTCCAACTTCCAGAATGGTAGCGCTGATGGCCACCGGCACAAAGAAATTTTTAGCGTACAACTCCTGCCGGTATTTGGCCAGGAAGTGAATGGAGTAGTCAACCGAAATACCGAATGCAATACTGAAGATTAACACCGTGCTCGGCTTTAGTGGAACACCAAAGTAACCCATCAATGAGGCTGTAATCATCATCGGAATAATGTTCGGGATCAAGGCAATGATGATCATCCGAATGTTGGCAAACAAAAAGCCCATGGTTAGCGCAATTAATCCAAAAGCCAGCAGCAGACTTCCTTTCAGGTTGGCGATGAGAAAGGAGTTACCCTTGATAAACAGGGGAGTGGTTCCGGTAATTTTTACGGAGATGTCCGTATCTGTGAACAACGTATCAATTCGGGGTTGGATAACCTGGCTGATCAACGAATCCATTTTATCGGAACCGATGTCGGCAACCTGCAAGGAGATGCGCATGGTTTGCAGGGTAGAATCAACAAATGAGTTGAAAAGACCTGAGGCATCCGATTGCCCTTTCAGGTATGGTAAAATGAAATTACGCTCACGGTTATCGGGTAAGGAGTAGCGTGCCGGGTTGTTGTTGTAGAAAGCCTGTTTGGCAGCTTTTACAAAACTTACAATGGAAACTGGTTTTGAAATCGGCTGGAGTGAATCCAGAAACAGTTCGAACTCATCAATCTTTTGCAGGTTCTTCACATCAATTACACCCCTGCGTTTTCCAGTATCCACCACCATCTCCAGCGGCATTACACCACTGAAATGTTCTTCAAAAAATTTCAGGTCTTGTTTCTCCGTGCTCTTCTCAGGCAGATCATCCACCATAAATGAAACGGTATGAATGCGCCACATGCCAATCACCGCAAAGCCAACCAACACAATGGTGATGGAGTAGATCATGGCACGGTGACGGTGTACACTTAAATCAATTCCGGTTAAGAATGTATCAATCAGTTTGAAATCAAGATGACGCAAATGTTTTGCAGAAGGTGGGGGCATCCACGAGAACACACCGGGAATTAAAATCAAGCTCACCACAAACGTGGCCATTACATTAATACCGGCTACAATACCAAACTCGCGCAGAATGGTAATGTCGGCAGTGAGCAACACCAGAAAGCCAATGGCAGTAGTGAGGTTGGTAAGAAAGGTGGCTACGCCTACTTTTCGAATCACGCGACTGATGGCCAGCATTTTGTTGCCGTGCGCGGCAAACTCTGCGTGGTATTTGTTCATCAGGTAAATGGCATTGGGTATTCCGATAACCACAATGATAGGCGGTATCATGCCGCTTAACAGTGTGATCTTAAAACCAAACAAGGCAATAGTTCCCAATACCCAGACCACTACAATGCCAATCACCAGCAGCGGGAAAATCATGGCACGGAAGGAGCGGAAGAAAATCAGCAGGATGATTCCGGTAACCACAACCGATAAAGCCAGAAAAATTTTTAACTCAGCACTTACGCGTTGCGCAATAACCGAACGCACAAACGGAAGCCCCGCATAATGCAGGTCGATGCCTGTGCTTTCCTTAAAATCTCCGCCACGCTCAATGATTTCGTTCGTTACGTCCATTCTGCGAACGGAGTTCAGGTATTCCTTGTTAATCGAAATCAGAATGGCGATAGCACCATTCTCTTGATTCACAATCTGCCCGAGGTAGAATTTTTGTTTCTTGGCTTCAATTAATAAACTATCTAATTCTTCCTGACTTTTTATTTTACCCGGAAAAATATCAACGAGGTTAAATTTTTTCTGTGCGGTGTCTTTCGCAATCATTTTGATTTGCGGAAGCGAGATCACTTCATTCACACCGGGAATCTGTCGAACGGAAACACAAAACTCACGTAGCTTTTCAAAATTTTTGTATTGATAAATGCTGCTGTCTTTCAATCCAACGGCAACAATGCCGCCATCTTCACCAAATTGTTGTTTGAACTGATCGAAGAAAACCTGTTCGGGGTCATTGGCCGGTACCGTGCCGCGGAAATCGTAACTCATCTCCACCGTTCGGCCATGGTAGCCCATAAAAATGGTAATGAGTGCAATTAAAATAAACAGCGGAAGCCGGTACGAGATAATAAAATGCGCAAGGGATGTCCACATGGTGAATTGGTGTCTGGCTGCGGAAATTAAGCCCCAAAGCTAATGATTTACAGGGTTTTTACCCTATGAAAAGTGAAGAATGGGATCTTGGTTAAGTAGTTTCGCGAGTATGGAGTAAACCTCTGGTAAGGCATTTTTGAATTCATGTGGTCGTTCAAAAAAATTCTCAACCGCTACGGCAAAAAATTCATGTGGATTGGCACATGCATACGCTCGCAGAAAGGTATCTTCTGAAGAAGGAAGGTTACATAACTGACGTGCATAGCCGTCAAATTGTTCCACCAGGGCATCATCAAAAAAACTGTACTCATCGTTGTGGATGATGTTCTCTAAGCGAAGGGCATGGGCCATTTCATGCAATCCCAGGTTAACAGAATCATTCGAATAAATGTAGCCATCAACAAAACTTTTCCAGCTGAGTACAATTGCTCCGAAGGCAGGATTCACCTCACCTTTATGGAAGCGTTTGCTTATGGAAGAATAGTAATCGGTAGGATAAATCAGAATTTTATCAAAGTGCTGAAGGTACACGCGCGGCAAACCAAAAGTCAATTGCACCGCGCACGCACCAATCATTACTTTCATTTCATCCGTAACCGGTCTGAACTGGCGCGGAATAAATTTCTTACTCATGATGAAGTAAAGCAACTTCTGCTCGAATGCATGTTGCTGTTGCGCGTTTAGCCGGTTGTAGTACCCAAAGTATTTCTGTAAAATTTCTTTGTAGTGATTGGGAAACGGAAGAATGGACGAACGAATGGGCGCGGCCATCCGGCCTACTTCTTCGTAGGCAACTTCCAGTTGATTGCGGTAGTAGACCACCACAACAATGAAACCCACTACCACAATGAAGAAAAACATGTTTTGGTGTTAAATCCTTTTCAGGATGTTATTGATGGAACATGCCTCTGTGAGCGTATCCTTCAATGAGCTGACCGGAACACGCTCTTGCTCCATCGTATCGCGGTTACGAATGGTTACCGTGTTGTCCTCTAGCGTTTGATGATCAACCGTTACACAGTAAGGGGTGCCGATGGCGTCCTGCCTGCGGTAGCGTTTTCCAATGGCATCTTTTTCTTCATAGAAGCAACGCACATGAAATTTCAACTCGTTCATGATTTCCATCGCCTTTTCAGGAAGCCCGTCTTTTTTGGTGAGCGGAAGTATGGCAACCTTGTTAGGGGCCAACGGTGCAGGTATGCGCAACACCACGCGCTCGCTGCCATCGGCCAACTTTTCTTCTTTGTAAGAAGTTGAAAGAACAGCCAAAAACATTCGGTCGAGACCAATGGAGGTTTCAACCACGTATGGGATATAATTCTGATTGTCTTCCGGATCGAAGTATTGCAATTTTTTACCGCTGTATTTTTCGTGGCTTTTTAAATCGAAGTCGGTGCGTGAGTGAATGCCCTCCAGTTCGCGGAAACCCATCGGGAAGTTGAACTGGATATCGCAGGCTGCATTAGCGTAATGCGCCAGGTTCAGGTGATCGTGGAAGCGATAATTTTCTTCACCTAAGCCGAGCGCTTTGTGCCATTTCATGCGCTTCTCCTTCCAGAACTCGTACCACTTCATTTCTTCGCCCGGCTTCACAAAAAACTGCATTTCCATTTGCTCAAATTCGCGCATACGGAAAATGAACTGGCGTGCTACAATTTCATTTCGAAAGGCTTTACCAATTTGGGCAATGCCGAACGGGATTTTCATGCGACCCGTTTTCTGCACGTTCAAAAAGTTCACGAAAATGCCTTGGGCGGTTTCGGGGCGGAGGTAAATCTTGTTGGCATCATCGGCCACTGATCCCATCTCGGTGGAGAACATCAGGTTGAACTGGCGCACATCCGTCCAGTTGCGCGAGCCGGAAATCGGATCGGCTATCTCCAGGTCAATAATCAGTTGCTTCATGGCTTCCATGTTTCCGGAGCCCATCGCCTCTTTCAATTTATCATTTACCTCATCAATCTTCTTTTGATACTCCACCACGCGTGCGTTTGTGGTCACAAACATGTTACGATCGAAGTTTTCAAAACGCTTGGCAGCTTTTTCAACTTCCTTCTCAATTTTTTCTTCCAGCTTTTCAATATAACCTTCTATCAGCTGGTCGGCCCGGTAGCGCTTTTTTGAATCTTTATTATCGATCATCGGATCGTTAAAGGCATCTACGTGTCCGGACGCTTTCCATGTGGTGGGGTGCATGAAAATGGCGGCATCAATGCCCACAATGTTTTCGTGGAGCATGGTCATGAATTTCCACCAGTACTCTTTAATGTTATTCTTCAGTTCTGCGCCATTCTGACCGTAGTCATATACTGCGCTGAGTCCGTCATAAATCTCGCTGGAAGGAAAAATAAACCCATACTCCTTGGCATGGGCGATCACATTCTTAAACAGGTTGTCTTCTTGATTCGCCATAAGGCGCAAATATAAGACATGGGTGAATGATTACAGGATTCCTCCAAAAACTTCCACAGTCAGGCTATTGTACTGGCACTGTAAAGGTAAAGGTGCTGCCCTTACGGGGATGGGAGTTTAAGTGTATTGATCCGGCCAGTTTGGAAATGGTCTCTTTTACTATGTAAAGCCCCAGGCCTGAGCCTTGTGAGGATTCGTTACCCCTGTAAAACATATCGAATACCCGCTTTTGAATTTCAGGAGAAATGCCCTGGCCATTATCTTCTACACTAAAAGAGTGTGATGTGTTAACCGCATAATGTTGCAGGCGGATGTATGGATCTTCTTTTCGTAAATCGTGATAGCGGATGGCATTGGAAATTAAATTGGAAAGGATAACGTGGATCCTTCGGGTATCACTTTGAATGATCAGGTCTTCAGGAATTTCGTTTTTAAACGTAATCATTTGTGCTTCCGGAGTGTACTTCAGCGCCTCCCAGATTTCGTTGGCCAGTTCATGTACCCTAATTCTTTCGCGTGTAATCTCCAACCGGTTGTTCCGGGAGTAATCGGTGATGTCTTTGATAAACTTATTCAGCGTGTTCACCCGGTTCTCCATCATACCCAGGTATCGCTTTACCTCCTGTGGATTTTCGTTGTCTTTGGCCAGGTTAATCAATCCGGCTACGGAGGATAATGGTGCCCTCAAATCGTGTGAAGTACTGTACACAAAGCGGTCGAGTTCTTCATTCAGTTTTTTTAGCATGCGGTTGCTGTTCACCAACTCGCGACCGTTATGGTGATTCAAACTGATCAGCAAATAAATGGCAAGAATGGAAGTGGGTAATGCCACGGCAAAATTGATAAGAAAATTGGCCATCAATTCCTGTTCGGAGTACATCCGTTTTGGCAAAATGGAGAAGTCGCCAAAGTAGGCCAACACAAATAAGCTGTATGTGAGTGCGGCCAGGTTAACGGCAATAAAACGTTGCTTGTAATTGAACACGGCAAAGGCGCCCAGCGCAATGGGAAGAAAGAGAATATAGGCTCCGGTTGCCGGGGCTTCACTGGCCGCAAACAGGTAGACCACAAAGTTGAGCGTAGGGAAAATAATGTAGTAGGCGGTGCAATGTTTCCCTCTTCTGTGCAACCCGATTGCCAGACTGAGCATGCCAATACAAAACAGGTAAACAGGTAAGGGCCTGTATAAATCCCAACTTAGATCAATTAGCGTATAGATGAAGCACACCATGATCGCGATCAGCGCAAAGTGCCCCGAAAGGATCACCTGCCGGTACTCCGTCCACGAATCGATGTAATTGTTTTTGCCTATTATAAGGTTACGGATAGCCCTTTTCATACTGTTATTAAAACCAACGTGCAAAGGTATTTTAAGGCATTCGCCCGAAAGTTTTGATCTTACACCGTATATGGTGGATGCAAGATTCTTGGTGGATTTACAGGTTTTTGAGTTGATTTTGGCGTAACTGAGACGCTTAGGCTACTGAGGCAGCATAATCCTGAATCGGGTGCCTTTTCCCAGCTCGGATTCTACGGTGATTTGGCCTCCCAGCTTTTTCACCGCCTCACGGGCAATGTACAGGCCAAGGCCCGACCCTTTTGAGTTTTCAGATGCCCGGTAAAACATATCGAATATTTTCTCGTGATGATCGGGTTTGATGCCCACGCCATTGTCTTCTACCCGTATTTCGCAATGGCTGTTTTCGTTTCGCACCTGAATGTGTACGAACCGTTCAGGCTTATGCCGATCGTGATATTTAAGTGCGTTGGACACCAAATTGTTCAGCACAATCTTCAAGCGCACCTTGTCGGTTTTCAGGGAATAGTTATCCGGAATGTCGGTTTTTATTTTTACCGATGATACTTCTTCGGCATAGCGCAGGTTGTCCATGATCTCCCCGATAATGTCATTTAGATTGGTGTCCTCAGGTTCATGATTTAGCCTTGCATTTCGGGAGTAGTCAATAATATCGCGTATGAATTTTTCCTGGGCATCAATGCGGTTGCGCATCATGGAGAGAAGGGTGGCGGTTTCTTCAGCACTGGTGGTTTTTTCGGCCAACGTTACCAGCCCCATCAGTGAGCTAAGGGGAGCACGCAAATCGTGCGAAACACTGTACACAAACCGATCAAGTTCTGTGTTGCTTTGTCGCAACTCCTCAGTGAGCTGTAGCAATCTCGATTCATTCTCCCGCAGCGACTTTTCAACATGGTAATTGATGTTGATCAGAAAATAAATGATCAACACCGAAACCGTAGTCGCGATTACATAATTGATCAGAAAATACAAATCGTCCGTGGCATCAATACCCGACACTTCAGGTAAAATAGTGAAGTCGGATAGAAAGGCTAATAAAAAAAGCGTTACGCCAAGCATTACCAACCCAAAGGCATAATACCATTCCTGATAGCTAAACAGAACAATGGAAGAAAGTGCAACGGGTAAAAAGAAGATATAGACACCGCTGGATGGTGGTTCAGATGCTGCAAATAAATAGATAATGATATTGGCTGAAAGTGTGATAACAATAGTGGCCAATCGATAATGACGGGCCCGGTTCAAAAAAAAGGCAAGCAGTCCAACCACGGCAATGAGTGAGTACATGGGTACATTGCGATAGATGGAATAGGCAATGTCAATTCCTACGTAGCCAATACCGGTGAAAAACATCATCAAGGCAATCTGCCCCCGCAACAATGCCTGTTTATACAGCTTGAGCGAAGGAATAATTGTTTTTCCGATGATGAAATCCCGCAACGGTCTTGATCGCATGCTAAAATCCTTTCGCTTGAAAGTAAAAAACTAAATTCAATTGCTAAAATCGACTCACCGAAGTTGTGCTGGGATTATCAATTATCTTGCGTATCATTAACTGACTAATTTGTTGCTGTGACTCCGTTATTCAAGAAGATCGGTCTGGCCATTGCCTTTTCTCCACGCGTGGAAGCCATGCTGGCTGAAACCATTCGGTTGAAAAATACCTGGGAGGCTGAACTCGTGCTGATTCATGTGGGTGAACACGGGGACACAGAAAAGCACACATTGAATAAATTGCTAAGTAAACATAACCTGTCGGCAGATGATGTTACGGTGTGTTGGCGCAAAGGAAAACCAGCAAATGAAATTTTGAAAGCCTGTAAAGAACAACAGATTGACTTGCTGGTTACGGGTGCGTTGCGCAAGGAAGGATTGGTGCAACACTATGTGGGTTCCATTGCGCGCAAAATTTTGCGTAAAGCAAATTGTTCGGTGTTAACACTGATTCAACCTTCTGTTACGCCAGCACCTTTTGATAACATTGTGGTGAGCGCAGATGATCATGTATTGACACAGGAAACACTTCGGCAAGCATGTGCATTTGCCAATCGTGAACACGCGCGGTGGCTGCACGTAGCACGCGAAGTAAAGCTTTATGGTCTCTCCATGTCTTCAGCGGATCAGGCCACCGAAGAGGAGTATACACAACTCAGGCATAAACTGGTAGAAGACGAGATTGACCATGTGCAACGATTGTTGGGGAAGGCCAATCATGCGGGATTGAAAATCAACATTAAAATCTTATCCGGAAAATCGGGTTTTGAATTGGCACAGTTTGCTAAGCGAAAAAGTGCAAACCTGTTGATAGTCTCCGCTCCGCCCCGCAGACTAATGCTACTGGATCGGATATTTCCGCACGACCTGGAGTATGTATTTGCTGAGTTGCCTTGTAACCTGCTTATTGTAAACCCCGGTAAAGAGCACGCGCATGGATAAACTTACCTCAAAAGAAATTATTCTGTTGCTGGTGCAACTTGGGGTGTTGCTGGCCTGTAGCAGGTTCTTTGCTGAACTTGCGCGCAGAGTTAAACAGCCCGCTGTGTTGGGTGAAATTATTGCCGGTATTGTGTTGGGACCAACTTTATTAGGCACAGTGGCACCGGAATTTTTTAACAGCTTGTTTCCGATGGAAGGTCTGTCGCGACTGGTGCTTGATGGCTTGGTACAACTTTCCATTGTATTGTTGCTTTTTATTGCCGGGCTTGAAGTAGACCTGCACATTGTTTGGCAGCAGGGCAAGAAATCGCTTATCGTGAGTTTCTTCTCGCTGGTAATTCCATTTATTGTAGGTTTTCTGGTGGCCTATACCATGCCTCATTTTTTTGGTGTTGCCGAAGAGGATACGCTTATATTTTCATTGTTTATCGCCACCGTAATGGGCATGACTGCGCTTCCGGTTATTGCCCGGATTTTAATGGATCTTGAACTTTTCAAAAGTTCAATGGGCATGCTCATCATCGCCAGCGCAATGATTGTCGACCTCTTATGCTGGATGATTTTCAGCATCATTCTCACCATGATGGGTGGAGGCCATCAGGAGCACTCCTTGAGTCGTACCATTTGGATGACGGTTGGTTTTTCCATAATCATGCTCACCATTGGCAGGGGAATAATCAATTATGTGCTTCCCTTTGTAAATCGGTTTCTGGCGTGGCCGGGTGGTTTGCTCTCTTTATCGTTGGTGCTTTGTTTCTTGTCTGCAGCCTTAACCGAATTCATCGGTATCCATGCCATTTTTGGGGCGTTCATTGCCGGAGTTGTGTTGGGTGACTCGGAGCATATGAGCGAACGAGCCAAAGAAATTCTGCATCAGTTTATCAATAATATTTTTGCTCCGTTGTTTTTTGTTTCCATTGGTCTGTACCTGAATCTTGTGGTTAGCTTCAGCTTACCCCTTGTGGTGGTTATTTTTGTTTTAGCATTTATTGGTAAAGGTTTTGGGGCAACCTTAGGTGCCCGCATCAGCGGACTAAAAACTTCCCAATCGCTTGCTGTTGGTATGGGCATGAATACACACGGTACGCTTGAGATTATTTTAAGTACGATTGCCCTTCAGGCCAATCTCATCAGTGAAGAAATTTTTGTGGCTATTTTATTAACCGTAATCGCCACCATTTTAATTTCTGCTCCGGCTGTGAAATACGCCATTGAGTTAGATAAACGACAAAACCGGTTCAGGCGATTTGTTAATAAAGTATTTCGGGAGAAGTAAGTTAAAATCCCTTTTTACGTAAATGCCATTCAGTAAGGGGAATAACAGCAATCACGCCAGCCACCAGTACTCCGGTTATCCACAAAATGGCATCGTTGGGCGGCAATAGCGACCACAACACAACCTGCACCAAACAAATAAGCGCGGCAATGATCACAAAGGCATTTGATGAATAGCGGTTGGCGCAATCCCATGCTTCCTGACTTTTCATGGAACGGGGTGTACGATACCCATAGATGTGATTAATCTTTTTTGCCGGAAAACGTTTAAACAACACGGCCAGCACAAGCATGAGCGGCCCCAGCATCAGGTTGAGAACAAGCATTGTCATATCATGGGGTATTCAATTTAATATTACTAAGAACTTTTGTCTATTGCCTACTGCCAACTTTCTTCGCTCTTTCCCAATACACATCCATCTCATCCAGCGTCATTTCGCCTAGCTTCTTTCCATCTTTCGCAGATTCAGTTTCAAGATACTGAAAGCGCTTTATAAATTTTTTATTGGTGCGCTCTAATGCCTCTTCCGGATCGATGTTAATGAAGCGGGCATAGTTTACGAGCGAGAACAACAGATCGCCAAATTCGGCAGTAGCTTTTTCTTTGTCGATTTTTTCTGCTTCCGTAGCGTTGAATTCATTTTTGAATTCACGCATTTCTTCTTCAACCTTTTCCCATACCTGCTCCTTCTTTTCCCAATCAAATCCAACGCCACGGGCTTTATCCTGAATGCGAATGGCCTTTACCATGGCAGGCAGCGATTTGGGTACGCCTTCCAACACCGATTTGTTTCCTGA
This sequence comes from uncultured Roseivirgaceae bacterium, assembly GCA_964419145.1. Classification (GTDB taxonomy): domain Bacteria; phylum Bacteroidota; class Bacteroidia; order Cytophagales; family Cyclobacteriaceae; genus UBA2336. The sequence goes on along the minus strand of CAYQOM010000001.1, from coordinate 285,238 downwards.
CTTTAATTTTATTTTTTCCCAGTTTGCCTTTACGGTTTCTTCATCGTTGGCCACCACATCGCCATAAATATGCGGGTGCCGTTCAACCAGCTTATCGCAGATGGCATTCAACACTTCGGCTATATCGAACACGCCTTTTTCAGAAGCGATGCGCGCATAAAAAACATTATGTAACATCAGGTCGCCCAACTCCTTTTTTACTTCATTCAAGTCTCCCTCCAGTATCGCATCTGAAAGTTCGTAGGTTTCTTCAATGGTCAGGTGACGCAGACTTTCCAGGGTTTGCTTTTTATCCCACGGGCAGTTTTCGCGCAGTTCATCCATGGTGGTGAGCAACCGGTTAAAAGCCTCCAATTTGGCTTGCCTGTTGGGGTCTGGCTTAGAAAGTGGTTTTTTCATTCTTGGTAAACTTATCCGACAACGGTGTTGTTGTATCTTTGTGCAAGGTAAAAAATACCTGTATTCATCAATCCAGTTTTATCATGGCTGTCTTTTTACTTACACTTAGTGTCCTGGCCCTGTTTTTTATCCTGATGTCAGTGCGTTTGATTTTTATCAAAGGCGGTGAATTCAAAGGTACCTGTGCATCCCAAAGTCCTTTTTTGAACAAGGATGGCGAGACTTGCAATTTCTGTGGTAAAACACTTAGCGCTGCTGATCAGGCTTGTGGCAACCCGGGTGGAGAGCCCCCGGCAATGCCCAATGTGAAAAAAGTCTGATTACTGAACAGCAAAAGCCTTTACAAAACTATCTTTGACGCAGATTTCTTAATCCAATACCTGTGTCATTAATCAAATCCATTTCCGGCATCCGGGGAACCATTGGTGGTAAACCCGGTGATAATTTAACTCCTGTTGATGTTGTAAAATTTGCGGCCGCCTATGGCAGTTGGATCATTTCCCGCAAGGGGAAAAAAGTGGTGATTGGTCGCGATGCACGCCTTTCGGGCGAGATGGTAAGCGCATTGGTTTGTTCTACGTTGCAAGGGCTTGGATTGGATGTAATTGATCTGGGATTATCCACCACACCCACGGTGGAAATTGCAGTACCGATTGAAAAAGCAGGAGGAGGAATTATTCTCACCGCCAGCCATAATCCCATACAGTGGAATGCGCTGAAGTTGCTGAACGAAAAGGGGGAATTTATTTCAGCTGCCGATGGCGCAGAAGTGTTGCGTATTGCCGAAGCAGAAGATTTTTCATTTGCTGAAGTCGGCAAACTAGGAAAGTACACCCGCAACGATTCGTATATCAACAAGCACATCGACCTGATTTTGAAAAGCAAATGGGTAGATGTGAACGCAATCAAGAAAGCAAAGTTTACCATTGCTGTGGATGCCGTTAACTCGACCGGTGGTATTTCAGTGCCTTTGTTGTTGAAAAAACTGGGTGTGAAAAAAGTAGTGGAGTTGTACTGTGAGCCTAACGGTAAATTCCCGCACAATCCTGAACCGCTTCCTGAAAGTATTAAAGCCATTTGTGCTGCTGTAAAGAAAAATAAATGTCACCTCGGTATTGTGGTTGATCCGGATGTGGATCGCCTTGCCCTGGTGCAGGAAGACGGGAAACCATTTGGTGAAGAGTATACACTGGTGGCTGTTGCCGATTTCATTTTGAAAAAGAAGAAAGGGAATACGGTTTCCAATTTATCATCAACACGGGCGCTGCGCGATGTAACCGAAAAAGCAGGTGGAAAGTACACGGCTGCATCGGTTGGTGAGGTGAATGTGGTGAATGTGATGAAGGAGACGAAAGCCGTTATTGGTGGTGAGGGAAATGGTGGCGTAATTTTTCCCGAATTGCATTACGGTCGTGATGCGCTGATGGGCATTGCATTGTTCTTATCACACCTTGCAAAATCCGGATTGAAAGCTTCTGCGTTACGAAACACGTATCCAGACTATTTCATTTCAAAAAATAAAATTGAACTCACACCGGGCATTGATGTAGATGCCGTGCTGGAGGCTGTGAAAAGGAAATATGTCCATGAAAAAATCAACACGGCTGATGGCGTAAAGATTGATTTCGAAGCCAGTAAGGAGTGGGTGCATTTACGCAAGTCTAACACGGAGCCCATCATTCGCATCTATGCTGAATCGCAGGATCATAGAAAAGCGGATGCATTAGCCAGGCGCATTATAGAAGATATTCAGAGTGTAATTGGCAGATAACGGTTAAGAGAATAGTCCTTCTGATTTTGTGCCGCTGCCAAAAGGCAGGGTTGAATGTGATTTTCATCCTATCCATATCCATAAAGAGTGTTATTTTTGTCCCGAAATCGTTTGAAAACATGCGCATTTACCTCGATAACGCGGCTACCACCCCCCTCGACCCCGAAGTTTTTGAAGCCATGAAGCCTTTCATGCTCGAAGATTTTGGCAATCCATCATCCACCCATGCCCACGGGCGCAAGGTACGCGCAGCCATCGAGTCGTCACGTAAAAAGATTGCAGAACTGCTGCATTGCTCACCCGGTGAAATCATTTTCACTTCGGGTGGAACAGAAGCAGACAACGCCATCCTGACCTGCGCTGCGGAAACCTATAATATCAAACACATCATTTCATCACCCATCGAACATCACGCGGTAACGCATACGCTTGAAAACCTGGCCAGTCATGGCAAGGCTGAATTGCACATGGTGAAACTGGATGAAAAAGGCCACGTTGACCTGAATGACCTGGAAGCCTTATTGAAAAAATACCCCAATGCCATGGTTTCGCTGATGCATGCGAACAATGAAATCGGCAACCTGCTGGATATTAACCGGGTTGGCGAATTGTGTGAAGCATACGGTGCCTTCTTTCATTCCGACACCGTACAAACCGTGGGGCATTACCGCCATGATATGCGTTCATTAAAAGTATGTGGCATGACGGCCGGTGCGCATAAGTTCCACGGCCCGAAAGGCGCAGGTTTTATGTACATCCGAAAGGACAAGAAAATACATTCGTTTATTCATGGTGGCGCACAGGAGCGCAACATGCGGGGCGGAACAGAAAATGTGTACGGCATTATCGGTTTGGCGAAAGCGTTGGAGATTGCTTACCGTGAAATGGATGAACACATGAAACACATTGCCGCACTAAAAGCGCGCATGATTGAAAAGCTAAAGGAAAATATTCCTGGCGTGCTCTTCAATGGTGATTCTGATAACCTGGAAAGAAGTTTATATACCGTACTCAACGTAAGCCTTCCGGAGACTGACGACAGCAGTTTGTTGTTGTTTAACCTCGACCTGCAAGGTGTCTCGGCTTCAGGTGGCAGTGCCTGTTCCAGCGGTGCAACAACCGGTTCACATGTATTGGCGGCATTGTATCCGCAATCAAAGCGTGCGGCTGTTCGATTCTCTTTCAGCAAATACAATACAGCAGAAGAAATCGACTTTGCCGTTGAAAAACTAGCGGAACTCTATAACGTAGAGGCCTGATTACTGCATGGCATAAACGTTGCTTCCGAAACGTTTGATAATTTCCTGTTCCAGCGCTTCACGATGATCGGGGTGTGCAATGCGCATAAGTTCGTATGCACGTTGACGCAAATTCTTTCCGTACAGGTAAGCCACACCATATTCTGTTACCACGTAATGCATGTGAGCGCGTGTGGTTACCACACCAGCACCTTGTTTCAGGTAAGGAACAATTTTGGAAGTGCCCTTTTTAGTTGAAGATCCTAAGGCAATAATGGGTTTACCACCTTCTGAAAGCGAAGCACCCCGGATGAAATCCATTTGTCCACCTACACCAGAGTATTGATATGTTCCGATTGAGTCGGCACACACCTGGCCGGTGATGTCAATTTCAATGGCACTATTAATAGCCACCACTTTCGGGTTGGTGCGGATGATTCTTCCATCGTTTACGTATTCCGCTTCGAGAAAAGCAAATTGTGGATTGTCATCTACAAACGAATACAAATCACGGTTACCAATCATAAACGAGGTCACGGTTTTGCCACGGTGTTTCTTTTTGTATTTATTGGTGATGACACCGCGCTTTACCAAATCCATCACACCGTTGGAAAACATTTCGGTGTGAATGCCCAGGTCTTTGCAGTGTGTTAAGCTTTGTAACACGGCATCGGGAATTGCACCAATGCCCATTTGCAGCGTACTGCGATCTTCCACCAATTCGGCTACATATTTTCCAATGGTGCGGTCGCAATCGGTAATTGAATCGGCATAGTTTACTTCGGGAAGATTGTCATCGGTTTCTACCAATGCATGAATCTGGTGAATATCGATAAAGCCATCACCATGTGTGCGCGGCATTTTCGAGTTTACCTGAGCGATGATGTATTTGGCATGTTTTGCGGCTGCTCGTGCCACATCTACCGAAACCCCCAGGGAGCATAAACCATGTTTATCAGGTGGAGAAATGTGCAACAGGGCAACATCAATCGGAAGAAGACCTTTCTCAAAAAGTTTGGAAATCTCGCTAAGGAAGATGGGAATATAATTTCCGCGACCTTCATTGATGGCACCCCGGATGTTGGACGAAACAAACAGGGAATTGATGTAGAAACTTTCAGCATACTCGGGTTTGGCCAATTCCAATTCGCCCAACGTACTTACGGCTATCAGTTCAACATTTTTTAATTCGTGTGCACGCTTGGCAAGCGCTTTTAACAGAAACTGGGGTGTGGCTGCGCTGCCGTGCACAAACACACGGTTCCCGGATTGAATGGCTTTAACGGCTTCGCGGGCTGAGACTATCTTGGGGTACATAACAAAACATTTTAATGATCAGCACAAATAACTATACAAGTTAACACCCTGAGGATGATTTACGTCAGGTAATTCTCTAATTTTAGTCGCGATGAGTTATTCGGTATCGTTTGCAGGATCAGGAAATCTGGCGTGGCACCTGGCGCCTGTGCTGGACAATGCAGGCTATGCCGTGCGAGAAGTGTACAGCCGAAATCCTGCACATGCAGAAGCATTGGTACAGCGGTTATACGAAGCGGAAGTAAAAGCTACGTTGGATTTTTCAACGAGCCCTTCCCGTATTTTTATCATCGCAGTTTCGGATGATGCGATTGAAGACATCGCACGCGAAATTATTTTACCCGATGAGGCCATACTCATACACACTTCCGGTAGCCAGCCGTTAAGTCGGTTGGGTTATGCAGCCACACCGGATACGGGTGTGTTTTATCCGCTGCAAACGTTTAGCAAAAACCGCAAAGTTGACTTCAAAGACATTCCTGTTTTTGTGGAGAGTGAATCGGAGGATGTGGAGCGCATCTTGTTTAAAATGGGGGAGGCCATCAGTAAGCATGTACATACCATTGATTCCCCCTCGCGCAAAGCGTTGCATGTGGCAGCCGTGTTTGCTTCCAATTTCACCAATCACATGCTGCGGCTTTCCAGTGATATCGCTGAACAACACGACCTGGATTTTGATTGGCTAAAACCCTTGATAGCCGAAACCATCAACAAGAGTTTAACGATTGGACCTGCGCAGGCACAAACCGGCCCCGCCAGGCGTGGCGATTTTGAAACGCTGGATAACCATATGCAATTTTTAGCGGATGATCCGAAACTGGCTGAGCTGTACCGGATGATCAGCCAGCATATTGTAGATCGGTATTATGATGATAAAGATTGATTGGCTTGTAACGCAATCGAAAACCCTAACCACAGCACAGAAAGTCCGAGGGGAATACCAAGAATGCATGCGAGAATTCTTTTTTGTTTGATGGGAAACTGCCCCGGTATACAAACATGAATCAGGCGTTGACTTAAGTAAAGACTAAGCGCATACACAAGAAAAATAATCCATGAACCCCAGCTTAACATCCATCGGAAAGAGTAGTAACCTTCATCAATAAAAAATAAGAACCCTGTTACCAGAGCGGCTATACCTAGGTAAAATGTGGTTTGGTCTTTTTTTTCAACTGCGGTGATTGATGCCTTTTGATCATTCATGTGATTCTGGGGGTTGAGATATGAATATACATGAGATTCAGTGCTTTTTCTTAACCGGAACCCAAATTTCCTCCTCCGAGTCCGGTGAGCCTTGTTTGTACCTGGGGCCTAAAATTTCAAAATGCGGACGATCATCCAACACGTAAGGCGCTTGCGGAAGCCACGTTGAAAAAATGTATTGAAATGTGCTTACATCTTCATGCGAACCTTTATGCACGAAAACAGCATACGCACCACCGGGTAACGTAAAGGTTTCCATCCCTGATGGAACGTTGCTGAAATCAGTTACTTCAATTAACGCCCATTTTTCAAATTCACGTGCTGGATTAAAGGCGTTAAAATATTCGGGATCGTATACCGAAAGTGAAAGGAGATCAGTAGAAACGGGATTGATAATTTGTTTTCGCAGCGGCATGAAGCTGCGCCAAAGTTCACCGGTTCGGTTGTTCGCCAAACTGGTGATGATGCGTTTGCCGATCAGTTTCTTTTCGGTGAGGGTTACAATGCGCGGTTGTTGGTTCATCGCGCAATCTATGAACTATTGAATCTCCTCCCACCATTTTTTTACAGGCATTTCCGGACGGTTCAGTACAATGGGTTCACCAATGCGTGGTGTGGCAACCGGCATGTTCAGTTCAACTGCTTTTCTGGTTACCCGTTCAATCGGATCTTTCCAGGTATGAAGTGCCAGCACAAAGGTGCCCCAGTGGATGGGCATCATTACGTTAGCCTTCACATCAACGGCTGCCTGGGCGGTTTCTTCCGGCATCATGTGAATGTTTGCCCATCGGGCATCGTATTGTCCGCACTCCATCATGGCGAAGTCAAACGGACCATACTTCTCACCAATGGTTTTAAAGTGAGGTCCATACCCACTGTCGCCACTGAAGAAAATATTTTGGTGGTTGCTTTGAATGATCCACGAGGCCCACAGCGTAGCAAAACGGTCACCAAAGGCTCTTCCTGAAAAGTGCCGTGCCGGAGCACACACGAATGTCAATTCTTCGTGTTGTATTTCTTCCCACCAATTCAGTTCATGAATATCATCCGAAGAAACGCCCCATGCCCGCAGGTGAGCGCCAACCCCAAGTGGAGTATAAAACTTGCTTACTTTTCCTTTTAGCTTCTGTACCGATTCATAATCGAGGTGATCATAATGATCGTGCGAGTAGATAACGGCATCAATGTGCGGAAGTTTTTCAATGGCAATGGGTAAGCCTTGGGTAAAACGACTTTTGCCTAACCAGGGATGTGGCGATGGCGCAGGACCAAACATCGGATCAATCAGAATATTTTTTCCGTTTATCTCCAGCAAGAAAGAGGAGTGCCCAAACCAGGTGAGTCGCGTAAGTGTGTCGGGTTTGTTAGCGATGGTCAGCGAATCAACGGGCAGAACCGGCAGTGGCGTTTTTGGTGCCTGGTTAGGAACACCTACTACATAATCTTTTAAAATTGACATGATTTTTCCAAACCCCATTTCCATGGATGTTGGGGTTTCGTTTACAAAGATGCCGTTTTCATAGTGGCCTGAATTTTCAAAAAGCTTCACTTGTTCGGCAGTGGGCTTACCACCAAACTGCGGACTGAAACGAATGAAGAGGAAGGCCGTGAGCACCAACATCACCACCAGGCTTGTTATGAGTACAACGGTCACGATAAGTGTTTTTTTAAGTGTTTTCAACTGTGGGGTGCGGGTAATCGAGTTGACTTATCGTTAAAGTCGGATCAAGGTAATTTTTATTTTAGAACATGAGTAAAACAGGCTAACCGTGTATTAGTTCTCTGGCATGGTGGCTATTTCTGAAATATCGAAGAAAATTAGTTTACCTTTTTCCCTGCCAACCCGAACCATTTCATCCGCTCCACTGGAGGTACCCCCTATGCGCAACACGGCATCGCAGTGCGAAATCAGCTTCACTGCGATGGGATGAAAAATTTCATTAAAAATGTCATCCCCAATGGTTTTGGACCCTGCAGCTTCAATTAACGGCAACGCAAACCATTCGCCCAGTACCGGCATGTGTCCTTTACGATATACCTCCAGTGCGGTGTCGGTCATGGCTTTTACGTTTAGGGCAATCAATTCGGGGTTATCGTTTGTACCCGAGCGGTACGGTCCGGCCACGAGGATGAGGAGGGGTTTTGTGTGAGTCATTTATGTGGTTATTTCGGTATGAATAAGGTTCAAGGTACCTTATCAACAGATGGATTATAACAAAATTTCTCAAGCTGAATTCGTGTTGTATAGGAGCCATCATTAAGTTCAGTATAGACTATATCAGAATATGTCAACATCCTTAATTTATTCTCTAAAGATGGATACCCGGGTTCGTATAGCTCAATAAGATTTTCTGAATTCACATGCACCGTCCATATCCCAATGTCTTCAACCTTTTTGTCTCTAATTGTAAAACTGAGCTCAATTGGGATATACTTTGATTTAGTATGCACATGATTGCAAATCAATGCTCTAGTTTCGGAATCCAACAGATGATCTATCTTACAATAGAAGTATATGGGAGCTTCCTTTGTTTCTGTTAAATAATTCTCATAATAGTTTATATTCTTTCTACTTGATTTATCTTCACCGCCTTCTTTTGAGCAGGCCGAGATGATAAAAAGGAATAGCAAATAGGTTGCTTTCATTTTACATGCATTTACTCTTCCACGCCCTTGGTGCCTGCCTGCGGTAGGCAGGTTCTTCACCAACAGGGAGCGGTATTCATATGCTAAAGTTAACCATCAATACTATTGTTTCGATGCCAACTTAGAAACCAATTCTTTCGTTGTTATATAGGGGTATGGACAGTCAATAATTATCACGGCATCGAATCCGGTAGACGCTTTTTTTTCGTGTTCATTGAAGACAATCAATCCATTTCCTGCATGACCTTTGAAGGCCGGTTTAAAAAGTTTGAAAAAATCGCTTTTTGACATCAAACCATTTCCATTTGTGTTTTTGTCTTTTGTGCATGAAAAGAAGGCTATTCTCTTGCCTGTAAAATCAAAACCGTTCTTAGGATTTATGGTTCCTGACTTTTTTGAATAGCGTGGTGCGAACAACAGGCTGTCAATAACTCTAATTTCGTACCGATTTAATTCTGATTTTAAATCTAGACCGCAGCTGTCTAAGAGATTTATTTGCCCATAACTAAATTGATAGGCGAAAAGGATAAAGAGAAAAATAGTTTTATGCTTTGTGTTCATTTTCTGAGTTACTCTTCACCAACAGCGGTTCTTTTCTTCTCTTTAATTTCGAGATTCCATTCATGTAAGTAGTAGGTCTTTGTTATGACGTCATCAAAGAGTTTAATCCCAATGTATGCGAGACCAAGGCCAACAGGAATAAGGGCTGGCGGAAATGGATCTTCTTCACCATTAAAGTCGTCTTTTATTGATAGTATCGTCAGACTTGATCCAATACACAAAAAGGCTCCACTTAGTAATAGCCGAGACATTATATTTTTCTTTCCAGAGGTCATTACCCATTCAATTTCATTGAGTTTTATTCTTCTGAATCCAATAGGAATTATTGTGTACTCGTTCTTGGATTTTTGTTGTATTGTTCCGATAAGCGCTATAAAGTAATCATCATAGTAATCTGCAACTCCAGCCCAAAATGTAGTGTCATTGTTTTTAAGCTTTAATTCACAGGACACATTTTCTGAGATTTTCTTCTTCTTCTTTTTTGTCTTATGCTTGAGTTCAACCATTCGCTCTCTTTTTTCATATAACAGTTCTTTTTCAGTCAATTCAATAGTTAAAGTATCTCCGTTAGCTTTTGCAAAGTAATTATTATGGATTTGTCCATAAGTCTTGAGACTACAAAGGGAAAGTGTTATTAAAATGTAATATTTCATTAATTAAATAGTCAAGTATCTATTGGAAAAGCGCGAGTATCTTGTCTTACCAAATCAGTAAAATAGAATTTAGAAGATATCTTCTACAACCGATCCCCCGTCACACTCTCATTCCACTCATACACCTTATCGGCAATTTCAATGAGCAGGTTTGGGTCTTTTTCCAGGGCGTTGCCAATCACAATCATGTCGGCACCGGCTTCAAGGGCGGTTAACGCTTTTTGAGCGGTATTGATGCCACCACCCACGATCAACGGTGTGTGTATGGCTTTGCGTACGGTGCTGATCATGCGTGCACTGATTTCCTTTTCGGCACCGCTGCCGGCATCGAGGTACATGAGTTGCAAACCCAGCATTTCACCAGCCATAGCCGTGCAGGCGGCCAGGGAATATTTATCGTCTGGGATGGGCGTAGTGTTGCTGATGTAGGCCACCGAAGTGGTGCGGCCCGAGCTGATGAGCATATACCCGGTGGGCAGCACTTCCAGACGTGTGTTGCGCACAATGGGTGCGGCTACCACATGCTGGCCAATCAGTAGCTCCGGGTTACGCCCCGAGATGAGTGATAAAAACAAAATGCCATCAGCAGAAGGCTCAATTTGTATGGAGTTTCCGGGAAACAAAATCACCGGCAGATTTACGCTTTGCTTGATCTGCTGTACGATCTCCGACAGGTTGGTGGTGGTAACCAAACTACCACCTACAAAAAAATAATCAATGCAGTTTTCGCTGGCCAGGTTAATGAGATGTTGCAAGGCGGAAGCATCGCTTACCTTGTCGGGGTCAATTAAAACCGCAATGGATTTTTTACCCAGCTTCTGATTTTCCTTTAAGGCCTCAAGAATTTTCATCCGCTTTCTTTTGGGCTTGTGCCTGTAAATACTCCATCAGTTTTTCTTTGGCCAGGTCGAGCAAAATCATAGTGGCTTGTGACGCTACGGCTGTTCCAATCTGGCTGAGTATCTGCGATGGACCAGACGGTTCGTATAATTCGGCTTCTTCTTCGCCATCAACTTCAGCAACCTTTGCTTTGGCTTTTGCCTTACGAACCTTGCGTTTCTTTTTAGCAGAAAATCCCCGAACCAAAAAATACGTCAGCGCCAGCGCACCGCCAATGATGAGTGCATTGGTTAACACTTTTTCGGTGCGGTCGGTTATCTCGTGCATTTCGCTTTCAATTTCCTCCCGTTGTTGCGCTGCCTTTTGCAGCAACTGACTTTTCACCAGATCATCCGTTTCCATTGCTTTCATGATGTTGATGCTTTTTATGCCGTAATGTTTTCTTTATCTCTTGTTCAATTTTATGGCTGATCGGCTCGCGGAAGAAGATGACCACGAGCAACAACACCAGGTAAACGCCCGCCACAATGCCAAAGCCACCGAATACACCCACCAACTCAGCCAACAAGTATGCGGCTGTAACGCTCACAAAGAGCAGAAAAAGTGTGAAGAAAAGAGCAATCACCATCACGATAGCAATTTTAGCCATCGCCCGCGCAATGTCTTCTTTCAACTCATACTTCACCAACTCCAGCCGGGTTTCAATGTAGCCCGTCAGGTTATTGATTAATCCTTCCAGCTTAAAAAATTTCAGTAACGTTTCTTTTAACATGTTTCCGCTTTACGGGTGATACAAGGTAAGCAAAGATCGGAACTTTCGGGGGATTCAAAAAAGACACTATTTACGCTCAAATCGGGTGATTTTGCGTGTTTCTACGAGCTTGCCAGCCTCTGTACGAACAGCCTGTAAAACAATGGGATACAGGGCACTGACGTGCAGGGTGCTCACAACCGAATCGGGATGGTTGTAGTACCGTTGCGTGTACACGTAAACCGAATCGAAACTTAAGGCTTCACTCAACGCATAACGAGGTAAAACTTTGTCCACACAGAGTTGATATTTGCCTTCGCGGTTTTCGCCATCCCAGCAAAAGCCGGGTTCGTTGAACAAAATCATTTCCTTGTTGATGAACAGCACGTTGTTCTTTTTATACACCGGGTGGATTTCATCCGGATCAATGGCGTTACGCCTGTAAATCAACCACTCGCCACTCTGACTCCGAATCTGTTGTTTGGAAACGATGCGGTAAGCCGAACTGTCACCGGTAACGTGATCAATTTTTGAATAGGTTAACTCCAATACCTCCGTTGAATCTTTGTTCAGATAAATAAGCGAGAACGGAACGAAAAAGAATACCGCCAGCAAATACACAAAACCCGTGAGCCTGTACCGCGTGGTGAGCCTGCCCAGTCCATTTGCCATGGCGATGGGTATGTCGCGCAATATGGGTATCGGAAAAAAGACCAGTACACCCATAAAGTTGAATAGGAAATGCGCGATGGCAATAGTGATCGCACTTGATGAACTTGAATTAAGTATGGCAGCAATAAAAGCTGTTACCGTGGTGCCGATGTTTGCGCCCAGAATAAACGGGACGGCTTTGCGCAGTGTAATAATTTTTTGAGCCACGATAGGCACAACCACTGAGGTAGTGATGGTACTTGATCGGATCGCTGCCGTTGTAATCAATCCCCAGAAAAACGATTTGAACGTGTTCTTGAAAAAGAAGCGACTGAATTTTTCGGGTGAACTGGCCATGAGCAAACCGGAAATCAGTTTGCGAAACAACAGAATAGAAACAAATAGTAGGGCGACTGAGAGCAGCGCCAGCAAAAATCCGCTTGGAATGGTATTCACCAAAAACTCAATCACCGGACTGAACCCACGAAAGGTAGGTGAGAAGGAGCCTGATGGTGTGGTGCTGCTGATGGTGAAAAAGTTTTCTGCAATCCAGCCGGCTAAATTGGATAGGATACCATTATAGTACTCCAACGGGAAGAGAATCGATACCGTTAGGATGTTGAAAAAATCGTGGTACGTACCGGCTGCAATAGCGCGCCTGAATTCTTTTCGTTTATTGATAAACCCAAGCGAAACAATGGTGCTGGTAATGGTGGTGCCCACGTTGGCCCCCATAATAATCGGTATGGCGCTGTCGATGGTAATGGAACCGGAAGCCACCAAGGCTACCACCAGACTGGTGGCCGTGGAACTGCTTTGCAGCATGGCGGCAATCAGTAACCCGATAAACAACCCGGTAAATGGGTTGGAGGTGGCCAGGAGGATTGCTTCCGCAGCGGTCTTTCCCAGGTGTTGCAGGGATGAGATCATCAAGTCAAGCGCAAATACAAACAGCACCAGTGTACCCAGTATGTACAGGATTTTTCTAATCCGATCCCAATACCGGGGCTGAGGTTGAAGTGGCGTTTGTGGAAGCGGTTGTTCCAAGGGTTGTGCTTTTGCTTAAATGTAGAAATCTATGAATTGAAAAATTACTGTAGTGTTAAATTTTGTTGCGTGTCGCCCTGTCCCGATAGTTAATGTGATACAGAAGGAGTAACTCAATTACCCAACTCCTTCACCGCCATCCAGGCCATCAGTCCGGGGCCGATTGAAAGGGCATCTTCATCGATATCAAAGGTAGGGGTGTGCACATACGATGTTATGCCTTTGGCATCATTGCGCGTACCTAAACGATAGAAAGATGCCGGAATCACTTGCGAATAATAAGCGAAATCCTCACTGCCTAAAGTCAGGTCAATGTCTACCACATTGTCTTTCCCTACATACGCTTCGGCTGCCTGCCGGATGCGTTTGGTTACTTCAGGATTGTTTTGCAGAAACGGATAACCGTGTGAAATTTTTACTTCACATTTTCCGCCCATGCTTTCGGCTAGTGTTTCAGCCATAGTTTTTATTTTTTGAAGCCCTTCCTTGCGCCAGGTTTCATCCATCGCGCGAAACGTTCCGGCAATCGTTACTTCATTGGGGATGATGTTCGTGGCGCCATCGGCAACTACTTTCCCAAACGTAAGTACGGTAGGTTGTTTGGGTGAAGCATTGCGACTGATCACCTGCTGCAAAGCAATGATGATGTGTGAAGCGATCACCACCGGATCGATGGTTAGCTCGGGTGTGGCACCATGCCCGCCTTTACCGATTACGCGTAAAAAAATTTCATCGCTGCTGGCCATGTACATGCCTTCGCGAAAGCCAATCGTTCCCACCGGCAAAAGCGGAAACACATGCTGTCCGATGATAGAAGCAGGAGCAGGATTTTCAAGTACGCCTTCTTTAATCATGAAGGATGCACCCCCCGGATTTTTTTCTTCACCCGGTTGAAAAATTAAACGCACGGTGCCTTCAAATTCATTTTTGATTTCATTCAGGATGCGTGCTGTGCCGAGCAGGGAAGCGGTGTGCACATCGTGCCCGCAAGCATGCATCACCCCGGCATTTTTCGATTTGTACGGAACCTCATTCGCTTCATGAATCGGCAAGGCGTCCATATCGGCCCGAAGGGCAATTGTTTTTTTGTCGGGATTTTTCCCTTTGATTTCTGCTACAACACCTGTGGTGGCTACGCCTTCTGTAGGTGTTATACCAAACAATTTAAGTTGTGCCGCAACATACTTAGCTGTATTGTATTCCTGGTATGATAATTCAGGGTTGGCGTGAATATACCTGCGCATGGCTACCACATCGGTAGCATACGCAGTTGAAAGCGACTTGATTTTTTCCAGCAGGTTCATCAGGTCAAAAATACATAACCGGACGTAAAGTTAGTTACCTGGCAATAATTGCTTGAAGACTATATGATTCGGTATATGTTGGCCCCGATCAGCGGTTGTGCACGGTGTGCCGGATGAAGGCTCATTTCATTGATATTACGTAGTCGGCACGGTAGTATCGAAACACATATTGTTACCATTCGGTCGCTCCTACGGAGCTTACACGCTTGTGTTAACTGGTTAATAAGTTCAGTAATGGGTGATATGCATGGAAGAAAGTAAGCACAATCCACCAGCCCTGTAAGGGCGTTATTTTGGTAGCCCCGACCGTGAGGTCGGGGCTACCATTTTAATTTTCCTTTTCGCGCCACCGATAGCAGGTATATGAAATGCGTACGTTCATGGCGCGTAACAGGTAACAGATGATTAGCAGTTGTCAGAGCTTGTATGGTTCAAGCTTTGCAGCTCAATTCAAAGAAATCTTATCGGGAATAAGAATAGCATTTGGGAACGACTGCTTTATTTTTTCATAATCTTTCTGTGCCTGCAGCCTGTTAAAATACTTACCCACCTTTACCCGGAAATTGGGTTGAAGGTATTGTACTTCGGCTTCCATTTCGGGTATGCGAATGGTTGCATCTTTCTTTGCATTAAGCGCATCTTCACGCCTTATGCCATAGTAAATCTGAATGGTAAATCCATCAACGACTCTACGGCTGAGGTTTAGCTGATCAATGCTGTCGAGCACGGCATCCACTTGTGCATTTACGGTGAATTTTGGTTCAACGTAAACTTTCGGGTCGCGTGTTGTGCCATCCTGTTTGAGGGTATCGATTGTTTCAGTTTCGTCAACCTTTGGTCGTAACCCGGAAAGGTCTTCATGGTATTTTCCACCCTGTGTGGAGGTGGTGGTTTTCTGAGCTGGTTTACACCCTTCAAAAACCACAATTAAAACCAAGACACTGAAAAGGAGAAAGCGATTCATCAGTCGATAATTATGCACCGGTTATTTAAAACGTCTTCTTCAACTTTTTTGTATTTCACATCCCGCAAGATACGACCATCCGTATACTGTACCGACACTTTATCGTTTCGGTTGGCCACTTTTTCTGATTTGGCCGGCATCACCTTTTCCTGTGGAGGCCTTCCGGTTGCTGCAGGCTGCTGATTGCCACCGCCACTCAACAACGAGCGCGATTCTTCTTTCTGTTCGTTGAACCGTTGCCGGCTACGTGAGCGGGCTTCTTCAACCTGTCCGGCTTCCTGCGCAGGTATATCTGCTTTCATCAGGAAGGAGATGGTCTCTTCATTCACTTTTCCGATAAAGCGTTTGAAGAGCTCAAAGCCTTCAAACTTGTAAATCAATAGCGGATCTTTCTGTTCGTACACTGCCGTTTGCACGGATTGTTTCAGGTCATCCATGTCACGCAGGTGTTCTTTCCAGAGCTGATCGATGATGGCGAGCGTAATCATCTTCTCCATCGAACGCGTTAACTCTGCGTTATTGGTATCAACGGCTTTTTTCAAGTTGGCCACTACACCAATATTTTTTGAACCATCAGAGAAGGGAACCAGAATATTTTCAACGGTTGCTCCCCGTGTTTTGTGAATGTCTTTAATGACAGGAAGTGCTTTATCGGCCACAAGCTTATTTTTCTTGCGATAATGCGCTAATGCTTTTGTATAGAGATCATCAGCAAGATTGGCTTCGTTTCCTTTTTCGAATTCTTCTTTGCTGATTTCGTAATCAAGGCCTAATACACTCAGTGCATTTAACCTTAAACTTTCATAATCATTGGCTGCTTTGGCGTTGCTCACCATTTCTTCCGTAATGTCGTTGAGCATGTTCAAGATATCCAACTCCAGTCGTTCACCGTACAAGGCGTTTCTTCTGCGCTTGTAAATTACTTCGCGCTGCGAGTTCATTACGTTGTCGTATTCCAACAAGCGCTTACGAATACCGAAGTTGTTTTCCTCTACTTTTTTCTGAGCGCGTTCAATGGAGCTGGTAACCATCGAATGTTGAATCACTTCGCCTTCTTTCAAACCAAGACGGTCCATAACACGCGCAATGCGTTCAGGCATGAACAAACGCATCAGGTTATCTTCCAGTGAAACATAGAACTGCGATGTACCCGGGTCACCCTGTCGACCCGAACGCCCGCGCAACTGGCGGTCGACCCTGCGTGATTCGTGGCGCTCGGTACCGATAATGGCCAACCCACCAGCAGCCCGCGATTCGGGTGTAAGCTTGATATCCGTACCACGACCGGCCATGTTGGTGGCAATGGTTACGGTGCCCGGCTTACCGGCTTCGGCCACAATATCGGCTTCGCGCTGGTGTTGCTTGGCGTTCAATACCTGGTGCTTGATCTTGCGGATCTGTAACATGCGGCTTACCAATTCCGAAATTTCAACAGAAGTAGTACCTACCAGAACGGGCCTGCCTTGTTCGGTTAGCTTTACAATCTCATCGGCCACTGCGTTAAATTTCTCGCGTACGGTTTTGTAAACCAGGTCGTCCTGGTCTTTTCGCGTGATCGGGCGGTTGGTTGGAATAGTCACCACATCCAACTTATAAATGTCCCAGAATTCTCCGGCTTCTGTTTCGGCTGTACCGGTCATACCCGCAAGTTTGTGGTACATGCGGAAATAATTTTGCAGGGTGATGGTGGCGTAGGTTTGTGTGGCATCTTCCACCTTTACATTTTCTTTTGCTTCAATGGCCTGGTGTAATCCATCGGAGTAGCGTCTGCCATCCAACACACGACCGGTTTGCTCGTCAACGATTTTTACTTTGCCATCAACAATGATGTATTCCGTATCCTTTTCAAAAAGTGTATAGGCTTTCAACAATTGGTTTACGCTGTGAATGCGTTGCGATTTCACCTGGTAGTCGCGAATGATCGCTTCTTTTTTCTGAAAGCGATCCACATCGTTTAGCGAAAGATCTTTTTCGAGTTTGTTTAATTCTGTGCCGATCTCGGGCATGATGAAAAACTTCGGATCTTCGCCTTCACCGGTAATCAGGTCGATGCCTTTTTCGGTAAGCTCCACGCTGTTGTCTTTTTCATCAATGATGAAGTACAACGGCTTGTCCGCTTCCGGCATGTTTCGCTTGTTATCCTGCAGGTAGAAGTTTTCTGTTTTTTGCAGAACGGCTTTGATGCCGGTTTCGCTTAAATACTTGATAAGGGGTTTGTTCTTGGGCAAGCCACGGAACGCGCGGAACAAAGCAAGTCCGCCATCTTTTTCGTTGCCTTCGGCAATTAGCTTTTTGGCTTGTATCAGGTAATCGGCTACTAATTTTCGTTGTGCTTCAACCAATTTGAAAATGCGTGGCTTCAGGTCGTAGAATTCGTGTTCATCGCCTTTCGGTATCGGACCGGAAATGATCAGTGGCGTACGGGCTTCATCAATCAACACGCTGTCCACCTCATCTACCATGGCAAAATGGTGCCCGCGTTGCACGAGTTCCTGCGGATCGCGTGCCATGTTATCACGCAGATAGTCGAAACCAAATTCGTTGTTGGTACCGTAAGTGATATCGGCCAGGTAGGCGTTTCTTCTGGCGATGGAGTTCGGCTCATGTTTATCCACACAATCCACACGCATGCCATGAAACTGGAATAGCGGAGCCATCCACTCGCTATCGCGAACAGAGAGGTAATTGTTTACGGTAACTATGTGTACGCCTCTGCGAGCAAGTGCATTCAAAAATGCCGGGAAAGTAGCCACCAACGTTTTCCCTTCACCGGTGGCCATTTCGGCAATCTTACCTTCGTGCAGTACAATACCACCGATGATCTGTACATCGTAGTGCACCATGTCCCAGGTAACCAGGTTTCCGGCTGCCAACCATTGGTTGTGCCACAAGGCTTTGTCGCCTTCAATTTTAATGTGTTGGAATTTGGCCGCAAACTCGCGGTCCATATTGTTGGCGGTAACCTCAATAATGCTGTTGTCTTTGAAGCGTCTTGCCGTTTCGCGCACGATGGCGAAAGCTTTGGGTAAAACTTTCAGCAATACTTTTTCGAGTTCCTTGTTGCGGTCTTGCTCAAGCTTGTCAATTTCTGCGAAGATGGATTCCTTTTCGCTGATGTCGAGTTCAGGGTTTTCTTCAATTCGTTTATGGAGCGCTGCTAGCTGATCATCGATATCTTTCAGAAAAGCATTGATTTCATGTTGCACCTGTTGGGTTTGTTCCCGCAACTGGTCGTTGGTTAGCGCCCCAAGCTTGCTTTCTTCCTGCTTGGTTTGTTCCACCAGGGGCATAATGCGCTTGATGTCCTTTTCTGATTTGGTACCGAAGATTTTCGCAATGAATTTTAGCATATCGTAACGTAGTCCTAAAGTTCTGTGCCCGCTTGTACAGATTACGGGCAAAAGAGCGTCAAAGTTAATTTGTTTTTCGTGACCTGCCTACCGGCAAGTGCGTTTGCGGGATGCAATTATGGCTCCAAATGCCGTTTAAAAGCGCTTTTTTACTCATGACCTACATTTTGGCAGGCATCCGCCCGAAAATGGCAGTAATCAGAACTCGAAAACGCCCTCGAATACTTTTTTGGCAGGGCCATTCAGGTAAATATGGGAGAAGATTGGGCTGCCGGAATGCTGTTCAAATTCCACCAATAATTCACCGCCCAGTGTTTTTACCGTTAACGGTGATGCATATCCTTTTCGGGATGCAGCCAACGCAGCAGCGGTTACGCCTGTACCACACGATAGCGTTTCATTTTCCACACCACGCTCGTATGTACGCACAAAAATGGTATTGTTGCCTTGAAGCTCAACAAAGTTCACATTGGTTCCGCCTTGCGCTTGAAATGATTTATCGTAGCGAAGTTTTTTCCCATCTTCAAAAACAGGATGATGCTGCACGTCATCAACAAAGCAAATCAGGTGAGGTGAACCGGTATTGATGAAAAGGTTTGTGTCAATTTCTTTCACTTCACTCACATCATTCATGTGCAGTCGAATTTTTCCTGTCGATTGAAGTTCAGCATCGTGCAGGCCATCATATGCGTTGAAGGAAGTTTTGCCATTAATCATGCCCAGCGTAGAAGCAAATTGCACAGCTGCACGACT
The DNA here is from genome assembly GCA_964419145.1 of uncultured Roseivirgaceae bacterium. Taxonomy (GTDB): domain Bacteria; phylum Bacteroidota; class Bacteroidia; order Cytophagales; family Cyclobacteriaceae; genus UBA2336. Next base: position 265,790 of record CAYQOM010000001.1, on the reverse strand, counting down.
GCCATTTCCGCAGAGGCTTTGGGAGCCATCGCTGTTGTAGTAATTGAGGTTGAAATCGGTAGAAGGATGTTTTTCAATCAGGATTAGTCCATCCGCACCAATGCCAAACTTACGGTCGCATATTTTTTTGATCTGATCGGCAGAAAATGAAAATGCTCCTGATCGGTTATCAATCAGGATAAAATCATTACCTGTAGCCTGGTATTTATGAAAAGGAATTTTCATGATGATAGAGAGGTTATTTTACCTCTTCGTAATCCACATATTCTCCGCCTTTAAAGCCTTTGCGCTTTTCTTTCGGAGGAGCCGAATCGATGTTTACATTGCCTCCGGAACGTTTATTCAGGTCGTTGGGATCAGAATAGCCCTGTTTTACGCTTCCCACAAACACACGGAAAAGCCCGAGCTTGTAAAGCACGTAGAAAATCAGGACGAATAGGAGGAGTA
>CAYQOM010000001.1:241416-265333 GCA_964419145.1 uncultured Roseivirgaceae bacterium | reverse complement strand
GAGGAGTATTCTAAGCATGGTTCCCTGGTTTCAATTCACGGGCTTTTATTCTAATAATTTTGCCATCTCGGGAGATCACAAGTTCTCCATCAACTTTTTGAGTTCTTTCAATAAGCCGTTTAGCCGCAAGCCTTACGCCTTGGGTTATCTTATCGCTGACTTCTTTAAACTGAGTACTCATAGGATAATCTGTTCCAAATATCGGTATTCGCGATAACAATATCACCATCTTCCCCTTTTGCAATTAATTCCGGCATTGATGACGAATTGTTGTAAACCAACCAACCATCAGTTAAACGTAAATACAGGGTAAAAAAGTTTTTCAATCCTCTGAAATACCTTCTTTCAATAGTATCTTCAGGGATATTATGTCCGCCATTTTCAACTCTGATCTTTACCCGCGCTTTCGCTAATTCAGGAGACTCCAACCAAAAGAAAATCAAGGTTATTTTATACCCTTTGGAAATGGCATGTCTGATAATTGATGTATAGCTTTTCGTTGCAAGTGTGGTTTCGAATGCAAAATCAGCTCCTTCATGAATCAATTCCCGAATTCGATTAAGCATTATTCTACCTGATTGAAAGGCAACATTTTCAGGCTGAAATGGCGATAGACCTCTTGCAATTTCATCAGCATTTACAAATTCACGACAATTAAGTACTTCAGGCAAAACCGTATAAGACGCTGTAGTTTTTCCTGCACCATTGCAACCGCCAATGATGTAAAGGTTGGGCATGTTACCTACTTAAGTACAAATTCCGTTCGCTGTAAATCTTCAGGAAATAGTCATCCATCAGGTCGTCAATAAAATAAATCGCTTCACCAGTCGATTTCATTTCAGGGCCAAGCTCCTTATTTACATCCGGAAACTTGCTGAACGAGAACACCGGTTCCTTGATGGCGTATCCTTTTTTGGTAGGACGAAACGTGAAGTCTTTTATTTTCTTTTCGCCCAACATGACTTTGGTAGCATAATTCACGTAAGGCTCATCGTACGCCTTGCAGATGAACGGCACTGTACGCGATGCACGCGGGTTGGCCTCAATGATGTAGACCTTGTCGTTTTTCACTGCAAACTGAATGTTAATCAATCCTACTGTTTTCAGCGCGAGTGCAATCCGCTGTGTGTAGGTTTCGATTTGCTTCATCACAAAATCGCCCAGGTTGTAAGGCGGCAACACCGCATATGAATCACCCGAGTGAATACCAGCTGGTTCAATGTGCTGCATCACGCCTATGATGTACACATCTTCACCATCGCAAATGGCATCGGCTTCAGCTTCAATGGCGCCATCTAAAAAGTGATCGAGCAATACTTTATTTTCCGGCAGGTGTTTCCAGATATCGATGATGTGATTTTCAAGTTCCTTTTCGTTGATCACGATTTTCATGCTTTGTCCGCCCAATACGTAGGAGGGACGAACGAGCAACGGAAATCCGATGGTCTTGGAGACTTCCAATGCTTCATCGGCATTGGTGGCCACACCGAACTCCGGATATGGAATGTTCAATTCTTTTAACAGGGTTGAGAAACTTCCGCGATCTTCAGCAAGATCAAGCGCTTCAAAAGAAGTTCCGATAATTTTTACTCCGTACTTGTGTAATTTCTCAGCAAGCTTCAAGGCGGTTTGTCCACCAAGCTGAACAATTACACCTTCAGGCTTTTCATGCTGAATGATATCCCACAGGTGCTCCCAGAATACCGGCTCGAAGTAAAGTTTGTTGGCAATGTCGAAATCGGTAGAAACGGTTTCCGGATTGCAGTTGATCATTATCGCTTCGTAACCACATTCTTTTGTGGCGAGCACACCATGTACGCAGGAGTAATCAAATTCAATTCCCTGACCGATACGATTCGGTCCTGAACCCAACACAATGATTTTTTTCTTGTCAGAAACGACAGACTCGTTTTCGGTATCGAAAGTTGAATAGTAGTAAGGTGTGTTGGCTTCAAATTCAGCCGCACAGGTATCCACCAGTTTGAATACCCGGTTAATCCCCATTGCCCTACGCTTTTCATGCACTTCGCTTTCGAGGCAATTCAGTATGTGGGCAATCTGCCGATCGGCAAATCCTTTTTCCTTGGCTTTGCGCATCAACTCAACAGGAATGGTGTCCAGTTCGTACTGCTCAATCTCACGTTCAATCTCCACTAATTCCCACACCTGTTCCAAAAACCACTTGTCGATTTTGGTCAGGTTCTGAATGGTTTTCATGGAGATGCCGAGCTTCATGGCATCGTAAATATGGAAGAGACGATTCCAGCTTGGATTCTCCAGGCTGTACACCAGTTCATCACGGTTGGTATTTTCTTTTCCATCGGCACCCAGGCCGTTGCGTCTGATCTCCAACGATTGACAAGCTTTTTGTAAGGCCTCCTGAAAATTTCTGCCGATACCCATGACCTCACCTACCGACTTCATCTGCAATCCCAACTTGCGATTGGCGCCAAGAAACTTATCGAAATTCCAGCGTGGAATTTTTACAATCACATAATCGAGCGCGGGTTCAAAGTAGGCTGTTGTTGTTCCGGTGATGGCATTTTTTAATTCATCCAGGTTATAACCGATGGCTAGTTTCGCGGCCACTTTGGCAATTGGATACCCCGTGGCTTTTGAGGCCAATGCAGAAGAGCGCGAAACACGCGGGTTGATTTCAATACCAATGATGTCGTCCGTATCGGGATTTACCGCAAACTGCACGTTACACCCTCCGGCAAACTGCCCGATGCCATTCATCATTTTAATGGCGAGGTCGCGCATGTGTTGGTAAACCGTATCGGGCAATGTCATGGCTGGGGCAACGGTAATGGAATCTCCGGTATGCACACCCATCGGGTCAAAATTTTCGATGGAGCAGATGATGATCACATTGCCCCTTCCATCGCGAAGCAATTCAAGTTCGTATTCTTTCCAGCCCAAGATGCTTTGTTCAACCAACACCTCGTGAATGGGCGATGCATGCAAGCCACGGTTCAACGCTTCGTCAAATTCTTCGGGCTTGTTTACAAATCCGCCTCCGGTACCACCAAGGGTGAAGGAAGGACGAATTACGAGTGGGAAACCAATTTCCTGGGCGATTTCTTTTCCTTGTAAAAACGAGGTGGCTGTCGCTCCTTTGCACACACCAACACCCAATTCCAGCATTTTCAACCGGAATTTCTCCCGATCTTCCGTGGTTTCAATCGCCTTAATGTCTACGCCAATAATTTTTACACCGTAATGCTGCCAGATGCCTGCTTTATCACACTCAATGCACAGGTTCAGCGCGGTTTGTCCGCCCATGGTGGGCAGTACAGCATCAATGTTGTGTTTTTCAAGTATTTCGCGAATGGATTTCTTCGTCAGGGGTTTGAGGTACACGTGGTCGGCTGTGACCTTATCCGTCATGATGGTGGCCGGATTGGAGTTGATCAGCACCACTTCGATACCTTCTTCACGAAGCGACCGTGAAGCCTGCGAACCGGAATAGTCAAATTCACAAGCCTGACCAATAATAATGGGGCCGCTGCCGATAATCAGAACGGAACGAATACTTCTATCTCTTGGCATGTTGGTGGAAGGGTATGGACAAATTCTGGCAAAAATAAGGCGCACGCCCTAACGTGCAAAAGGAATGGGAATAAAAAACCCTGACGCGTTGTCAGGGTTTTCGGGTTATTGCGTCTTGATAATTTTTCGGAGAATCCGCCCCCCAGAATTGCCTTGTATGGTCACAATGTACATACCGGTCGGAAGACCGGATAAATCGAGTTGGTGTTTCAACTTCCCGGCTGATGGAGGAAGTTTTGCAGACTGCAATTCCTGACCGTGCATATTCATTAACCCTATTTGTGTTTCCGTAAAGGTTGGCTCGTCAATCTCAATTTGAAGCAACTGATTGGTTACCGGATTCGGATAAATATTAATAAAGGCACTGAGCTGTTCAATGGATGTAATCGGATCTTGAATATATAAATTGTCGATGGCCCAGCCCCAGCCGTTTACAGTTTCGTTGGCAAACAGTCTGAAACGAATCAACACGTCATCACCAGATTGAAAATTTCCATTGGCGGTCATATCAATTACACGGGTACGGTACATGGCTGATGTTCCGTTGCCACCCGAGTTGAATGTACTGATCCAAGTGGTTAAACCGCCCACTATATCATAACCGTCTAAAAATCTGCTCCAGGTTTCTCCTCCATCTTTTGAACCCTCCACAATCACATAATCTTTGAAGTTTGGATTTCCGAACGGTACTCCTGTGCCATGTCCCTCCACAATCACTACTTCATCAAAACGCATAAGGGGATTGGTTGTGGCAATAGTAATGGATTGCGTGAGCAGATACTGATAGTCAGAAGTCTTGTTTAGCCCCAAACCATTCGGATAGAAATGTTCGGAGTGAATGGCACCATTGTTAAAATTGGCTGGCTGGGTTACACTGAAAAAATTTCCAACAAAATCGTCTGTTGGAGAATTAAACGCATTGGCGTAGGTGCTTACAGGCTCACTAAATTCAACTATTACAATTTTTAAGAAGTTTCCTGAGGGAGGAAAATAACCTGTATTCCCTACCGAATCGGTGACGATGATGCGGTACTCCAATACATCACCTGAAGCGAATTGATCCAAGTCAGTGAAAGAAATCGGATACTCATCGTTAAGAGAAATCACCGGTAGTTCAGTTTCTGTCACCTCTCCACCGTTAACCTTGGTTTCAGCTTTGATGGACGCTACTCCAGAAGCATCTGTAATGCGTAATACTCCCTCTGCGAGTTCGGTTCCGGCAACAACATAATCAATGTGATCGTGAAGAATTTGAGGAGGATTTTCATCAATTTGAATTTTCAAATTATCGATAGCCCAACCCCAGCCTCTTGCAAATGGATCGCTAAAGAGGCGGAACCGGATTACAACTTCATCACCAGGATCAAACTCATCCAGCAAGTTAAGTGTACGGGTACGATAAAGTGTGGGATCACCCACAGCAGTTGAGTTGTTTTCAGATATTGCACTATTATAACGTGTTAGCCATGCATCGTTTGTTCTGGAATCGTAGCCATCGGCTATTGAAGTCCACGTAATGCCTCCGTCTATTGAACCTTCAACAACCACATAGTCCCAGAACTCTTCATCACCAAACACAGTTCCTACTTCACCGGGCTCAACCAACACAATTTCATCAAATACAAGGGTTGCTTCAAGTGGTTTAACCCGAACAGGGATTTTCAATTGATAGGTTAAATTAATCTGATCGTTTGCTTGCCCATTGCCTTCCGGGTAAGGATGAGTTGAGTGAATAGCGGGATTGGAGAAGCCGGTTGGTTGTTCTACACTAAAGCCATCTCCAAAAAAGTCGTTCGATGGGGAATTAAAATCATTCGTGTAGGAATCCTGAGTGGGTTCGAGGCCAACCACATTAACGTGTTGGTAAGTGGTTTCTGTTGGAAAATACGACTTATTTCCACCAGGCACCGCCTGAGCCTGATCAACAATGGTAATGCGGTAAGATAGTACATCATCAATTACAAGTCCTCCACCAAGATTGATAGTGGCGAGGTAAATCGAATCTTCGCCAGGACTTTGAAGCACGAGGGGAACATTGCCTTGCGGTACATCATTAATCAGATACTCCACCGTGGCCGAGGCAATTCCGATGTTATCAGTTATGCGCGCTTCAATTTGAAAACTGGTTTCACTATCGAGAATAAAACCTTTCGGGGTGTGCGCAATAACGGGAGCTTGTGTATCGGGACCTGTGGAAAAAATATGGAGGTGTTGTTCTTCTTGTTCTAGAGGAATAACGAATTTACCTGGGCTTAGAAATTCACGGTTTTCATTATCCTTTACAGAAATATAATAACCATAATCCCGCGCTGTGGCATTAGGCGGAGTGATCTGGGCACTGAATTCATTTGGATTTCCTGGATTTCCCGTTGGCTGAAAAAGTATTTCTGTAAAGTTTTGTCTGTCTAAGGTCCAGTGAAGTTTAAGGCTCTCATCATCAAATCCGTTATCGGCATTAAGGGTAACCAAAACGGTATATGGTCCTGTTGTGTTCTCGGTATCACTTAGCGGCAGATGGTCGATTCGGACAAACTCCCAACCCAAATCTTTTAACATCTTCCAGGCGATACCGGGGTTGTATATTTTTTCCTGCGGGGCAATCTGTGGGGTCATTAACGCATCAGGATTTCCAACATAGGTATTTTCGTCCAGGTGGCTAATGCTGGAACCACTATTGAACTCAGTTGGTGCATAAAGACGTGGACGACCAGCTGTTGGAGATTTGAAAAAAATATTTTCACTGGTAAGTTGTGTGCGCATGGCTGCGGATGGAGAAGGGAAACTTTGTATCAGATTTGCATTCGATCCGTTTTCTATGGGGATGTCGTAGATTATTGGAATTGTGGTGTCTTGTAATCCAAAGTCTCCGGTGGTTGTTCCAACTGAAAAAGTTCCGGCAAAGCCCAGGCCGTGTCCTATTTCATGAAGCACAACAGTGGCGAGGTCATATTTTCCCGGGGGGGCATCTTTTGTTGGGTCGTAATGCCAATTGGCGCTGTTGCTGAATTGAATAAAAATTTCAGGTTCGATTCCATTCAAATTACGGCCGGTAATTTTTTCGGCCAGTGCTACCGGGTAAAAAACATTTAGCTTTTGGGCTCCATCAAAATTAGCGTATGCTGAAGTATAAATCGCGGCACCCAGTGTGCCGGCACCTAATGGTGACCAGTAGGCATCAATTTTTATTGGAACCTCAGAGACGATCAATGACTCCCAAATCTCAATAGCATATACAAAAGCCTGTTGTGCTTCCGGTGTAAAGCCCGGGTTAAAAGTCACTTCAATGTTGGACGTTTTTACACGTCCGGAAGCCTTCATTAGTTCAGCAGGAGGGGGTACATAACAAGGATTATCGGTATGGTCTGCGTAACATATTACAGCCTTGTTGATCTTTATACCCATTGGACGTTGTGCGTATCCCAAGTAACATATCAGCGTAAACAAAATAGGAAGGGCGATTCGGTAAAATTTTCTCATAAACGTTCTCTTTGATCAACACATCTTAACAAGACAAACTATCAAATTGATTAGGAAATATATAGAAAAGGTAAACGCCTAAAAAAGCTTTTAAATCATTCCCCGGGCTTTTAGTTCCAGGTACTTATTTATCGTATTTACCGTCAGGTTTTCGGGGGCGGTTAAAATGGTTTGAATACCCGATTTTTGAAGTTCTTTGGCAATCAGCTTTTTGTCGAAGGCAAATTTTTCCGCTACGGCTTTGTAATAGATTTCTTTTAGGTCGGTTGCCTGACTGTTAATGAGAGAAGCCATTTCGGTATTCTCAAAAAAGATGACCACTACCAAATGCTGTTTGGCGAGGCTTCTTAAAAATGGCAGTTGCCGTTGTATGCCGTACATCGATTCGAAGTTGGTGAACAGCAACAATAAACTCCGCTGTGTTATTTTTCTGCGCACATGACTGTACAACATGGAGAAGTCAGATTCGCGATAGCCGGTTTTCTGATTGTACAGCACTTCCTGTATTTGCCCCATTTGCCGGTTACTGCGACTGGCTGCCAGTGTGGTGTTAACTGTATCCTGAAAGGTGATGATGCCGGCTTTATCGGATTTTCGGATGGCAATGTTGCTGATCACCAAACTGGCGTTGATGGCATAGTCCATCAGGCTTAAGCCGTTGAAGGGCATTTGCATCACACGACTTTTATCAATAAGGGAGTAAACCTGCTGTGAACGTTCGTCCTGATAGTGGTTCACCATCAACGCTGATTTTCGGGCTGTGGCGTTCCAGTTGATGGTACGAATGTCATCGCCCTGAACATATTCTTTGATCAACTCAAATTCCATGTTGTGCCCAATGCGTCTGATTTTTTTAATCCCGGTTTCAGTAAGTCTATTTGAGATGGCCAACAACTCATACCTACGCATTTGAATATACGATGGGTACACGGGCACTAACGCGTCCTGCGAAAATCTAAACCTACGCTTCAGCAAACCTAGTGGTGAGGTCACAAGCACATTCACCGCACCAAAGGAATACTCTCCCCGTTTTACCGGCCGCAAGGAATAAGTGATGGTTTTGCTTTCGCGAGGTGTGAGTAGCAACTTGAAATTCAGGTCTCTCCGTTGAAACTGATGCGGTATTTCATCAATTACTTGCAGTGCAGCTTTGAACGGATAAAAATTTTCCAGGTAAATCCGGATTTCATTCTCATCGCCATTTGAAAGTTTTTCGGGTGTAAACCGATAGCCATACATGCCTCTTCGAGTACGAAAGAGAAGCAGTGCATCCGTTAACACGGCAGCAACCAACAGCAGAAATAATAGTTTTGGAATAAGAATAAACCCCTTCAGTGCAAAGCTCAGAATGAAGCAAAGCACAATTGCAATAATCGCAACGAACAACCTGTTATTGAGGTAAAGGCTTCTGAGGTTTTTCATGCTGGCAATTGACCGATCGATTATCTCGGCACCTCAACTTTGTCCACAATTTGTTTGATCACGTCATCGGTGGTAATGCCTTCCATTTCTTTATCAGGTGTAAGCATAATGCGGTGACGCAACACAGGCGATGCCACAAATTTCACATCTTCAGGCGTTACGAAATCGCGCCCGTTGATGGCAGCAAACGCTTTTGAACTGTTGAGCAACGCAACCGATGCACGGGGAGAGGCGCCCAGAAACAGCGATGGATTGTTTCGGGTTTCATGTACAATCTCCGCCATGTATTTTATCAGATTCTCCTCCACATGAACCTGCTGCACAGCATCACGATACTGTTTTATTTTTTCGGCATTCAGTAATGGCTTCACATCTTCCAATGGTGTGTGGCCTTTCCGTTGATGATGTCCGCTGATAATGGCAAACTCCTGTTCAGGTGTCGGATAGTGAACCAGAATCTTAAACAAGAAACGGTCGAGTTGCGCTTCCGGCAGGCGATAGGTTCCCTCATGTTCAATCGGATTTTGGGTGGCCACTACCATGTACGGATGTTCAAGCTTGTACGTGGTGCCATCAGCTGTTATTTGCCGTTCCTCCATCACTTCAAACAAGGCGGCTTGCGTTTTAGCTGGGGCACGGTTTATTTCATCAATCAGTACAATGTTTGAAAAAATCGGGCCCGACTTAAATTCAAAGGCCGAATTTTTCATGTTGAAAACAGATGTACCGATTACATCCGAGGGCATCAGATCGGGTGTGAATTGAATGCGGTTGAACTTCACATCAATTACCCGCGATAATAATTTTGCCGTGAGTGTTTTGGCTACACCAGGCACGCCCTCAATCAACACATGTCCGTCAGCCAGGATCGAGGTGATCAGTAAATCTACCATTTCCTGTTGGCCTACAATTACATGTGCGATTTCTTCGCGTATTTTTTTTACACTCTCATTCAGGGCGGTTAAATCTACCCGGTTTTCAAAAAGATTTTCTTCCATATCTGTATTAAGTCAGTGCTAGTTATAAAATTTCACGCAAAGCGTGTCATCGCGCTTTTTGCGTGAGAAGATTTAGTGTTTAAATTGATCCAATTTCTTGTTTAACTCTTTTAATTCTATTTCTGAAATCTGGTTCTTTTCCTGAATGGTTTGGATGACCAAAAATAGCTTTTGAACATCTTCTTCCGCATTACCGGTTTTTCGGGCAATGGTTTTAATAGTTTCGTCTGAAGCGTTATGCGCATTTATTCCATGTGTTGATCTCAATTGTTCAAGAAAAAATGCTATTCGCTTTTCGGCAATGTTCTTGTGATCGGCTGTCTGATAATATAAGTTACCGATGGTTTGTGTAAACTCAACCGATGTATTGCTTAGTGGTTTAATAACCGGAATAATACGTTGCCTGCGCCTGGCTTCGAAAATCATGAAAAGCAAAATACTAAGTATGGTGATGTAATAGGCCCATTTTAATGGTTCGGTTGTTAAAATGAAACGAAGGGGAGTTCGAGCCTCCATTCTGCCCAGGTGATAAAACTCCGTCCAGTAGGTGGGTCGGTTTGGTAAGTGTGAAAGCGACAGCGATGCAAACTCAGCATTTTGGGCATGCAGCAGGTACGCATTGGTGAAGGCAAGCGGGGTTGTGTTCAGGTAAAGTGCACCTTTTCCCCAGTTAACTTTAATGGTAACGGCAAGGTCCAGGTCATTGGTAGCCACTAGTTGTGTGCGTGCACTATCCACCTCATCAAAGTAGTTGTGTATATTTTTTCGTGGGAAGGAATATTTCTGCTGACCTTTCAGCATCGTGTTAGCAAAGTTTATTCCGGTCGTGTCGTTGCGGTCAAACAAATAGTTGAAATCCTGATCAAAAAAATAATCAGAGGTGCTGAGCGAAAGGGTGTCGGCAAAATCTCCATAGAAATATTGAGCAGAAATAAATGCAGTGCCCCCTTTTTCAATATTTTTTAAAAGCGCATTTGCGTCTTCTTTTCCGGGCGCAAATTCAGTTGAGATGCTTATAAAGTTTACAGGCTCTGCGATGGTATCAAGCAGTTCATATAAGGTAAAATAATTTTGATTGATGGGCTGTTGAGGAAACAGGTTGTCGATGAGTTGATCCAGCGCGTAAGCACCAAATGGATTTTTATCGTTATGATGAAAAGTTATGGTCCAGTCGAGGCTGCGTGGCGAAAGCAACTTCAGCGCCAGGTAAATGAGTATGGCGGAAGAGAGATAGAGAATATATTTCCAGTCTTTACGCACGCTACACGTTGGTTTTCCAGTCGTTGTACAAGGTGTCTACTTTTTTGTAGAGCGTTTCATTGATGGTGAAGTTGCCGTACCAGGCATATTCGAAATAGAAGTTCAATTCGTTAAAACCGGTTTTCAGGTTTTGTGCGCTGAGTTCATTCAGGTAATCGTGGTTGGTTTTACCGGGTTGCCACAAAATGTGGTGTTTGTCGGCCAGTAACTTGAGTGATTTTAAGAACAACAACCGAATGGCGAGGCGGTATTCATTTCGTTGTAATGCTTCCTGAATCAGTTTATCAAAATCCATGGCGTGAATGTCTTCATCCAAAACCCCATATGGTGTAGCAGCTTGTTTACCGGTGTAGAACATGTTTACATTGACTTTCATTAGTCGTAGGATCACGTAAATAAGTGCTACCACGGAAAGAATGATCAGAAGAATGTTGAACCAATTGGCCGATACTGCAGCTCCGATCAATGAATTTATGAGGCTATTCAGCCAACGTTGAAATCGCTCCCAAAGATCTATGGCTGATGGACTTCTTCCGTAGTCCATATCCGGATCGGCTTTTAGGGTAGTTAGTACCTCTTCGTCCATTTGCCGGACTTCAACGCGACTGCTATCCGGCAATAAAGTGTCTGTCTCCTGTGCGTGTAATTGACCAAGAGTAATAATGAATAAACAGAGTAACAGTGTTCTAATACTGTTCATCTCCTTTGGTTGATTCTGCAGGTTTTCCCAGTGTATCAATGCGCGATAGAAGCCCTTTCGCTTCTTTTAACTCAACCAGGTTAAAATATTGAAACGCCAAGGCAACAAGCGGCAGCGAATACAACAGGAAGCTCACCAGGAAATACAAGGTCATGAAGATGTTATTGATCAACTCCTGAAGAAAGGAAGGGTCTTCCATCGGGCCTCCTTCGATGGAGTGCATCATGGTTACAAAAAAATTGATGTACCACGGAATGAGAAAGATGGACGAGATCGTACTCTGAACCATGGAGAGAATAAAGAGCAATCCGAATGTACTCCACCATTTATCTTTTATCAGAAAAAAGCAACGCGATGCTGCCTCAAAGAAGTTTTTTCTCTCAAATGCCTGGATAACGAATAATAGCGACATGGAAACAACAACATACATAAATCCTATGATCACCGCCACCGCAGCAAAAAAGGCAAGGAAAGGTGAGAGTGCAGCTGCACCAACAATTACCAGTACAACAAGAAAGTAGGCCACGACTAGTAGAAACCAGTACAAGAAGATCGTTCCCAGGTAAGTTGGAAATGTTTTACGAACACGTTCCCAAATGGTGTTAACGTCAATCCGGTTTGTTTTGCTGGCATCATACTCCAGCATATAATTATAGACAACGGAAACAATCATTACTCCAGCAACAAACATCAGCAGTACTGCCAATCCGATTTCTGCCCAGAGTACGGGGGAGCCTATATAATCCGTGATAACATCGGGATCTTGGTTCCGTGACATGTCGCCTATTGCGCCAAAGTAACCTGAGTAGAGATTTCCTGCTAAGATACTTCCAAGGAGCATGGGTGGTCCCGCCAGGTAAAGCAAGCTCTTAAAAAATGATTTGAAATTTTGTTTGAGAAACTCAAACGTAGCGTTCATTTTTTTACTGAAGTCGCGTGCCTGATGAAATTCAATAGGCGTGAAGTTTTCCATGCTTTACCAATTTGTAAGGATAAATAACAAAATAATACACAATAAGCCATGCCGATAATCCGATAATGGCAGTTTTAATACTCCAATGCATGAAGGCATAACGGGTGATGAAGCCCTCTATGAATCCGGCTAAAATAAAGAAGGGGACAAGACCCATAACAATTTTAATACCCTTCAACATGCCTTGCTTAAAGGACGCAAAACGGGAGTAGGTACCGGGAAATAGAAAACTGTTACCCATGACTAACCCAGCTCCTCCTGCAATGACAATCACTGAAAGCTCAATGGTACCGTGCAACATGATAACCGAAAACGCTTGTCCGGCTAATTCCTGTTTAAGAAAAAAAGAATAGATAGCGCCCACCATCACTCCATTTCCAAAAAGAATTAAACCGGTGCCCAACGAAAAGAAGAGTCCGGCCGCAAAAGCAATGAATGAAACCCGCACATTATTAAATGTGATGGCGAAAAACATATCGGCCTCACCACTTTTGCTGAATACTGCTGTTGGGTTTCCGTTTTCAATATTTTCCAACGTCATGTTTACATAGGCATCACCCAGAATAAGGCGGACAAATGTTTCGTCATAATAGGCCGACACACAGCCGATTAAAATAGATACGGTGAAAATTAAAAAGGCATACAGCAATTGCTTACGCGATTCATACAGCACACCCGGCAATTCATATTTCCAAAAGATAACAAACCTGTTTTTTTCTTCCTTCTTATTCTTGTAAATCTCCAGGTGAATTTTGGAAGCGAGGTTGTTCAGGTAATTGGTAACCCGGCTTTTGGGGTATTGCGTGCGCGAAAACGACAGGTCATCCGTAAGCTGAATAAAAATCTCCGCCAACCGGTCGGGGTGTGGCGGAGTTTTGCTGTTCAGGACTTGTTCCATTTCCTGCCAGCGTTGCTGATTACGTTTTACAAAAGCGGCCTCTCTCACAATAGACGATAAGCCTCAAAAATAAGGAAATACGTCAAAGAGTTACAGCGTATGTCCGGACTACCAAATAAAATAACGAATGGAGAAGCTTGAAACAGAGAGGGCTCCATTTAATCCAAAGCTGTTGGTGATAGTTGGTTCTACACCGCTCTCTACCTTTCTTCTGATATGAGAATAACTTAGTGCGCCTAATGACGTTTGAAGAGCAAATTTTTTACTGACAAAGAACATCACCCCTGGGCTTATCCCCAAACCGAAATTAAAACTCGAATAATCGTTATTTGGAAATGGAAAATCCTGTTTTCCGTAACTCAAGGATAATTGAGGTTGAAGGGTAAAGAATAAATTGTTTGTAATCTTGTAATTTTTAAGGACAAATGCATTTAAACCAATGCTCGAAAAACTTGAGAATTGATCCGTGATAGGTTGCCCATTCTCAGTGAAATTATAGGTCAGAAATCCACCAATAGCCAGGTTGTCTTTGATGTAAAATCCCATACCTGGTCCAATTGAAAACTCAGTATACTTGTAAGTGTCATCTGTAGTTGTTGAATAGAGTGAAAAACTTCCGCCAATAAATTTTGTGCCTTTGCTGATTGATTCAACAGGTTCTGAGGTTTGTGCAACGAGTACATGGATGCTAATTACAAGCAGGAACAGGGGGACTAATGTTTTCATTATGGTAGTGTTTTAGTTTCCGGATTAAAAGCAAAAAATATGCCGTGACCTGAATGATCACGGCATTTTATGGGTATAACGTTATATGTTTATTCTATTGGCCGGAAACTTCAATCACTTTATTCCAAACCCGCCACACATTTTTGTAGCAAATCTTTTCAATGTCCTCCGGTGAGTAGCCTCTGCGCAACAATTCATAGATCAGGTTCGGGTACTGGGATACATCTTTCAATCCGGTTGGCAGGCTATCGCCCACACCATCGTAATCTGAGCCAATGCCTACGTGATCAATACCGGCCAATTCTACAACACGATCGATATGATCGGCTACGGTTTTAACATCCGCGTAAAGCGAAGGATTCTCTTTTCTGAATTCGTCAATAATGGGCCTAGCCAATGAATCACGCATGCTTAATCCTTTATCCTTTAAAATGGCCTGAAGTTTTTTACGATTTTCATCATTGGCCTTGGAAACGGCAGAATCTAAAAACGTTGAACCAAAATTAATTTGAATTACTCCACCATTTCCTTTCAGCGCTTTCACCATATCATCGGCCATGTTGCGTTGCCAGCCAGGTGTGAAATAACGCAGTGAAGAGTGTGATGCAATTACCGGTGCTTTGGTGATTTTTAATACATCGTAAAAGGTGCTATCCGAAACGTGCGAAATATCCACCATAATCCCTACGCGGTTCATTTCGCGAACTACATTCTCACCAAACGGACTTAATCCTTTCCATGTGTTAAGGGTGTCGTACGATGAGTCGCAAATCTGGTTGTCTTTGCCATGTGTAAGTGTTACGTAGCGAATGCCACGATCGTAGAAGTATTTTACGTTGGCAATGTCGTTGCCAATCGGGGCGCCATTTTCCATGCCCATTGGCAAGGCAATTCTTCCAGCCTTGAAGTGAGCGTCCACTTCGGCAGGTGTTCCTGCCAAACCAAATTTATCCGGGTGCGCATCAGCAATGCCACGAATCATATCAATCAATGAATCGGCTAACGCTTTGCCCATATCGGGTTGAAGCTGGTAGCTGGAAGGTATATAAATAGACATAAACGGAGCATCCAATCCGCCTTTCTTGGCGCGTTCATAGTCGAAATCACCGTCATCGGTCTGAACGGGAATGCCCAGGTATTCTTTTTCCAACCTGAAGTTTCTAACCTTCAGCCGATAGGGCAGGTCAACGTGCCCATCGGTAATAATATAAGCATGCGCTAACGAATCGGCCACTTTGCGCAGGGCATCCTCGGGCATGGCGGTATAATCAATTGTTTCTTTGGTGCCACAGGCAGCTGCGAACAGCAGCGCGGCAAACATTAAATTTTTACTTTGCATCCTGATTTAAGTTTGTTCAATATTATTGATTTTCTGAAGGGATGCAAACCGTTAGTGTACGAACCACCCAGAATGTTGTGATAGATTACCCGGTTGCCAGTTTGGGCGACCGGATTCTGGCCTATTTCATTGATGTGCTCATCATGATCGCTTATATCATTTTGCTCTTTCTGGTGATTGGTTTTGGCGAGATAGGCTCACCGGCTATCATTATTTCATTAATCTCGATTCCACTTTTTCTCTATCACCTGCTGTTTGAAATTTTTATGAATGGACAAAGTCCGGGTAAACGGCAAATGAATATTAAGGTGGTGCGACTGGATGGCACACCTCCCACCATCGGCAATTACATTATTCGTTGGTTGCTGCGGATCATTGAAATTGACCTGATGTCAGGCGCTATTGCGTTACTTACCATTGCCATTAGCGGAAAAGGTCAGCGTGTGGGTGACATTGCAGCGGGCACTACCGTGGTGAAGTTGGTAGAGCAACAAGCGGTTACCGCAAAGGAAGTGTTTACCCTCACGGAAGAAAATTATGTACCGGTTTTTCAACAGGTTATTCAGTTAAATGACAGCGATATTGAACTGATTCAGCAAGCGCTGGAGGTGAACCGAACCACCGGAAATCTGCAACCCGTAATGGCGGTGACGGAGAAAGTAAAAAGCAACCTGGGTATTCAAACCGACTTACCTCCCGTAAAGTTTTTGTACACGATTGTTAAGGATTATGGTCACATCACGGCAGGTAAGTAATGAGTGAAACATTGCCCACATATACATCAGCACAATTGGCGTTGCGTAACGGGCAGGATAAGCCACAGGTTTGGGTGGCCTTTCACGGAATGATTTATGATGTTACCCATTCACGGCTCTGGAAAACCGGAAAGCACTATGAACATTGGGCCGGGCAGGATTTGACCGATGAATTGAAAGACGCACCCCACACCGATAAGGTATTCGATAAATTCAAAGTGATTGGCCGTTTGGTAAACACGTGAAATTTCTGATTCAATCCCAGGTTTTTATTGCGCTGATTGCCGTTGCTTATTCAGTGGAGACGGAATTGTTACTGAACCAAAAACCTGAAGCGCACCCATATTTGTTTTTGGTTTTTCTGTCAACGTTTCTCATTTATAATATGAGCCGGTCTGCTGCCAAGCCTGTGCAGCGGCCACTCACCTGGTTTATGGTGGCTTTACTCGCGGCCACTTTCATTTTGATTGCGGTTGCTTTTTGGGCAAGATGGCAGGTGATTATTATGCTTGTTCCGTTAGCCTGTTTGTCGTTACTGTATACATTCCCGATCGTTCCGTTTAACAAGCAGTTTGTTACGCTTCGTACAATTCCGTACGTAAAAATTTTTGTCATCACCATAGTATGGAGCCTCGTAACGGTATTACTACCCGTGGTTCGGATGGAACAAGCCATCGACCTTCATGTTTTGTTGATATTTGTTGAGCGCATGATTTTCGTTTTTGTGCTGGCCTTAATGTTCGACATTCGGGATATGGAGCAGGATCAACGAAGTGGATTGAAAACAATTCCGCTTCGGTTGGGCAAAGAGCAATCGCAACGCCTTTGCCGCTGGTTGTTATTGATTTTTTTGGCCATCGCCATAACTCATTATAGGCCCGCACAACCGGAAGTATTGCCTGCAATGGTGCTCTCGGCCCTCGGTGCTTTCATCCTAATCCGCGACAGCATTTTTAAAGATCGTTCTGAATATTACTTCGCCCTGGTGGATAGCATGATGCTGGTGCAGGCAGCTTTGGTGTTTTTAAGTTTCTGGCTTTTCGGAGACAGGATTTAATCATTTTGTAACTTGTGCACATGATTTTAATTGCAGACAGCGGAGCTTCCAAAACCGATTGGCGCATGCTCGGTAATAATGGAGCTATTGAACAGGCACAGTCTATCGGGTATAACCCATACTATCAGCCCATTGAACAATTCGATAAAGAAGTACGCGAAGTACTGGTACCGCAGGTGAAACATCCTGTAAAGAAAATTTTTTATTACGGCACAGGCTGTTCGTCTGATAAGAACCGACAGATGATCCGCACTGCTTTGGAACGTTATTTTACGGATGCGCACATTGAAGTATGGCACGATTTGCTGGCAGCGGCCCGTGCTTTATGTGGGGAAGATCCCGGCATTGCCTGCATTTTGGGTACAGGTTCGAACTCCTGTTATTACGATGGTGTTCGTATTGTTGAGAATGTTACTTCGCTTGGATATGTGCTGGGCGATGAAGGCTCAGGGGCTTGGTTGGGCAAGCGTATTGTTGCCGATTACCTCAGAAAGGATTTGCCCGAAAAGCTTTGGGATCATTTCAAAAAGAGATTTCCGATGGATCGGGATGAAATATTAAGCCGGGTATACAGCCAGGAAATGCCGAGCCGTTTTTTGGGAAGTTTTTCTCATTTTATTTTTCAACATTTGAAGGAGCCTTATTGTTACAAGCTGGTGTATGATGGGTTCAGCGAGTTTATGGAGAAAAATGTGATGCGGTATGAACGGTACAATGACTTGAAAGTACACTTTGTGGGCTCAGTCGCGTTTTACTTCAGTGACATTTTGCGCCAGGTAGCAAACGATAAAGGCATTACACTAAAAAACATTCTGGAAAGTCCGATTGCCGGACTTACCCTCTACCACAATAAAGATATCGCGTAACATGTCAACCACCGAATCAGCTTCACACTACCATCATCTTGAGCAGATGAGCACACGCGAGTTGTTGGTGAACATCAATCGTGAGGATAAAACTGTTCCGGATGCCATTGAAAAAGTAATTCCGCAAATTGAAAAGCTGGTGGAGGTTATCGTGGCGAAAATGAAAGATGGTGGGCGTTTATTTTACATAGGCGCGGGCACCAGCGGAAGATTAGGTATTGTAGATGCGAGTGAAATTCCGCCCACGTATGGTATGCCACACGGAAAGGTAATTGGGATTATTGCCGGTGGTGATCAGGCCATTCGGAAAGCCGTTGAACATGCCGAAGATGATCAGGAACAGGCGTGGAAGGATTTGCTTCAATTTAACATTTCAAGTGCGGATGTCTTGATTGGTATTGCAGCCTCAGGTAAAACGCCTTATGTGATTAGTGGTTTAAAAGATGCGAGAGCGCAGGGGATTATAACCGGTTGCATTACGTGTAATACCGGCACCGCATTAGCAAATCAATCTGACTATCCTATTGAAGTTATTGTGGGGCCTGAATTTGTAACCGGAAGCACACGCATGAAAGCCGGCACGGCACAAAAGCTTGTGCTGAACATGATTTCAACCACAGTTATGATTCGATTGGGTCGGATAAAAGGAAATAAAATGGTGGACATGCAACTCACCAACAACAAATTAATTGATCGGGGTGTGCGCATGATCATGGATGAATTGGGTGTAGATCAGCCAAAAGCTGAAACATTGCTGAAGGAATTTGGCAACGTGCGCAGGGTCATTGATAGTTATACCGGTCATGCATGACATCGAACCTTTTTCAAATTGGTTAAAATATTACAACTCGTCTGAAGACAGCCGCTCTCCATTTTTTGAGAAAGAATACAACTTCGATCAATACTCCGATACCATTTACGGCTATTACATTGATCCCGCCTGGGATTTCATGGGATCGGAGACGCTATACATTAAAATCCTCTACACCGATTATCATCGGGGTGTAACCGTCATTGAATTTTTGGGTGAATGGAATGATGCCATCAACAATGACATTATGCACCTGAAGCGAAACATCATTGATGAATTGCTGGCTGCCGGCATTTCTAAATTTATTCTGATCGGTGAAAACATCATGAATTTCCATGGCTCTGATGATTCGTACTACGAAGAGTGGTTTGACGAGGTGGAGGATACGGAAGAAAGAGAATTGCCGGGCTGGATAGCGGCAGTGTCCTTCCCGGATTTTATTCAGGAAGAATTCCGGAAGTTTCATATCGATCAGTATATAAACATGGGTGGCACGTTGCAAATCGGTAACTGGCGAACCATGCACCCCAGAACGTTCGTGGATACGATTGAAACCTTGATTGCAAGGCGATTGACCTGATCCGAAAATTTTTCCCGAACCGAATCAGGTTTTCGGTCAGGAGGTGTTAACTTTCTCTTTCAAGAAATCCCAACGCTATGCAGCAGTCGGTTCCGGAGAAAATTCCAGTAAAGATTTTTAAATCATCTGAAGAGGCCTCCCTATATGTGGCTGGTGAAATTGCCGGCCTTATCCGGGCGCGACAAAAGCAAAACAAGCCCTGTGTGTTGGGGCTGGCCACAGGCTCATCACCCACACGCGTGTACACCGAGTTGGTAAGGTTGCACCGCGAGGAAGGACTGAGTTTTAAAAATGTTCACACGTTTAACCTGGACGAGTACTACCCGATGCAACCGGATTCGCTGCAAAGTTATGTTCGGTTTATGAAGGAGTACCTCTTTGACCACATCGATATACCGAAAAAGAATATTCATATTCCAGACGGAACCATTCCTAAAAATAAGATTGCGGATTTCTGTCGTTCATACGATAAGCTGATTGAGCAAGCCGGTGGCATTGATCTGCAGATTTTGGGTATTGGTCGAACCGGTCATATCGGTTTTAATGAACCAGGCTCAAGCGAAAAATCCGGCACACGACTCATTACGCTTGATCATGTTACCAGCATGGACGCAGCCAGTGATTTTTTCGGAGAAGAAAATGTGCCACGGAATGCACTGACCATGGGCGTGGGTACGATTTTAAAATCAAAGCGCATCATCCTGATGGCCTGGGGCGAGGGCAAGGCATCGGTTGTGCAGCGCGCTGTGGAAGGTCCCATCTCCGATCAACTTCCGGCTTCTTTTCTGCAACTCCATTCTGATACGCAGGTTATATTAGATGAAGCTTCATCGGCAGCGCTAACTAAAATCAAAACACCCTGGTTGCTGGATTCACAACAATCGTGGACACCCAAAAAAATTAGAAAGGCGGTTGTTTGGTTGTGCCAAAAACTAAATAAGCCAGTGCTTAAACTCACCAATGCAGATTACAATGAGCACGGCATGGGTGATATTGTCACTACGTTTGGTTCAGCGTACAGCGTGAATATCAAAGTATTCAATGAACTTCAGCACACCATAACAGGATGGCCGGGCGGAAAACCTCGTGCAGACGATTCCCATCGGCCTGAACGGGCAAAACCTTTTCCCAAGCGCGTTATTATTTTTTCTCCACATCCTGATGACGATGTGATTTCCATGGGCGGAACGTTTATCAGGTTGGTTGATCAGGGACATGATGTTCACGTAGCGTACCAGACATCGGGCAACATTGCTGTATTTGATGATGATGTGGTTCGCTTTGCAGATTTTGTCAACGATTTCAGCGATCAGTTTGGTCTTACCAAATCAAAAAGTGAACAGCTTTACAAAAAAGTCCGTGCATCACTGAGCAAAAAGCAACCCGGACAAATAGATAGTCCTGAGGTGATGTTGATCAAAGCACTGATCAGACGCGGGGAAGCAAAAGCTGCCTGCCGTTATGTAGGTATTCCTGAAACCAATATTCATTTTTTGGATATGCCGTTTTATGAAACCGGTTTGGTGAAAAAGAAACCGCTGAGCGATAAGGATATCACCATCATATCCAGGCTTATTGAGAAAGTTAAGCCACACCAGCTTTATGCAGCCGGTGATCTTTCCGATCCACACGGAACGCATCGCGTATGCCTCTCGGCCATTTTTCAAGCCATTGATCGGTTAAAGAAAAAGGCGTGGATGAAGAATTGTTACGTGTGGCTTTACCGTGGCGCCTGGCAGGAGTGGGACATCGACCAGATTGAAATGGCGGTGCCGCTTAGTCCGGAAGAGTCGCTTCGAAAACGAAGAGCCATCTTCAAACACCAATCGCAGAAGGACAGCGCGTTATTTCCGGGAACAGATGCCCGCGAGTTTTGGGTAAGAGCGGAAGAGCGAAACCGGGCAACAGCCCGTGCATACGATCAGCTTGGTTTGGCTGAATATGAGGCTATGGAAGCGTTTGTGCGGTACAAATTTTAATCAGATCAGCTCAAAGCTTAACTGCACATTGTTCACCAAGGCTTCTGCCGGCACCAGGTATTGGCGTTTTGATTTTACTTCCGCACAGAGAAAACGCGTGCGTCTGAGTTTTCCCTTTTTGAAAGTGCGTCCATTGAGTTGAAAAATACTTCCTTCAGCCAGCGATGATAGCACAATGTGTGTATGGGCATTGTGATCGTATTCCCGAAAAGCTTTGGTGAGATCAACATCGGCAAACGTGCTGGCCATGGGTTGTTGCATGTGCTTGCTGAGTAAACGAAACAATTTGTCGGGAAAAATTTCAGGTGTTAACATGGGTTGGATCAGTTGGGCAAACGTCTGTTGCCAATATGCGCCATGTGGTTCAACGCGATTGCCGACTTGTTGAAAAACATAATGATGCGCAACCTCATGGATGTACGTCACTAAAAACAAATACGGATTCAGGTCTTCATTTACAGTTATACGTACCGGCTCTCCTCGCTTACAGGTAAAGTCGCCAATTTTGGTTTGTCGGCTTTTGGTGGTGTGGAGCTTAAACGGTTTTTCCTTCCAAAGCGAAAGGCAGTAACCGATTGCTTGTTCGGGAATGTGGTTGGATAGAATTGATAAAACGTGTTCTTCGTTCATTGACCTTTGTGGGCTGAAAATAAAAAAGGCTTTAGAATTTTCTAAAGCCTCTTTTCAATACGGTTTTACTACAGCTTATTCAGCAGCAGCAGTAGAATCAGCCTCAACGGCAGTAGAATCAGCAGCAGGTGCTTCTTCAACTGCAGGAGCAGCTTCTTCAGTAGCAGGTTCAGTTGCAGCCTCTTCAGCCTTCTGGCCACCACAAGCTACAAATGCAAATGCGAAACCGCATACAGCTAACAATGCGATCAATTTTTTCATAGTTTACAGGTTTTATTGTTAAAAACTCCGCAAATATACAACGATCTGATTTCTAATGATAAGCGAGTAAGTTTTTTATTTTTTCTTGAATATTAACCGAATAGGTACACCTTCAAAATCAAAGTGCTCGCGGATTTTATTTTCTAAATAACGTTCGTAAGCAGGTTGGATGTACTGTGGCAGGTTACAGAAGAATGCAATCGATGGAAATCGTGCATTTACTTGGGTGATGTACTTTATTTGGATGAATTTACCTTTTATGGCAGCTGGTGGATACCTCTCAATTTCAGGCAATAGTATGTCGTTGAGCTGTGATGTAGGAATTTTCTTGGTTTTGTTCTCAAACACCTGAACAGCCTTTTCCACCACCTGAAAAATGCGCTGCTTGTTCAAAGCTGAGGCAAAAATGATGGGGATGTAGTCGATCGGGGCCAGTTTTTCCAGAATTTCCTTTTTGAAGGCATCGGCAGTTTTAGAGTCTTTTTCTACCAAATCCCACTTATTCACCATAATCACAATGCCTTTCCCCTGTCTGTCGGCCAGGCTGATGATGTTTACATCCTGCGATTCGATCTTTCGCTCCGCATCCAGTACCACAATACACACATCGCTTTCTTCCAGGGCACGAAGCGATCGGAGTACGGAGTAAAACTCCACATCTTCCCGAACCTTACTTTTCTTGCGGATACCCGCTGTATCAATCAGGATAAAGTTTTTACCATACATTTTATAATGACTGTGTATGGCATCGCGCGTGGTGCCGGCTTCATCGGTTACAATGCTGCGCTCCGTTCCCAACAATGCATTCAACAGCGATGATTTGCCTACGTTTGGCCTACCAAGAATGGATATTTTTGGTATGCCTGCGTTTGGATCTTCAACGCCTTCACTTGGAAATACCTTTACCAATTCGTCCAACAGTTCACCGGTACCGCTTCCGTTTTCAGCCGATATCGGAAAAACTTCGCCCATGCTCAGTTCATAAAACTCCATGGCGTGGGCAGTTTTTTCAGGGGTATCGGCTTTATTGGCAGCAATGAACACCGGCTTTTTGGAGGCGCGTATAACGTTGGCAAAATCCTTATCAAAACCGGTAAGTCCGTCTTTACAATCTACTACGAAGATTACTGCCGAGGCCTCATCAATAGCCATGGCAACCTGCTTTCGTATTTCCGTCTCAAACTTATCTTCCGATCCGGTAACGTAACCGCCCGTATCGATAACAGTAAAATAATGACCTACCCACTCGGCATATCCGTAATGACGATCGCGGGTAACGCCTGGTATGTCATCCATAATGGCCTGGCGCTTCTCAATCAGCCGGTTGAATAAGGTTGACTTGCCTACGTTCGGCCTTCCTACTATTGCTACAATGTTTGCCATATTTGATTCGATGATGGATTGATTCGATGATGTGTTGATTTTTCGATTGTACCGATTAACGCATCAGCACATTAAAACATCAGCTTATCTATCCAGGTATCCAAACCTCCTTAATTTATCTTTTTGTTTTCTCCAATTGTCGGCCACTTTCACATGGGTTTCCAAAAATACCTTTTTATTAAAGAAGGCTTCCATGGCCTGGCGCGATTCCATCCCCAGTTTTTTTAGCATGCTTCCGCCTTTGCCGATG
>CAYQOM010000001.1:4807-241406 GCA_964419145.1 uncultured Roseivirgaceae bacterium | reverse complement strand
AATCTCAGCGCTCATCCGGATAATGTCGTCTGTTTCAGAGAACTCGGTTATGGAAACTTCCGTGCTGTACGGAACCTCCTGTTCCAGGTTCATAAAAATTTTTTCCCGGATGATTTCACCGGCAAAGAAGCGCTCTGTTTTATCCGAAAGCTCATCCTGCGGAAAATAGGGTGGATGCTCAGGCATGGTTTGGATAATCGCGTCCATCAATTGCCCGATGTTTTCACCCGTAGTTGCCGAAACCGGAAGAATACCGGAAAGATTGGGTAAGTGTTCTTTCCAGTAGGTGGATTTATCCAGCACCTGCGAGCCTTTAGCCAAATCAATTTTATTCATGATCAGCAGCACGGGCGTTTGTATGGTTTTAAACCGGTCGAAAAGTTCCGGTTCAAATTTGTCTTCAAGGGCAACGACCAGCAAAATCAAATCGGCATCTTCCAATGAGACTTTTACAAAGTTCATCATGGCTTCATGCAAGGCATACTTGGGTTCGAGTATGCCTGGCGTATCCGAATACACGATCTGGTAATTTTCACCATTCAAAATTCCCATTATCCGGTGGCGGGTGGTTTGCGCCTTGGGAGTGGTAATGGAGAGCTGCTCACCCACCAGCCTGTTCATCAGGGTGGATTTGCCCACATTGGGTTTACCCACAATGCTCACAAAACCGGATTTGAATGACTTGGATGACATGCTTCTGCAAATAAAAAAACCCCTGGCGATAAGGCCGGGGGTTCTGAGTAGCGGGGGTAAGACTCGAACTTACGACCTTTGGGTTATGAGCCCAACGAGCTACCAACTGCTCCACCCCGCGATTTGAGCCACAAAAATAGAACCCTTAGGGGTAATAACCAAATTCAAATCAAATCCGGTTGAACGCGCAATTGATTTCGTAATTTTCAACATTATATTTTGAACATGGAAGATTTGGGCAAATCATTACCGGTTACTGAAGCGATTGTCGATAGTGAGCAAGGTGCCAAACCAGCAGGAAACGCAAACTGCCTGAACTGCGGCACGCCCTTAACGGGTAAGTTTTGTTCGCAGTGCGGGCAGAAAGATTTGCCCCGCAGGCAGGCGGTTGGCGATCTTTCATTGAACTTCATCAGTTCATTTTTCAGTTTTGAATCGAAGTTTTTCAAAACGTTTGGCAGCTTGTTGTTTAAACCGGGTATTCTTATTCGCGAATACAACGAGGGCAAGCGCGAGCGGTACTATCACCCGGCCCGCATGTATGTGTTTCTTAGCTTTATCTTCTTCTTGATTTTTGCTTTTATTCCGGATGAAGAAAAAGTAAACTTAACAGACAATGGCCGAGAGATGTCGCGCGAGGAAAAGCGTGCTTTTCTCGACTCATTGAACACAACCGAGGCGTGGAATCCGGTTTCTGGTGAAAACTTTGATCCGAATACACTGGCCGAATACGACTCTATTGAAAATGCCAAACCTGCTGATAAAAGAGATGGAAGTGTGGAGCGTTATTTTAAAAAGAAATTCATCACCCTGAAACAGCAACGGGGCTGGGATGAAAAAACCATCTGGAAAAGTTTTGGAGAAAGCCTGCAAGCCAACATCCCGAAAATGATTTTCTTTCTGTTGCCCATCTTCGCATTGATTTTAAAGCTGTTGTATGTTCGCAGGGATTTTTATTATTCCGAGCACTTGGTGTTCACGGTATTCTTTTATGATTTTCTTTTTCTGGCGGGTATTTTCGGTTTATTGTTTTCGTTGGTGAGTTGGCTTGAATGGATCAACTTTTTTATTTTCCTGTACGTCAATTTTTATTTGTACAAAGCCATGCGCAGGGTGTACGGCCAATCACGCTTCAAAACCATCCTGAAATTCTTTTCCGTAATCTGGATATTTTTCTTTTGCATCACATTCGCATTCGTGATGAATGCGTTGGTAACGTTAATATTGCTGTAATGATTTTTCAGGCAACCCAACCGTTGGCGGAACGCATGCGGCCATCCACATTAGATGATCTGGTGGGACAAGAGCACCTGGTTGGTGCCGGTGGTATTATCAGAAAGGCCATTCAGTTGGGTAACATTCCCTCCATGATTTTATGGGGCCCTCCCGGTGTAGGCAAAACCACCATCGCCAACATCATCGCACATGAAGTGAAAAAACCTTTTTACACGCTAAGCGCAGTAAGCGCAGGTGTGAAAGATGTACGTGAAGTGATAGAAAAGGCAAGGTTATCGGGTAAGTCGATTTTATTCATTGATGAAATTCACCGGTTTAATAAATCTCAACAGGATGCCTTGCTCGGTGCTGTAGAAAAAGGAACCATCACGCTAATCGGTGCCACTACGGAAAATCCTTCCTTTGAAGTAAACTCCGCGTTGCTTTCGCGCTGCCAGGTGTACACACTGAAAGCATTGGATGAAAAAGATTTGCTTCGGTTAGTGCGTCATGCACTCGTACATGATGAGCAATTAAAGCAACGGGATGTTCACGTGAAAGAACATGCAGCCCTCTTCCAGCTTTCCGGTGGTGATGCCCGCAAAGTGTTGAACCTGCTGGAGTTGGTGGTTGACTCTGAGCCTTCCGGAAAAGTGGTGATCACGGATGCATTGGTCACCAATGTAGCGCAACAGAAAATTGCCATCTATGATAAAAGCGGTGAACAGCATTACGACATTATTTCCGCATTCATTAAATCCATCCGCGGCAGCGACCCCAATGCAGCCATCTATTACCTCGCCCGTATGGTGGAGGGTGGAGAAGATGTGAAGTTTATTGCGCGCAGAATGGTGATCCTGGCATCGGAAGATATTGGCAATGCAAACCCGACCGCGTTGGTGATGGCCACCAACACGTTTCAGGCGGTGAATGTGATCGGTTATCCCGAAGCGCGGATTATCCTGGCACAATGTGCCGTCTATCTGGCCAGTTCACCAAAGAGCAATGCCAGCTACATGGCCATAGAAGAAGCGTTGCAGATGGTGCGCGAAACCGGAGATTTGCCGGTGCCGTTAGCGGTAAGAAATGCCCCCACCAAACTGATGAAGGAGTTGGGCTATGGAAAGGGCTACCAGTATGCACATAGTTATGAGGGCAATTTTGTGAACATGGAATTTTTGCCGGACAGAATAAAAGGCACAAAGTTTTACGAACCGGGCAACAATGCACGCGAAGAGGACTTAAGAAAATATTTGCGCGCATTGTGGAAGGAAAAGTATGGATATTGAATAGCTGAAGCGAATGAAGCACTTGATTTTTGAATCGTCACCCGGGTTTGTGTTGCTGTGCATTGCAGCAGGTGTTGGCTATGCGTGGTTGTTGTATACGAGCAAACACCCGTGGAGTGTGACCTTAAACCGTGGTTTGTTTGTCGTGCGCGCGCTGGTGGTTTTTTTGCTCACGTTTTTTCTGTTGGGCCCCATTATTCGCTATGCGCAAAACACCTATGAGAAACCGGTGTTCGTTTTGTTGCAGGATAATTCCTTATCTATAAAGGAGTCAATTGATTCTGTTGTTCGCAGCCAACTGGAAGCTCAGGTTACTGAATTGCATTCCGCGCTAACGGATAATGGCTACGAAGCCATAACCATGAATTTATCGGGTGAAGGATTTGATAATTCATTTAGTGCAGCTTCAACGAATGTGCATGAAGCCTTGCGCACCATCACCAACCGGTACGAAGGCCGGAATGTGGCTGGTGCATTGTTTGTGTCTGATGGAATTTACAACACTGGGTTGTCACCCGCGTATGGTAACTACAGCTTTCCGGTACATACGGTTGGCGTAGGCGATACCACTCCGCGTGCCGACCTGATGATTAAAAATGTTATTTATAATAAGGTGGCGTATCAGGGAAATAAATTTCCCTTGCGTGTTGAAGTAGCGGTGAAGGGCTTTTCTTCTGAAGAGGTGTTGGTAACACTCCGGCATAAAAATGCTGTAGTCGATCGGCAGACCAAGCGCCTGACAGGTGATGGTTTATTGGTGTTTGATTTTCAGCCGGAAGCATCTGAACAAGGCATTCAACGATGGGATGTTCAGGTAGAGACCAAGCCACAGGAACGAAATGTGAAGAACAATCGCGCCTCTGTTTTTATTGAAGTGGTGGAGGGAAGAAAGAAAATTCTGTTGGTAGCCGCTGCACCCCATCCCGACATCAAAGCCTTGCGCTCGGTAATCGAACAAAATTCAAACCTTGAATTTCTGTTGCACATACCTGGAATTGAAGAAACCGCCCCGGCAAATCTGCAACCGGAAAATATTGACCTGGCCATTTTTCATCAAACTCCGGATCAACGTGGCCGCACGCGTGATGTGTTTCAACGTTTTGCACGAAGTCGCACTTCGTTGTTTTTGATGGTTGGTCCCACAACTGACCTCAACCAGGTGGCGCAACAACAATTGCCGCTGGTGTTTGAGCAACCGCCCCGACAATTTGACGAAGTAACGCCATCGCCCAATCCGGCATTTGCAAACTTTACACTCTCTGCGGAAGTTAACACGGCATTTGCCGGTTACCCCCCCGTTCAGGTGCACTTCGGAAAATTGGTGCTGCCACCAACGATTACGCCCTTGCTCTTTCAACGCGTTGGAAACCTGACAACGGAAAAGCCGCTACTCTATATTTTAAGCGAGGAACGCAAAACAGCCATCATGATGGGTGAGGGCATGTGGCGCTGGCGACTGCACGAATTTTCGCGAACAGAGAAAACAGAAGCCTTTGATGAATTGATTGGAAAACTTGTACAGTTTTTAAGCACTACCGATGATAAGCGCAAATTCAGAAGCTACACCACGCAACAACAATTTGCCGATACGGAACCGGTAGTGTTTGAAAGCCAGGTGTACAATGATATTTACGAACCGATTTATGGAAACACAGTCAGCCTGGAGTTGACGGATGAACAAGGTAAGCGCACACAATATAGTTATATACTAAGTCCGGGTAACAGCCGGTACGCCATCAATGGCTTACGCGAAGGTGTGTATCGGTATCGTTCATCCACTGCCTTAGATGGAAAGACAGAAGAAATTCGTGGACAGTTTTTGGTTTTTGAGCAACAGATTGAGTTACAAAACCTCACAGCCGATTTCGATTTACTGCGGAAACTGTCACAGTCCAGCGGAGGCGTGTTTCATACTTTGGCGCAATGGAATGAAGCGCAACAGAAACTTGTGCAAGCAGAAGCACGAAGTGTTATCCGCAGTGAAGAGCGTTACGATTCGCTCATCAACCTGAAATGGATCTTCTTCGTACTGCTGTTGCTGATTGGGGCCGAGTGGTTTTTGCGAAAGTATTTTGGAGGGTATTAAAAGAACATCGCCATTTCGAACCGTGATTACCTCTTTCCTTTTTGAATAATGTTGCTCCCGTTTTTTAAGACCAAAACTTCCCTAAGGTTTTTCGGATTGGCATAGGGCAATCCGGATTTTGCCAATCCGGTTGTTATAAAAGAATAGATATCTTCCGCTACGTGTATCGGTGCTCCCCATTGCAGGTTATGGCCCAATTCGTTTTCCTGTAATCCTGATTCCGGAAGTGGTTCTTTTCCGTATGTTTTGAAGATATAAATAATGTTATTTTTCCTCACAGCCTCATCCAGCGATTCTTTTAACATGATTTGCTGCGATTCAGGACAGGCGTTGTCCTGTGTGGCCCACAACACCAATGCCGGAACTTTGAGATTCTTTAGCGCCTCACGATTATCCACTTTCGCCAATGCTTTGATGGCACCAATCCAGGTTCCCAGTTTCAGCTGCATGGCATCGGCATAGATGGCATTAACCAACTCATCTTTTGCTGTGGGGTCAACAGTCCACTCCGTTTTAATCCAACGGGTTAAGTTGGGCTTCATGTCGATTGGTTTTAGGGTGTATGCATCAACCGGCCAACGAAAATCTCCATCCTTTTCAAGTTCATTGCGCCATAGATTTTCAAGAATACTCCCGATCAGAAAGTCCTGAATGAATGGCATTTCTGTTCCATTGATAAATGAGCCGATTAACACAATTCCCTTTAGTCGCTCAGGATAACGCAAGGCCAATTCCTGGGTATGAATGCTGCCCATGGAATGTCCCACAATGAAAGCCTTAACGATATTTTTTGCATCCATAAACGCAATTACATCCTTTGCAAAATCGGCAGGCGTAAAGCACAACTCTGGTGATTGCGCACAGCGGTCTTCAGCAGGCATTGACGACTCTCCATGTCCTCGCTGATCAAGTGCATAAATTTTTAAAGTTGGATCAAGTGTGTTGAGGTGTTGGATTGTAGTTTCGAATGATCGTTTCGTATCGGTATAACCGTGAAGAAGAATCACCGTTTCGCCACCTGCTTTTCCAATCTCATTGTAGGTCATGGTTATGCCTGTGGACAAGGCAATATTTTTTTTGAGTATGTCTCTACCTTGATTTGGTTGCGCTAAAACAAGGTGATTTATCAGTAGAAGCAAATAGAATATTTTTTCCATCAAAGACTAATTAATAATTGTTACATAATATTTTTTAAAAGTTTCTCACCCGTTTTCAAATAGTGATTGATCGCTTTTTCCCACCACATCATCGACCTTTTGAATTCGTGTTCCAGTTCGGTCTGAATAAAACGGTTTTGTGTTTCGTTTAAGCTGGTGTATTCATAGGTGATGTTCGCTTCAGTGGAATCCTGACTGATTGCCTGTAAAACAATGTTGATCTTCACAACTGATTCACCGGGCGTTACCCGCACAAATTCAACGGAATAATTTGCCTGATCATACTGTGTAACATACCAGGTTGTTTCCTGCTTTCCGTGGTGAGGTGTGGTAAATACACAGCCTTGCTCAATCAACCCGGAGGTTGAATGAACAAGTGTGCATTGCCAACCATCAAGCCAATCCAGTTCGCGTACAGGGCACAACAGGGGAAATACATCCTTGACATTTCCCGTGTTGAGTTGCCGGTAGCTTAATGTTTTCCGGACATTCATGGGAATTATTTGCATAATATTCCAGCCAGATAAACGAGGTTGTTGGGTGTGGTTTCGTCTACGCGAATCACCAGGTTTGGACGGCTGGCTTCATCAACACGCGCATATTTTAAAGTTGAATCAGCACGCTTCCAGGCTTTTTCAAATTCCTTTTTTACTGATTCAGCTTCTTCTGTTCGTTGCTGCATCAGCAAACTGTGGTACAGACCATTCAGGGCAAAACCATTTTTCACCCAGTACGATAAGTCCTCACGAAAAACTGCTTCCGCTTCTTTGGGTTTGTTAATATTCAGGTACAGATTGCCCAGGAAATGACGGACGGAGAAAAACCAATCGGGTGGTTCGTTGTAATTCAACTGATCTTCAAGCTCAATCGCCAGCGTATAATGCTCAATTGCTTTTTCTGGATTTCCGCTTAGGCGGAGAATTTCAGCTTCGAGTACATGAATGGCAATATTGGCGATGTCGGCTGTGGTGTTGATTTCCCAGATCATCATGGTTTTTACCGCATCGGTTTCAGCCAGACTTTTCAGAGAATCCAACTCGGTACGTGCCTGGTCGAGGTTAGCTGTGTTGGCCAGTGCCATTCCGCGGGCATAGTGCCAGATGGCGCGTGGATAATAGAGGTCTTCATCGGGTTGTGGCAAAGCCAGTATCTTTTCCCATTGCGAAAACTTAACCAACACATTATACGGAATGGTGATGTAGTGTTGCGTGGTTTCAAATCCTTCCTGTCGCAAATAATTACGATCAATGATGTCGGCTGTTTTGAATGCGGCTTCCAGCGAACGGCCTCCGCGACCTTCCAATGCTGCGGTGGCGGCAAGAAAATGCCAGTTGTGCGGATAATAAATTTGTGGATAAACACCTTCTACCAGACATTGTGCAATGTAAGCGCTGTCAACGCGAACGGCTTCTTCATTCGCCATTGATCCTTCATAATAATCTCCCGTGTTGATGTAAATGTGCGAAGGCATGTGAATCAGGTGGCCGGCACCGGGTACGAGTGTCTTTAACCGATCGGCTGCAGCCAACGCCTTTTCCACATCAGGAGCGGCTTCCGTAGCATGCAAATACAGGTGATTGGCTAACGGATTTTTTGAATTCAATTTCATCGCGTGTTCCAACAGCGATACAATTTCGGGTGTCCACGGCTTGGGTTGTCCGCCCTTTCTTGTATATAAATCCCAGGCATGGAGATTCATGATCGATTCGGCAAACAGGGTTACTACAAAATCATTATCCGGCAGTTGCTGATAGACTTTCCGCATGGCTGATTCATAGGCTTCTCCATTGGCTTCACCGTTTAACGGAAACTTCACAGCCAGTGCTTCAATGACAGCACGCTCCCATGGAGTGGCTTCTTTGCTGTATTGAAGTGCCTTTTCAACTGCACGTTGTATCTCCTGGGTATCACCCTGATTGCTGGTGTTGTAATTGGGGCCCAGCACATAGGCCAATCCCCAATGGGCCATGGCACAGGTGCTGTCAAGCCGGATGGCTTCACGGAACGACCGCGCAGCTTCTCCGTGATTAAAGGCATTGGCCATGATAATACCCTGTGTTACAAATTTGCCTGCATATTCGGATTTTGTTGTAACCGGTAATTGATAGTCGCCCATGTTATTGAGCAACGGGGCTTTAAACGATTCGCGGATGGCTTGCTGCGTACACGATTTCATGGTAATCAGAAAAGCCACTAACCCCACCATCACGCCCGCAAACACTACATTGATTTTGGTCGATTTTTTCATTGCGTTCTATTATTCTTTGTTCAACCCAAGTTACGAATGATCGGGCAGTGGGTTGACGGAAGACGTTAACAAAACGTAACCGGGCGGTAGACAAATGGTAGACAACCGTGTTTTTACTGCAATTGAGTGAACCGCACCACAAATTCATCCAGGCCTTGTTCCTGTTCCAGCCCGAATTTTTTACGCAGCCGGTAGCGGGCGGTCTTCACGCTGTCGGGTGAGATGCCCATGAGGGACGCCATTTCCTTGGCCGACAGGTTGAGGCAAATGAGGGCGCACAACCGCAATTCAGCCGGAGTCAGATCGGGATATTGATTTAGCAGGTTTCCAAAAAAATTGTGGTGTACATTTTCAAAGGTACGCTTAAAATCATCCCAATCGCGGTCGATGCTGGTGTTTTGCTGCACCAGGTTCAGCAAGGTGTTCAACTCGGTTTGGGGTTGTTGTGAGGTATTTTTCAGTGAAATGATTTTTTCCTTGAGTTCTTCAATGAGCTCATTTTTGCGGATGAAGTTCACCGTATACGCAGTAAGCTCCTTGTTTTTAAACTCCAGTGCGTGCTGCAGTTCAATTTCTTTGAGGCGGGCATTTTCCAGCTCCTTCTCGGCCAACGCATGGTTTCTTTCCAGCAATTCCTGATTCTTTTTATACCGGTATCGCTGATTACGCAACACGATATAAACCAGGATGAGCGCGAGTATCGTACCCGAGATCAGGGAAATTCTGATCAGCTTGTCGAAACGGGTTTGCTGTTGCAGCAACTGAATTTCTTTTTCTTTCAGTTTAATGGCCTGTTGTTGTTCGGCCATTTGGTGTTCCAGTTCCAGGTTTGCCAACTGTGCGGCTTTCTCTTCGCTGAAGATGCTGTCTTTTATGGCTTCAAATTTTTCAGCATAGGTAAATGCACGCGGGTAATCGTTGCGAAGGGCATATACATCCTTGTAATCTTTGTAGATGTCGCGCAGCCATTTTTTATATTGATGTTCCTGCGCCAGTGGTAAGGCACGATCCAGAAATGATTTTGCTTTACCCAGGTTTCCTTGCCGGATGTACACGCTGGCCAGGTTTTCAAGATTTTTGACCAGGTGTTCAAGGTCTTTGTTCTCTTCAGCAATGGCCAATGAACGCTGCAGGTAATCTTCGGCTTCCTTTAGCTGACCTTTATCGCGGTAGTACAGCCCAATGCGGTTGCAGGCTTCCAAAATACCAAATGCAAAATTATTTCGGGTGTGAATGTCGAGGCCATCAAACAAATATTTGCTGGCTTTGTCGAGTTCACCTTTTTCAAGATACACTGAGCCGATTTTATTGTACGTAATGCCGATGCGATCATCCCGCCCCAATTTTTCAAACAGTTGGTTGGCGCGAAGAAAATGTTCCAGCGCACGTCCGTAGTCTTTCTGATCGGCATACACCAATCCAATGTTCATCGTGGCGTTGCCTTCACCCAAGTGGTCGCCTAGTTTTTTATACAACTCCTGACTTTTAAACAAGTGCACCAGGGCGTGATAAAATTCGCCCCGCGACCAGTATGAAACACCGACTACCCGGTATGCCATCGCCAATCCGTTTTCATCGTTGAGTTGGGTGGCCAGCCGGTGCGCTTCGCGGCCATAGCGCTCAGATTGCTGCGGGTTAATGGTCCAGTATTCAAAGCCAAGCTGGTTGAGCAGCCGAACCCGAAGAGTGTCTTCCTGTGGGTGCTTATTCAGCAACAGGGCAAGGCTGTCAATTTTTTGGTGAGCCTGGGCATTCGCCCGAAATCCTTCCGGTAAGGAAAGCAATGTAACGAAGAGTATGGCGAGGTTCCGGAGTTTCATGGTGCATTGCTATATACCGGAAAATGGAAGAAAAGGTTTTGTTTTATTAACTGACCTTACGCAAAGCAGTCACCAATGCTCAAAGGCACGAAGTTTTTAGCGCATCCTGCAAGCCAATAAAAAAAGCGGGTCACCCCGCTTTTTAACTTAATCTTTCTTCGATGCCGCCTTCGGCTTTTTCACTTTCAGCGTGAGCTGGTCGCCTTTGCCATCGTAGTCGGCAATGATGGTGCCGCCTTCTTCCACTTCACCTTTCAGAATTTCTTCTGCCACCGGATCTTCCAGGTATTTGGTGATGGCCCGGTTCAACGGACGCGCACCAAATTGTTGGTCGTATCCTTTTTCTGATAGGAAATCTTTGGCCTTGTCGGTAAGCTCAACCAAATAACCTAACGCAGTGATGCGATCAAATACTTTCTTCAACGTGATGTCAATGATCTTATGGATGTGCTCGCGCTGCAGCGAGTTGAATACGATCACATCATCCAGGCGATTCAAAAATTCAGGACTGAATACGCGCTTCAATGCATTCTGAATGGTGGACTTCATCGCATCCTCTTCGTTCTCGCGCTTGGCGGCTGTTGAGAAACCGATACCCGATCCAAAATCTTTCAAATCGCGAACACCAATGTTCGATGTCATGATGATGATGGTGTTGCGGAAGTCTACGCGTCTGCCTAACCCATCGGTAAGAATACCATCGTCAAGCACCTGTAGCAAAATGTTGAATACATCAGGATGCGCTTTTTCAATTTCATCCAGCAACACAACTGAGTAAGGCTTGCGTCTTACTTTTTCCGTTAGCTGTCCACCTTCTTCATAACCTACATAGCCTGGAGGGGCACCCACTAAGCGTGATACGGAGAATTTCTCCATGTATTCACTCATGTCAACGCGGATCAACGAATCATCCTTATCAAACAAATAGGTAGCGAGTACTTTGGCTAATTCCGTTTTACCCACACCGGTTGGGCCGAGGAAGATGAACGAACCAATCGGTTTCTTCGGATCTTTCAAGCCCACGCGTGTGCGCTGAATGGCTTTCGTTAATTTCTTAATCGCTTCTTCCTGACCAATTACCTTGCCGCTCAGCTCTTCACCCATGCCCAGCAACTTATTGCTTTCTTTCTGGGCGATACGCTTGGTGGGAATACCCGTCATCATGGCGATTACATCGGCCACGTTGTCTTCGTTCACGGTGTATTTTTCTGTACGGGTTTTTTCTTCCCACTTGGTTTTGGCAATGTCTAATTGCTCCAGCAGTTTTTTCTCCTTGTCGCGCAGTTGTGCAGCCTCTTCGTACTTCTGGCTTTTTACTACGCGGTTCTTTTCTTTCTTCACATCTTCAATCGCTTCTTCTAGCTTCACAATTTCTTCCGGTACGTGAATGTTGTTGATGTGCACGCGCGCACCCGCTTCATCCATCACGTCAATGGCTTTGTCGGGCAAAAAGCGGTCGCTGATGTAGCGATCGGATAACTTTACGCATGACTCAATTGCTTCTTTGGTATAGAGTACGTGGTGGTGATCCTCGTATTTTTCTTTGATGTTCTCCAAAATCTGGATGGTTTCTTCCGGTGTAGTGGAGTCCACCATTACCATCTGGAACCTGCGCGCCAATGCACCATCTTTCTCGATGTACTGGCGGTATTCATCCAACGTAGTTGCGCCAATGCATTGGATTTCTCCTCGTGCCAATGCAGGCTTGAACATGTTGGACGCATCCAGCGAACCGGAGGCGCCACCTGCACCAACAATGGTGTGCAATTCATCGATGAACAGAATCACATCCGGAGATTTTTCCAGTTCGTTCATCACGGCCTTCATGCGCTCCTCAAACTGGCCGCGGTATTTGGTACCGGCAACCAACGAAGCGAGGTCAAGCGTAACTACTCGCTTGCCAAACAACACGCGCGAAACTTTTTTCTGAATGATGCGCAACGCTAACCCTTCTGCGATAGCGGTTTTACCCACACCGGGCTCACCAATTAATATTGGGTTGTTTTTCTTTCTGCGGCTCAGGATCTGGGCAACGCGTTCAATTTCTTTTTCACGACCCACAATCGGGTCGAGTTTGCCATCTTCGGCTAAGCGGGTTAAGTCGCGACCGAAATTATCCAGCACAGGTGTGCGTGATTTTTCTGTTCCCTTCTTTTCTTTTCCGGTTCCGGCCCCGCCACCAAAGATGCGTGATGAATCATCATCCGGATCGTCAGTATCAGACGCGGCTTGTGGACCTTCGTGTTGGTATTCGAGCATTTCTTTTACGGTTTCGTAGTTCACATCGAACTTGCTTAAGATTTGTGTGGCCAGGTTATCGGCATCACGCAGGATGGAGAGCAACAAATGCTCCGTGCCGATTAACTGTGCCTTAAAAATTTTTGCCTCGAGGTAGGTTATCTTCAACACTTTCTCGGAAGCTTTGGTCAACGGTATGTTGGCCAGGTTTTTTATTTCGTGTGTGGCTGTGCCTTTTGAAATTTTTTCAATCTCTCCACGCAATGCATCGAGCGGTACGCCCAATTTTTTCAACACCCCCACAGCAACGCCTTCGCCCTCACGAATGAGGCCGAGAAGCAGATGCTCGGTACCGATATAATCATGACCAAGACGTAAAGCTTCTTCACGGCTCAGCGATATCACTTCTTTTACGCGGTTAGAGAATTTGGCTTCCATGCAGTTTCTGGAATATTAGTCATGTAAATGTAAACTTTTCAACGGGATTTTAAGCAGTTCAGGAAGCATTTTGGGGCTTTCTGCTATGCATGCCTAAAAAACACCTTGCCTTTTTAATTTGTTCATTTTCCCGCGGCTCCTGCCTCAACAACTTTCCGGGCTTCTGGGCCCTGGCAAAAGATCAGGTCGATAAAGCTAGGGTGTTTTACAAAAGCTTTGCCAAACACCTGTGTATAGGGAACTGGCGTGTAATATTTATCGAGTGTTTCCGGTTTTTTTGCGATTAGCGTGTTGCGAAAATCGGTAACACCTTGTTCAAGAGTTTTTTCGTAGCCGGAAGTTTCCAGAACGGGAATTTCGCTTCTCAACCACTTCAGACAGATTGTCAGCAGTTCGTGGTTAAGGTCGTATAAAAATGGCGGCTGCCGGAAAAGTATGTCATGCAGGTCATCGGCATAATATTCAAAGTAGGGGGCATTGCGGTAGGCCGAGGTGATGGTACGCCAGTGGTTGTTCAGCCACTTCTGACTGTAATCAATGCGCACATCTTTGATGGAAACTTTTCCCTGCCTGTGCGGATCGCTGTGTTTTCCTGTAAGCGGCACCACCAGGTTTTGTACACCGTTGGCGGTGAGAATGGTGCAGCGGTTTCTAAACGATTGCTTTACAAAATGTTCGTGTGCTTCCAACACAACGGCATCATGCCTCAACAATACGCTGAAGTAAGCAATGGAGGGGAGGTAGTGAAGTTCGATGAGGCAATGCACGGTTTATAATTTTCTCATCACCATACAATTTCTCCCAACCCTTGTCGAATAACTGCGGGTTCGTCTTGAGTACAATCCACCACAGTTGAAGGCACGTTCCCACCTGCTCCACCATCAATCACCAAATCAACCTGGTGTTTAAAGTCTTCATAGATTTCTTCCGGATCGGTGGTGTACTCCTTTATGTGATCATCATCTTTGATGGAGGAGGTGATTAACGGATTACCCAACTCTGCTACAATGTTTCGTGGTATGTTGTGATCGGGAATACGGATGCCCACGGTTTTTTTATTGACATCCAGAATTTTCGGTACCCGGCTGCTCGACTCAAATATAAAGGTGTACGGACCTGGCAATGTCTTCTTCAACACTTTAAATACGGGTGTATCGATGCGTTTCACGTATTCGGAAATGTGGCTCAGGTCGTTACAGATAAAAGACAAATCGAGTTTTTGCGGTTTGATATCCAGAATACGACAGAGTTTTTCCACCGCTTTTTTATTCATCAAATCGCACCCGATGCCGTAGATGGTATCGGTAGGGTAGATGATGATGCCGCCTTTGCGCAACACCTCCACCACGCGGTTGATCTTCCGCGGTTCAGGGTTTTGGGGATGAATGTTTAGTAACTCGGCTGCCATGGCGCGGCAAAGGTACAATTTCTCAAACAGGCAATGTATAAAAGTAAGCGAGGAGGTTCTCCCTTTGAGCGTCCAAGGGTTGTGCGCGGGAAAAAATTCATTTTGTATCTTTGTCGATCCTATGAAACGCAACGGAAGCCCCATTAAGCTTTTTGTCTTTATCCTGCTGTCGGTATTGCTGATCACGTTTTCGTTTTATGCATACCAGATTTGCTACACGCCCAACATCCTGGTAGGCAAGGAAGATCGCTACCTGTACATTCCGCAAGAGGCCACTTTTGAAACGGTGCAGAAAACCCTGCACGAAGGTGGCTATGTGCAAGACCTGATGTCGTTCAGTTTTTTATCCAGGTTAATGGACTACGACAAGCTGGTAAAGCCGGGAAGGTTTTTGCTTCGCGCCAACATGAACAACCTGCAGGTGATACGTTTTCTCCGCTCGGGCGAGCAGGAGCCGGTGCGCATCACCTTCAATAATGTGCGGCTGATCAGCGACCTCGGACCGAAGATCACACAAAACATTATGACCACACCCGAAGAGTTTGACGCAGCACTGGCTGGTTTCCTCGCCCAGGGTTCACATGGGTTTACGTCAGATAACATTACCTGCATGTTTATTCCGAACACCTACGAAGTGTACTATACCATTTCAGCGAAGCAACTGGTGGAGCGCATGCACGATGAATATGAAAGTTTTTGGAATGATGAACGCAAACAAAAAGCCGAAACCATCGGGCTTACGCCCATTCAGGTTTCTATTTTAGCATCCATTGTACAAGCCGAGTCGGTGAAGCGCGATGAAGCACCTGTAATTGCCGGACTCTACTTGAATCGACTAAA
The DNA here is from genome assembly GCA_964419145.1 of uncultured Roseivirgaceae bacterium. Taxonomy (GTDB): domain Bacteria; phylum Bacteroidota; class Bacteroidia; order Cytophagales; family Cyclobacteriaceae; genus UBA2336. The sequence goes on along the minus strand of CAYQOM010000001.1, from coordinate 225,974 downwards.
GCAAGGCATTGCGTTGCAGGCCGATCCCACATTAGTGTTTGCGGTGGGAGATTTTTCCCTGAAGCGCGTGCTTGATAAACACAAAGAAGTGGAATCACCTTACAACACCTATAAATACAGAGGTCTTCCGCCCGGCCCCATCAACATGCCGGAGATTGCCTCCATTGATGCGGTGCTTAACTATAAGCCCAGCAACTTTTTGTACATGTGTGCCAAGGAAGATTTTTCGGGTTACCATAATTTCACGGCCAACTACAACGAGCATTTGCGAAATGCCCAACGTTACCAGCAGGCCCTTACCCGCGAACAGCGTATTGCGCGCGCCAAACAAAACAACAAGTAATGTATCAGTCGGAAACAACGGTACGGGTTCGTTATGGTGAGACTGATCAGATGGGCTATGTGTACTACGGGTACTACGCCATGTACTATGAAGTGGCGCGCGTAGAAGCGCTGCGCAAACTGGGTTTAACCTATCGCGAAATTGAAGCGATGGGCATCATCATGCCGGTGCTGGAAAACCATTCGAAGTATTTAACTGCAGGCAAGTATGATGAGCAACTGCGCATTGTAACCACGATTAAAGAAAAACCTTCGGTGCGCATCTCGTTTCATTACGATATTTATAACGAAGAAAACAAACTGATACACCAGGGACAAACCATGCTGGCATTTGTTGATCAGAAGTCGGGGAGGCCATGCCGCCCGCCCCAAGCCATGATGGATGTACTGACCCCATTCTTTACATGAAGTACAAGTACAAACGGTATTTCCTTCAGCTCACACAGGCGCAACTGCTGTTGTCGTGGATGAAGCGGGTGCGGTTTAAAAAGTACGACAACGTTTCATTGTACGTCATTGTAAAAACACTGCTGGCCAATTTGCAAAAAGACGAAATACTTGATCGGGCCAACGGTGTGGCGTTTAACTTCATCATCGCCATTTTTCCGGCCATCATTTTTTTGTTCACGTTGATCCCGTACGTGTCGGCCTATTTTCCCAGTCTGAACACCGATGCCATCATGCTGTTTTTGGGTGAGCAGTTGCCGCCCAGCATGTTTGAAGTCATCTCTTCTACTGTGTTGGATATTGTAAGTAATCAACGAGGTGGACTACTCTCATTTGGTTTTTTGCTTTCCTTTTATTTATCAACCAACGGTATGATGGCGTTGATGCGCGCGTTCAATGCGTGTTACAAAACCATTGAAAACCGCGGGGCGTTGAAGACACGTTTTATTGCTACCGCGTTAACGGTTAACCTGGCGGTGGCCTTGTTGGTAGCCATTGCGTTGCTTATCATCGGGCAACTGGTGTTGAATTACATTACTACCAACTTAAATGAATTGCCAGGCATTAACCTGGATGGCGCCACCGTGTACCTGCTGTTTGCCTTGCGCTTCATTGTTATTTTTATTGTGTTCTTCCTGGTGATTGCCAGCATGTATTACTTCGGCCCGGCCATACATTACAACTGGCGGTTTTTCTCCATCGGCTCAACGGTGGCTACGTTTTTAATACTCGCAGTTTCTTACGGGTTTTCATATTACATCACGCACTTCGGCACATACAATAAAATTTACGGATCGATTGGCGTGTTGATTGCGCTAATGATCTGGATACAACTCATCACCATTGTGTTGCTGGCCGGTTACGAACTCAACGCCAGCATTCACGACAGCCGCAGAAAAGAATCCATCCGCCAGGCCCGCAGGGTAATTAAAAAGATGGAGGCCGTGAGAAGTTAGAAACTCCCCTCCTGATAAGGAGGGGCCAGGGGTGGTTAAACTCCCCTCCTTGGCAAGGAGGGGTCGGGGGTGGTTGACCCTGTCAGATAACGTTAATAATTAATAAGTACCAAAACTATATGCCTGATTCTACCCAATGTCCGAAATGCAGTTCGTTATACGGTTATCCCACCGGCACGTCCATGATGTGCCCGGAGTGTGGCCACGAATGGAACCCGGAGGAAGTCAGCGGGGATTCATCAACCGCTGAAGTGACTGATTCACCAGTTGTGAAAGATGCCAACGGAAATGTATTACAGGATGGCGATACCGTAATTCTGATTAAAGACTTGCCCGTAAAAGGTGCATCCAAATCCATCAAGGCAGGCACCAAAGTAAAGAACATCAAGCTTACCGATGGCGACCACAACATCGATTGCAAGGTAGATGGCTTTGGCGCCATGGCGCTTAAATCAATATACGTGCGTAAGGGGTAACGCCTAAACTCCCCTCCTGGTTTAAGGAGGGTTGGGGTGGTTAAAAAACTCCCCTCCTGACAAGGAGGGGCAGGAGTGGTTTTTGTTTTTACTTATTTAGTTGACTCTACAAACTCCCCTCCTGCTAAGGAGGGGTTGGGGGTGGTGGACTCCCTCCTTGATAAGGAGGGGCCGGGGGTGGTTGGAGGGGTTAGGGGTGGTTGCATAATCTCCCGATTTACCTTCTCTTGCAGCCAAACCCAAAACCCAGCACGATCAACCACCATGAAAACCATGCTCATTACGCCTGAAGGCCTGGAAAAATTAAAAGCGGAGTTGGACCATTTGTGGCGGGTAGAACGACCCGACACCACCCAAAAAGTTTCGTGGGCGGCCAGCCTGGGCGACCGTTCCGAAAACGCAGATTACCACTACAACAAAAAGCGCCTGCGCGAAATTGACAGGCGCATTCTGTATCTGCGCAAATGCATCGACAACTTAAAGGTGGTACACTACTCGCCCTTTCAGGAGGGCAAGGTGATGTTCGGGGCCTGGGTGGAAATTGAAAATACACAGAAGAAGTTGAAGAAACGTTTGCGCATTGTAGGCGGGGAAGAAATTATTGGCACTACGGATTACATCTCGATGGACTCACCTATGGCGCAGGCGCTGCTGAATAAAGAAACAGGCGATGAGGTGGTGGTAAAAACGCCCGCACGCGAGTTTGTGTGGCGCATTACTAAAATTGAATATCAGAAATAGGGCTTAGTGGTTATTTCAAAGGGTTGTAAATACACTTGCGCGAATTATGCACGCAATGTCACTAAGGAGTCGTGGGGTGGTTTTAATAAGCCAGCGTCACACACAGCTACACGTTGTGAGGCGTGAGTGCGGATATCAATTATTGATTGCTACCCTTATAAATACTCTTTTTATTGTACCATTTTGTTCAACAGCTTTAACTGTTAGAATAAAACGGCCGGTTCCTTTTTTGTAAAACACTCTACTGTGAATTTTTTTGATATAACCGACAAAAGTGTTGCCATTATAAACTTTTACCGCATGTAAATCGTATTTATTTCTTTTGTCCAATTCATAGGAGAGAATGTCGCCCTTTTGTAGTTCTCCTGCCGGGAGCTTTAAAACACTTAAGCCAGCTAAATCAGTTGAGAATTTAAGTGATTTTATTCGGTTGTAATCCGCCAGAAACTCAAAATTATCCGTTGGGCTTAAGCCCTGGGTATGGGCCAACAAATAGAACTTATCATCTTTGTATTTCCGTTCTACTTCCCAAAAATCCAAAAAGTCCTGAATATCCGACCGCTCAGATTTAATGATTCGTTGCCCGAATATCTCGACTACATTTTCTGAATATCGTTTGTTTAAATCAGGAAACTCCGGGTAGGGTGCGAACCCTTCTTTTTTTGCGGCCTCTACACCGTCTTTTAGATATTCAAAGCGAACGCCTTCGGTGGCGTTCTTTTTCAGAACGCCAACAATGTACCTGCGCTCACCCTGACCTTTACGCCAGCATAAATATAAGTGGCCTATCTCTTTCACTTAATTTTATTCTCCATCAATTCTTTTAATGATTCAAATCGAGAAAGTACCAATTTACAAATCAGTTCTTTCCTTTCCGAAGGTATTTTGATGTACTCACACTCCGGAGGCAGATGAACGTCAATCTGGGAAATAAGTTCCCTGAATTGCTTGGGATTAAATCGCTCGATTACCCTTTTTAAGGAATCCTGAACCATTCCTTTAAAGGGTTCCTCTTTCAGCAGATTCTCCAATAGCACAAAATGACTCACTTTTTTTTCCTTCCAATGAATTTCGCTTAATCCTTTCTTAACATATCTTTCAATGCTATTGGGGTCTTTTAGGTATTCTATCACCTTTTCATCTAATAGTTCCCGACCAAAGCTGCACCCACTATCATAAATTGGAGCAAACCTAGTTTTTCGAGGTAAGGACAATCTAGCTCTCTTAAATTCAACCTTGATCTTACCATCTTTTGTTAACATTTTCCTTAATAGCTTCTTAAACCAATCTGGTAATTCGTGATAATGTTTTTCATTGGATAGGATAAACTCAATAATGCTTAACGAATTTGATATGCCTGTGTTCTTATTAATAATAGCCCAATTTTCTTGGTGTCTATCACTATTTCCTATCAGAGCGTCAAAAACTATAACTTCAATTAAATCTTTGTAATACTTCTTTAACCCCAAAAACTCTAAAGAATGAATTATTAGATCAAACGAGTATTGATGTCTTAATTTAACTTCTTTTGGGTTGAAAGTATTATCAAAGGCTTGTATGTAACGACCCCCTTCTACCAATTCTTCATTTTCAGGATGATGCATTGATTTTGAAATACAGCCCACCTCATTTCCCCTGATAGCAATATGGTAGGGGAGAATATTGAATCCACACATTTCACCAAGTTCATAAGCAATTATTTCAGACCAAAACTCATACTTATAATCCTTTCCTGGCTTCTTAAAAGATTGCTTGAAGTAATATGGTTGATTGTCATCTGGGTTTACGTACACTTTCTTATTGCGTGTACCCCCGGTGTTTAGACCAAATCTTTCCTGCCATGTGTCAATGTAGAAGATTTGGCCCATTACCGAAGCTTCGTATTATGGTATGAAGGGCTTGGCTCCGCTGCCATTGCCAACTCCCGCTCCGCATCCTTAATTTTTATTTGCCCGTTCATGAGCATGGGCAAGAGCCAATCACGGAGTTCAGTGAGTTTTTGGTTTTCTTCAGCCAATGCATTTTGTTTATCAAACATTGGCTTTGTTATGTCATTGAATTTTTCTAGAATCTCTCTCGGAGCGCGAACTACCTTCAAAGAAAATAAATCATCCTTAGTAATTGCTCCGAAAGTTGTACCATCTGTATTTCTCCTTTTAAATATTTGATGGAGATTATTCATTACACCATGAAGATATGCTATGCAATTGTCTTTACTATTTAATGCAGCTAAGCCACGACCAATGCAGCAATCAACCCTAGCAATGTTCATAGTACCTACTGGAGCTCTCACGCTAAGTAATATATCTCCTTGGTTTGCCATCCTTCCTGGCTGTGTAGTGAATTGTCTGATTGATGGAAACCGTGAACCAAAATCAGTGCAACCTTGAAAGAATATAGTTCCTTGACCATCTTCATTATAAGATTCACCTGGAGGTGATTGACCCATTGTAATATTGGCTATTTCAGATAGAACTCCGGCTCTCCACCCATCCGGTATCTCTCTTTTCAACTCTTCACTCCACACCATTTTCCCACTGCTGGCTTTGTAAGGTTTGCCGTTCTTGTTGGGGAAATCAAACTGCACAAACCAATAGTCATAAATGGTTTTGGCCATGGCCTCTAGCTCAGCATTAATGCGGTTGTTTAGTTCTATTTTATCATCTATTCCTTTAAGTATTCCTATAACCTTCTGTTGATAAGACTTATCAGGTAGCAGCACCGGATATTCGTTTAATGAATCCAAATCAACTCCGGTCTGTCCGCCAGTTCTTGCTGAAAGCTTTTCAACGTATTCAAAAATATCCTTTTGCTTAATTATGTAGTATAAATAGTCGTTAAGCACATTTGATTTTGGAACTGCCTTCATAAGTGCGACATTGTAAGCACCTTCTAACCCACGTAAAATTTGAAATATCGGTGGGCCATAACGACCTATCATTATATCGGTCTCATTACAAAATCTCCTTGCAAGGTTTTTAGGGATATAGGTTTTAAAAATATCAGTTTTATAATCGCGAGTTTGAATGAGTCTAATGTATCCATCACGTTCTTCAGAAATAAAGACTTCTTTCGGTGGCTGCGCTCCACCTACAAAATCACATATGTCCTTTATTTTAAGTTTTTGAAAAGTCATAATTCAGCCAATCTTTTTTCCAATAACTTTTCTAAATTTCTTGCTTCGGCAAATAATCCTTTCAGATTATTTCGATAGTTGCTCATTTGATTATCAAATTCATCTTTAGAAATATCTTGATAGTTTATTTTAACTTCAAAATACTGACCAGCGCTTAACGAATAGTTCTTTTCCTTTAGCTGTTCATAACTAACAATTACGGTGAAATCATTAACCTTTTTATGCTCGTTAAATGTCTTGATTATTAATTCTTCCTCGTCATGTCGTAAGACTGTTTTTTGGTTTTTACCCTCTTTTATTGTCTCACCCAAATTAGAAGCATCCATCAACACGATGTCGCCTTTGGTATTGGCTTTGTCCAAAAATAAGATGGATACATTGGTGCCTGTAGTAGCAAAAATGTTGCTCGGCATGGAGATTACCCCGCGCAGCATTTTGCCTTCCACTAATTTTTCGCGTATCCTTCTTTCAATACCACTTTGTGCGGTAATAAATCCGGTGGGCACTACAATGGCGGCCTTGCCTGTATCATTCAGCGAGTGCATGATGTGCTGTAAAAACATAAGGTAAATGGCCATGCTCTCTTTCTTGGTTTTAGGTATGTTAGGCACACCTGCAAAAAAGCGGTCGTGGTTTTCTTTGGTGTTAAGCTGCTTACTGTAATCAGAAAAATCGAGCTTAAAGGGCGGGTTGCTCACCACAAAATCAAACTTTTGCAACCTGCCTTTCTTGTCTTTGTGGTATGGGTCGAGCAGCGTGTTGCCCTTCACCACATTGGGGATGGAGTGCACCAGGTTGTTCAAGATCAGGTTCAAGCGCAGCAGGTTAGATGATTTCTGAGAAATATCCTGCGAGTAAATGGTACACTTGTCTTCACCAATTTCGTGTGCTACATTCATGAGCAACCGGCCCGAGCCTGCTGCTGGGTCATACACGGTTGCGTTCTTAACCTTTCCCTGAACCAAGCACCTGGCCATGATCTTACCCACAGCATGTGGGGTGAAATATTCTGCATACTTGCCACCACTGTTAGTATTGTAATCTTTAATGAGGTATTCAAAAATAGTAGCGTAAAAATCAAACTTCTCGTGAAAGATATTCTCAAAACTAAAGTTTACCAGTTTGTTGATGATTGCCTTGCAGAATTCATCGCGCTTGTCGATTACATACTTGCTGATGTTTTCAAAAAGCACAACCTTTTCACCTCCCTCTGTTACCACAGAAAAGATGTCGCTGTTCTCTTTAGCTATATCGAGTAATGTCTTATCAAAAAGTTCGGCAAACTTGGGCTTATTCTGTTGAGCGAATAAGCTGGATATAAATTGTTTGGGTTTTAAAACAGCCGTATTTTCATTGAGCTGCATGGTGAGCATCTCATAATCATCTGCTTTAAGTTTATTTAAGGCGGCATCCAGTTCTTTCGGTTCCAGTTTGGCCAGCTTTTTATCCGTTTGCTTTATTTCGTGAATGAACTTATCGTTCAAAAATTTATACAGAAATACCTGCGTAATGATTTTAAACTCGTTGCCATCGTTGCCTAATCCATAATTGGCACACACGCTTTTCAGGCTATCGATCAGCTCTTTGGTTTTCTTTTCAAATTCTATTGTCTTCGTCATTTTATTGGTCGTAACCCCGTAGGGGTTACATGTTTATAAAAACCATTAATTTAAAATGTGCGACCCCGAAGGGGTCGTATGTTAAAATATTACATCTCTTCTATAAACTTTTGATCCCTTCGGGATCACTTCATTTCCAGCCTCATATACCTGCCGGAGGATATGTATTAGAATTTTTTTCACGTTTTAGCACGACTCCGAGGGTTGTTTGTTCCACATCACATTCATTCGTAAGTATTTGATCCCTTCGGAATCTGTTGTCTCTGTCATTTTGTAACCCCATTGGGGTTATACGTTTATAAGAACTACTAATTTAAAATGTTCGACCCCGAAGGGGTCGTATGTTTAAATATTGCATCTCTTCTATAAACTTTTGATCCCTTCAGGATCACCTCATTTCCAGCCGATATACCTAGTTCCTTTGGGATCACTCAATCCAGGTAAATAAATATTTATCTTCATGTTCAATATTAAATGAAACCAAAAACTTTTTGTACTCCTCCCTGAAAGAAATTTTGCGATGATGTTCCTTTTGATTCATGATGTATCCAATCACGTTATCCAGAGCCGAATGACTATACGAAAACGCTCCATATCCTTCCTGCCATTCAAATTTGAATGGGCAAAAGTGATGCTCGCTGATAAATGTATTGGAAGCCTTCTTTACTTCTCTCACCAAATCGGATAAACAACAAGTCGGCTTCATGACAATTAGAATATGGATATGATCTGGCATTCCATTAATGGCCAGCAATTTTTGTCCTTTATTTTGAATAATGCCGGTTATATACTTGAAAAGTTGTTCTTCCCAAGTTGCACCGATAAGTGCGTTTCTGTTTTTCACAGCAAAAACTAGCTGAATATAGATTTGAGAATACGTACTCATGCCGCTCTTCCTAGAAATTCATTCATATATTCTTTCACTATCAACTGGTTGATGCGTTTGGAGGTAGCCGCATCCAACGGCATTTGGTGTTTGTTTTTGATTTGATCAATTACCAAGCGCATAATCATTTTTTCTACAAAGCTTTCGTTCTCAAGTATATTGGAGTTTTGAAGGATTTGATTGTCCACCTCCTGCTTCAATGCACTCAATACTTCAAATAGTTTGGCTTCACTTGGTGTGAGCGGGTCTTTTTCCATCAGGCGTTTGTGAATGCGTGCATATTTCTCATCATTCTGGTATTTGGCGCGTAGCAATTGATTTTTTCGTTCCAACTCCCGGGCCTTGTTATAAATTTCGTTTAGCGCTTTAATGTTTGCCTCCATTTCCTCCTTGGTCACCTCGCTCAGGTTTTTCTTTTTAAAAAGCCTTTCAAGCTCCTCCTTCAGACTGATAAACACAGGGTCCTTCTGGTCAAAATTGCAGGCCAGTTTTTCGCGTGTCCGTTGCAAGGTATTGCGCAATTGGTCGGCAAGCACCATTTCTTCCTCTTTTACTTTTGTGAAAGCGAAGATCACATCTTCCAAGGCGAGGTTGAGTAGGTTGGTAGTTTCATCGTTGCTTTCCAATGCTTCGCGTGCATTAATAAGCGCAAGATGGTTATTCGCTTCTCGTGCCAACACAGTAAGCTTTTGAAAATCCAGCTTATTGAGTAAGTCGTAGTTACCTGAAAGTCGGATGAGGTTGTACAACTCACGAGCAGTATTTAATGCCTTGGTTATCTTCAACATCTCAACCCTATTTGAAATCTGGCTGATCTGTTGGGAGAAAACCTCAGCATTCTCTGTATCAAAATGAAAAAGAATTTCCTTGATGTTTTGTATGTCCTTTTCTATCTCTTCGGGAGTTTTGAACAGGTTGGAGTAGTGCTCCATTTCATCGCCTAACTCTTCCTGCAATTCATTGAAGTAATCCTGATTGGTTTTTTTGAACTCCTCTTCAATGTCAGCAAAGTCTACCACATACCCGTATCGGAAATTTTTATATGTGCGATTCACACGCGTAAGCGCCTGAAGTAAATTGTGCTTTTTGATTAATCGGCCGAGATAGAGTTTCTTTAATCTCGGGGCATCAAAGCCCGTAAGCAGCATGGCATAAACAAAGAGTAAGTCGGTCTTGCCATCTTTAAACGCTTCAATTTCAGCCTCTCGCTCCTCCTTGGTACCAATATCATGTAGTACAAGTGAGGCCGTAGCTGGGCGAAAACTTTTCTTGCGACTTAACACATAACTTTCCCTCGGCTCAGCTGCCATCGCCAATGGTTGCTGATCTTCTTTAACCGCGTACTTGTGTTGAAAAATTTCATAAAGCTTTTCAGCCTGTTCAGATGAATCGCAGATTATCATGCCGCCAATCGTGGCATCATCGTGCGTGATACGGGCTTTTTCAAAATCCTCCACAATGTAGTCGAGCATGGGTTCAACAAACCGAGGATGTGCGTACACTACCTTTTTGTCGCCCTCACCCTTCAGTATGTCAATCTCCTCCAATGCTTTCTTCATCGAAAGCTTGTATTTGGTTTCGATCTCTTCGCGTATGAGCCGCAAGGTATAACCATCGGCAATGGAAGCATTGTAGTAGTACTTATGAATGTAGTTTCCAAAGAGCGCACGCGAATTGTAATCGCTCCCCAGTAAGGGGGTACCTGTCAAGCCAATCTTAATGGCATTTGGGTCGGATTCATTCAAGTTAGCAAGGAAGCTTCCCTTCGGATTATAGCTCCGGTGTACCTCATCGAGGAAATACACACGCTGAATGGCTAAGTTATAATCGGTATTACGTACAACACTTGGGTCATCTTTAAACTTCTGAATGTTAACCACCGTGATCTCGCGTTTACCTGAATCATTGTGAATTACGCTTGTGGTTTTAATATCTCTGACAAAATCGTTTCTGGAGTTTACTTCATGCACAACCAAACCTCTGCTACGAAACTCTTTGGCTGCCTGTATTAAAAGATCAAGACGATCTACAATGAAGTAAAACTTAGGAATGATTGCTTTATTCTGAAAATAATCTATAAGACATTTTACGTTGTAGTAAGCCAGTGCAGTTTTTCCACTGCCTTGGGTATGCCAGATGATTCCTTTTCTTATTCCCTCATCCAATTTCTTCTGAATTGCTTTTGAGGCAAAAATCTGCGGGTATCGCATGATATGCTTCTGCAAGCCCTCCTCGTTCTTCACATAGGCAAATGCATACTTCAACAGAAAAGCCAACCGTTCACGCTGTAGCAGTGAGTTGCAAATTCTATTGGTTGGACTGTCGGGATTTTTATTCGTTATAAACTCCTGCGAGTTTTTAATGCCTACATAGTTGGTATCTCTCAAAACAAAGTTTTCCACCTCTTCATCCAGTGGCTTAAGCACTTTGTTTAGGTCAGGCTTATCCTCCTCACGGAAATAGTTAAGTGAAACTTTGCCGTATGCCGTGGTAGCATAGAACGCACCTTCTAGTTGTTGAATGGAATCTTCATGGTACTCCATGTTGTTGGAAAAGATCATCAACTGTGTGATGTTCACAAAGTTTCTAAATTTTTTATTTTGGAAGCGCTTGTGAATTCTATTCAACTCCGCCTGAATACCATCCTGGTTGTTCGGTTTTTTAACTTCAATAAAAATCAACGGCATTCCATTGATAAGTAGCGTAATATCAGGCCTGAACTCTTCATCGTCCTTCTTGCAAGTCAATTCCGTTACCACATGAAATGAGTTGTTATCAAAGTTTTTGAAGTCGATGAGCTTTGTCCCGGATTGATCGACTAGTTTTTCATAAAATGCTTTACCGAGATCTTCATTTTCCAACAGAAGGCTTATTTCGTCATAAAGCCTGGAGAGGTCGCTTTCCGTGAATGGATTTTCAATATTTATCCTTTTGATGCTTTCTTTAAAGATGTCTGGAAAAATATTGCTCGCCTCATCCCAGTTGGCCTTGTTTAATGAAAGATATGTGTACCCAAGTCTGCATAAATGCAGTATAGTTGGGATTTTAACACGTGAATCTTCGTTAAAGGCCATAGCATTCGAGGGTCAGAGGACTTTAAAAATACCTCAAATCTCTCATAAATGAAATGCATTTCCTTCAGGTTGAACCGTTCGGAATTTCCGACAGATTCGATTTGCTCCATTTCATCTTTCCCCTGATAACACCTCGAGCAGTTTTCCGGAATTTCCGGACAGTTCGATTTGATCCAATTCACCTTTTCCCAGACACATTTGACTACAATAGTCCCTGATCCGCAGCCAACGACTATGATTGACAAAAAGGTTGTAATGCCCAGCGTTTGTTTCTTGTGTTTCTCCAGAAATCGCGCCATGCTCACTGGTTTGTCGGAATTCCCGACAAACCACAATAATTGCCTACAACAACCCCTGCTCTTCCAACTTCCCCTTCAGCTTTTCATGGTTGGCCCAAAACTTCTTTTCAATGTCGCGCGAGAGTTTTTGAAATTCGGCTGAGCGCTCAATGGAAGTTTTGTCGGGAGCCTTGTTCAGAAACAGGATGATCCAATATTGAATGTTGTCTTCTTTCGCAAAAAGACGAAGATGCTCCAATGCTTTGTCTTGGTTGTCTTCCAGGCAATACAAAGAAACATACCCCAGGTCTTTGTAGGCCGTTTCGGTACGCGCTAAGAAATCGCGGTAGCTGGCGTAAAACTGTTGGGCCTGTTCGTGCTCGCCCATCTTCTCATAAATTTTCCCTATCAGTAAATTCTCGTGTTGGAACACATCCAGCTTGTAGGTTTCGCGGTAGCGGTTGAAGCGCTGGTAACAAACGTAAGCCGTATCGTATTCGCCCAGGTAGTAGCTTACTTTGCCAATGTCTTGCAGTATATCAAAGCGCGTGGTGTCTTTGTTGAATTCTTTCACTAACAAGGCACGTGTCTGTTTCAGGTCGCCCGTTTTGGCATAGAGCGCAAAGGCGCGTACGTAGCGCGCAAAGGCATTCTCCGGATAGTAGGTGAGGGCCAGGTCAAATTGCTTTAATGATTCCTCTACAAAACCGGTTTGAATAAGTGCATTGCCCAACCGCAGGTGGAAGTAACTTATTTCTACAGAATCTGTGCCTTCGGCACCGAGGCGTGTGCCGCGCAGCGCATATTCCAGGTACTTGCCGGTGTTGGGCAGGTACAGGCCATAGAGGTCGCTCAGTAACCCGATGAGTTGTGTGGAGTTGGGATTGTACTCCAATCCTTTTTCGAGGTAGGGCAGTGCTTGTGTGTATTCTTTCTGTACCAAAAAGTACATGGCCTTGGCGGTGAGGGCTTCGCCCAACGTAGGATCGTAGAGCAACGCTTTGTCGGCATAGTTGTCGAGTGCGTCAACGTATTTCTTTTCTGCTTTGAAAATATCGAGGTTGTAACACGCCATACCGGCACAGGCATAGGCGAGCGCAAAGGTGTTGTCGTGTGCGATGGCTTCATCAAAGTGTACCAATGCCTGTTGTAGATTGGGTTCGCCATTGCGCCTGAGCAAATCGAGGCCTTTTAAGAAGGCATCGTACGCTTCCAGGTTTTGGGTAGGAATTTTTTCGATGCGGTTTTTTTCAGCCGGTGTAATCACGGCTTGAATTTCAGCAGCAATGTCTTTCGAAATTTCCTGTTGCAGCGCAAAGATGTCGTTGGCTTCGCGCCTGTATTGCTTGCTCCACAGGTGGCGGTCGGTGGTGCCGTCAATCAACTGAATGGTGAGCACAATGCGGTCGCCCATTTTCTGGCCGCTGCCTTCCACAAAATAATTCGCGTTTAGCTCTTTAGCGATTTCCGGTATGGCCTTGTTGCTGTTGCGGTATTTTTCGGCTGAGGTGCGGCTGAGCACGTTCAAGTCTTTAATCTTTTGCAGGTTGTTGAGCGTGGCTTCCATCAAGCCGTTGATGAGGTACACGTTGGTGGAGTCGGCACTGTCGTTTTTAAACGGCAGCACCACAATGGATTTTTCAACTACGGGTTTTTCTTCAGATGGCAGGTTGGTGAACACGAACCAACTCACCACAACAATCGCCAACGTGATGAGCGCAGCAATCCAATACCATTTTTTTGATTGCGCGGGCGGTGCCTGTTGAGGAACGGGTTCTTCCGTTGCGCGTTTGCCCGCTTCACCGGGCGGGTAACCGTAGTATTCGCGAAAGCATTTAATGAAGTAGGAGGTACTGTTAAATCCCACCTGGTGCGACACTTCCGACACGTTTAGCCCGGTGGTGCGCAGCAACGCCATGGCACGCTTAAGCCGCACTTCATTAATAAGCTGGCTCACCGACAGGTTGGTGGCCTTTTTCACCTTGCGCAACAGGTTGGAGCGGCTCATGTTCATGGCTTCGGCCAGTTCGGTTACGCCAAACTGCTCGTCCGCCAGGTTTTCTTCAATCTTGGCGGTGAGCTGGTTCAGGAATTCGAGGTCTTGCGGGGTGGCACGGGTCATGGAAACGGTGCGGGCGGTTGGTGATAAAATGCGTGTGTTACAGCTGCGAAGTTAGCGGTTCAGGGGGATTTGCATCAAAATTTATAGGGTTGCGTCATAATTTATATCGATTGGTGCACGGTTGATGGTTTTGTGCGCAGCGTTGTTTAGCCTGCCGCTGGGGGTGTCCGTTACTTTGTGTCAAAACAAATTACGAAAACAAAAACACCAACTTGTATGAAAACAACACTTGTTCACACCTTACACGCCATCACCAAAGTATCGTTATGGGCTATGATTTTGTTGGCCACGGCATGCGGCACCAAAGAAACCAAAACCGGGGCAGCCGCACCGGATATGGACTTGCATACGGCTGTGCTTACCGACAATATAGCTGTGGTGAAGCAACACATTGAAGCCGGCAGCGATTTGAATATCAAAGATCCGTTTGGCGGGTCGAGCCCGTTGATCAGCGCGGCTGTGTTTGGTAAAACCGAAGCGGCTAAATTATTACTGGACGCGGGTGTCGACATCAACTTTCAGAACAACGATGGTTCCACTGCGTTGCATACGGCTGCCTTCTTTTGCCGCCCGGAGATTGTAAAGATGCTGCTGGAAAAAAATGCCGACACGACCATCCGGAATACGTATGGTGCTACTCCGCATGATAATGTAGCCGGACCGTTCAGTGAGTTGAAGGATGTGTATGGCATGATGGAGCAGTCGCTTGGCCCAATGGGGTTGAAGCTGGACTATGCGTACATTGAGAAGACGCGTCCGGAGATTGCGGGGATGTTGAAATAATTTTCCCCGTCATTGCGAGGAGCGAAGGGAAGGGTGAGCGATTGGGGGACGAAGCCTGTCTGCCGAACAGGCAGGCAATCTCAATTTTCATATTCGTTCTTATTATATAAGGTGGGATTGCTTCGTCACGCGAACGATTTGTGAAATCGAAAAAGTTCAGCAACGTTCCTCGCAATGACGGTACTTATTGATGGATAGAAATAAAAAATATTGATCGTCATTGCGAACGGAAGCGTGGGATGTGTGATGGAGTGAAGCAATCCCAAAACGTAATAACTAGTTCTCGTGACGTAACTGTGGGATTGCTTCGTCACGCGTAAGTTTTGTGTTATGCGAGACACTGAGTTGCGCTCCTCGCAATGACGATTTAAAAAAATACAACCAACAAAACAAACAATGAGACGTTACGACATCGACTGGCTTCGTGTAATCGCCATCGGCTTATTACTTATTTATCACGTGGCCATTGGCTTTCAACCCTGGGGAGGAATGATTGCATTCATCACCAGCAAAGAACCCTGGGCCGCCTTGTGGACACCCATGATGGTGATCAACATCTGGCGCATACCGTTGTTGTTTTTTGTGTCGGGCATGGGCGTGTACTTTGCCATGCAAAAACGTAACTGGAAACAACTGATTACCGAACGTGCACAACGCATTTTGCTGCCTTTTGTGTTTGGCATGTTTGCCATTGTGCCGATACACCTGTTGATACTGCGTTACCATTTTAACGTGCCGCTAACTTACACGTGGGATCCCGGTCACCTGTGGTTTCTCGGAAATATTTTTGTGTACGTGCTGGTGCTTTCCCCGTTGTTGTTTTACCTGAAGCACAACGAAAACAGCAAGGTGGTACGCACCATTCAGGCTGTGTTGCGCCATCCGTTGGGGTTGCTGGTGGTAGTCGCCTTCTTTTATGCAGAAGTAGCCCTACTGAAGCCGGTGCCGTTTGAACTCTATGCCATGACCTGGCACGGATTCTTTTTGGGTTTGCTGGCTTTCTTTTTCGGGTACTGTTTTGTGTTGAGCGGAGAAGCCTTCTGGCAGATGATTCAGCGATGGCGGTGGTTGTTCCTGTTGGTGGCTATAAGCCTGTTTGTGGTTCGCGTATTTTATTTGATTATGCGCACACCTGATTATTCGGTTGTAGTTGAATCGTTCAGTTGGATTTTAACTGTGCTTGCATTTGGTAGTTTGTACTTAAACAAACCGGGCAAGGCATTAACCTATTTGAGCGAAGCAGCCTACCCGGTGTACATCGTGCACATGATTTTTTTGTATCTCGGTTCGCACCTTGTGTTTCAATGGACAATACCTGTTCAGTTGCAGTTTGTACTGGTGCTGGTATTTACGTTGGCCGGATGTTTTGCTTCGTTTGAAATCATCCGGAGGTTAAAATGGGTGAGGCCGTTGTTTGGGCTGAAAGTGCGTCAAAGTAAACGCGCTGAGGAGCAACCATAAACAAGAAATCCCGCATACGCGGGATTTCTTTGTCATGTTGCATACGGAAAGCGATCAGAAGAATTTCCGCAATAAATTCAGCACGCGTTGGCCGCTTTCTTCCTGGCCGGTTAATATCTGGTCAAATACTTTTTTGTCATCTTCGGAAATGTCGGTCTTAAACTGAACGCCACTTGAAATATCTTTCGATCCCATGTGCCAGCTGGGGAATGATTTTTCTTTGATAGGGTTATACGAGATCATCATCGGATTGGAATGCCGGGCATCTTTTTTGATTTTATCGTACAAGTCCATGATCACTTTCGCCTCGCCTTCAACCAGTTGAATAAACTTGGTATCGGAATACAGCAATACTCCGGTAATGTTTAACGGAGGATTGTTCTTTTTACAAGCCGTGAGAATGTTTTCGATTTCAGCCGGTGTGCAATTGGGTTTTCGATTGCTTACGTAGACAAGTTGAGATAGCATAATGATAGTTTGAGTTAAAATTTACTTCTGTAAAACAGGGAGAAGGGGATATTGTTTTCAGAATTGTCCGTTACTTTAGGGTTTCATGCCGACTGCTGAACATCATTGCCATACTTGGTTATGAAACAACATGTTACCATAATTCTTTTCCTCATCGTTCAACTTGCTTTTAGTCAGGGGAGAAACATTCATTTAACGGGCCGGTTGGTGGATGCCGTCAATCAAGAGCCTATTCCATATGCCAGTATCGTGGTAACAGGAACAGCCCTGGGTACTGCGTGTAATGCCAAAGGTGTATTTGAGTTGATTATTCCACATGAATTTGCTCATACCAGCATACGGGTTTCCTGTATTGGGTATAGAAGCAAAACTTTTTCCCTGGATAGTATTGCCACGAACAAAGACCTGGTTTTGTCTCTGTCTCAGGATAGCACACTGCTGGATGAAATTTCAGTCGTTTCCACCATCTCCAGTCCGACTGAAATCCTTGATGAAGCCCTGAATGCTGTTTCAAGAAATTACTGTCAGCAACCGTTCAACCTGGAGTTATACTCCATTATAACAAACCATGATTCGATCAGGCAATCCGATTATACACTGGAAACCATTTTACTCGGGCATTATGAAGGTTATTATGGCAATTCGCGTAAGAAGTTCAAAATCCTCGAAAAGCGGGAAACGGGAATAGATCCGCTTACACCAGTGGGGTACACCTACTGGCCCTCCAATGAAATGTATAGTGTGGATCTTATCACCGATCAGGCAGCACGTGGAATTTTCAATCGAGAACATTGGGATAAATTTCAGTTTCAACGGCAGGATGTTTCTGTTTATGATGACGATACTGTTTTCGTTATCCAGTATGAATTGCCTAAGCCTACAACTAAAATTACGGGCTATGGCATTACTCCAGCATACTATCGTGGAAAAATCTTTATAGCCCATCGGACCTATGCGATTGTGCGGCATACCCTGGAAACATCTTCTTTTACTTACGACATATTGTATAAAAAGGTGAATAACTATTATTTCCCATACCTGATTCGGGGAGATCGGGAAAATACATTCAAGTTACATGGAAAGCGACAACTGTTCAGAAATACCAATGTGATTATCGTAAAGAACATCCACCTCTCTGATGTTAAGCGGATTGATGTCAGTGAGGATGAGTGGGATACATCAAAAATTAGGTACAATCGGGATTATTGGGATGTGCACTTTCCCCGACAATAATCCATACAGGGAAGCAAAATGACTTGATTCTTTGTACCAACAAAAATCCCGCTTTCGCGGGATTTGTTTGCTTATGCAGAGGAGGAGGGATTCGAACCCCCGAGCCCCGTGAAGGGCTGTCGGTTTTCAAGACCGATGCATTCAACCGCTCTGCCACTCCTCTGTGTTTCGGTTAAATTTTGGGATTGCAAATGTATTGGTTTAAACCAATTTGGCAAAACAGTCGCCAAAAGAAGCGTCAATTTTCCTCCGTAAAATCCGGGAAGTAGCGTTTCACGTCTTTTGTGCTGAACTGCTGTGCTCCTTTTCTATAGGCATCCAACTCCAGCAGTACAATGCGC
Source organism: uncultured Roseivirgaceae bacterium (assembly GCA_964419145.1). Lineage (GTDB taxonomy): Bacteria > Bacteroidota > Bacteroidia > Cytophagales > Cyclobacteriaceae > UBA2336. Next base: position 207,611 of record CAYQOM010000001.1, on the reverse strand, counting down.
TGATCGTTCAGTACTAAACGTAGCTTGTCTATGTCTTTTTCAAAATCAAGGCTTCTTCGGGCAGTTTTCGAAGCATATTTGCGCGCAAATTCATCACCTGCACTTTGCACCCGGTTACGGATGTCGACATTGATCTTGATTTTATCCATGATGTCATCCTTCGACTTGCCGATGACTTCAGTTGCTTCCAAGGTATTCAAGGTTAACACGGTGGTTCCTCCCACGGTTGACACAATCTTTGATTGATCGGTTTCGAGTACGGTAGGTGAAAGACCGGTTACCGCACCGAGCGATGCGTTCACCATGGAGCGCTTGCGCTTTCCTTTCTTGGCGCGCTTGTAATCGTCATTCAGTTTTTTCTGATTCTCATCCAACGTGCGCAGCAATTCACCGGCAACCATCAGGTTAGCCGAATATTTTTGAAATTGCAGTCCGTCTTTCTCGGCCAGGTTTTCGGCATCATTAACGGTAATGGTAATTTTTCGCTGAACACGATTGGCCGAATTATCCAAGGCAAAGAACATGAGCTCCACGCCCTGTTTCTTTTTTACATCATCTACAAAATCATATCCGGGTTCCCAGATAAATTCAAATTGTAGGGGTGTATTTTCTTTTAACGCAGTTTGTCCTACGCGAGAGTCGGACGAAACAAAACCCGCACTGCGTACATTGTCATCACCATTAGGATCGGAGATGTATAATTTTAAGTTGAGCGTTTCATCTTCCTTAATGGAAAAACTGCTGTCGCCCGGTACAATCAAAATTTCTGGTGGCAGGTCAAGCTGTGTTTGTGCAATGCGAACTTTACCAACTGCTTCTTCTTTTGAGGGTTGATCTTGTACAATGAATTCCAACACCATTGGGTTATTTCGCAGCGCGTTGAATTGGTTTCTGGAAGGTGCCCAATTGATTTGCCCTTGCGAAGTAACGTTCATTCCTTCCGGCATTTGCGAGGGGATGGGTTTGAACACCACCGGATCGCCATCGGGATCATTCACAAATTCACTGGCAACCTGGTAGCTGTTGCGGGTGGATTGCTTCACATAAAAAATCGGCAACTCATCAATTTGGGGTGGCCGGTTGGTATGTTGCACCGTGAATACAATGGTTTGCCGAACACGATTGCCATCGGCCCAATTGGCTTGAAAGATTATTGGAAATTCTTTCGAGAGTTCAACCCGGTTAACCAGATCGAAGGAAGGCGTCCATGAAAAATTTCCGGTGGAATCGAACTGAAAGCCGAGCGGTTCTGTATCTACAATGGAGAAAGAAACTGCAGGCAGGTCAGGATAAGCGGTTACCCGAAAGCTAAATTCTTTTCCTTCCTGTAAGGTGTTCCATCCGGTAAGATTGGGAAAAATAATGTCATGACCGTTCTGGCCTAACGAGCAGAAGGAAATGAGCAAGAGGAGAAGATATGTGTATCTTAGCTTCTTCAAGGTTTAAATTTTGGTCTGCAAAGTTAGTAAGATCACCGGTGCATCGCATGGCAGGTAAGAAAAAGACGGCAAAAGCCGAAAATTTTTTTGAAGATGTGTACGAGGTAGTGAAACTCGTTCCGAAAGGACGTGTAACCAGCTACGGAGCCATTGCCCATTACCTGGGTACGCGCATGAGCGCCCGCATGGTAGGTTGGGCCATGCATGGTGCACCAAAGGGTGTACCCGCGCATCGCGTGGTGAATAGCAAAGGCCTGCTCACCGGAAAAGTTCATTTCAAAACACCTACCACCATGCAACGCCTGTTGGAGAAAGAAGGCGTGGAGGTAATCAACGACAAAATCACACACTTCAGCGATCTATTCTGGGATCCATCGAAGGAATTGCTCTGATCGGGGTCAGAATTTGGAATCACCCTTCCCAAAATTGGAAGAATTGGAATTGGCATCCTCGAAATCAGCCTGAAAACGCACTTTTTGTAAAGGGCACGGGGTTGGCATATGGTTATCCAAACAAATGGTTAAGACCCATGAAAACCCTCTTCAAGTCTCTGTTTGTACTGGCTCTTCTGACTGCTTCGGCAGTTCAGGCTTCTCCGCTGGATGAAGCGGTGGATGTAGTGCCATCGAAGTACAAAAATCTCTTCGTCTTTAAGGCTGAAAGAAAACTCGTGGGGGCAACGGTTGAAGTGTATTATTCAAACGGTGATCTGGTTACTACGCATAAGCTGGAGAAACGGAAAATGATCATCGATTTCTGTGATGTAAAATTTGGTGAATATACGATTCGTATCAAAAAAGGTGATGCGGTTGAAGTGTATCGCTACGTAAAAAAATAACGCTGCAATTGCAGCAAAGAGCAACACCAACGTGGGGTTGGTTTTAATCGGGTTAAGGTCACTTCCAAACGGGGTGGCCTTTTCCTTTTTACAGGGTTTGTGTTTTTTCAGATTTGTTGGAGATCAACCACAATCCCATGAATGTGATGATTCCGTTCACTAGTAAAATTTCAAAACTGAATACATAACCATTGAACCAAGCCTTCGAATTTACACTCAACAAGTAGGAAATGGCAGGAGAGAGCAGGCAAACAACCGGTACGATTCTGTCGCGCACCTGGCGCTTCGTGAATAGTCCAAAGGCAAACAAACCGAGCAGGGGACCGTACGTGTAACCCGCAACTCCAAGCACGGCATCAATCACCGAGCGGTCGTTCACTTCTTTAAAGATGAGAATGATAATGAGGAACAACAACGAAAACCCGATGTGCACCATCAGCTTCTGGCGTTTACGTGTTACTTCAGGTTTGTTTTTGAAGTTTAGAAAATCAATACAAAAGGAAGTAGTCAATCCTGCCAATGCCGAATCGGCACTGGCGTAAGAAGATGCGGTAATGCCCAGGATGAAAAAAACGCCCACCACTAAACTAAATTCATTCAGCGCGAGGTAAGGAAATAATTCATCGCTTACAGCCGGAATGGAAAAAGCATGTTGTTCCGCATATAAATAAAGGAGTGCACCCAGGGCGAGAAATAACAGGTTTACAAACACCAGCGTAAGGCTAAACCAGAACATGTTCTTTTGTGCTTCGCCTAATGTTTTACAGGTGAGGTTCTTCTGCATGATCTCCTGATCCATGCCCGTCATGGTAAGCGCAATAAATGCTCCGCCAATAAACTGTTTCCAGAAATACATGGGCGAGTTCACATCATCGAAATAGAAGATCTGTGAATACCGACTTTGTTCAATCGCATCTACCATTTCCGAAAAAGAAAGTCCGAGGCGTGAGGCGATTTGCCATACAGCAATCACAACCGCAGAAACGAGAAAGAAAGTCTGAAAGGTATCGGTCCATACAATGGTTTTGATGCCGCCCTTATTCGTGTACAACCAAATGAGCACAATGGTGGTGGCTACGGTTACATAAAACGGAATGTTCCACGCATCGAACAAAAACAATTGCAGCACGGTAGCAGCGAGGTACAAACGCAACGAGGAGCCAATGGTGCGCGATACCATAAAAAAGAATGCACCGGTTTTATACGACCAAAAGTCGAATCGTTGTTCGAGGTAGGTATAAATGGAGATGAGGTTGAGTCTATAATATAAAGGCATTAAAATGCCGATGATGGCCCAGTAGCCCAATAAGTACCCGAGTACCACCTGAAAATAGCCAAACCCGATTTTTCCTACGTTGCCCGGAACTGAAATGAAGGTAACACCAGAAAGGGAGGCGCCAATCATACCAAAAGCCACCAAATACCAGGGCGATTGGCGGTTGGCCGTGAAAAACGTGTGCGTATCGGCTCCGCGCGAGGTAAACCACGAGATCAGAATCAACACAAGAAAATAGACGGAAATGATGCTGATAACCAGTGTGGGCGTCATGAGCGATAGTTTGATGCAAAAAATGGGGAATTACGCGGAAATCCAAATCAAACCTTTGCATAGTGTATCAGGTTTTAAGAGACGCTCATTTGTGTTAATTTTGCGGTAATTCAATCAACCAAATGCGAAATACGTATCAGGAGGAAATATTAACCGATGTGCTCGAAGTAACCGAGACCACTGAGTTAATGGCGTTGGTTGTGTTCAATGACGACTTCAACACGTTTGAGCACGTTATTGATACGTTGATTAAAGTATGCAAGCATTCCATCGAGCAGGCTGAACAATGCACCTGGATTATTCATTACCGGGGAAAATGTACGGTGAAAAACGGTACGTTCGATTTTCTAAAGCCCATGCGTGATGCCATTTGTGAAGCAGGAATTGATGCCAAGATTTTATAACGGTTGGTAACGCGTGGAATATCCTTCCAAACTTATTGAAGAAGCTGTTGCCCAGGTATCGAAGCTACCCGGTATTGGAAAGAAAACAGCTTTGCGTTTGGTGCTTCATCTGGTGAAGGAAAAAGAAGAAAGCACATTTGCTTTAACGGAAGCGTTGAACCGGTTGCGTTCGGGCATTCAATTCTGCACACATTGCCACAACATTTCCGATGCGGAGGTTTGCTCCATCTGCACCAGTCATAAACGCGACCGCTCAACGGTTTGCGTAGTGGAAAACACCAACGATGTGATGGCCATTGAAAATACATCGCAATACAGGGGCTTATACCATGTACTGGGCGGAGTAATATCACCCATGAATGGCATTGGGCCGGGCGAATTAAAAATTGAATCGTTATTAAATCGCCTCAATCATGGCCAGTCGGAAGTGAAGGAACTGATACTGGCCCTCAGCCCCACCATGGAAGGGGATACTACTTCTTTTTATATCCACAGGCGTGTGAAAGATATGCCGGTGAAGGTGAGCGTAATTGCGCGTGGTATTCCGGTAGGTGGCGATCTGGAGTATGCGGATGAGATTACGTTGGGAAGAAGCATTGTGGCACGCACGCTCTTCAACTAATCTGCTGTTTGGGTTTCACATTCGCGTAGAAATCTTTTTCTTTGTTGACTTTCCAAAACACCATGAACCAACTATCTCAACGCCTGAATGCTTTTGAAGAATCCGCAACCCTTGCGATGGCCGCCAAGGCCCGTGAGTTTAAAAGTCGGGGTATTGATGTGATCAGCCTAAGCTTAGGCGAACCTGATTTCAAAACCCCACAGCATATCTGCGAAGCAGCAAAGAAGGCGATTGATGATGGAAAGTATTTTGCCTATCCCCCGGTAGCAGGGTATGTTGATTTCCGTGAGGCGTTGGCAGCGAAGTATCAGAAAGAAAACAACGTTCCGTACAAAGCAGAAAATATTGTGGTGTCCAATGGGGCCAAGCAATCCATTGCCAATGCCATGCTGGCCATTTTGAATCCTGGAGATGAAGTAATTATTTTTTCACCCTACTGGGTTAGCTATGATGCACTGGTGCGATTAGCCGAGGCGAAGCCGGTATTGGTAAAAGGCGGTATTGACCATGATTTTAAAGTAACAGCCGACCAGGTTGAACGAGCCATCACACCCAAAACACGAATTGTGATTTTCTCATCGCCCTGCAACCCTACGGGTTCTGTTTTTCTACGATCAGAATTGGAGGCCATTTCAAAGGTTATTCTCAAACATGAAAACATATTGGTGATTGCAGATGAAATTTACGAGCACATCAATTTCACCAGCGAGTTTGTAAGCGTTGCATCTTTACCAGGCATGTTCGAGCGCACGATAACCGTAAACGGTTTTGCCAAAGGGTTTGCTATGACGGGCTGGCGTGTGGGGTACATTGGCGCACCCAAGTGGATTGCCGATGGCTGTAATAAAATTCAAGGCCAGCTTACTTCAGCGAATTGTTCCATTGCACAGCGAGCCGCCTTAGCAGCGATTACCAGCGACCTTGCACCAACTTTTGCGATGGTGGAGGCATACAAAAAAAGACGTGAGCTTGTTTATGAATGGCTGAAGGATATTCCGGGCATTAAGGCAAACTACCCGCAAGGTGCATTCTACTTTTTTCCGGATGTAAGTTTCTACTATGGTAAATCGGATGGAGAACGCACCGTTAAAAATGGTGATGACTTGTGCATGTTTTTATTAGAGAAAGCGCATATTTCGTTGGTGCCGGGCAGCGCCTTTGGCGATGACAATTGCATCAGGCTTTCCTATGCAGCCTCAGAAGAAGATTTACGGGAAGCACTTGCTCGGATGAAAAAAGCGTTGGCTACGTTGCGGTAATTATTGATCACCCTGAAACTGTTTGTTTAAGGGGCCAGCCTTTTCCAGATCTTCCAATACCTTTTTGTCAAGTGGGGTATCTTTGATTACGTTGTAATTATCCCAAAACTCCTTATTATAAGGTTGATCCTGGTATTGTAAGCCGTAGTTGCGCATGCGTTCAGTAGCACCAATGCGCTCGGTGGTATTGGGTTTTATTTCGTTGATCAGTAACTGTTGAAAGAGTTCAGTTTCAAATTTCAACTCATTGGTTTTAATGTCATGCCAGGTCACTTTTGAGGTGATGCTCATGAAGCTCAGGTACATTTTTCCATCAACCGGACGGAAGTCGATGGTCTTCTTTAATCCGGCAAAGCGACTGATCAGGTTTTTCTTTCGGCCCACCAGTTCATTGGATGAGCCTATTTCAAATTCGAGGTGAATGATGGAGTAATCCTGCTTATCTACAAAAATCTTTAACAGGTAGTCCTGGGTGTGTGAGATCACGTAAATCTCATGTCCGTTATAATAGGAGTCAGGTTCACGCGACATGGCATTGTACATTTCTTCCCGTGCTTCAATCTGGCGGTATCGAATGTTGTTGTGCAACAGCAAATCTTCCAGTAAGTTATCCTGATCAAAGTAGGTGGTGAATTGACTTTCATAGCCAATGCTTTTCCGTACTTCTAACAGTCGAACACGTTCGCGCAATTTGAATTTGTTGCGTGGCTCACTATAGTCTTCATCATAGATCTGTACAGCAGCTTCCAGCAACGAAATGTTGGTGTTGGCTACTTTTTTTACATCGCGGTAAAATCCTTCCAGCATGAACGGCCGGGTTGGAAAATTCTGGTCGATGCGGCTTAACGCTATACGCAGAATATCGCCTCCTGATAAGGAATCACGAACCACAACTTCATTCAGAACGGTGGTTGATTTGGTCAATTCAAAAGTAACCTGGCCGCTGGTGGAAATTGACCACACGGGCGCCTCGTAGCTCTGGTACCCCAGCATGCTGATGAGAAAGATTTCGTTTCGGTACTCCTGCGGAATGTGAAAGTCGAACTCACCTTGCAGGTTGGTAATGGTACCTATGGACTTCCCGTTTATACCAACCGTGGCAAACGTCAGGGGTTCACGCGTTTCCTTGTCAACCACTTTTCCCGAAATGGTGATTTTTTGGGCGCTACTTTGCCACACCATAAGGGTAAAAGCCGCTATAACCAGGTAAAATTTCATAGAATCAATAAAAATGGACATTCAGCAGGTTCTTTCAAATGCGAGGTAAGATTATCTGCATTTTTGCAGGTTTGCCGCCAAAATGAATTCCTTAGCCGAATTATCTTCGTTCTGTGTAACTTTAAAAAGCAAATTGCCGAATTGATAAACCTTGAATCGATACCGCGCATCTGGAGAAAGGCATATTTCCTGCTATGCCTGTGGTACTTTATTAACTTCACCGTAAGTGCCTTTTTAGAGTGGAAACTGGTTACGCCTTTCGCATTCGTGTTCTGGAATGCCCTGTACCTGTGGGAAGCGCTTTGTGTGGGTATTATCCTCATTTTGCTTTACGCGAATTTTCTGTTTCGGTTTAAGGTGGTGGTTCAGATTGCTGGCCATGTGCTGGGCATTATGATGTTCTTTTTGCTGATGGGTTCTTTCTCCTATTACATAAACGATTATGTAGAGGGTTACGTGTACTGGGACAACTGGAAAGATCACATCGTTGCGTTATTAAGTTGGGATGGATTGCAGTTTCAGAACCAATACATTGTTGCCGTGGCCGTGTATTACATCATCCGCTACTTTGAAGGACTGCAACGCAAGGAGTTAGAACGCGGTGAGCTGGCATTGAAAAACCGCGAGATGCAATTGTCGTTATTGAAATCACAAATCAATCCACATTTTTTATTCAATACACTGAACTCCATCAACATGCTGGTCGGGTCCAGCAAGGAAGAAGCCCGCAAGGTGATCACACAGCTTTCTGATATTTTTCGGTATGCACTGGATTCGCATGGCGATCAGATGGTAAAGCTCATTCATGAACTTGACTTTATTGATAACTATATAAAAATTCAGCAAGTGCGTTTTGGAAAGCGATTGAAATTTATCAAACAGATTGATTTCACTTGTTTGGGGATCAGAATCCCTCCAATGATCTTACAACCGCTGGTAGAAAATGCGGTGAAATATGGTGTTGGTCCGAAAGAGGAGGGCGGAACCATTACCCTTACTGTAAAGCGATTTAATCACATGATTTTTTTTGAAGTAAAAGATGATGGCCTTGGCTCCAATGCAAAAAAGGTAATGGACGGAAGTTCAAGCGGAGTGGGCATGAAGAATACAGATTTGCGTTTACGAAATTCATTTGGTTCCGGTTCCGGACTTCGCATTCGTTCGGATGAGTGGGGATATTCGGTGAGTTTCTTTATTCCTGTACCGAAAGAAGAGCAGGTGCCCGATCCGCAACCACAGCCAACGCTCGAGGAAGAACCCGAGCATCAGATAAAAAGTATTGCCGGATAGTAATCACGTGTTACCAAATCTATCCCAAACACATTAACAACCGATTAAAACTGAACCCATGACGATAACCTGTGTAATTATTGATGACGAACAACTGGCTCGGGAACTGTTGCGCGAGTACATTGAACAAACAGGCAACATTACCATTGTTGGTGAAGCAACAAAGGGTAAAGATGCCGTTGAAATGATCGACAACCTGAAACCGGACCTTATCTTTTTGGATGTGCAGATGCCCGGCATGAACGGCTTTGATGTGCTGGATGACATCACGCATGATCCGTATGTGGTGTTTACTACCGCTTATGATCAGTATGCGATAAAAGCATTTGAAAAAAATGCAGTCGACTATTTGTTAAAGCCAATCGATCAGGAGCGTTTTCAGCTGGCGGTTAAGCGTGCGCTTGAACGCATGAAGACAGAGCAGTACAACGTAGGTGAGATGCTTCGCGATATGAAGACGGAAAACAAAACGTCTTATGATTCGCACATTTTTGTGCAGAAGTCGGAGAAGCTCATTAACCTGGCCGTTGAAGAAATCATGTTTTTGGAGGCCTCAGGAGACTACACCATTCTTACTACCAAAAGTGATCAGTTTGTAAGTTCTTCCGGTATCGGTAAACTCGAAGAAATTCTCAATCCTGAAATTTTTATTCGCGTGCACCGCAGCACCATCATCAACATCAACTTCCTTAAGGAAATAGAAAAACATTTCAATGGTGGTATGATTGTGAAGATGCAGAGTGGAAAGAGTTTCCCGGTGAGTCGAACGTATGCGAAGCTGATCAGGAAGAAGGTGGTGTAAATGAGTTAATGAGCGGGAGTTAACGGAATTTTTTCTTCGTAGATAAACTCCACTTCATCCACATAGGTTTTCAAAAGGTCACGGATTTTTTCTTCCGTGACCTTTTTTGTTTCCTGAACAAAGGAAGCCTGATTGGCGTAGGTACGCGCATCGGTAATAAACGCATTGACTGCATTGGTGCGATCTTGCTCGTTCACCCAATTCCAATAGCCGTTTTCATCCCGAAAGGTCATGTCGCCAGCGGATTCAACCGATAGCACGTTAGGTTCAGGCAGGTACACCGTGGCTTTGTTGTTATTGATTTCAATGGAAAACTTTTCATTGAGGTTGAAGCCGCACTTCGCTTCAAATGTTCCATCAATCTGAATTTCTTTGGTGCTGTTCAGCCAGGTATTGCGCCAGTTATACCGGTGTTGAAATTGCTGCTTCAAGGTGGCCAGTTCCAGTATGGGTGTTTGTTGTTGCAGCACAATGGTATTGCGCACTTTTATTTCCGGTGTGAATTGAAAGGCTTCGCTGAAATCTTTTCCAATAGATTTTGCCGTTTCATACGAGCGTTTGGGGATGACAACCAGCAACACATAGGCCGCTATGGTGCCCACCACAACCAAAAGAATACCCAGCTTTAGATATCGTGAAATCATATGCTATTTCGGTAGTTCAAATTTCAGTCGAACCCGTACTTTATCGCGTACTGGAGTATTATCGCGTTTAGTGGGTATCCATTTCGGCCCTTCTTTGATCAGTCGGATCAGTTCTTCATCACACCCACCGCCAATGCCGCGTATGATGGTAAAACCCGTTAAGCTTCCATCCGGCTCCACAAAAAAATCAACGGTCACCCTTCCTTCAATTTTTTGCGCTTTTGCTGCTTCCGGGTAGACTATGTTTTTTTCAAGATACTGACGGAACGCGCGGTTCCCATTTTCAGGATATGCCAACTCTACCGTGGGCGTGTATGAGTCATCTCTTCGTTGCGTGCCATAGCCAGTAACTACTACTTCGCTGAGTTGCGTAACATCTTGCGCCAGGCTCACATCAATTTCGCTTCTAGTACCAGCATTAATCTCTGTAGTTTGCAAACCGATAAAAGCATATATCAATACGGGATTTGTAATATCAGTTGCAATTTGGTAGTTGCCACCTTCATCGGTAGTCGTTCCTATTGAAGTCCCTTTTACAATCACATTTACGCCTGGCAGTGGACTACCATCATCAGTTGAGGTAACTTTTCCGCGAATAACTTTTGGGCCTGTAGTGGGAGCGGCCATGGCACGACCAGCCACTTGTTTTTTGGCCGCATCGTTGGTTTCACGTTGTATGGCTTCTGCAAGCTTCGCTTTCTCTTCTTTTTCAACCGCTAATTTTTCACGCACAACTTCATCTGCCTTTACATCAAGTGCTGGTGTTATTTCAACCGGTTTGGTTTCAGTTATAAGCGGCTCTGTTGGTTTAACCATATAACCCAATTCTCCACTGTCTTCTTGTGTTTTTTCGGTTTCCGTCCTTTTGCTTGACGATGATGATGTAACACCCGCACGATCAGTTTTTTCTGGTTTAGTGTCAACAATGGTTTCCGCAACAGCTTTTTCGCCTGATTCATCTTTATAAAGACTTGTATCCGGTAACGATACAGGTGGAGGTGGGGGAGCCGATTCTTCCATGGCCAGTACCTCGGGTTTTTCGTTAGGTTGCGTAACCTGCCAGATCAGGTAACCCGAAACCAACACAATCACTAATCCAGCTGCAATGCGTAACGTCCAACCGAATACTGAGATCCGTTTTTGTTGAATTTTTTTGACTTTTACTCTTTTCAAGGCCGGAGCTGACGCAGCAACTTTTTTCGAAGCCGATGCAGCCGCAACTTCATGTTCAATTTCAACGTCAAGAATTTGCTTGTTCAGGGCCTCAACATCTTCTTCGAATTCCGCAGCCGATAGTTGTTCAGCGCCCTCAAGGGCTTCCGCCAGAAACGGATCGGCCAGCACCTTTTTTTCGAAGGTATGCCGCTCTTGCGGTGTCATGGCACCACTCAGGTATCGCTTAATATCGTGGGTATAGTCAGTCATTCCCCTCCATGCAGATTTTTAAGTTCCGCTTTCCGTTTTGTATGTAGCTTTTCACCTTTTTCAGGTCATACCCCGTTTCATCACCAATTTCCTGATAGCATTTCTGCTTCAGGTAGAACAACCGAACGCACAGTTGCTGTTCTGCCACAAGCTTTTCGATGCAATCTTCCAATTTAACAAGATTTCCCTCCAATTCAGTTGCATCCTCCTGATGCATCAAGCCGTCCGATTCCATAAGAAAAGACGGTAATTCTTCCGTTTGCTTGTTTTTATTGGCCCGCAAGTACATCAGGCAATAGTTGCGTGAGGTTACGTACAACCAGCTTTTGAAGTGCGTCACTTCGTGCTGATGCAGCGTGTCGATCAGTTTTTCAAAAATACCCATCACCGCATCCTGTGCTTCATCCCGGTCTTTCAGGTATTTCAGGCAAACACCATATACTAAAGAAGTGTAGCGCGTGTACAAATAGCCCAGTACTTCCATGTCGCTGGTTTCCTTATACCGTTGCATCAACTCCTGATCGGTGATTTCCGCTATGGGCTTGCTGAAAAGCATTTTTTAAGATAGAAAATTATTCCGATTGGTTTATGGAATCCAATTCCCATTTGCATCTCATACCTGTAAACCAAACAAATACAGTTATGAAAACGCAATTTATGCTGATGAGTGCATTTCTTTTTGCGAGCCTGGGCTTTCAGGCGCAGGAAAGGATGATTACCGGAACGGTTACTGCCGCTGAAGATGGAAGTCCGTTACCCGGTGTGAATGTTACGTTAAAAGGAACTGCAACCGCAACCGTAACGAATGCTAAAGGAACGTATTCCATTAAGGTTCCCGCCAGTGGTGGAACATTGGTTTTCTCATTTATCGGATTACAAACGCAGGAAATAAAAGTGGGCTCCCGCAGTGTGATTGATGTTTCCCTTTCTGCCGATGTGTCACAACTTAGCGAAGTGGTGGTTACAGGATATGCCGGTCGCGCATACAAACGATCAAAGATGCAAGCAGAGTATGCTGCACCAGCCGTTGCCTACGATTATCAAAAACCCGATTGGAATACCGAAGAGTATGACGGCATCAATGAAAATATTTTTCATGATGCGCTGCGTAACCCGCTGTCAACGTTTTCAATTGATGTGGATGCGGCTTCCTATAGCAACATGCGCAGGTTTCTGAATAATGGTCAGCGGCCACCCAAAGATGCCGTGCGCATTGAGGAGCTAGTCAACTACTTCGATTACGACTATGCTCAACCCAAAAATGAACATCCGTTCAACATCATCACTGAAATTTCTTCAGCTCCCTGGAATTCAAAACATAAACTCGTGCACATCGGGTTGCAGGGCAAGCGCATTGAAACAGAAAATCTTCCACCATCCAACCTGGTATTTCTGATTGATGTTTCAGGTTCTATGGACGAGCCCAATAAACTTCCCTTGTTGAAATCATCGTTCAAGATGCTGGTGAATGAATTGCGCCCGCAAGATCACGTGGCCATTGTGGTGTATGCCGGTGCAGCGGGATTGGTGTTAGAGCCTACTTCGGGTGCTGATAAGAAAAAAATAATTGATGCACTCGACAGGCTGGAAGCCGGTGGATCAACCGCTGGTGGTGCAGGCATTAAACTGGCGTATGCTGTTGCACACAAGCATTTCAAGAAGGAAGGAAACAACCGGGTAATTCTGGCTACCGATGGTGATTTCAATATTGGTGAGTCAAGCAATGCAGCCATGGAACAATTAATCGAAAAGGAAAAACAAGGAGGCGTGTTTCTGACCTTACTTGGTTTCGGTATGGGTAACTATAAAGATTCCAAAATGAAAACTTTGTCGATGAAAGGAAATGGAAACTATGCCTACATCGACAACATTACGGAAGCCAAGAAGGTGTTGGTGAATGAATTTGGTGGCACCTTGTTTACCATTGCAAAAGACGTAAAGCTTCAGGTAGAGTTTAATCCTGCAAAGGTGAAGGCCTACCGCCTGATTGGTTATGAAAATCGCTTGTTGAAAAATGAAGACTTCAACAACGATAAGAAAGATGCCGGTGATCTGGGTTCAGGTCATACCGTAACCGCTTTATATGAAATTATTCCGGTAGGTGTAGATAGTGAATTCTTTACCATTGATCCGCTGAAATATCAAACCACGAAAATTGATCCTTCAGCCACCAAGTCGAAAGAATTAATGACGGTAAAGTTCCGGTACAAGCACCCGGAATCGGAAAACAGTAAACTCATTGTTCACCCGATGACAGATAACCAGGTTACGCTTAACCAGACTTCGGATAACTTCCGGTGGTCTGCATCCGTGGCCGCGTTTGGTATGTTGCTGCGTGAATCAGAGTATGTGAAATCCTATACCTATGACGATGTGGCAGCCTTGGCTGAAAGTGCTCGTGGCAATGATAAAGAAGGGTATCGTATTGAATTCATCAACATGGTGAAATCATTTGGTGGGGTAGTGGCCAAGCGATAGTCGCTTAGTTAAATCTAAATTCTGAGATACAGATCTAGAGATCTGTATCTCTTTTATTTTTATTTATTTTTTGTCTAAACAACGATTTGTTACTTTTGAAGATTATGGACGAGGCACCTCGAAATAATTATACAGAAGCAGAGAAATTGCAGGTTTTTAATGATGAGTTCATGCCTCATATTAACTCCATGCACAACTTTGCCTACCGCCTTACTTTTGATGAAGACGATGCCAATGATTTGGTGCAGGACACCTATCTGAAGGCATTTCGATTCATAGATTCTTTCCAAAAGGGAACTAATGCCAAAGCATGGCTGTTCCGAATTTTAAAAAACAGTTTTATTAACGACTACCGGAAGAAGAGCAAGGAGCCGGCAAAAGTCGATTATCAGGATGTTGAAACCTACTATAATTCGGATGATGTAGACAGGCAAATCACTCCGGATTTACGGGTGGAGTCGCTTCAGGATATGATTGGAGATGAAATATCCAATGCCTTGAATTCATTGGATGTTGATTTCAGAACCGTGATCATTCTGGCAGACCTGGAAGAATTTAAGTATGATGAAATGGCAAAAATACTTGATATACCAATCGGCACCGTGCGAAGCCGACTTCACCGTGCGCGCAACCTGCTGAAGGAAAAATTAAGTGAGTATGCCAATAAAATGGGATATAAAAACACATAGCCTATGCCCGACTCTACAGAATCCACAACGCCCGACAAGAAGTTAACCTGCATGGAAATGCTTCAACTGATGTTGGATGGGGATGCCACCCCTGAGCAACAACAGCAGTTTAAAACGCATCTGGATGAGTGCATGCCCTGTTATAAATCCTACAACCTTGACGTTACCCTCAAAACACTCATCCGCACGAAGTGTAACGGGAACGGAGCCACCCAAGAGCTGATTGAAAAAATCAGAAATCAGATCAGTCAAAATCTATCGCATTAATGTCCGGAAAAGCAATCATTTTCAGTGCCCCATCCGGCTCCGGAAAAACAACCCTTGTAAGACACTTACTGGACAACAACCCCGACCTTGGATTTTCCATTTCTGCCTCCACCCGCGATAAGCGTGGCCGCAAAGAGGAACACGGTAAGGATTATTATTTTCTGACCCCCGATGAGTTCAAGAAGAAAATTGATAATGATGAATTCATTGAGTGGGAAGAAGTGTATGAAGGCAACTACTACGGTACCTTAAAAACAGAAATTCAGCGCATTTGGGATGAAGGAAAAAACGTCATCTTTGATGTGGACGTAAAAGGAGGATTGGCGTTAAAAAAATATTTTGGCGATAAGGCACTTTCCGTTTTTGTGAAAGTTCCCTCCATGGAAATTCTGGAACAACGCCTTCGCGGAAGAGGCACGGAATCACATGCCAGCCTATCACAACGACTTTTTAAAGCAAAGTTTGAAATGACCTTTGCCGATAAGTTTGATGTGGTGCTGGTGAATGAAGATTTGGATAAATCGCTGGCAGAGGCGCAACGGTTGTATGATGCGTTTAAATAAATTCAATTAAGTTTTGACCAATGAAGGTGGGTTTATTCTTCGGCTCCTTCAATCCCATCCACACCGGGCACATGATCATTGCCAACATCATGGCCGAAACCACCGATTTACAAAAAGTGTGGTTTGTGGTTACACCGCAGAATCCACTAAAGCCCAGCAAGGGGCTCCTTCATGATTTCGACCGGTACGATATGGTACGCGCTGCCGTATACGAAAACTATAAACTTGAAGTTTCGGATGTAGAGTTTCACCTGCCCAAACCAAACTACACCATTCATACCCTGGTGCATCTTGCTGAGAAACATCCCGATAAGGAATTTAAAGTGATTATCGGTGAAGACAACCTGGCCAGTTTTACCAAATGGAAAAATTACGAGCGAATTCTGGAGGATTATGGCCTATATGTTTATCCTCGCCCGAACGTAACAAATGCTGAACTCAGGCGTCACCCCAACGTTAGACTGGTTGAAGCCCCGATGATGGATATTTCCGCAACTTTTATAAGAAACTGCATCAGAAATAACCAATCGGTGCGTTATCTTGTTCCTGATGCGGTTGAGGCGATCATCCGGGCAAAAAAATTTTACCAGTGAAAGCAACGTTGTAATTTTTATTTGCATCTCGGTACGTATAGTATAGAGATTCTCATAACATGACCCTCTTGAGAAAAATTTTCTTCTTCCTTCTTATCAGCATGCCTGTGCTTGCTTTTGGCGGAGGTATTCGCGGTACCATAAAAGCCGATGATGGCACGGTGTTGTCGTACGCCACCATTTATGTAAAGCAACTGGGTACCGGCACCACTACAAACGAAAATGGTTTCTATGAATTGAGCATGCCACCCGGTACGTACGACTTGGTGTACCAATACCTGGGGTATGAAACGCAGGAGCGGAAAGTGACGGTAGAGGAAGGTTTTGAAGTGATTAACATCACCATGAAATCCCAGGTGGTGGTGTTGCAAAACATAATCGTTACTTCGGGCAATGAAGATCCCGCCTATACCATCATGCGCAAGGCAATTGCCAAAGCCAAGTACCACACCCAACAACTCGATAACTACACGGCCCAGGTTTATATAAAGGGAAAAGGTAAACTGGTTGATTATCCGTGGCTGGCAAAAAAAGCATTAGAGAAGGAAGGGATTGAAAAGGATCGGGTTTTTATTTCCGAATCGGTAAGTGAAATCAAATACAAACGCCCGAATACGTTTGAAGAGAAGGTGATTTCTATCCGCAGTGATGGAAAAGACAACAATACTTCTCCCAATGCCTTTATTTTCGGCAGCTTTTATCAACCGGTCATTGCTGAAACGGTTTCGCCTTTATCACCTGCAGCATTTGGATATTATAAATTTGAGTACCAGGGCACATTCAAAGATCGTAACTATGAGGTCAGCCAGATAAAAGTTACCCCGCGATCGCGTGGAGATAATGTGGTGGAGGGAACGATTTTTATTGTTGAGGATTGGTGGTCCATTCACAGCCTGGATTTAAAAACCACAAAACTGGGTGTGCGCATTGTCGTAAAACAAGTGTATGCCCCAGTGGAGGACAAGGTATGGATGCCGGTTTCGCAACAGTTTGATATTGGTGGACGTTTCTTTGGGTTTGAGTTTGTGTACAACTACCTGGCTACGGTAAGTGATTACAAAATCGAATTAAATCCCGATCTGCAGGTTGAGGAAATGAAGGTGATCGATGAAAAAATATTTAAAGATGAAGCGAAGGAGCTTACCCAAAAATACGATCAGAAAAACCAGCAACTTCAGGAGCGCCTCGCATCGGATAAGGAAATTACGCGTAAGGAATTGCGCTCCATCATCAAGGAATATGAAAAGCAGGAGTTAAAGGAATCGAAAGAGCCTGAGGTACTTTCCAATACCACATTTAAAATCGACAGCGGAGCATATAAAAAGGATTCTGCTTACTGGGCGCTGATTCGTCCAATACCATTAACCACAGAAGAAATAAAAGGTTACCAGAAAACCGATAGCATCGCCATTGAGGAGCGCAAGAAAGAAGAAGGAGACACCGTTAAACGTTCAGACAAAAAGAAAAAGGGATTTCAGCCATGGGACCTGATCATAGGCGATGTCTATAAGATTTCAAAGCATTCCAATTTTGAAATCAAGTTTCCCGAGACCTGGTTTAATACCGTAGAAGGTTTTAACCTGATTTACCGGATGAATTTTGGTTCCATTCTACAGGATACTTTTAGGACGCGGTTAAACATTATGCCTACGTTGCGGTATTCATTTGCGCGGGAAAAACTATCGGGTCATTTAACATTTCGCTTGCGAAATCGAAACTATCGATTTGAAGTCCAGGGTGGACGTTATGTGAAGCAATTCAATCCTGATGAACCGATACTTCCGGTAGTAAATACTTTTACCACGCTGTTTCTAGAGAAAAACCTGATGAAGATTTATGAACGTGATTACATCGATGTTCTTTATCGCAGACGATTCAGTCCGAAATTTACCGCTGAAACCAGTTGGTCGTGGGCAACACGCAGGGAACTGTTTAATAATTCAAGCTATAAATTAATTGACCGCGACAAGATTGAGGACTATACGCCAAATGCACCCATAAGTGAAGAGTTAATAAGCACCGGTTTTGCAGAGCACAGCGCATTGATTGGATCATTGCACATGAGCGCGCGACCGTGGCTCAAGTATAGAATCAGAAATGGCAGCAGAAATGAAGTTGAAAGTTCCACACCCACTTTGCTATTCACTTACCGAAAGGGATTTTCAGGTATACTCGATAGCGAAATTAAGTTCGATCACGTTGAGTTAGGC
Organism: uncultured Roseivirgaceae bacterium; assembly: GCA_964419145.1. Classification (GTDB taxonomy): domain Bacteria; phylum Bacteroidota; class Bacteroidia; order Cytophagales; family Cyclobacteriaceae; genus UBA2336. Next base: position 189,321 of record CAYQOM010000001.1, on the reverse strand, counting down.
ATGAAACACGAAGTTGCTTTTGGCGTGCGTGGCCGGATGCATTTCTTTTTGCGCGGTGGGGCTTTTCTGAATTCCGACAGTTTGGGCTTCATGGACTACAAGCATTTCCTGGGAAATGAAACGCCATTTGTTACGACTGATCCGGTGGGTAGTTTTCGTTTGCTGGATTATTACCGCTATAGCACAGCGGATAAGTATGTGGTGGCCAATGTGCATTACCAGTTCCGTAAATTTCTGGTTACCAGCATCCCTGAAGTAAGAATGTTCGGTATTCGTGAAAATGTTTTTGTGAATTACCTGGCAACCCCCACATCAAAGAACTATACGGAAGTGGGGTACACCATTGATGGCATCTTCCGCATTTTCAGGTTGGAAGCCGCAGCTGCTTTTCGCGATGGAAAATACCTGAGCTACGGTTTTCGGGTGGGGATCGCCACAAACATTGCCTTACGTTTTTCAGACAATTAAGCCGCACATGAAAGGTAACTTTTTTGGTACCTTTCGCGCATGATCATTTCCCTTGATGAATTTCTGAAGCTTCGTCATGAGTTGCCGGCTGTTGATGTCCGGTCGGAAGGTGAGTATGCTGAAGGCCATATTCCGGCTGTGATCAATATTCCGTTGCTTAACAATCAAGAGCGAATTGCCGTTGGCACTGACTACAAACAGAAAGGACAACTGGAGGCTATTAAGACAGGCTTTCGGTTGGTTGGCCCACGATTGAACGACATTATTGATGAGGCGCTTCGCGTAGCTGATGGTCGTGAGTTGTTAGTGCATTGCTGGCGCGGGGGCATGCGCTCGGCCAATTTTTGCAGCTTCGTGCAGATGGCGGGCATTAAAACCCGATCCCTTCGGGGAGGCTATAAAGCGTACCGGCAACGGGCTGTAGAATCGTTTGCTTCACCCTTTAACCTGACAGTATTAGGTGGGGAAACGGGTAGTGGCAAAAGCGATATTCTCCGCGCGTTAAAAGCAGCTGGTGAACAAGTACTTGATCTGGAGGAACTGGCAAAGCATAAAGGCTCCGTGTTTGGCGGATTGAATATGCCGCCCCAACCCACCACGGAACAATTTCAGAATGAGTTGTTCGAAGCAATCTTGAATCTGGATCTATCCAAGCGTATCTGGATCGAAGATGAATCGATCGCTATTGGAAAAATATTTTTACCTGAACCGTTATGGCGTACGATGAGCCGGTCGCCTGTTGTGGAAATTGATGTTCCCAAAGAGGTACGAATAAAACGGTTAGTGAGGGAATATGGCAAAACCGATCCTGCGCAATTTCTGGAAGCCATGAAGAAGATTACAAAAAAACTGGGTGGCCAACATTTTAATACAGCAGCGGAAAAACTTTCGCAAAGCGATTGGCAGTCAACCATTGATATTTTGCTAATCTACTACGACAAAGCCTATCGCAACGGCCTTGAACGAAAGCAGCAACGAATTGTAAAGCGCATTTCGTGGGATGGTCATCGATTGGATGAGGTTATTAAAGATTTTTTAAACACATAGACACACCCCATGGTTTGTGTCGACACAGACCATGGATAAAAAATTGTTTTTATGACTGACATTAAACTCACTCAATTCTCTCACGGCTCAGGTTGCGGATGCAAAATTGCTCCGGCTACGCTGGAAAAGATTTTACAATCCTCACGCGATAAAAAAATTTTCCCTGGCCTGTTGGTGGGCAATGAGTCGAAAGATGATGCTGCGGTGTATGAGCTTAATGACGGCAACTGCATCATCAGCACTACCGATTTTTTCATGCCCATTGTGGATGATCCGTTTTCATTTGGCGCCATTGCGGCTACCAATGCCATCAGCGATGTGTACGCCATGGGCGGCAAGCCAATAATGGCGTTGGCGATCCTGGGTTGGCCCGTTGAAAAAATTCCCGTTGAGGTAGCCCAACAGGTTTTAGCAGGCGCACAATCCATTTGTGATCAGGCCAATATTCCGCTTGCTGGTGGGCATAGCATCGACAGCCCCGAACCAATTTTTGGTTTGGCCGTAACCGGCACAGTTCTCAAACCACAGCTGAAAAAAAATAATACGGCCAAGGCAGGTGATATACTTTACCTGACAAAACCCCTGGGCGTAGGCATTATTTCCACTGCGCAGAAGCGTGGATTGGCCGAGCCACATGATGTGGAGGAGACTGTTCGAATCATGACAACCTTAAACTCGGTTGGGGAGGTATTCGGATCGTTGGCATATGTAACAGCCATGACTGATGTAACCGGTTTCGGATTATTGGGTCATCTGCTTGAGGTGTGCGAAGGCAGTAAACTCACTGCAGAAATCAGCTATTCAAAAATTCCATTGATCAGAAATCTTTCAACGTATACGGCAAAAATGATTTATCCGGATAATACCATGCGCAATTGGCAAAGCTTTGAGGGCAAGGTAACGGGCATCGGATCAGAATCATTACTCACACTTTGCGATCCGCAAACCAGTGGTGGTTTACTCGTTTGTGTTGATGAAAAGTACGCCAAAGAATTTGAACGTAAAACGAATAAACTTGGACTTTCACTTCAACCGTTCGGTAAACTGCTCGATAGAACACCGGCCCACATTACCATTCACGACTGATGGAGGAGATCACACAGCAACTTTGGGAAGCTGCGGAGAAAAAGCGCAAGTGCCGCATTCGGATGAGTCGGGAGCCGATTGAACGGCTTGTTCATCCGTATGGTGTATGTCAGACTGCCGGTAATAAGATTATGTTGGTTTGCTGGCAGGAGCTAGGCTTTACTAAGGCTGGACGCACGGCCGGGTACCGGAACCTGAAATTAACCGACATTGAAACCATTGAAATAACGGAACTACACTTTGTAAAACGCGATGATTTCAATCCAGCGGATGGCCAGTATAAGGACTGGGTTTTTCATGTTTAGAAAATTTTCTGCGTCTTTTTCCGGCCCCTTGCGTCTTGTTTTCGTAAAACTATGTGCACATGGAAGAACTGGCCGTACATGCGTGGACTCAAATTCGAGGTGAATTAACCCGATTTGTCTATAAAAGGGTAAAAGACAAGGCATTGGCAGAAGATATTGTGCATGATGTATTGCTTAAGATTTATGCAAAAGCTGGTCAATTAAAGGAGTCGGATAAGATCTTCGCCTGGATTTACCAAATTACCCGCAATGCGGTGAACGATTATTTCCGCAGTCAATCCCGAACCTTTGATATTCGTGAACTTGATCTTGATACAGATCCAAAGGATTTCAACGACTGCGTTGCCTTTTGCCTGAATACGTTAATCAAAACATTACCGCAAAAATATCGCGAAGCACTTGAGCTGACCGAACATCAGAACCTTTCACAACTGGAATTAGCAGATCGATTAAACATTTCCTATTCCGGAGCCAAATCACGTGTTCAGCGTGCACGTGCATTGCTTAAGCAAAAGCTGCATGATCTCTACCACATTAAAACCGATGCATACGGAAATGTACTGGTATGCGAAGATAAACTTCCTTGTGGTTGCAACACCTCACCTTCATTTGAAGAGAAAGTCGTGATGCCTCGTTAGTACACCACGACTTCACTGGGTTTTAGCAGCCGCAAAGACCGCCACAGCAACCGCCATCTTTTTGGATGATCACGTTTTTCATGGTTTCGACATTTTAGTGGAACATCATTTTAGGCCTCTTTGAAAGAGGTTCATGTAGATGACGCGTATGTTCAGGAAAGACGCAAACATTTTACTTGCGTCTTTTTGTCGGGTAGTTCGTCTACAGACTACTAATCAAACGTACTATTCATGAAAACACATTTATTCCTGCTCATACTGCATGTAATTGCACTTACGGGATATGCGCAGTCACCCGAAATAAGAAACCTTACGCCTGCCCGGGGGCACTATCAACAACTGCAGCAGTTCAATCCCGTGCCTGCACAAAAGGATGCTGAGGTTGATAAGCAAAAATTTCCATTTGATGCACAGGCAGCAGAAAAGCGCTTGAGCCTAAAGCCATATTACCTTAAGGATAACATTAAGTTTCACATTCCTGACCCTCCTGCAAATAGTTCAGCGCAAACTCGAGCTGAACTGAATTACCTGTTGAGTCTTCAAAATCAACGAACTCTTGAGCAGGAGCGTGCGTCTCTTTATGTAGCAGGTGTGTATTACAACCCGCGTGTTACGCCTGCAGACTCAACCTATTCGCGGTATCGTAAAAATTTGTTTCACATTGGCCGATCTATTGGTGCCTGGTTTACACCTGAAACATTACCCATAACAGCCGATTTCATGGCGCACGTTTGGCAGGATGCCAGTTACTACATCTGGAAGTATAAGTATCAGTTTTTGCGTGTTCGTCCGTATGTGTTGGAGCCGGAACTGCAAAACCTGGAAGAAACAAATTGGGCAGCTTACCCAAGTGGTCACGCTGCGAATTCATACGTTAATGCGTATGTGTATAGTGAGCTCGCCCCTCAGTTTGCCGATGTCTTCTTAAAAGATGCATACGATATGGCGCACTCGCGCGAAATAATTGGGGTACATTATCCCAGCGATTCGGAAGCATCACGGGTGTTGGCACGCCAGCTTGTAAATGAACTATTTAAAAATGAAAAATTCCTTAAGGATTTTGAATCTGTTAAGCAGGAGTGGGCCGCTCACGCAAAGGAAACATTTGAGAAACCTGCACAATCAAGATCGAAACCCGTGGAAAAGAAGGAGGGATGTGCAAAAACGTGTGAGCAATAAAGTAACTTTTTTAAGAAGGGCATCTCTAAAGGCATACCGTGTTAGAGATGCCCTTTTGTTTATTTCCTGTTGACGAGTAACGTATAACCGGCAAGCTTTCCATTCTTATCAAACGATTCACTTTTTACCATGCCCACCTTTTCAGCAATCCATTCCGTGCCCGAAAAATTTAAGCTCATATTGATACCCATTTGCATTTGCGTGTTCGACTTGCTGGAAATTTTATAACACTCAAACGAGCCTGCGGGGGTTGTGATGGTTTCCTTGGCTTCCACTTTACGGTCAGTAATGTTTACCGTTATTTTCATAGGTATCGGGCTGCCTACTGCTGATAAGGTTACGGAGCCATTTTTTAAGGTTTGTCCAACGGAGAGTTTGGAGGGCAATTCCAGGTTTTCACTTTCGATCTTCATTTCGTAAGAAGAAAAGGCCTTCTGCTGTTCTTCCGGAATGAATTTGCGCATGTCCATGATAAATGTTCCATTATCGCAAATTAGCTCTAATTCGCCCTCGGTAACTTTTTTGCCTTTCTCGTTCCACAAGGTTGAGGCTACCGTGGCCTTATAACCGGTTGCGGTCTTGTCGAATGCAGTTACTTTCTGTTCATTCTTGCCGGAGGGTTTGCCTTTCGGATTATAATTTTCATAGGTCCAGGCCGTTCCTTCATCAATTACGTAAAATGAATTACACTGCGTAAAAGCATATGTGGTGCAGAAAAGGGCAAATAATAGAATAGCGGTCTTTTTCATAAGGTTTGGTTTGTTGAATTGATTAAAATTGCATAGCTAAGCGCTGAATTTTGTAACGCTAAAGTTAATCCATGAAGCTAAAGTCTCCAATCGGTTTTTGGTTAAATGTGGTGTCGTTAATGACACTTGTTCTGGGTATGACAGCCTGTTCTTCCAACAAGGAGTCAACCAATGAAACGAAGAACACCATTCCCTATGTGATCTATAAAATTTTTCCGCACGATATAGAGGCATTTACACAAGGCCTTGTGGTGGCAAACGGAAAATTGATTGAAGGCACAGGGCAACACGGAACATCCTGGATTGCTGAAGTGGATATTGCTTCCGGCCAACAAAACAAAAAAGTTGTTCTGAATAAAGAATATTTTGGCGAGGGCGTCACGGTACTGAACAACAAAGTATATCAACTTACGTGGAAAAATAAGGTTGGATTTATCTACGATTTTAAAACATATGAGAAGCTTGGCGAATTCACCTACGACAGTGAAGGCTGGGGCATTACCCATGATGATGTAAACCTGATTATGAGCGATGGCAGCGACAAGCTGTACTACCTGGATACGCTTACATTAAAGCCGGTCAGAACTGTTTCCGTTACCGAAGATGGTAAACCCGTAAAGAACCTAAACGAGTTGGAATACATTGAAGGACACCTATACGCCAACCTGTGGCAAACCAATTACATTGTGCGCATTGATCCGGCCAACGGCAACGTACTGGGCAGGCTTGATTTAACCAAGGTTGCTGAAGCGGTGTATCCGGGCAACCCCAATGCCGATGTATTGAATGGTATAGCCTATGAACCAAGAAGCAAAATGGTATTGATTACCGGAAAACTCTGGCCGGCTATGGTGGCGATAAAGTTTAGTGAGACTAATTAATCATCATGGTCTGTGTCGACATAAACCAAGAACGTCACCATCTTTTTGATCCGTCAATCTCCATAATCAAATTTTCTCCATATGCCATCGCTGGCGTTTGATAACCGGGCTTGAAATTTCCATGCAGGATTTTTTCTGCAATCAGCACGCTTGTTTTAGCGGTTAACCAGTAACCACTTATGGTTTCCAATCGTGCTTCAGCCTGCTGACCGTTTGCATTTCTTACCCTTCCCCACAAGTAACTTTTTCCCGTAAGCAGTTTTTCTCCTGATGGCCCTCCGGGCTTTTTGTCGATTTGCTTTAACATGAATTTTTTTACCGGCTTCATCCGCAACAACCAGTTGAGGTAGCGACTTCTGCGTGCGTTGGCAATCATGCTATCAGTAGCGCCTGTGTATACTTCAATGTTGGGGATGCCCGTGCTGCGCCATGCGGTGGAGATATCGCCCCAGGGTATGCACAAGGTTTTCATTTTAAATTCTCCGAAGTCGACTGTCATCACTTTATCGCCCAATGGAAGCGGAACGAGTTTTCCGTTTTCACGGATCATGCCGCCATAACCCAAGCCTTCTGTCATGCTTTTCTTTGTACCCCGAGAAAGCCCACCTTTAGACATGGTGAAAGCAAGTTGCAGGTGTGTGGCATCGGGCAATTTATTTTTCAGGTGTAGCGCCAGGCAATCGGAGGGCACTACATCAAAGCCGGCTCCGGGTATAACGGTAAGCCCTGCTTGTTTTGCTTTGGCATCATATCCAGCCAGTAATTCAAACACGCCATATTCACCCGTGATGTCGGTGTAGTGGGTGTTGGCCTCCAAGCAGGCGTCTATCATTTTTTTTGCGGTGTGCCGGAAGGGTCCGCCACAGTGAATAACAACCTTGCCTTCTTTTAACAGGTTAACCAATCCGGCATGATCGTCAATATCAACAGTTTTATAGGGATAGCCACTTTGCTCACTTTGTTTTTTGAGTTCTTGTTCATTTCGGCCGGATAGAATTACAGAGAGATTTTTTCGTTTACATTCCTCCACCACCAGCTTACCGGTGTAACCATACGAGCCGTACACAATTATTTTTTCCATGCGATAGTTTTAAACGGGTAAAGCCAGGCCAACCCCAACAGCGGGCCGGGCGCCAATAAAAGTAACAAGTAACGGGGAGAAATGTGTTGTTGAAGCACATTCAATAGTTGAATACTTACAATGGTGATGGCAAAGCCAATACACGTAGTAATGGTAATGGCCGAACCACGAATATGGGCCGGTGCATGAAAAGCCACCAACGCAGAAAACTGCGGTGAATCAGCAACCACCATAAATCCCCAGAACATCATGAAGGCAAGAAAAATGTATTCACCCGACTCAAATACTAATGGAGAGATCAGGCAACACAAGGCCGAAGACGCAAGTGCAATGCCTGCAATAGGTTTACTGCCAAACGTTAGCGAGAGTTTTCCGCCTGCAGCACAACCCAGAAATCCGGAAGCAATAATCATATACGACCAAAGTGGCAATGAGAAATTCGACTGACTGATGTTTTGGTATGCAAGTAAAATAACCGGAACGAACGCCCAGAACGCATACAACTCCCACATGTGACCGAAGTAACCGAATGCTGGTGCTTTAAAAGCTTTCGAGCGAAATACATCGCGCACATAGTCAAATGAAAAACGTTGCGCTGGTTTTCTGTACGGCCCATCTTTCACCAGCGCATACATCGCCAATCCACCAAATGAAGCAAGGCATGAAACGGTGATAATAAGTTGCGTAGGATCAATAAATCCAGGAACCAGGTTAAGTGCATGTGGAAACGCAGTTCCTAACACAAGCGCACCTACGAGCGCGCCCAGCCAGTGACCAAGACCTTCTTGTTTCCAATCGGAGGCGATTTTCATTCCTACCGGATAAACATCGGCCAGAAAAAACCCGGTTACGAGCCGTGTGAAAAGGGTAAGGTTAAGTGATTCCGCATCTACAAGGCTTAATGCATTGAAAGCTGCTGCAATTATGCTGCACAAAAGAAAAACCAGTGATGGCGAAAAGCGATCGGAAAATCCGAAAATTGAAAATGTGAGTGTTCCGATAATGAAGCCGAGTTGTACCAGTGAGGTTACATAGCCAATTGATTCAACCGGCCAGTTATAGGCAGCCTGTGCTTGTGGCAAGATGGCATTAACGGCAAACCAAAGCGAGGTACAACAAAACTGACTAACAACAATGGTATAGAAAATACGGGCTGGCGGTTTACCGGTCATGAGGTAGGAACGTGACCAGCTTATTCTTGTCGCACTTCAACGCGCGTTACAAAATATTTGGTATCGCCACGCCACGGAAAACGCATGTACCGTTTTACAAAATGCAGGTTTACGCGCTCACCTTTTAAAGCCGCTGCTTCCAGTGCTTTAATGGTTTCTGTTTCACTTTTTTCAACGGAAAAGTCGCGTGTTTCGGCAATCGGGCTGGTACCTTTTAACGCACCGAACGACTCCATGGAGAGTTTGCCTTCGTGTGTTTTAAATACGATTCCCTTTTGTGATACACTTAATACTTTTCCTGCCCAAACCCCCCGTTCATAAACACCCCAGTAAAAGAATGAAAGAATGCCAATGCCGATAACGAGGGCAAACAGGAAGAGTCGTTTCACGAATTTCATGGTGGTTTGTTTTACTTTCTGCCCGAAGGTTGGGTTTTCCATAATGCCAGGGTTGTTTTTCGAAGGTAAACATTCTGGAAACAAAAAAGTCGGGGTAGACCCGACTTTTTATTACTGAGTGTAAGGTTTTACACCGTCATAATTTCCGCTTCCTTCTTTTTCATCAGCGCATCAATTTTGCTGATAAATTCATCCGTAAGTTTTTGAACAGTGGCTTCGGCATCTTTAATATCATCTTCGGATGCTCCTTTTATTTTTTTCAGGTGCTCGTTGGTGTCCTTGCGGATATTACGCACACTCACGCGGCCGTGCTCACATTCCTGGCCCACCTGTTTCACCAATTGCTTGCGTCTTTCTTCTGTTAACATGGGAATGTTCACGATTACCTGCTGCCCGTCATTTTGCGGGTTCAACCCCAGGTTGGCATCGCGTATAGACTTTTCAATTTCCTGAATCATATTTTTTTCCCACGGCTTGATGAAAATGGTGCGTGCATCGGGCGTGGTAAGAGAAGATACCTGATTGAGCGGAGTGGGGTTTCCATAATACGAAACCTGAATGCCATCCAACATGGATGGGTTGGCTTTACCCGCCCTGATTTTGGTTAACTCATGCCCAACATGGTTGAGGGCCTTGGTCATGTGTTCTTTGGCGTCTTCGAGGTATAATTCAATTTCTTCCATAGTAAACGTAACAGTTCGGTTCAACAATAATTAACTGATTAGTGTACCGGCTTCTTCGCCTTGCGCAACTTTTAACAGGTTGCCTTTCTTATTCATATCGAAAACAATAATCGGAAGTTTGTTTTCCATGCACAACGTAAAGGCCGTCATATCCATAATGTTCAGGTTCTTTTCATAGGCTTCCTGAAACGAAAGGGATTTATACCGAACGGCATCTTTGAATTTTTCAGGGTCTTTATCATACACACCATCTACGCGTGTGCCCTTCAGCACCACATCGGCCTGAACTTCAATGGCACGTAAACTAGCGGTTGAGTCAGTAGTAAAGTAGGGGTTTCCAATACCGGCACCAAAAATAACGATCCGTCCCTTTTCGAGGTGACGGATCGCTCTGCGTCTTATAAAGGGTTCACAAACCTGTTCCATTTTCATACCGGACATCAGTCGGGTATACAGGCCGTGACGTTCCAGTGCACTTTGCAGGGCCATGGCATTGATTACGGTGGCAAGCATGCCCATGTAATCGCCTTGTACCCGGTCGATGCCGAGTGCTTCGGCCTGACCGCCCCGGAAAATGTTTCCACCCCCGATCACGATAGCCAGCTCAACACCGGCTGCTTTAAGTTCCTTGATTTCTTCTGAATATTGTTCGAGCACAGCCGGATCAATATTTACGTTTTTGTTTGATCCCTGCAGGGCTTCGCCACTGAGTTTGAGCAGAATTCGTTTGTATTTCATGCAACGCCAATAAAAATCCCGTAAATATAAGGGCTGGAGCCAAGAAGTTATAATGCCCGTGCCATACTTGTCGGGGCTGACTGCGGTTAATGGAATTTAAAACTCAATCAGCACCTGATTTTTTTCTACGCTGTCGCCTTTCTTGATTTTGATGGATTTCACTTCCCCGTCACCTGGCGACTTCAGGATGTTCTCCATTTTCATGGCTTCCAGAATCAGCAGTGGATCACCTTGCTTAACCACATCACCGGCTTTCACTTTCAGGTCGATAATCAGGCCCGGCATGGGGGCTTTGATGGAGTTGACTTTGCTACCGGCCGCCTCACTCATGCCTAACTTTTCAAGCAGTAAATCAAACTTATCTTTTACCGAAACGGAATAATTTCTGCCATTGATTTTCCACGTAAAAGATTTGGTGGTGGCATCGGCCTTTACCAGTTCAGCCTTATAGCTTTTATGGTCATGGATAATGTGAAAGTATCCATCACGAAGTTGTGTCACATCCCACGCCAGAGCCTCGCCATTTACCATAATGGTTTCTCCTTCCGGATTGATTTCAAAAGTCTTGTCGTTTACAATAGCCTGAAACATGCTCAAAAGTAGACTTTAGAATACAGAATTTTGAATTTAGAATTCAGAATTTTTCGGTTTTGAAGTCAGCGTCCCAAATTCTGTATTCTAAATTCTGAATACTAACTACTTTCCTTTACCTTTACGCCAGTAAGGGGTGCCTCATTATAACGGGCTGAGATTATACCCATAGAACCTGATGCCGGTAATGCGGCCGAAGGGAAGGCAAGTGAAACTTGTAAGCATGGTGCAGCCCCTTCTGCACGTGCGGGTTTTAACAAATTAAGAAAATGTTTAACAAATTAATGTGGACAGCACTGCTGCTGTTACCATTGGCTACGCTGGCACAAAACCAGTTGCAGGGTGTGGTGCGCGATGCGCGAACAAATGAGCCTTTAAGTGGCGCTACGGTTACGTTAACGCAGGAGAGAAAGATCACCGTAACTGATGTGGCAGGCGCTTTTCAGTTTACAGATGCGCGAAGCTATGAAGCTGAAATCCGGTTTGTCGGATACAAAACCAAACGGGTTACACTTTCATCAGGAGTGAATGACATTTTGCTGGAAGAGAGTACAACACTCACCGATGAAATAATTGTATCGGCTACGCGCGCGGGTGAAAAAACACCAACTACGTATAGTACAGTCGATAAGCAAACGTTGCGCAAGCAAAACTTCGGTCAGGATTTACCCATACAATTAAATTGGTCGCCATCGGTGGTCACCACTTCCGATGCGGGAAACGGAGTGGGTTACACCGGCATCAACATCCGCGGAAGCGATGCCACGCGAATAAATGTTACGCTGAACGGCATTCCATACAACGACAGCGAATCACAAGGCGTATTTTGGGTAAACATTCCGGACATTTCTTCTTCCACACAAAGCATTCAGGTACAGCGTGGCGTGGGTACATCCACCAATGGCCCGGGTGCGTTTGGCGCGAGCATCAACATTCAAACCAATCCGCTGGCTGATGAACCTTATGCTGAATACGTACATTCATTTGGTTCGTTTAATACCTGGCGAAATACGTTAGGTTTTGGAACGGGGTTGATTGGTGATCGCTGGGCTTTTGATGGCCGTGTGTCAAAAATCAGTTCTGATGGATTTATTGATCGCGCTTCTTCCGATTTGTCATCCTATTATTTTTCAGGAGGGTATTACTCCAGAAAAACGATGGTGAAAGCCATTGTTTTTGGCGGGAATGAAGTTACCTATCAAAGTTGGTACGGTGTGCCCGAATCACGCTTGAACAATGATACCGAAGCGATGTTGGTCACAGCCTCCAATGAAGGATGGAATGACGAGCAAACCCAATTGCTGCTCAACTCCAACAGCCGCACGTTTAACATTTACACGTACGATAACCAGGTAGATGATTATGCGCAGGATCATTATCAGTTGCATACCTCACATCGGTTTGCCAATGAGCTTACGGGAAATGTTGCGCTTCATTATACGTATGGCAGGGGCTTTTATGAAGAATATCGCCATAACGATGACTTCGATAATTATGGACTAGGCAATATTAATATCGGTGATTCAGTGATCCGCAGCAGCGATATAATCCGCAGGCGTTGGCTCGACAATGATTTCTATGGATTTACATACTCGCTTCAGTTGGAAAAAAATAAATTGAACGCGGTTCTGGGTGGTGCGTGGAACCGGTATGACGGTCGGCATTTCGGAGAGATCATCTGGGCGCAGGTAACCACCGTTCCGAAAGATTATAACTACTACTACAATGATGCAACGAAGCTGGACTTCACCGTTTACCTGAAAGGCAACTACCAGTTCACGTCTGCCCTGAATGGTTTTTTGGATTTGCAGTACCGGAACATCGGCTATCAGACAGCCGGTAACGACAACCGGCAAAATGAATTTGATGTAGATGTGCAGTATTCCTTTTTCAACCCGAAGTTCGGTATGACTTATGATTTGGGATCGGGACAAAGTGTATATGCTTCGTATGCGGTGGCCAATCGCGAACCCGTACGAAAGGATTTTATCGACAATCCGCAAAACCTAACTCCGAAGCATGAGACGTTGGGAAACCTGGAAGCGGGATTCAGAAAGCAATCCGACCGGACCATGCTGAATGTAAATGTATACTGGATGAACTACCAAGATCAATTGGTACTTACCGGGGCCTTGAACGATGTGGGCGCTGCCATTCGCACCAACGTGGATAGAAGTTACCGGTTGGGTATTGAAGTTGATGGTTCCATAAAACTTTCCGAAAAATTGGCTTGGGATGCAAACCTGACGTTGAGCAGAAATAAGATCGAGGAGTTTTCTGAAATATTGTACGATTATGGAGTAGACTTTGACGAGTTCAATGTGATTACCCGAACGTTTCGCAATACGGATATTTCATTCTCGCCAAATATCATTGCAGGTTCTGTGTTTCGGTACATGCCCACCAAGGCTGCGGAAATTTCTCTGCTCACCAAATACGTGGGTCGTCAATTTATGGATAACACATCCAATTCATCGCGGCAGTTGGATGCCTACCTAACCAACGATGTGCGGGTGTCGTATGCCTTCACTCCGAAGTTTATGAAAGAACTCCGGTTAAACCTGTTGGCGAACAATGTATTGGATGTGGCGTATGAGTCGAACGGCTATACCTGGGGATACTTGGGCGGAGGCGAGGAGTTTCGGGAGAATTATTTCTACCCGCAGGCCGGCAGGCATTTTATGGTGATGGTAAGTGCACGGTTTTAATTAGAGGTCATCTCAAAAATCAGTTTCAATGTCAGCCTGAGCTTGTCGAAGGCTATTTCGAGTTACCAAATCGGTTTCGACAGGCTCAACCTGGCATTGGGTGTATTTAATTTTGAGATGACTTCTTTTTATTTGTACCGAAAGCGCACACAAGGGAGGGCGGAACTTCAAACGCTTGTTTGTACTTTTGCCCAACCCTTGCCATGCGTATCAGCAAAAAAATCATCACCGCACTTTTCAGGCTTACCCGCACGTGGAACCTGCTGATATTGGTATTTGCCCAGTACTTCACGGCCTGGTTTCTGCTCAAAGCGGATATTTTTACAGATTGGCGTTTACTGTTGCTGTGCGCTTCATCTGCGCTGATTGCTGCTGGTGGGTATGTCATTAATGATTATTACGATGTTAAGATTGACCTGGTGAACAATCCCAACCGTGTGGTGGTAGGCAGAAGTGTTCCCAGACGACATGCTATTTTGTTACATGGGTTATTATCGGTTGTCGGTATCGGATTGGCGGTTTTTGTTTCGTGGTGGATTGTGGCCATTAATATTTTTTCGGTTTCGTTGCTGTGGTTTTATTCCAACCTGCTCAAGCGACTTCCATTTGTAGGCAATTTTGCAGTTGCTCTGCTAACGGGTCTTTCAATCGGGGTACTTAATATTTTATATGACGTGTTCAATCCGCTTGTTATCGTGTATGCCGTGTTTGCTTTTTTCATGACGTTGGTCCGTGAAATCATTAAAGACATGGAAGACTTGAAAGGCGATAATACATACGGCTGCAAAACCATTCCCATTGTGTGGGGCATTCGCAAAACAAAAAATTTGCTGTATGTGATTATTGGTTTTTTTGGTGTAGCCGTGTTGCTCATCAACCAGCTTTATGTAAAGCTGCAGGTAATTTATTTTTTAATGCTGCTCTTTGTACCATTAGCCTGGTTGGTGGCACAACTGGTAAAGGCCGATACAAAAAAGGATTACTCCTGGCTAAGCAGTTTTTGTAAAGTGATTATGTTGTTGGGTATTTTAAGTATGGCGATTGTGTGATGTGTTTAAATGTTTAAATAGGTGCGTGTGACTCAACTGAATACATCGACATATCGATTAGTCATCTTCGCTTCGGGCAGTGGAACCAATGCCGAGGAGATTTTTAAGTTCTTCAAGAATCATCAGCAAATTTCTGTTGCTGGACTTTTATCAAATAATGCGGAGGCTTATGCCCTGGTGCGTGCGGCAAACCATGAAGTTCCAACCATGGTTTTTAATCGTAAGCAATTTCGGGAAACTGATGAGGTGGTGAATTGGTTGAAGGAAAAGCAAATAACACATGTTGTTCTGGCTGGTTTTCTTTGGCTGATTCCTGAAAACCTGATCCGCACATATCCGGGAAAAATCATCAATATCCATCCGGCATTATTACCCAAGTTTGGAGGCAAGGGCATGTATGGCGCCAAGGTGCATGAAGCGGTTAAAGCTGCCGGTGAAACCGAAACCGGTATCACCATCCATGAAGTGAATGAACAGTACGATGAAGGCCGCATTTTATTCAAAGCTATTTGTCCGGTGATGCCGGATGATACACCTGAAGCCATTGCAAACAAGGTCCATCAACTGGAATATGCCTGGTATCCAAATGTGATTGAAAACTGGGTGCTGGGGTCTAAATAGATTTTAATCTTTCTTTGCAAAAACCTTTGCAGTTGAAAGCAACAACTCGCCACTGATTCTCTTCTTGTAATTCGGGTTGATATACTCAAACAAGATCTCACCTTCTTCATTTACCAGAAATACTGCCGGCACAGGTAAGTGCAGTTCTGCTCCTTCACCTTGATTGGGTGTAAGTAATTTCTCGTAGGGTTGAGGCGCTTTAAAGGCAATGCCCATCGCGCTTGCAAGCGCACCCGTTTTGTCCGACACCAATGTGTACGTTAATTTATTATTATCAATGCTCTTCTTCAGGTTTTCGGGCGCATCCGGACTGATGGCTATAATCGTATATCCCAAGGCACGCAGGTCTGATTCAATCTGACCGACTTCATTTAAGTGTGTATTGCAATACGGGCACCAACCGCCCCGATAGAAAATGACGATTGTTTTACCTGTCTTGAACAAATCACTTGTTGAAGTAGGCTTTCCATCAATGGTTAAAACCTGTGTTTCCGGTATTTTTTCGCCTATCAGCAACGGGCTGACATCTTCCGCCTTTTCCGGTAATTGAGCGTAAACGGCCAGCGTTGAAAAAATAAGGGCTAGTGCTGTTATTAATCTCATGGTTTTAATAATTTCAGATCACAAAGGTAAACAGTCCCGAATTTTAAAAAGTCGTTTACCTGACGAAACAACCGATACAGCTTAAACTTTGCAACTATGACATTGGCACTTGGTATGCCCAGAGGTACAGAATCGTTGGATCAATGATTTATTTTTGGGTAGGCAAGGGACAAAAAATAGGGGCCTGAGCCCCTTCTTTTTTACGGTGTATTAATCTCGTTGTACGGCACGTTCGGATCGTTATCCGTCCAGCTCATCGGATAATTCTTATCTAAAAACTCCAGTGCATCAGTAGTCAGGTACAGTGGCTTAAATGTGTCAATCATTACGGCCAATTCATGTGTCTCTTTTGCACCAATGCTTTTTTCAACCGTGCCCGGATGTGGGCCGTGTGGTAGACCTCCGGGGTGTAAAGTGAATGATCCACGGTCAATCCCTCTTCTGCTCATGAAATTTCCTTCCGCATAATACAACACTTCATCGCTGTCGATGTTGCTGTGGTTATACGGAGCAGGAATGGCTTGTGGATGATAATCAAACAACCGCGGCACAAACGAACAAATTACAAAGTTGTGTGCCTGAAAGGTTTGATGTACCGGGGGCGGTTGATGAATGCGTCCGGTGATGGGTTCAAAGTCGTGAATGGAAAAGGCATACGGCCATAGGAAGCCATCCCAGCCAACCAAATCCAGCGGACTGAAATCATACACGTATTGGTGCAGGTAACCTTGCTTTTTAATCTTCATTAAAAATTCCCCGCGACTGGCATCGGTAATGAGTTCGTGTGGTGGACGGATGTCGCGTTCGCAGTAAGGAGAATGTTCCAATAGCTGACCTAATTCATTGCGATAACGTTTTACGGTTTCAACCGGTGAAGCCGATTCAACAATCAATAAACGCAACGGGCCTTCCTCAAATTCAAGTTTATAGATTACGGTGCGTGGAATAACTACGTAGTCGCCCTGACGGATTTCGAGTTTACCGAAAGGGGAGATCAACACACCCTTTCCATCATGAATGTAAATCACTTCATCACCTTCCGCATTTTTATAGAAGTAATCCATTTTGCGTTGTTTGGGCGAGCAGATGGAAATGGAGCAATCATTATTTTTCAGCAATACTTTACGTGCATCCAGAAAATCATTTCCGGTGGTGGTAACTTTTGAGGTGTTGAGGTGTGTTTGCCGCAGGGCATAATCGTTCACAATCTCAGGACCATACTTCACCGGATCTTTCAAGGCCTTGATGCGCGTGGGCGGATGGATGTGATACAGGTTGGAATAAATACCTGAAAAGCCTTCTGAGCTTACCAACTCCTCTTTATAGAGGCTTCCATCCGGCTGCCGGAATTGTGTGTGACGTTTGGGCGGAATGTTACCAAGGCGATAGTAGTACATGGTGGAAAAATTAGCGCAGCTAAGTTAATAAATTAGCCAATGCACAAGCCGTACAAATTGCAGGAATTACTTGAACCTTACATCGCCTGCCGGTTTAACTCCGGCATACGTTCAAACAACTTCAGCGACTGCAAAAAGATTTCGTTGGTTTCGTTAATGATTGGGAATAATCCATCATTACCCCAAATCCTACGAGCAATTTGCGCTTTTACATGCAACTGGAAGATTTTTTTGTTCCGCTTCAAATCCTGGTAATCGGGCTTAACCTTGTTCCGTTGGCCAATGGCAATCAGTTCATTTAACATCGCGTCTGTAACCACAAAGTTTTTTCTGAACGTTTCAAATCCGTTACTTTCTAATGTTTCCTTATTGTGATGGGCGTAATTAAAAGCATACTCGTAAATGGATAGCGAAGAGTACAGCGCATTTAAAAAATGACTGTTCATGGTTGTATCCAGTGGTACAAAATAATCGGGCATAATGCCACCACCGCCATAAACGGAACGGCCGTTGGCGGTTTTGTATCTCAGTGAATCATTCAGTTTTATACTGTCAGCAGAAAAGAACTCACCGTTCTTGTAACGTTCAATCAGATCCAACGAGTATTCTTCTTCATCATCATACGGCTTTTGAATGGAACGCCCGCTTGGTGTAAAGTAGCGCGAAATAGTCAGACGTAATTCAGAGCCATCACTTAAGTCGAACGGATTTTGAACGAGCCCTTTTCCAAATGTTCTTCTCCCCACAATTAATGCACGGTCGTTATCTTGCAACGCACCGGCAAGAATTTCAGAGGCCGAGGCGCTTCCTTCGTTTACTAAAATAATCAAGTCGCCATTTTCAAAAGTGCCTCGATTGGTAGAGGACGCATTGGTGTTCAGCCTTTTGTCTTTCCCATCGGTGTATACAATTTTCTTTCCTTCTGAAAGAAACTCATCAGCCAGATCAATCGCCATGCTCATGTATCCGCCACCGTTACCCTGAAGATCAAGGATAAGCTTTTTCATGCCCTGATCTTTCAGCTTGGTCAGTGCTTTTGAGAACTCTTCATATGTAGTTGCTGAAAAGCGATTGAGTTTGATGTAGCCGATTTCATTGTCGACCATGTAGGAAACATCGATAGAAAACTGCGGAATTTTATCGCGAACAATGTTGTAATCATATGTTTGCTTTCCGCGAAGGATGGTCACTTTCACTTCCGACCCGCGTGGGCCTTTCAGCAACCGCATTACATCTTGGGTGGTAATACCAATGCTCGCCACGTTTTCATCATCAACCTTAATAATTTTATCGCCTGACCGAATGCCTAATTTTTCTGAAGGTCCACCGCTGAGTGGTGTTACCACCATAATCGTGTCCTGAAAGATGTTGAACTCCACGCCAATGCCATCAAAATTTCCGCGCAGTTCTTCGTTGGCAGCCACCCGATCGCTGGCCGGGATATAGTGTGAATGTGGATCAAGCTTGGAAAGCAGGTGACGGATCGATTCATCTACCAATTTATCGGTGGTGATGTCATCCACGTATTTTGTATCAATATAAGTAAGCACCTCACGGAGTTTTTGAACGTCTTTAGTTACATCCCGCGAAGGTTTTTGTGCATTAAAACTGGAGCCAATGAAAACTCCGGCAGCCAGGCCAAGACATAAAACAAGGGGTAACCGAATCTGGTAAGGCGTATTTTTAGGTTGTTCGCTCATCCTGCAAAATTATAGTAGTGTACCGGTTTAACGACTATCACTTTTAATTGTTGGAAAAATTTGATGAATCGGTAGGTAAAAAACGGCTAAAACTGCACTTTGGCAAATCAACCGGTTTAAAGGGTGCGTTTTTTTACCCTTTACCCTATATTTGATACTTGTATGGAATCAGCCGGACTTAAAACCAAGCGCATTGCCCAGCTCGTTGACGAGAACTATGTTCACGCCTACGTGCTGTACTATTTCGGCATTCGGTTTGACGAGTATTCGGAACATACCCTTGAACAAGCTTGTTTGTCCAAAAGTTTAAAGGTTGACCAGGTTGTTCGTGAACTGGAATCGCCAACGCATTTGCGCGAGGCCGACATTCCGTTGATTTCCTACCCCATTGATTTGATTGTTGAATACCTCAAGCATTCCCATTTCTTATTCATCAAACACAAGCTGCCCTACATTGCCCGGCTGGTGGATGGGTTTAAGGCAAATCACTCCGATTATCAGCATGTGGAGCGCGATTTGAAACTCGTGTTTCCGCTTTTTGTCGAGGATTTCATTCACCACATCTACGAAGAAGAGGATACGCTGTTTAGCTATATCAAGGCATTGGAGCGGGCATCGAACGGAACATACATTCCGACACGGCTATATCAGTTGATGGAGCGTTTCTCCGTGCAGAAGTTTGCCGTTGAACATGAAGCGCACGATGATGAGATGCAGGGCATTCGTAAGATCACCAAAGATTACGAGATTAAATCCGGTGCCCCGTTGCATGTGAAAGTGATTTTTAACGAACTCCGCGATTTTGAGCAAAGCCTGATTACACACGCCCGGATCGAAAATGAAATTTTGCTGCCCAAAGCCATGATGCTGGAAACCAAAGTGAAGCAGGCCTTCTTTGAACGCATCCGCTTCAATTAATTCATGGGCCGGATTCTTGCGATTGATTATGGGACAAAACGAACCGGCCTTGCCGTTACGGACCCCCTGAAAATTATTGCGACAGCTCTGGAAACGGTGCCAACCGACATGCTTTTAGCGTACTTACAGAACTATTCAAAGCGGGAACCTGTTGAAGCCTTTGTGATCGGTATGCCGCGAACGTTGAAAAATGAAGATTCAACAACGGCCCCACTAGTGCGCGAATTCATTGTTAAATTAAAAGAAGCCTTTCCGGGGAAACCGGTTCATGAAGCAGACGAGCGATTCACAAGTTCCATCGCCCAACGCGCCATGATTGAAGGGGGCATGAAAAAGAAGGATCGACAGGTAAAAGGTAATGTAGATAAGGTGAGTGCGGTGTTGATTCTGCAGGCGTTTATGGATGCCCGATAGTCATTGGCATTTATTATCGAATGAATAATCGTTATTTTTGCAGTTCTAAATACGTGAAATACAAATGGTTTACCCGATAGTGATGTATGGCGACCCGGTGCTGAGACAACGCGCAAAGGATGTTGAGCCGGGTACGGATCTTAGCCAGTTGATTGAGGACATGTATGAGACCATGCATGCTGCCCAAGGAATAGGTCTGGCCGCTCCGCAGATTGGCAAGAGCATTCGCCTGTTTGTGGTGGATGGTACCGGACTGGAAAAGGATGATGATGAGGCCGAAGAAGGCATGGAGGATTTTAAGAAGGCCTTTATTAATCCGATTATGCTGGAAGAATTAGGTACACCCTGGGATTTTGAAGAAGGCTGCTTGAGCATTCCAAATATCCGGGAAAAGATTTCACGGAAAGACACGATTCGGATCAGGTATTACAACGAAAATTGGGAGTTGAAGGAAGAAGAATACGATGGCATGCAGGCCCGTATCATCCAGCACGAGTACGATCACATTGAAGGCAAATTGTTTATCGACTACCTCACTTCGCTGAAGAAGCGATTGCTGAAAGGTAAACTCACCGACATCAGTCGCGGAGATGTAAAAACCGAATACCGCATTTTAGCGCCCTTGAGAAAGTAAGCAGTATGCAGTTAGCAGTTGGCAGTAAGTGCTAACTTGCGTTGACTTTTGCTTACTATGAATATTCAGTCCCGTCTTCCGGATATCAGCACATCCATTTTTGCCATTATGTCGAAGATGGCTGCCGACCATGGTGCCATAAATTTGTCACAGGGCTTTCCTGATTTTCAGGTTGATCCGGTTATCATTGACCTAATCCATCAGTACATGAAAGCCGGGCACAATCAATATGCGCCCATGCCTGGTGCGCCTGTGTTACGTAACGTTATTGCTGAAGTAATTTCAAAAACCTATAACCATCAGGTTAACCCTGAAACGGAAATCACCATTTCGGCAGGAGCGACAGAAGCATTATATGCCTCCATTGCTGCCTTTGTTCACCCGGGCGATGAAGTGATCGTGTTTGATCCGGCTTATGATTCGTACAATCCGGCTATCCGCTTAAACGGAGGTGTTCCGGTGCATATTAATTTGAATTATCCGGATTTCTCCATCGATTGGGAAGAAGTGAAATCACGGATTACTTCGCGTACACGGATGATCATGGTAAACACGCCACAAAATCCGAGTGGAGCTGTACTTACTGCAGATGACCTGAAGCAGCTCGAAAAGCTGGCAGCAGAGCACGACCTGATTGTGTTGAGCGATGAAGTATACGAACGAATTATTTTTGAGCATAAGGCATGAAAGCGTGCTACATTATCCAAATCTCGCCAAGCGAAGTATAGCCGTGTTTTCGTTTGGAAAAACATTTCATGCCACCGGTTGGAAAGTAGGCTACGCCATTGCTCCGGAAGCGTTAACCCGTGAGATTCGTAAGATGCACCAGTTCATTACCTTTTCTGTAAATACACCGGTTCAATTAGCTCTGGCCGAGTACATGAAAACACCCACTCACTACGAGAACCTGGGTTCGTTTTACCAACAAAAGCGCGATTACTTTTTACAAGGCATAAAGGGCTCATCGTTTGAGCCGATGACGTGTCATGGCTCGTATTTTCAATCGTTATCGTATCAAAATATTTCCTCCTTGCCCGATAGGCAGATGGCGGAAGAACTGACCATCAAACATAAGGTGGCCTCTGTTCCGGTTTCGGTTTTTTATAACGACAAAACCGACAATAAACTTTTGCGTTTTTGTTTCGCCAAAAGCGAACAGACGCTAGATCAGGCGATGGAAATTTTGCGAAAAATTTAGCCGCACAAGCAATAGGCAATTATTGTCAATTGTTAATTGCCCACTGTCAATTGTTAATTGCCAATTGCTCACTTCTTTCGTTATTTGCGCTTCGAAACAACCACTATGCAAGACTTAAAAATCACGCTTATTCAGGCCGACCTGTATTGGGAAGAAATTGATGCCAACCTTTCCGCATTTGAGGAAAAAATATGGCAGATCGGGCAGGATACAGACGTGATTGTGTTGCCCGAAATGTTCACCACGGGCTTCACCATGAATGCGCCAAAACTGGCGGAGCACATGAACATGCGTACGTTCAAGTGGATGCGCCAAATGGCCGACCAGACCGGAGCGTTGATTTTGGGCAGTTACATCGCTACGGTGCACGAGCGTTACTATAACCGCATGTTGTGGATGGAGCCCGGTGGTCAGTACAAGACGTACGACAAGCGGCATTTGTTCCGCATGGCCGTTGAGCACAAAACCTATTCCCCAGGCGAAAGTTTGCTGGTGTCTTCCTGGAAAGGTTGGCGCATCTGTCCGCTTATTTGTTACGACCTGCGCTTTCCGGTTTGGAGCCGCAATACCTATGACATTACCACAAAACGCCTCAACTACGATTTGCTGATTTACGTTGCCAACTGGCCTACCGCCCGCATAGATGCATGGGATGCATTACTAAAAGCCCGAGCCATTGAAAATTTAAGTTACACCGTGGGTGTGAACCGGGTGGGGCTGGATGGCAACGGTATTGAATACAATGGTCACTCTTCAATTTATTCACCGAAAGGGGAGTTGATGTTTACGAGCGAAGGCTCAGAAACCATCAAAACCATTCAGCTTAATGCGCATTCCCTGCAAGCCTTCCGCGATAAGTTTCCGGCACACCTGGATGCCGATGATTTTTCGATTGAGTTGGGTGAGTTTGAAGAGGATTATTTGACTGGGTTAAGTTAAAAGAATTAATATAATTCAAGCTCAACAATTTTTTCTTTCTTCCGGACTATAATTTGTTGAATCATCTCGTCCTTAGACCAATAGAAATATACAGAGTCATTGTCGGTCCAAAGACTGTTTATTTTATCAGATCCAGTGAAATAATCAAATAGATAGAGACTGTCATTGTAGTGTGGAGTCAATTGTAATTCATGAGCCAATTTTTGGTATTCACTATCATTAATTTTTATCACAAGTTTTATTGGATTATGACTATTCCAGGATCCACTTTTTGATAAAACGTTATACTGTTCAGGAAATTTAAGTCCTGTTTCTGTTTCAAAAGCTTCAATTGCTAGCGCTTCGGTATTCGAAAGGAATAACAAGAAAATGCCCACTATAGTCATAAAGAGTATCACAACCCCGAATAAAACTAACTTAAGCGTTCCTGTGACTTTACTCATGACATCACCGCTCCAAACTCAACTCAAACTCGGCCAGTACGGGTAAATGATCACTCGGGTAGTGCTTGCCATCGTTATCCTGCGCTACTTTGTAGCTACGTAAAATCCATTCTTTGGTGTGGAAGATGAAATCAATCGGGCGGCATTCCATACTGCCCACAGCAAAATTGCAATACGTACCCGTGTTATCGTTTGCAGGTTTGGTGTCAATGAGCAAATTATCTTTTACCAATGCGTCATAGGGTTCTTCCGTGCGTTCGCAGTTAAAGTCACCGGTAAGCAATACAGGTAGGTTTTGCGAGCGTTGTCGGGTTTCGTCAATCCATTCCATAAGTTGCAAGGCGCTCATTTTTCGGGCTTCTTTTCCGACATGATCAAAATGGGTGTTGAATAATGCAAACTCCCGTTTGAGCTGTTTGTCATAAAAACGCGCTATTGTAACTAATCGCGTTATAGCAGCATCCCAGCTTTTGCTTCCGGGAACTTCGGGCGTTTCAGAAAGCCAGTGGGTTTCCTTTGTAAGCAAGCCGAAGCGATCGTTTTTGTAAAGAATTGCGCTGTATTCACCCAGTTGTTTTCCGTCATCGCGGCCCACGCCCACATAGGTGTAATCCGGTAAAACACGTATCAGGTCTTCAAGCTGATGATGCAGCGCTTCCTGAATGCCAATCAGGTCAGGATCATACTTTTGGATAACATGCGCCACTTTTTGAATGCGGTTCGGCCATGCGTTTTCACCATCACCCGGGTTATCGAATCGGATGTTGTACGACATGACCGTAACTGATTGTGCGCCTGCCACCTGGCAAATCCCGATCAAAAGAAACAGAATCAATTTACGCATTTCTAAAAATACATTACCGTTGGTGGATATGCCACGCAGCCGGAAGAAAATAATTGTAGTTTAAAGTAGAATTAACCCATTAAATGCTATGCAAATCAAAAAAGCCTTTTACCCTTTGGTATTGCTGGTTTGGCTAGGTGCGTGTAAAACAACCGAAACAGAAGCACCCCCCCGGCTGTATTCGATTGAACAATTTATGGATGTGAAAAACATCTACAGTGCCGGATTTTCTCCGGATGAGAAAAAACTTTTACTCGGTTCAAATGAAACCGGTATTTACAATGTGTTCGAATTGGATTTGACTACCGATGAGCGGAGGCAGCTCACCAGTTCAACAGAAGAGTCGGTATTTGCGGCTTCGTATTTTCCAAACGATGATCGCATTGTATACACAAGCGACAAAGGTGGAAATGAAATCGATCACATTTTCGTGCGCAACCCGGATGGCTCAAGTACGGACATTATTTCTGACTCCGCAGCCAAAGCAAATTTTTATGGATGGAGTCATGATAAGAAATTAATGTACTATGCTTCGAATAGTCGTGACCCACGCTTTTTTGATTTGTACCGGGTTGATGTAAGTGCAGCGCCAACGGAAGGAAACGTGTATCCATCCATGGTGGTGTATCAAAACAACGAGGGTCTGGACCCTACAGCAATCTCGCGCGACAACCGATACATAGCTTTAATCAAACCAATTACTACGAATAACTCGGATGTGTATATCCTGGATACTGAATCTGGGGAGAGCAAACACATTACACCGCATGAGGGTGATGTAGATTACAGTCCACAATATTTTTCACCTGATGGAAAGCAACTGATTTACCTGACTAATGAGGGTAGTGAATTCATGTACATCTCCAGCTATGATTTGGCAACAGGAGAGAAGACGAAAATTGAAGATGCTCCGTGGGATATCATGTACACCTATTTATCGCGCAACGGCAAGTATCGGGTGGTCGCCATCAACAATGATGCCCGCACAGAAATAAAAGTGTATAATGAAGCCGATGGCGGAAAGCTGGTTCAGTTGAAGAATGTTCCGAAAGGCGATATTACCGGGGTAAATATTTCCGACAGCGAAAAGTTGATGACCTTTTATGTGAGCACATCAAAATCACCCAGCAACTTATACCTCTATAACCTGGAAACAGACGAGATCAAGCAACTGACCAATACCCTTACACCAGAAATCAATGGAGATGATTTGGTAGAGGCAACCGTGGTTCGGTTTAAATCTTATGATGGCCTTGAAATACCAGCATTACTATACAAACCCAAAGGATTAAAGAAGGGGGATAAGGTTCCTGCCTTGGTACAGGTGCATGGTGGCCCGGGTGGACAAACCCGTTTGAACTACAACAGCAGCTATCAGTATTTTGTAAACCATGGATATGCCATTTTGTGCGTGAACAACCGAGGTAGTTCAGGTTACGGAAAAACCTTTTATGCGGCTGATGATAAGAAGCATGGTGATGTGGATTTGAAAGACTGCGTTGCGGGTAAGCAATATTTACAGACACTTGATTTTGTAGATGCTGACAAAATTGGAATATACGGAGGCAGCTATGGTGGATACATGGTGATGGCCGCTTTGGCTTTTGCGCCTGAAGAATTTGATGTAGGGGTTAACCTGTTTGGCGTTACCAACTGGTTGCGTACGTTGAAGAGCATTCCACCCTGGTGGACTTCCTTCCGCGATGCGTTGTATACGGAAATGGGCGATCCGGTGAAGGATTCAGTGGCCTTGTATAATAAGTCTCCCTTGTTTCATGCAGATAAGATTACGAAGCCATTTATTGTTTTGCAGGGAAGCAACGATCCACGCGTATTACAGGTGGAGTCGGATGAGATTGTGGAGGCCGCCAAAGCCAATGGTGTTCCGGTAGAATATGTCGTCTTTCCGGACGAAGGACACGGTTGGGTAAAAAAGGAAAATCAGATTAAGTCGGCAGAGTCGATTCTGCAATTCCTGGATAAACACCTGAAAGAACAGGCACAATGAGTTTTTGGGATGCGGGTTACGGGTTACAAAGCTTCAGGCTTTGTAACCCTGCCTGGCATCTCAAAACTTTTCCTAGAATGCTTCTACGGATTTTACTTCACCCGGCATCATACGGGTAAACAGGTTTTCAATACCGGCCTTTAGTGTTACCATAGAGGAGGGGCATCCACTGCATGAGCCTTGCAACTTTACTTTTACGATGCCATCATTAAATGAGTGGTAGGTAATGGCGCCACCATCCTGTTCCACAGCAGGGCGGATGTATTCTTCCAGGATGGTTTTTATTTTTTTCACCGTTTCGGTTTCTTCTTCTGCAGGTGCAGATTCAGTCTCGCTCATCTCAATAATAAAGCGACCGGATTCGAGGAATTTCTGGATATGATCTTTGATTACGTTTTGAATTTCCAGCCATTCTACATCTTCTCGTTTGGTAACTGTAATGAAGTTGCTCATGTAGAAGACACGGTCAACAAAAGGATAATCGAACAACTCCTGCGCTAGTGGTGCGTTGGCTGCACTTTCGCGGGTCGGGAAATCAAAACTCATTCCATCCGGAATTAACATTTCACTCACTACAAATTTGAGAGAATTGGGGTTAGGGTTTGATTCCAGATAAATGTGAATATGTTTAGGAACTACGTTCATGCCTTAAATTTCCTTTGGTGTGTAAATAAAACAGAATCCTGCAAATTTAGTTCATTGCGGGCTCTTTTCGAAAACCATCTTCAGTGGTCGCCACCACACTGGCCACAACGGTGTCACCGGTAATGTTTACGATGGTGCGGCACATGTCGAGCGGCCGGTCGATGGCAATGATTAACGCCAGTCCTTCCGGTGAAACGCCAATTGCGCCAAGCACAATAACAAGGGTAATCAATCCTGCACTGGGCACGGCTGCTGCTCCAATTGACGATAATGTTGCTGTAAGCACGATCATAAGCTGATCAGCAAGTGTCAGGTCGTGACCAAAGGCTTGTGCAATGAATACAGCCGTAACCGCCTGATGAATGCTGGTGCCATCCATGTTGATGGTTGCCCCTAATGGAAGTACAAAGCTGGTGATCTCTTCCTTGATGCCCAGATTTTTTTCTGCGCATTCCATCGTTACGGGTAGTGTTGCCGCGCTTGAACTTGTGGAGAATGCCATGATCTGCGCAGGAATAATGCCTTTTAAAAATTGTTTGTACTTGATGTGCGTGAACATCCGCATGAAAAGCGGATAAATGGCCAGAATCATCAGCGCAAGACTGAGCAATACCGTTATGGCGTACACGCCAAGTGCACTGAATAACTCCAGCGCCTGTTTCGGGTCATCACCTGCAAAGTCGACAATAAGTGCACCGATCAATGCAAACACACCGATGGGGGCATAGTGCATCACGATATCGACAATTTTCAGAATGACTTCATTTACGCCATCAAAAAACCCCTTCACGTAAATTCCCTTTTGTTCGGGGATCATGATCAAGGCAATACCAAATAATATGGCGAAGAAAATTACCTGGAGCATGTTTCGGTTCGAACTCATGGAACCAAAAATGTTATCGGGAACAATGTCGACAATTACCTGTAAGGGTCCGGATTCTTTTAGCTTCTGAGCATCGGTCACTTTCAGGTTGGCATCTTTGGCATACTTCTCTGAGAGTTCAATTTGTTTTTCCTTGGAAAGAAAGTTGCCGGGTTTGATGGTGTTTACAGCAAGTAACCCAACGATAATGGCAATCACAGTTGTGGCTAAATAAAAACTTATCGTCTTTCCACCAATACGGGAGAGTTTTGAAATGTCTTTCAGGTTTGATACACCGCTGATGAGGGAAACCAATATCAGCGGTATGGCGATCAACTTTAATAAGTTGATGAAGATCGTTCCGAAGGGTTTTATCCAATCTGAAATAAAAGGGCCCCAGTGCAAAAAGATGGAAGCCAAACCGAGCACAATGCCCAAAAACATCCCAATAAAAATGCGGATGTGTAACGGAATTTTCTTCATAATGCAATAGCCAAATCTTCGCAATTTATGGGAATGCGGGTTAAACAAAATACCGTTCGCAGGATTTTATTTAGGCTTGATCCAGCTCTGCGGGCGGGGTTTCCATCAATTCGCCCTCTGTGCCTGCAATTACGCTGGCTACTGTAGAATCTCCGGTTACGTTCACCACGGTACGCAACATATCCAGCGGCCGGTCCACAGCAAGAATCAGAGCCAATCCCGTAGGATCAAGGCCAACGGCTTCCAGCACAATAATGAGCATGATAATGCCCGCGCCCGGAACAGCTGCGGCACCAATGGAGGAAAGCACGGCCGTCATCAATATGGTAAGCTGCTGGCCCAGTGTTAAGTCTAACCCAAAAGCTTGTGCGATAAAAACGGCAGAGACTCCCTGATGAATGCTGGTGCCATCCATGTTAATGGTTGCGCCCAGTGGCAATACAAAGCTGGAGACCTCTTCAGAAATGCCCAGATTTTTCTCTGCGCAATCAATGGTAACCGGAAGGGTAGCGGCACTGGAACTGGTTGAAAATGCCAACACTTGCGCGGGTAGAATACCCTTGATGAAACGCATGTAGGGCATTTTAGTGAAGGCTCTTAAAATCAGCGGATAGGTAATGAAAACCATCACCGCTAAACCGAGCACAACATTTAAGCTGTACACTCCTAGTGCTTTCAGTAAACCAATATCAATATTTAAACTGGCCAGCAGCGCAAACACCCCTATGGGTGCAAAGCGCATAATCATGTCAACAATTTTCAGGATGACCTCATTGGCTCCATCAAAGAAGGATTTAACCGGTTTGATTTTATCAGGCTTGGCCAGAATCATGGCTACACCAAATAACATGGCGAAGAAAATAATCTGCAACATGTTTGAGTTGTTCGACATGGCACCAAACACATTTTCAGGTACTATATCAACCAGAATTTGCAAGGGTCCGTCATCCTGAACACCTTGTGCAGTAGAAATGCGTGAACCAATATCAGAAGCGTAGGCATTGCTCAACTCTTCCCGTTTTTCGGGAGTCAGAAATTTTCCCGGTTTGATTACGTTCACCAACACCAACCCTACGGTAACAGCAACAACCGTGGTAGCCAGGTAAAGCCCTATGGTTCTTCCACCAATGCGTGAAAGTTTTGAAACATCCGATAAATTGGAAATCCCATCAATCAACGAAAAAATGATGAGTGGGATGGCAATGAGTTTTAATCCGTTGATGAAAATCGTTCCCCACGGTTTGATCCAGTTATTGGTGAATTCTATTAGCCCAAGTCCGTCAGCGCTCAAGCCCCAGATCATGCCCAGCGCCATGCCAATGAGAATTTTACCGTAAAGGGGAATACGTTTCAACTTCATGGCCTAAAAATAAGAGTATTTACAAAAGATGCACCCCTTAATTTGTATTAATGGGTGCTTCGGAGCAGTTTACCAGCTGCTGCTCGCACCACCGCCACCGGAGTCACCGCCACCCCAGCTTCCTCCGCTATCGCTTGATGATGATGAACTGCTGCCACTATCTGATGAAGAAGACATGACCAGCATGGGAATGATAAATTTATCGATGTGGTGATGCCCGCAATGCATACAGGTACGCTCTTCTTCACCATATCCATCGGAAGTATAAGAAGCGCGTTCAATGGTTCGCCTGGCACCAAAATGGTAAGCCATGAAGCTGCATTTCGGGCAGGTAGTAAATTTTGATTTTTTATTTGGGTACCGGAGGATTTCAGTTGATCCGCAGGAATTACATTTCCAAACATCATAGTCGATTGTGCCTACTTTCTCTTCTGTTATTTGTCCTTCTTTCAAAAATTCATCTTCCTGCGCTTCTGAAAGTTTTACCGTTGATGCTTTGCATTTTTTACATGTGCGGGGATGATTCCGGAAACTATTTCGTTTACTGCGGAATATTTGGTACAACACAATCATGGGCAACGGAAAAAACACAGCCGCCAGTATCCAATAAATTTTCTGCCCGTTCATAAAGTTGTAGGCATCTTGTTGCTGGCCATTCAACACAAACTTTTTCCCGATAGCGGCAACTCGAATGTAACGTTCAATGAACCACAAAATGATGAGGGAGTAAGCGGTTATCAGGAAAATTGAAAACGACCACTTTAAATTGTAAGCAGCGAAGAATAAAGCCAAGGGTAAGAAAACGTATAGAAATAGCCAATGTAAACGTGTCAATGTAACCCTGGGATAATCAGAGGAGGGTTTGAACTTTGAAGAAAAAATCAGGATTAGAAAAATTATCACAATAACAACCGTATACACAACGGCCATGGCCACATACGCGTAATGATCTTGCGAGGTGTCACGCGCAAATAACTCTTCGATGGCTTCCGGTTTGGAAAGAATGGAAACCGTGGCCTCAATGCCGCGAAACATTCCGGTATTGTAATCACCCTCCTTGAATCGTGGCACCATAAACCGTTGTTGAATTCGCTTACAGGTAGCATCGGGCAAAACGCCCTCAATGCCGTAACCGGTATGAAACCGGATGGTTCGCTGATCCATGATGAACAGAATCAATAATCCATTGTCGTTACTGGCTTGCCCGATTCCCCAATAGCGGAAAAGACGTTGTGCAAAATCAACATGATCTTCTTCGCCAATGGAAGGAAGCATTACAACGGCCACCTGTGCCGTAGCTGCTTTCTCCAGGTCGCGCAACATTTGATTGATGCGGCTTACTGTGGTGTCGTGCAAAATTTTTGTTGGATCGCTGACGTAACTGTTGTTTATCAGCTTGGTATTGGGTACGGTTTCAACCGTAAACACTTGTGCATGCACCGATAGCGAAATGCATATCAGTACCAGGAGTAAAATTTTTTTCATTTATATCCGCGAAACTTTTGCGCGCAGCAGAAAATCGGCCAGCACCAGGGCTGCCATGGCCTCAACAATCGGTACAGCGCGCGGAACCACACACGGGTCGTGTCTTCCTTTGCCGCTTACCGATACTTCGTTTCCTTCTTTGTCTACACTTTGTTGATCTTGCATAATGGTGGCCACCGGCTTAAACGCCACGTTGAAATAAATATCTTCTCCATTGCTGATGCCGCCTTGTACACCACCCGAGTGATTGGTTTTGGTTCTGATCTTACCGCCTTCCTTAACAAACTCATCGTTGTGTTGCGATCCGGTTAAGGTTGTTCCTTCAAATCCGCTTCCATACTCAAAACCTTTTACGGCATTGATGCTGAGCATGGCTTTGCCGAGTTCGGCATGAAGTTTATCGAACACGGGTTCGCCTAAACCAGCCGGAGTATTTTTGATTACGCAGGTAACCACACCGCCAATCGTATCACGGTTTAAACGGGTTTCATCAATCAGGGCAATCATTTTTTCTGCTGTTGCCTGATCAGGGCAACGTACGATGTTATCTTCTGTTTTAGAAAGATCAAGTTGCGTATAGAAAGGCGCCTGGATAGTACCAACCTTCGAAACGTAAGCACGAATGTCAATGGATTCTTTTCTCAGCAATAATTTGGCGATGGCACCGGCTGCTACACGTGCGGCTGTCTCACGTGCGGAACTTCTTCCACCACCTCGGTAGTCGCGCATGCCGTATTTTGTCTCGTACGTGTAATCGGCATGCGAAGGACGAAAGGTGTTTTCAAGATGGCTGTAATCTTTGCTGCGCTGATCCTGATTTTCAATTACGAGAGCAACCGGTGCTCCGGTAGTTTTTCCTTCAAAAACACCGCTGAGAATTTTGAATGTATCCGCTTCTTTGCGTTGCGTGGTTATTTTCGATTGACCGGGCTTTCTGCGGTCCAACTCAGCCTGGATGAAACGTTCATCAATTTCCAATCCGGCCGGGCAACCGTCAATCACTGCACCTATTGCAGGTCCATGCGATTCACCAAACGTTGTAATGCGAAAAATTTTACCGTAGGTATTCATTCATTCAAAAATCAATATTCAAAATTTATTGGATGGGTTCAAAGTTTTAGACTTTGATTCTTGAATTTTGAATTATTTCTTGAACACAAGATAGGCCGATCCTGCCAACATCACCAAAATAAAGCTGTTCATTAAAATCATAAGCCAACGGTCATCGCCAGTAGCGCGAAGGGTATTGTCAGCCATATTGATGCGATCGTAGAAAGAGCCACCATCAACGGATTCAATTACTTCATTTTTCAAGCTTTCACCTTCCACCACCACGGAAGCGGTTGCTTTCAGTGTATCGTATGTTGCTTTTACGGGATTGAAGAAAATCCATTGAAAATCATCGGCCAGTTTAAATTCGCCTGGTTCCTTGGGAATAATAAAATAGCTGAACGATTTGCTTCCCATTACCCGGTTCGCATCGCGCCTGATGTTTTGCCGAACGTTGGGTTCGTAAAAATCAAAGTTGATCGTGTTTTTTACATTCGGTTTTTCAATGGATGAAATATTCCCTTCTCCGTAAATAATGAAATCGTACGAAAAACTTTTTCCGGTCTGCAAAGCGGTTGAACTTATTTTTTCTTCCAACCGATAATCGCCAACGGCCACTTGTTTGCTTAATGGATGTGGCGGCAATTCTTTTACTTTCACCGTTTTTGATTTGGAGTAAAACGTTTTCAAGTCCTCCTGCCGATTTTGCCCAAAGAAGGATGGATTTTTCGCCACTTTATATTTTTTCATTTCCAGCGGCACGCTTGGAAACACAATCGGTTCAGTATTGATTGGATAAAAAGTTGCTTGGTACATTTTGTAACGCGTGTACAACTTGCCATTTAAGGTTATTCGTTCTCCTTCAATATTTTCTATGTTGAAATTCTCTTCCCAACAATTAGCCGGTTTTAAGTTTTTAAGGATATCAGAAATTTGTTTGCTGATGTCGTGCCAGTACAAAGGCGCTTTATTGTCTTCCGCTACATAAAATCCAAGTATGGCATTCACGCCTTCACCAATATACACCTCATCTTTGCTTGTGGTAAGTGCCAGAAAGGCATCCTCTTTAATATCGATGTATTCGGTTGGCGGTGCCCCATATACATTGTCGCGTTCAAAAAAACTTCTGAACGGATCTACCTGGCGTTGCTGTGTAACGGGTGCGCCAACTTTCACTTTTTTTCCGGGCGAGGAGATCACCTGGTCATTCACTTTCATTTTAAAGGCCGGAACCGTTATCGTGCCTTGCCGCGAAGGGAAATACGACATGATGATGCTTTGCGAGGAGGAAATTTGCCCATTGATGATACTGGTTTGTGAGGAGGTGGATTGTCCGGCTTTTGAGAATCCATCAATATCCGGAAAGTTGTCAATGCTCTTCAGGCGCTCGTTTTGGACCGATACGGTTATGGTCCATGCCTGGTTCTGACCGATTTCATCGGGCCCTAAGGTGATCTGAATATCCTGTCCGTAAGTGAACGTTACGCTCAACAGGGCTGATAGCAGTGTAAAAATAACGTTTATCGAAAAATCCGGCCTCATACTCAATCTCTGTACCAAAATGATCGTTACAAAACTAAAAATGTTCTTTCAGTTGATTTAACTCCATGTTAAATTTAACTGTTGCAAGCATAACTAATTTTTTAACCGTTCATTACGTATTGCGATGCTAAATTATGTCAAGAAGGTACTCACCAAGGTGAGTTTTGACGCTCAGCTCTTTGAAAAGGAGCTGCGAAAGGCCATCAACCTGTTGATTGGCGATGACATCCGGGAGCTCAAACATTGGTGTTATGCCAGGTTTGGGAATCAGTACGAGGCGATTTTGAATCGCTGTTTTGTAGTAGCTTAAAAATTTGTTTCATCAGCCCCCTTGCCAAAACAAGGGGGTTTTAATTTATATTCGTTAGTGTTTTCAAAACTTTCCGTGTTCTTTCGATATGTTCCTCCAGAAGCTCTATTCTGGACGGTGGCGTTGATTGCTCTGGCGTTTTATCAACCTGCGACTCAAAGTCATTTTACGTTATGTCCATTAAGTAACCTCGGTTTTGATTTTTGCCCCGGTTGTGGATTGGGCAAATCAATTGCGTGGTTGTTTAAAGGTGAAATTCTTCAGTCGTGGCGTGCGCACCCGTTAGGAATATTCGCGGTTATTGTTTTAACTTATCGGATAATTTCACTTACCCTCAAATCAAACAAACCCTATGGCAAAAGTAACTGATGTACTCCCTGAACTAACAGGCGAAGAGATGGTATATGTTCAAAACCTGATTAAAGATTGGGATGATGAAAAGGCCAGAAACTTTGCAAATGTTTATCGTACCCGTAGAAAAGATCCGCAAGTGATTTTGATCACAGCGCTGCTTGGGTTAATCGTTGTTGCCGGTGTACATCGTTTTTTGCTTGGCCAGATTGGTATGGGTTTGCTTTACCTTTTTACGGGTGGATTGTGTTTAATCGGAACCATCATTGACCTTGTTAATCATCAACGATTGGCTTTTGAGTTTAATCAGAAGGTTGCAGATGAAGTTGCTACGATTATGAAGTAATTACTTCTTTACAAACTCAATATTTCTTTTCAAACCTGTAAAGCCGGTACGCTTCACTGCCGATTTCTTAAATACTTTTCGAAAAACTTCTTCTGTGATTTCGTGCCAGTCGTTTTGCGACATGTGCTCAAGATCGGGGTGAGGTAGAAAGCGTGACTCATTATGCGGTTGTGAAAAGCGATTCCACGGGCATACATCCTGGCAGATGTCGCACCCGAAAATCCAGTTTTCGAATTTCCCTTTTACTTCGTTGGGTATTTCTTCCTTCAACTCAATGGTGAAGTATGAAATGCATTTGCTGCCATCTACCACGTAAGGTTCAGGTATTGCGTCTGTAGGACATGCATCCATACAAGCCGTACAGGTGCCACAATAATCTTTTATCGGGCCATCATATTCCAATTCAAGGTCAAGAATCATTTCAGCCAGGAAGAAAAAACTGCCCATGGAGCGATTCAAGAGCAAAGAATTTTTCCCAATCCATCCCAAGCCTGATTTTTTTGCCCACGCGCGCTCCATAACCGGTGCAGAGTCAACGAATACCCGACCATTCACATCACCAATTTCATCCTGAATTCGCTGAAGAAATTCTTTGAGTTTCTCCTTGATGACAAAGTGATAGTCTTCACCATAGGCATACTTGGCAATTTTAAGATTGTTTGGTTGAGCCAGATCTTTTTTTGGATAATAGTTATACACCAGACTGATCACCGATTTTGCTCCGGGCACCAGTTTGGTCGGATCAAGCCGCTTGTCGAAATGATTTTCGAGGTACTGCATTTTGCCCTGGTAGCCGCGTTTAAGCCAGGCTTCGAGTTTTGGAGCCTCTTCTTCCAGGAATTCAGCTTTGGATATGCCGCAAAAGCTAAAGCCTAGCTCTGAGGCAAAATTTTTTATATAGGCTGTGTTTCTTTCTTTCATGCCACAAAGACACTAAGGCACAAATTATATGATTATACGTTTGATACCCTGTTTGATTAGGGGCACATTGAAGTTAATGAGGTAGCCCAATCGCAAGTTTGTCAATTTTAAATGACTTAAAATTTGTGCCTGCCAGACGGGATTGACTTCGTCAACAGCCTTTATTTCTACGATTACTTTTCTGCCAACTAAAAGATCAAGTCTCAACCCCTCATCAAAAACAATCCCATCGTATACAATTGGTATGTCAACCTGACGAGCCACCTCCCAATCTTTTCTCAATTCGTGTGCAAGGCAAACCTCGTATATCTTTTCCAGCAAACCGGGACCAAGTTCTTTATGAATTTTAAAAGCGGCATTCACAATGGCTTTACCAATTTTTTCTTCTTCATCAGTCAAGGCTTCAAATTCCATTGTGTCTTGGTGTCTTCGTGGCAGATATCAATCGAACAAACCCGGCCGTTTGCTTTGCGGAGGAACTATTTTCAGATGCTTGTACGCTAACTCCGTTGCCTCACGTCCGCGTGATGTTCGTTTGATGTATCCTTCCTGAATCAGAAAGGGTTCGTACACTTCTTCAATGGTTTCACCCTCTTCACCAACAGCAGTAGCAATCGTGGAGATCCCCACCGGCCCGCCTTTAAACTTTTCAATGATGGTAAGCAGAATGCGGTTATCCATATCATCCAGCCCGTGTTCATCTACATCAAGTGCATTCAGCGCCAATTGTGCAATGGCAAGGGTTATCGTTCCATCGCCTTTTATTTGGGCAAAGTCGCGAGTTCTGCGCAGCAGGTTGTTGGCAATACGTGGTGTTCCTCTGCTTCTTCGTGCAATTTCAAAAGCAGCTTCTGTATCAATCGGAGTATTTAAGATGGTAGCAGAACGATTGATAATTTTTTGAAGCAGCGTTGAATCGTAATATTCCAATCGTGCATTGATACCAAAGCGCGCCCGGAGTGGCGAAGTTAATAACCCGGCACGCGTGGTGGCGCCTATCAATGTAAAGGGATTCAACCCAATCTGAATTGAGCGAGCATTCGGGCCGGTATCCAGCATGATGTCGATTTTGAAATCTTCCATAGCGGAGTACAAATACTCCTCTACAATTGGATTCAGCCGGTGAATCTCATCGATAAACAATACATCGTTTGTTTCCAGGTTGGTGAGCAAACCGGCCAGGTCGCTGGGTTTGTCCAGTACAGGGCCGGATGTGATTTTGATGTTGGTTTCGAGCTCGTTGGCAATGATGTACGACAAGGTAGTTTTACCCAGTCCCGGAGGGCCATGCAACAGCACGTGATCCAACGATTCATTCCGTTGCCGGGCAGCTTCTACAAATATTTTAATGTTATCAACTACCTTTTGTTGTCCGGTAAAATCGTGGAACGAAAGTGGCCTGAGCGCCTTTTCAATCTCCTTTTCGGCAGCTGTCTGGTTTTCTGAATCTCCCTGCAAATAGTCCTCGCGCATGCTGTGATGTTTCGCGAAGGTACTCAATTCACGTGTATTTTGTTTAAAGCAACAGTGTTGCATTTAGACAATTTCCATAACTTGCGCCTTCAATTTTTTCAATTCATGGATAACCGGAAGAAGAACATCATCTATAGCATTTTATTGATTGTTTCTGTTTTTGCCGTTTGGCTGTACAGGAAAAACCAGGCTCCCGATGCTATTCTGATTGAAGGTAAAACCATGGGAACCACCTATCATATCACCTATTTTGACAATCAGGGCAGAAACTTTAAACCTTCCGTAGATTCCTTGCTCGAAGTGGTGAACCAAAGCATCAACACCTATTTGCCAAATGCTGAAATCACCCAATTCAATCGGGGAGAAGGGTTTAAATTTTCACTTCCTTATTTTTTTCCAGTGCTCAAAAAATCCCGTGAGGTTTTCGCAGCATCTTCAGGCGCGTTTGACCCCACCGTAATGCCCTTGGTGAATGCCTGGGGTTTCGGTCCGGCTGAGCCACTTAACCCAGATAATTTTCAGGTGGATTCCATTCGTGATGTGGTGGGTTTTGAAAAAATTCAATTCAATGCCGACAGTGTGTGGAAAACCGATGCCCGCACGCAACTTGATTTTGGTGGCATCGGTCAAGGATATGGGGCCGATGTGATTACAGATTTTTTGAAAGCAAAAGGCATTGTAAACATGTTGGTGGAAATTGGGGGTGAAGGCATGGCTTGTGGTATAAACCTGAAAACAAAAAGGCCTTGGGAGATTGGCATTTTAGATCCAGCGTCAACACGTGATAATCTTTTTTTCAAAGCGTATGCATCTTTAAAAGATAAATCTTTCACCACATCAGGCAATTACTTTAATTATCGGGAAATAGATGGCAAAAAATATTCACACACCATTGATCCGGAAACGGGCTATCCCGCCCGAAAAGAAATTCTAAGTGCATCTGTTTTTGCAGCTGATGCCGTTACAGCCGATGCCTGGGCCACGGCATTTATGGTTATGGGCCATGAACGTGCTATCGAAATATTAAAAAATCGCAGTGATCTGGAAGGACTAATCATTTATTCAAATAATGAAGGCGGCACAGAAGTGTTTGTATCTGAAACATTAAAACCGATTGTGAAAATCAACTGATCTATGACCCTCAAACTTCTTGTCTTGTTTTTCACGCCACTTCTCTCCGGGTTGTTGGTTTACCTGCTGCCAACCGGAAGAACGAAAAGCTATCGGCTGTTATTGGTGTTTGCCGGTGCTTACCTGTTCGGGATTACCGTGGTGCACATTCTACCGGAACTCTACATGGGGCATGGCGAAGTGGAATTGATTGGCCTTTTTGTGTTATGCGGATTTTTTCTGCAACAGATTCTGGAGCATTTTACATCAGGTGTTGAGCACGGACACATTCATACCCATGATCATGTACACGATCACAAACATTCGCATTATCATGAGCAGGTATCGGCCATTGTGCTGCTGATGGCGTTGTGTGTACACGCATTCCTGGAAGGTGCCATGCTGGCGCAACCAGCTTCTGGTATTCAATATGATGTGAATGCGGTGTTGTTAGGCATTGCCTTGCATCGGGCTCCGGCTGCTTTTGCACTCATGACAGTGCTTTCATTCCAATTACATTCGAAGCGAAAAGCAGTTCCGTACCTTATCGTTTTCTCCATTGCTGCACCCATCGGCTTGCTAATCTCTGCCTACCTGGTAGAAGCTGAAATTCTTTCCCAATCCGGATTGGTGTTGCTTTATGCCCTGGTGAGTGGCAATTTTCTGCACATCTCTACAACCATTGTTTTTGAAAGCAGCCCTGAGCATCACTTCAACGCCCGTAAGCTTACTGTTGCCATATTGGGTGCGCTGGTGGCGGTGGCGGTTGAGTATTTTCTGTGATTCACATGAAAGAGTTCTTTGCCAGAAAAATGGTGGGCAAAACGGATTATGAACTAAAATCCATAGTTGAAAGAAAAGAGTTATTTCAGGCTGAGGCAGTGCTGGCAGCAATTGATGAATTACAAAAGCGAAATTTAAGTATTGAGGAAGGGGTAAGACAGGAATTACTTGATTCAGTAGCGAAGGAAGGAATTAAGTATGAGGATAAGGATATTAGAACAGCTTTGATTCCTAACACAGTTATTATACTGGTTTGCTCATTAATAAGTCCGGCAGTCTCAGCAATACCATATGCTATCAACTTGTGGCGAATAGAAAAGAAAAATGAGATATGGATTGCTTCGGCTGTTCTGATTATTTTCAATTTTGGCGAAGTCGTTTTGGCTCGGACATTTCCATGGGGATGGATACTTTGGTTTCCACTAAATTTCCTGGCGGCAGTTGCAATGGTAAGTATTTTTCACTTGCTCTTGAAAAGCAACAAACAGGTTAAGTCAGACTAATCATCCTGCGTTTGAGGAATTCTATTTTGCATTTC
Source organism: uncultured Roseivirgaceae bacterium (assembly GCA_964419145.1). GTDB lineage: Bacteria > Bacteroidota > Bacteroidia > Cytophagales > Cyclobacteriaceae > UBA2336. Next base: position 149,570 of record CAYQOM010000001.1, on the reverse strand, counting down.
TCCTAAAACAAATAGATTTTCGAACTGGTAAAGTGCTTAGTATGCAGATCATTCAATCACAAGAGGATTATCGGAAGCAATATCAGTACAGCATTGAAAACCCCGAAGTCTTTTGGGCTGAAGTAGCTGACGGTTTTCACTGGCGAAGGAAATGGGATAAAGTGCTGGAATGGGATTTCCATAAACCTGAAGTGAAGTGGTTTCTTGGAGGAAAACTGAACATTACCGAGAACTGCCTGGACCGTCATTTACCTGAACGAGCTAGTCAAACCGCCATTATCTGGGAGCCGAATGATCCTTCTGAAGAGCCGCGCAACATTACTTACCAGGAACTATTCCATGAGGTGTGCCGGGTAGCCAATATGCTCAAGGCACAGGGCGTACAAAAAGGCGATAAGGTTTGCATTTACATGCCGATGATTCCCGAAGTGGCGTTTGCCATGTTGGCGTGTGCGCGCATCGGGGCCGTGCATTCGGTTGTTTTTGCCGGATTTTCTTCGCGATCATTGATCGATCGTATCAATGATGCCGGATGTAAACTGATACTGACTGCCGATGGCTCATATCGGGGAGATAAAATTATAAACCTGAAAGCCATTGTGGATGAAGCGCTGGAGAGTTGTCCTTCCGTTGAAAGGGTGCTTGTAAAAAAACGCACAGGTTCAAAGGTGGTTATGAAAGCCGATCGCGATGTGTGGTGGGAGACAGCAATAAAAAATATGCCGGATGCTTGTGCCGCAGAAGAAATGGATGCGGAGGACCTGTTGTTTATTTTATACACATCAGGTTCCACTGGAAAGCCCAAGGGCATGGTACACACCATTGGTGGGTATATGGTGTATACGAACTTCACATTTCGCACGGTATTTCAGTATCGGGAAGGACAAGTGTATTGGTGCACAGCTGATGTGGGTTGGATTACCGGGCACTCCTATATCGTTTATGGTCCGTTGTCTGCCGGAGCCACAACCTTGATGTTTGAGGGCGTTCCGTCCTGGCCTGATATGGGACGTTTCTGGCATGTGGCTGAAAAGCATCGGGTGAATATTTTTTATACGGCACCCACGGCCATCCGTTCGTTAGAAAAAGCGCCACTAAGTTTTGTGAAGCAGTATGATCTTCATCACTTAAACATATTAGGAACAGTGGGTGAGCCCATCAATGAAGAGGCCTGGCATTGGTATCATGAGCACATTGGCCGAGGCAAATGCCCGATTGTGGATACGTGGTGGCAAACCGAAACAGGAGGATTCATGATTTCTCCAATCGCACACATCACCAAACTCAAACCCGCTTTTGCTTCCTTTCCACTGCCGGGCGTTCAACCAGTAATTATGGATGAAAAGCGACAAGAAGTAACTACTTCACCGGGCGAAGGACGACTGACCATTGGTTTTCCGTGGCCGGGAATGGCACGGACTATTTATGGCGATCATCAACGTTTTCGTGAAACGTATTTCTCTACCTTTCCGGGAAAATATTTTACGGGCGATGGATGCAGGCGCGATGCGGAAGGCTATTACCGCATCACCGGCCGTGTGGATGATGTGATCATTGTGTCGGGTCATAATTTGGGTACAGCTGAAATTGAAAGTGCAGTTGATGAACACTCGGCTGTATGCGAAACTGCAGTAGTGGGTTACCCCCACGATGTAAAAGGCCAAGGCATTTATGCATATGTGATCTGTTACGATAAACCACACGAGGAAGAAAAACTACGACAAGAAATTCGTGAACTGGTGGCAAAAATTATTGGCCCCATTGCCAAGCCCGATAAGATTCAGTTTGTGAGTGGTTTGCCCAAAACGCGCTCCGGAAAAATAATGCGCAGAATTTTGCGAAAAGTTGCCGAAGGAAATACCACGGATTTAGGAGATGTTACTACCTTGCTCGATCCTTCGGTAGTGGAGGAAATCAAAGGAGGCGCACTTTAATAGTTGTAAATATTTAGATTATGGAGATAACAGGAACAGTAGTATCGCTTTTGCCCATGCAAAGCGGGCAAGGAAAAAACGGAACATGGAAAAAGCAGGAGTTCATCCTCGAAACACCCGGTCAGTACCCCAAAAAAGTATGCTTGTCGTTATGGGGTGAAAAGGTTGACGAAAACCGCCTCAACCCTGGCGACAGAATAACCGCTTCCATCAATATTGAAAGCCGCGAGTACAACGGCCGTTGGTACACCGATGTGCGCGCGTGGAAGATTCAGAAGAGCACACAGGATCAACGCGAAATGGCGCCACCACCGGATCAATCGTTTATGCCGGATTCGAACTCAAGTGATGATTTGCCGTTTTAATTCTAGGAGAGGAGAAATGAAAAGAACCCGGTTTTTGCCGGGTTCTAATTTTATAATTGCTCCCAAAGTAGTCGTATCTCATAACAAGCCGCTTCAATATCCTTTCGAAGTGATTTAAATGATCGTGGAGCGATAAAATAACGCCCAGTAAAGATGTCAAGTGAAATACAAAATTCGGGTCTAACCTTGGTCGAGCTAGAATTCTCAAGGAATTTATGCAGCAAAGCAGCAACATATTTTCCGGATTCTGGGTCCAAGTTATTTGTCTTCGAAATATGAACTTTAATTGCACCTACAAAGGATTTACCATTGATACTGCCATTGATAATGATATCAGGCTGTACTGTAACCTCAACACCTTCGATCAAAAGATTATTTAAATCTGAATCGAACTTACTTATGGAGTGTTTGTTAAGTTAAGATTGATTGGAAAGCTTGTTTTGGAAAAAATCTCAAGAGCCTTTATTGATAATTCATTATCCTGCTTTTTGAATGTCGAATTGGAATCATAAGATTTCTGAATTAGAGATTTAATGGTTTTCTCAATTAACTTTTTATCCCCGCGTCCTCTTACAAAAAAATCAACGATTGCGCTTCGAGCGCTACCATAACGAGTAACAACATATCCTTTAGGGTATTTCTGATCCCTTACAATTGTTTTTCTTCTGTGTGGGGAGGACTTTATGTACTCCCCGAGTTTATTTACTGAGATTTTCGGCTTTTTTGACTTCATTTGTTTACTAGATTTTACGTTTAAAAAATACGATGACATAGTGTTACCTTCAGCGTGAAGGCTTGTTTTTCCGGATTTTGGAAAGAAGAAAAATGTAGAGAGTCAGCCGTTGATAGTATTTAATCTAAGGATAGTACCACCTATCCAAAATTTTCGACTGATTTTTGATTCAGAGGTTTGCAGTGTTTAAAGAATTCTTAATTTTAAGTATCGAATTCAAAATTAGGAATCATTAGATGGCTAGTCTTTTGATTCTTTAAACACCGAAACCAGATTGAGCAATCAGTCTGGTTTTTTTATAAAAAAGCCCTTCTTTTTACAGAAGGGCTGTTATTCCAATTAGCTTCCACACGCCTCGCACGCATCCGGATTATCCAGTGAGCAAGCCATGTCCGACATTTTCTTTTCGTAGTCGGCCACTTGCGTGTATGCCAGCTCCTTTTGTGGTTCAGGCTTGGTTGCTGCAACCGTAGCGCCAACGGCAGCCTCAGCGGTAACCGTTTGTTGCATGGCTGTTTTGTCAAGGGTAAACTTGATGGCATCAGCTGCAGCAGTTGAGCGCAGGTAGTACATGCCTGTTTTCAGTCCTTTCTTCCAGGCGTAGAAATGCATGGAAGTAAGTTTACCGAAGTTCGGATCCTTCAGGTGGATATTTAAACTCTGCGACTGGCAGATGTACGCACCACGATCAGCCGACATATCAATGATTGCTTTTTGAGAAATTTCCCAAACGGTTTTATAGATATCCTTAATGTTTTGCGGAATCTCCGGAATGGGTTGTACTGAGCCGTTGGTGGCGATGAGTTTTTGACGCATCGTTTCGTTCCACAGTCCGAGATCAATCAGGTCTTTCATTAAATGCTTGTTGGCAATGATAAATTCACCAGAAAGTGTTCTGCGGGTGTAGATGTTCGAAGTATATGGCTCAAAGCATTCATTGTTACCAAGAATCTGCGAAGTAGATGCAGTTGGCATCGGGGCCAGCAACAAGGAGTTGCGCACACCATGCTTCTTCACATCCTGCTTCAGTTGTTCCCAGTTCCAGCGCCCGCTCTTAGGACTCACGCCCCACATGTCGAACTGGAAGATACCTTTTGACACCGGAGAGCCTTTGAAGGTTTCGTAAGGTCCCTGAATTTTCGCCAGTTCCATAGAGGCCTCCATCGCACCGAAGTAGATGGTTTCGAAGATATCTTCATTCAGCCTGCGTGCTTCTTCAGAATCGAAAGGCATGCGCAGCATGATAAAGGCATCAGCTAATCCTTGTATCCCCAACCCAATTGGGCGGTGGCGCATATTGGAGTTGCGCGCTTCTTCAACCGGGTAATAGTTCACATCAATAACCTTGTTGAGGTTACGGGTAACTACTTTGGTGATCTCGTATAATTTCTGGTGATCAAACTTGCCATCCTCCGTTACAAACTTCGGCAACGCCAATGAGGCGAGGTTACATACGGCTACTTCATCTTTGGAGGTGTACTCAATAATTTCCGTACACAGGTTGCTCGACTTGATCGTGCCCAGGTTTTTCTGGTTCGATTTTCTGTTGGCGGAATCCTTATACAAGATGTATGGTGTTCCGGTTTCAATTTGCGACTCCAGAATTTCAAACCACAGGTCTTGTGCTTTTACTTGTTTGCGGGCCTTGCCTTCTTTCTCATACTTATCATATAGGCGTTCAAATTCTTCACCCCATACATCGGCCAGGCCGGGTGCTTCATTTGGGCAGAAGAGTGACCACATTTCGTTGTTTTCCACGCGCTGCATGAACAGGTCTGGTATCCACATGGCATAGAACAGATCGCGCGCACGCATTTCTTCTTTACCATGATTTTTCTTCAGGTCGAGGAAATCGAACACATCGGCATGCCACGGTTCAAGATAAATAGCAAAGCTTCCTTTACGCTTTCCACCACCCTGATCCACATAACGTGCGGTCATGTCGAAGTTGCGGAGCATCGGTACGATACCGTTTGATGTTCCACCTGTTCCTTTAATGTATGATCCTTTCGCGCGGATGTTATGGATGCTTAATCCGATACCACCGGCAGATTGTGAAATTTTAGCACACTGTTTTAATGTATCGTAAATGCCATCAATGCTATCATCCTGCATGGTGAGCAGGAAGCATGACGATAGTTGTGGCTTAGGTGTACCGGCATTGAACAACGTAGGCGTTGCATGCGTAAACCATTTTTCTGAAAGCAGGTTGTACGTTTCAATGGCTGCGGGAATATCCTCGCCATGAATACCAACTGCTACACGCATCAACATGTGTTGCGGGCGTTCCACCACCTTACCATCAATCTTCATCAGGTACGAACGCTCCAGTGTTTTAAAGCCGAAGTAGTCGTAGCTGAAATCACGATCGTAAATGATAGCTTCATCCAATTCAGCGGCATGATCGCGCACAATCTTCCAGGTTTCCTTGGAGATGAGGGGCGCGTTTTCACCCGTTTTGGGATCCACGTACGTGTACAAGCGCTTCATGGTGTTGGAAAAAGACTTGCTGGTAACCTTATGCAGGTTGGACGTAGCCAAACGAGCAGCCAACTTGGCGTAGTCGGGGTGCTTCGTGGTTAACGTGGCGGCCGTTTCAGCGGCCAGGTTATCAAGTTGCACGGTGCTTACGCCATCATACAAACCATTAATCACCTTCATGGCAACCTCTACCGGGCTGATATACTTCGTATCCAGTCCGTAACAGAGCTTTTCAATGCGTGCGGTGATTTTGTCAAACTTTACGGACTCTCTGCGTCCGTCTCTTTTTATGACAAGCATTTCTTAGGGTTGTTTAAAGAGTTTAAAAAATGGTGAAAAGTGTTTTGAAGATATTAAAAATCTTCATTGAGTGAAAACTTCGGAGACGAATCTTTTTCCGAGCTGTTCAACACTCCGGCTTTCTGGTATTCTGCCACGCGTTTTTCAAAGAAATTTGTTTTTCCGCGCAGTGAAATCATATCCATAAAATCGAATGGATTGGTGGCGCCATAAACCTTTTTGCCAATTAATTCATTCAACAAGCGGTCAGCCACAAACTCAATATATTGACGCATCAGCTCTGCGTTCATTCCAATGAGATTTACCGGCAGCGCATCGGTCACAAATTCTTTTTCGATTTCAACGGCATCCTTAATAATGTCAATCACCGTTTGCTCTGGCAGTTTGCTGACCACGTGTTGTGTATAGAGGTGGCAGGCAAAATCGCAGTGTAGTCCTTCATCTCTGGAAATCAATTCGTTAGAGAAGCTCAAGCCCGGCATGAGTCCACGTTTCTTCAGCCAGAAAATGGAACAGAAGGAGCCGGAAAAGAATATGCCCTCTACAGCGGCAAAGGCGATCAAGCGTTCCTGGAAGCTTCCGTTCGATATCCAACGCAACGCCCAATCTGCTTTTTTCTTTACGCAGTCAATGGTTTCGATGGCATGGAATAAAGAGTCCTTTTCTTTGGGATCTTTTACATACGTATCTATTAATAGTGAGTATGTCTCAGAGTGAATGTTTTCAATGGCAATCTGGAAACCATAGAAAAACTTGGCTTCTGTGTATTGAACCTCTGAAACGAAGTGCTCGGCCAGGTTTTCATTTACGATACCATCGCTGGCGGCAAAGAAAGCGAGTACGTGTTTAATGAAATGGCGCTCACCGTCATTCAGGTTTTCCCAGTCGGTAAGGTCCTGGCTCAGGTCAATTTCTTCAGCTGTCCAAAAGCTGGCTTCAGCCTGTTTATAAAATTTCCAGATGTCGTGTTGTTGAATTGGGAAGAGTACAAAACGGTCTTTGTTTTCCTTCAAAATGGGTTCTTCTGGTAAAGAATGGCTCATCTTTCCTTGGGTTTTAGGGTTGTTTAAATATTTATCAGACTTCCGCGGACGGTGTGCCGGGGCATGTACCACCGTGGTTGCCAGGTTAAAAAATCAAAAAAATTTACTTGTATTAACCGGAAACAAGACTCACCTCTTTCCGGCTTGTGTAAGCGTACAAATATTTGAAATGAGCGCTACAAATCAAAAGATGTTCAGCGGCCAAAAATTCGGTTTTCATGCTGAATTTGCATATTTCGAAGGTTTATAAATGGTTGTGTTTTAGGTTGTTGGTAGGGCCTTTCAATGCTCTGCTTTCACTTAAAACCGGTCAGAAAATTTTTTTTATTTTTTTCTGATCCCCGAAAGGGTCTTATTTCAGGGGTTAGTGGGCCAATTTCCATATCCGCGGTTCTGAAATCTAAATTCTTTTTCTACCTTTGCAGTCCAATTTTTGAAAAGCTATGTATGCAATTGTAAACATTGCCGGAACACAGTTCAAAGTGGCTAAAGACCAGTATATCTATGCTCCTAAGCTGGAGGGAGAAGCCGGATCAAGTGTAGACTTCGATCAGGTGCTTCTGCTCGACCGTGATGGAAAAGTGGAAATTGGCGCCCCTACTGTTAAAGGCGCGAAGGTATCAGGTAAGATACTGGAGCACGTAAAAGGCGATAAGGTAATTGTCTTTAAAAAGAAGCGTAGAAAAGGCTATACCGTGAAAAACGGTCATCGCCAGCAGTACACGAAGGTTCAGATTGAAAGCATTGGTTAATTCCTAAAGCATTTAGAGATGGCACATAAAAAAGGAGAAGGTAAAGTAAAGAACGGCCGCGAATCGGAAAGTAAACGATTGGGCGTTAAGGTATTTGGTGGCCAGAAGGTGGTTGCCGGTAATATCATCGTGCGCCAGCGCGGTACCAAGCACCATCCGGGTAAAAATGTAGGGTTGGGTAAAGACCATACCCTGTTTGCCTTAACAAATGGTGTAGTCGTATTTAAAAAAGGACGTGAAAATCGCTCGTTTGTATCAGTTGAGCCGGTGGCAGAGGCGTAGAAAGTCTAAGATTATTCTTACTATTAAGTATTAGCCCTCGGGAATCTCCTGAGGGCTTTTTATTTATTAGAACTTCACTAAAACCATTGAATATCATTTGGTTGATGGTCAGCTTATTAGTTGTTTATTTTGAATGGGGCAAAAATTGACCAATTTTCTTTTAATCCTCCGGATTATTGCCTTAACTTGTAACACCTATTTATTAACTAAACCTAAACCATATGAAGAAGATTGTACTCATGTACTTCTTGTTCGCGTTTGTGTCTTATGCTTGGGCACAGGAGCGAACAGTTTCGGGTAGGGTAACATCCGCTGATGACGGATCCCCATTGCCCGGTGTAAACGTTCTATTAAAAGGAACTGCAAATGGTACCGCTACCGATGCAGACGGAAATTACAGGTTAAGCGGAATCCCGGCTAGCGGAGGATCGCTAGTTTTTTCATTTATCGGCTTGCAGACTTCCGAAGTTCAAATTGGTGAAAGAACGACAGTTGATGTTGCGCTTTCATTAGATGTTACGCAACTCTCGGAAGTGGTGGTAACTGCCCTTAACATTGAGCGAGATAAGGCATCCCTTGGATACGCTACTCAGCAGGTTAGTGGCGATAATATTCGTGTAGCTCGTGAACAAAATCTGAACACAGCTATTGCTGGTAAGATCGCTGGCGTTCAGGTTGTTTCTGGCTCTGGAGCCAAGTTTGGAGCACCTGCAATACGTATACGTGGTATTCGTGGTGTAAATGCACAAGATCCATTGTACGTATTGGATGGAATTATTATCAATGACCCCACATCGGTGAATATGGATAATATTCAAAGTGTGAACGTGCTTAAGGGCGCGAATGCAGCCGCCTTGTATGGTAACCGTGCCCGTGATGGTGTGGTTGTGCTAACCTCAAAAAGCGGAGGGCGTGGAGATCAGGTTTCAATTGATGTAAGCCAAACCACCACAATGGAACGGGTTTATATTCTGCCGGAATTTCAAAACGAATATGGTGGTGGCTATGACCAGGATTTTGACATTTTCGCATATAATCCTGCTATACATGCACCTGAGCTAGCTGGCTTGGATGGAACGCCTTATTCCTATTTCAGTGCTGACGAAAGTTGGGGTCCCAGACTAGACGGTCGTATGGTTGGTCAGTGGGATTCTTTTACTCCGGGTACAGCTAATTATGGACAAGCACACCCTTGGTCACCGCAGCCAGATAACGTACGTGATTTTTTCCGGACAGGAGTAATGAATAATACAGGCTTAAATATTGGAAAAAGCGGTGAAAAGTATTCCCTTAACACAACCATAACCCGTTCAACCAGAACTGGTATAATGGAGAACACGAATCAGGATAAGCTTTTCCTAAACATAAATTTCAGAGCAAAGCTCTCTGAAAAGTTGGAGGTACAAGCTTTTGCCAATTACAGCGAATCATATACTAAAGGCAATCTCTTTGAAGGATATAATAGTATAGGATCGAACTTTAACCAGTGGTACCAGCGCCAGCTTAATACAGCAGATCTGAAAAAATACTGGAAAATGCCAGACGGCCGCTATACTTCTTGGAACATTAACTCTCCAACAAATTCCACACCACTATATTGGGATAACCCATACACGTATTTATATGCTGCCTATAGTGAGTGGAATAGGGATGTGTTAAGTTCAAGATTTGCTGTTACATATGAGATTCTACCAAAACTTAAAGCATCAGTTGATTTGATGCGGAGTAGTAGAAATGAAGTTTTTTATGATCGCAGGGATGCTGATTTGAAAATTGGCCCGGCCTTCTTCAGAACGTATAGCGATAAGCGGGTTGAGGATAATATCCAGGCAATGTTGAATTACGAAAAACAATTTGGCGATTTCTCTTTGGTTGCCATGGCGGGTATTATTTACAGAACAAACACCCGTGATTATATCAACGCTCAGACCTCTGGTGGTCTTGCAATTCCTGACCTATACAACGTAAGTAACTCTTCAGATGTCATCCTTCCAGGTAATTACCTGGAAAAATACAAGGTGAATAGTTATTTCGGGTCAGTATCTTTCGATTGGAGGAGAACTGTGTTTTTGGATGCAACATTCCGAACAGAACATGATTCAAGATTGCGGAATGGTGATAATGCATTCTTATATCCCTCCATTTCTACATCGTTTGTCTTTTCAGAAGTTACTGATTTACCTTGGCTTTCATTCGGAAAGGTTAGAGCCAGTTATGCAAAAGTTGGTAACCAAATTGGGGTATATAGTGCAGCACCAACATACGCACTGGGAACGGCATTTGCTGGTAACCCCATCACGGGAGTTCCAAATTCTTTGATTGATCCAAATCTTGAACCTGCAACTACTGGTTCCATTGAAGTTGGTCTTGAGTTGGGCTTTTTGGATAACAGAATCACTACAGAATTATCCTATTATTATCAGGATAATCAAGGAGAATTGTTGAATGTACCCATCCCTTCTTCTTCTGGCGGAAGTTCATTTTTAACTAACTCCATCAACTCATATACCAGAGGTTGGGAGTTATCCATTGGGGGAACTCCGGTTAAAAACGCAAACGGCTTGACTTGGGATGTGAACTTTAACATTGCCAACAATTATGTTCACATTGAGGAGTTAGGTTATGGTGTGCAATCTTTTGCATTAGGTAACGCATTTCGTGGAACATCAACTCTTGGTGGTTGGGATGGTCAGGCTCTTGCCCGCAGAGATTCAGAATGGGGTATAATTGTTGGACGTAAGATTCGCAGAGATGAGAATGGTAATGTGATTGTAAATGCAACTGGCCGACCATTGACAGACGCAAACCAGGATATTGGTAAAATTTTGCCTGACTTTACTGGTGGTATGTTTAACCGGTTAACGTATAAAAACTTTGAACTCGCCTTTACAATTGATTATCAGATTGGAGGCAATTTTATGTCGATCAGCCGTATGTTCGGTGCATATTCAGGACTAACAACACAAACTGTTGGTAATAACGATAAAGGAAATCCGATGCGGGATACCCCGGCAGAGGGAGGTGGATTGACTTTTGGTGGTGTGTTTGCTGATGGAACACCTAATAATATTTACCTGACAGCTGATCAGTATTGGAAGTCATTGTTTGGTGTTTCAGAACAATGGATTTATGATGCCACATTTGTGAAAATGCGCGAATTGCGTATTGGATACAATATTCCTTCTAGTATCCTTTCGAAAACCAGATTTGTGAAAGGTGCATCTGTTGCATTGGTAGCCAATAATCCTTTCCTTCTTTATTCAAAAGTTGAAGGCATTGATCCATCGGAAATTGGTGGTGATACCGTAGAAGCACGTAACAATGGATCGTGGGTTGAAAGTGGTAACCTGCCTGGAACAAGAAGTCTTGGTATTGATATAAGACTTAAATTCTAATGAATATGAATATGAAAAAGATATTAACAGTAATAACAATTTCAGTTGCCTTGGTATTTTCCTCGTGTAATTGGGATGATTTTGGCGATCTGAACGTAAACCCTAATCAGGCGACAACACCTACAACGCGGGCATTGCTAACGAATAGCATGATCTCAATAGGTGGGCTTATTCTTTCTACGCAAGGTGCACTTTATGCGCAGCACATTTCGAATAAGCAGTATACGTCTGCCGATAATTATGTGACGATAAATTTTGCCACTGACGGGTTATATAATGGCCCTTTGATGGATTTGCAAAAGATAATTGAAATGAATACCGAAACACCAAACTTAGTGGTAGTTGACGGATTGAATGCAAATCAGATAGCGGTTGCCAAAATTCTGATGTCATATTACTACTTGCATATGACTGATCGTTGGGGTGACTTGCCTTATTCTGAGGCATTGCAAGGTGCTTCCGGTTTGTTATTACCTGCGTTCGATTCTCAAGAAGATATCTACGATGGTTGTATCCAGGCACTGAAAGACGCTGTGGCGGCAATCAATACCGCAGTGCCTAATACGAATCTCAGAGGAGATATTATTTTGGGAGGTAATATGGCCATGTGGGTTAAATTCGCGAATACAATCAGGTTAAATGCAGCGTTAAGACTATCTAAAGTTAATCCTACAAAAGCTGCTACTGAATTTGCCAGCGCTTTCAATGCAGGTGTAATTGCCTTAGATAACTCAGAGAATATCAAATACAGCTACCAGAATGTTCAAACCTATGAGAACCCGTACTACAATTCATTTGTGACCGCAGGACGTGCTGACTGGGTGATTGCAGATCCGCTTATGAATATGATGCAATTGGATACCTATACAAGCCCTCACTTAAGCTTCTATAGTGCTTCACATCCTTATAAAACCGAGACTGGCAAACTGGATGTAGTTGCCGACCCTCGCCTTCCAGTTTATGCAAACCCGATCGAGAATACTGCAAGTACGTACATCGGTATGCCATATGGACTAAGTGAGGCCAACGCAGGATCAGTTTCTGCTGCAGAAGTTTCTTTCTTAGGTAATGCTTTTCGTCAGAGAACTTCACCTGCCTTCATTTATACTTCGGCTCATGTTGCCTTCATTCTGGCTGAGGGGAGATTAAATGGCTGGATTAACTCAGCTCCTTTAACAGCGCAACAATATTATGAGGCAGGTATTCAGGCCTCATTGAGTCAACATGGTGTTGGTGCCGGCTACGCTAACTACATTACAAATAGTGAGGTTGCGTACGATGCAGGTCGTGCCCTTGAGCAAATCATTACACAAAAATGGATTGCCATTTTCCCCAATGGATACGAGGCATGGGCCGAGTGGCGCAGAACGGGCTTCCCCGACTTAGCTCCTGGTGACAATGCACTTACTCCAAATGGTGAAATACCAAGAAGACAAGCTTATGGTACTGCCGAGGCAAACGCAAACAGTGAAAACCATGCGGCTGCGCTGAGCAGACAAGGATTTACGGCTGATGATCTTACCGGACGCGTTTGGTGGGATGTAGAATAGTCAAAGTTTTGAATGTCTTTTTTGAAAGGACTGCCCCTAAGGCAGTCCTTTTTTTTGAGTCTCCAGTGAAAGTGCATGATAAACCTGAGGTGTCCGAATTTGAAATTGAAAAACTAATGGACTGTAACAAACACAAACACTTGTAAGGGTTTTCTAAATAATTAATTAGCAGGTTGATGGCCTAAATAATATTATAATGTATCTTTATTAATGATTTTTAAACATAAATCTTAACATATGAGAAGAATTTTACTAGTATTTTTTCTCTTTGGGCTTGGCTATACAGCTACAGCGCAAGAGCGTGTAGTTACCGGAAGGGTGACTTCGCAGGAAGATGATGCCCCGATACCGGGGGTTAACGTTGTTGTGAAAGGCACTTCGGTGGGTACAGCAACCGATGTGAATGGAAATTACAGCATTCGCGTTTCTTCAGATGAAGCAATTTTGACATTTTCATTTATTGGTTATGTAAATGCTGAAGTATCAGTGGGATCCAGGTCAGTTGTAGATGTTCAGTTGACCTCTGATATCACACAGCTTTCTGAAGTTGTAGTAACGGGTTACGGTACTCAAATTAAGCAAGACCTTACCGGTAATATTGCTAAGGTTAGTGGTAATGCTATTCAGAATGTACCGGTTACAACGTTTGAGCAAGCACTTCAAGGAAGAGCTGCAGGTGTTTTGGTTACCTCACAAAATGGAAAGCTAGGTCAGGGAATGAATATACGGATTCGTGGCTCGTCATCTATTTCTGCCAGCAATGAACCGCTTTATGTTGTGGATGGAATGATTGTAAATGCCGATAACTTTTCCAGTAATGAGTCGGCCACTAATGCTTTAGCCGACATCAATTTTAATGATATTGAGTCAATTGAAATTTTGAAAGATGCATCAGCCTCCGCATTGTATGGGTCTCGAGGTGCTAATGGAGTTGTGCTAATCACCACAAAGCGTGGAAAAGCAGGAAAGACAAATTTTACAGCCAATTTTCAATATGGCAGTAGTAAACCTACAAGGAACAGAGATTTCCTGAACTCAGAGCAATATGTTGAGTTGATGCGAGAGTCAGCATATAATAATGATTTAGCTGATGGCTTTGATCCAATCAATAATCCTGCCGACTATCCGGGCTCGTGGTTAGAGTTTTGGGAAGGATATATGGATTATTTAGGAGGAGACACGGATTGGCGAACACTTGAGACTGATACAGATTGGGAAAAGGAGGCATATCAAAAAGCGAATATTACTTCATTTGATCTTACCGCTAGCGGAGGAAATGAGAAAACTACTTTTGCTTTCAGTGGGGGTTACACCAATCAGGATGGTATCTTAATTGGGAATAGCTTTAAAAGGGTGAGTGGTCGCTTGAATCTTGACCATAGAGCAACCGATAAGCTAAGTTTCCAAGCCAATATTTCTATATCAAAATCGATGAATAATCGCTTATCTTCTGATAATGCATTTTCTACTCCGCTTCAGCTTGTAGCACAGGCTCCAATTACTCCAGTACGGGATAAGCAAGGAAATTTGTTTGACGATGCGATAAATCCTTCTATGTCATATTATCCGGCAACAGTCGAGTTGGAGAATTCAAACTTTTTAGTGAGTGTGTTTAGAAATATCGTTTCATTAGGAGCTACTTATAAATTAACGGACGATTTGCGGGTAATTGGTGAATATGGTTTTGATTTACTTACTCAAAATGATGATCGTTACCAAAATGAGTTCACACAAACCGGTCGCGCAGTTGGAGGTTATGGTCAATCAAGGTGGGTGCAAGCCTTCAATTATACAGCCAGAGCAATGGTAGCCTATGACAAAACATTCGATCAGCACTCTTTGTCGATAATTGGTGGAACAGAACTTCAGGAGAAGTCAATAGATGTAACAGATGCCCAAGGTCAGGGTTTTCCATTACCCGAGTTAAAGAAGCTAACCTCTGCGGCAGAGCCTGTATTTATTACGTCTACACTAGCGGAAGAGGCTTTTCTTTCTTTCTTTGCTCGCGCCAATTATAAGTTCAAAGATAGATATCTGTTAAGCTTAAGTGGTCGTACGGATGCTTCATCAAAATTTGGACCTGATTATAAATATGGTTTCTTTCCGGCAGCTTCTGCAGGGTGGATCTTGAGTCAGGAAAATTTCCTCAGTAACCAGAGTACAGTCAGTTTCCTTAAATTCAGAGCAAGCTATGGGTTTACTGGAAATGCAGGAATACCGAATTACAGATATTTGGCTCAATATTCTGGAGTTGCCTATGGTGGAGAATCCGGACTGACCCCCTCGCAAATACCTAATCCTGAATTACGTTGGGAAAAGACAGCGCAATTTGATATTGGTTTTGATTTTGGTCTTTTCAATGATAGACTTACGGGTGAAATAGATTATTATAACAAACAGACAACAGATTTATTGCTAAATACTCCCGTTCCCTCAACTTCAGGCTTTACAACCCAATTTAGAAACGTTGGTAGTTTGGAGAATAAGGGCTTCGAAATTGTTCTAAATTATTCTGTATTAAAAAATGCAGACTGGTCAATTAGTATCGGAGGTAATTATGCAACGAACCAAAACAAGATATTAAGTTTGAATGGGGACGAAACTCGTATTGGTCCAACAGGTTCACGTTTCTTAAATGCTGTAATTGTTGGCCAGCCCATTGGAGCATTTTACGGACGGGAATATGCTGGAGCAAATCCGGCTAACGGTGATGCACTCTTCTTCCTGAATAGAACGCCCACTCAAACTGAAATTGACAATGGAACCGCGTTTATTGTTCCAAACGGTGTTTATGGTGATCGCTACGTTACACGGGTATTCAATTCGGCAGAATCTATTGTACTTGGAAACCCGACTCCAACGGGGATTTATGGATTTAATGCCAATGTCTCTTACAAGGGAATTGAGCTTTCTGTTTTATTTCAAGGCGTAACAGGTAATAAGATTTTTGATGGAGCCGGTAGCTTTATGTCAGCCAACGGAAGATATGAGGATAATTCAACCGCTGATCAGATGAGGCGTTGGAGAAATCCGGGCGACATTACAGATGTACCTCAAGCTCGACTTTATGGAAACAATGGAGCTCAGTCGTCAAGTCGTTTTTTGTATGATGGTTCATACATGAGATTAAAGACATTAACCGTTGCGTATAATGTTCCTGTTTCCATAGCTAACAGACTGTCTCTTAGTAGTGCCCGTATTTACATTACAGGCCAAAATTTGTTAACTTTTACAGATTATAAGGGTTGGGATCCTGAAGTGAATACTGACTTTAATGCCAGTAACGTAAATCTTGGAAACGATTTTTATGCTGCACCTCAGCCTAAGAACTTTACTGTTGGATTAAAAGTTGGTTTTTAAAAATTACAGAACATGAAGACAACAAATTATAGATTACTTATCCTTATCACGTTTTTCTTCATTGGGGTTTCCTGTGAAGACAAACTAGAGCCTGTTGATCCAAACAATACAGGTGATGCAGTAGCTCTGGCAAATGATAAAAATGTTAAGACCACATTGTTGGGTGCATATAACGGACTTTCTGCTGGAGCGTTCTTTGGTGGAAATACATTTAGAAATAGTGAAATTTTAGCGGCAAATGGTGAAATCGTATTTTCCGGAACATTTAATGATGTTGCTGACATTTACCGTAAAGAGATGATTACACTGAATGCTGATGTAGCTGCATTGTGGACAAACGCATATAATACAATTAATGTTACCAATAACGTATTAAGTGCACTTGATGTTGTGAACGAGGAAGATCGCGATCAAGTAGAAGGTGAGGCGTTATTTTTGAGAGGCGTTTCCTATTTCGAGCTTATCAAATTCTTTGCAAAACCTTATTCAGCCGGAAGTGTAAGCACAAATCTTGGTGTACCGTTGATGTTGACAGAGGATAGAAATAGTGTTGCGTTCGTTCCTCGTGCTACCGTACAGGAGGTTTATACGCAAATTGTGGCAGACCTATCGAGCGCTGAAACAAAGCTTGCTGAAGGGCCAAGTCCTGGAAAAGCTACAAAGGAGGCAGCTGCTGCATTTCTTTCCCGGGTGTATTTACAAATGGCAGATTATGCCAATGCCAGAGATGCAGCCAATAGAGTGATTACATCGGGTAATTATTCTTTACTTCCCACCTATGCCAACTGTTTCAATACCGGAACCACTGCTGAGGATATATTTGATATTCCAGTTAGCACGGTTGATGGGGTAAATAATATGGTGACATTTTTTGCCCCCACAGCATCCGGAGGACGAGGTGATATTGAAATTCAAACAGCTCATCTTGACCTTTATGAGGTTGATGATGATCGTTTGGATTTTTTCTTTGCTGACCCAGGTACAGGTGAAACACGTTCTGGAAAGTGGACTAACCAGTTTGGAAATGTAAAAGTAATTCGGTTGGCAGAGATGTATCTGACCCGTGCAGAATGTAATCAACGTCTCGGTACATCTGTGGGGGCAACGCCCGCTGAAGATATTGACGATGTTATCAGAGATCGCGTTGGTCTTCCTCCAATAGGAACAATCACATTAGCTGATATTTTATTGGAAAGAAAGTTGGAGCTTGCTCATGAAGGAGAGCGTCTTCATGACGCGAAACGTCTGCAAGAATCCATTGTTGAGGGAGCTTTGGTTTTTCCTTACGATAGTGACAAGCTGATTTTTCCGATACCGCAGCGCGATATCAATGTGAATCCGAACCTGATTCAAAATTCGGGTTATAATTAATCAGAGATTAGACTATCAACATTATTTTAGAAATGACTGCTTCAGGGCAGTCATTTCTTTTTTCAATGTGTTTGACTTTGCAGGCTTATCCATCAAACAATCAAAAAATTTTAGAGAATAAGACCTTATCCTTCCAACATCTTCAGCAGCGTAGTCAACTTACTCTTCAAATTCCTCCGGTCAACAATAAAATCCAGGAAGCCGTGGTCCAACACAAACTCGGCACTTTGAAAGCCTTTAGGCAGGTCTTTGCCGATGGTTTCGCGGATAACACGAGGGCCTGCAAAGCCGATGAGTGCTCCGGGTTCTGCAATGTTAAAATCGCCTAACATGGCGTACGATGCGGTTACACCGCCAGTGGTAGGATCGGTCATTAATGAGATATACGGAATACCCGCTTGGTCAAGCAGCGCAATTTTGGCGGATGTTTTAGCCATCTGCATCAATGATAAGCCAGCTTCCATCATGCGTGCACCACCTGAGCGCGAAATCATCAAAAAGGGTTTCTTGTGTTTCAGGGAATGATCCATAGCGCGGGCAATTTTTTCCCCTACTACTGAACCCATGGATCCTCCAATAAAGCTGAAATCCATACAAGCTACCACAATATCCAAACCGCTCATTTTGCCGTGGGCTGTGCGCACGGCATCTTTGAGTTCGGTTTTTTCCTGCGTTTCTTTAATCCGCTTCGGATAAGCTTTCGTGTCCTTAAACTTCAGCGGGTCGGCCGACTCCATGTTTGGATCCAGTTCGGTGAAGGCACCGTCATCAAAAAGAATTTCGAAGTACTCTTTCGAGCCTACGCGCACGTGGTAGTCCTCTTCAGGTACCACAAAGGCATTGTTCTTCAGTTCACGTGTGTGAATAATTTTTCCGCCCGGAGATTTGAACCAAAGTCCGTCAGGAACTTCGCGTTTCGATTCCGTTGGGGTGAGAATTCCTTTATCGGTTCTGTTAAACCACGACATAGTTTCTTCCAAAGCTGTGTTGTTTAAATTACGCGAGGTCTATATTCTTATCCAGGTAAACATCCTGTATGGCATTCAAAATTTCTACACCTTCTTTTAAAGGACGTTGAAATGCTTTTCTTCCGGATATTAAGCCCATGCCACCGGCACGTTTGTTAATTACTGCAGTACGTACGGCATCAGCCAAATCGCTGGCACCTTTTGATTCACCACCAGAGTTGATCAAACCGGCACGCCCCATATAACAATTGGCTACCTGGTAGCGGCACAAGTCGATCGGGTGCTCAGATGTCAGGTGTGTATAAATGCGTTCATCCAGTTTTCCATAGCTGCTGCCACCCGTGTTGAGTGCTTTGTAGCCTCCATTGTTTTCAGCAAGCTTTTGCTTGATGATATCTGCCTGAATGGTTACACCCAGGTGATTCGCCTGGCCGGTAAGGTCAGCCGAAACATGATAGTCTTTTCCGCCTTGCTTGAAGGCGTTATTCCGGATGTAGCACCAAAGGATAGTACCCATTCCTAATTCATGCGCACGCTCAAAAGCGGCAGCCACTTCCTGTATCTGACGCGTAGAGTTATCCGAACCGAAATAGATGGTAGCACCTACGGCTACTGCGCCCAGGTTCCAGGCTTCTTCAACCGAACCAAACATGATCTGGTCATGCTTGTTGGGGTATGTAAGTAATTCGTTATGATTGATCTTTACAATGAAGGGTATCTTGTGCGCATACTTGCGCGACATCATGGCCAATACACCATAGGTTGTCGCTACTGCATTACAACCTCCTTCAATAGCAAGCTTCACTATGTTTTCCGGATCGAAGTAGGCTGGGTTCTTGGCAAAAGATGCACCGGCACTGTGTTCAATTCCTTGGTCAATCGGAAGAATGGAAAGAAAACCAGTTCCACCCAAACGCCCGCGATCAAACATGGTTTGCAGACTGCGTAGTGTTTGCGGAGTGCGGTTCGATTGTGCAAAAACACGGTCTACAAAGTCAGGTCCGGGGGCATGAATTTGATTGGCTGCGATGGTTTTGCTTTTATGATCAAGAAGGAATTTGGCGTCTTTGCCAAGGATTTTAGAAATGCTCTGTTTCGCCATAGTTGTGTTAAAAAGTAGGGAAGCAAAGTTATCAATTATTTAAAAGTAACATCGCCCAATTAAGGGGTTTTAACGGTAACGTTTGCATACAAAAAAAGCCACTTGGAAGGTGGCTTTTTAAGTTTATAATTATCTGAAAATCAGATCTTTTCCTTGATTCTGGCTGATTTACCCTGACGGCCCTTCATGTAGTAAAGTTTCGCTCTGCGAACCTTACCCTGCTTAATTACTTCAACCTTATCAACGCTGGGTGAAGTAACCGGGAAAATACGCTCCACACCAATACCATTGGAGATTTTACGCACGGTAAAGGTCTCACCATTGGTGCCATAGCCCCTGCGCTGGATAACCACTCCCTGGAACTGCTGAACGCGTTCCTTGTTTCCTTCTTTGATTTTTACGTGAACGTTTACGGTATCACCAGCTTTAAAAGCAGGCATTTTCTCACGTGCGGCAGCATATTCCTGCTCAACAACTTTAATTAAATCGGCCATAATAGCGTGTTTTCAAAAACGGACTGCAAATGTAGGGAAAGAATTGAGATTTTCGAAGCGGGTAAACAATGTTTTTTCCAGCTTAAAACGCCCGTTTTGGCTATTTTAACAGATTCGGGCGCCTTTTTTGGGTTCTTTCCAGGGCTTTTTCGTGTTTCCATTCCTCGATTTTGGCATGGTCGCCTGAAAGCAAAACATCCGGTACTTCCCAGCCTTTGTATTCCGCTGGACGTGTGTAAACGGGTGGCGCCACCAGCCCATCCTGAAAGGAGTCCGTGAGGGCAGAGGTTTCATCGGAAAGAACACCGGGAATCAACCGGATGACCGCATCCGACACGACAGCGGCTGCCAGTTCACCACCGGATAATACATAATCGCCAATGCTGATTTCGCGGGTAATTAAGTGTTCGCGTACGCGTTCATCCACACCTTTGTAGTGGCCGCACAGCAAGATGAGGTTTTGTTTTATGCTGAGTTCGTTAGCTATGGATTGGGTAAATAACTCACCATCCGGACTCATGTAAATAACTTCATCATAATGTCGTTTCGATTTCAACTCGGAAATGCATCGGTCGATGGGTTCAATCATCATCACCATGCCGGCACCACCACCAAAGGCATAGTCGTCAACCGACTTGTGTTTTCCGGAAGCATATTGCCGTAAATCAATAATCTCAACCTGCACCAGTCCTTTGGTTTGTGCACGCTTAAGAATGGAGTCATTAAACGGACTTTCAATCAAGCGGGGCAGAACGGTAATGATGGAGATGTGCATGGTCAAATATCTAAAAATCCATCAGGTAGATTTACTGATATTACTTTTTTCGATCGGTTGATGGATTTCAGTAATGGTGGCTGAGCGGGTATCATCACTTCTTTTTCTGCATAGTCAACAAGAATAAACCGGTTCATGCCCGCCCGTTCAATTTCTTTTACCACGCCCAGCAATCCTGCTGTATCATCTTGCACCTGAAAGCCAATAATTTCATCATCGTAAAAATCACCAGTCTGGAGTTTGGGCCTTGAAGCTTTTTCAAGATAGATGGAAAGATTTTTTAAACCGGCTGCTGCCTCCGGAGTAGAAACATCTTCGAACTTTACAAAAGCCTTGTCGCTTTTTACGGAGGCGTATTCAATGAAATAGGGAACCAATGTATTTCGCTGATCAATGAAAACGGTCTTTAAGGTTTCCCAATCTGAAGGAGAATCCGGATCGAGTGATACGGTTACCTCGCCTTTCAGTCCGTGAGGCCGCATAATAAAACCTGCCTTGAAACAGTTTTCTTTTTTCATTTTACTAAAAATACAACCTTCTGCGGTTAGGGGTCGATATCGAAAACAAAAATGCCAGTACCGAATTTCAGCACTGGCATTTGAATGAAATCTGAATTCAGAATTTTATGCTTCTGCCGTAGGCTCAGCTGAACCCTCACCTTCAGCAGCAGGGGCTTCTGCACTTGCCTCTGCAGGTGTTGCAGCAGCGGCTTCTGCCTTCTTGCGGATAGCCTCAGCGCGCGCCTCTTTGATTTTAGATTCAGCTTCCTTGCGGGCTTTAGCTTTGGCTTCCTTATCACCAGCCAACTTATCCACACGACCTTGAATTTTAGCTTCTTTGGCCTGTTTCCATTCGTTTAGCTTGCGGTCAGCCTCTTCCTGCGATATGGCACCTTTGATAACACCAATTTGCAGGTGTTTGCGCAACATAATACCACGGTATGAAAGCATTGCCTTCACGGTATCGCTGGGTTGAGCGCCATTCATCAGCCATTGAAAGGCCTTTTCTTCATCCAAATCAATGGATGCAGGAACGGTTAGCGGATTGTACGTGCCGATTTTTTCAATAAAGCGACCATCGCGTGGTGCCCTGGCATCGGCTATGATTACATCGAATCTTGCCAGTTTTTTGCGGCCTCTGCGGGCCAATCTGATCTTAACTGCCATTTTCTTTCAGTTTTTGTGGAACTCGTCCGGTTTATAATTAGGGCTGCAAATATAGGAGATTTTGCCTGCACAACAATCTAACTGAAAAAGAAAGACTTAAGAGATTAAAGATTTAAGTATTTGCTTACGCGATTATTCAATTTTTTTATCCAAACAGGGTTCAATACATTTGATTTCTCATCCCTTTTTAAACCATGGATAAATACTCCTACATCTCCAATGCCGATGTTGGTTATCTCGACCAACTCTATCAAAATTATAAAAATGACCCCTCCAGCGTGGACCAAACCTGGCAAAAGTTTTTTGAGGGGTACGAATTCTCCATACAGCGATTTGGAGAAAATGGTGGGGCAGCAGGTACAGCTGATACCCAATCTATCAAAGAAACCCAGGTACGTAACCTGATCTTTGCGTATCGTTCCTTTGGCCACCTGGCCTCCAAGACTAACCCCGTGCGGGAGAGACGAAACCACAACGTTCATTTCGACCTGAAGTTTTTCGGACTTTCCGATGCCGACCTGGATACAGAATTTGATGTGGCCGCTGAGATTGGGATGTCGCGTGCTCCACTTAAGAAAATTGTAGAGAAGCTGAAGGCTGTATACCTCGGCCCGATAGGGTTTGAATACAACTACATCCGCAACGATGATGTGCGCCAGTGGTTCTTTAACAAATGTGAGACTGAATATTTCAGTTATAACCCAAGCCTGGAAGAACGCAAACGAATTCTTGCCAAGTTGAATGAGGCCGTTGTTTTTGAAAACTTTTTACACACCAAGTTCCTAGGACAAAAGCGATTTTCTTTGGAAGGTGGAGAGAACACCATTCCTGCGTTGCAGGCTATTATCAACAAAGCGGCTGAACTTGATGTAAAGGAAGTAGTGATCGGTATGGCGCACCGCGGCAGATTGAATGTGCTTTCCAATATTCTGGGAAAAACATACGAGCAAATTTTTACTGAGTTTGAAGGGAACATCAATCCGGATGCCACCATGGGCGATGGTGATGTGAAATATCACCTCGGGTATGCCAGCCGAATCGATACGCCATCCGGAAAAAAGATTTATGTAAAGCTTACGCCCAACCCATCACACCTGGAAGCAGTAAATCCGTTAGTGGTGGGGTATACCCGCGGGCAGATTGATGATGAATTTGGTGGCGATCTGAAAAAGGCAATGGCCATTCTTATTCATGGCGATGCAGCCGTTGCCGGACAGGGCATTGTATATGAAGTAGCACAGATGTCGGGATTACCGGGGTATACAACCGGAGGAACTGTTCATTTTGTAATCAACAACCAGGTTGGCTTTACAACCGATTATGACGATGCGCGTACTTCAATTTATTGCACTGATGTTTCCAAGATTATTGATGCACCAGTATTGCACGTAAATGGTGATGATGCCGAAGCGGTAACATTTGCCGCTAACCTGGCGGTGGAGTATCGTCAGAAATTTGGCAAGGACATTTTCATTGATTTGTTGTGCTACCGCAGACACGGACATAACGAAAGTGATGAGCCTAAATTCACACAGCCAAAACTTTACAACATCATTGCCAAGCATCCGAACCCGCGTGAAGTGTACGTGAAAAAGTTAACGACAAGTGGAGTTGATGGTGCAGCCATGGCAGAGGAAATGGACAAGAATTTCCGAAACCAATTGCAAGACAGATTGAATGAAGTGAAACAGAAGCCGCTGCCATATAAGTTTCAGGATAGCGAAGAAGAATGGACAACGATGCGAAAGGCTGTTGCTGAAGATTTTGATCAGTCGCCTAAAACAGGTGTGTCTGCTGCTGTTGTAGAAAAAGTCGGCAGAGCACTCACTACCATTCCTGATGGATTCAAGCCCATCAAGCAAATTGAAAAACTGTTGAAGGATCGCAAAGATGCTTTCTTTGATTCAAAAGCATTGGGTTGGGCCGAGGCCGAATTGCTTGCCTTCGGATCATTGCTTTCAGAAAAATATATTGTTCGGATGTCCGGGCAGGATGTAAAACGGGGAACGTTCTCCCATCGTCACGCTTACTTCTGGGATGTAAACACCAACCAATCGTACTGCGGGCTGAATCATATTGAGGAAGGGCAGGCAAAGTTGCACATGTATAACTCCCTGCTTTCTGAATTTGGTGTGATGGGGTTTGAATATGGGTATTCTATGGCCACCCCGCATGCACTCGTTATATGGGAAGCACAGTTTGGCGACTTTGTAAACGGTGCGCAGGTAATTATCGATCAGTTTTTAACCAGTGCTGAATCAAAATGGCAACGCCAAAACGGATTGGTGTTGTTGCTTCCGCATGGCTATGAGGGCCAGGGACCGGAGCACTCAAGTGCAAGGCCTGAACGCTTTCTGCAGCAAGCTGCTGAATTGAACATGATTGTTGTTAACCTCACCTCAGCCGCCAATTATTTCCACATGTTAAGGCGCCAGGTGAAGTGGGAATTCCGCAAACCTTGTGTGATGTTTTCACCAAAATCGTTGTTGCGTCATCCGAGTGTTGTTTCTCCCATGAAAGAGTTCACATCAGGTTCGTTCATCGAGGTGCTGGATGATACCAATGCCAATGCAAAAGATGTTAAGCGCGTGGTGTTCTGCACCGGAAAAGTATTCTTCGACTTACAGGAATATCAGCAAAAGAAAAAAATCAAGAATACAGCTGTTGTGAGGTTAGAGCAACTCTATCCATTCCCGAAACAACAAGTGAGCGAGATACAGAAGAAGTATAAAAATGCGGAACTGATTTGGGCACAGGAAGAACCCTATAACATGGGATACTGGGCGTACATACAACGCTTTATGCCGGATGAGAAATGGAAAGTGGTGGCACGCAAGTCAAGCGCCTCTCCGGCAACCGGATATTCCAAAGTGCATAAATCTGAACAGGAGAAAATTATCTCGCTTGCTTTTGAAATTTAATCAACCCTCAAACCATAAACTGTAAAATCAAACCATGGCTATACAAGTAAAAGTACCCACTGTTGGCGAGTCGATTACCGAAGTAACGATTGCCAACTGGCTTAAGAAGGATGGAGATGTGGTGCAGATGGACGAAGTGATTGCTGAACTGGAATCCGATAAGGCCACCTTTGAACTGACAGCACCTGCTGCCGGTGTGCTTCGCATTAAAAAGCAACAAGGCGATGCCGTTCCCATCGGAGAATTGATTTGTGAAATTGAAGAGTCTGCAAATGCGGGTTCGTCAAAAGGCAAGGAGGAAAGTAAACCTGCTGCTGAATCAAAGAAAGAGGCTCCAAAATCTACCGGTGAAGTGAAAGAGATGAAAGTGCCTGCGGTAGGGGAGTCTATTACGGAAGTAACGATATCCACCTGGCTGAAAAAAGATGGTGATTTTGTAAAGCTTGATGAAGTAATTGCCGAGGTAGAATCCGACAAGGCTACCTTTGAACTTCCGGCTGAGGCAAATGGCATTCTAAAAATTGTAGCAAAGGAAAAGGAAACCCTTCCGATTGGGGGTTTGATTTGTAAGATTGAAGTGATGGAAGGTGAGCCTGTTAAGTCGGAATCTTCGTCTTCCACACAATCAGCTTCATCGTCTCAATCTTCCGCTTCTGATAAATCATACGCCTCCGGCCATCCATCTCCGGCAGCAGCAAAAATTTTGGATGAAAAGGGGATTTCCGCTTCACAGGTTCAGGGTTCTGGCGTGGGCGGCAGAATCACAAAGGAAGATGCTACCAAGGCACAGCAAGGCGCAAAGCAGGAGCCTGCCAAGCAAGCAGCATCCGGTCCTCCGGTAATTGGTGGAGGTGTTTCCCGCAATCAGCGCAAGGAGAAGATGACTTCGTTGCGCAAAACGATCGCACGCAGGTTGGTTTCGGTGAAAAACGAAACGGCCATGCTTACTACGTTCAACGAAGTTGACATGAAGCCCATCATGGATATGCGTGCCAAATACAAAGACAAGTTCAAAGAGAAGTATGGCGTAGGGTTGGGCTTTATGTCGTTCTTCACAAAAGCGGTTTGCCAGGCGTTGAAAGAATGGCCTGCGGTAAACGCTCAAATAAATGGTGATGAAATCATTTACCACGATTACTGCGACATTTCCATTGCCGTTTCTACACCGCGCGGTTTGGTGGTTCCGGTTATCCGCAATGCAGAAGCCCTTTCATTCGATCAGATTGAAGCGGAAATCGGTAGGCTGGCTGCACGCGGTCGTGATGGTAAACTCTCCATTGATGAAATGACGGGAGGTACATTCTCCATCACCAACGGAGGTGTATTTGGTTCGATGTTATCAACGCCTATTATCAATCCGCCACAATCGGCAATTTTAGGTATGCACAATATTGTAGAGCGACCTGTAGTGAAAAATGGTCAAGTGGTGATCACCCCGGTAATGTATGTAGCACTTTCATACGATCACCGCATTATTGACGGTCGTGAGTCGGTAAGCTTCCTGTATCGCGTAAAAGAAATGCTGGAAGATCCGGGAAGGTTGATACTGGGTGTATAACGCTCTGAATTTCATTTTTAAATAAAACCCGCTAAAAATATCTGTTTATGAATTATCAAGTTATCGTTATTGGTTCTGGTCCCGGAGGTTATGTGGCAGCCATTCGCTGTGCACAGCTCGGAATGAAAACGGCCATCGTTGAAAAATACAATACCCTTGGTGGTACATGTTTAAATGTGGGCTGTATTCCATCCAAGGCATTGCTTGATTCATCTGAACATTTCCATAACGCGGAGCATACTTTTGCTGAACATGGAATCGATATCGCTAAGCCAAAAGCCAACCTGGCGCAAATGATCAAGCGCAAATCAGGCGTGGTGAAAGCCAATGTCGATGGCATTGCTTTTCTCATGAAGAAAAATAAAATCGATGTGCATACAGGAGTGGGTTCGTTTGTAGATAAGAACACCATCAAAATCACACCGGCTGATGGAAAGGAAAAAACCATAACAGGTGAAAAGATTATTATCGCAACGGGTTCAAAACCAACACCCCTTCCGTTTGCGCCTTTTGATAAGAAGCGCATCATCTCCAGCACGGAAGCATTGGAGTTAAAAGAAATTCCCAAGCACCTGATTGTTGTGGGTGGAGGCGTTATTGGAATGGAGTTGGGATCGGTTTATGCCCGCATTGGTTCTAAGGTAACGGTGGTAGAATTTCTGGATAGCATTATTCCAACGATGGATAGCACAATGGGTAAAGAGCTGCAAAAGGCTACCAAAAAACTTGGGATGGAGTTTTTCCTCGGCCACAAAGTCACTTCGATTGAAAACAAAGGCAAGGAGGTTTTACTGAAAGCTGAAGACAAAAGCGGCAAGCAGATTGACTTGAAAGGCGATTATTGTTTGGTAAGCATTGGGCGTAGACCGTATACCGATGGTCTTGGGTTGGATAAGATTGGAATTGAAACCGAGCGCGGACAAATTCCTGTGGACAACCATTTACGCACCAAAGTGGATAACATTTATGCCATTGGCGATGTGGTACGCGGTTCGATGTTGGCGCATAAGGCTGAGGAAGAAGGCGTAATGGTTGCTGAGCAATTGGCCGGACAAAAACCACACATCAATTACAATTTAATTCCTGGTGTGGTGTACACCTGGCCTGAAGTGGCGAGTGTGGGATTCACCGAAGAGCAACTAAAGAAAGATGGTCGCGCCTACAAAACCGGAACGTTTCCATACAAGGCGCTGGGCAGGGCACGGGCATCGATGGATCTTGATGGGCTGGTAAAAATCCTAGCCGATAAAAACACGGATGAAATTTTAGGCGTGCACATTATTGGTGCGCGTGCTGCCGATATGATTGCCGCAGGGGTTGTGGCGATGGAATATCGCGCTTCAGCGGAAGATGTTTCGCGCATGAGTCATGCGCATCCAACGTACATGGAGGCCGTGAAAGAAGCATGCCTGGCAGCAACAGCCAACAGGCCAATTCATATGTAATAGCTGGCTGATTATTTTTTGTATTGAACAAACGCGCGCAGGCCAAGCATGATCACTAACGGTATCAGCGAATAATGCAACGTCTGCGGTAGCCATGCCCATGAAATGAGCAGAAGCACCTGAATGGCAAATACGATAAGGAAATATTTTTTTACCCATTCACGGGGTTTAAAAATCAGAAATGCTGCAATCAAATTGGTAGGTATTGCCCACAGTACGTTCATATTGTTGGCTGCAGCCTTGTGATCGGTGGCAACCCAAAGTAAAAACAGCAGTAGACCCACCAAACCGGTAACACCAAACACCAGCGCATCAAACCAGTCTGATGTTTTCTTTCGTTTAAAATCGTAAAGCGTAATCGCTACACCGAACAAGGCAAAAAGTGAGAATGCATAAACCGGTTGAAAAATACCGTTGCTGAATTCTTGTGGAACGGGTTGATAGCGAATAAATTTTTCCTTTACCAGAGGTTGTCCGTTAATAGTAGCATGATCAAATCCTTGCTCTACATAATCGGGCAAGAACATATGTTCATAGGGTGTTGCCATTTTGTCCATAGGCAGGCCTAGACAGAGGTCGATACCTAAATCACCCCAAGGTTGATATTTTAGATAAAGGTCGGTTAGTGCACGTATGGATAGCGGTTGAGTGATATGTGATCCATCAAAAACCACCGCATCGCCAAAAACTTTCTGAACAATTTCCGGAAGCTTAGTGGCGCAGTTGTCGTAGAAGTAATCGTAAAAATAGAATTGATTTTCGGGTTTGGCATTCCACACCAGGTAATCGAATAGCTTTTGTTTTTGTTCGTAAGTTAAATTCAGCACCTGCTCGTGCACGTACCGGTTATAGTACTGGTACACATATTCAAATCGTTCATAGTCTTGTACGGCCAGCCGGTACCGGTTATGTCCGCGGGCAAAATTGAGGTAGAAGTTAGGTTGTTCGAAGTCGAAAACACCGTAGTTGAATGCTGCGTTAATCCCATTAGCCGGATCATACACCCGAAACGCACTATGACCAAATGCCGTGAATACGGCCTCTTGTCCCGGGCCACAGGTAATCACTGAAATTTCAGCTTGCTCAGAAAGTTGCCTCGCAAACGCAGTCTGTGTGATTAACCAAAGGAGAAGAAACAATACCTTTTTCATGCGGTGAAAGATGGCCAATAAATAAGATTAATTCAAACAACTTACTATTTTGCCTTTTTGAGTTTTTCTATGAAATGATGTTGCGTTTGAAGGCGATAGGGGATTGGCTGGGCATCAGGCATCCGGAGGACACCGGCATATTTTTTACGACCAGGCGGGCCGTGCTATATACACGAATTCTGATGGTTACCGCACTAGCAGTTTTCATTACGCTGATAAAGGATGTGATTGATCAGGGATTTGCCTTTGTGCCACTGGTTGTGTTTTTTCTTTCCGTAGTCATCTTGGTTTCCATTGTTCTAAATCGTACTGGAAGAACAACCAGTTCAAAGGTTATTTTTTTACTATTGATGAACCTGGTAATTGGTCTCCTATGCTCGGTTGTACCACCCGAGCGTCTTGCTTTTGTATATTTCTTCCCACTGTTGATTATGGCCTTTGTGATCTTTGAAGATCATCAGAAAGCGCACCAGCGTTTTTTCATCGGAGTATCAGCCGCTATGTTGTTGTTGCTGGTTAGCACTGAGTTTAAACTTTTTTGGGATTATCAATTGTCTGTTTCAGAATTGGGACAAAAGAATATGGTGATTAACATCATTGTCACCATCACAATCATTACCCTATGCGTTGATTTTTTGATACGTACCAATAAGCGTGCTGAAGAAAGTCTGAAGAAGCAAGCCACCTTTATCGCACAGCAAAACCTGGAACTGAAAAAGATAAATGCAGAACTTGATCGCTTTGTCTACAGTGCTTCGCACGATCTTCGTGCGCCATTGGTCTCCATTCAGGGTCTTTCAAAGTTGGCCATTGCAGAATCGCAGAGTGAGATTGACCGGAAGTACTTTAAACTGATCAACGACCGTGTTGTGCGGTTGGATGATTTTATTCGTGACATAATCGAATACTCGCGGAATGCCCGGACAGAACGAAAGCTTGAATCATTTTCGCTAAGCCCCATGATCCATGAGGTAATCGAAAACCTGAAATACATGGAGGGTGCTGACCGGATAGCATTTTCAGTTTGCTCTTCGGTAGAGGAAGTACGTACCGATAAAAGCAGGTTAAAGGTTGTATTGTCCAACATTATTTCAAATGCGATAAAGTATCACAACCTACGGCAAGAGGATCCCACAGTGCAAATTACATCCAGCCAATTTGAATCGACAGTTAGCATTAGTATTAAAGACAATGGAATCGGTATACAGGAGGAGGCTCGTGAGAAAATTTTCGATATGTTTTACAGGGCCAGCGATCGGGCAGGTGGTTCGGGACTTGGGTTGTATATTGTAAAAGAAATAGTCGAAAAACTGGAAGGTAGCATTACTGTGAATTCAGTGTTTGGAGTGGGAACAACCTTTGAGGTGCGCATTCCGGGTCAACTTCAGGGATAATGGCAAATTTCCACGATATAGTAAATGGAATTTCGAAAGCAACCCCGCAGCGTGCTATGAATGTGGCACGTATCTGGTCGAGTTATCATCGATCCAGATTGACGGGAAAACCGGCTATCAGTGGCTTACCCATCAGCATTTCCATTGAACCAACCACCAGTTGCAATTTACGATGCCCGGAATGTCCCAGTGGTTTGCGATCCTTTACACGTCCCACAGGCATGCTCCAGCAAACGCTGTTCACAAACGTTATCGATCAACTGGCATCAAAACTCAGTTATCTTATTTTTTATTTTCAAGGCGAACCTTATCTGAATCCGGGATTTTTGGATATGGTACACTACGCAAGCAATAAGGGTATCTATACCGCCACCTCAACCAATGCCCACTACCTCACAAACGAGAATGCAAAGCGTACACTTGCGTCTGGCCTGGACAGACTTATCATTTCAATTGACGGCACAACACAGGATACCTATCAGGCGTATCGGATAGGGGGCAGTCTGGAAAAAGTAATAGAAGGCACACGGCAAATTGTTGCCCTGAAGAAGCAACTGAAATCAAAAACACCTCACATCGTGTTTCAATTTTTGGTGGTAAAGCCAAATGAGCATCAGGTTCCTGAAGTATATAGACTTGCAAAACAATTGGGTGTTGATGAGGTGGTGTTAAAGACTGCCCAGATATACGACTATGAAAATGGTTCTGACTTAATCCCTGATCAGGATAAATACTCCAGGTACAGAAAATCATCATCCGGAAAATTCGAAATTAAAAACAGCCTCGATAACCACTGTTGGAAAATGTGGCACAGTTGCGTGATCACCTGGGATGGTAGAGTTGTGCCGTGCTGCTTCGATAAAGATGCCCATTTTGTTTTAGGCGATCTGAACAAAAACACGTTTGAAGAGATATGGTTTGGGGAGCAGTACAATCAATTTCGATCCACCCTGCTTAAATCCAGAAAGGAAATCGAAATCTGTAAGAATTGCACAGAAGGCACGAAGGTTTGGGCTTAGCAACTATTCCAGAATAACCTTCTTTAGATAGTATACTTTTGGATCAATTTGGGGCCAGGTTGAACTCGTTACCTTGACCCCATTCTGGGAGACAATTGTTCGTTTAAGACCATCTTCTGTTTGGATATCGAGTGGCAGATCACCTTCATAATTCAACAACCTGATCTGATAAGTGGAGTTACCAAGATCACGAACTGAAACCTCTAGTTTTTTTACTGTGCGCAAGTAAAAATCAAAGAGTGGTTTTAAATTTTGCTTACTTGCTTCGCTGAACAATTTCTCCACATCGTTTGTATTCACAAGATTGTCATAGGTGTATTTGGGATCAGTAGCTAGTTTTTTCAAGGTTGGAAAAAATATCTCATCGCCAATAACATAACGTAAGGTGTGCATAAAAAAGGCTCCTTTGCCATAAATATCTCCGTGATACACGGTATCGGTATCCAGATTTTCACCCATTACAATCGGGAGTTTGTTTTGGGTGTTTCTTGCCGTTTGTTGCATTCGTTTAAGATAGGCTTCTTCTCCATCGTATTCACGTGTATAGAGTGCGTCACCAAAGCTGCAGATTCCTTCCTGTACCCACATATCAGCCCAATCAATACCAGTTACTTTATTTCCCCACCACTCATGCCCGAATTCATGATGCAAGAGCCAATCAAAATCTTTACCTCCTGATTTTACAAAACGGAATTTGTTTCCATACGCATTTAACGTTTGGTGCTCCATCCCCAAATGGGGCGTTTCACAAACGGCCATCTTTTCTTTTATCCAGGGATATTCTCCAAAGTATTTCTCAAGCACACCAGCTGATCGTTCAAAAATATCAAGTAGCGAATTGGCTTGATCAAAATTTTCTTCTAACAGGTATGCCTGCATAGGAACACTATTTCCATTGATGGTTTTATAGGTGCGTGTTGCAACTTTATACTTCCCGATATTGAAAAGAATGCTGTAGTTGTTTATGGTATAGTTTGTTTCCCAATGATAGGTTGACTTTCCATTTCGGATTGAAGTTTTGCGAAGAAGACCAGGACCGGCTACATACAGACTTTCTGGAACAGTTATCAGAAGTTCAGCGCCATCATTAGGCTCGTCACTCGGGTGATCTTTGCATGGGAAATAGATTTTAGCACCTTCACCCTGGCAGGTAATGGCCACCCACGGATTTCCTGCACTGTCCTTCGCCCAGGTAAATCCACCACTCCAGGGTGGCCGTTGAGCAATGCCTGGCTTTCCGCCATATTCAATTTTTACAATGGCGCTGCCCGCGGGTAATGGTTTGTTGAGTTTAATAGTAATAAGATCATTTTCGTGCGAGAATGTTTGTTCCTTTTTGTTTACCCACACTTTTCTCACCTTCAACAGGTTTACCAAATCAAACAATAACGTGTTTGTCGGTTGCGAGGTAATGGTCGTGATCTCCGTAAAGCCATCAATGGTTTGTAGGGCAGGATCTACATCCAATACAATGCGATAATGGCGCACATCCATAATGGCTTGCTCAGGTTTAAGCACACCACCCGATTTCAGGTTTTGGGCACTCAGGACCAAGGAACAGAATAAGAAGAGGAGGAAGGATAAGAGCCGCATGGTATTTTGATTTTTGAATCAATTTACCAAAAGAAACAAGAAGGCGGTAGGAACGAGGTTATCCTTTTCGTTGGATTTGCTTCTCGATAGTTGCGAAGTCAATACCGCATTTGCCACAGCCTGATGCGCACGACCTGGCTTGAAAAGAGCGGTAAATCATACGGCCGAGATAAAAGGCGGAACCCACAAAAATCAGCGTAACAACTATCCCTTGAAGCATGCCCCAAAAGTAGACAAAAATTGACTGTTTTAACCGTCCGGTTACGGACGAAAAATGCCGTATCTGGACATCAGCCTTTTTGATTTGGCCCGATTTGAATGGTTTAAACAGCTTTCGACTCTGGCACTCCATTTGGCAAAACCCGGTTCGAATTGATAACTATTTATGTTAAAGAATTACCTCAAAACTACTTTCCGGAATCTTTGGCGCGAGAAAGGAAGCGCCTTCATTAATATTTCGGGACTTACCCTTGGCATTACCAGTTCATTGGTTTTATTCCTCTTAATAAAGCACTCCATCAGTTTTGATACCTTCCATACAAATCGTGAACGCATTTATCGGGTTGTTTCGCAATCACAAGGAAACGATGGGCTGCATTTCACTCCCGGAGTACCTGCGGTGTTGCCCGATGCCTTTGCAACTGATTTTCCTGAGGCGAAGCAAGTAACCTTTACCTCGTATCGGGCTGGAAGTTTGGTTACCATTCCGCAACTGGATGGTGAGCCAAAGAAGTATGATGAGCGTAGCGGTGTTGCATATGCGCAACCTAATTTCTTTAACATTTTCGACCGCAAGATTTTGATCGGCAATGGTGAAAAAGGGTTGGATGAACCAAATGAAGTAATTCTTTCAGAACGTGCTGCCATCAAATATTTCGGAAAAGCAGATGCGATAGGAGAGGTTGTCAAGTTTGAAAACCAGGAATACCGCGTAACGGCCATCATGGAAAATTATCCGGATAACACGGATTTTCCATTTGATGTAATGCTATCATACAGCACAATTAAAAGTAGTAATGAGCGGGGCTGGGGAAGCACCTGGAGTGATGAGCAATGTTATATCTTGTTGGATGAGGCTGTGAACATTTCTCAACTGGAAGCCCGCATACCTGCATTTGTAGAAAAACATTTGGGTGATGATAATCCCAATCAACGCACGTTCCTTTTTCAGCCACTACGCGAAATTCATTTTGAGGATCGGTTCGGAAATTACAATTATAACACCACACCGCGTCCGGTACTTATTGCATTAAGCCTCATTGCCGTGTTTCTGATCCTAACAGCGTGTATAAATTTCATTAACCTGTCAACAGCAGAAGCAATAAAGCGTTCAAAAGAAGTGGGTATACGTAAATCGTTGGGCGGCACAAGACTTCAGCTGGTTATGCAATTTTTGGGTGAAACAACCTTGCTCACGCTGACTTCCGTTTTATTTTCGCTTGCCTTTACCCAGGTGGCGCTGAGTTTCTTAAATCCATTTATGGAAAAGAACCTGGCCTTAAACCTCAGCACTGATCCTTATGTATGGGTATTCTTAACCACCATTACCGTTGTGGTATCCTTGCTGTCGGGTTTGTATCCTTCCTTTGTTGTTTCGGGGTATAACCCGGCATTGGCGTTGAAAAATCTGATCAGTAATAAAAATTCCTCAGGTTATAATCTTCGCAGAAGCCTGGTAGTTTTTCAATTCTTCATTTCACAGTTCTTTATTATAGGTACGATTGTGCTGATCCGGCAAATGGATTTCATTCAGCAACGCGATTTGGGATTTGCAAAGGAGGCCATTATTTCGGTTCCTATTCCCGAGCGGGAGAATCCTGAGGACAATGATGGCTCCAGCAAGATGCGAACGTTAAGAAATGAATTGGCAGCACTTGCGGGCATTAATCTGGTAAGCCTGAACAATACACCACCGGCTTCTGGTAGTGTTTCCGGTACCGGTTTTACCATTGCCGGCAGTGACGAAAATTATGGGACACAACTCAAGTTGGTGGACGGCAATTACCTCGATTTATTTCAACTTGAATTATTAGCCGGCACCAAACTGGCAGATGGCGATACGGCAACAGGTTTTATCGTTAATGAGAAGTTGGTACAGACGGTTGGCATCAACGACATTCACGAAATTATCGGAAAAGAACTGAGCGTATGGGGCAACACACTTCCGGTAATTGGTGTAGTGAAGGATTTCAATACGGTGTCCTTATCGCAACCTATAGAGCCTGTTGTGATGTTTAACCGGATATCGAACTATGGAAATTTATCTGTTAAGTTGAATGGAGCGGATTTTCAGGAGACCATTGCCACAATTCAAAAAAAGTGGGAAGCAACTTATCCGGATCATATTTTCAGCTATGAATTTTTAGATGAGCAAATCCGATCCTTCTATGATGGTCAACGAAGAATTTCAATACTGCTAACCATCTTTACCTCCATGGCTATTTTTATAGGTTGCCTGGGCTTGTTCGGTTTAGCCACCTTCATGGCCACGCAGAAAACAAAAGAAATTGGTATACGAAAAATATTGGGTGCCTCTGTGAATAGCATTATCCTCAAATTTTCACGCGAATTTGTTTTACTGATTGGTTTGGGGTTTGTATTGGCGGCCCCAGCAGCGTGGCTTTTAATGCGTGAATACCTGAATCAGTTTGCGTACCGAATTGAATTAGGCCCCGTAATTTTTCTTGTGGGTATTGGCATTACCTTGATTATTGCGTTGCTGACAGTTGGGTATAAATCGTTTAAAGCGGCTACGGTTAATCCGGTAGACTCTTTGCGCTATGAA
This sequence comes from uncultured Roseivirgaceae bacterium, assembly GCA_964419145.1. Taxonomy (GTDB): domain Bacteria; phylum Bacteroidota; class Bacteroidia; order Cytophagales; family Cyclobacteriaceae; genus UBA2336. Next base: position 113,633 of record CAYQOM010000001.1, on the reverse strand, counting down.
TAACATTTCCTTTGGTGGTCTGGAAGCCTCATCTCTCTGCGAGGCTTTCGGATTACCAGGGGTTACTTCTTAAACCACCGCGATTGAATCACTTCCTGCATCTGGGCGTGCACACCTCCTGCAGCAATTAACTCTCCACCATACAAAAAATTATCACCGCCTGAAAAGTCTGTAACTTTTCCACCGGCTTGTTGAACAAGGAATGCACCTGCGGCAACATCCCATGCATTAAGGTTATATTCAAAGAAACCATCCATTTTTCCGCTGGCCACATATGCCAGGTCCATAGCGGCACTGCCCAACCTGCGTATGCCGTGCGTTTCTTCCAGAAATAATTTTATGATATCCAGGTATACATCGCGCTTATCGAAGTGGTAATATGGGAAGCCCGTTGCCAGCAAACTTTCGCGCAAGGTGTTAACAGACGAAACATGAATTTGAAGATCGTTACAAAAGGCCGGTTGATTTTCAATCGCATGGTAACAATCATTATTCGAAACATCATACACTACACCCAATACTACTTTGTTCTTGTAGGCCAAGGCAATACTAATGGCAAATACAGGCAATCCGTGCATGAAGTTGGTTGTTCCGTCTAACGGATCAATGATCCGGATGTATTCCTGATCTTTCGATGCATCAGCCGTTCCTTCTTCAGTAACAAAACCACTGGCTGGAATAAATTTTTTCAAGGCCTCTACCAGGCGGAATTCTGCTTCCTTATCTACATAAGAAACCAGGTTATTAAATCCCTCTTTAAATTCAATTTTTGAACGATCAAATTCAGCAGCTTCTTTGCGGATGAAAGCACCCACCTCGCGACAAAGTTGAATTACATCTTTTTCTAAAGTAGCCAACGGTATCATAGACGTATATAAAATTGGAACACAGTACTACCCAAAATGTTTTAAGGCTTTCCACCTACAACAATTACAATTTCTCCTTTTACTTCTTTGGCCGAAAACCACGCATGAACTTCCTCCAGGCTTCCGTTTTTTGTTTCTTCATAGAGTTTCGTCAGTTCCCGCGAAACGGATGCAGGCCGATCGGCCCCGAAATATTCTTTAAATTGATCCAACGTTTTTACCAACCGGTGTGGTGATTCGTAGAAAACCATGGTTCGCTCTTCTTCTGCCAATTTTTTTAGCAACGTTTGCCGGCCTTTCTTGTGTGGTAAAAATCCTTCGAAAACAAAACGATCGCAGGGCAGTCCGGATTTAACCAGGGCCGGAACAAAAGCTGTCGCCCCCGGCAGGCATTCCACTTTTACATCTGCCTGGAGGGCTGCCCGAACAATCAAAAAGCCCGGATCGGAAATTCCCGGAGTTCCTGCATCACTTACCAGCGCCATTGTTTCACCTTGCTGCAAACGCTTTACCAGTCCTTCAACAACTTTATGTTCGTTAAAATTATGAAAGCTTTGAAGCGGCCGGCTAATGCTGTAATGCTTTAACAACTTTCCGGAGGTGCGTGTATCTTCAGCCAAAATCAAATCAACAGCTTTGAGCACCTCCAACGCGCGAAGGGTAATATCCCCTAAATTGCCAATGGGAGTTGGAATAATATATAGCGATGATGCAAGTGCGGTCATGAAGCCAATGCATCAATGGCTTCAGCCAGTTTTAAATCTTTTTCGGTTACGGTGTTACCGGCATCATGGGTACATAGTTCAAAGCTTACGGTATTCCAGGTGTTCGACCAGGTGGGGTGGTGATTCATTTTTTCAGCTACCAATGCCACTTTCGTCATAAATCCGAAGGCCTCAGTAAAGTCTTTGAATACGAATTTCTTAATCAATTTATTGTTTTCCGTCTTCCACATTTCCTTATCCTATTTTGATTAGAGACGAAATTACAAAATTTGACTGCCAATACAGGCCTAGAGGGCAATCAATCCTTCAATGGTGGCAGCTTTCTGGTAGATTTCGATAACGACATCACTGGAGGGGGCCATAATCTGAACGGTAATACTGGTATAATTACCCTGGCTGGACGCCTTTTCGGTAATATCGTGTGTTGGGAAAATGTTTCTTACTTCGATCTCCTTGCCTTTTGGAACAATGAATTTAAACATATACAACGATGGCCAGCTATAGTGTTGGTCAAGTTTTGTACGGAAAGATTCAACTGAGTGGTCCATAAAATAAAAACGTCCGGAGGTTCACCCCGGACGTTCCCTAAGGTGTTAACTTAAATTAATAAAACTTATAACGTTTATCAACGATCTGTGCGTTTTGCTTTATTGCTTCTGCAATGCTGCTGGTATTTCTATTCACCGCGCTTTGCTGCAATTGGGTTTTGAATAAGGTGTAGTCGCCAACAGCGGGAGCTGATGTCTTGGTTTGCGTCTCAATCAGTAGTACACCACTCTCACCAGCATAAGGTGCTGCGCGCTTACCATCCTCAAGAGAAAATGCCATGCCTACCGCTACCGGATCGAACCCAGCTGAGGTGAGGGTATTGGTGTTCAACTTCAAGCTGCTATTGGTGTATACCGTAGCATCTTTGCCATAAGCTGCAGCCATTTCATCCAGGGTTCCCTGAAGCTTGCTAAGCTTATCGGTAATAATTTTTCCTTTCAACTCATTTTTAACAGCCGGTGTAATTTCCTCTTTAACAACCTCAAGCGGCTTATAACCTTTCTCAATTTCACCAGTCATTACGGCTACAGCATACTGATCTTGCAGGTCAAAAACTTCTGAAACTTTGTCAACTTCTGCATCACGGAACAGCCATTGTATCAGGGCACGTGCTTCGCCCAAATTGCTTACCCTGCGATCGGCCGGCTTTACATTCTTAGCTTCAAAAACCACGTAGCCTTCTTGTTGTGCACGTTCAACAAATTCTTTCTCGCTGCCGAGTTCGCTGGCGAACATTTCGGCTTTGCGAATGGCATTGTTGATGGACGCATCACTGGGTATGATGTCGCGATCAATAACCGCAACTTCATAATAGTTGTTGTCCTTGGTTTCCGTTACATCAATGATGTGGTATCCAAAATCGGTTTCAACAACATCATTTAACACACCTTTTTTCGTAGCAGCAAAAACAGCTTCTTCAAAGGGTTTAACCATAGCACCGCTGCTGAACCAACCTAAGTCACCACCGCGGGTAGCTGTACCGTCTGTTCCGAACTCGCGTGCTTTGTCTGCAAAATCAGCACCTGCTTTAATGTCTTTCAGAATTTCACGTGCTTTTTCCTTTGCTGCTTTTTTGGAAGCTTCACTGTCATCATCCCAACGAATAAGGATGTGACTTGCGCGTGCATTGAAAATGGTGTCTTTTCCTATTTCCGATAGCTTGATCAGCTTATATGAACCCCCATCCAAAAGCGGACCTTTCACTTCTCCAACGGTAAATTCAGCTAAGCTGATGCTCTCAGGAAGTGAAGAAGCGGTATAGCGGGTGTAAGCACTTTCCGCATTATCGGCATTGATCAATGCGAAAATGGAATCATTTTCTGCTGTTTTGAAGTCGGCAGCTAGACGAGACAATTCCTCGCGGAAAGAAAGCGAATCTTCAGCAGAGGGTACCACTTCAAAGTTTACCACTTTCATGTCGCGGGTGTGCTCGCTCTTGTATTTTTCTTTGTTCTTGTTGTAATAGGCTTTCAAGTCAGCATCACTAACCGTTACTGCGGTATCGCTTACTGAAAAGTAAGGAACATAGAGGTATTTAATTTCAGCAACATCGTTTTGCAGGTGATATTCTTTTTCAGCTTCCGCTGATGTAACGTAAGCACTTTTGATTAACAGGTTTTCATATTTGATACGCTGACGACCAGGTTGTAAATCACGTTGGAAGATTTCCCATTGCATGCGCTCAGGCGAAGCTTCCGGAGCCAGCTTGATGTTGGAGATGTAATTGCTCAATAGACTACGATCAAACTGACCGGTTTCCGGATTGGTAAACGATTGCTTAATGCCTTCGTTAATGTTTTTACCGGTGATCATGTCCACCATTTCATCATCGGTAACGGTTACACCCAATTTTTCGAACTGTGGTTCAATGGCGTGGCGGAGAATCAGCATTTCCCATGCCTGCTCACGCAGGGTTGGCATTTCAGCATCGCCCGGCTGCCTGTTGAAGTACATCATGTAGTTGGCCTCGCGTTCGCGCACTGCCTGCTGGTATTCGTTCAAGGTAACGGTGTGGCCAGCAATTTCGCCAACAGAATCATCATCGAAGAGAAAAGAGTTGTTGCTGAAAAGATCGCCTAAAACGAAGGCTGAGATGGCTACAAATACAAAAACCACCACCCAGGTGCCCATCTTACTTCTCAACGTTCCAATAAATGCCATAAGTCAAATTTTAAAGACCGCAAATTTAACCCGCTTTATGGATTAGAAAAACAGGTTTTTGAAAATAAACGGAGAATTATTGTAGTAGTAATTCGCTGAAAATGAGGCTTTTAAAAGCTAATCCTCGGCTTGGTAAGTCATCAACACCGTATCGATGCGGTTGTCGAGGGTAGATTGCACGGTAAACGTAAACGGGGGTATGTAAATGGTTTCTCCGGCATCCGGAAGATTCTCGGTGTAATTGAGAATAAGCCCTCCCAAGGTTTCATATTCCCCAACCGGAAGGGACCAGCCATAAGCATCATTTAGGTAATCAATTTCGAGGCGCGCACTCAGCAGCCACGTATTTTTATCCAGTTGTTGCTCAGTCAGGTCATCCTCATCGTGTTCGTCTTCAATCTCCCCAAAAATTTCTTCAATCACATCTTCCATGCTCACCAAGCCGGAAGTGCCTCCAAATTCATCTACCACAACCGCCAGGCTTTTTTGCTCGTTGATGAAACGAATCATCAGCTCGTTGGCGAGAATGGTTTCGGGCACGATAATGATGGACGTGAGGATGTCTTCAATTTTTTCTGGTTTTTTGAACAACTCTGAAGAGTGGCAATACCCGATTACATCGTCAATACTTTCTTTGTAAATAAGAATTTTTGAGTGCCCGCTTTCCACAAAAGCCTGACGAAGTTTTTCAATTCCATCCTGTACGTCAACCGCTACAATCTCTGTTCGGGGTATCATGCATTCGCGCACACGCACCGACTTAAATTCCAAGGCGTTGTGAAAAATCTTTTTATCCAGTTCAATGTCTTCATCCTCATGCTTTACGCGTTGCATGTTTTTCAGGTAATGATTCAAATCGGTTAAACCAAACACCGGCTTTTCATCCGAATATTCTGTTCTGAAAATTTTAGTGATCACAAATTTGGACAGGGAAACGATAAAGATTACTACCGGAAACAGAGCGTAATACATAATGTTGAAAGGAACGGCCAAAGCCGTAAGCATGAAATTCGGGTTGATCAGGAACAAACTCTTCGGGAGAAACTCAGCTGTAAAAAGAACAATTACGGTTGCCAGCATGGTTTGTATAATCATGATGGTTGCATCATTCTGCACGTCATCCGGAAGCACGAACTGAAGTTGCGGTTCCAGCAATTGAGCCATAAAAATTCCATACAACACAAGGGCGATGGTATTACCGATCAGCGTTGTGCCGATAAACATGGAAGGCTTCTTAATGAATTTCGAAAAGATTTTGCCCGAGAGAATGCCTTGTTTTCCTTGCAGTTCTAACTGAAGCTTATTGGCCGAAATAAAGGCGATTTCTATTCCTGAAAAGAAGAAGGAAAAAACCAATGAAATGAGGATCAACGTGATCAACAGCGGATCCATACTACTTCCGTTTACGATAGGTAAGTACAAAAAAGAAAATGATGGAGAGCATAATCGCCCAATAGGCGTGGCCAAGTCCAAGCGTCATAATCTGGTGAATGCCGATGATCAGAAACACAACAGAAAGAGACAGCAACAAAATATCCGGTAACTTCATAGCCTGCGCAAAGATAGTGAATTTGAAGCGCTATTGCCGTTGTATGGTTGCCGGCTCGCCCTCTTCAATGGTAAATTCACCTTGAGGCTTTTTGATGGTGTAAGCCGACATGTCTTGCTTGGCTTCCAGGCCTTCACCATAAATCACCTCTGTTTGCATGCGTATGGTTACAAACTTGTCGGTGTAAATCTCTTCTTTCTCAGGTTTCCAAAAGAGTTCTTCGGTGTTGAGCTGTTCGTTCTTATCCAGGTTGATCACTTCAACTTTACCGGTAGCTTTCCATAGGTTGTCTTTCTTGGTGTAATAAGCTGAATTGGCGCGTAACGTAGAGGTGAGCGTGCCATCTTCACCAAAGAACTCCAGGTAGATGCCTTTTGGGAATTCCCGATCACCACTCTGGTATTCGTATACCCTGTCGGCCAGCATTTTTACTTTAACCGCTTGATTTTCGCTATAGAATAATTCTACATTCTCCGCTTCACGATACGGACCGTCATATTCTACGGGCTGCTTCAGTTCTCCTTTTCCACAACCGAAAAGGGAAAGCAGTGCAAACGCTATGTAAATTTTTTTAAGCATAAATGAAAAAGGCCATAGCTGAACTATGGCCTTTTGATAATATCGAATGTGGTTAGTCTCTTGTACGAATGGTTACCGATTCACCAATCCAGCAGCCTACGCGTTGGGTGTCACCGGCATTCCAGTTTACAAGAAATATTTCTTCTCTTGAAGGAAATTGTTCCTTAGCTCTGGCCATTCCTTTAGCATCACCGGCTCGCTGATACATGTCATAGGCAGCCAGATAAACCAGGCGATCTTCAGCCATGCTTTCTTTTTTGGCACAATCAGCAAAACTGTTGTAATACAAGTCGCCAATTTTCTCATAAGCTTCTTTCTTGGAACCATCAGCCGCCACTGCCTGACGATACAGTTCGCGGGCAGCAGATTTTGAACCATTACGGGATTCGATTGCACCTTTGTAAATTAAGATATCAGCTTTATCTGTTCCTTCCGTTGCAAGCCCTAAAGCCTCGTCAAAAAATACAACTGCTTTATCAAAATTCTCCATTGATAAGTAGCGTATACCCAGGTTCTTTGCTAGTCCAAAATCCTTTTCCACTTTATGAATCTCTTCAGCAGCCTGTAACCACAGCGGGTCGTCAGTACATTTATCCTGCAACATAAAGGCAAATATTTTTTTAGCAAGGCTTAAGTCGGTTGGATTCTGCTTGAACTTAGGGCCAAGTTTGGTGCGCACAAATTCGCAATCAACCTTTATCATGCTAATAAGAATTTTATCAGCATCTTCTTTCCAGGCTTTATAACGATTTACCAGATCATTTTTGGCTTGACTGGAAGCCACTTTTATTTTTGCATCAAGTATGCTTTGAACCAGATCATAACGTTCAAGTACTTCATCATCCGTCAGGTTCTTCAACTTAAGCTTGTTGATTTTTACAACCTGCATGTATGGGATAAGTGTGCCATCCAGAATGTCATTACCGTTAAGCTTGAACGCTTGATCCATTAAGTCCAGAACCAGTTTTTCTTTACCCGTTTCATTAGCCCAGAACATGACGGCAGCCAACGCTTTTCTGTTAACCACATTTGCTTCTTCACCGCAATATTTGACACGCAAATCAAAAATCAAGAGCAAGGAATCAACCAACACGTTTTGCTTTGCATTGTCTTTTTCGGCACGGGCCAGGTTTTGATAAATCTCAGCACCATTGATGTAGATGCTGGTATTTAAATCAGGTGTATTTTTCAACAGCCAATCCAGGTGAGGCTTGGCTTTTACAAAGTCTTTGTTTTTGCGGTAGTCATCGTAAAGAGAAATTTTCTCTTCTGTTTTGGCTTTCATCTCCGGGTCTTCCGGGAATTTCCACTCCTTGCATTGCGAGAATGCAGGCGTTAGGCTCATAAACAGAACCGCAAAAAGAAAAATGGGCGCTACTAACTTTTTCATCATCTTTTAGTTTCTAATCAAATCTTCTTCTAATAAACCACTGGTCGTTAAACGTGATGCCAAAGTAAACTCGGTAATACGACTCCTCTAAAACGTTTTCTGATCTATCGCCTCGTTTGCCTGTGCTAAAGGCAAAATCAAGACTTGAACGGCCAGCTGGCATGGAAAACCCAAAATTAATGCCAAAATCCCTAAGCTGATTGTTATTTATCAAAAAAGGTGCGTTTTCGTAGTGAATACCCGCTCTATAGGTGATTCTTTTCAGATAATTATCGGACAACGGGTCGGGTGTAAACTCACCTCCTGTGGAGAATCGCCAATACTCACCCAAATTCTGGTCGTCCTCTTCATTTAAGCTTCTGAATTCAGACCAGTTCTGAATTGTATACTCTGCTCCGGCCGACCATTTGGTACCTTTGCTGATAGCAAAACCAGCTGTGAGTGATGAGGGATACTTAATGGTACCGCGTGTTTCCACTAGTGTATCAGAGGTAGTAGGCGTGCCGCTTACGAATCTGCGTTGAAACACAGTTCTTTTTCGTGCGCGCATGTCGGTGCTCAGACTGTAAGTCAGTCCGGCACTGATCCGGTATTCATCTCGTTTACCGATTGAATCTTGTGAGAATGACAAGCCACCGGTAAACTGAAAATCTTTAATGTACGTTTGTTCATTCACCGCAACGGTGTATCCAACCGGTTGCGATACATCAGCCAGCGTATTGGTAAAGTCATTGATTACGGATCCGAATAAGTATGCGGCCTTTATTCCTACCGACCAGTTATCGTGGATACGTACACCGTTCGACCAATATAATTGTGAGAGACCGCCACTTCCTTGCTCGGTAATGGAAACCGTATCCTGATCATTAGAACCTTCAACGGTCTGTAAATATTCTAACCGATAATTCACATTGGTTAGAGGCATTAATCCTACCGAAGTAGACCACTTGCCGGGCTTAACCGGAAATGCAGTAACCAGGTAATTCAAATTGCCATTTGTGTTCTGCGAGTTAATGGTGTCACCGGAGATGGTTTTCGATTCCAGCAGTGCACCAGCCTGGAATACGGTATAATAGTTAAAAACAAGCAAGGCTGGATTTTGATTGTTGGCAAACCAGAACTGGGGCTGACTAACACCTGTTCCGCCCATGGCCTGGCTTTGAATGAGTGCATTTCCGTAGGGTTCACCAATACCAAACGTTGAGAAGGGTGAACGCGTGGCCTGACTGAAGGCCGAGAAGGATAAAACCGATAAAATCAGGAAAAGGAAAAACGACTTAGTTAACGACATTATGTAATAAAATTCGGTTTAAACCTATCAGCACCAGATTTGGGCACGCAAATATGGACGCTTTCAGTTGGTTTTCAAAAAAGGGCGCATCTCCACCGCATAAAATCACCTGCAATTCGGGGTATTTTGCCCGATATCGGGCAATTATTCCATCAATTTCATCCACCATGCCCAAGATTACGCCACTCTGAATACAGCTTTCGGTGCTGTTTCCAATCAACTCCGGATCTGCTTTCGGCACTACTAACGGCAGTTTCGCGGTAAACGTATGCACAGCCTTAAAGCGCATGGCTAATCCAGGTGAAATGCCACCTCCGTGGTAGTTATGGTTGCTATCCACAAAATCGTACGTGATACACGTGCCGGCATCTATAACAAGAGTATTTTTTGATGGAAAAAGTTGTATCGCTCCGCACGCTCCGGCAATTCGGTCAACACCCAATGTGTTAGGTGTTTGGTAAAGATTATTTACCGGCAATGGCAACGTTGAGGTGAGTTTGATCTTTGTGTTGACTTGCGGTGCCAGGTTCATCAGGTGATCTGCATCCGCATTGACCGAACTCACAATCAGGTTTTCTGCCTTTGTCTGTTGAAGATAATTTTCCAACTCACCAACAGATGACAATACCCTTTTTTCAAGCAGATTTTCCTGATCGAAAATGGCTACCTTCGTTGATGTATTGCCGGAATCAATTACCAGGTTCATGGTATGTGTAAATTGGACTGATAAAAGTATGGATTCGAAACAGAAATATAAAGTACTGGGGCTGATGTCGGGTACATCATTAGATGGGGTTGATATTGCCTGTTGTACATTTCAACTCAAATCATCGCAATGGCAATTTAAGATTGAGAAGGCTGTTACCATTCCCTACACATCTTCATGGACAGCGAAACTATCAACGGCACATTTGTTATCGGGTGAGCAGTTACTTGAATTGCATGCTGCCTATGGTACGTACCTGGGTGAGCGCTGCAAAAAATTCATGCAGCTTTATGGCATCAGGCAAGTTGATTTTATAGCATCACATGGGCATACCATTTTTCATCAACCCGATAAACAGTTTACGTTTCAGTTGGGCGATCTTCATGCGCTTCAGGTAGCATCGGGCAAATCCGTAGTTGGTGATTTCAGAAGCCTGGATGTTGCCTTAGGCGGGCAAGGAGCTCCGTTAGTGCCCATTGGCGATCAGTTGCTTTTTCAGGAGTATGATGTTTGCCTGAATCTTGGCGGTATTGCCAATATTTCGCAACAGGTTAAAGGAAAGCGAATGGCTTTTGATGTTTGTTTTGCCAACATGGGTTTGAATTACCTGGTATCAAAAGCAGGTAAGGAATATGATGAGGGAGGTAGAATGGCTGCTGATGGTGAGTTGAATTCGCGTATGCTTTCTGCATTATCGACAGTGTACACCAAAATCAATGTGGAAAGACCTTCACTGGGTCGCGAATTTTTTGAACAGAAAATAAAACCCATACTTGATCGGGAAGAAACTTCGTTGCCCGATCGGTTACACACGTTCACCGAATCCATCGCGATTGCTATCGCGTCATCACTCCAGTATTCAAAGAAACGCATTACCGTATTGTGTACCGGTGGAGGAGCCTTTAACGCGTACTTGTTGTACAGAATGATTGAGCATTGTGGCGATCGGGCTGATTTGGTTGTGCCAGATGCAGATGTAGTTAAGTTTAAGGAAGCCCTCGTGTTTGCACTTCTGGGCATCAGGCGTGTGCGAGGCGAAATCAATTGCCTGAAGTCGGTAACGCGTGCATCGCGCGATAGCAGCAGCGGTGTGTTGGTAGGTTTCTAAGGGTTTTACCATCTTTGCCGCCATAATTACAAAACCATGCGCGAACTGCTAAAAAAGTTTGAGACCAAACGCCCCGAAATTGTATTTGAATGGAAAGATGCTGAAACCGAAGCGGAGGGCTGGGTAGTAATAAACTCGTTACGAGGTGGAGCGGCTGGTGGCGGAACACGCATGCGCGCAGGATTAGACAAGCGCGAAGTGGAATCTCTGGCCAAAACCATGGAGGTGAAATTTACTGTTTCGGGCCCTCCAATTGGTGGTGCAAAATCAGGCATCAATTTCGATCCAAACGATCCGCGCAAAGCGGGTGTGCTGCAACGGTGGTACACGGCTGTTATGCCCTTGCTGAAATATTATTACGGTACCGGTGGCGATTTGAACGTAGATGAAATTCATGAAGTAATTCCCATTACTGAAGATGTTGGCATCTGGCACCCGCAGGAAGGCGTGTTTACCGGGCACTATAAACCTACGGAAGCACAAAAAGTAAACCGCATTGGCCAATTAAGGCAAGGGGTAATAAAGGTTATTGAGGACGAACGCTTTACGCCATCACTTTCAAAGAAATATACCATTGCCGATATGTGTACCGGTTATGGTGTGGCTGAAGCCGTGAAACACTTTTATAATTTGTGGGGAGGCGATGTAAAAGGAAAGCGAGCAGTGGTTCAAGGCTGGGGTAATGTTGGCGCGGCCGCTGGTTTTTATCTCGCTAAGATGGGGGTAAAGATTGTAGGTATTGTTTCCCGTGAAGGTGGCCTATTAAACGATCGGGGATTTTCTGTTGATGAAATTGCTTCGCTGGTGGTAAACCGGGTTCAAAACAAATTACACGCGCCCGGACTGCTTTCGTTTGAGGAAGTGAATCAAAAAATCTGGGATCAGTCGTTTGAAATTTTTATTCCGGCTGCTGCATCACGCCTGGTAACGCGTGAACAGGTTGATCGGATGATGGCATCAGGCCTTGAAGTTTTTTCATGTGGTGCCAATGTTCCATTTGCCGACCCGGAAATATTTTTTGGGTCCACTGGCTTATATGCCGATCAGAAATTTTCGGTTATCCCGGATTTCATTGCCAACTGCGGCATGGCTCGTGTATTCGCGCACTTCATGGAGCGCGAGGTGTCTATGGATGATCAATCCATTTTTGATGACATCTCACACACCATCCGCAAGGCGTTGGAAAAAACAAAAGCGGTTAATCCGTATAAAACAGGAATAGCGCAGGCATCTTTTGAAATTGCCCTGCAACAACTCGTTTAACATCGGCTTAGTGTACCGCGAAGAATGGCCAGGTTAACAGGTACACAATAGCGCCTGCAAAATAACCCATCAAGGCCAGCAGCGTAATGCGCTTCAGGTACCAGATGAAATCGATTTTCTCCATACCCATAGCGGCTACACCGGCAGCTGATCCGATAATCAACATGCTGCCTCCGGTACCGGCACAGTAAGCCAGGTATTCCCAAATCATGCTGTCGGGTGGATAGGTTGTTAAATCGTACATACCCATGCTGGCGGCAACCAGCGGCACGTTATCAACAATAGACGACAGGATACCGATTAACGTAATGATCACACGGTCGTCTCCAAGTGTGCGCGATAAATATTCTGCAAAATGATGAAGTGTACCCATGGCCTCTAGTGAGCCTACGGCCAACAAAATGCCTAAGAAGAAAAGCACGCTGGGCATATCGATGCGTGTAAGGGCATGCGCAGCTGTGTATTTTTTCTTAACCGATTCATCCATATCCGGATTGATCAATTCAGAGACAACCCAAAGTACACCAAGGCCAAGCATCATACCCAAATAGGGTGGCAAATGAGTAATCGTCTTAAAAATCGGAACTGAAATTAAAGCGGCCACACCCACGATGAGCATAATGGTTCCTCCGCCACTGGTCTCTTCTTCGGATTTTGGTTTTGCTTCTGCAATGCCGAGTTCACCCTTCATTTTAAACGTTAAATAGATAAGGGGAATAATGGCACACACGATGCTGGGAAGCAACAAGGTTTTAATAATGTTGAATGCCGTTATCTGCCCGCCAATCCAAAGCATGGTTGTGGTAACATCTCCAATGGGCGACCATGCGCCACCTGCGTTGGCAGAAACCACAATCATACCGGCAAAAAAGAGTCGCATCTCTTTGTTCGGTATCAGCTTACGGATAAGCGAAACCATAACAATGGTGGTGGTCAGGTTATCCAGAATAGCCGAGAGGAAAAACGTTACTCCACAAACAATCCACAGTAGTTTTTTCGGACTCTTGGTACGAATACGATCAGTAATGAATTTAAATCCATGATGGGCATCCACCAACTCAACAATGGTCATGGCACCCATCAAAAAGAACAGAATCTGCGCTATTTCATCCAGGTGTTCGCCCAATTGTTCACCCACATATTCGCGATGGATGTCCGTTACGGAAAGCGCGGAGAAGTCGGCAACTGTACGTTTAAGCTCATCAATAAAGTATTGGTAATGTGAACTTTGCAGCAGCGTGTCAGGCGAATCGGCCACCATAAAAAGTGTCCAGCAAATTACACCCGTAAGCAGGGCAGAGGCCGTTTTGTTGATTTTGATTGGGTGCTCAAAGGCAATGGCCAGGTACCCGAGAATGAAGATGACAACAATAACCAGTTCCATTAAATCCAATAGGTTTAGTCTCAGTTAGCGATAATATTACGCCATCAGGGCAGCATCAGCAAATTAAATTGTGATTAACGGAAGATGGGCAAAAAATTACCGTTCTGAAAGAAAATTCAGCAATGTTTTAAGCGGTAAACGCAGTTTATGCCAGGTTAAAAATTCCCTGATTCAGTTGGATCAGTGTCTGCTCCTTGTACTGCGTGTCGACCAGAATGGATATGTTGTTATAGCTGCCGCCTACGGATACCATCCGAATAGGAATTTCAGCGAGGGCATGAAAAATTTTATCGAGCACACCTTTTTGATTGCCAATCCGATGCCCAACAATACATACAATGGTTTGGTTACGATCAATTTCAACGTTGCTGAAAGCGCTCAGCTCGTTTACAATTTTATCCAGGTTAGCATCCTGATCGATGGTAAGCGATACAGCAACCTCGGAGGTTGAGATCATGTCAATGGGCGTTTTGTATTGCTCGAAAATCTCAAACACCTTTCTTAAAAAGCCATAGGCCATCAACATGCGCGATGATTTGATTTTAATGGCCGTGATGCCATCCTTAGCGGCCACTGCCTTGAATATACTTTCTGTTTCCTTGTTGCTGATAATCGTGCCTGGCGCTTTTTCATCCATGGTGTTTTTTAACCGAACCGGAACATTATATTTCTGTGCGGGTACGATAGTGGAAGGGTGAAGAATTTTTGCACCGAAGTAGGCAAGCTCCGAAGCTTCATCGAACGTAAGCTCAGAGATCGGATAAGTCTTCTTTACCACACGCGGATCATTGTTGTGCATGCCGTCAATGTCGGTCCAGATTTGGATCTCTTCTGCCTTGATGGCAGCACCCATTAATGAAGCGGTATAATCACTACCTCCGCGCTTCAGGTTGTCGATTTCATTTTTATGGTTCCGACAGATGTAGCCTTGTGTAATGATGATATCAACATGCTCCAGTGATTTCAATAGCGGCTTTAGGCGTTGGGCAATCTTTTCCAGTTCCGGCTCTTCATTTTCATCAATCGACATGAAGTAGAGTGCCGGGAGTAGGCGTGCATTTACCTTACGTTCCTGCAAATGTTGGTAGAACAATTCCGTAGAGATCAGTTCACCTTGTGCCAGCAATTCGCGGTAGCTTTTGTCATCAAACTGACCGGCAGCCAGTAAGCGCATGAAAATGAAAAATCGGCTTACCGTCTCCTGACCTATGGCCTTAAAATTGTCGGAGACATAAAGTTCGGTGATAAACGATTGGTAGTGTTTTTCAAGCGTTGAAATTTCCTTTTCGGCTGCGGCTAAATCGCCCTTCAGTAAAAAATCACCAATGGCTACCAATGCATTGGTGGTACCCGACAAAGCTGAAAGTACCACTACCTTTTGTCCGGGTGTTTCCGTAACCAGGTTTGCAATTTTTTTCATCCGCTCCGGCTTGCCAACCGAAGTGCCGCCAAATTTCAATACGAGCATACGCTTACGTTAAGGCGGCAAATTTAGGATGAAAGGATGGAAAACTCCTACGGTGCTATTGGATGAAGGTAACTTTTTTAATTTTTCCGTTCTCAACTTCATACAACGCGGTAGCACTTACGTACCGCTCCCCAAACCGAACGTACTCCTGGTCGATTACTTTGTTGCCCTGCACAATCCGGTTTTCAATTTTACAATACAGGTTTGGTGTGCGTTCAAAAAGTCCTGCATAAATCGTACGCATCTGATCCTTTCCTTTGGCCATCAGTGGGCCATTCAGATTGTAGAGTTCTACGTCATCGGAATAGGTGTCCAGAAAAGCTTCAATGTTGCGGGCATTATAAGCATTGACTTGGCGTTGCACCACGGCTTCAGGCGACTCCTTCACAAGATTGTTTATATCCAGTATGGTTCCGCTCTTTACAACCAAGTTAATCGTGTTGAGGTTACGGATAGATTCTAATGGATTTTTATCGAGTAATACAAGATCGGCCAGCTTGCCTTTTTCAATCGAACCAACATTTTTATCCTTTCCAAAAGCTATTGCAGGATTAATGGTTGATGCTTTTAAAATTTCGGCTGGAGTGAGCCCTGCGTTTAACATAGCCTCCAACTCTTGTAGGTAAGAGGATGCATGCATGGTACCGATATTACCGGCATCGGTACCGGTAATTACAGTTACACCAGCACGAACTAACTTCCTGACATTAATACCCATAATCGAATCTAAACGATGAGCGGCTTTTGGAATTCCATTTTTTCGAAGGAATCTTAATCCTGCAGGCAATTCTTGTTCAGAAAACCCATTAGGATCGGTTAGTGAACCAAAGGCTTTTGCATCTGCCCATTGTAAATCCTGTGAATGAAAGTCAAGTTTTCCTGAATAAGTTTTGTAATAATTTCCCATCACGATTAATGTGGGTGTATAGCTAACCCTTTTATCCTTCAATATTTTGATGAAATCATCAGGAATTATGGTGTCATCAACGCTATGAACCAAAATATCCGCACCCGCTTCAACCGCTAATTGGGCTGTTTTTAATTGTGTTGCATGAACAGTTAGTTTAAGGTTGTTTTTATGGGCCAGATCGGCAACTTGTTTTACCAAGGGAAATGATTTCTCGGCAGGATTATTAGGCCCAGCGATGTACCAGATTTTAATAAAGTCAGGTTTATAACGGAGCATCTTTTGGAAAAGTGAATCAACATCTGCCAAAGAAGAGACTTTGACAATGGGCGGATCATTAAGTTCAATTTCTTTACTGTCAACGATGGAAAAAAGAGGACCAGTAACAAGAATATTTGGTAAGGTTCCGGATTTTCCAATAGAATCCCGAATGGCAAAGTTTGTGAAAGGTCCTCCTACGTCAACAACTGTGGTAATTCCTAGCCGCAAATAGCGATTCAGGTAATCGCGGGTGTTTTTAAATCCATCTGCACGTTCTTTTTCGTACGGAACCTTATGCCTCAGGTCAAGTACATCCGGACGTGTATACAGGCTGCCGGATTGAAAAAAGTGAATGTGCGCATCAACCATACCCGGCATAAGAAATTTGCCAGCGCCATCAATGACCTGTGCATTAGCCGGTATTTTTATTTTTGAAGATGGACCGACTTCCGTAAGCTGTTCGCCAACGATAATCACACTTGATGATGGCAGTATTTTACCCGACTTAACATCAACAATGTTTACATTTTTGATAGCGATCTGTGCGTGAAGCGGAGCACCGAAACATATCGCAAGAAGGATGAGGAGTTGGTTTTTCATAGCCGATTGAATTTGAGTTGAAGTTAAACAAAAAAGCCCTGACGAATTTCGTCAGGGCTTTCGTTTATAGGTCAAGTGAACGCTATTTCTTGTTGTCGTTCACTTCTTCATACTCTACATCCGATACATTATCGGCACCGGAACCGTTATTGGTTGCTCCGGCATTGCCGCCAGGTTGACCACCGGCATTTTGTTGTGCCTGGTAAATCTCCTGAGAAGCCGCCTGCCATGCGCCATTTAAGGCAGCCATACCGGCCTCAATAGCGGTGAGGTCGTGGTTCTTGTGGGCTTCCTTCAGTTTTTCAAGCGCACTGGTAATAGCCGATTTGTTGCCATCCGAGAGCTTATCGCCAAACTCCTTCAACTGTTTTTCAGTCTGGAAAATCAACGAATCAGCTTGGTTGATCTTTTCAGCCGTTTCTTTGGCCTGCTTATCAGCTTCGGCATTTGCTTGTGCTTCCTGCTTCATCTTTTCGATTTCAGCATCGGTTAGTCCGCTGGAAGCTTCAATGCGAATCTTCTGCTCCTTACCAGTTCCCTTATCTTTTGCAGAAACGTGCAGGATACCGTTGGCATCAATATCAAAGGTAACTTCAACCTGAGGAATACCACGCGGTGCCGGTGGAATGCCATCGAGGTGGAAGCGACCGATTGTACGGTTGTCTTTTGCCATCGGGCGCTCGCCTTGCAGCACATGGATCTCTACAGAGGGCTGGTTATCAGCCGCTGTTGAAAACACTTCTGATTTTTTAGAAGGAATGGTAGTGTTGCTCTCAATCAACTTGGTAAACACACCACCAAGGGTTTCAATACCCAACGACAATGGAGTAACATCCAACAACAAAACATCCTTCACTTCTCCGGTTAACACACCACCCTGAATCGCAGCTCCTACAGCCACTACTTCATCCGGGTTAACACCCTTCGATGGCTTCTTACCAAAGAACTTCTCCACCTCTTCCTGTATGCGAGGGATACGGGTTGAACCACCAACCAGAATCACTTCATCAATATCATTTATGGAAACGCCTGCATCTTCAACTGCCTTGCGGCAAGGTTCCAATGTTCTGCGCACGAGGTCATCCACCAACTGTTCAAATTTTGAACGGGAAAGTTTCTTCACTAAGTGCTCGGGTACACCATCAATAGAAGTGATGTACGGCAGGTTAATCTCTGTTTCCTGTGAGCTTGACAATTCAATCTTCGCTTTTTCAGCGGCTTCCTTCAAACGCTGAAGCGCCATTGGATCTTTACGCAAGTCGATGTTGCGTTCAGACTTAAATTCATCGGCCAACCAGTTAATGATTTTCATATCGAAGTCGTCACCACCCAGGTGTACATCACCATTGGTTGATTTTACTTCGAATACGCCATCGCCTAATTCAAGAATGGAAATATCAAATGTACCACCACCCAGGTCGTACACGGCAATTTTCATGTCCTTGTTTTTCTTGTCGAGACCATACGCCAATGCTGCGGCTGTAGGTTCGTTGATGATGCGCTTCACATCCAATCCGGCAATCTGCCCGGCTTCTTTGGTTGCCTGACGTTCGGCATCGTTGAAGTAAGCGGGCACGGTAACTACGGCTTCGGTTATGGTAGTTCCCAGGTAATCTTCTGCTGTGCTCTTCATCTTCTGAAGAATCATAGCTGAAATTTCCTGTGGAGTATAGAGGCGATCGCCAATGCGTACGCGCACGGTGTCGTTGTTGCCACTTTCAACCTGGTAGGTTACAATTTTTTTCTCTTCGCCAACATCGTTAAACTTTTTGCCCATAAAACGCTTGATGGACATGACCGTGTTTTTGGGGTTGGTAATGGCCTGGCGTTTGGCTGGATCACCCACTTTGCGTTCTCCTTTTCCACCATCTAAAAAGGCCACGATGGATGGCGTTGTTCTGCGACCTTCGCTGTTCGGTATAACAACGGGCTCGTTTCCCTCCATTACGGCTACGCAGGAGTTGGTCGTACCCAGGTCAATTCCAATAATTTTTCCCATGATATGCTGTATTTATAGATTCAGATTTCTAAAACCTGAAAAACCTTATCAATGGGTATGCCAGCAGGTTTTTACTACCAAAAGGGTGACACAATGGCAGAATTTTAACGGGTCTGAGTAGCCCGTTTCATCAGATAGACAGTTTCATCGTTGAAAGTGCCTGAGGAGCCGGAAAGTTCAAATGTTTTGTGATGGGAACTGACGATTTTCCAGCCGGATTTAGCCAGCGTGTTTAGCTCTTTTACTATACGAATATTGAAGTCTTCCTTTTTTGTCGGCTTGATAATTTCCGATTTTTCTACGTCTGGCTTCGTGATCACGATCACAGAGCCGGCACTCAAACCATTGTAATTGGTTTGAACGGAAAATAATAAATATTCTTCATTGGCATCAGTATGCGGCACAATGTTCTCCTGTCTAAAGGCAAGGGTATTGAATGAAAGGAGGAGTACTACTAAAGGAAATCTTTTTACCATCATGACTGGCTATACGATTTTGTCACGGTAAGGTTGCGGGCCTATATGATCATAAGGTTAACCTCAGGTTGCCATAGCAATTTTGCTACCTTTGCGGCTTATTATTTTTCGTGAATGACATTGGATCAGGAAATCAGCAAACGCAGAACCTTCGGAATCATTAGCCACCCGGATGCAGGCAAAACCACGCTTACGGAAAAACTCCTGCTTTTTGGAGGCGCTATTCAAAAGGCGGGTGCTGTTAAGTCATCGAAAATAAAAGACCATGCCCGCAGCGACTGGATGGAGATTGAAAAGCAGCGCGGTATTTCTGTGGCCACTTCTGTAATGGGTTTCAATTATAGAGATGTAAAAATTAACCTGCTCGATACGCCCGGTCACCAGGATTTTGCTGAAGACACCTACCGTACACTTACAGCTGTCGATAGTGTCATCATGGTGATCGATTGTGTGAAGGGAGTAGAGATACAAACGGAAAAACTGATGGAGGTTTGCCGCATGCGCAACACCCCGGTGATCTGTTTTATCAACAAACTCGATCGTGAAGGCCGCGATCCGTTTGATTTGCTGGATGAAATTGAAGAAAAATTAAGCATCAAGGTGCGACCGCTCAGCTGGCCCATCAGCATGGGCAAAACATTTAAAGGGGTGTATAGCTTGTATGAGAAAAGCCTGCACCTGTTTACACCCAGTAAAATTACCGTTGAAGAAGGCATTGAAATCAAAGATATCAACAACGAGGAAGTCGACAGGCTGATTGGTGAGAACAACGCCAAACAACTACGCCATGATGTAGAGCTGATTGAAGGCGTTTATCCTGATTTCAATGTGGAGGATTACCTGAGTGGAAAAGTTGCCCCCGTTTTCTTCGGAAGTGCTGTAAATAATTTTGGTGTTAAGGAATTGCTCGACACGTTTATTCGCATTGCGCCACCACCCATTCACCGCGAAACTACGTTGCGTATTGTGGAGCCGGATGAAAATAAATTCACAGGCTTCATTTTTAAGATACACGCGAACATGGATCCGAAACACCGCAACCGCATAGCGTTTTTGCGCGTTTGCTCCGGTAAGTTTGAACGGGGAAGCAACTACTACCATGTGCGCCAGGACAAGAGCATTCGCTTTTCAAATGCCACTGCTTTTATGGCACAGGATCGCGAAACCGTTGAGGAGGCTTGGCCCGGTGACATTGTTGGTATTTACGACACCGGCAACTTAAAAATTGGCGATACGCTTACAGAAGGAGAAAAGATGATCTATACAGGCATCCCCAGTTTCTCGCCTGAGATTTTTAAAGAAGTTCAGAACCTCGATGCCATGAAGACCAAGCAGTTGGAAAAAGGCCTGGTGCAGTTAATGGAGGAAGGCGTAGCGCAGCTTTTTACGTATGAGCTCGGCAACAGAAAAGTAGTTGGCGTGGTGGGCGCACTGCAGTTTGAGGTTATTCAATTTCGGTTAAAAAATGAATACAGCGCTACCGTACAGTTCTCGCCACAGAATATTTACAAGGCCTGCTGGATCAGTAGCAAGGACCCAAAGAAGCTGGATGAATTCATCGCTTCCAAGCAACGCCACATTGCCCGCGATAAAGATGGCAAGTTGGTATTTATGGCCGAATCAAAAGGATGGTTGCAGATGGTTCAGGAAAATTTCCCTGACATTCACTTCCACTTTACATCGGAGTTTAAAGATTAATCGCGGTTAACGTAATCGTAAATCATACGCGATACTGTGGCCATCGATTCGATGCCGGCATCAGTGTTTTTCATTTCTTTGGAGAGTAAAACAAGCACGTACTTTCTTCCATCTGGTAGAAAGACAATACCCGAATCATGACGAACACCGGTGATTGATCCGGTTTTGTGCGCAACCTTTACGTCTTCGGGTAATTTTGCCGGAATGATTTCCTTGAATTTCTGATCCAATAAAATCCGGATCATGTCATCGCACGCCTTCTTGCTTATCAGCTCACCTTGTGCCAGGTGTTCAAAAATAAGCATCAGATCAAATGCAGTTGTGGTATTGTTCAGTCCTTGCTCGTACGCCTTACTGTCTTCAACTCCGCGCAACACCTGTATATCCTTTGCGCCTAAATCACGCATCGTTTGCGTTACTTTTTTTGCATCTACATATTCAATAACCAGATTCGTAGCCAGGTTTGAGCTTACAATAATCATGTCGTACGTGAGATCAGCCACAGTCCTTTTTTTACCTACCATTTTGTATAGTTCGTGCTCACTATCATCGGTACTGTCCAGGCTATATAAACTTCCATCCACAATACTTTTGAATTCATTTTTAACATCAACCGAATCGGCAAGCGACCACAAGCCTTCATGGGCTTGTTTATACACTTCAATCATGACAGGGGTTTTCATGGTGCTGGCTGCATGAAACATTTCACGCGCGTTGATGAACAGGGTATCACCCGTTTGCAAATCTTTAAACGCTACGGCAAAAGTACCTTCGTTTTTGGCGAGCTCTTTCTCAATGTCAAGCTTCAGGGTTTCGAGCGCTGAGGGTTTGGTGCAGCCCAATAAAATCGGAATCAGTAAAATGAAAATGAATCGCATGATGTTATCTGGTTTTATGATTTTCCGAAAATAGCCATTCCGGGTAATCATTCCTTTCTTCATTTGAATATCTTTGATTGAAATGTCGGTTGCTGAAATTTTATATGAAGACAATCACCTGCTGATCGTCAATAAGCCTGCAGGAGTGTTGGTGCAAGGCGATGCCACAGGCGACAAACCGCTGGTGGAGTGGGGTAAAGACTATATTAAAAACAAGTATCAAAAACCCGGAGCGGTTTTTTTAGGCGTAGTACACCGTCTCGATCGACCCGTGAGTGGTGTGGTTGTTTTTGCCCGTACCTCAAAGGCACTGGAGCGCATGAATGCCCTCTTCAGAGATCGCGAAACAGAAAAGGTGTATTGGGCAATCGTACGTTCAAAGCCACCGAAGCCGGAAGACACGCTCATCCATTGGCTCCGTAAGGATGAGAAGAAAAACAAGACCACTGCTTTTTCACGCGAAACAGAAAATGCCCTCCGGTCGGAGTTGTCCTACAGCGTTATTAACCAACAGGGCGATTACTATTTACTGTTGGTGAAACCGGTAACGGGTCGTCCGCATCAGATTCGGGTACAGCTGGCCAGCATGGGCTGCCCGATAGTGGGGGATGTGAAATACGGTTATCCGCATGCCCATCCGGATGGCAGCATTAGCTTGCATGCGCGTTCGCTTACGTTTATTCACCCCGTAAAAAAAGAATCGCTGAAAATTATAGCTCCACTTCCGGATACAGCCTTATGGGCTAACTTTGCGGCTTCTGAATAGTAACTATGGCACTGTGGATTGAAAAGCTGAAAAGTCGGTGGAATTTGAAAAGTACCACACAGGTAATTATTGTGTTGATTGTTTTTGCGTGTACAGGAACAACCGTGTTGCTGATCAAGCGGCCGTTATTTGCCTATTGGTTTCCGGATGGTGACAAACCACTATGGGCTTCCATTACCTATTTTATTCTGATCCTTCCCGTGTACAATGTGTTTCTGTTGTTTTACGGATTTGTATTTGGGCAATTCAAATTTTTCTGGGAGTTTGAGAAGAAGTTTTTCAAACGAATTTTTCCCGGTCGAAAGGGATAAAAACAAAAAAGGTTGTTCAACATGAACAACCTTTTTCTTTGCTTTTAATCGGGAAGTCTATTCCACAATCCCATCAGCCAGTAAAATCACATTATTACCGAGTACTTCCACTACACCACCCGTAATGTGAATGTTCTGGGCTGCGCCCTTTTCTTTGTACTCCACGGTGCCTTCTTTCAGCAAGCTGATCAACGGAGCGTGGTTGTCCATAATCTGAAAAGAACCATCAGCACCGGGAAAGGTGGCAATGTTTACATCTCCTTCAAAAATTTTCTTTTCAGGTGTTAATATTTCTAAATGCATAAGGTTGATTCGTTATTTTATTGATTCGTTAATGAGCTGATGAGTAACGAATTAAACCATCAGCACATTAACAAATTAATTATCCTTTTGCTTCCGCCATCATCTTTTCACCCTTCTCAATGGCTTGCTCAATGGTACCCACCAGGTTAAAGGCCATTTCAGGAAGGTGATCCAGTTCGCCATCCATAATCATGTTAAAGCCTTTGATGGTGTCCTTAATGTCTACCAACTGACCTTTCAAACCGGTAAAGGCTTCGGCTACGTGGAATGGTTGCGACAAGAAACGCTGTACTCGTCTTGCGCGGTGTACCACTTGCTTATCTTCATCAGAAAGTTCATCCATACCCAAAATGGCGATGATATCCTGAAGTTCCTTGTAGCGCTGAAGAATAGCCTTCACACGTTGAGCGCAGTTGTAATGCTCCTCTCCAACGATGTCGGCACGCAAAATTCGTGACGTTGAATCCAGCGGGTCAACAGCCGGGTAAATTCCAAGCTCAGAAATCTTACGGTTCAATACTGTAGTGGCATCCAGGTGAGCAAAAGTTGTAGCCGGAGCAGGGTCGGTCAAATCATCGGCAGGTACGTAAACGGCCTGTACCGAAGTGATTGAACCGTTCTTCGTTGAGGTAATGCGTTCCTGCATGGCACCCATTTCGGTTGCCAGTGTAGGTTGATACCCTACGGCAGAAGGCATACGACCCAAAAGGGCTGATACTTCTGAACCTGCTTGTGTAAAACGGAAAATGTTATCGATAAAGAACAGAATGTCGCGGCCTTTTCCGGTGCCATCACCATCACGGAAATATTCCGCTACGGTAAGTCCTGACAACGCCACACGGGCACGTGCTCCGGGAGGTTCGTTCATCTGACCAAACACAAAAGTGGCCTTCGATTCTTTCAAATCCTCTTCATTTACTTGTGAAAGATCCCATCCACCGGCATGAAGTGATTTCAAAAAGTTTTCACCGTAATTTACGATTCCGGCTTCAATCATTTCACGCAACAAGTCGTTTCCTTCACGAGTACGTTCACCTACACCGGCAAACACCGAAAGACCAGAGTATGCTTTCGCGATGTTGTTGATCAATTCCTGGATCAATACGGTTTTACCCACACCGGCACCACCGAACAAACCGATCTTACCACCTTTTGCGTAAGGCTCAATCAGGTCAATTACCTTAATACCGGTATAGAGAACCTCCGTTGAGGTTGATAAATCTTCGTAAGCGGGGGCAGGGCGGTGAATAGGAAGTGACTTATTGCCTTTAGGTTGCTTGATACCATCAATGGCTTCGCCTACCACGTTGAACAAACGGCCTTTGATGTCTTCACCAATGGGCATTTGAATGGGCGATCCGGTATCGATTACCTTCATGCCGCGAACCAGCCCTTCTGTACCATCCATGGCAATGGTTCTCACCCGGTCTTCGCCAAGGTGTTGCTGACATTCCAAAACGATTTTGGTGCCGTCCGCTTTGGTTACTTCCAATGAATCAAGGATGTTGGGAACTTTTGAACCCGGTTCATCGAATGCAACGTCTACCACGGGGCCGATTACCTGGGTTACCTTACCAATATTTGCCATGTTGTATGATTGATTTAATTGAGTATTTGATGCTTAAAATTCAGGCGCAAAAGTAGAATTTTAGGGAGGAAGTACAAAACTCCCATCCTGAATTATTCCCGCCCGAAAAGAATGGATGTGGAATACAAAAAAGCCCATTTTTATTGCGCAGAAGCCCTTTTTAGGCATCAATTCGCTTGCAGTTTTTCGGCCGAAATGGCGTTAAGCATGATGCGAAACGTGGTACCCTGATTTTCCTCGGAGGTCTTCACAAAGATTCGTCCGTTATGGTAGGCTTCAATGATGCGTTTGGCCAATGCCAGGCCAAGGCCCCAGCCCCGCTTTTTGGTGGTAAACCCCGGCCTGAAAACCATGTTGACTTTCGATCGGGGTATGCCTTTTCCCGTATCCGAAACATCAATGTACACCTTGCTGTCGCTGCCCCGTAGAATTTTGATGGCAATGGTACCAGAAGTCCCAATGGCATCCACGGCATTCTTGCACAAGTTTTCCAAAACCCATTCAAATAGAGGTGCATGAATCATGGCCTGAATGTTATCGGATAGGGTGAAGACTTCAATTTTAATTTTGGAAGATATTCTTGGACGCAAATAGTTCACTACGTTGTTCACCAGCGTAACTACATTTTCAGCTTTTAATGAGGGCACCGAACCGATGCTGGAGAATCGCTCGGTAACGGTTGTTAGCTTGGTAATATCTTTTTCCAGTTCGGATACAATCTCTTTGTTTTTGATGTTCGGGTCATCACGCAATACTTCTACCCAGGCCATCAGCGAAGATAAGGGTGTGCCCAGTTGGTGTGCCGTTTCTTTTGCCAAGCCAACCCACACCCGATTCTGTTCAGCAACTTTTGAATAGTTAAAAGCCAGGTAGGCGATGAAGGCAAAAATGGCAATTACCGAAAGCTGAATGTAGGGGTAGGTGGTAAGTTGGGTGAGCAGAAAAGAGTTTCGGTAGTAAACATAGTTTACGCCAAAATTTTCGTCCGTTTCCGGGTCACGAAGGGGTACTTCAATTGGATCGTACGTATTGCGCATGCGTGCTAGTTCTTTTTGTAAAAACTCATCTTTGCGCGATTGTTTCCAGGTATTGTTGACCTGAATATTTCTATGGTTTATGATGTCACCTGCAGAGTCAAGCAGGATAATGGGGATGGTGGTGTTTTGGTATAAAATTTCCTGGGCGATAAAATTTATATCGCTTGAAGATTCGGATGTTGAATTGGGTATATACTCCAGCGCACGTGCAAACAATTCCACTTGTTGCCGTTCGCGCTCTTTTAGCTGATCAACCAGAACGTTGGTATAATAGATGGAGCCCACACTGATCAATACCGATGCGATCAGCACCACCCACTTTACGTTGGTGTTGCTTTCATAAAATTCCGTTGAAGGTGCCGGTGCGCGGTTACTCATTCGGTATGAAATTAAACAAAAATAGCGGATGACTGCATCCGCTATTGGTTAACGATATGTGATTGAAGTTTATCCCTTCATCATAAACCACTTGGCCAGCACCTTGTAGTTTACTTTGGTGCCGTGCATCAAAATGCCAACGCGGTAAATTCTTCCGGCAATCCAGGTGGTAAAAATGAAACCGCCAATCAGGAGTACCTGTGAGAGTATCAATTGCCACAGTGGCGGATCGTAACCCAAACGACCTACCATAGCAACCGGTGAGGTAAAGGGTATTATGGAAAACCAGAAGCTAGCTGTACTGTGCGGATCGTTCAGAATGAACATAAACAGTCCGAAGTAGGCTATGATTAATGGTAAAGTTATCGGGAAAGTGAATTGTTGTGCCTCTTGTTGCGAATCAACCGCAGAACCTACCGCTGCAAACAAGGCACCGTACAGCAGGTAACCACCCAAGAAATAAAATGCAAAGTTGAACACGATGTAGGTGTAGGGTATTTCACTAACCGACTTCATAATGTTCATTACCTTTTGATTGGATTGCAAGGCTTCAGCCGTTTCAGGATCATCGACCTGGTTCATCACTTGCTCCATGGCCTCCTGCTGCGGCATATTTAACCCGAACAAACTCATCGCAGCTGTGGAAAGTACACTGATGAGCAACGCCCAGATAAAAAACTGAAGTAAACCCACGGAGGCAATGCCCAAGATTTTACCCATCATCAATTGAAAAGGCTTCACAGAGGATACGATCACTTCAACAATCTTGCTTGTCTTTTCTTCGATCACACCCAGCATAATCTGCATGCCGTAAATCAATACAAACATGTAAATGAGTACACCCAGTATAAAACCCAGAATGTACAGCATGCCCGTATTGCTGTCTTTCTCCTCACCTGATTCACTTAAGCTTATCGACTTCAGGCTAACAGAAGTTTTTAACCCTTTTAGTGTCTCTTTATCGATGTTGAATTGTTCGAGTTTCAAATCATGGATTTTTCCCTCCAAAATATTTTCGAGATCACCGATTTTTCGCACGCTGGGGTTTTCTTTGGTGTACAGCACCATTCCCTCTGGTTTGGTAAGATCAAAGGCGGGGATGTAAAGCAAGGCAAAATGTGAAGATTCATTGTAGGTAATCTTGGCACTTTCGAGTGTACCGGTAATAGAAACAAATTCAAACTTCGATGAGTTTTCAAAGTTCATTTTTCCGCTTTCATCCAACACCTCAATTACGGATACACCCGCGCTTTTTTCCTGCTTCATTAAAATAAAGCCCATAACGGCAATTACTGCAGGGAAAATGAGGGGCACTAAAATGGTAGCAACGAGAAATGATTTTTTCTGAACACGATTCAGAAATTCACGCCGCATGATAAGCCATATCTTGTTCATAGGTATTTCGTATTGAAAGGTTTACAGGGATGGATCTTCTTTTACCAGGCTAATGAAAATTTCGCTCATGGTCGGAATTTTCTCTACAAAGCTGTGCACTTCGGTTCGGTCAACCAGGTCGCGAATCAATTGGTTGGGGCTGCCTGCACCCCGTATGCGAATGGTGGAGTGATGATGATTATCTTCCACCCGATGTTGTTCGAGTAAATCATACTGATCAGCCGGTAGACTAAAATTATTTCCGATATGCTCAACTAAAAATGTGTTGGTTTTGTAGGCATCTTTAATCTGCTTCTTGGGCCCCTCTAAAATTTTCTTCGACTTATTGATCAAGGCAATGTGATCACACAAGGCCTCAACCGTTTCCATACGGTGGGTGGAAAAAATGATGGTAGAACCTTTATCGCGCAACTCCAGAATTTCGTTCGTGATCAGTTGGGCATTTATCGGATCGAAACCTGAAAAGGGTTCGTCCAGAATAATCAACTTAGGCTCATGCAACACCGTGCTTACAAACTGAACCTTTTGTGCCATACCCTTGCTCAGGTCTTCCACTTTTTTGTTCCACCAGTCTTTGATTTCGAACTTGGTGAGCCACACTTTCAGTTTGTCTAACGCTTCGGCCTTTGACATGCCCTTTAGTTGGGCCAGATATAACAATTGCTCACCTACCTTCAGCTTTTTGTACAAGCCGCGTTCTTCCGGCAAGTATCCTATTGTACCGATGTGTTTCGGGCTAAGCTTTTCATTGAAGATGGAAATGTCACCACTGTCGGAGTCAATAATCTGGTTGATTATCCGGATCAGGGTTGTTTTACCTGCACCATTGGGTCCTAGAAGTCCGTAAATACTTTTTTCAGGGATGGTAATCGACACATCATCGAGCGCGGTGTGCTGGGTGTAGCGTTTGGTAACGCTTTTGGCGGTTAAGGCTTCCACAGAGATTTATCTTTTTTAACACTAATTAGTGCCAAAAGATAGGGAGGAATTACAAAAAGCCGCAGGGATTACTGACTGATTTGCTTGAAAACGATGTTGCCCATAGAAACATCCAAATCAAATTTGAGGGCATTTTTCGAATCTTTCTGGTAGGCATCATTCGCATATGTGCCATCACTCATCTTTGTGAATGCTTTAGGCATTTTCACGCTACACAACCACGACTCTTTAATTTTAACTGAAACAGGAGCCTGATTGTTTGTAGGCAGAATGATCACCAGGTTGCCCGCACCAACACTTCCTTTGATTGTGTTTCCGGCAGCTGGTGTTGTGCTGAAGTCAAGCATGATGTTGCCGAAACCCACATCGGCCAGAATGTATTTGCTTTTTGCCAGGCTAATGTTCTTGGCGTTTACAGAACCTAAATCAACCTTCAGCGCAAGGGTGTCCATCTGAATCAGGTTTTCAATCTGGTTGTAGTAACCAATGGTTACATCAGCACTTGCTGTATTGATTTTCAAATTCTTTACGGAAAGTCCTGACAAATCGATGTTGGCCATGCCCAAACCATAAAACAGCTCCAGGTCGTAAGGCTTATTATCAGTCAGGTACATTTTCCACAGCTTATCGTACGTGGGCTTTTCTGAACTGAATACTTTATATGAAATAGATTGGCTGAAGCCCTGGTTAGCTACATCTTCCAGCGCCAAAAAAACCTCACACACTTTACCTTTAACTTCTTTACGGAAATGATGGGAGTAAGCTCCCGGTTGTTGGTTGCTGAACACGTTCAGTACCTCGGGGTTATGGCTCGGCTTGATGAAGCAATTGCCGCTATTGGCTTTGATCTGAAGCTTAATGCTTTCGCAAGCGGTATTGTCTTCTACCGTGAATTGATTTTTGATCTGGCCAATGGCCAGGCCAGAAAACAGTAAACAAACCCCTGTAAGGCCTAAAACTCTCTGCAT
Organism: uncultured Roseivirgaceae bacterium; assembly: GCA_964419145.1. Taxonomy (GTDB): domain Bacteria; phylum Bacteroidota; class Bacteroidia; order Cytophagales; family Cyclobacteriaceae; genus UBA2336. The sequence continues at coordinate 84,091 of CAYQOM010000001.1, read as the reverse complement.
GCCGAATAAAACGAGCCACAGCCCACAGGGTTGCGGCTTGTAAGATTATTTAGAAAATAGTTAAAAAAACTCCCTTTAACCTTGGTTATACGGTGCAATTTGGGGCAGGGTTCCGAAAATCAGTGGAAAAATTCCTTCATTTTCTCAAAAAATCCCTTGTCGGAAGCATCCGGATGAGGGGTGAAATTGGGTGAATTTCGAAGGTTTTCGAGAATAGTCTTTTCCTCCGGGCTTAACCGTTTTGGGGTCCACACATTTACATAAATGAGTTGATCTCCGGTTTCATAGCCGTTGATATCCTTAATGCCCTTTCCGCGCAAGCGAAGAATTTTTCCGCTTTGTGTTCCCGGATCTATTTTGATTTTCACTTTTCCACTTATCGAGGGTACTTCCACCGAAGTTCCAAGAGCAGCATCCACAAAGCTGATGTGTAAATCGTAAATCAGGTTGTTGCCATCGCGCTTTAGGACTTTGTCTTCCTGCTCTTCAATCAAAATCAACAAATCTCCTGCAATGCCACCACCGGGTGCTTCATTTCCTTTTCCTGACATGGAGAGTTGCATGCCATCACTTACGCCAGCAGGAATTTTTACGGAGATGATTTCTTCCTTGGATGTTAACCCTGAACTGTCAACACCTGCAGGTCGCTTATCAATGGTTTGGCCATTACCATTACACTGCGGACAAGTTGTTGTGGAGACCATCTGACCCAGCATGGTGTTTACCACTTTGCGCATCTGGCCGGAGCCCTGGCAGGTAGTACAGGTTTTGAAGGTTACCCCTTCGGCTTGAACAAGCCGGTTAACTTTAATTTTTTTCTCGGCTCCATTGGCAATTTCATCCAACGAAAGTTTGAGCTTGATGCGCAGGTTCGATCCTTTGCGCTGACGCCTGCGGCCACCACCTCCGCCAAAGAAACTATCAAACGGACTTCCACCTCCGAAAATATCACCAAACTGGCTGAAGATATCTTCCATGTCCATGGTGTGGCCACCACCAAAGCCACCGTTGCCGCGTGCATGACCAAAGCGATCGTACTGTGCTCGCTTATCAGCATCGCTTAGTACTTCGTAGGCTTCAGCAGCTTCTTTGAATTTTTCTTCGGCTTCCTTGTTGCCTGGATTTTTATCCGGGTGAAATTGAATGGCCACCTTGCGGTAGGCTTTTTTGATTTCTTCAGGAGTTGCGCCTTTGCTTACGCCCAGTATTTCGTAATAATCTCTTTTTGCCATAACCTTATTGACCAACCACTACTTTGGCGTAGCGAATAACTTTATCGTTCAATACATAGCCGCGTTCAACCACGTCAACAATTTTACCCTTTAGTTTTTCTTCCGGGGCCTGTACCTGGGTGATGGCCTCGTGTACATCCGCATCAAAGTCGGCACCGGGTTTAATGTCCATTGGCTTTACGCCACTTTGCTCCAACGTTTTTTTGAACTTGTTATAGATAAGCATGAAACCTTCCAGTTCTTTACTTTCGGTTCCCTGGAATGCTTTTTCCGCGCGCTCAAAATCATCCATAACCGGCAATAACGAAACCACCAGTTGCTCGTTGGCTACCTGAATCATCTCCAGTTTTTCCTTTGAGGTTCTGCGCCTGAAGTTTTCAAACTCAGAATACAAGCGTAAATATTTATCCTTCGCCTCTGCCAATTCGTCCTGAAGTTTTTTGATTTCTGACTGAAATTTAGACTCATCCCCGCCATTCAGCGTTTCAAACGACTCGGGTGAATCTTCAGGCGTTACACCTTCAGGCCCCTCGGGCATAGTCTCTTTCTGCAAATCCTGTTCAGTTTGCGGGTTGTTTTCCATGATTAACAGTGCTTAACGTTACGTTTAGCCTGCAATTTGTCAATAATTCTGCCAATTGCCGCATTGGTGCCAGAGTGGCACAATTGGTCAATAGTCAATGGTAAATAGTCGATAGTCTAAAAATGAACACTGATCCGACTATGGACTATCGACTGACCTTCCATTGACTATAACTTTTAGTGGAGATTTCTCCAGATCAGATCTTTCAGTTCGGTCAGGCCTTTGTTTGTAACCGATGAAATGAACACGCTGGGCAGATCGGTAGGCAATTCTTTTTTGATGGCTTCCATCAGTTCTTCATCCAACATATCAGATTTGGAAATGGCGAGTAAACGCTTTTTATCAAGCAGTTCGGGATTGTACTTTTTTAATTCATTCAACAGCACTTCATATTCCTGTCGGATGTCTTTTGAATCGGCCGGCACCAGAAATAACAATAACGAATTGCGTTCGATGTGCCGGAGAAAACGAATTCCTAATCCGCGACCTTCTGCAGCGCCTTCAATGATGCCGGGAATGTCGGCCATCACAAAGGATTTTTCATCGCGATAAGAAACCACACCCAGGTTTGGCGTGAGTGTAGTGAACGGATAATCGGCAATTTTTGGTTTGGCTGCCGATACAACAGAGAGCAGTGTTGATTTTCCTGCGTTCGGAAAACCCACGAGTCCGACATCTGCCAATAATTTCAGTTCGAGAACGATCCATTCTTCCTTTCCGGGTTCACCAGGTTGTGCAAAGTTAGGCGCCTGTCGCGTGGAGGTTGCAAAAAATAAATTTCCTCTTCCACCGCGACCACCAGGTGTAAGAATGTATTCTTGTCCGTCTTCTGTAATTTCTACGCGCACTTCACCGGTTTCGGCATCGCGTGCTACGGTGCCGAGGGGCACTTCAATAATTTCATCTTTTCCTTCAGCACCTGTGCAATTTTGTGATTCACCCGGTTTACCCGATTCGGCAATAATGTGTTTGCGGTATTTCAAGTGGAGCAACGTCCACATTTGTTTGTTGCCCCTTAAAATGATGTGTCCACCGCGGCCACCATCTCCACCATCCGGCCCGCCTTTTGGTACAAACTTTTCGCGATGAAAATGTAAACAGCCAGCACCGCCAGCTCCTGATCGGGAGCAGAATTTTACGTGATCAATAAAGTTTGGAGATGACACGTGTTATTTCGACAAGAGGTGATTATCAATTTCACGACACAGGTTTGTGAAAATCTGTTCAATATCACCCACACCTACCACAGCTGAGTACTTGCCAAGCTTTTTGTAGTGCTCTGCTACCGGAACCGTTTCTGCTTTATAAACCGCAATCCGGTTTTCAATTACTTCGGGCTTGGCATCATCGGGACGATTTTCTTTGTGTGCGCGTTCAGCCAACCGTTTTTTTAACTCATCTTCATTCACCATCAGTTCAACAAGGGCAGTGATGCCTGTATTGTTTTTAGTCAACAACGCATCCAACGCCTCGGCCTGTTTTACCGTGCGCGGAAATCCATCAAAAATAATTCCGTTGATGTTGCCGCTGCTTTTGATTTTATCATCCACCATATCAATCACTACCTGATCCGGTACCAGGTTTCCTTTGCTCATATATTCCTGCGCAAGCTTACCAAGCGGTGTTCCTTCTTTGAGGTGTTTGCGGAATAAATCACCTGTGGAGATGTGAATGAGCTGATACTTTTCGATGAGTTTAGCGCTTTGCGTGCCTTTGCCGGCACCTGGAGGGCCAAAGAGTACAAGGTTAATCATGAGGTTATCGTAATTGTAAAGCGTGCAAGATAGTGATGAATTGGCAATTAAACCGGATAATCAGTGCCGCAAGCCTGACCGGTTATACGGATTGCTTGTAAATGTCGCGCAAGTTGCGGCCAAGCCCTTCATAATCGAGGCCATAGCCAAGCACAAACTCATCGTCAATATCAAAGCCGATGTACTTTGGCTGAACGGCATGTTCACGAGCGGGTGCCTTTCGGATAAGCGTTGCAATTTCAACGGAACGTGTACCTAAACTTCGGAGTTCTTCCACTACTTTACTTAATGTAAGGCCCGTATCCATTATGTCTTCAACAATGATGATATCCTGATTGAAGATGCTCTCATTCAGGCCGATTAATGTTTTTAACTGACCGGTGCTGGCAGTGCCCTGGTAAGAAGAATGTTTTACAAATGAAACCCGGCAGGGCAAGTCAACATGCCGGATTAAATCGGCAGCAAAAATGAATGAACCATTGAGAATGGGTAAAAACAAAGGTGTTTTGTCGTGGTAGTCTTCACGAAGTTGTAGCGCCACCTCTTTTACTTTCGCATCAATTTTTTCAGCGGAAATAAACTTTTCAAAGGTCAGATCCTTGATCTTCATAGGGCCGCAAAAATAGAAGAAATTTGCGGATTCTGTTTTTTCAATTTTTAATCAGTAAGCGTCATCGATTGCAAAGGTATTTTTTCGAAACATCCATTGGCCTTTGGTGAAATCAGGAAAAGCCACCGTTTCGCCACCCAAACGAATAGATGTTTCTGATAGCGGTGTGATGGCGCTCCAGGTAACGGCATCATATACATCCATAGGTGGTGGTGTTTTGCGTTTGATGGACTCAATAAATGCATTCAATACAAACCAATCCATACCGCCATGCCCAGCACCGGCTGCATCATTCGCATATTTTTTCCACAACGGATGATCGTATTGATCCAACCACGGCTGCGCTTCTTCCCAACGATGGGGTTGCTTGCTTTTGCCTTCAATGTAAATGGATTTATTCAAATCCATCCACAGGCCATTCGTGCCCTGAACGCGGAATCCCAGCGAGTAGGGTCGTGGCAGATTGGTATCGTGCTGCAACAAAATGGTTTCATCGTTGGCGCACTTGATCATGGTGGTGACAACATCACCCAACTTGAAATTCACTTTTGCATTCGGATGATCTTCTCCTGCTTTTTTTACAATGTAATCGTGGAGGCCGCGTGCCTTTGATGAATATGAAACCAGTTCGGTAAAACGGTTACCACGATTGATGTTAAGCATCATAGCTATGGGCCCGATGCCGTGCGTAGGATATAAGTCACCATCGCGGTGTATGGAATGTTCCGTTCGCCATTGCGCTTCCGAAAATCCTTTTTCACCGAACTCCACACCACCGCCATAGGGTTTTACGCCATCATTGAATTTCACTTCGCGCAAATCGTGTTGATAGCCGCCTTGCAGGTGAATCAATTCACCAAAAATATTTTGCCGAACCATGTTCATCACCGCCATTACATCGCGCCTGTAGCACACATTCTCCAACATCATCAACGGCATGCCGGTACGTTCGGATGTTTGCACCAACTCCCAACACTCCTCAACGGTGCTGCCGGTAATCACTTCGCATCCCACAATTTTTTTTGCGTTCATCGCATCGAGGCATTGTATGGTGTGCCATTCCCACGGAGTGGAGATGATGACCGCATCAATGTTTTTGTTCTCCAACAATTTTCGATAACCGTATGGCCCTTCCAGAATTACCTGTGGTTTTGGTTTGCCTGCTTTTTGCACGAGGTTCAGGCTCATATCCATCATGCGTTGTTGTATATCGCATAAGGCCACTACGTCCACATCGTTTCTGCGCAGCACCAGATCAAGGTGGTTTTGTCCGCGAAGACCAACACCAATAAATCCAAGCCTTACTTTTTGTGTTTTATCCTGGGCAAACAACGAGGAGGAGGGAAGGATAGAAAATGCTGCACCGGCCAGGGCTGTGGTTTGAAGGAATTTTCTGCGGGAGGAAGACGTTTTCATATGAGCAATGGGATGAATTTCTTTAAATTTCTTCTGTAAATGTGTTTATTATTCAGGAACAGAAGGAATCTTTAATGAAATTTTTCATCCTGATTGCGTAAATTTCAGTCTGAGAATTTCCCTGTCGGTTTGAACTATGCATGAATCCATTACAAGGCCGCCTAAAACAATTATGGAAGTATACAAAATGCTTCCGGAGGGTACGCTTGCCGAGCTTATTGACGGAATACTATATATGAGTCCATCACCTGTTGACAAACACCAGCGTATCATCACCCGACTTATCAGTCAAATTTTCTCTTATTGTGAGCAGCATAGTTTGGGTGAAGTATTCACTGCTCCATTTGATGTTTATCTGGATGAACATGCCAATGCGGTTCAGCCTGATATTTTATTCATAGCAAAAGCCAACTTATTCATTATTCAAGGCCACGTTCATGGTGTGCCCGATTTGATTATTGAAATTCTTTCTGAAGGTAATCCCACACACGATACAAAACGCAAGAAAGATCTCTACGAAAAATTCGGAGTAAAGGAATACTGGATTATTGATCCGGAAACGCGGCAGGCAACGGGTTACACTTTTTCTGATGGCGTTTTTAAATCACTTCCATCATCATCGGGCCAGATTGTTTCACCGCTGTTGGGCGAAACGTTCTCTTTTTAAAGCTCCTTCATCAGCTTCTCATACAAGGCAATCATGCTTTTAATGTCGTGCTTATGCACGCGCTCATGTGGGGTGTGTGGGTTTTGTTGTGGCGAGCCCACAAAACACCAGTCGAACGGATAAGGTGACGTTTGTAATTCGCGCCCATCGCTGGAGCCCATGCCTTCCACTTCCAGTTGGTGTTCAAGTTTATGTTTCTGGGCGATGTCAATAATCCGATTTACAAATTTTTTTCGCGGAATGTTCCGGTCGCGCATGGAGATGGCCACGCCTTTACCAGGCTCCACACCATCTGAAACCCACGTGATGTCGGCAATGAGTGCCTGGCGCACGCCCCATTGTTCGTGCATGTATTTGGCGAGATAGGGAACGGAACCTCCGCCATGTTCTTCCCAACAACTAAAGGCGATAACACCATCTTTTAATGTTTCGGCAACTTTCAGTGCAGCATAAACTCCAAGTCGGTTATCCAGGTAAGCGGTTTGAATGTATTGCTTCGTTTCCTGGAAATCGATTTTATACGTGAGCGAAGTACCGCGATCGATGGACCGACCGAAACGATAAAAGGCGTGGTTTTCTTTGTCGTATTCCAGTTCACACTCAATCGGTCCTTTGCTGTCGTGGCCAACCAGTTTGGTACCCATGTCGGCTTCGGGACTTCCAATAGGCAGCAGTTGATTAAAATACCGCACGGTAAACCCGATGCTGTCCATGTGTGCGAAAATAGCTGTGCGGGGTTTCCCGAATTTCAACAGCAAACAATCCTGAAATTCATCCTCACCGTGAATAATAACGGGTTGCGTTTTCCATGATTTTTTTGCCTTGCTGATGTAGGTCAATAAAAAATCCTTCAATGTGAATTCTTCACCCGATGGGGCGTGCACTTCGCACAGTTGCTTGAGCAGCCGGTATTCGCTTCCAGTGGTAGTTTCTGTTTTTTTATTTCGCGGCATAGTATTCGGTATGCAACTTACGATTTTGGGTGAAAAAATATTTGCTCCAGGGCCGCATGGCCCCGTGTGCTCGGTCAACGCTGATTTCTATCCGCGCATCCCACTGCCAGGCCAAAGATAGAAATAGGCGTAGCCCAAGCACACTGAAAATATTTGAAGTAGAAAATTAAGTTTGATGTTTACTGCTTAGATTTCCTAATCTGTTAAAGTAGAAGTAAATTTTGGTTGGAAAAAAGCAAAGTAAAATGACGTTCATTTTAAATCAGGTCAATTCCATCGCCAATGATATGTTGAAGGAATTGCGTGATAAAAAGATTCAACAGGACCGCACACGGTTCAGGCAAAACGTAGAGAAACTGGGTTCTATACTTGCGTATGAGATTTCCAAACACCTGCTCTATAAAACGGAACGGGTAGAAACACCGTTGGGTACCTCAATCCTTCAGGTGTTAGCCGAACAGCCGGTGTTGGTTACGGTGCTGCGTGCGGGCCTGCCGTTCTTTCAGGGCTTTCAATATTTTTTTGATCAAGCCGACAGTGGATTTATCGGAGCGTACCGAAAGGAAAATGGTGAAGACATTGTCATTAACCTGGAGTACCTGGCTGCGCCCAATCTTTCGGGTAAACAATTAATTATGATTGACCCCATGCTGGCAACCGGCAAATCGTTTGTGAAATCGGTGGAAGCCTTGCTATCGCATGGCAAGCCAGCACATGTACATATTGCTGCGCTGGTGGCTGCACCGGAGGGGATTGCCTTTTTAAAAGAGAAACTTCAATTGCCTTATTCAATATATACCTGCGCCCTCGATGAAAAGCTGAACGCCCAATCGTACATTGTGCCCGGGTTGGGCGATGCGGGAGATTTGTGTTTTGGGGAGAAGCTTTGATGGTTGATATTCAATTAGCTCATTCCGGTTACTAAAATTGATCATCGACCAATTGAAAATTGATCATTACGTGTATGGTTGAAGAACTTTTAAAAGCATTACCCATTTACATCTCGTGCCTCTTCAAATTTGCCGTTGGTCCGATTGCAGGTTACGGAGTTGGGTTGCACATCATCACCACCATTTTTACAACCGTGCTGGGTATGATGACCAGCGTGGTAGCGTTTACGTTTTTTGGCGATTGGCTTCGCAACAAATTATTGATCCGTTGGATGCGCAACCGAAAAAAGTTTACACCCGGAAATCGCAGGGCCATTCGCATTTGGCAACGGTTTGGTTTGGCTGGTGTAGCGGTGCTCACGCCTTTGCTGTTTACACCCATTGTCGGCACCATCATTGCCGTAAGTTTCGGGGCACCGAAAGAAAAAATACTGTTTTACATGTTTGTAAGTGCCTCGGTATTTGCCGTGTTGTTTTCAGTTGCGGTGTACAGTTTTGGTGAAGCCGTTATACCTGATTTTGTCCGTCCGGAATAAAACAGATGCAGACTCATGAATTGACTTACACAAAAGCGATTGCCGTCATTGCGAGCAGAAGCTAAGGCATGTGCGTTAGAGCGAAGCAATCCTACACGGTATAGTGACTTTGTAAAAAGATTGGGATTGCTTCGCCCCATCACGCACGCCAATCATTCGCCTGTCTGCCACAGGCTGGCTCGCAATGACGCGCTAATTAATTTTTGCGTAACATCATTATGAAGTCGGCACATATACATTCTTTGTCTGTATTACTCTTTCGGTTGTATCAGGTAAGGCGTTTTGCCATCGGTGATGATAATTTTTGTGTTGGGCGAATTGGCCAACTCCCGAAACGCTTCAATGCTGCGCAGTTCAATGATCTCCTTACTTAAGCCTTGTGAAAGTATTTGCTGGGCATCGCGTGTTCCTTCAGCTTCAATTTTTCTGCGCTCTGCTTCTCTGCGTTCACGATCCAATACAAATTCCATGCGTTGCGATTCCTGTTCGGCTTCCAGTTTGCGCTCGATGGCACGCGAAAGTTCCGTGGGCAGTTCAATACTCTTCATCAATACCTGTTCAATAATAAAACCACGACCCGCCAATACTTCCTCCATGCGTTTTTTGATTTGTGCTTCAATCACCGAGCGCTGACCAGAGTGCATATCCTTGGCCATAAAATTGGCGGCTACATCAGCCGCGGTAGAACGAAATACCGGGAGGATAGCGGTGTTTTCATAGTCCAATCCAATCTCTGAAAAGATTTGAGGCACTTTGTCTTTTTGAACACTATAGAGAATAGAGATTTCGGAGTTGATTGTGAGGCCTTCTTTACTTGGCAAACGCAATTGCACTTCCAGGTTTTCCGTTTGCACACTGGTTTTGAGCATGCGTGCAAAAAACGGATTAACCGAATACATGCCGGGCCCCAGACCTTGAGTTTCGAGTTTGCCGAACTTTCGTTTAACTCCCACTTCTCCTTGCCTGATGACGGCACATGAACCTAGCATGACCATCAATGTTACATACAGTATAGCTCGCATACGGATAGATTTAAAATAGATCTATGTGGGTATACGCAAGCCCGTTGGGCGTGTTGGAATAATCAGATTAGAATACGATTAGAATTTATTAAGATGAATTTACTCGTGCCTGATCGCTTCCACCGGATTTAACCGTGAAGCGCGAATGGCCGGGTAGGTGCCGAAGATGATGCCCACCAAAATGGAGAGTACGGTTATCACCAAAAACGTGTTCCAGGTATATGCGGCCTGAAACGGTACTTCGGTAATGGCTTTGATGATGGGAATGATCACCATGGTGCCGAGCACGCCCAATGCCAATCCCAAAAAACTGCCAAATGCCGAAACGGTTATCGACTCAGAAAGAAACAGCAGCATGATGTCGCGCCTGTTGGCACCCGTGGCTTTGCGTATGCCGATCTCGGCTGTGCGCTCCGTTACCGAAATGAGCAGCACATTCATCACGCCAATGCCACCCACCAAAACGGAAATGCCTACGATCAACCCCATGATCACCCGGAAAAGCAAAAATCCTTTCGTGGCCTGCTCAATGCGAAATTCGTTGGTGATGATGCGGAAGTTTTGTTTGGCATCCGGATCGTGTTTTTCCAGCCAGGTGTTGATGTCGGTTTTCAGTGCAGGAATTTCTTCCGTCTTTTCGGCCTCCAGGATAATTTCCGGTGGTGTGCCTTGCAGTTCGGTTTCACTCAGTGTGGTTATGGGAAAATAAATTTTCGGTGTGTTTACTGCATCTTCTTTGAGTATGCCTTTTATGATGTGTGGTTTATTGTTAATGGTGATGGTGGTTTCCAGCGTAGTGGTTTCATTCAACTCAGCAGCTTTTAGAAATGCGTGGTTCACTACGGCATAATTTCTTTTTTCGGTTAAATCTTTTTCTGTAAAGGTTGAGCCTGTGGCGACTACACACGTAGGTTCAAGTGTTTCGCTAGTGGCCAGTAGCAGTGTTCCGATTTTTTTACCCAATGTAAGCTCTGCTTCTCCGGAAGATGTGGAACGTATATGCGGTTTAGCCGGCTTGCTCAGGTTTTCAGTAAGCTGTTTGAAACGTGCGTAATCAATTATGTTGATGCTGTCTTTGCGGATGCGCACTTCGTTTACCCGCTTGTAGGCTTCCGTTTGGATGATGATGGCGTTGAGTGAGGTGGTTTGCGAAATCTGGTCGCGGGCAAATTCTTCCATGCCGTCAATGAGTGAAAGAATGGAAACCAGCGCAGCCACGCCAATGACAATGCCCAAAACCGAGAGGAAGGTATGCAGTACGTTCGACCGGATGTTGGCCAGGGCCAGGGCGAAGGAGTTGAACAGCTTGCGAAACATGGGTGATTCTTTTAACCCAAGACTTTTAAGTCTTCAGTTTGTTACACGAAAGTAAGCAATTGAATTTTATTGCGTAGGAGTGCTTTCTTCAACAAGGTTTGGTAGGTAAAGGCTTTGTTGGTGAATAACACCAACAAAGGCTGAGAATTCTCTATGACCATTGTTGAGTCTGTGTAGGTAATAGTGGTCACTATTTCATGCTGCTCGCCCGCCTTTGGAAGCTCAGTGGATTTTATCAATAAAAATTCTAGAGTATATGAGCCAGTCGTGTCATTTTGGCTGTGAGTCTTTCTGATAAGGGTAAGTAAACACAAGATGTAAGAAAATTTAGTTATGGTATTAATTATACTTCGTTTCATAGCATTCTTGGTATATTAGATTTTATCTGTTTCAACATTGAATGCATCACTAAATGAATAATTGAGAGTCACACATAATTTATTGTCCTCTTCAACAAATGAATAAAAAGCATCTAGTGTAATATTTGTTTTCAGGCTTTTTAAGTACCAGTCTTTCCTGTCATTACTCTGCTTTTCAACCCTTTCTTTTAATTGTAAAAAACTTAAGAGATTGGCTTCTTCACAGTCAAGCTGACTATCATAGCAAATTGGTTTCCCGTACTTAATTAAAACTTTTTCATAAAGAGTTTTGTATATATAATATTGATTATTGAATAATGAAGTTGAATAATTGTATTGAATTTCAATCAGCTTATCATCAATGAATCTAAGAGTTAAGTCTAGCATAAAGCCATCAATGTAGGTTTCGAAAATTATGAATTCTCCCTTGTCTTTATCTGCCTCATTCTTTAATGTGGTTTTATTTTCATGCAATTCTAGATTATATCGGTCTTTGAGTATTTGAAGTGATTTCTTTTTCGATATCTCCCAAGATAGACCCCGAACCACTTCAATGTTAGTTGATGTTTTATCTGTTGAGCACCCTGGTAACAAGAGAATTAAGAGAATTAAAGTAAATCGAAAGTATTTCATAATTTTAATAATTTATTCTCGCCTTTATTTCAGCCAGCCCTGGGGCAGATAGGTTCTTCTTCAAAAGGTTGTAGTGTTGTAGATGCTTTGTTGGTGAAGAACACCAACAAAGGCTGAGTGCTTGTTCAACTTATTTGAATTTTATTGATTCAATTATCCACATGTATTTACAAAGTTCTTCAATAGGATCAGAAGCATCACTTACTGCTAATTGAATTGTATAAGACTTATCATTATGATGGACATAGAAAAATGCTTGATATAGTAAGATATCTTTAATAGAGTCGCCTGTAACAACATAGTACGATTTATTATTGTCAATTGAACCGGTTCCATATTCAAGAATTTCAAGTTTACTCGTGTCCTTTTTCATTAAAGCTAATTCGGATTTATAATAATCAAATAAGTTCGTATTGTCTGACTGAAATTCATAGATTGTGAATGTGACAATTTTTAAGCTCCTTTGAAATGCAACAGTGTCAGCACATTCCAATCCTTTGTACTTTTCTCCGAATCTAGTCCGCCAGTTAGTTGATAATTCAAAGGTAACATCCCCAAGACTTTTAGTAATTCTTGAACTTGAATCAAAGTTTCGACAATCGTTTAGGTTGTTTTTAAATTCGAAATCCTTAGCCACATCTGAGGTTTCACCAAATAGTACAAAGAACAGAATCGAGGTCAGTCCGTAAACTAAACTTGATTTTGCCCTTGTTTGATTCGTCTTTATCCAAAAGAGACTTGTCTTTGGACTGAACAGTCCAAGTGTGAATAAGAAAATGCTTGCAAGGAGTAGTAAAAATAAAATGTTCTCCATCATTGAACTTATGGTCCATATCACCCGGCACTAATATTAAAGTATAAAATCGTCCTAGACTCAAATCTAGCACCTAAAGCTTCCAAGGTCTCATCTTTGTAATCGCTTACCTTAGAGTCACCAATGAAACAACTAAAGTAGTCTTTAAAAAACCTTGTCAAATTTTTGAAATAGAATCCTTCGTCTTTCAAATTCGCTGACGATACAATGCTAATCGCAGGACACACGAAGACGTCAAAATTTGTGTAGACAAACAAAAAAGACTCAGGCGTGATTTTTAACATTTTCTCACATTGTCCAACAAGTGCAGTTGCCTCATTAGTGTCAAACTTCATGTGAATTACACCTTCTCTGTCGGGGTTAGAATATCTCCAATTGAATCTGCCATATCCAAAGGGTGCTGTTTCTTAAAACAGACTAAACTCGGAATTGTCAAGCATTTTGGATTGAGCTAAAAATCCCTTCTTGACTTTGTAATTTGGCAAATTGATATAAAGTACAGTTGCGATATCCGCACCATACTTCTTCTCAGCGGAGCCTGGTCCTTTATCTTTGAGCGTTCGTACATCAATTTTAATTTTACCTTCGGGTCTGTTCGGTCTATTTATGTCCCGCTCGATATTTGCAACAAGTCTATCAGTGAACGCTGGTTCTGTTTCAATCTTTTTTAATTCTCTTGCTTCAATCGTGTCTCCAATTGATATTGAGATGTCCGCGAGAATTCTGTCGATGAGGTTAGTTGGGATCATTTTCTATTTGGGCTTGCCACCAACATCTTGAATGTATTCAATAGAGATGCTTCTTGTTTAATTTGAGTTGTGCGCACAAATCACTTCACCTCCTCATCCGGCAACATCTCAATATCGTGAATCAATACTTTTTTTGCAATGGCTTGGCCGGTTTTGGTGGCGGCCAGTCCGCCTAACGCTGTTTCCTTGTAGCGCGTTTCCATGCTGGCGCCTATCTCGCCCATGGCTTCAATCACTTCATCAACCGGTATCACGCTGCTTACATTGGCCAACCCAATTTGTGCGGAACTAAACGCAATGGCTGCGGCACTGGCGTTGCGTACAATGCAGGGCACTTCAACCAAGCCGGCTACGGGGTCGCATACAAGGCCTAGCATGCATTGCACCGTAATCGCCACGGCATTAAAAATCTGGTCGGTGTTGCCGCCCAAACAAAATACAATAGCGGCTGCGCCCATGGCAGCAGCCGTTCCGGTTTCGGCCTGGCAACCGCCTACGGCACCGGCAATGCTGGCTTTCTGTTCCATGATCAAAGCTACACCGGCAGCAAGCAACATGGCTTCGAGAATTTTTTTATCGTCAACGCTGTGAATTTCCTGCAACGTGTACAGCACACCCGGCATAATGCCGCTCGCGCCCGCTGTTGGTGCAGCCACCACACGCCCCATGCATGAGTTTACTTCTTTCGCGGCCAGCGCGCGTGAAATCAGGTTTTGAAATTCTTTGGAAAGAACGGTTTGCGGATGGTTGTACACTTTCTTGGCCCCGTTGTTTACCATGCCCGAACGTGAAGTCATATCTTCGGTAAGTCCGGTAACTACGGCTTCCTTCATTACCGTCCATGCTCTTTCAAGGCCATCCCAGATTTCTTTTTCAGTACGATTCTTTTGGGACTTCTCGTAGTCGAGCACTACTTGTATCAGCGACAGGTTGTTGTCGGTTGCGTATTTTTTCCAGTTGGCAAATGAATCGAAAAAAAAGGCCATGGTAATTGGGTATTAGGAATTGTGTACTCTGTAAAGGTACGAAAGAAAAAATCAGTCGCAGGTGCTTTCGGTAATCTCCATTCCCGTGGAGGTCCAGCAGTCGTTAAACACGGAGCAATAACAGATTTCGTATTCGAAATTTCTTTTCATAAGCTCTGCCCGAATACGGTCGGCAATAGCTTTATCGCCAATTTCAAATACCCTCATCTGTTCACCTGCGGCAATTACCCGACCTTGAATGGTGCTGTAACCATAGTCTCGGAAAGTAGAATCTGTCAGTATGTTGAACATTTCGGACAGACTTTGTAATTCTTTGCCATCCAACCTGATCGTTACCTTCTTTACCAACGCGGGCCCAATTCCTTTGTTCGACACTTCCAGGTAAAGGCCGTGATCTCCCCAGGAAGGCAGCCACTCCACATACGGCCATACAGCAACTTGTTGTTGCGTTTGCATAATGCGCGCCTGGTAGATGTATACAAACAAGGTAGCGGTGCTCACAAAGATGGCTGCAAAAGCAACCGCCACTTCAGTTTTTATGGTAGGGAATCGGAATTTCATAATATGGGGTCAGAAGTACGTTAGACTTCGTACAAACATATTTGAAAAGGGAGAATTTTCAATTTTCGATCCACACCAGTTCAGCAATTTTTTGAATGGCCACCAGGCTGATGATGATCAGGAATAAAATCGTTACCATGCGTGCCGAAATTTTATGACTTAAGAGTACGCCTATCGGGGATCCGATCAGTACACCAATAGAAAGTGGAAAGATCATGGGTAGAATAATCAGGCCCTGTGTGTGTGGAATGGCATTGGGAGGTTCCAAAAATAAATTATTGATCGATAACCACAGCGCAATGGCAAAAATGGTTCCGAAGGAAATGGACTTGGCTTTCAGAATATCCACCCGTTGCCAAAGATTTAATAATGGAATGATCAGTGTGCCGCCACCCAAACCGGTAAGCGCTGCAGCCGCACCGGCTGTACCCCCTGTAACTAATAATTTTCCGGTAGTAACATGCTCATCTTTTGGGTTCGATAGCCTGAGTTTTTTAAAGGTTTGAAAGATGATGATGAACATAAAGAGTACGACCACGGCATTGAAAAAATCTTTGGAGTAGATTTCACTCTTTGCCACCAGCTCAAAAACAATAAAAGAAGTAATCACCGCGCTGAGGGAAGTCCAGAGTAATTCTTTCGGATAAAATGAACGTTGCCGGATGGTGGTGGCCATATTGGCGAAGGATGATACCATGGTGGCAAAAATAGAGTTTGCGATGGTTACACTTACGGCATAACTTTCCGGGACTCCATAACGGGTAAGCACCAACGGTATTATGCTGAGCATGATGAAGCCTGTACCTATTCCGGTTAGACCTGCAATGAAGCCGCCAATCAATCCAGCCAATCCCAGAAGTAAATTTTCTATCATCAAACGAGAGAAAGCGAGTATATTTCCAAAGTTAAAACCATCAGATGTATAAACTTACTTTTCTTTTCCTTTTCTGCACAACAGCAGTATTTGCCCAGGAACCTGATGTGTGGCAGATACTTGCTGAAGTGGGATATGAAACCAAACCGAGTAGGGAAACAGGCTTTGAAATTGAATCGCCAAAATTCAGTAAACGACTGTGGAGTTATAACGGCAAGGTTGTTCGGGTGAAAGGGTACTTAATTCCAATGGCTGAGCTTGGCGGAAGAAATGAGTACATGCTATCATCCCTTCCATTTAATCAATGTTATTTCTGCGGAGGTGCGGGACCTGAAACCGTGGTTGAAGTGCAAACCAAACAGAACATAAAGTTCGTTACACGCCAGATTGTGATGGAGGGGATTTTATTTTTGAATGAATCCGATCCGGATCATCATATGTATATAATTAAAGACGCAAAACTTATTGAATGATTTGTTGATGCGTTAATTTGAAGATTTGAAAATGAGTTGATTTGAAATTTTAAGATTTTATGAGATACTTTTTACTGACTGTACTACTTTTCACAAGCCTGGTATCACCGGCTCAACCGAATGATGAACAGGTTATCCGAAAAATTTATGATGAGACGTTGGCAAAGGGGCAGTCGTACGAAATGCTGGAACACCTCTGCACGAAAATCGGTCCGCGCCTGAGTGGTTCACCGGGTGCAGCGGCCGCTGTGGAGTGGAGCCGGCAGGTGATGCAGGCGTATGGTTTTGATTCGGTGTGGTTGCAACCGGTTATGGTGCCGCATTGGGTGCGCGGCAAAAAGGAAATCGGGCGCATTGTCAATTCAAAAAAGTTAGGATCGGAAGCTGTGAACATTTGTGCGTTGGGTGGTTCGGTAGGAACAGGTGCCGGTGGTGTGTTGGCAAACGTAGTGGAAGTAAAAACCTGGGATGAGTTAAAGCAATTGGGTGAAAAAGGTGTGAAGGGAAAAATTGTGTTCTTTAATCGCCCGATGGATCCGAAACTGATACCGATGTTCAGTTCGTATGGTGGTGCGGTTGATCAACGGGCAAACGGAGCTTCGGAAGCAGCCAAGTTAGGAGCAATTGGTGTGATTGTTCGTTCGATGGGCGTGAACCTGGAAGATTACCCACACACCGGTTCATTACGTTATGCGTTAAATGTTCCAAAAATTCCGGCTGTAGCCATTGCCACGCGTCATGCCGAAGTACTGAGTGAATTATTAAAGGATGATAAAGACCTGAAGTTTTATTTTGAAACGCATTGCGAAACCTTACCCGATGCGCCTTCTTTTAATGTGATCGGTGAATTGAAAGGAACTGAACGTCCGGATGAAATTATTGTAGTTGGCGGTCACCTGGATAGCTGGGATCTCGGGCAAGGTGCACATGATGATGGTGCGGGCTGTGTGCAGTCGATTGAAGTGCTGCGCCTTTTCAAGTCCATGGGCTACAAGCCCAAGCGCACCATTCGTGCGGTCATGTTTATGAATGAAGAAAACGGATTGCGTGGCGGAGTAGAGTATGCTAACCAGGCTAAACTCAAAAACGAAAAACATATTGCAGCCATTGAGTCCGATCGAGGTGGTTTTACACCACGGGGGTTTACCGTACCCACTCAAGCCAAAGCAAAAGAAAAAGTAAGAAGCTGGAAACCTTTGCTTGAACCATACGGACTTTCTGACTTCGCTCAGGAAGGTGGCGGAGCTGACATCAGCCCGTTGGCGCCACAAGGTGTTCCACTTATGGGTTACTTACCGGATTCGCAACGGTATTTTAATTTCCATCACACGGCTGAAGATACCTTTGATAAGGTAGACAAACGTGAACTGGAGTTAGGCGCTGCGGCCATGGCGGCAATAATCTATCTTATTGATCGTTACGGACTTGATTGAGTAGTTGTTTGCATGTACCTTGAAGAAGGTTACAACTTTCAGTCATCACTTATTCATGTATCAGTATGAGTGAAGAAACCGGAGCGAAGCGAAAATTAGTACAGGAGCGAATCAAACGCATTGTGCGATCATCTGAGCGGGCGGATTCGTTGGTAGTTAAGGTGATTATCGGAACCTTACTGGGGATGATTGTTTTGCTGGCAAGTTATTACCTGCTAACCTGATTTTAGTAGTCTATCTCACCAAGAAATTCAGCTTGTTCCAGGATGTACATCATCTGATCTGGATTCCGATCATTTAATAAGAGCGTTCCTTTTACTTCGATGGGTTTTTCTGTGTACGTGATGGGTTTTTTCAGAAACACCTGAACCACCGATTCTGGTCCGCCTACGCCACAAAAGAAGCAGGCATTTAACGGTAAGGAAGTGAGCATAAACATCGTGCCCTTGGTTCCGTTATTGAAGGGAACCATATACCCTGGCAGCACCACTGATTTTCCGGCTAATGATTTTACTGCCGCGCTAAAGATGGGTTTTTCATATTCACCATTGTCATCGTGAGCTTTTTCATATTGGATGTCGTACAGCTTGGGCCAAACCAGTGAGGGAAAGCCCTGGTATTTATTTTTACCCTGAGCAAACAGGAGAGATGGTAAAAGCACAAGAATTAAAAGGCAGCGCATATATTATCTCATTATGGATCAGGGAAATATTCTATAAATATCTCTTCGATTACTAAAAACGACAAATACAACGGTGTTGTTACTTACTTCCTTCCAGACCTATCCGATAATTGCCGATACGGATCCGGTAATAACGGTTAAATCCTTTTAAGCGTTTAAGATTTTTTATTTCATTAAGTTGATCGGCTTGTTCTACTTGTTGAATCACATCAAGAATGGAGTTCTTCAATTTTCGATTTTTAATATGTTGAAGGTCTTTAAGAAATGATTTTTTAAATTCAATCTTCATTTCTGTAACGCCCTAATCACTGAATTGAGTGAAACGGTTTTCGTTTTTAGTCCTTCTTCAATCTTTTTAGCAAGCATATAGTCTTCCATTTCACTTCGTGAAAGTGACTTGGCTTTCATCCCTAATTTTTTGGCGAGCTCAATAAGTGGTTTTAAATCCGACTTATTTTTAGCGGTAAGCATTACAGTTTCCATAGAGCGAAGGTACTAAAAAAAGAAGGCTTTGGAAAGAAGAGCTCCTTGCTTACTCGTGATGAAACCTTCAAGCAAGCAAAGAGCTTGGTAAAAAATTAAGCCGGAACGGATTCCGTTTTTTCGTAGAGCTCAAGCGGCAAACAGCTGCACACTAAGTTGCGGTCGCCATAGGCGTTGTCAACACGGCTAACACTTGGCCAGAATTTCGCATCACGCACATACGGTAGCGGATATGCCGCTTTCTGGCGGCTGTATGGACGCTCCCAAACATCAGCGGTGATTACCGATGCGGTATGCGGAGCGTGCTTCAACACGTTGTCTTCTTTGTCAGCTTTTCCTTCTTCCACTTCACGTATCTCATTTCTGATTTCAATCAGTGCATCGCAGAAGCGATCGAGCTCTTCCTTGGTTTCGCTTTCGGTCGGCTCGATCATCAGTGTACCGGCAACAGGGAATGAAACCGTTGGCGCATGGAAACCATAATCCATCAAACGCTTGGCAATGTCTTCCACTTCAATGCCCGCCTTCTTGAAATCACGACAATCCACAATCATTTCGTGTGCGCAGCGACCGTTTGTACCGGTATACAATATCTTATAGTGTCCTTCCAGTTTCTCTTTAATATAATTGGCATTGAGGATGGCCATCTTCGTAGCATTCGTTAATCCTTCACCGCCCATCATGGCAATGTATGCGTATGATATGGCCAAGATGCTGGCACTTCCCCAAGGCGCAGCCGACACTGCGTTGATGGCGTGTTCGCCTCCGGTTTTTACAACAGCATGTCCGGGTAAGAAGGGTTTGAGTTTATCGTTCACACAAATCGGGCCCATGCCGGGGCCACCACCGCCATGCGGAATGCAAAATGTTTTGTGCAGGTTCAGGTGACACACATCGGCACCGATGTTGGCGGGTGACGTTAACCCAACTTGTGCATTCATGTTCGCGCCATCCATGTACACGAGTCCCCCGTTGGCGTGAATCGTTTCACAGATTTCTGTGATGGCTTCTTCAAACACACCGTGCGTGGATGGATAGGTTACCATCAAACACGAAAGTTTGTCTTTATGCTGTTCCGCTTTTGCTTTCAGATCGGCCACATCAATTTTTCCTTCGGCATCTGATTTTACAATCACCACTTCCATACCGGCCATTACGGCACTGGCTGGGTTGGTACCATGTGCCGATGCAGGAATCAATGAAATATTTCTGTGGTGATCACCCCGATGCTGGTGGTAAGCACGAATCACCATCAGTCCGGCATATTCACCTTGTGCACCGCTGTTCGGTTGTAAAGAAACACCAGTGAACCCCGTGATTTCGGCCAGCCAAGCTTCCAGGTTTTTGGTCATGGCTTCGTAACCCGTTGCCTGATCAGCCGGAGCGAACGGGTGAATGCCTCCCAACTCAGGCCACGTAACGGGAATCATTTCGGTAGTGGCATTTAATTTCATGGTACATGATCCCAATGAAATCATGGAGTGTACCATCGATAAATCTTTATTCTCCAATTTCTTGATGTAGCGCAGCATTTCGTGTTCGGCATGGTAGCTGTTGAACACGGGGTGCGTCATGAAAGATGACGTACGCTGCAACGGTGAAGGAATAGCAGCCACAACTTTTGATTCCCCTGCTTTAGCTCCAAAAACTTCAAGCAGTGTACTCACATCTTCCGGTGTGGTAGTTTCATCCAATGAGATACCCACATGGTTGCTTTCAAAGTAGCGCAGGTTGATCTCACGTTTTTCAGCTTCGCGTTTAATTGAAGCCTTGTCGCTCACTTCAACTTTAAGCGTATCGAAGAAATATTCGTTTACTTGTTTTAATCCTTTTGCTTTCAGTCCGTCATTTAACATAACCGCAAGTCCATGCACACGACCAGCAATTTTCTTCAATCCTTCAGGGCCGTGGTATACACCGTACATGCCGGCCATTACAGCTAATAGTACCTGTGCGGTACAAATGTTGGACGTTGCCTTTTCTCTGCGGATGTGTTGCTCGCGTGTTTGCAGGGCCATGCGGTACGCAGGCTTTCCTTGCGCATCAATTGATGCACCGATAATCCGGCCCGGCATCTGACGTTTGAATTCTTCTTTGGTGGCAAAGTAGGCAGCATGCGGTCCACCAAAGCCCATCGGCACACCCAAACGCTGACTTGAACCTACTACCACATCGGCTCCCATTTCGCCTGGTGATTTTAATAACGTAAGCGCAAGTAAATCGGCAGCCATAGCCACAAACACATTGTTCTCGTGTGCAGCCTGAATGAACGAGGAGTGATCGGCAATGGCACCGTTGCTATCCGGATATTGAATAAATACTGCGAATAAATCCGGATCAGTAACATCCAGCTTAGCCAGATCATCCACCACCAAGGTAATGCCCAAAGGTGCTGAACGGGTTCTCAGCACGTCAATGGTTTGAGGAAACGTATTTTTATCAACAAAAAATTTCGAAGCATTTTTCTTGGCCGGCTTTAACGATGCATGGAGCAAGTGCATGGCTTCTGCGGCAGCCGTACCTTCATCAAGAAGGGAGGCGTTGGCGATTTCCATTCCGGTTAAATCAATCACCATGGTTTGGTAATTAATGAGTGCTTCTAACCGGCCTTGTGCAATTTCTGCCTGGTAAGGCGTATAGGCGGTGTACCATCCCGGGTTTTCCAAAATGTTTCGCAGAATTACCCCCGGTGTATAATTATCGTAATACCCCATGCCGATGAAGGACTTGTATACCTTGTTTTTTGATGCCAGGGCTTTAAAGGTTTTTAGAAAGGCCTGTTCGGTTTGGGCTGCCGGCAGATTGAGTGGCTTTTTCAGCCGGATGTTGGCGGGAACGGTCTGGTCAATCAGTTCATCTACCGATGAAGCCTTTACCGTTTTGAGCATTTCGGCAATTTGAGCTGCATCGGGTCCGTTATGTCGGTTTTCAAATTTTTCGGAATACAATGGATTAATCGTCATAGTCAGTAAGTATCTAAATCGCTTTTAGGAAGGAATTTTCGGCCACAAAGGTAAATCAGGAAGCACACAATTCTACACCGCCTGCCCTGATTTCTGTCACCTTGTTTAACCGCTTACGTTACCGTTTGTTTCCATCGGATTTTAAGGCTTTTGTATTGTTTTACGATCCTTATATTTGACTGAATCTTAACTCTTAAATACCCATGAAAAACAGATTATTTGTGCTGGCACTGATGGTGCTTGGCATAGGTGTTTTTGCCCAGGATGCCACCGTTAAAAAGTATGGCGATGAGGTAAAAACATCCGATTTAAAAGAATACCTCACCATTTTGGCTTCCGATGCCCTTGAGGGCCGTGAAACCGGAACCCGCGGTCAGCGTATGGCAGCCGCGTTTATCGCTTCGCATTTTGAAGAATTGGGCCTGCAGCCTCCGGTAAACGGAAGTTACTACCAGCCCGTAACGCTATATGCATCCGGCACGCCTGAGGTGAGCCTGAATGCCGGTGGTATTGCCCTTACAAATGAGGAATACATCTATTTTGGTTCAGGTGAAACATCCGGACTAATGGAACTTCCTTTGGTTTTTGGTGGAACCGGCTCTGATGCCGACCTCGCCCAGGTGGATGTAAAGGGAAAAGCCGTAGTAATCATGATGGATGCAGTAGCTTCCCTGCGCAATAACCCGGCTATGGGTAAGCTTCGCGAGAAGGAAGCTAAGCTTGTGATTTTAGCCATGAATAGCGAAGAAGATTTCAAAACCACAGCGGGTCAGATCCGTATGTTTGGCGGAGGAAGAATGAGCCTGAAAAAGGGCGGGGCCTCCAACAACCTGGGTATCTTTTTGATCACACCCGCAGCTGCCGGAAAGATTTTCAAATCTACACCGGAAAAACTGAAGAAGGCGACTGAAGATAAAAAGCTTGCCAAGATGAAGCCTGCTACCGTTGGTTTTACCATCACCCCAAAACACACCGAGGTAAAAACATCTAATGTGTTGGGCTTTTTGGAAGGAACCGATAAGAAGGATGAAGTGATTGTAATCACCGCACATTATGACCACATTGGTAAGCGTGATAGTGGCGAAGGCGATTTGATCAACAATGGTGCCGATGATGATGGCTCCGGAACGGTGTCCGTAATGGCCCTTGCCAATGCGTTTGTAAAAGCGAAGAATGAAGGCAAAGGTCCGCGCAGAAGCATTTTGTTTATGCTGGTGACCGGTGAAGAGAAAGGATTGTTGGGTTCACAGTATTATGCTGACATCAGTCCGGTTTATTCATTGGATAAAACGGTGGTTAACCTGAACATCGACATGGTGGGCAGACGCGATCCACAACACAAAGACAGCGCGCCTTATGTGTACGTGATTGGTTCAGATAAACTCTCTACCGAGTTGCACAACCTGAGCGAGGAAGTGAACAAGAATACAACCAAGTTGATTTTTGATTATACCTACAACGATCAGAATCACCCCGATCGTTTATATTATCGTTCCGACCACTGGAACTTCGCCAAGAATGATATTCCGATTATCTTCTACTTCGATGGTATTCATGAAGATTACCACCAGCCTAGTGATGAAGTAGATAAAATTGAGTTTGATCTGTTGACCCAGCGTGCACAGTGCGTGTTTTATACGGCTTGGGAAATTGCCAACCGCGATAAGCGTATTGCACCGGATGCCAAATAAGCGCTATGCGTTTAAGCAGAAATAAAAATCTTCTTATAATTCTGATTGTTGCCATGCTCCCGATTGTGGGCATGGCACAATCGTTTTATGACATCATCATTCGCAATGGAAAGATTGTGGATGGTTCGGGTAACCCGTGGTTTACGGCTGATGTGGGCATTAAGGATGGAAAGATTGTCCGGATTGGAAATTTGAGTGAAGCTACCGCCAGTAAAATAGTTGATGCTAAGGGATTGGTTGTTGCACCTGGGTTTGTGGATGTGCACACGCACATTGAAGGAAGTGAAATACGCATACCCACTGCCGGGAATTTTATTTTGGATGGCGTAACGTCTGTGATTACCGGAAACTGCGGAGGTTCTTCTTTGGATGTTGCTGAATATTTCCGCAAAATCGACAGTGTAAAAACATCGATTAACATCGCTACGCTGATTGGTCATAATACCGTACGCAGGGCGGTGTTGGGTGAATACCAACGCGACCCCACAGCTGAAGAACAACTTCAAATGGAACAGTTGGTGGAGAAAGCCATGCAGGATGGTGCTGTAGGGTTATCCACCGGGCTGATTTATGTGCCGGGTACCTATTCCAAAACAGAAGAAGTTGTAGGTCTGGCCAAAGCCGCATCAAAATTTGGTGGCGTGTATGCTTCACACATCCGCAGTGAAGGCGACAACGTAACCGAGGCCGTTGATGAAGCCATCTCCATTGGAGAAGTGGCAAACATGCCCGTGGAAATTTCACATTTTAAAGTAACCTACAAACCCAATTGGGGACGTTCCGTGCACACCCTGGCACAAGTTGAAGGGGCCAGGCTTCGCGGTGTTGATGTCACGATCGATCAATATCCGTATGTGGCCAGCAGTACATCGCTAAGCACCACGGTACCAAGCTGGGTGTTTTCTGGAGGTAGAGATTCATTGTTGTGGCGATTGAATGATAAATCAACCCGACAGCAGATCAAAAAGGAAATGGTGGAAACACTAAAAGGAAAAAAACTTAAAAACTATAACTACGCGCTGATTGCACGGTATGCACCCGACAGCACATACAATGGAAAAACCATTACCGAAGTCAACAAACTGAAAGGAAGAAAAACCAAACCCATGCTGGAAGCAGAAACGATTTTGGAACTCATTGCTTCCACAGAGCGCGTGCAGATGGTGTATTTCAGTATGGATGAAGCCGATCTGCGCAGAATTTTGCAATACCCCTTTAACATGTTTGCTTCCGATGCGGGCATCAGTCGCTATGGAACAGGTATGCCACACCCACGTGCATACGGAACCAATGCGCGTGTTCTTGGTCAGTACGTTCGCGATTTGAAAATTATCCGATTGGAAGAAGCCATTCGCAGAATGACATCATTGCCCGCTTCGCGGTTTAATATTCGCGATCGTGGATTGTTGCGGGAAGGTATGGCAGCCGATATTGTGATTTTTGATGAAGCCAAAGTAGGCGACCGTGCCACGTTTGATAAACCCCATGCCTATTCGGAAGGATTTGCATACATTATGGTGAACGGGCAAATTACAGCGGAACAAGGCAAACATACAGGTGTTCGAAATGGTGTGGTGTTGAAGCCCGCTCGTTGATTTATAAATCTGAAACCTTTATAGCGCTTATTGCGTCTAACCCCCAAACCCACAAACATTATGATCCGTAAAATCCTGTCACTTGTTTTCGTTCTTTTTTCATGCGTTGCCTTTGCCCAAAGCACCGTTGATAACCTGGATAAAATCCTGAACGAACGCTTTTCTGCTACCGAACCTGGTGCAGCCGTTTTGGTTGTGCAAAACGATAAGGTATTGTTGCGCAAAGGATACGGCATTGCCGAGATCAACCGTAAAGTTCCGGTATCACCTGATATGGTTTTTCGGATTGGATCCATCACCAAGCAATTTACTTCAACAGCCATTTTAAAATTAGTTGAAGAGGGAAAGCTTTCTTTACAAGACGATGTGAACAAATACCTACCGGATTTTAAAACGCAACACCCCATCACCATTGAACAGTTGTTAAACCATACATCTGGAATTAAAAGTTACACCAGCGTACCGGAACGCATGACTACCGAAGCAAAAAAAACCAAAGTAAGTGTAGCCGAGATGATGAGTTATATTCAAGACTATCTCATTGATTTCAAACCCGGTGAGCAGTGGCTGTATAATAATTCGGCTTATTTTTTATTGGGTGCAGTAATTGAAAAAGTTACCGGTAAAACCTATAACGATTACATCAGCCAGACTTTTTTCAAACCCTTAAAAATGACGGCTTCGTATCCGGATGACAGTAAGCCGATTGCCAAACAGGCTGCGGGTTATACCAAAGGCTCAGGTGATGCTTTTGTAATGGCCGATTATGTTCATCCTTCTATTCCATATTCAGCTGGTTCAATTTTTTCAACCGTGGATGATTTATGGAAATGGAACCAGGCTGTCTTCAATTACAAGTTGGTGAAGAAGGAACTTCTTGAAAAAGCGTGGGAGCCAACCAAAACCACCGATGGTTCGGTTGAAAGCTATGGGTATGGATGGCAATTGGGAAAAGTGGGCGATGCCAAAGCCATTGGTCATGGAGGCGGTATAGATGGGTTCCTGTCGTTTGAGTTGTATGTTCCTGAAAAGAAAATATATGTAGCACTGTTGGCGAATACAACATCCATAAACCCGGAAGATATTGCCTATACCTTGGCGGAAGAAGTGGCTGGTATTCGGGGGGATAAGCCAGAAGCAATTACCTTAGCAGCAGAGGCAGGTGACCAATATGTGGGTGTTTACAAAATCAATGATCGTGAAGATCGGGTGATTACGCGAAATGGGAATCAATACTTTTCTCAGCGCGCAGGTGGGACAAAGTTTGAGATTTATCCATATGCCGCTGATCAATTTGCCTTTACGGAATCAAACACAAAAATAAAGTTCACCCGCAATGCATCGGGTAACGTATCCGAAATGGAAATGCAGGATCGTTCGTTTGTGCCTTCACGTGCGGTGAAAACAAATAAGCCGATTCCGGCTGAGCGTACAGTTTTCAACTTAAATCCAACCGACTTCGATGTGTTTGTGGGTGAATATGAATTAGCCCCTGGCTTTTTGATCAAAGTGTGGCGTGAAGAAAATAATTACAAAGCTCAGGCAACCGGTCAGCCTTCATTCGATATGTTCCCGGAGAGCGCAACAAAATTCTTTTTGAAAGTGGTGGACGCACAAATTGAATTTAGTCGCAATGAGCAAGGTGAAGTTACACACATGACCTTGTTTCAGGGCGGCAGGGCTATGCCCGGTAAAAAAGTGAAGTAGGCGCTAGTCAAGCGCCTTTTCTACCATTTTTATGGCGATGGATTTCTTGTCGGCAAAATCTGTTTTGCGCATATCGATATACAATTGTACATCGTTGTAAAATACACTCAGACGAGAGTTTCCTTCGCCCCAGAAGGCAGCGTCTTCACCAACGTTCAAGGATACCGGCTCAAGTGAATCACTTGCCTTGAACATGGCCAGCGATTCGGCTACTTTTTCTGCGTTGCCAACGGTGCTGAATACGTACGCGAATTTTATCTCCTTTCCGAAGTCGTTCCAGTTGTATGAGCAGTAATGCCCGGTTGTACCATCATACCCGGAAACACTTCCCATTTCTTCTGTGATGCCCGCGATTCCTTTTACTTCATCGGTAGTGAGAAAATCACAAATCTGTGATTTCAGATTTGCTTTCAGGGTTTCTGAATCCACTTCTTTTGAAGCAGCGGTTGTTTCGCCAGTTGACTCCTGCTTACCTCCGCAGGAAATCAAAACCAGCGTAATCAATACAAGAAAAGAACGAATAAAACGGTTCATACGAGAAGGTTTAATTTGGTAAATAGATTTTTGCTGCGACTAAGATATTCGCTATGGACAAACGATACAAGGACCGTTTTCTCACCTGTGCAATCACTGGTCGTGAAATAAATTTGGTAGCTTGATAATTTTTAATGCTAATTATTTACTTTTTATCTTTTCAGCCACACTATCATAATATTCTTGTGTTAGTACCTCTGTCCAAATAGTGGGCTGTTCACCACCATAGAAAGCCAGGTAGGTTACATCTTTATCCTTAGTAGAGGAATGCCAATGCTCGATATCTTTCGCGCACTTAATTATGTCACCTTCTTTTAGAATTACTGGCTCTTTTCCTTTCTCCTGATAATAGGCTTCGCCATCCACAATTATTAAAACCTGCACAGAACTATGTTTATGCCAATCCAAGGTGGAGTTGGCTTTAAAGGTTGCTTTTGTAATGTTATAACCCAAATCAGCATCATTACGGATTATGGCATTTAACCATGCCTCCCCGATGTAATGGGTATTTGGTGCCTTTGTGCCCTCAGTGAGATAGGAGTAAACATTATAATCGGAACCTTGGGCAAATAGGTATAGCGGAGCTAAAATAAATAGAGTGAAGATCGAATTTTTCATTTTATGCTTTTTTAAATGGATTGTTTTCCGAGGTTGTTTCGCAATCATGCTTGAGTACAACTCCTGATACTTATATCAAGTAAATTACGTTACTGAAATTTTGGAATCAAATATATAATAGCTAATCGCTATGGGTGCAAAGTTAAAAAATCAATCCATCGGCACATTCACATGCCGTTCGGCATGATAGGAGGAGCGCACCAGTGGACCTGACTCCACATATTTCAGTCCACGCTTCAATCCTTCTTCACGATACATGTCGAAGGTTTCAGGGTGGATGAATTCGGCAACTTCAATGTGCATTTTGGTGGGCTGCAAATATTGACCGAGCGTAAGAATCATTAATCCGTTTTCGGCCAGGTCGTCCATGGCCTTAAACACTTCTTCTTTGGTTTCGCCCAACCCCAGCATAATACCCGACTTGGTGCGCTTACCGGCTTCACGTGTGCGCTTGATCTGCTCCAGGCTGCGTTCGTATTTCGCCTGCGGGCGCACAATCCGATACAATCGGCCAACGGTTTCCATGTTGTGGCTCACTACTTCCTGCCCGCCTTCAACCATGCGGTACAACGCATCCCAGTTTCCTTTTGTATCCGGAATGAGTGTTTCAATTGTAGTTTCAGGACTTACCTGTTTGGTTTGAATCACAGTTTGATACCAGATTTCCGCACCGCGGTCTTTCAGCTCATCGCGGTTGACAGAAGTGATCACCGCATGTTTAACGCCCATCAGTTTGATGGCTTCAGCTACACGTCTGGGCTCATCGGTATCATATTCGGGTGGTCGACCAGTAGCTACCGCGCAAAAGGTACAACTGCGTGTACACACATTTCCCAGAATCATAAACGTGGCCGTACCGGCACCCCAGCATTCGCCCATGTTGGGGCAATTGCCGCTTTCGCAGATGGTGTGCAGTTTGTGTTCATCCACCAGTCTGCGCACTTTGGCATATTCCGGGCCAACCGGCAACTTTACGCGAAGCCAGTTTGGCTTGCGTGGCTTGGTTTGCTCGGGCGATATGGTGGGCAGTTCAATCACGTATGTTCAATAAACAAATCACTTACCGATAAGTTCCTTGTATTGATCGGCTGTTAACAAGCTGTCAACCTCGCCAGCATTTTTCACTTCTACTTTTACCATCCAGCCTTCACCGTAGGGGTCGGCATTCACTTTTTCGGGGCTGCCATCCAGGGCTGAGTTAAACTCTACTACTTTTCCGCTTACAGGCATATACAGATCAGATACGGTCTTAACCGCCTCAACGGTACCAAACACATCGTGTTGGTTTACCTCCTGTCCAACCGTGTTTATATCCACATAAACAATATCGCCCAATTCGCTTTGCGCGAAATCGGTAATGCCTATCGTGGCGGTATTTCCGTCAATTTTTACCCATTCGTGGTCTTTGGTGTACTTGAGGCTGGCAGGAATATTCATAGCAGTTTGTTGTTTTTTAAGTGCCCAAAAATAAGGAGTTAATTCAAGAATCGAAGGAAAAGTTTGCCCTTAAATACTGAGGTAAAAGGGCTGTGCCTCAGTGCCTATTGCGCCAAACTAAACCGCACCTGGAATCCAAAGCGGGTAGTGGCCCTGCGGAAGGAGTTGGACACCTGCGGATCGTTAATGGTGCGCTCAAAGTAAGCCTGAACATTTAGCTTTTGGTTAACCACGTAGCTAATGTTAGGCCTCAACTGGAAGTTGATGTTTCCATTGGTGAGTACGTTCAATTCTTCAATTTTTCGCTGGATGGTGGACTGGTTGCTGATGGTCATGTTCATGCGGAACGTGACATCATTTTTCAACACGATGGTTCGTCCCTGCGATTTGATCGGCAGCTTCATGTTATTTTTGGTATACCCGATTTCAACGGTAACATCTTTACTGCTTACTTCGGTTACCTGTGCGTTGGCAATGTTCAATGCCAGTTCGCGTTTGGTTTTGTATTCGGCTCGTGCGGTTAAGCGGTTTTTGGTGCGGAGGTTTACACCGATTAAAGGCGAGAATTGTTCGGCAATCAATACCTGGCTGATCACGTAAATAGGTATTGGCCTGCCGTTATCGTTGGTCAGGTTAGAGAATATGCCGTTGTTATATTTTTCAATGGGCACGTTAAACCCTACATCTCCCGGATTTTCATATTGTAAAGAGTTTGAGAAGTTCAACACCGAATACGTGGATGAGTATCCGTGCGTAATGGTAATCGACTGAAAAATATCCTTGAAGGCTTCAATTTTATTCAAGCCGTTGTAATCCACGCGCCACGATGGAAACGGTGTGCGAGGGAACGGACTCAGGCTGATCTGTTCGGCACTTTTTCCGGTGTAAGCTGAAATGAAAGCTGGTATGACTACATCCTGACTGATTGAGTCGTACTCGAAACCAGGATTTACCGCTGCAAATCTTTGTTGCACTGTTAGCAGGTTCTCTTCAAATTGTTGGAACACAGATGAAACCAGTTCGTCATTATCAGAACGAAAGGCAGTATTGATTGATAGAGTAGATATTTTATAACTGCCGTACCGGCTTGGGTTTAATGATATGTAATTATTCTGCACATCATCGAATCTGAAAATTTCCTGATAGCCATCAGTCACATCCTTTTTGATATCAAGTTGAACTTTCAAATCCGGAGATGGCTCAATGTTGGCACGTCCGGTCAGTGATTTCGTTGAGGTTTGGGTAAATGGTATTGTCAGCGAAGTAGAACGAACCAGCCAATTATTTTCTGCAGCCTTGGTACGAATACCCGGACTTTGCCCTCCCAACACAAAATCCCATCCTGGTGCATCAAATCCCTTCGTTAACCCAAACAGATGAGGCGTTGGTTCAAAGCCGGGAAGCATGGTGCCTTCCGTAACGGTATAGGTTCCGTTTATGGATCGAACAGACATCAACAGCCGTAATAATCCTTTTACAAGAGGAGGTGTGGTGGGCGTTTTCACCGTATCTGCTTTTTGGTTGGGCTGCGGCCGGGTGGTGGCAGGCCGGGGCGGACTGTTAATATTTTTCAGGAAGCCTATCTTATTGTACAGTTTCACGAGGTCCAGTCGCCCCGACAAGGTTTGGTCGCGACTGTTTTGAATCGTGTTTCTGAAATTCAAGCTATCGGGTATGCCTCTTACTTCACCGGGTAAATCCAGTTGATCAATCGGCCCTGCCTTCCAGTTGTAGTTCACCTGGTAGCGATATTCGGCACCTACCCAATCGGTAAGCGGAAATTTATCCAATGGCACAACGTAGTTGGCGGTAATGGTTTGATCGAAATTCTTCATTCGGCCAAAACGCTTCAGGTTGTTCATTACGCTATCGCGTTTTTCCTGTGTATCAATATCCCCTTCGGGTTCGTCAATAATGGCGTTGGCGCGTGAACTGTAGTTTAAGGTTAAGCTTTTGGTCAGGTTCCACTGTACATTGTAGGTACGATTGAAGGTAAAATACTTTAGGTAGTTTGATTCGGAATTCGAAAGCGAATTTCGATAAATAATTTTTGAAAAGGAGCGATCCAAATCACCCCGCACCATAATGCTGGAAGGGAGCAAACTAAAATTGAAGTCTTTAATAAATTTAAACCAGGGCGACTTGAATCCGTCTGAGTTTTTAAAGGGTTCAAAACCTGCACCTTTGGGTGAAAAATTATACGCCACAGAACCACCAATGTCTTTTCGCAGGGATTCGGCAATGGTAAAGCTTCTGCGCACGTTATCGCTGTAGCGGTAACTAAAAGATAGATTTTCAATATCCCATAAATGTGTCTTGGCTTGTGGATCAACTTTGGTTTTTCGAACGTTGGTAAAGTTTAAACTTCTGCGTACTTCTCGGTCTCGGATGAGTTTTACGTAGTCATCTTTTTCCTGTTGGGTGTTGAAGGAAGCCAATGCAGCATCCAGTTTTTGGTCGGGGTTAGCCGGGTCATAATTCGGATTGATGGTGGTGTTCTGGTAACTCACCAGCATCGGAATTTTTATACCGTGATTTCCCGGCAACAGTTTATCGATATTTACATTGGCCGTTACATCATAGGCAAATGTTTCTTCCCGTGTACGTTCACTGATTTTTGAACTTACACTTCCAAAACCGTAAGTCATGTACCGCATCGAACCCGACACCGTGGCGAAGTCGGCAAGCTTGGCGTTGAAGCTCGTGTTAAAGGCATAGCCGGCTGTACGGTCAAAGTCTGTCAATCGTAATTCATTGGCCCAAATACATACCGAGTAGGAACGCACATCGTTGGTGCGCGGGTTACGCACACCAATCATGATTAATTGCACCTGGCTCAGGTCCGGTCGCCCCACTACGCGTAAACCGTGCCTGCCTACCATGCTGGGCCCTTCTGCAGGAAAAGGTATATCCAACGAAGCCCCCTCGCGATCGCGCCTGGCTTTCAGCCCGTACAAATCTTTCAAGGCAAAATCAAACTCGTTGGCCGATGGCCAGATGTCGCTTGCGGCAGAGGCAGAACCGGGTGTAATTTTCAAAGGCAATTCTACTTCATAAAAGTTCTCATTGAAATCCGTACCGAGGCGCATGAATACGGTTAAGTCATCGTCCTGCGCGTTGATGCTGTTAGCATGGACAAACATTTTAATGCGGCCATAGTTGAAGAAATCCATGGCCACGTTTTTATAGATGGCACGGGCATCACCATCTTTTAGGTTTTCAATACACACCTGAACGGACTGCTCATTCAGTTCGCGGTAAACCGAAGACGTATTATCGCGGTCGCGAATGAAACCAGGAGGTAACACATAAGGAGGTTTGCCACTGGCCGGATCGGGTGCAGAGTTTTCTTCAATGTTTACCACCGATAAGGTGAAGTTGTCAAAATCTGGTTCCGTGTCGGGTACCAATCCACCCGCTTCCAGATTTTCCAGGTAGCGTCTCCATCGGCTACCGATTAACCGGAAGTTGGCCATGCGCAGCACCACGGGTTCTTCAAAGTCGGTGAGAATCATGCGCACATACCGAATAGACTTGAATCCTTCAATGTTGCCTACACGTCCTTCAAAATTCCGCACCGGTATACGAAAGAGATACCACGTTGCGCCATCGGGGTTGTTGTTATTTTCGGATAAGCGTGCTGGGGTAATTTTATCAACGATATACTTGCTGCCAATCCCTAATTCACCCGGCTTCAAATCAATGCTGTACTCGTAGTATTCTTCCAATTCATTTAAGGTGTTATCCGCATTCAGATCTTCGTTATCCGGAAGAAAACCGTTTGAGCGTGGAATATCGCTGCCGGTGTTGATGGGGGTGTTGTTCTCGAGGCCGTTGTAATTTTTGTAACGTTGAAGGATTTGCGCATCCACGGCATCGAGCTGATTGCCAAAATAGAATTGAAAGTTGTCAGCCGAGGGATCGTTCTCCCTAATGAATACTCGAGCATCCTGATCTCCAATTAGATTTAATAAGGAATCGTAAAAATCACTTTCATTAGCATCTCCAATACCATCCCAACCCACATCCTGATTTGCCCGTGCGGTAGCTGAGTTGTCAAATGCATTCGTAATGTACTGTCGATTGGTTACATAGCCCCATTCGGTTTTGGTGGCTTCAGCCAGGTTACCATCTGGCGGTAAGCCATTTTCAAAGCCATGCTTTCCATCACGAATAACATCTTCTGAAATACTTCCGAGGTGAAAGATTAATTTACCACCTGTTGTGTTGAAGTTGTTAAATACGCCATCAATAATTCTTCCGCGATCGGAGTTGTTGATGAATGGATCCAGCATCCAAAATTCAACATACTCGATATTAGCCTTATCAAAATCAACTTCCGTGCGAATGGCTGTAGTTATGCCTGCCCAATTTTCCTCGGGACTAGGGAGTTGGGGTATTCCTTTGTCACCAATTGCAATAGCGGGATTGTAATTGTAAGGTCCTCTTTCGTAAGGATAGTACGCAATATCCAATACGGGCTCCCAAAAATTTCCCTGTGGTGGAATGCGGTTTGGAAAAATTTCGGTGGGTTGAACGGCACGCACATAATGGTTTTCTAAATCGCTGCTTGAAATGTTCGCAGGCTTAAACTGTCCACCATCGCGGTAAAATTGGTTATCCACAATATACCAGGCGAGTTTGGCACGCCTGTGTCCGGCACTTGGATCATTCAGCGCTCCATTACTGGGATCAAAATCTCTGGGTGTGGCTGCTAGTTTCCATGCCTGCGGACTCATTAAAGAATAAGGTGTTGCCGTGTTTTCAAAATCATCGATATAACCGGTTCCTTCACTATCTACAATGTTGGATGTACCCGGTAGTAATTGGGCAAATTCTCCACTCCAGTTAATGGAAGATAGTTCTTTCGTTTGAACACCCGGTATTGCATCAATCAGTTTGGTAATCAACCTACTGTCTTTGCGGTAGTTGAAGTCGAGCCCATATTGGAGGTTTCGCGCAGGCTCAGTGCCGATGGCATTTCGGGTAATGAGTGGCCGCTCATTATAATAGAGTACGGTAGAACCCAGGCTTAGGTTCTCGTTTACCTGGTAATCGAACCGTGTACCCAGTAACGATCGGGTTTGAAAGGCGAACGGATCGGATTGCTCGTATTGTATGCTGATGTTTTTACCGGAACTGAGGATAGCATCACTTAAAATGGTTACGCGCCCAAAGGTGTAGTCAACTGTGTAGTCGGTTCCTTCCATCAATGGAGTACCACCTGCATACACCCGCACTGAACCTTGCGAAACACCAAAACCGGGAATGAGAATTTCTTTCGATGAACCGGCCGAGTAGGTTCCCACCAGCCAGAATTTATTTTTGGTAGCGATGAGTTCGGCATCGGCCCGTGTAGTGCGGTACAATGTATCGAACGCATACTTCTGAATTAAGAAACTTTCCTGAGGATCATTCTCAAATGCATCGCGCAAGGCTTTGCTGAATGGTTCGAGAAATGGAAAAATAATTATTCCGGCTTGGGTGTTGATGGTAACGCCTTCTACAAAATCGAAATTGCCATCCCGTTGAGGATCGTTAACCGGATTGAGTTTATCCAGGCCAAACACTTCAATGAGTTGGCGGTTGCGCACATCCTGTCCCTCCTGAAGTTGAGGGTTGTCGATGCCTGAGCGATCATCGCGGTAGATGATGCGCAGCTGGAAATTTTCGGGGGTTAACTGGGAAACATTTAATGAATAGATATTCTTCATCATCAAATCCCAGGTAGGAATGATTCTGAGTTGCTGATCGCGGATACTTACTTTACGCGGACGTAACAGTTTTAAAAACAGTACTTCGTTGTCGGGTCGACTGGCGTAATCTTCGGATAGTTCACCAACTTTGTAGCTTCTTCCGTTGTAGGTAAACTCATAGGCTACTGCAAGCGCTTCATCATTTTGCAGTTTCCGCGTAAGCGTGATGTAACCCAGTTGTTTGTGAAAGGTATATTCGGTTGGATTGAGAATACGTGCACCTGTAATTTTTTCATAGTCGGTGCCGTTGTTTCCCTCCCCTTCAAAGTAATTGTCGAGATCTGTGTTAATGACATCGGCATCACGTTCAAACGTGCGCACAACATCAAAAAGCTTATTAGCCTCATTAGCATTTGGTGAGGAGGCATCTAAACCGGTAACGGAGCTGTTGTAAACCCTGCGTGGTTCACCTAAATCCATTAAGCCAACAACGTTACGAAGGGTTCGTGTATCGTTATTGCGGTTCAGGATATAGACCTCAACGCGTGTGATGTTAATGCCGGAATAAATTTGTGGTGGGTTGCCCAACCACCGCTCAAAATTATCGCGGAAGAAATGCCCTAAAAAGAAATGGCGATTTTCATCATACCCGGAAGCTACCAACTCAAACGGCCTGCCCTGCCCGCTGTTACCGCCCGGCAATTCAATGGAAGCAACTTTACCACGTTGTGTGGAGGCTACAGTGGTCACAAATAATTTTCCGAATTGGAGTTGTGCCTTTACACCAAACAGGTTTTGCGAGCCTTGTATCAAGGTGTTGTTCAACGGCAAACTCACGTTACCGATCTCCAGCTTCTTTAAAATATCTTCCTTGAAACCGGTGTACTCTACCTTCATGTTGTTTTGAAAGTCGAAGGAGTTGTTGTTGTCGAAGTTGGCACTTACGGCAAGTTTCTCACCCACTTTACCGATCACGCTCATATTGATCTGCTGATCAAATTCAAAACCTCCATTGCGTTGCTGACGAATGGGAATGTTCGGGTTATCGATGCGTTGAAAGGCCACACCGAAATCAAGGGTAACAAAACCACGTGGTACCAACTCCACATAGCTGCCACCAAAAATCCGGTCAAGTATCGGGCTCACATACAATTTTGGAATCAGGCTTCTTCCGCTTACGGCACTTTCGCCATCCAGGCTTCTGGATTTTCCCTGCCAATAGCTTTTCAGCATTTGCCTGTCTTGGTAGGCTTTAAATTCCTCGAACGACATGGATGTTACCGGCCGGTAATTCAGGTCGCCTACTTTTTCATAAATGGTATAATTCAAACTGCTGTCGAGCTGAATTTCGTATCCTAATTTGGTAGGGTCTTTTAAGAAGAGTGGTGATTTGGAGGTGGTGTTCGAAAATGGGTCACCGTACCGGTCGCGTAACTGAAACGTTGGCCTGAAGCTTGGACGGTAGGGTTGTTGTCGCGCAGTATCGGCCCGGTTGGTACGCACCGTATCCTGCTGCTGAAAAAGTACGTCAGCATGAACCTCAGCAACAGGCTGCCCGGTTAAAAGCAGGGTAATGGCTGTAACGGTAAGAAACGATAAAGTCTTCAGCGTCACGCAGGCTTAGGCGTTTTTCAAAGCTTGTTTAACTAAATCCTCCAAAGTAACGGTATTTCCCGACTTTTTCAGGACGGCATCCACACTTTTCTCCGCAGCACTTTTGGTTATGCCAAGGGTGATTAGAGCAGATAACGCCTCGCTTCTGATGGTATTGTGTTTTATACCGGGAATTGTTGAAACGCTGTCTTCAGCCAGGTCTTTCCGAAGCTTGTCTTTAAGCTCAATGATTACCCGCAAGGCCGTTTTACCACCAATGCCTTTGATGCGTTGCAGGGTGTTGGCATCTTCCTGAACAATGGCTGCCTTTAATTCTTCTGAAGAAAGATAAGAGAGCATAACGATGGCTGTGCCTGGCCCTACACCATTTACTGAGATCAGTTGTTGAAAAAGTCTCTTCTCAGCTTCTGTGCTGAAGCCGTACAATACATGTGCATCTTCTCGAATGGCCAGGTGTGTATAGATCATGGCATTCTCCTGATCTTTAATGCCGCTGAAGGTTTGCAGCGAAATGTTCACGTGGTAGCCAACCCCATTCACATCAATCACCACATGCGTGGGATCTTTTTGAACCAGCCTACCTTTCAGAAATGAAATCATGATGAGTTTAGATTTGTGATTTCAGATTTCGGATTTTGATTGTTCGTGTGAGCGCTGATAAATCAAAAATCGAAAATCCGAAATCTTAAATGCTACAAGTGGTCATTTTGCTCATGCAACTGTGCATCCACCACAGCAATGGCGGCCATGTTCACAATTTCACGAACGGAACTTCCCAATTGAAGTACATGCACCGGTTTTTTCATGCCTAACAAAATCGGTCCGATGGCTTCCGCTCCGCCTATTTCCATCAACAATTTGTAGGCAATATTTCCAGATGCCAGGTTCGGGAAGATGAGCGTATTCGCCCCGCCATCTGCCAATGCGCTGAACGGATAAGTTTCTTTTTGTATCTCGGTATTCAAAGCCACGTTGGCTTGAATCTCTCCATCAATAATCAGATCAGGATGTTTCAGTTTTGCCATTCGAACAGCTTCGCGGGTTTTTTCAGGAACCTCACCGCGCGATGAGCCAAAGTTGGAGTAGGAGAGCACCGCAATTCGTGGCTCCATATCGAAGAACCGAACACCTCGTGCGGTCAGCGAAATGATGTCCACCAACTCGTTTGCATTTGGATTCAGGTTAACGGTTGTGTCGGCAAAAAAGTAAGTACCCTTTTTGTTCATGATGATGTACATACCCGCTACCCGCTCTACACCTTCGGCCATACCTATGATTTGCAACGAGGGTAAAATGGTTTTTGGATAATCTTTTGTTAATCCCGAAACCACAGCATCGGCATCACCTACTTCCACCATCATGGCGGCATAGTAATTCCGGTCGCGCATCAGTTGCTGGCAATCGCGATAGGTAAGACCTTTGCGTTGACGCTTTTTATATAGGATCTCTGCGTATTCATTTACACGCTGGTGTTCCCTGCGTGGATAAATGATCGGGCAATCCAGCTCAAGTTTATGTTCCTGAATCAGGCGTTCAATTTCATCTTTATCGCCCAGTAAAATAGGTTGAGCAATGTGTTGATCGATGAGTTGCTGCGCGGCTTTGAGTATTTTGATGTGGTGTGCTTCGGCAAACACCACCCGTTTCGGGTTTTGCTTGGCGCGATCGATGATGCGCGTCATCAGTTTTTGATCAATGCCAATGCGGTTCAACAATTCCTGGTGGTAAGCCGACCAATCCTCAATGGGCCGCGTAGCCATGCCCGATTCCATGGCAGCTTTGGCCACAGCAGGGGAGATGGTGGTGATCAGTCGTGGATCAAGTGGTTTTGGAATAAGGTATTCTCTACCAAATGTAATTTTCTCGGATCCGTAAGCCTTCACCACCATTTCCGGTACGGGTTCTTTTGCCAGTTCAGCCAAAGCCCGCACAGCTGCCAGCTTCATGGGCTCATCAATTTCTTTTGCACGCACATCAAGCGCACCACGGAAAATGTACGGAAAGCCCAACACGTTGTTTACCTGGTTAGGATGATCGGAACGACCAGTAGCCATGACTAAATCGGGCCGCGTTTTCTTTGCCAGGTCGTACGCAATTTCCGGATTGGGGTTAGCCAACGCGAACACAATCGGATCTTTGGCCATCGATAAGATATCTTCCGGTGTTAAAATATCTGCTACCGATAACCCGATAAAGAAGTCGGCACCTTTCAAGGCTTCACTTAACGTAGTAAGATTGCGATCAGTAGCAAATTCTTTTTTGATGTCATCAAGCCCTTTGCGGTCTTTTCGGATAACGCCTTTGCTGTCGCACATCACAATATTTTCTTTCTTCACGCCCAAGTGCAGGTACAGGCGTGTGCAACTTACGGCTGCAGCACCCGCACCATTTACCACTACCTTTATATCTCCAATTTTTTTTCCGACCAGTTCCAATGCGTTTAACAAGGCAGCCCCCGAGATGATGGCTGTTCCGTGCTGATCATCGTGCATCAGCGGGATGTTCATTTTTTCCCGCAAGGCTGTTTCAATTTTGAAACATTCCGGTGCTTTTATGTCTTCCAGATTAATACCACCAAACGTAGGCTCCAATGATTTAACGATCTCAATAAACTTATCCGGATCTTCTTCTGCAATTTCAATATCGAACACATCAATACCCGCAAACTTTTTAAAGAGTACGCCCTTTCCTTCCATTACTGGCTTGGATGCCTCCGGGCCGATGTTGCCTAAACCGAGTACGGCTGTTCCGTTTGAGATTACGGCCACCAGGTTTCCTTTACTGGTGTACTTGTACACATCTTCTTTATTAGCGGCAATTTCCTTACAGGGTTCTGCTACACCGGGTGAGTACGCCAGCGCGAGATCAAGCTGTGAGCTGAGTACTTTGGTGGGTACAACTTCAATTTTACCGGGTTGTCCCTGGGTGTGATAATTCAGGGCATCTTGTTTGCGAATCTTCAATGACATAGGAAAAACTTAAGCCACCAAAGATAGTATACTATCAAGGTAAATGACCTACCGGGCATAAAAATATGCCCGGTAATACCGATCAGGATCCGTGTTATTTTGAAGCGGTGGTTACACCGGATTTAAACGTCCACAAAATGGCTTCCAACTCGCGTATGGTTTCGCGTTGATCTTTACCGGGACTGTAGCAAAAGCCTTCAATGTAGTACAGGCGTTGTTGTTCTTCATCAACTAATCCGTAACTGATGAAGGGCCCGCCCATGGTATTGTTATTTGTCTTCCATAACCACCGTAATTCCATGGCAAACTTTCCGTTGAAATTTACCTGTGTTGCTTTTAAAGGCTTAAACGGAATAGACATTTCGGTTACGACATAACTTTCCGGATTGATCGGGTCATCAAACAGGTATTTGCGCGCAATGTCATTTCGAAATGCGATTAAGCTATCGGGCAGGAGCTGGTATTCGCTTTCATACGGTTTCCAACTGATGAAAATATTTTTATCTACACGGTTGTCCATCAACCGCAGCCAAACAAAATCGTCTTGTTTATCGGCTAATTTAAAACCGAATGGAAGCTTAATTTCGATATTGTTTTCTTTTCGTAATGCATCCGTCAGATCTTTTGTAGTGGTTACTTTAGTCAGGTTTTCCAACAAGCGTTTCTTTTCCACTTCGTTAAAGAAGTTGACAATTGTTCGACTGTTGTTTTTCAGTTTCTTTAACAGGTTCTCTTGTGTATCACTAAGCAGATACATTACCTCCTGACCGCGCGAGTATTCATTCTTGGTGGTTACCAGAAAAAAGGAGGAATCGGTACGGATACGCTCCAGGGTTTCTTCAGAGAAACTTTCTTTTAAAATTTTTGAACCTGCGGTTTGCTGATCCAGCGTAAAAACAAAAACCAGGTTACGGATTTGTGTAAGCAGGGTATAACCCTTCCGTGGGTGAACATAAATCAGGTTAAACAAAGGTTCTTCGCGTGGGAGCCCCGGTACTTCTGCCCGAAACATATCGCGCAGTTGTTCGCCCACTTTGCCGTTCCATTGCACGGAGTCCATAATTAAAATCATGTCGCCCGATTTACCCGACATGGAAGGAAGATTCTCCACACGGGTTTTCTCCGATGTATTGCATGCGATAACCAGTACAATGATGATAAGGACTAAAAGCAAATTCCTCATAGTGCAAGTTTAAATCTATAATCCAAGAACCTCCACTTTCGTCACGAATTTTTTATCCGAACGAAATTATAACGCAATGACCAGCGTTTGACCAGGCTTGATGTTGTTACCCGTCAGGTTGTTAAGTGATTTTATCTTTTCGATGGTGAGTCCCTCAAATTTTCGTGAAATGTCCCACAGGGTATCGCCTGGTTGCACCACATAGGTTTTAGATGCCGGAATTTGAATGGGTGATACTGGTTTTGGCTTAGCATTAGCCGTTGTAACTTCATGGTTCGCTGGCTCTTTGATCCAGATGGTAAGTTGCTGCCCGATCCGTATGGTATTTCCCGAAAGATTATTCCAACGTTTAATGTCATCTACCCGAACTTTATACCGAATGGCAATGGAACCAAGCACATCACCACTTTTTACACGGTACACAATTCGGTCTCGGCCATAGGTGCTTCCTTCTGTATTTTTAGCCAATAGCTCCATTTCTTTTTTCCCAACTTTTGAAGCGGAATCAAGAATGGCCAATCTGTTTTGACTGAGAACTTCTTTTGCGATGACAGGGATTCGGATGGTATAATATTTTGTGGCATCCGGAACGGCATTGCGCAACATACCCGGATTGAGAAGTTGCAGGTCATCCAAACAAATGCCGGTAAGGTTTGCCAGTGTGTTGAAGTGAACGTATTTGTTTACCATTACCGTGTCATATGGCATGAGCATTTCCTGTTCGTGTTCAATAAAATTATGTTCGGGCAGGTAATTCATGGTGTAAATCATGGCCACAAATTGCGGCACGTACGAGCGGGTTTCGCGTGGCAGGTAATTGTAAATTTCCCAGAATGTTTTTTTATAGCCCGATCTGCGAATGGCTTTTTTTACATTGCCCGGCCCGGCATTGTATGCAGCCAGCGCCAGTTCCCAGTCGTTAAACATCCCATATAGATCGCGTAAGTAGCGGCAAGCGGCATCGGTAGATTTTTCAAAATCCATACGATCATCGGTGTACCAATCGATGTGCAGTTTATAATGCCTGCCGGTAGCATACATAAACTGCCAAAGACCAACAGCACGTGCACGGGAAACCGCTTTTGGGTTTAAACCCGATTCAATAATGGACAAGTATTTTAATTCATCTGGCAATCCGTATTGCTTCAGGTATTTTTCGAAGATGGGGAAATAGAGATGTTTTCTGCGAATGACCATGCGCGTGTATTCACGGTCACGTACAGTGAAGTAATTAATAAAGGAGTGAATACGAGGGTTATAGTGTAGCGGAATTTCTTTCTCCAAACAACTTAATCGATCCTGAATAATGTCCGGACGATCATCACCTGGAATAAATTCAACATCGGAGAGCAGGGAGTAAAAGGCAAAGCTGGTGGAATCTTCTTTGAATAACATCTCCTCTTC
Source organism: uncultured Roseivirgaceae bacterium (assembly GCA_964419145.1). Classification (GTDB taxonomy): domain Bacteria; phylum Bacteroidota; class Bacteroidia; order Cytophagales; family Cyclobacteriaceae; genus UBA2336. The sequence goes on along the minus strand of CAYQOM010000001.1, from coordinate 41,653 downwards.
GGCCATGGCCACTTCAACTGAATCCGGAACAGATTCTTCCTCCTGTGCCCAGGTGTTGAGCGCGCAAAGGGTTAATAACAGTAGAAGATATTTTTTCATTTCAATCCAGTTTCATTAGCAGGTTTGAAAACATCAACAGGGCCGATTCCTGAAAATCTCCGGCCAAAACCTGCAAACCAATGGGCAAACCCATATTATCCTTACCGCAAGGTACGGAAATACCCGGAATGCCCGAAACATTGGCCAATACGGAGTAGACGTCAGCCAGGTACATCTGCAAAGGGTCGGTTGTTTTTGCTCCCAATGCAAAGGCGGTTGTCGGGGCTGTGGGCAGCAAAATGAAATCGTGTTGCTTGAAAATTTCAAGCATGCGCTTCCGGATCAATTGCCGTACTTTTTGTGCACGCGTGTAATAGGCATCGTAATAGCTGGCACTTAACACAAAGGTTCCGAGTAAAATTCTTCGCTGTACTTCTTTGCCAAACGCTTCGGTGCGTGATTTCTTATAAAGTGAATCCAGGTTGGTTGTGTTGGCGCTTCGATGGCCATACCGAACACCATCGTAACGCGAAAGGTTTGAACTGGCTTCAGCAGTTGCCAGGATGTAGTAAGTGGGCAAGCAATATTCCAATAAAGGAAAGTCGATTGCTTCAAGGGTGTACCCTTCTTGTTTTAGTTGATTGAGCTTAAGCTGCAGCGCTTCTTTTATTTCCGGCTGCAACCCATCCGATTCTATTGTTTCACGGATGTACGCAATGCGGTATTTTTTTTCTGAAGCTGACTGAAGTTCATCCGAAAATTTTGGAACGGGCTGGGTTGAAACGGTGCTGTCATACGTATCAGCACCGGCAATCACTTCCAATACACGCGCCACATCTTCGGTTGATGTACCCAGTATTCCAATACAATCAAATGATGAAGCGTAGGCAATTAATCCGTATCGCGAAATGCGCGAGTAGGTTGGTTTAAGTCCGATAACGCCACAAAACGCAGCTGGCTGCCGAACCGATCCGCCTGTATCTGATCCAAGCGAGATGCGGCACATGCCCATTTGAACAGCAACAGCCGAACCCCCGGATGACCCTCCAGGCACACGATCTGTGTTGATTCCATTTTTTGCGGGCCCAAAGGCCGAGTTTTCATTGGAGGAACCCATGCCAAATTCATCGCAGTTTTGCCGCCCGATAATGATGGCATCTTCATCCAACAAGCGTTGAACGGCTGTGGCATTGTATGCCGAATGAAAATCATCCAGCATTTTACTGCTGGCCTGAAGCGGATGACCTTTGTAGGCCAAAACATCTTTTAATCCAACAATAAGGCCGGCAAGTTTCCCAGCTGTTCCTTTGGAAATTTTCTGATCAATGGCTGAAGCAGATGCGAGCGCATCGGTTTCATACACACTCAAAAATGCATTGAGGTGTTCGTGGTGTTTAATAACGGAGAGGTGGTGCCTGACTAAATCTTCGCAAGTGATGGTGCCGCGGAAGAGATCGTGTTGTATTTCGCGGAGTGTTGCGTAAGCATTCAATATCAGTCTTCTATTTTTTTCGGAACTTCCTTTCCGGCCTCATCCACTTCCTTTTTCACATCCTTCACAGCGTCTTTGAATTCCCGGATGCCACGGCCAACACCGCGTGCAAATTCAGGAATTTTCTTGGCTCCGAAGAAAATCAAAACGGCAAGTGCAATGAGTACCCATTCCATCCCGCCCGGCATTCCAAGCAAAAAAATTGAATTCATGTTTTTAATGTAATTGTCCTGTAAAGATAGAACATAGTATCTGAATCAAAAAAATAAACGGGATAAGCGGTTAACAGCCTCAGAATCAATTCCTCAACCAGGCCTGCGGATCGAGTGCCGTGGTGTTTTTGCGCAATTGAAAGCGTAATTCCGAGATCCCATCGGCATTGGAAAGCACCTGCCCGATTTCCTGATTGGTGCTCACTTTTTGGCCCTTTTTCACGTACACTTCTTTCAGGCCCGAATACACGGTAAAGTACTCACCATGGCCAATGATAATGGCGTATCCCAGAATCTGAAAAAAGGAAACGGATCGCACCTCGCCTTCAAAAATGCTCTTCACTTTTTCGTTTTCTTTGGTTTGGATGTTGATGCCGTCATTCTGGATAATGACACTTTTAATTACCGGGTGATTTTGTTTGCCAAACCGTTGGGAAACGAAACCAGATGCCGGCCACGGAAATTTTGATTTGTTACCCTCAAATGAACTGGATAGCGCAACTGCTGCAGTGCTGGTACTGGTTTTAGCCTTTGCTTCACGCGCGGCACGCTCCATTTCTTCTTTAATGATTTCATTTATTTTTTTATCCAGTGTGGCCAATGCCTTTTTTGTGTCTTCCAAATCCTTTCGAAGCGATTTTTCCTGCTTGGCTAACGTTCTCACCAGGTCGTTTTGCTTTTTCTTCAGGTTCACCAAACTGTTGTTTTCTGCAACTTCCTGATCTAACAAGGTATTTTTCTCTGAACGTTTCACTTCAATTTCCTTTACCTGGTGCCCAAGCTCTGCCTGAACACTGGTAATGGCCGCAACCTGTAATTTTCTTCGTTCGGCATACTGCTGCATGTAGCGAAGGCGCATAGCCAGCTGATCGAATGATTGAGCAGAAAACAGAAAGGTGAGTCGGGTGGCGCCATTGTTGGCTTTTTGTGCGGCAAATAACATGGCCGCATATTCTTTTTTCAGTTTCTCCAAATCATCTTCAAGGGCTTTAATAATCCCGTTGTTTTCACTGATGACCTTATCCAGGAGTGAAATTTCGGATTTGATGGATTGAATCAGGTTTTCCTGAACGCGAATGCGTTGATTCACGGCAGCCAGTTCACCCAGTGAATTCTTTTTGCGTGCGGTAGTTTCCCCCAGAATTTTTTCAACTTCTTTGATCTTCTCAAGATTCTGTTGCTTTTCTTTTTGAAGTTGAGCCTTTGTTTTCTGTGCAGAGGCAGAAAGAGAGGCGAGTGCAAGTATAACGAGTAGAAGTATTGTCTTACCTGCGGTCATATTTTTTAGGGATATTGAACGGGAATTTCAATTCCTTATCGCCTAATTCGGCTTTATTGTATTCAAATATAATGGAGGTATTCAATAATCCTGCTGCTGTTTTATACAATAACGATATGGTTGCATTATAAGGAAAGCTCTTTCCTCCTACGGGTTGAAAGTTACCGTAGTTGATGGTGAGGGAATTGTGTGTGTCGCTTTCTTTTAACTCCACTTTCTGAATCTTCATGGTGTTGGCGCTGATGTAGTTCATAACGTCAACCGTGCCGGAAGATTGCTTCAGTAAAAAGGTAAGACTTTTTTCCTCCACCTCATCAGATTCTTTTCTGGGCATCAATGTATTTCCTAAGAAGGCTGATTGGATTACGTTGTAGTTAATTTCAAAGTTGAAGCGCTGTGAAAGTTCTTTATAGTCGAATACGTAATACTCTTTATCTACATTGCTGATGATGGTAATGGAATCTTTATTAATTAGTGCGCGTCCACCCTGTACCCCAATCACCGTAAAATTCATCCAGATTACGCTGTCCTTGCGTACACGAATTACGGCTTTCACATCCCGTTCTTTGGTGCCGTCTTTCAACAACATCCGGGCTCTGCCCTGAAAGTATTCAAAGTCAATTTCTTCAATAGCTAATGTTGATTTAGGCGTAGTTCGTTCGGTAGTAGGCGTTGTCTTCTTGCTGCAGGCAGCCAGCATGATGGAGACCACACCGAGTAGAAACCAAAGGCGCTTATTCATAGATTTTCCGGTTCGCAATTTTCTTGTTCAGGTTTTCATTACTGGCATTCAGCATGCCTTTGGCTTTCTCCCATTGCTCCACAGCAAGATCAACCTCATTCAATTTAAAAAGGATATCACCATAATGTTCAATGTGCGTGGCATTGGCATTTCCGGTAGCAATGGCACGCTCCATAATTTTTCTGGCCTCCCGATATTTTTCCCTTGTGTAGAGTACCCACGCGTAGGTGTCCAGAAACGTGGCGTTATCAGGATTATTTTTGATTAACAATGCTGCCATTTTTTCTGCCTTGTCGAGCGATGCTTTACGCAACGCCAGATAATAACTATAGTTGTTTAGTACAATGGCATTATTTGGATTGAACACAAGGGCATCGTCAAAGGCTTTGTCCGATTTTTCATATTCGCGTGTGCCGTTGTAAGCTTCTCCCAGCATGGCGTTTAGCTCGCTGGTCATGCCCGGATTTGAAGCGGCCAGTTTCTTGCCCTGCTCAAGTGAAGAACTGGCGGCTTTATAACGCCTTTGCCGAAGATGAGCTGTGCCATTGAAGTAGTACAACATGCTTTGGTTGGGATAATACTCCAATGCCTTTTCGGAGTTGTCAATTACTGCATCAAATGCTTCGCGCTGTACCTGCAGATAAAGCAGATTTTGCCACACCTCAAAATTCACTTCGCCCAATTCAATGGCTTTTAGGTAGTGACGTTCAGCCTCCGTGTTTTTGGATAAGGATAAATACAGATCGCCACCCAGGATGTGGGTGTTAACTTCGTTGGGAAATTGTGACACGAGCCTTGTGAACAATTCGATGGCAAAGTTTTCTTTATTGGTGTCTGATGTTTGCTTTGCTTTGGCCTGATTGAGTTCCGCATTGTATGTACTCAGCACAATGAGTTTGCTGTTGTACTCCACTTCGGGGTTATCAAAAATGTTCAGTAAAAGCTGCCGCGCTTTTTCTTCCTGGTTCAGGTCGCGATAAACACCAGCCAATAACATGGATGCATTGGGTGCAGATGAGTTTTCGCGAATAAATTTTTCCAAAATAGCCACTGCCTTTTCCATCTCTTTGTTCTGCGAAAGGAATTCGGCAAAACCAACGGCATATCGCTCTTCGTCCGGAAAGGTGTTCACCAGTTTTTCACCCTCTTCAATGGCTTCCTCCATTTTATTCATCTCCCAGAAAATGCGTTGCTTTTGGGTAGATGACGTTTCATTCACACCAAAAAACTTTTCTGCCCGATTGTACACATTGATCGCCTCTGCCGGTTTGCCGGCATATTGATACATGGCAGCAAGCTCATACAGGTATTCTTCCGTGCCGGGCACTTCGGCCAGCATGGTTTCGTAGAGCTGTGCAGCGCGATCGTATCGTGAGAGGTTGGAGTAGATGGAGGCACCCAACAAGTAAAAGAATTTGTTTTTGCGCTCGTACTTCAAAGCTTGTTCAATACTCAGGGACGCGCGGATCATATCGTCCTCCTTGCTTCCCATGGAAAGTACTTCGGCAACTTTATAATGCAGGGTTCCATTTTCAGGAAGGATGTCCAATGCTTTTTGATAGTACACCAGGGCTTTCGCAAAATCTTCCAGGATGAAATATTTCTCGCCTTCCGTGAAATAAAATTCAGCTTCCCGTGCCTTTAAACTTCCGGGTGCTCCGGGGTCTGCCTTCCTTTTCTTTTGTGCAACAGCGGCAAATGTTGTCACTAAAAACAGAAGGGTAAGCGCGATATGAAGTTTTCGAAAGATCACGTAAAAATTGGTAAAAATCAGCCTGTAAAATTAATCATTTTTCGGCAGCGACCGCGTATTCGTGATGACTGCCTGCATCGTTATTTAACAGGACAAAAATCAGGCCTTTCCGGATAAAAACTGCTTTCGCTCCAGCAGGTAAATGCTTCCGCAGAATACTACGATCAGCACAAAACGCAGAAGCAGGGTTAACCAAAAACTCTCGGTAGGTATGAGGGTCGAAACATAGATAAGGAAAATGGTTACGGCAATGTAGGTGAGGTCTTTCAGTACCGGATAGGGAATTGGATAATACCGTTGTCCGAATGCATAACAAACAGCCGCCATCAAAAAATACACAATAAGGGTTACCCAACTGCTGCCTTCGTAGCCAGCTATAGGGATGAGGATATAGTTCAACACAATGGTCAGCAACGCCCCGCCTCCGGCAATCCATGTACTGAAATGTGTTTTATCAGTAAGCTTATACCAGATGGACACATTGTAGTAGATGCCGAGAAATAGATTAGCCAATAAGAGTATCGGCACTATATGCATGCCGGTCCGGTACTCGGGGCGCCTGAGGATGTGTTCCAGCACATCGAGGTTTATGCTTACGGCTAGCAAAATGATGCAACCAAACAGAATGAAACCATGTGAAACTCTGCTGAACAATTCGGGTGAGTTTTTATCAGCTGCACGCGAAAAGAAAAAGGGCTCGGCAGCATACCGAAAGGCTTGTACAGCCAATGTCATGAACACGGAAAATTTGTACACGGCACCAAAGACTCCAAGCGCTTCTTCGCTGGTCATGCCGGGATAAAAATTATCAGGCAACCAAAAGCGCAACGCCCAACGCGAAAGCATTTCATTGGTTACCCATGCCAATCCGGCAAACAGAATGGGGTAAGCATAAATAAGTAAAGGTCTAAGCTTCTCCCATTGAAATGTGATTTTCAGTTTCCGCAATACGCTCCACAAAAAGAAGATCAGCGCGGCATTGGCCAGCAGGTTTGAGAGAAACACGTAATCCACGCCAAGTGACGAATCATAGAATGAATTAATGTACGGTTTAAGGAAAGCGAATACATCGCCCCGTGAAATGGCCGGGCAAAGGCTTAGAAAGAAAAGATTGAACCCGATGTTCAGCCCAATGTTGGCGAATTTGGCAATAGCAAACTGTTTGGATTTTCCTTCCAGCCGGAGTTTGGCAAACGGAATGGCCAGTACAGCATCGATGGCCAGAATAAAAGCAAACCAGATCACAAAATTTTCCTTGCCCGGATATTGCAGGTAAGTAACAATAGGCGTGGCTAACAGAATAAGCACACCCGACAAAAGCAAGCTGGAGAAGAGAATGCAACTGGTGGTCAGGTTAAAAATGCGGGGCTCCTCTTCCTTGTTCAGGGTGGCAAAACGGAAATAGGCGGTTTCCAGTCCGTAAGTGTATAAAACATTGAAAAAAGCAGCATACGCGTAGATTTCGGTCACCACACCATACTCACCAGAGGCAAAAACATAGGTGTAGTAGGGTACCAATAGGTAGTTGAGTAACCGGCCAAGAATACTGCTTGCTCCGTAAATTATCGTATCGCCTGCGAGCTTTTTAAGACCACTCATTACATCCCAAATTGGTAATTAATTGTCCAAATTTGGCAATTTTACGCACCATTCTGCCAGAATAAAAAGTCAAACAGGCTATATCATTCAATAATCGTACACGAGAAAGATTGGAGTCATTCTTGTCACATGAATAGGATAAAGTCCTATTTTTGAGGCATTTGAGTTTATGAAATTACCTAAACAACTACTGATATCAGCCTTTACGCTGGTTTTATCTGTCTGGATAACAACCGGTTGGGCGCAGACGTGTACCATTACTACTTCTGGTGGTTGGAATTCCCGAACCTGTCAGGAAACGGGATCTGCTCCAACCGCAGGGGTGACAATCATTATTCAAGCTGGTGTTACGGTAACTACAAATAGTAACAACCAGGTGCTTCACACAGGTAATGTTGTTGTTTTTGGAACCTTGACAATTAATCATAATAATGTACGCCTTAACGGAAACCTTACTATTGAAAGCGGAGGAAGGGTGAATTTAACTTCAGGAAATCTTAGTTTAGGAACATCCGCTGGCTGCGGGTTTACACTTGTGGTAAAAAGTGGCGGCTTAATGGATGTTGGAACAACTGGGTCTGACAGGTTAACTATTTGCGGTTCAGTGATTACCCGTGGTGGTGGTGGCTGCAATCCTTATCCCGCTGGTCCTCCACATTATTGCGAGCCGACAGGAGGTTTTACTGGCCCAACCGGTTTTGATGAGGACGGTTATAATGCAACACTACCTGTTAAATTGACTTTGTTTCAAACGGAAGTTGTTGGTGAAGCAATCCACATAGAATGGGCAACCTCAAAAGAAGAAGGATTTGATTACTTCCTGATTCAACATTCAAATAACGGAAACAACTTCTCTGACCTGGTCATGCTACCTGGCGCAGGTTACGACACCGATACGTATAAGGAGTATTTGTATGAACACAACAACCCGGTTGTAGGAATTAACTACTACCGATTAAAAGCAGTTGACTTAGATGGCTCCTATGAATACTTCGGACCAATTGCCCAGAGTTTCTCCGGTACACGTAATATGCGGATTTACCCCAATCCCACAAACGGTGAGTTTATTAATGTCGACCTGAACTTTAATCCTTCTGAAGGATCGCGACTGGCCATTTTAAATACTAAGGGTGTTGAGGTGATGAACATGACGGGTATAGGTCCGAGCAATCACATTGCATTGAACGCACTTAGACCCGGTATGTATATGCTCAAATTCACGTCCCGAGAGCTAACCGAGATTCGAAAATTCATTGTGAATTAGACACTATATCCCAATATTGGAATTATTCTCAGAATATTGGGAAAGCTTTGTTGATACCTATTAATTAATTCGAATTATTATTCTGTAATAATCAATATTAATAGAATAATATTCTAAATAACCCTCAATCCACACTAGTTCATTTCACACTGTTTCCGTGGCATTGTTTTCGGACTTCCCATTCCAAACAATCCCACAGAAATGAAAAAAATGTTGAATAAAATTGGCGCTAAAAATATCGGATGGTCTGTCCTGCTACTGTTAGCGGTGCAGATATCATACAGCCAAAACTACACCTCCGTTGCAAGCGGTGCCTGGACTACTACTGCAAACTGGAACAATACGTCAGGTTGGGGCGGAGCCACTCCATCTCTATCCTACACTTCAGGTACTATAAATGTTAACCATAACATGACGATCAACAGTGCAGCTTCATTTGGAGGCTCGGCAATTAATATTGCTTCTGGTGTTACGGTTACATCCAATGCCAACTTCACCATTTCAAATGGCACCGCCAATATCAACGGTAACCTGAACGTAACCGGAAATTTCACAGCTTCAAACGGAACAACCAATATTAACGGAACGGTAACGGCTACAGGTAATCTGGCCATAAGTGGTGGTGCAACCGTGAACGTGTATGGTACGCTTATTATTTCAGGAGATGCCTCGCTTAATGCAAACCTCCGAATTCACCCAGGTGGAAAAGTGGTAATAGAAGGGAGTGTTACAGTGAGAAGCTCAAACTACCTGACCATAGGAACTAACGTTGCTCCACCTCCTTATGCCGATATGATCATCTACCAGGATATTACTCAACAATCGAGTGGCGATGTAACAATAAACCGAAATGGCAGATTGGCTGTGTTTGGCGATGTTACCGATAGTAATGGAGGAGGAACGTTTATTCGGGTGAATCAAGGGGGACAAGCCTATGTGCATGGCGACATCGCTTATTCGGGTGGTGGTAGTTCAATTCAAAACAACAACACAACAAATCCTTATGGTTTATATGTGAATGGAACAGCCACAGCTTCAGGCGGTGGAGGTTCTGTAACCGGGAATGTGGGTGATCAACAGACTTTACAAGACACTAATCCTGATTTCTTCACTTGGGTTGCCTCTCAACCTAATAGCCCCATGCCGGTAACGTTGGTTTATTTTCAACTTGAGATTGTAGATAACAACAAGGTTGAATTGATGTGGGCAACATCAAAGGAGCAGGATTTCGATTATTTTGAAATTGAACGTTCAACCAACGGTATTGATTTTGTTACAATTGGAACCCAGGCCGGTGCAGGTTACAATACCGAGAGTCTTCAACAATATTCCTTTACTGACTTGAACCCGATCAGCGGCTCAAATTACTACCGCCTGAAGGCAGTTGATTTAGATGGATCATTTGAATACTTCAACATTGTTTTTGCTCAGATCAAAGCCGACAAGCAATTGAATATTTATCCCAACCCTTCTGATGGCAGAAGGATAACAACCCAGTTAAACTTTGAACCATTGAACCAGGCAAAAATTCAGGTGAGTGATTTAACCGGAACTATAGTATCAGAAACGATCGTATCGGGTGTTGAAGTTGAGGTTGAGTTTTCAACGCAATTGAAGCCTGGTATTTACCTGGTAACGTATTACGCACAAGGCTTTAAGCATACGGAGCGCTTGCTGGTGCGTAATTAAATATAAAAACTAGTTGGCTTTTTTAAGCTTCCTGGGCCAACAGCTCAGGAAGTTTTGTTAATATCTCTTCCGTCATTTCGGCAAGACCAAACTGGTGTTGCCAACCCCAATCTTTACGGGCGGCAGAATCATCAATGGATTGTGGCCAACTGTCGGCAATAGCCTGGCGAAAATCAGGATTGTAGCTAATCGTAAAATCAGGGATGTGTTTTTTTATTTCCGCAGCAATCTCTTTTGGCGAAAAGCTCATAGAAGAAATGTTGTAGCTGGATCGGATCTTGATTTTGTCTGCTGGAGCTTCCATCAAGTCAAGCGTGGCTTTCACGGCATCGTCCATGTACATCATGGGTAGGTAGGTATCTTCTTTTAAAAAGCACTCGAATTGTTTATCCGTTAGTGCTTTGAAGAAAATATCCACAGCATAATCAGTGGTGCCGCCACCGGGTTTTGTTTTGTATCCAATCAATCCGGGATAACGCAAGCTGCGAACATCCACGCCTTTGTTTCTGAAGTACCAATCGCACCAACGTTCACCGGCAAATTTGCTTATGCCGTAAATAGTGGTTGGATCCATGATGGTATCCTGTGGTGTATTCTTTTTAGGCGTTGTAGGTCCAAAGGCTGCGATGGAGCTTGGCCAATAGACGCGATCGAGTTTATATTCAACCGCTGCATCCAACACGTGCACAAGTCCGTCCATGTTCAGGTGCCAGGCGAATTTAGGGTTCTTTTCGCCCGTGGCTGAAAGGACGGCAGCGAGGTGATACACCTGTGTGATTTCATTTTTCTTGATGAAATCAAACAGGGGCTTTTGCTTCAACACATCCAGGATCTCAAAATTTCCTTGGGTGAGAATGCCCTGAGGGTCTTTTATATCCGTGGCAATTACATTTTCTTTTCCGTACAGGTTCCATAGCCCTTGCGTAAGTTCAGAGCCTAATTGTCCGCCTGCACCTATAACTAAAATCTTGTGCTTCTTCATGGTAGTGATTGGGCCCGAAAGTTACAGAATTTTACTTTTTTCCTATCGGTTGTTAGGCTCAGTTTTCGGGGAAGCGATTAACTTTGCGACCTCACCGCAACGCCTATGTATAAAAAGCTGAAACCCGTACTGGAAAAGGAATTAGCTTCTATTAAAGAAGCCGGATTGTTTAAAAAGGAACGCATTATCATTTCCCCGCAAGGAGCAGATATAAAAATTGAAGGCGGAAAAGAGGTCATTAACTTCTGTGCCAACAATTACCTCGGACTTTCTTCACACCCACGGGTAATTGAAGCGGCCAAACGTGCCATCGATACACATGGTTTTGGCATGTCATCCGTGCGGTTTATTTGTGGCACGCAGGATATTCATAAAGAGCTTGAAAGAAAGATTTCGGAATTCCTGCACATGGAAGATACCATTTTATACGCTGCAGCTTTTGATGCAAACGGTGGTGTGTTTGAACCGTTGCTGGGCGCTGAAGATGCGATCATTTCCGATGAACTAAACCATGCGTCCATTATTGATGGTGTGCGCCTGTGTAAAGCCATGCGCTATCGCTACAAGCACAACGACATGGCCGATCTGGAAAAACAACTTCAGGATGCAAAGGCTGCGGGTGCAAAACAAATACTGATTGTAACCGATGGCGCCTTTTCTATGGATGGCACGATTGCTCAACTGGATAAAATTTGTGACCTCGCGGATAAGTATGAAGCGCTGGTGATGACCGATGAATGTCATTCGACTGGTTTCTTGGGCAAAACCGGCCGAGGTGTTCCCGAATATTGCGGGGTGATGGATCGGGTTGATATTATTACCGGAACGTTAGGTAAAGCATTGGGTGGTGCATCCGGTGGCTTTACTTCAGGTAAGAAGGAGATTATCGAAGTGCTGCGTCAGCGTTCACGTCCGTATTTGTTCTCCAACACGTTGGCGCCTTCTATCGTAGGTGCTTCTATTGAGGTGTTCAACATGCTTTCAGAAACAACGGCATTGCGCGATAAACTGGAGCAAAACACAACATATTTCCGTAGTGAAATGACAAAAGCCGGTTTCGATATTAAACCAGGTGAACACCCGATTGTTCCGATCATGTTGTATGAAGCCCCACTGGCGCAAAAGTTTGCTGAAAAATTATTGGAGAAGGGCATCTATGTAATCGGTTTCTTCTTTCCGGTGGTACCAAAAGGCAAGGCCCGTATTCGCGTACAGCTTTCTGCAGCCCATGAAAAGCATCACCTTGACAAAGCCATAACAGCGTTTACCGAAGTAGGTAAGGAGTTGGGTGTTTTGAAATAGTGTTTAATTTAAGTTCATGATACGCAGCCGGTTTGTGAGGCACAGACCGTAGAGTAGATGAAATTTTCAGCTCAACGATCACAAAACTTTCAGTATACTCAGACAACGCCTTGGCCAATCTTCGGCCTGGTGCTGGCATGTGTGGATTGGGCACAGCGTTGGATGAGTATACGGGGCCATGCGGCCCGGGAGCATATTTAAATTATGATGTTTATCGATTATTAGATAATAAAAGATCTTCCACATATCCATTTTCACATTTTAGGTTTATAAAAAGTGCCTATCTTGAATGGCACAAAACCTAAATCATGAGAACGTTTGCAACATTATTAGTGCTTATTGTTTTCTGTTTTTCAACAGAAGCGCAGCGCACAAAATCACAGCCGGCTCCGGCAACACCTTCAATAAACTTTAATGAATACTTCAACGCCATGAAATGGCGAAGTATCGGTCCTTTTCGTGGAGGTCGCTCCAATGCGGTAAGCGGTGTAATTGGAGATCCGGCTACTTATTACATGGGTACTACCGGTGGAGGCGTTTGGAAAACCGATGATGCCGGAACGACCTGGAAAAATATCTCCGATGGGTATATGAAAACCGGATCGGTAGGTGCCATAGCTGTTTCGGAAAGTGATCCGAATATTGTGTATGTAGGTATGGGCGAGCACGCCATTCGTGGTGTGATGACGCACCATGGTGATGGCATGTATAAATCGCATGATGCTGGCAAAACATGGATCAAACTTGGGTTGGAAGCCACACAGCATATTGCACGTGTAGTTGTCCATCCCAAAAATCCTGACATCGTATGGGTGGCCGCACAAGGTGCGTTGTACAGTTCATCGAAAGAGCGGGGGATTTATAAAACTACGGATGGTGGCAAATCCTGGAAACAGGTTTTGTTTATAGATGATAAAACGGGTTGTTCTGAGCTCTCTATCGATTTTAACAATCCGCAAGTACTGTATGCTGCTATGTGGGAACACGGCCGATTGCCATGGAAAGTAATTAGCGGAGGTCCCGGAAGCGGTTTGTATAAATCGGTTGATGGGGGTGAAAACTGGACGAAGATTCACGAAGGCCTTCCGAAAGAATTAGGCAAGATGGCCATTGCAGTAAGTCGCTCCAATTCAGAAAAAGTGTACGCGCTGATAGAAAGCGATTCTGATCGTGAGTTAGGCGGTTTGTTCGTATCCGACAATGCCGGAAAAAACTGGAGGCGGGTATCGAATGATCACCGTTTGGTACAACGCGCGTGGTACTATATTGAGTTATACATTGATCCTAAAGATGAACTTACCGTTTATGTGCTGAGTGCTCCTTCACTCCGCTCATTGGATGGTGGCGTAACATGGGAAGATCTTCCCGGTGTGCATGGGGACTATCACGATTTATGGATCAATCCAAACAATCCGAAAAATATGGTAATGGCCGATGATGGCGGAGCCACTGTTAGTTTCAATTATGCTAAAAGCTGGTCGTTTCAAAGTACAATGCCAACAGCTCAGTTGTATCGCATTAATGTGGATAACGTATTTCCCTATCGCATTTATGCCGGCCAACAAGACAACTCGTCTGTAGCCATAGCCAGCCGTGAGTTGGGTAGCAGCGGCATTTCCCGCGAAAGCTGGACAGCTTCAGCTGGTGGCGAGAGTGCCTTCCTGGCATTCAACCCGGATGATCCGCGCTATGTGTTGGGCGGTAGTTACCTGGGTACCATTGAAGTGTTGGATACGAAAGCGAAGGCAGGTACCAACATCATGGCAGCACCCATTCAGTATTTAGGTCGCGATTCAAAAGATATGAAGTATCGTTACAACTGGAATGCACCCATCATCTGGTCGAAGCACGAGCTGAATACCTTTTACCACGGAGCGCAAGTATTATTGAAAACCACCGACATGGGAAAAACGTGGTCAGAAGTTTCACCAGATTTAACCCGTAACGAAAAAGAGAAGCAAGGTAAAATGGGTGGGCCCTACACAAATGAAGCAGTAGGTGCAGAAAATTACGGTACATTAAGTTATGTGATCGAGTCGCCTCATGAAAAAGGTGTGATCTGGACGGGCAGTGATGATGGATACGTTCACCTGACACGCGATGGAGGTGCTAGCTGGAAAAATGTTACGCCAATTGGATTGAAAGAATGTTTGATCAACGCCATCGATGTTTCTCCGCATGATCCGGCAACAGCCTACATAGCGACTACGCGCTATAAGTTTAACGATCATACACCGGGACTTTATAAAACAACGGATTACGGAAAAACTTGGACGAACATTTCAAAAGGAATTCCCAACAATGCATTCACCCGTGTGGTGCGTGAAGATGATGTGCGCAAAGGATTACTTTTTGCTGGGACAGAGTTGGGTGTATTTATTTCATGGAATGCTGGTGCAGATTGGCATCCCTTCCAACTTAATTTACCGATCACACCCATTACCGATTTAAAGGTTCATCAGGGTAATTTGATTGCCGCAACGTCAGGAAGGTCATTCTGGATTCTTGATGATTTAAGTTTGTTACGACAGTTCAAGAACGAAACAAATGCTTTTGCTTTGTTTAAACCTGCTGATGCTGTTTTGGTGAATGGTTCAAGTCAGTTGGATCGTAACGATCCTGACTTTGACGGAACGCATCCATATTCTGGTGTTAATCCTTCAACTGGTGTGGTGTTGTACTATAATCTTCCTGAGTTGAAAGTGGGTGAGCATATCTCGCTGGAAATAAAGGATGCGCAAGGCAATTTGGTTCGCTCGTATACTTCTGTTAAAGATTCAACTTTTAAAAGTTATGATGGTGGTCCCTCGCCAGAGCCGGTAATGTCAAAGGCGAAAGGACTGAACCGGTTTGTTTGGAATATGCGCTACCCCACCATGCCGGGCGCGCATGGAGTTTATATTGAAAGCAGTTTCCGCGGTCACAAAGCTATTCCGGGAAAATACACGGCAACACTAAAAGCAGGAGGTCAGACATCCACAGTCAACTTTCAGATTCTTCCTAATCCATTATACCCTACTGATGCTGCAACCTATGAGGAGTACCATGCCTTGATGAGCAAAATGGAAAAGGAAGTTTTCATCATGCACAACCTGGTGAATACCCTTTTTGAAAAGCAAAATCAACTGAATCAGTTGGTATCATCTCTTCCTGCTGATGAGAAATTCAATGCATTAAGAAGTGAAGGAAAGACATTGATTGAAAAATTGAAGGCCTGGGATGACGACATGGTACAACGGAAATCGAAAGCATATGATGATGTGGAGAATTTCCCGAACAAGTTTACCGCCAACTATTTGTTTATGATTAACCAAACGGAAAGCGACATCCCGCGCGTAAATAAACCTTCACTGGATAGATTGGATGAGCTTACTAAGGAGTGGAGTGCATTACACAGCCGGGCAACGGAGCTGTTGGAGAAAGATATTCCGGCTATGAATAAGAAGTTCTGGGATATGGGGTTAGGGGCTATTTGGAAGAATTAATTAGCTAATATTCTGTTGCTTGTTTTTGGAAAGCACTGGCATTATTTCGTGTCAGTGCTTTTTTTCTTGGTTATGTAACAAAATTCCAGTTCGCCTCGTCTTGTTGATCAAAATGAAGATATGAGGCAATTCACACTACTATTTGTATTTCTTGTTTTCAGATGTGTAGCCTGGTCGCAAGAGGTAATTCCATTCCAATTGACAGAAAATGGCCACATCATTGTGCAAGTAAAATTAAACGATGAACATTCGGGCTATTTTATATTTGATACGGGCGCAGGTGGCCACGTTATCGGCACAAAATTTTTTAATAAAATTAAAGGTACAGCCGACTTTATTACCGTTGGCACCGGTTTTCGTCATAATGGTGATCGTATAGATGTTGATGGGTACAGGATTCAGTCTATTTCGTTGGGTTCATTAAAGCAAGAAAATCCGTTTGTCGGATATTTTCCGCCATTGGATCAGTATGGAGTTGATGGATTGATATCAGCCAAACTTTATGAGGACACGCCCATAACGATCGATTATGTAAAAAAAGAAATTCGACTGGAGAACGCAGAGTCAATGAAGAAGCTCGAGAAGCAATCAACATCAGTTCCTCTCTATTTTCATAGAATGACAAACCGATTTTTAGATATGTTCATCGAACTGAAACTTAATGATTCATTAACCTGTCAAGCTGAATTTGATACAGGCTCTGGATTTTTCAGGCCATTGCTCAATCCCTTCTACATGAAGAAAATGAATATTGATCCGGAAGCAGCAACCGTAAAAAAGGCCACCGAGCAAGATTTAACGGCAGGACAAAATCAAACCTACACCACCACAATTCCGTCCCTTTCGCTTTCTGGTACACAGGATGTTCGGCTTGAGCATGTGACGGTAGCTTTCAAAGAAAAACTTATATATGATGGATTGATTGGTAGTATCCTATTTAAAGACAAGGTCATTACTATTGATATTCCCCAAAGCCGAATGTTGATTCATACCCGATAAAACAGTAATCATTTCTCTTCAAGAATAATTGGAAAGTCCTGCCCGCGCGAAAACGTATACGGGTACTGGGGCTTTCCTTTTAATTTTTTGGTCATTTCCGGAACCTGGTCATCGATGTATGATTTCAGTTCGTAGATGGTCACTTTTCCATCGCGTGGAGCACCATCGGCTTCACCACTCAACGCCTGAATCAATACATACGTAAACAATCCGTGCCCGAGTTCCGCAAACTCAGTAGCAAATTGTTCACTACCAGCTGAGGCCATCACATGAATGCCCGCACTTCGTGAAAGTTGGGCGATTGCTTTTTCTTCGGCTGCACCGCGGTTGGCCAACAATTCAACCGAACCGCCCGACTGACACGCATCCATCACAATGAGTTGTTTCAGTGCTTTGATGGACTTGAATTTCTCCTGAAGCACGGATGCCTCCAACGCTTCTTTTTGCAAGGCTGCTAAATCGTATAAACGCAAACTTTCAGTTGGTATAAGAAAGAACCGGTCTTCAACCATACTGCCATGGCCTGCGTAGTAGAAAATGAAAACATCTTCGGGGTGTATTTTTTTCGACAGATCCTCCAGGCTTTTCAGAATGTTGACGCGTGACGCTTCATCATCGTATAAGGTGTGAAGCTCAATGTGATTGAACAGATTTTTGGACCGCTCATCCATAACTTCTATAAACGATTGTGCATCTGGCTTGGCGTAGTTTAGGTTAAGCCTCGGATTTTTATATTGATTGATGCCTACGGCCAGAATGTAGCAAACGCTGTTTCGCGTTGCGATATCTGAAACAAGCTCTGCCGTGGCCGGTTCGGAATCAACACGACTTCGGTTAGCGGCAATAGCCGTAAATGTATTTGATCCTCCTACCAGGTTAATTACTTGCTTGTATGTGGTGGATGCATCTTTACCTGAAGGTAACTTCAATTCAGCGCGATTGATCACAATATTTTTTCCGTTGTGGAATAGCCGGAAGTTCTCAACGCCACCGCCATTGTCGGTTAGTTTTACATACACCTCAACTTGAGAAGGATCTGAAGCAGGTAAGGTAGCCAGCCGTACAGTTGGTAATGGTGATTTGTTGAGTTTTCCTTGAATGCCTTGCAGGTTGCCTGTTCCGCGTGTTTGAAATAAGCGGGGCAATAAATCGGGACGATAGAATTCTTCAAAAAACTGATCAACCGAATAGGTAGTCATGCCGCTAACAAAATGGATGTACTTGCGCGCATCCTGTGTGCCGCTAAAATATCCTTCCGGTGTTTTTGCCATCCAGTCGCGTTCACCCAGGTGAATGTGCTCGAAAAATTCCTTACCGGTAGTTAAGTCCCAGAATTTCGTTACACCATCTACGCTGTGGCTGATCAGCATTTTCTGATCAGGGCTGATCAGAAGTGAAGTGATTTCGGCATTGTGCCCTTCAAACTTCTGTGTAATTTTCGTGGTGCTAATGTCCCACATTCGGATGGTTCGATCGGCACCGGCCGAATACATGAATTTTCCGTCTGCACTAAAAATAGCCACATGTACTGCCGCACGATGATCCCTGAATTTTTTTGTCATGAGGCCTGTGGCAATGTCCCAAAGGCGAATGGTGCCATCCCAACTGGCACTAAGCAATTGTTGCTGATCTGGGCTTACCTGTATTGAGGCAATTACATCGGTATGCCCAACAAAGGAGCGTACGGAGGTACGGGTATCCAATTCCGTCATTTGCAGGCTATTGTCTAGCTGTGCAGTAAACAAGTACAAGTCGTTTGGATGAAACGCCAGGTTATACACCGAGTTATTCTGATAATCCCAATACTGAATCGTTTTATCAAAATTCAAATCGTAGACGCGCATGGTGGCATCCCAGCTGGAGCAGGCAAACATGGTTTCATCATGACTGAATTGAATATCGAAAATCGGTTCGCGATGGGGTTTAAATACTTTTATTGAATCCCCACGGGCAACATCCCATAAAATTACTTTTCCATCACCGCCACCGGTGAGCATAAATCTTCCGTCTTTCGACAGGTCGTAGCAAAGCACGGCTTTAGCATGCCCGCTGTATTCCATAGCGGTTTGCCCGCTGGCGATGTCCCATCGTTTTACTTTTGTTCCGAATTTTCCTTTGATGAGCTGTTTGCCATCGTTGGTAATCATCAGGTGGTTTTTAAAGCGTACATATTTGGCTATCGCTGATTGCCAGACAAAATTCGCATCGTAATTAAGACCACCTTTGTCACGTTGATTGAGCAGGCCGGTAAATTCCTGAACCGTTTTATTTGCAGCGAAATCCCAAACAAAGGCCGTGTTGTTGTCGCTGGTGATGATCAGCGAATTGCTGCTCAGGGAAAAAGCAATGTGATGAAAATCAGCCTGACGTTCAGCAGTTAGCTGCGCCAGTTCAGCACCTGATTCCGTATCCCACACCCGGATGTCATTTTCCGTAGCACGGGCAATTTTTTTTCCATCACCACTTACCGCCAATGAGGTTAATTCGTTATCCGGATCTTCTTCGTATTGCTTAACAACCGTTTCATCCGATAAGCGAATTTTTTTTACGGCACCGCGATGAGCCGCTGTATAGAGAAATGCATTATCCGGACTGAACACTACTTTCGTGGCGCATCCACCACAAAATCCCTCCTTGATCTCGAAGGTATGCGCCTTTGTCCAATCGGAAGTTTTGTAAACATTAGCCACACGATTGTCTTCACCCATCGCTATCAGGTTTCCATCGGGGCTAATGGCAATATCAATCCCGCGCCCTAATCCTTTATCCGGATTGATGCGGAGTTTGGCAATCACTCGTCTTGTTTTGAAATCGTAAACCCGGGCCGTATCGCCATAACCCGAGGTGCTGTTGGCAGCAATCACAAAGAATCGTTGTAACGGATCGAAAGCCACATCGGTAACAATGCCATTGTCAACATTTGGAATAACAGCAATTTCTTTTCCGGTGGAGATTTCCCAGAGACGGGTAGTCTTATCATAACTGCCGGTTATCAAATACTTACCATCGTGCGAAAGATCAAGGGCGGTAACGGTGTGCTCATGCCCGAGGAAACTTCTTACTTCACGGCCATTACGTACATCCCAAAGTTTTGCTGATTTATCTTTGCTTCCGGTAACAATAAAGTTACTGTCGGCACTGATGGCAACGGAAACCACTGCCAGCTCGTGTCCTTTTTGAATGATTGTTTCCAGTTGCTGACTGTATGCCAGTATACCCATGCACAGCAATGCGCATGCTGTAACGATGCTTTTCATAGTAGGACTTATTTTAAGGAGATATTGAAACTACGCTTTTACGCCATTCTTTGCAGCAGGTGCCTCTTCTTCAACAATAGCCTGATCCCAGTTTGAAGGCTCGCTGTTATTGAGGTATTCCAGTATTTTCTGCTCAACCTGTTTAAGCCTGAGCGCTTTTAAATATTTTCCATTTCGGGCAAGTATTAATCGCCCGGTTTCTTCGGAGATGGCCATCACCAGCGTGTCCGTACTTTCCGACATACCCACAGCGGCCCTATGCCGCATACCGAAATGTGCAGGAAGATGATCGTTTTCACTCACAGGCAATACACAACGTGCGGCTTTGATTCTCCCTTTGTAAATGATAACAGCACCATCATGCAGCGGGCTGGTTTTGTTGAAGATGGAAAGAAGTAATGATTTTGTTATTTCTGCGTCCAACGGATCTCCGGTTTCTGCATAGAACTTCAGTGCGGTATCGCGTGTAAACACAATCAATGCTCCGGTTTTGGTGCCTTTCAATGTTTTAGCGGCTTCTATAATCTGGTGCACATCCGTTTCATCGTTGGATTCACCCCGCCAGTTCGCCAATGTCTTTAAAAAATTTTCCCTGAATTCTGTTCCTCTTCCGATCACCAACAGAAATTTTCGTATTTCCGGTTGAAAGAGAATGATCATGGCCAGCACACCCACACCCATAAACTGACCGAGAATGGTGGCCAGCAGTTCCATTTGCGCGGCACGCACAATCAGGTAAATGAGGTAAAGCGCTAGTATGCCTAAGAAGATGTTTACGGCAATACTTCCGCGAATCAGCTTGTACACCTGGTACAACAAAATGCTCACCAGGCCAATATCCACCAGGTCAACCCATGTAACATCCAGAAAGCCGATTTTGAACAGAAAGATCATTGAGGTAAAGGTACTAAACTCTGCCTACAGCTTGGGTGAGGTGTGTAAAAAGTTTCACGGTTTCAACGGCTTCTTTTACATCGTGCACGCGCAGAATGGATGCACCCTTCATCAACGCGACCATATTCAGCGCAGTAGTTCCGTTCAGCGCATGCTCAGGTGACGTTTGCAGGGTTTTCCAGATCATGGATTTTCGGGAGATGCCAATCAACAAAGGTTTACCTAGCAGGCTTAACATACTCAGGTTATTCATCAATTGAAAATTCTGTTCGATGGTTTTGGCAAAGCCAAATCCGGGATCGATGATGATATCTTTCACGCCAGCCTTTTGTAAAGAAGCTATTTTCTGATGAAAGTACGCGATGATTTCATGCTCCAGGTTTGAATAGTTTGCCAGACTGTTCATGGTTTCGGGTGTGCCTTTCATGTGCATGCAGATATACGGCACCTGAAGTTGGGCAACCGTGTGGTGCATTTCGTGGTCAAGTTCACCACCCGAAATGTCGTTGATCATATCCGCCCCGGCATCCACAGCTTTTCGGGCAATGGCCGATCGGAAGGTGTCAACGGTAATGATTATTTCCGGAAATCTTTTTCGAATTGCAGCTATTGGGTGCAACACACGCTGTGCTTCTACCGCTTCTGAGATAGGTTCCGCTCCGGGTCGCGAAGAGTACCCACCTATATCGATTATGGAAGCGCCATCCGTCAACATTTTTTCAACGTTATGTAGGATTTCCTTTTCATCCATTTGTCGGCTACCGGCATAAAAACTATCGGGAGTGGTGTTAATAACACCCATAACCAGCGGAGTATTCAGGGAGTGTAATCGCCCGCTTATGTTCAGTGTTTTGTTTGTTGAAAATGCCGTATTTTGCCCCGCTGAAATCATGATACACGAAAAAACTGCCACCGAATATAAGCAGGTGATCGCCACCTGCAAAGCGTTGTTTCTTAAGAAGACAAAAGATTATGGAACGGCCTGGCGCATTTTGCGGCTGCCTGCCATTACCGATCAGATTTTTATCAAAGCCAAACGTATCCGTAGCATTCAGGAAAAGGGCGCGCAGCGCGTGGGCGACCCCGTTGCCGATGAGTTTATTGGCATCATCAATTACTGCGTGATTGCCTTGCTCCAATTGCAACTTCAGGAGTCAACTAAAACTGAATTGACGGTTGAGGAGGTAGAACCACTTTACGATGCAGCCATAAATGAAACCTTTACGCTTCAACAAGATAAAAATCATGATTATGGAGAGGCATGGCGCGATATGCGCGTAGAATCCATGACCGACATTATTCTTATGAAATTGTTAAGGGTGAAACAAATTGAAGATAACGAAGGTAAAACACTGGTAAGTGAAGGGGTAAAAGCCAATTACCAGGATATGATCAACTATGCGGTATTTTGTTTAATCAAGCTGAAAGAAAATTGAGCGTATGAGAAAATACATTGACATCTTTTCACGGATTTTTGTTGGTGGGTTATTCATTTTTTCCGGATTGATTAAACTGAATGATCCGGTTGGAACTGAAATTAAGCTTGAAGAATATTTTGAGGTATTCTCAGCAGACTTTGGCTCTTTTTTTCAGGTGTTTATTCCGTATGCCCTGCATATCGGGTTAGTGCTGGTTGTGCTTGAAGTTGTGTTGGGTGTAGCCGTACTCATTAATTACCGCATGCAGTTAACCACTACCGTGTTGTTGTTGCTGATTATTTTCTTCACGTTTTTAACAGGCTACTCGGCCATCCTTAACAAAGTAACCGATTGCGGATGCTTTGGCGATGCTATTAAATTGACTCCGTGGCAATCATTTTATAAAGATCTCATACTGATTGTGTTCATCCTGCATTTGTTTTGGTATCGCAAATCGTATGATCCGGTATTGCGTACCCGTGAGGGGCATGCCGTGATTCTTGGCGTTACCTTGATCAGTTTTTTCCTGGGCATCTATGCGATTCGCCATTTGCCGTTTATTGATTTCCGCGCTTACAAAATCGGGAACAACATTCCGGAGCAAATGAAATTGCCACCCGATGCCAAGCGCGACAGTGTGGTGATGACTTTCATTTATGAACAAGCAGGTGTACGTAAAGAGTTTACGATGGATCAACTCAGTCAGGTAGACTCTACTTATACGTTTATTGATCGGGTTGACAAAGTGATTCGCGAAGGCGATCGCCCGAAAATTATCGATTACCGGATTGAAAGTCCGGAAGGTGAGGATTACACCCAACAAACCTTTCAAGGTGCTAAGCTTTTAATTGTAATGTACAACGCGCAGCATGCTTCTGAAAAAAATGCTGATCGTATTTCCAAATTGATTAAGGACATGGAAGGCATGGCCGAATCAATTATTCTTACCTCATCTTCTTCTGCTGAAGTTGAGGCCTTCCGACATGAACATCAATGGGCAGCCCCCTATTACTTTGCCGATGCCACGGTGTTAAAAACCATTATTCGGTCAAACCCCGGACTTACCCTTTGGGTTGATGGCACGGTAAAAGGCATGTGGCATTACAACGATGTACCTGCTGCGGATGAACTCAAGAAGTTAATTTCAGGTTCGTGAAACTATTTTTGATTGGTTTGCCCGGTTCTGGAAAGACGACACTCGGCAAGCGGTTAGCTGCACATATTCAAACGACATTCTTTGATTTAGATGAGGAAATAGAACATTTTTCCGGCAAACGTGTTCCTGAAATTTTTGCTGTCGAAGGTGAAGCTGCTTTTCGCAAAATAGAATCAGACACGCTGCAAAAATTCATTGCTGATCACACCGATTTTGTAATGGCTACTGGTGGAGGCGCGCCATGCTTTCATGACGGAATCGGTATCATGAACCAGGCGGGGGTAACTGTTTTTCTGGATGTTCCGGTTTATGAACTTGAAAAACGCCTGCAAGCGGAGCAAAAGCAAAATCGACCTTTACTGGCGGGATCAAAATCAATTACGGAAACATTAAGCACATTGCGTGAAACGCGGATCTCGTTTTATGAGCAGGCACGCATTGTTATTCACGAAGACAATCCCGATGTGATGACGATCATTACCAGGCTTGTACGTTAAAACGTAAAGCCTACGGTAACCATCCCGGTTGTAAGTGCATTGTTCAGGTCAATCCGCGGACCGGTATTATTTTGAAATACGTACGGACTGTATTCACTTTCTGCCATAGAATGCAGAAGAGCAAAATCAATAAAGAATTTCGTTAGTCGCACACCTATTCCAGCGCTAATCGTTTCAATGCTGCGGTTGGTATCAATAGTGGAAGTATTGTATGGATTGCTTTGCATGTTATATCCGGCACGGAACCGGAAAGCTTCAAGACGAAACTCGGCACCAATACGGTAGTTGATGGTGTTTTGATAGGAAGCCAGAATAGCATCGTTGTCGCCATCGAACGAAATGCCACTGATGTCAGAAGCATATTTGGCTTTTCTGTAGTTGATAAACTCAACATCTCCGGAGATGAAACCATAGTTCGAAATAAAGAATGCGGTGCCCAAACTAAGTTTCATGGGGGTGGTAAGGTTGTATTCTGCAATCACGGGTTCAAAGGATTCAAAACTTTCGGAGTCAAGGATTGTTCCGGTTCCCAGGTAATCATAATTATTCCACAATGTGCTAAACCTTGCGAAATAGCTATCGGTAATTTGATAATATGTTGGCGTTGCAAAAGAAGCGCCCACCTGAAGGAAGTCTACAGGCCTGAAAATTACACCCAGTGTGAGGTTCACACCCGTTCCTTCAATGTCGATAGTTTCTTCAAGCAAAAGGTTGTCCAATGGGTTAAAGTCCGGATCAAGTTCAAAGAAGAAGTTTGATTCGGAATACGTGGAAGAAAATGTATACCTCAATGTGGAGATTCCAACATTGGCTCCAAAAAAGAATTTGTCTTTATAGTTTCCTCCATAGGCAAGTGACCATTGGTATTGAGCGCCTTTGGTTTTAATAGACCCTTGTCTTCTCAGGTGGCGAATGTCTTCAGGATCAGGATACAGACCAAGCACAGAAAAGTAGTATCCCTGTGGCCCATCGTAGAAAGTTGAATCTTCGAAAAGAAAATTGCTGTACGCGAGTCCTGTTGGAAAGTCACTGCTTAATAAATCATTTTCGCTCAACCCTTGTGCATCCTGAATAAACCAATCAACAATGGATGAAACATTATCGTCACCACTGTACCGCATGAAAGAATTAAAATCATTTGTGCGTGTCATGCTTATCCCAAATGATCCACCCCAAAAACCATCTTTGTTGTCTGGTGAATTAAAAACGTAACTCAAGCCAGGAATGGTAAACTTATTGGTGGCTTCTTTTTGTGAAGTTCCGAGGTGATCAGCTTCAGTATTATAGAAATTCAATCCGGGAGTGAATGTAAATTCTGATCGGTTATACATACCCAAGCCGGCTGGATTGGAAAGGGCAGAACTAAAATCGCCACCCAACGCAATTTGTGCTCCACCTATTGCCTGCATGCGGGCGCTGCCACCGGGCCGCGTTCGACTGAACAGTAAGGCATTTTCCACAAAGCTTTGGGCAGCCAGTTCAGTTGAAAGAGACAACACGATACCTGTGAGTTGTATAAAAACCCTGAATTTCATACCCAAATGTTATGGTTAATTAATTCCCGCCTCGCGAAGGTCTGGATGAAGATCCACTGCTTCCGCTACTGCCAGAGCTTCGACTTGGTGTGTTCCCACCACTACTTCCTGAACTTCGGGAAGGTGAATAACTGTTGCTATTTCCAGAGCTACGGCTCGGAGAATAGCCACTGTTATTGTTATTACCCGAACTTCTTGAAGGGGAGTATCCCGAATTATTAAAAGTGGATGAGCGACTCTGACGTATGGTAGAGTTCGAGTTATTCCAGTTCGATGAAGAATTGGAGTTGCTGTATCCGGATGTATTCGTTGTTGTTCTCCGGCTCGGGCGAACATAATAATCATTCGAAGTTTTATTTCGGCCACCGGTATCACCATTACCGGAATCCACATTGCTATTTGAACGACTCGGGCGCACATAAGCATTGGATACTTCTCCAACACCAGCTGAGCTGCGGGTAGGACGTTTGCCGTAATTCGGGCGGTTGCCATCGCCCCCCACTACAACCACGGTTGTAGGGCGGTACCAGCCGTTGTTCCAATATGACCAGGATGATCCCCAACTGTTGTAAGGATTCCAGAACGGATCATTCCATCCCCAACCCCAGTTATTGCCCCAACTATTTCCCCAAGAATTACCCCAGAAGTAACTGGCTGAAAGCGACCATCCGCTTCCCCAGCGATTACCCCAGTACGGGTTCATCCAACGATTACCACCCCAACCGGCATTCATCCAAGGATCATTCCACCCGTACGGTGAGCCCCAGGTATTATAAAACTGAGGTCCGTACCAGCTGTTCCAGCCAGCGTTATTGTTGAAACCGTTATAGTAGTAGCCTGGATTATAATTGAAATTATTTGTGGCGGGTGTGTAGCCTTCCACAAAATAGTTTGCTTCATCTTCGCTCACCTGATCAGAATACGAACGGGAAATGTACTCCGGGTTTACGTTACGAGCAGAATAGCTATCAGTTGGATTGGTATATTCATCCAACTCAGTAGGCTCGTTGAAATGCTTCTTTTTGAAGTTATCGTAATTGGAAACGTAAGTCTGCTCGGTTGCCCGAACAGCCTCTAACTTCTCACGGTCTTTCGAACGAAAGTACAGATCATCATTCTCCTGAGCGATAGCCGCCACACCCGTTAGCATGGTCAACCCTAAAATCAGTTTCGTTTTCATAATCGTGGTGTTTAGATCCGTTTATTTAACTAACGTTTAAAAGCGGCAAAAGTATTCACTAAAAGTACGAATTTCCGGGCATTAATTCCGTTAAAAATGCGTTGGCGGCATCTTCAGGGTCTTATCTGCCGTATATTTGCTCCTTAAATTAGAACAAGAATTATACCAACATGGGAAAGGAAATTCCATCGCGCAGTGAAGATTACTCGCTGTGGTACAATGAGTTAGTAAAAAAGGCCGATCTGGCAGAGCATTCCGATGTTCGCGGGTGTATGGTGATTAAGCCGTATGGCTACAGCATTTGGGAAAAAATGCAACAAGCACTCGACAAGATGTTTAAAGACACCGGGCACGTAAATGCGTATTTTCCGTTGTTCGTACCGAAGAGCATGTTCGAAGCTGAAGAGCAAAATGCGGAAGGTTTTGCCAAGGAATGTGCCATTGTAACGCACTATCGGTTAAAGAATGATCCGAATACAAAAGGAAAGCTGATTGTTGATCCGGAGGCAAAACTGGAGGAGGAACTGGTGGTGCGTCCAACCAGTGAAGCCATCATCTGGAATACATATAAAAAATGGATTCAATCGTATCGCGACTTACCCATATTGATCAATCAATGGGCTAACGTGGTGCGTTGGGAAATGCGCACGCGTTTGTTTTTACGCACGGCAGAATTTCTTTGGCAGGAGGGCCACACCGCTCATGCCACAGCCGATGAAGCTGTGAAAGAAACTATTCAGATGTTAGGTGTTTATGCCGCTTTCGCGGAAGAGTTTATGGCGATGCCTGTAATCAAAGGCAAGAAATCGGAAGGCGAGAAATTTCCGGGTGCCGTTGATACGTATTGCATTGAGGCGATGATGCAGGATGGAAAAGCGCTGCAGGCTGGAACATCACACTTCCTCGGACAAAATTTTGCCAATGCCTTCAATGTTCAGTTTACTGGTAAAGATGGCAAGCTTGATTACGTGTGGGGAACATCGTGGGGTGTGAGCACGCGTTTGATGGGCGCGCTGATTATGGCGCATTCGGATGACGATGGATTGGTGCTGCCTCCTAAGTTGGCACCGATTCATGTAGTGATCGTTCCGATTTTCAGAAGCGAAGAGGAATTAACAAAAATTACTACGAAAGTAGATGAACTGTCTGCGGCACTACGCAAGCAAGGTCTTTCTGTGAAGTTCGATAACCGCGATACGCACAAACCCGGGTTTAAGTTTGCCGAGTGGGAATTGAAAGGTGTACCTGTTCGTTTGGCGATTGGACCGCGCGATTTGGAAAACGGAACCGTTGAAGTGGCCAGACGCGATACCAAGGAAAAGCAAGTGATGAAGCTGGAGGAAGTAGAGACGAAAATCCCTGCCTTGCTGGAGGATATCCAAAATACTATTTTTCAAAAGGCTAAGTCGTTCCGCGACAGCTTAATTACTAAGGCGGATTCTTTTGAAGATTTCAAGCGTGTGCTGGATGAAAAAGGAGGATTTGTACTGGCCCATTGGGATGGCACAAAAGAAACAGAGGCGGCTATCAAGGAGCAAACCAAGGCTACCATCCGTTGCATTCCATTGGATGCAACCGAAGAACAAGGTGCTTGTGTTTACAGCGGAAAGCCTTCTTCCCGTAGGGTGTTGTTTGCCCGCGCTTATTAAAGAAATTAGTCAATAAATTAATCGGGTGATTTCCGCACGGAGGTCACCCTTTCTTTTGTACTTTTGATTCCTTTCGAATTTACTGAATGATCATGTGGTTAGCCATTGCTGCCTTAATTCTGGCAGGTGTTGTACTGATAATTGTTGAAGTGGTGTTTATACCGGGTACCACCGTGGTTGGGTTATTGGGATTGGCGTTTACCGTTATTGGCGTGGTGGTAAGTTATGGTGAATTTGGCCGTGAGGGTGGATCGTATGTGCTGTTGGGCACTGGCTTGTTTTTGGCAGGAGCCTTGTATTATAGTTTTCGAAAGGGAGCCTGGAAAAAATTCTCGCTTAAAACCAGTATAGACAGTAGGGTAAACGAAGGCGCCAATGCCGATTTGAAAGTGGGAATGGAGGGCGTAGCCGTATCGGCTTTGCGGCCCATGGGCACAGCCGAATTCGATGGTAAAATGGTTGAAGTTAAAACCTCGGGCGATTATCTTGCAGCAGGTACAGCCGTGAAAGTTGTTCACGTTCAACCCAACGATATTTTAGTAGAACCCATTATTTAAACATAAATCAATATGGCAGAACTGAGTGGTACCATGCTCCTTATAGTTGTTTTTGCATCTATAATTCTATTTTTTGTTTTCCTCTATTTCGTTCCGATCAACCTCTGGATTACCGCACTCTTCAGCGGTGTTCGTGTGGGTTTGTTCGAACTGGTATTCATGCGCATTCGTAAAGTTCCGCCACGCGTTATTGTTGAGTCATTAATTACAGCAACAAAGGCTGGTTTAAAGCTGACTTCCACCGAACTGGAAACGCACTACCTGGCCGGTGGTAACGTGCCCAATGTAATTCGTGCACTTATCTCCGCAGAAAAAGCAAATATTCACCTTGACTTTAAACAGGCAACGGCAATTGATCTCGCTGGTCGTGATGTGTTTCAGGCCGTACAAATTTCGGTAAATCCAAAAGTGATTACCACACCTAAAGTTGCTGCGGTTGCTGCAGATGGTATTCAGCTTATCGCCATTGCGCGGGTAACGGTGCGGGCAGCTATACAGCAGTTGGTGGGTGGTGCCGGTGAAGATACCATTCTTGCCCGTGTGGGTGAAGGTATTGTAACGGCAATCGGTTCGGCAAAATCGCATAAGGAAGTGTTGGAAAACCCGGATAAGATTTCAAAAGTTGTTTTATCACGTGGATTGGATGCCGGCACGGCTTTTCAAATTCTTTCCATTGATATTGCCGATGTAGATGTTGGCGCAAACATTGGTGCCAAACTGCAAATCGATCAGGCATCAGCCGACTTAAAAGTAGCCGAAGCAAAAGCGGAAGAGCGCAGGGCGATGGCGGTTGCTGAAGAGCAAGAGATGAAAGCAAAAGCGCAGGAAGCCCGTGCGAAAGTAATTTTAGCCGAAGCTGAAATTCCTAAAGCCATTGCTGAGTCGTTTGTAAAAGGAAACCTGGGTGTAATGGATTATTACCGCATGCAAAACATTCAGGCTGATACGGGTATGCGCCAATCAATTTCTGATTCTGGAAAAGGTCCGAGCAACGCTCCAAAGAAAGACTGATTTGACTTAACGATCATACAAAAAATGCCGGGCGATGTCCGGCATTTTTATTTTTATTTGAATCCTTATTTCAGAATTTCAATTCCTGAAATTCATTTTTCTTAAGCGCCAGGTAGACCTGCTGATTTTTTTCAAACAACAACGTATCGTATTGAATAGGAATGGTACTGATGCCCTGCAAAGTTACCAATCCAAACTTTTCATGTTGCTTTACGATTACATAACCGTTGTTCAGGTCTTCAACGGATTCATATTTCGGTTGTAGTAAGACATTGCCACCACCATCAGTCAAACCGATCTGATCTCCTATGAAAATTTTTATGCGACCATTCTCCTGAAGTTCAATTTTATCGTAGCGAACTTCCAGTGCAATTTTTCCAGTGCTATAAATAAGTCCGTATTTGCCATTTTGCTTAACCACCGCATAGCCTTTATTAAATGGAGAGACTTCTTCATAAACAGGTTGCACCACAATTTTATCTTCTTTATTCAGGTATCCCCACTTACCCCTGATTTTTACCGCAGCCAATCCTTCACTAAAGAGTTGAATGCCCTCATACCGGTTAGCAATGCGTAAACGCCCTTGGTCATCAATAAATCCATAGCGTCCATTTTTCTTCAGTCCGCGATATCCTTCGCTTGATGGATATATTTCTTCTGATCGCTCAGCATGCGGTTGTTCGCGATGAATAATTTGGCCATCAAAATTGATTGTCCATTTTCCGCCTGAAGAAATAGTTTCGATCAGCTTATCGTTTTCAATGCTAAGTGGATTGGTGGTGAAGTATATAATTTCTCCGGTGATTGATTTTAGAAAAGTAAGGTTGCCCGACTTTTCAAAATACCGTTCAGCGTTAAGCAAGGCGATTGGGTTGGGTTGTGGGGTAACGATCCAGCGTTCATCGGTATCCATAATGCCATATTGCCCTTTAAACTTTACAGCAACAAGGTTTTGGTAGGTGCTTGCAATGCTATCGAATACACACGCGATTATTTCCTTTCCTTGTAGATTAAGGCCTCCATAAAAACCATTTTTCTGAACGGGGAAAAATGTTCCGTTAAATTTATCTATCCGTTCGTAAGCTTTGCTCGTCAGGGCCTTTCCGTTTTTGTCGTGCAAAATCCACCATTGTTTTCCTGGAAGGTGTTTCGAGACCAGAAAGTGGTTATCATCCATAATGATCCGATCATATTCCGCAGGTAGAATCACAACTCCGTCACGATTGAGTACGCCCCATCTCTCTCCTACACGGAAAAGTATTTCATTATCATGAAACTGATTTAGCTGTGTGAAGTAAGTTTGTATGATCGGAGTAAACTGCGTGTCCCACAATTGGCTACCAAAAGCGTTGGTCATTTTCAGTCTGTCATCTCCGAGGGGCAGGAGTGAGTCGGCTTCAATTTCACGAATGAGTTTATTTTGTGCATCCAGAATTTTCCAGGTATCGGGTAAACGCGCTTTTACCGTTTTGTTTTCAATTGCTATTTCCCGGTACACCGGTTCCTTCACTATGTTTCCATCGCGGTTAATTAAACCTTGCTTTCCTTCCTGATAGATAATGGCGATGTTATTATTGAGTTGTGACAGGCTGTCGATTGAAAAAGGCGTTACCTGTCTTCCGTTTTCCGTGAACAACGCAGTTTTGTTTTCGCGGTTTTGTACAGCGTATCGCAAACTACCGATCGGATAGATGTTTTTATAGACTTGCGGAATAAGCAGTCTGTTTTCAAGATCAATAAGTCCGTAGCGAAATTGATTTTCATTGAGGGTGTAAACAACGGCACGCAGTCCGGAAATTTTCAAGCCGGCATACTCCAGCGGTATGATTACCTTGCCTTTTGTATTCATGCATCCTGTAGTTATTCGGAACGACAGCGCTGAACGTTTGGTAACAATCAATAAATTATTTTCGGTTGGCAGTACAGAAAAGTATTCCGGCTGAGTGATTCGTTTATTCGAGAGGCTGATGAGGCCCCATTGGTCGTTAAGTTTATAGCCGGTTACCTGATCGATAACCGTGAACGTTTCATTGCTCCACCCAACGGCATCATAAATTGCTGGAATCAGAATCTCTTCCTTTTCATTCTTTACGCCAAACTTTCCACCCTCTTCATATTTTTTATAAGACTCCGCAGAAACCAAACCGGATACTGCGAATACCAAAATCACCAAAACAAAATTTCTCATCGGTTTCAAATATACTATTTGATAACAAACACTTAATGGAGGCATAGTGCCGCTTATCAGAAAGTATAAAACCATTTACGTTAGGGGAGTGTTAATAGGTATCTTTGTAGTTCAGATGAAGAAAAACCTGCTTATATTAATCTTTGTAGCCGCTTTAGGTATTGTCAATTGCGGATGGGCGCAATCTGTCAGCATTAAAGGTCGTATTCTGGATAAGGAGACTTCCGACCCTATTCCGTTTGCCACTTTCTCGTTGTATTCGTCCGACTCAGCGTTGATTACCGGAGGCATTGCCGATATGAATGGTGCGTTTGAGATCAGCACCAAACCGGGTTCATATTATGGTCTGGTGCAGGTGGTATCGTATCAAAACCGGATTGTACCGGTAAGGCAGTATACGCAAGCAGTAACTGATTTAGGAAAGATAGAGCTGGTAGCCGATGTGAAAACATTGAGTGAAGTTGTGGTAAGCGCAGAGCGATCGCTCATGCAAATGGATCTGGATAAGCGCATCTTCAATGTATCTGAAGACTTGAGTAACGTAGGAAGAAATGCTGTTGAGATTCTGGATAACCTTCCTTCCATCGTTGTTGATCAGGACGGAGGAGTTTCGCTACGCGGAAGTCAGAACGTAAGAATACTCATTGACGGTAAGCCGTCCGGGTTAGCGGGCATCTCCAGTACTGATGCCTTGCAGGCGCTTCAAGGCAGCATGATTGAACGGATTGAAGTAGTTACCAATCCGTCTGTCCGTTATGAAGCGGAAGGCAATGCAGGGATCATCAACATCATCTTAAAGAAAGAACGTCAGGATGGACTGAATGCGGTGATTGAAGGAAACATTGCGCATCCGCTTAATACGGGAATCAGCACCACCATGAATTTCAGAAAGAAAAAAATGAATTACTTTCTGAATTACAGTTCCAATTATCGGGAACGTCCTGGTCGGGCAAGTTTGTACCAGGAGTTTACACCGGATGACACCACCTATTTTTCGCGTTCATCGCGCGACTTTTTGCGTACGGGTTGGTCACACACATTTCGGGCTGGTACGGATATCATGTTCAATGACAAGAATACCCTTACGGCAGCTTTTTTAGTGAATGTGGGCGACAATATGAACCTCACCGATATTACCTACCGTGATTATGATTTGTTCGATGAACTAGGTCGTGAATTTGTTCGAAATGATCGCGAAGCTGAGGATGAAAAAAATATAGAGTATACCCTGAGCTATGAGAAGTTGTTTGATCAGGAAGGAAGGAAGCTCACATTCTACGGTCAATACCGAAATAATGCGGAAACTGAGAAATCATCCATTAGCCAACGCGTAATTTTGAATCTTTACCCAGATGGTGAATTGGAGAACCCGCAGCGGTCATACAATGAAGAGTTGGAACAAAATACGCTGTTGCAATTGGATTACATTCATCCGTTTAATGGCGGAAAAGGAAAGTTTGAAACAGGATATCGCGGAACGATAAGGAAAATCAATACGGATTACTCGATAGAGGAATTCATCAATGATAATGAGTGGGTAAACTATGGTAACTTCTCAAATACCTTTCAATATGATGAGAATATTCAGGCGCTCTATGCATTGATTGGAAATCATGTTGGTAAGATTTCCTATGAATTGGGATTGCGCATGGAGTACACCGACATACGAACCGAGTTGTCAAACTTTTCTGAGTTAATTGGAGGAAATGAACCTGTTAATAACAAGTCTTACATGAATTTCTTCCCCAGCATTCATGCCAATTACCATATCAACAACGACAATTCAGTTCAGGTAAGTTATAGCCGCAGGGTGAGTCGCCCGGGCTTTTGGTCACTGAATCCATTCTCTTCATTCTCCGATGCACGAAATATCCGAATCGGTAATCCGGATCTTGATCCTGAATTTACAGATTCCTATGAAACCGGATATTTGGCGAATGGCGATACGTACTCTTTTTACGGTGGAATTTATTACCGCTATACAACAGATGTCACTGAGCGTATTACAGTTACTCGTCCTCCGATTCGTGATACAACATTTATTATACCCACTAATCTGGGCGTAGAACAATTTTATGGATTTGAGTTTAACGTCAGTAAGGATTTTACAAAATGGTGGACCATCAATGGGAACGCCAATTTTTTCAGGGCCATTACCGAGGGAGAATATGAGGGAGAATCATTTGATCGGGATACCTACACTTGGAATTCTCGGGTGAGTAACCGGTTTACGTTGGGTAAGCGTACAAATTTTCAGGCAACTGTTTTTTACCGTGCTCCTCAGCAAACAACCCAGGGACGAAGGGAAGCGTTCTATACCCTCGATTTAGGCTTTACCAAAGATATCTGGAAGAACAAGGCAACCTTCTCACTCAATGTCCGCGATGTGTTTAACACACGGATTTTCCGATCCGTTAACGAAGGTGATGACTTTTACTTCCGTAATCGATTCCAACGTGCTTTCACCACCATTACAGCCAGCCTGGTGTTTAGAATAAATCAGAAGCAGTTTGGTGAAAAGGAAGAGGAGGGTGATGGCGAACGCAATGGCTTTGATCAGGATTTTGATAATTAACGCATAAGCCTGGCGTAGTCTGACGGTGTATCAATGTCTATCTCACCCGGGGCAAACTCAATTTCAATAATACGTCCGGCATGCTTTTCCATTATCTTTTTAGCGCCTTGATCATCCTTTAATTCTAGCAATTCTGTAAACATGCTTTTATCAAACAGAGCTGGTACACCAGTTGTTGAAGCATAGTTGGATGCAATGATTGATGCGCCTGAAGTTCCGTGCGTAGCGATGAGTGCCTTTAGGTGTTCAGCGGTTAGATAGGGTTGATCACAAACCAAAATTACTATCGCTTGTGCATCGGCATGGGTTTTTAAAATATGGGATACGCCTGCCTTAATGGAGCTCCCCATTCCTTTCCGCCACTCACGATGATGCAGTATACTGATGTTTAAGTCCTGAATAACTTCCTTGTGTTGTTTAAAATTATGCCCGAGCACAACGGTAACAGAATGCGAAGCCGTTGCAAGCGCGGTTAAGACTGTTTTTCGAAGCAGGGGAACACCTTGAATCTTCAGGAGTTGTTTGGATTGACCCAGCCGCGTGGAGGAGCCTGCCGCCAGGATAAGGATGTTGATCTTATCCACTTGTTCTTGCCCATGTTCATCACCTGAACTCATTCCAGCGGTTTGGCGGATTGAAACATTTCTTCGGTAATGGTTCCTCCGAGACTGGAGTCAGAATCAACTAAAATTTTCCAGATGCCGTTTTCCTTTCGAAGGGTAACGTGAAATTGACCATAGCCAATTCGCTTTTCCCCTGTCGGACTAACCGATTCGTTTTTGAAATAGCCCACTTCATACGCCAGGTTTCCATTGCTGATTCTTTCCGTGAAGCGAAGTTCAAACGTATAATCTATTTTATTCTTAGCTAGCGATTCTTTCCATCCCGGCCAACCCGCTTCCATATTTTTATGGTACTCAGCAAGGCTTAGAATTTTTCCAGAGTTCCGTTCATCTCTTACCAAATCGGGTGAGTGCAGCGAGGCAAACGTGGCTACATCCTGATTCATAATGGCTTTGGTAAAAGGTTTCCATACTTGTTCGTTGATCTCCTGTTGAGGGGTTTGAGCAAAGGCGTTTGCGCATAAGCCAACCAACCAAAGGGTGAGTAAATTTTTCATGGAAGTAATTTTTTATCCGTTTACGGATTTTGTTGGCGTATCGTTGTTCAGGTAAACCTGTTTAAATACCTGGTCGCCTTTTCGTTCATGAATGGGCCCACTTCTGTATTTCAAAAATCCACCAGAACGATTGGCAAACTTGCCCTGTATTTCAGCAAGGATGGATAGCGCAATCTCATCAGGCGTTTCTGCACCTATATCAAGACCAATAGGGGAGTGAATCCGCTGGAAATCTTCAGGAGTCAATACTATGCCTTGCGCCCCAAACTCCGATAGAATCTTATCAAATCGCTTACGCGGACCGAGTATGCCAATATAAGGTGTAGTTGTTTGGATAAGTTTCTTCAGTACATCGCGGTCGTATTCATAATTGTGCGACATAAGCACGCAAGCGGTGTACGGTGTAACCACGAAATCCCGATCAATAAATTCACGTTGGCAAAGCGACAATTTATCAGCTGTTGGAAAAAATACAGGCGCAATATGCGACACACATTCATCCGTTACCTGAACATCCCAGCCTAACGATTTGGCAAGCGTACTCACGGGTCGTGCGTCAAAGCCTCCGCCAAAAATGATAAGGGAAACAACCGGCTGGATCAACTCGAAAAAGATTTCTTCACCCAGAATGGTTTTGGTTTCACTGCGGTGATGCGTAAAAACCTCAGTCAGTGCATGAAGCACAGAAGGGTTTAATTTGCTATCAGAAAATTCGGATTGAGGTTGAAGATGATGATCCAATAAAAATTTTTCCCCTGCAAATTCTCCCCGAATCCGTGTGGCCAATGCCATTGGTTCATTTTGGATTACCATTTTCTGAATCAATGAAATGGTTTCTGATCCCTTGTAAACCGGCTCAATCAACACATCAATAACCCCATTACACCCCAACCCAATCCCCAAGTTCTGATTACTCTCTTCACGCGTATCGTAGGTGATGGTCATGGGTTTGTTCTCTGTCATCACCTGCCG
>CAYQOM010000001.1:0-4797 GCA_964419145.1 uncultured Roseivirgaceae bacterium | reverse complement strand
GAGCCCACCCATTTTCCATCATCGGTAATGAGCATGCGCGCCCCGGGACTTCGGTAGGAGGAGCCCCTGACATTTACCACAGTGGCCAATGCCGCCTTGCGTTGGGTAAAATCAACGTTGTTGAATGTGGCCAGTATGGTTTTCAGTTCTTTCATGTTACCGATTGGTGAAGGTACTAATGAATCAAAAAATATCCTATGCCGATTCCACCATCGGGGAATGATGGCAAAGTATTACTTTGCATATGGTGAATTTCATAGTGAACATTTTTCAGTAGCATGTGGAGGGTTAAATTCCTTTTTGGTTTTATGGTAGTCTTGGTAATACAGGCTTTTGGTCAGAATGCGCCTGTTATGGATACCTTGCCGGCCAGGGTTGGTCCGTTGAAACCAGATAAAAATGTAGGATTTAATGTAACAGTATACACTGATGATCAGGAGTTGTTTACAAAATGGTTGGCAACACACGCATTGCATTATAAGAAAGTAACGGACCATTATTTCCTGGTCTCCAATCTCAACACTGAAAAGCTCAACCTATTAAGGAAAGTATCGGGGGTGAAATTTATTGATCGCGGAATTCGAAAAGCAAAGGAGGAAGTTGTGTTAGGTAATTTCGATCTTTCTGTAAATGGAGTAACAGCAGTACATGCCTTATTTCCTGATGCAGCCGGTAATGGATTGTTGGTTTCCGTTAAAGAAAAGCCCTTCGATCAACAGGATCTCGATTTAAAAGGACGCATCGTGCTGAATGATCAGTTTGACGAAGCATCTACCTTCCATGCTACATTCATGGCCACCATTGCGGTTGGGGCGGGCAACACTTCTCCATTTGCTAAAGGAGTAGCTTGGGGAGCACGTGTAACCACTTCCGACTTCGATCAGTTGCTTCCGGATGATGGTGATGCGCTCGAACAAGTTGGTGTTTCTGTTCAAAATCACTCCTATGGTGTAGGCCTTGAAAATTATTACGGAATAGAATCGAGTGCCTATGATCAGGCTGGCAACACACATGCGGAAATTCTGCACGTCTTTTCTTCGGGAAACAGGGGAACCGATACTCCTGTGGAAGGAACGTATAGTGGTGTAAGTGGATTTGCCAATCTTACCGGCCAGTTCAAGGTTGCCAAAAATGTGCTTACGGTGGGCTCGGCCGATCGTTTTGGGAATTATGTTTCGTTAAGTTCAAAAGGTCCCGCCCACGATGGGCGGATAAAGCCTGAATTGATTGCCTTTGGTGATGCCGGTTCGTCTGAAGCAGCGGCTGTAGTTTCCGGTACGGCTTTGTTGATTCAGGATGCGTATAAACAGAAATACGGAGTACTTCCGGATGCTTCGCTGGTAAAGGCTGTTTTGATTAACAGTGCCCGCGATGTGGGTAAGCCACAGGTTGATTTTGAAACAGGCTTTGGAAATGTAGATGCCTTGAATGCGATTCGTACAATTGAAATGGAAAAATTTTTTCTTGATGAAATCGCGGATGGGGAGTCTAAATTTTTTTCGATTGCTGTTCCGGCACAAGCCGAAGAACTGAAAGTAACCGTGGTGTGGAACGATTTACCGGCTGATCCATTTTCTGAAAAAGCCCTGGTTAACGATTTGGATCTGACTATCAGAAATATTACGACAAATGAAATTTGGGAGCCATGGGTATTAAACAGTGCGCCCACTGTTTCAGATTTGCAAAGCCTGGCGCAACGGGGGAAAGATCGGCTGAATAATGTTGAGCAAATCACTTTGGCATTTCCGGAAGAAGGGGAGTATGCGATTGAAATATCCGGTTATGAAGTGCAGGGTACACAACCGTTCAGTATAGTGTATGAAATCAATTCCGGATTTGAGTGGCGTTACCCGTTTGCAACAGATGCGCTTCAAACCGATGCTATTAACCTGATCCGCTGGAGTTGGTATGGTGCTGCTGAAACAGGGTTTTTACAATACCGGTCTGTTAACGAAGTTACCTGGCAAACCATAGGTAATATTGATTTGAATGATCAGGCTTTTGAATGGAGTACTCCACCCATTGCAGGTTTGTATCAGCTCCGGATGGTTATTGGGGCTGATCATTTTGACTCTGAAACGTTTTCTATTTCAAAACCCGATCGGCTTTCTGTTGGGTTTAATTGCGATGAACAAGTCATGTTCACCTGGAATCGTGAAG
Organism: uncultured Roseivirgaceae bacterium; assembly: GCA_964419145.1. Lineage (GTDB taxonomy): Bacteria > Bacteroidota > Bacteroidia > Cytophagales > Cyclobacteriaceae > UBA2336. The sequence continues at coordinate 2,637 of CAYQOM010000001.1, read as the reverse complement.
AAGCGGCTGATGAATATCGGCTTTATGAGGTTGGTGAAAAGTACCTGGAGCCGATTCTTACTACAACGGATACATTTGCAATTTTTCAGAAATCGGAATTAGAAACGGCTTACTTTACCGTAGTGCCTGTGTTTGGTGCGGTGGAAGGAAGTCGCGAGTTTACGATTGATTATAATACTCAAGGAACCGGTTGTTATTTCCGGTCGTTTGTTGCCCGTAATTACGTGGTGAATGAACAGGCTGAATTTGATGTGTCACTGGGATCAATTTTTAACATCCAATCGGTAGTATTGGAGCGGTTGAATGGATCAACGTTTGAACCGGTGCAATCCCTAACGGCACTTAAATCCAACAATTTTTTACTGACAGATGTATCGCCTCGGGCTGGCATTAACATTTATCGTGCAAGACTGGTCACGATTGCTCAAGAAAATATTTTCAGCGAAGAGGAAGAAATCTTATTTGTTCGTCCTGCCGATTTATATGTGTTTCCAAACCCATTAAACAAGCAGGATGTACTGAGTGTGATCAGTAACGATCAGGGAACTGTACAAGCCGAATTAATTGATCCTTTGGGAAAAGTGGTTCTGCGGCAGGAGATTTCTGGAGATGTTAAAGTGTTGAATATTTCCGAGGCGCGTTTAATTCAAACAGGTATCTATATTTTAAAAATCAAACTCAACACGGGTACATTCTTAACCTCACGGGTAGTGATCACCGAATAAAAAAATGCCGGAGCAAACCCCGGCATTTTCATAGTGTGTTACTAAAATATTAGTACAAGTAATCTAAGGCAACTTTATCGTTGTTGTTAAACGGACGATCAGTGGTGCTGCTCAAGCAAGCCAACATCCAGGAACCTGAATCAGGGCCTGTAGGAGTGCCCGGAATATGAACGGCACCAACGCCTGAGGTGGCCTGGCCTTCGTTACCACCTGATCCACAGCTATAGGCGCGGTTCATGTAATCGGTATGACGGAAACCAATGCAATGCCCGATTTCGTGAGCGATAACAGTCGTTACAAATCCAAGTGAGTAGTTGGTATAGTTGCGGGCATAACTAACTGTGTTGTAGGGATTGCCATTGCTTGGAAAACCTGCAGAAGCAATGTATTGGTTGGTGTTTACAACCCTGATATTAATATTTCCACCACCGGATGAGCCTCCGCGTACAAAAGTGATTCCGAGATTCTCAGCATTGTACCGGGCAATGGCGGCATTGATACCATCGGAAAGCCGTTGGGTAATGTTACGCCCGCTTGTGGTTACTACAATTGTTCTGGGTAAGCCAGTCACAAGATTAAAAGTGCGGTACTGTTCAACTTCCGCGATGCGCAAGTCTTTATGATCATGGTTGCCTGTCAAATCATGATCGTGGAGAATAATGTCTCCTTCTACCAGGTAGCCGCCATCGGTGCGTTGTACATTTTCTGTACTGAAGCCCATGGCGCTGATTTTGGATAACGTGGCTTCACTAACCAGTTCTTGTTGAGGTGCCTCATTCAGTTCACATGAAACGAGGATCACGGCCCCAAAAATGGTGGCCAATGCTAAGAGTTTTTTCTTCATAAGTTTTAATGGTTTTAGGTGCAGCGAAGATAAACTTTTTACCGAATGAAAAAATACACTCAGGTTAATAGACAATAAAAAATTTGGAGCCTATCGCAAAAGGCAAAACAAAATGAAGGTTTTGAAAAACTTATAAAGGTATTTCCAGGAAACAAATTCCGTTTATAGGTATTTATTTCCTGGGAGTTAATCCTATTACATAGGTGTAATGGCCAGTTCTGATTTAGCAAAAGGTTGTGTGGTTAACCGCTTACCGGTTGCCGCATATAACGCATTGGCAAGTGCAGCACCTGCCGGAGGTAAGCCCGGTTCGCCTAACCCGGTTGGGTCAATACCATTATCTACAAAGAAGCATTCAACTTCAAGTGGAGCTTCACTGTTCCGGATCAGTCTATAATTATGGAAGTTGGTTTGATCGGGTTTTCCATCTTTGAAAGTCATTTCACTGTATAAGGTGTGGCCAATGCCATCTACTATGCCACCCTCCAATTGGTTTTTGGCTCCTTCCGGATTTACCACAATACCACAGTCTACAGCACACCACACTTTCTGAACAACCGGTTTGGAATTTTTTATCACCACATCCATCACCTGGGCTACATAGCTGTTATGGCAGAAGTAGGCCGATACGCCCCGGTGTACCCCGTCTTTCTTTTCGCCCCAACCCGATTTTTCTTTTACCAGTTTTAATACACCCGCATAGCGGGCAGCATCGTAATCGTTGCGTTCACCAACCGGATTGGTAGCAGCACGATCAAGTAACTCCAATCGAAAATCGATCGGGTCTTTACCAACAGCTTCCGCAACTTCATCTAAAAAGCTTTGCTCGGCTATCGCCATGAAATTAGAGCGAGGTGCACGCCACGCACCCGTGCTGATGTTTGAATCAAGTGAATGATTTTCAACCAGGTAATGATCAACCGCACCAGCCGGAAAGCGATGTGCAAATACCGGACTTTCGTGTATACCTGCGCCACGAATTTTTATACCCAGCAAATTATTGTCTTTATCAAGGGCTGCCTGGTACTTCACTTTGTAAGCCGGCCGGTAGGTTCCTTGCGTCATGTC